>NZ_JAHVJM010000003.1:0-767503 GCF_019801245.1 Halomonas sp. DP1Y21-3
TTTTCGCCGTGCAAGCAATGCCTGCAGGACCCAAGAGAAAGCGAAGCGAGCCTGACGCGCATCCTGCGATGCCGTCCTGGCGACTCCGATCGAGTGGCGAGCATTTTACCGATTTCTCGCTGCCCGTCAAGTGGAGAATTTTTCGAAGACTTGAAAAAGCCTTTTCAAAACAATCACTTTTACCACCCTTAACCGCCTGTGACGTTTGCTCGTCGCCGGCAGCGGATGCGTACTTTACGCATCCCCTCCGCCCTTGGCAATACCCTTATGCAAAAAAGTTCATCGAGCTGTCTTCGGGGCGTCATCGACAGCGGTTCAGGCTTCAGTCGCGACCTGGAGCAGGGCCTTACAGCGAGACGGTGCGCTCTTCCGATACGCCCCCTTGAGCAGTCGGCTGACTCGCGCGGTCCAGCAACTCCAGTATGGAGTGATAGGTAAGACCGGAGTGCTGGGTCATGCCCATCTCGCAGGTTCTCGAATTGGAGACACCAAAGTCACAGCCCGCCACCTGCCCCGACAGATCGCGCAGCGATGAAGCCGTCAGTTCCGGTACGCGCAAGCCCTTGTCGCCGGCAAATCCGCAGCAACTGATACCATCCGGCACCACCACCTCCCTAGCACACGCACGCGCCAGCTCCACGAAGGAGTCGGTCAGCCCCTTGCGATGGCTGGAGCAGGTCACGTGCACCGCCACCTTGCAGTCCAGCGGCGTCACCTCCAGGCGCGGCAACAGGTGGTCATGGGCGAAGGCCACCGGCTCCTGCACCTTCAAGCGCTCATCCAGATGCCCCTCGACCTGCAAGCTGCAAGGACTGGTATCGAACAGCACCGGGAAACGACCGTTCTGGCTCGCGACCAGCAACTCCCGGTTGAGTTCGCGCGCCTTGTGCGTCGCCTCGTTATCCATCCCCTTGGAGGAAAACGCCATCCCGCAACACAGGTGGCCTGGCATTTCGGGAATGATGACGTCATACCCGGCTCTGTCGAGCAGACTCAGTACGATCTCCATCACCGCACGCGCCGAGTCGTCCCGCTTGTCGGCGCCAAACACCCGAGTGGCGCAGGAAGGGAAGTACACCACCGAATCGCGCGGCCCCTCGGTGGACGATGCGCCCGCCGATGGCCGCGACGACTTGAGCACCCGAATCGGGGCGGCGGCGGGTATCGCCGGTATCCACTGTGGGACACGCTTGCCGCTGGCCTTGTGAACACCCTGACTGGCTCGGGCCATCAAAGCGTCGCCGATGATCCCACGCCCCAGGCTGGCCGCACGCAGGCCGCCCCGGGCAATCTTGGTAGCCCCGGAGAAGTGACGCCCGATTCGCCTTGCCAATTCCTGCTTGCCGACATGACGTTCCTGGCGCATGGCGAGCACCATCTCGCCGGTATTGATACCGACCGGGCAGCGCGTCCCGCACATGCCATCGGCGGCGCAGGTGACATCGATATCGTAAAGCGCACTCTGCTCGAAGGCATCGCGACGCTCTCGCTCTTCATCGCTCAACTCATCCAGGGCTGCCAGGCGAGCTCGCTCGCGGGTCAGCACGATGCGCTGGCGAGGCGTCAGCGTCAGCTCGCGTGAAGGACACACGGCTTCGCAGAAGCCACACTCGATGCAGCGATCGACGATAGGGTCGGCCTCGGGCAATGGCTTCAGATTTTCGAGGTGCAGCGTCGGGTTGCGCGTCAGCATCACATCGGGGTTGAGCAGATGGCCCGGATCGAACAACGCCTTGATCTGCCACATCAGAGCATAGGCCTCTTCGCCCCACTCCAGCTCCACAAAGGGTGCCATGTTGCGGCCGGTGCCGTGCTCGGCCTTGAGCGAGCCACCGAAGTCCACGGCTACCAACTGGGCCACGTCGGCCATCAGCGCCTGGTAGCGCTCCTTCTCCCCCGGACGCTCAAAGCCCTGAGGGAAGACGAAGTGCAGATTGCCTTCCAGGGCGTGACCAAACAGCAGGGCGTCGTCGTAGCCATGGCGCTTGAACGCCTCGGTCAGGGCGGCGACACCCTCCTCCAGCCGTTCGATGGGAAAGGCCACGTCCTCGATCACCACGGTAGTTCCGAGATCACGCACAGCACCGACGGCGGGGAACAGTCCCTTGCGTACCTTCCAGTAGAGCGCGTAGCTGACCGGGTCTTCGGTGAAGGCGATGGGCTCGAGGGTGGTGATGCCTTCCAGCGCCTGGCCGACCTCCTCGATACGCGCCTCCAGCCGAGGCCCATCCTCCTCGCGGACATCCACCAGCAATGCCGTGGCGCCGTCCGGTAGCTCACGCAGCTGCTCCGGCATGCCCGGCTGCCGCTCCACCGAACGCAGCCCCGCACGATCCATCAGCTCCACCGCCGCCACGCCGGTGCCACGCAAGGCGATGGTGGCACGGCAGGCGCTGCCGAGATCCGGGAAGAAGATCAGGGCGGCGGCCTTGCGTGGCGGCTCCGGCACCGACTGATAGGTAATCCGCGTGATACAGCCCAGAGTGCCCTCGGAGCCGATCATCAGGTGGGCCAGGATATCCACACCGTCACGGAAATCCACCAGACTGTTGAGAGCGTAGCCGGTGGTGTTTTTCAGGCGATACTTGTGGCGAATGCGCTTGGCCAGCTCGAGATCGGTGCGCACATTGGTCGACAGTCGCTCCAGCCCATCGAGCAGGGCCGCATGGCTTTGACGAAAGGCTGCCACGCTGTCGGCATCGGCGGTATCCAGTACCGTGCCATCGAGCAGCACCATGCGCAGGCTGTCCAGGGTCCGATAAGTATTCTGGGCGGTGCCACAGCACATGCCCGATGCATTGTTGGCGGCGATGCCGCCGATCATGCAACTGGCGATGGACGCCGGGTCCGGCCCGATCTTGCGCCCAAAGGGCGCCAGCAGCTCGTTGGCCCTGGCCCCGATGACACCGGGCTGCAGGTCAATTCTGGCACCGTCATCAAGCACCCTGGCATCGCGCCAGCCGCGCCCCAGCTGGATCAGCACCCCATCGGTGATGGCCTGACCGGACAGCGAGGTACCTGCGGCGCGGAAGGTCATCGGCCAGTTGCCCTCGCGGCAGGCGCCAATGACTTCGACAAGCTCCTGTTCGGTCTCCGGCCTTACCACCAGGCTTGGCACCAGCCGATAGAAGCTGGCATCGGTACCGTAGGCCAGCCGGCGCAGCGGATCCTGGACCAATCGCTCGGTGGGCAGGCGTTCGGTCAGCATCGCCGTCAACTCGTCGATGGAAATGCTGGGCTTGGTGGTGGTGATGGCCGTCATGGTGCGCTCCCTGTCTGATTATTCGCTATTGCAGCCGTTCAGATACTAAAACGCCACTCCGAAGAGTGGCGTTTGGCGCTAGGGGTTAGCCCCTGACGTCGATCTGGACGATGCCGCCGCCCCCGCCATAGCCGCTGACGGTAACGTCATAGACACCTGGCTCCAGACGGGTTTCGATCAGCGACCCGAGTTGGGTACTGCCACCGTCATCGTCCTGGAAGAAGACACCCTCACCCTCGAGCTCCAACAGCGTATCCACGGCGTCGGACTGAGTCTCGATGCTGATGACGCCAGCCTCTTCGACCACCAGCTGGTAGTTGAGCCTGCCGCTGGCATCGAGCTGACCGTAAAGGGTCTCGCCGGTGTGAATCTCACCCTCGGAGCGCAGTTCGCCGCTGAAGGGCGTCTGCGACAGGCTCAGCGAGTAGGTGCCGGAGCCACTGAAGCTTCGCGCATCGACACTGTAGGTACCAGCCTCGAGGATCGCGCTGATGCGCGAATTGGTACCCGAGCCACCATCGTCATCGCTGGTGTCGATTCCTTCGCCGCGCAGGCCAAGCATGGCGTCGAAGGCGCTGGAGTTCATCTCCAGGGTCACCTCTGCGGCATCTTCCAGGGTGAAGCTGTATTGATTGACACCGCTGGCCCCCACCATGCCGCGCACCGTCTCTCCCTGCTGCAGCTCACCGCTGTTGCGCATTTCGCCATCGAAGGCAGTGACGTCGGTCTCCAGTCGGAACATGCCGGAAGCGACACCCGAGTAGCTCGCCACCTCGATGCGATAGCTGCCGGGCTCGAGCACCTCGCTCAGCCGCGAATTGGTACCACCGCCGCCGTCATCGTCGCTGAGCGACACACCGTTGCCCTCGAGATAGAGCTGGGTGTCGAAGGCAGAGGAAGACAGTGCAATCGTCACCTCGGAGGGCTGCTCGATGTCCAGGGTGTAGGCGTTAGGTTGAAACCCGCCGGCCATGCCCTGCACAGACTCACCTGGCTCGATGGCCCCTTCGTTCTTCAATTCGCCATCGAAGGGAGAGGTCGAAAGCTCCAGCGAATAGCCGCCGGACTCGCCCCCGTAGCCGCTGACCACCACCCGGTAGTCGCCCGGCATCAGCACGCTGTCGAGATGAGAGTCGGTACCGCTGTCCGAATCATCGACCTCGATATTGGTCTGGCCGCCGCGTACCCGCAGCACGGTGTCGAAATCGCTGGAGGCGAGCGCCAGATTGACGCTGGTGGGCTCGTCGATCTTGAGGCTGTAGGTGTTGCTGGAGGAGGCGTCGGCCAGGGTACCGGTGATGCTGTCACCGGCGCGCAGCGGTCCGGCATTACGCTCGCCGCTGGAAAGATCGGCTTGCTGCATCGACAGACGATAGCCGTCACCGACGCTGACGAAGTCATCCTGGCATTCCACGTCCACGCGTTCCTTGACCGGCTGACCTGGCGTCACACGCACCTCATAGTCACCAGGATCGAGGAAGGTCTTCAGAGTCTGCTGGTCATCACCGCAGCGCGCGGCCTTATGCTCGACACCATTGCCACTGAGCACCAGCGATGCGTCAGACGCACCGGCCAGCACCAGAGAGACCTGGCGAGCCTGCTCGAGCGAGAAGCTGTAGCTCGCCGCCTCGCCTCCCAGCGCCCCGACGACGTCCTGATCGTCGCCCAGCGTCTCGGATGCCTGGGCCTCACTCGGCTTCAGCGAGTAGGGGCCAAAGCCTGCCATGTCGTCGCTGCTGACGACCACCAGCGAGCACCCCTCGGCGGAAGACAGCAACAGCGATGCCGGCGCCTCCTGGGTGCTGCTCGCACCTCCCTGCCACTTGCCGTCTTCGGAATACACCGAGAGGCTGGCGGCAAAGGGTGAATCGAGCCGGTACAGCACACCAGATTCGGCCTCGCCGCAGACCCAGCGACGGTCGTGACGCGAGCCATCCTTGAGGTTGATCCCGCTTTGCGAGGTCAATTCGCCCTCAATCGCTTCGCCCAGCGCAACATCCGGCGCCTCGACAAACCGCCCGCCCTGGCTACCGCCGTCGTCCTGGCATCCGCTCAGCAAGACCGCCATGGACACCCCGCTGATCACCAGCAACGGGGAAATGGCCTTGCAAAGTGGGCGTTTCGACCCCGGACACTGCTGCTTGGACATGCCTGCCTCCATCAGTTGAATTTCGCTTCCTGCGCCGACAACAGAACATCGTCGGGAACGCACACTATAGCCAACTTGCATGACGCGCGTCAGGACGCAAACCACTCCGATGTCGCAGGTGTCGCACGCGAGCACGGTGAATCAGGCGTCGCGCAGGATGACCACCAGTTCTCTTGGACCGTGTACGCCGTAGGCCAGCGTCTGCTCGATATCCGAGGTCTTGCTCGGCCCCGAGATCAGCAGCGCATTGGTCGGCATGGCGCTCGCCCAGCCTTGCCCAGTGACGACATCGAAGAAGGTGTCCTCGACGCTATCGGCATCGAGCACGGCGATATGCAAAGGCGGCACCAGGCTCAGCAGACGCGGTTCATCCGGGGTCGGCCACAGCCACAGACTGCCGGTCTCGGCGATGGCGCCACGGGTGGACGTAAGGCCAGCCTCGACGCCGTCGAACAGCTCACGCTTCCAGCCCTCGATGTCACGGTCGGCGTCGACCAGCTCGACCTCATGATCCGCCAGGGCCTCACGGGCCTGCTGCGCTACCGGATGCTCCCGGCCCAGCGCCAGGCGCTTGACGCCTTTGTCCGCCAGCACCCTGGCGAGGGTCTCGGTCCAGCCGGCAGAGTCACAGTGAATCACCTCGCCATGCACCGAGGAGATCCAGTGCTCGAAGCGCTCGAGTCGTTCGTGGCGCGACCACTGGCGCCCGGTGACCACGCCGAAGTCACTGTCGGGGGCCGACAGCGGTCCGCCCTGGCGATCGCGCAGGCGACCCAGAATGTTGTCTCTGGCACTCATTCGCCCTTCTCCTTGCGATGACGCTTGATCAGCGTGTGAAGTGACGTCTTGGCCGGCTTCGGGGCGCTGCGGTACTGCGTCCAGGGCCCCAGGTGGGACGGCGCCAGCGCACGGAAGCTGCCGGCGACCAGGGTAGCGCCTCGCCAGGCTCCGGGATGGGTAGCCAGCCACTGCCAGCTCTTCCACGCGGCGACCTCCTTGCGCGAGCGCTTGACCCCGGCACCGGGCACATTGCCGACGCCGTCGCCCACGGCCTCACGCCGCAGACGCACCAGCAGGTCCGGAATCGGTATCTTGACCGGGCACACCTCACCGCAGGCGCCGCACAGGCTCGACGCCGACGGTAGATCCTTGGTCGCTTCAAGCCCCATCAGGTGCGGCATCAGGATGGCGCCGATCGGCCCCGGGTAGGTGGTGCCGTAGGTGTGACCGCCGACCCGGGTGTACACCGGGCAGTGGTTCATGCAGGCGCCGCAACGGATGCAGCGCAGGGTGTCGAGCAGTTCATCGTCCTGGTAGACCCGCGAGCGACCGCTGTCGACCAGCACCAGATGCACCTCTTCGGGGCCGTCATGTTCGTCGGCCTTGCGTGGAGAACTGATCATGTTGAAGTAGGTAGTCACGTGCTGGCCGGTGGCAGAGCGCGTCAGCAGGGCGTAGAGCGGCGGCACGTCGGCCAGGTGCTCGACCACCTTCTCGATGCCGGTCACGGCGATGTGCACCGGCGGCGCGGTGGTGGTCAGGCGCCCGTTGCCTTCGTTCTCCACCAGGCACAGGGTACCGGTCTCGGCCACCGCGAAATTGACCCCGGATACCCCGACATCCGCCGTCATGAAGCGCTCGCGCAGCTGGGCCCTGGCCGCTGCGGTCATCGCGTCCACGTCGGTGGTGCGCTCGGTGCCAGTGCGCTCGTGCATGATATCGGAGATTTCACCGGTATTGAGGTGAATCGCCGGCATGATGATATGAGACGGCGTCTGCTCGTTGAGCTGCACCAGATACTCGCCCAGATCCGACTCCAGGGCATCGATACCCGCCTTCTCCAGGTGGGCGTTCAGGTGCATTTCCTCGGACACCATGGACTTGCCCTTGATCACCGAGGACGCGCCATGACGCTGACAGATCTCGGTGATCAGCTCGCAGGCCTGCTCGCCATTCTCCGCCCAGTGCACGCGGATGCCATTGGCCTCGCAGTTGGCCTCGAGCTGCTCCAGCAGGTCGGGCAGCTTCGACAGCGCACGTAGCCGGATATTGGCCCCCAGCTCACGCAGGGTCTCCAGGTCCCAGTCGTCGAAGGCCTTGCGCCGCTTGCCCATCAGGCCGTCCATCGCCTTGCGGAAGTTGGCACGGATCTGCGGATTCTCCAGCGCCTCGTGGGCCTGGCGATGGAACGCCTGGGGAGTAAAGGTCTGTACAGGCTGGCTCATGAGGTCCTCCGCCACAGATAGGAAGCGATGTGCTCGCCTTCGAGCGTGCTGTCGCGGTGGGCCAGACGCCCGGCGATGTTCATCAGACAGCCACAGTCGGAGGTCACGAAGCGCTCGGCGCCGGCGGCTTCGATGGCACGGCTCTTGTCTTCGACCATGGCCCCGGACACCTCCGGATGGCGCACCGCAAAGGTCCCGCCGAATCCACAGCATTCGCTGGCCCGCTCCTGCTCCACCAGCTCGACCTGGCCGAGCTTGGCCAGCAGCGCGGGGCCGGTCTCGGCGAGTCCCATTTCGCGACGGGCGCTGCACGAGGTATGCATGGCGACCTTCTCCGGCGCGCCTCGATCCTCAAGCGTCAGGTGGCAGACGTGCACCAGGAATTCGGTCAGTTCGAACACCCGATCGGCGACCTCCCTGGCCCTTGCCTCCTCGGGGGTGCCGGCAAACAGCGAGGGATAGTGGGTGCGCATCATGCCGCCACAGGAGCCGGACGGCACGATGATCGGCCAGGGCTCGGGGAACAGGTCGAGCTGGGCCCTGGCCACCGCCCTGGCCTCGGTGTGGTAGCCAGAGGTGTAGGCGGGCTGGCCGCAGCAGGTCTGGTCGTCGGGGAAGATCACCTCGATCCCTTCACGCTCGAGCAGTCGAACGGCATCGAGGCCAGCCTCGGGATAGAGCATGTCGATCAGACAGGTTCCGAACAGGTAGACCTTGTCGGGGCGAGGGGGATAAAGCTTGACGGCGGTCATCGCGGGGTCCTCAGGGTCAGGCACGGCAGGACGTTGTCGTTGTTCCCGGTATCAATAGCGGCACAACAGAGGCGAGCAGGCTACCGCTGCACGCCTCGTCTGGACCGCCGGAACCGAGGCCCCCGGAGCATCATCGGTCTTGCCAACGACCGCCAGGGATAGAGTTGGAGTAAATTGGTAAAACCAATTGACAACGCCGAATCTAGGCACAGTAGGTTCGCTCTTCCAGAGTGTCAAACCAGACGCCGATTTTTGCTCGGACTTTGCGCTATACTTTGGTCTATGTCTCGACGGCCGTGAACGTAACAGGTTGATAATCTGGGAAGAACGAGGATCAGGACAGGCAACAGGACAACCTCGTTTATTGGTAATACCAATTAGTTGTCGTTACACTGGCGGCCTCGTTCCCACGTCGATGATAAACCGCCATGGCCTACCAGCCCGTGCGCCAGCCTCGCCTGGCCGATGTGATCACCGAGCGCCTCGAGGCGCTGATTCTGGAAGGCAGCCTGACCCCCGGCCAGCGCCTGCCCCCCGAACGCGAACTGGCCGAGCGCTTCGGCGTCTCGCGCCCGTCGTTGCGCGAAGCGATCCAGAAACTGGCCGCCCGCGGCCTGCTGGTCAGCCGCCAGGGCGGTGGCACCTATATCACCGAGGCCCTCAACAGCGGCTACAGCGACCCGCTGCTGGAGATGCTGTCTCGCCACGGCGAGTTCCACCTGGACCTGCTCGAATTCCGTGACGCCATGGAAGGCCTGTCAGCCTACTATGCGGCGCTGCGCTCGACACCCACCGACAGGGCGCTGTTGATTCAGCGCTTCGAAGAGCTCGAGACGTCCTTTCTCGGCGAGGATCCCCAGGGTGAGGCCAAGGCCGACGCCGCCTTCCACCTGGCGATCGCCGAGTCCGCCCACAACGTCCTTCTGCTGCACACCATTCGCGGCATCTTCCACCTGCTGGAACGCAGCATCGTCGACAATCTCGCCCATCTGTTCGAGAAGCCGGAGGCACGCCCCCGCCTGATGCAGCAGCACCGGGCACTGCTCGACGCCATCCTCGAGGGGCGCGCCGAAGACGCCCAGGCGCTGGCCCACGAACACCTGGTCTACGTCGAAGAGGGTCTGCTCGAGATGGAGCGCGCCGAGACCCGCTCGCAGCGAGCGCTGCGGCGTGCCCAGGTCATGCCGCCGCGCCGGTCGCGTTAGTCGATGCGACGCTGGTCACGCTGGCTGAATCGCCGCACCCTGGCGCTGGCGCTGGCGCTGGGTCTCGCCCTGGTGCTGTGGCAGAGCGCCACCCTGGCCCGTGAGCAGGCGCTGGCCTCGCTCAAGCGTGATGCCGATACCGAACTCAGGCTTTCCGCCACCGGCCTGACCGGTTACCTGTCACGCCACGAATACCTGCCGGAGCTGCTCGCCACCCGGGAAACCGTCAAGCGATACCTGAGCGCCCCGGACGGCCAGGACGTGATGCCGCTTAACCGACTGCTCAACCGTTTCCGCAGTACCACCGGCGTCTCCGACATCTACCTGCTCGACGCCGAGGGCACCACCCTGGCGGCCAGCAACTGGCACCGCCCCGACAACTTCATCGGCCAGAACTATCGTTTTCGCCCCTACTACCAGGACGCCATCGCCGGGCACTACGGCCGCTTCCACGGCCTCGGCGTGGTATCGATGGATCGCGGCTACTACTTCTCGGCACCGGTCTGGCTCGACGAGGTCAATCCCGACGCCACCCCGGCCGGGGTCATGGTGGTCAAGGTCCGCGTCGATACGCTGGAGGCGAGCTGGCAGAGTCCGGGGACCAGCCTGCTGGTGGTGGACCAGAACGGTATCGTGTTCATGGCCAGCCAACCCGAGCTGCGCCTGACCTCTCTCACCCCGCTGGCGCCACCGCGCCTGGCCGAGCTGCGCGACTCGCGGCGCTACGCCGATGAAGCGCTGAAGCCGAGCGGCCTCGAGGTCGTCGATCACCTCGCCAACGACGCCAGACTGGTGGGCTTCGACAGCGGCCCGCTGGCGTCCGGGCACTACCTTGGCGTCACTCGGGACTTTCCCACCCTGGGCTGGCAGATGCATATCCTCAAGCCCATGGCCCCGGTGATCGAGGCCCAGTGGCAGGCGATGCTGATGGGGGGTGGTCTATACGGCCTGCTGGCGCTGGCCGGAGGCATCGGCTGGCAGCGCCACCGACTGCGCCGGGAGCGCGAAGCCTTCGCCGAGCGTGAGCGCACCACCCTGGCGCAAGCCCGCGACGAACTCGAGCGCAACGTGGCCAGCCGGACCCGCGACCTGCTCGCCACCAATCGCCGGCTATCCGACGAAATCGAGGAGCGCCGACGCACCGAGGCGACTCTGCGCCAGACCCGTGACGAGCTGACCCAGGCCGCCAAACTGGCGGTGCTCGGCCAGCTCGCCGCCGGCATCAACCACGAGCTCAATCAGCCACTGGCGGCCATCCGCGCCTACGCCGAGAACGCCCGGGGCTTTCTCGCCCGACAGCGCCACGACACCGTCGACGCCAACCTCGGCGAGATCATCGAACTCACCGGCCGCATGGCCGAGATCAGCGCCCAGCTACGCCAGTTCTCGCGCAAGAGCGGTGAGCCGCCAAGCCCGGTGTCGACCCGCGCCTGCCTCGACTACGCCCTGCGCCTGTTCAAGGCACGCCTCGGCGAGCAACAGGTCGAGGTGGTGTTCGACACCCCGGAGGAAGCGCCCTGGGTACTGGCCGACCTGGTCAGACTCGAGCAGGTGCTGGTCAACCTGATCGGCAATGCCCTTCAGGCCATGGCACAGACGCCGTCACCACGCCTGATACTGGGCGTGGCCGCCGCCGATGGCCGCGTCAGGCTATGGGTCGACGACAACGGCCCCGGCGTCCCCGAGGACCAGCGCCGCCAGGTGTTCGAGCCCTTCTACACCACCAAGGCCCCCGGCGCCGGACTGGGGCTCGGGCTGTCCATCTCCGCACGGATCATCGATGATCTCGGCGGCCGCCTGCAGGCCGGTGTCTCGCCTCTGGGCGGAGCACGCTTTACCATCGAGCTGCCCCAGGCCGAGCACGTCCTCCCGCCCCACGATGAGAGCCACGCCACATGACCGACGAAGCCCCCGTGATGATCATCGACGATGAAGAGCACCTGAGGGTCACCCTGGGCCAGACGCTGGAACTGGCAGGCTATCGACCGCTGCCCTTTCCCAGCGCCGAACAGGCCTTGGCCACCCTGGACCGGGACTTCAGCGGGGTGGTGATCAGCGATATCCGCATGCCCGGCATGGACGGCATGAGCCTGCTCAGAGAGATTCGTCAGCGCGACCCGGACCTGCCGGTGGTACTGATTACCGGTCATGGCGATGTATCCACAGCGGTGGAGGCCATGCGGGAAGGCGCCTGGGACTTTCTCGAGAAGCCGTTTCCCGGTGAACGCCTGGGCGAGGTCGTGCGGCGAGGCGTCGAGAAGCGTCGACTGAGCCTGGA
Source organism: Halomonas sp. DP1Y21-3 (assembly GCF_019801245.1). NCBI lineage: Bacteria > Pseudomonadati > Pseudomonadota > Gammaproteobacteria > Oceanospirillales > Halomonadaceae > Halomonas > Halomonas sp. DP1Y21-3. The sequence continues at coordinate 11,872 of NZ_JAHVJM010000003.1, forward strand.
AAACCGCTTCCTCAAGGCCGAGCTCGAGGCCCAGCAGACCGCGCCAGGCCCACGTCTGGTAGGGCGCACCCCGGCGATCAAGCGGCTGTCGTCGATGGTCCAGCGCATCAGCCAGGTCGAGGCCGACGTGCTGCTGTTCGGCGAGACCGGCGCCGGCAAGGACCTGGTGGCCCGCGCGATCCACGAGCGCAGCGCCCGAGGCGGCAAGCCCTTCGTCGCCATCAACTGCGGCGCGGTGCCCGAGAGCACCATCGAATCCGAGCTGTTCGGCCACGAGAAAGGCGCCTTTACCGGCGCGGTGGAGCGGCGCATCGGCAAGTTCGAGCATGCCGCCGGCGGCACCGTCTTCCTCGACGAGATCGAGTCCATGCCGCTGGCGCTGCAGGTCAAGCTGCTGCGGGTACTGCAGGAGCGCCAGGTCGAGCGCCTGGGCAGCAATACCCCGGTGACACTCGACATTCGGGTGATCGCCGCCACCAAGATCGACCTCAAAGCGGCCGCCGAGGCCGGCGAGTTCCGCGAGGACCTGTACTACCGCCTCAACGTGGTGACCCTGATGATTCCGCCGCTGCGCGAGCGCCGCGAGGACATCCCGCTGCTGTTTCACCACTTCGCCGCGGTGGCCGCCAGCCGCAGCGGCATGGAAGCGCCGCCGCTGGACGCGGCCGGCGTCACCGCGCTGCTGGCCCACGACTGGCCCGGCAACGCCCGTGAACTACGCAACCTGGCAGAGCGCTACGTGCTGCTCGGCAGCACCTGCGACTACCGCCTCGACGCCTTGATGGAAGGCGTCGGCAGCGACGGTGGCGAGCTGCCGCTGCCCCAGCAGGTGGAGCTGTTCGAGAAACAGCTGGTCAGCCAGTCGCTGGCCCGCCACCACGGCCGTATCAACGAGGTCTGCGAGCACCTGGGACTCCCGCGCAAGACCCTCTACGACAAGCTCAAGAAGCACGCCCTCAAGCCCGACGACTATCGCCAGCGCCCCGACACCAGCGCCACGCCCTGATCGACCAGCCCCTGCAGCGCGTCCCAGGACGGCAGCCAGGGCGCCAGACTCAGGGTCACGCACAGCATCGCCAGAGAGTTGCCGGGATCACCCCAGTCAAACGGTTTGAAGGCGGTGCCGAAGGAACGTTTCAGTCGCGCCCCGTTCAGATCCACGCTGTAGAGCTCATCGAGCAACAGATGGATGGCAAAGCCAAAGGTCAGGGCGCCGCCGTGGGCCCAGGCCATGGCGTCCGGTGGTGCGAACAGATGGTGGCTGAGCGCCGCGGTCGCCAGGCCGCACATGGCCGCGGCCAGAAGCGAGTGCCAAAGCCCCCGGTGGACGGTGAAGCGGGCAAAGATCGCGCCGGCCACATAGCGCACCGCCAGATAGATGGCGCCGCACACCAGCAGCAAGGTGCCGTCGGAGAACCGCTCCTGCAGCATCACCGCGCCGGCCACCACCGCCGGCACCGCCATCAGATTGAAGATCAGCCGGATCGCCTTGGAGCTGTCGGAGTCGATATCGGGGAGGATGCCGCCCAGGGTCGTCAGCGCCAGCATCGGCAGGCTGTCGAGCGCCGACCACAGCCCCGCCTGCCAGCCGCCATGGGCCAGCACCGCGCCGCCGGCGGCGGCCACGCTGAGGTGGGTGCGGAAGTTGGCCATGCCGGGCGGGCTCCTCGAAAAGGCATATACTGGATAAATGACCAGATTATCGCCCGGCAGTTCAATAGAAACAATCGGTTGAGTAAAACGCGGGGAATTCGCATCTTGCACCTTGCCGCACTCACAGCCTCAGCCTCACGAGCAGCGGCAGCGGCAGCGGCAGCGGCAGCGGCAGCGGCAGCGGCAGCGGCAGCGGTGCCCATGATCCAGTCTTCGCGACGCCGCGTAGGCAAAACGCCATTCCACTCTGGTGAATTCGCCTCGCTTCTCCTCCGCATCGACTTACTGGCGCACGAGCCCTCTGCCTCGTGGTCCAAAGTGCTGCAATTATTCTATGAATCCAGGATTCAGAACTTTATGGAATTCGATCGGTGACAAACTTTGGAGTCGATGGCTATTTGGCCGTTCTTGCTGACAGCGACTTATTTGGCACAATCGCCATTCTCTGCTTTATCGTTGCACTGCTGGGATTATTTCGTCGCTGTCGAGAAAGCCTCCTTTACAGGATGGTTAGCTTTTTTCTAATGATGACAATTTTTGTCATGCACTCGGTCGGCAGCTATTTCTTGAGCGTTGGAACGGCATGACACGCAACATTTTAGATCGGAACGCTGCATCCAAAATGTTGCGGCCATTTGAACACTGTCACTCACACGGTACTGTGTCCGGGGGCTATCCGGCCGAGGCCAGGTACTGATCCTTGAGCTTGACGTAGTTGCCTGCGGTGTAGGGGAAGAAGGCGCGCTCAGAATCCTTCAGCGGGCGCAGCGCCTTGGCCGGGTTGCCGGCGTAGACGTGGCCGCTTTCCAGGCGCTTGCCGGGGGGCACCACCGCACCGGCGGCGATGATCACCTCGTCCTCGACCACTGCCCCGTCCATGACGATGGCGCCCATGCCGACCAGGATCCGGTTGCCCAGGGTGCAGCCATGCAGCACCGCCTTGTGGCCGATGGTGACTTCATCGCCGATGGTCAGCGGCCAGCCGCCTTGATTGAAGTCGCTGGCGTGGGTGATGTGCAGCACGCTGCCGTCCTGCACGCTGGTGCGCGAGCCGATGCGAATCCGGTGCATGTCTCCGCGAATCACCGCCATCGGCCACACCGAACAGTCGTCGCCCAGCTCCACGTCACCCAATACCATGCACTGGGGGTCGATATAGACCCGCGCGCCCAGCCTGGGGCTTACACCCTGCCAGGAACGGATCACCGGATACCCCGGCGTACCATCGTGCGCTTCCGTTGCCACCCTGTCTGCCATCGCTGTCTCTCCTGAAGGTTGTGCGCCGGTCGGTCGCGGCACTACAGCAGACCGCTGAACAGCACCACCAGTACCAGCGGAATCGACACCCAGCGTACCACGGCGCGCCACACGCGAAAGCCATTGGGCCCCGCATCCAGCGCCCGCAGCGCTTCCTGCTCAGGCATCACCCAGGCGGCAAAGATGGCGATCAACAGACCGCCTAGCGGCAGGAAGATCTCCGGCGGAATGGTGCTGACCACGCCGAAGAAGTTCATCTCCCCGATCAGGTGGACGTCGCTCAGACTCGAGAACGACAGCACGCACAACAGCCCCACCAGCCATACGCACAGGCCCACCGCCAGGGCGGCCATGCGCCGCGACAGCCCCCAGCCCACCAGGGTCGAGACCATCGGTTCGGCCAGGTTGATCGATGAAGTCCAAGTCGCCAGCAGCAGCAGCAGGAAGAAAAGTCCCAGCCAGAAGGGACCACCGGGCAGCTCGGCGAAGGCCACCGGCAGGGTCACGAATACCAGTCCTGGACCCTCCCCCGGATCCATGCCCTGGGTGAACACCACCGAGAAGATCGCAATACCGGCCAGCAGCGCCACCAGCACATCAAGCACCGCCACCGCGCCGGCGGCGCCAGGCAGGCTCTGGTGGTCGGGCATATAGGCGCCGTAGGCCATCAGCGCGCAGGCCCCCACCGCCAGGGTGAAGAAGGCATGTCCCATGGCGTGCACCAGCACCATCGGCGTCAGCGCCGAGAAATCCGGGGTGAACAGCCAGGCCATGGCCGGACCGAAGCCGTCCATGGTCACGGCGTGGCCGGCCAGCACGATCAGCAGCAGGTAGAGCGCCGGCATCAGCAGGTTATTGAGGCGCTCCAAGCCCTTGGCCACGCCGGCGGCGACCACCACCATGGTCATCACCAGAAACAGCGTATGGTTGAGCGTCATCCGCAGCGGGTCAGCCAGGAAGGCGTCGAAGCCTGCGCCGATTTGCGGCGCGCTCTGGCCAGCGAAGCCTCCGCTGAAGGCCTTGACCATAAAGTCGATGGACCAGCCGGACACCACCGAGTAAAACGACAGGATACAGAACACCGTAAAGGCGCCGAACAGCCCCAGCCACTTCCAGTGGCTCGAGGTGCCGCGCTGACGCGCAAGCTCAGCGAGCGACTGCATCGGGCTGCGCCGACCGGCCCGGCCGATCATGATCTCTGCCATCATCACCGGCAGGCCCAGCACCACCACGAAGCCTACATAGAGCAGCAGGAAGGCGGCGCCCCCGTTCTCCCCGGTGATGTAGGGGAAGCGCCAGATATTGCCAAGACCGACGGCGGCCCCGGTCACGGCCAGGATAAAGGCGCGGCGCGAACTCCAGCGTTCCAGCGTTTGGTTCATGGTCTTTCGGTGTCCAGATCGAGAAAAACGAAGGCCGCAAGACTAGCACATTGAAACCGCCGGCAGTCGCCCGCATTTACTGAACCATTGTCGAATTCCCGAGAGGTGCCCATGTCCCGCAATCCGCTGCTAGAACGCCACACCCTGCCGCCCTTCGGCGAAATTCGCCCGGAGCACGTCGCCCCTGCGGTGGAAGCACTGCTCGAGGAGCTGCGCGAAGGCGTCGAGAAGCTGGTGGCCGAAGCCGAGCGCGACACCCCCAGCTGGGACAGCCTGGCGGCGCCGCTGGAAGAGATGAGCGATCGCCTGGCCCAGGCCTGGTCGCCGGTATCGCACCTCAACTCGACCATGAGCACACCGGAGCTGCGCGAGGCCCACGACGGCTGCCTCGAGAAGCTCTCCGCCTACAGCACCTGGATCGGCCAGCACGAAGGCCTGTTCCGCGCCTGGCAGGCGCTCAAGGACAGCCCGGCCTTCGCCGAGCTCGACGAGGCTCGCCAGCGCTCGGTGGACAACGCCCTGCGTGACTTCCGCCTGGCCGGCGTCGACCTGCCGGCAGACAAGAAACAGCGCTCGGCGGAAATCCGCACGCGCCTGTCGAGTCTGTCGAGCACCTTCTCCAACCAGCTGCTTGACGCGACCCAGGCCTGGGCGCTGGAACTCGACGATGACAGCCGTCTGGCCGGCCTGCCCCAGAGCGCCCTGGACACCCTGGCGGCCAACGCCGAGGCCAAGGGCAACAAGGGCTATCGCATCACCCTGGACTTCCCCAGCTTCTTCCCGGTGCTGAGCTACGCCGAAGACCGCGAACTGCGCCGTGAGGTCTACACCGCCTTCGTCACCCGGGCCTCCGAGAAGGGCCCCAACGCAGGCGAGTACGACAACGCCCCGATCATGGAAGAGACCCTGGCGCTGCGCCGCGAGATGGCCGAGCTGCTGGGCTTCTCCAGCTACGCCGACTACTCGCTGGCGACCAAGATGGCCGACAGCCCCAGCGAGGTCATCGGCTTCCTCGACGACCTGGCCAGACGGGCCCTGCCCCAGGGCCAACAGGAATTCAGCGAGCTCGAGGCCTTTGCCCGTGACGAGCTGGGGCTCGAGGAACTCGCCCCCTGGGATGTGGGCTACGCCAGCGAGAAACTGCGCGAGGCCCGCTACGCCATCTCCCAGGAGCAGCTGCGCCCCTACTTCCCTGCGCCCAAGGCGGTCGCCGGGCTGTTCAGCGTGGTCGAGCGCCTCTACGGCGTGCAGGTCGAGCAGGACCCCGATGCCCCCAGCTACCACGAGGATGTCAGCTTCTACCGGGTGCTCGAGAACGGCCAGCCCATCGCTGGCTTCTATCTCGATCTCTACGCCCGTGAAGGCAAGCGCGGCGGCGCCTGGATGGACGAGTGCCGGGTGCGTCGCCGCCACGGCGTCGAGCTGCAGCTGCCGGTGGCCTACCTGACCTGCAACTTCACCCGCCCGGTGGGCGACAAGCCGGCGCTGTTGACCCACGACGAGGTCACCACCCTGTTCCACGAGTTCGGCCACGGCCTGCACCATATGCTCACCCGCCAGGAGGTGGCCGACGTGTCGGGCATCAACGGGGTGGCCTGGGACGCGGTGGAGCTGCCGAGCCAGTTCATGGAGAACTTCTGCTGGGAGCGTGAAGGGCTGGACCTGATCTCCGGCCACGTCGACACCGGCGAGCCGCTGCCCGACGAGCTGTTCGACAAGCTCACCGCGGCCAAGAACTTCCAGTCCGCCATGGGCATGCTGCGCCAGGTCGAGCTGTCGCTGTTCGACTTCCGCCTGCATCTGGAGCCAGCAGCGCCGTCTGCCGCCGACATCCAGTCGCTGCTGGACGATGTCCGCGCCAAGGTCTCGGTGGTACCGCGAGTCGAATTCAACCGCTTCCAGAACAGCTTCGGCCACATCTTCGCCGGCGGCTATGCGGCGGGCTACTACAGCTACAAGTGGGCCGAGGTGCTGTCCGCCGACGCCTGGAGTGCCTTCGAGGAGGCCGGCACCTTCGACGCCGAGACCGGCACTCGCTTCCGCCGCGAGATCCTCGAGCAAGGCGGTGCCAGGGATGCCGCCGAACTGTTCAAGGCCTTCCGCGGCCGCGAGCCGAGCATCGAACCGCTGCTGCGCCACAGCGGCATCCGCGCCGCCTGACCATCCGTCTCGTCGACGCCCCCGCCGCCAGCGGGGGCGTTGCCATTTGTGGAGACCGACATGACCGTCAAGAAACGCTTTATCGCCGGCGTCGTCTGCCCCCGCTGCGCCGCCATGGACCGTATCCGCGCCTGGGAGCAGAACGGCGTGCGCTACCGTGAGTGCGTCAGCTGCGACTTCTTCGAACAGCTACCGATCGAGGACGACGTGGTCGAAGAGCTCGCCACCCGGGTCAACCAGGACTCCGAAGCCCCCGCCACTGAAGAGATCCAGCCGGTTCGCATTCTCGACCCCGGCAAACGCCACTGATCCAGCGCGCGACGCTTTTACGCCCAAGGGTGTGCGGATATCCGCACACTCTAATTCGGCAAACGTGCGAAACTTCGGACAAAGGCCTTGTCGACATTTTCGACCAATGTCTAAAGCGACTTTTATAACCAACTGATTTACAGATAAATCCTTGGGTCGGGCACACCCCTTGCGATACCTCTTGCGTTGACCGACGTCCGGTCAGGCTCGGTCTTGGCGTCTAGGCTTGAGACCGCAGCACGATAACCACAACGTCCATCGCATTGGGAGACATTGCATGAGCACCTCTACCCGGCTCCTCACCGGCGTCCTCGCCACCACCTTCGCCGGCACCCTGCTGGTGTCCGCTGCCGCCCAGGCAGACCGTGAAGACTGGCCCGAAAGCTTCACCGTGGGCACCGCGAGCCAGGGCGGCACCTACTTCGTCTACGGCTCCGGCTGGGCCAACCTGGTCGCCGACCAGCTCGGTCTATCCGGCGGCGGCGAAGTCACCGGTGGTCCGACCCAGAACCTGGCGCTGGTGCACGGCGGCGACGTGGCCTTCGGCCTGACCACCATGGGTCCCGCCTCCGACGCGGTGAACGGCAAGAGCCCGCTGGCCCCCGGCGTGAAGATGGACAACGTCTGCGCCATGTTCCCGATGTACGAGACCCCGTTCTCCATCACCGCCCTGTCCGACAGCGGCATCACCTCGATCTCCGAGATTCCCGACGGCGCTCGTATCGGCTTCGGCCCGGCAGCCTCCACCTCCGACACCTACTTCCCGGCCATCCTCGAAGAGCTGGGCGTCAACTTCGATCGCCGCAACGGCGGCTGGTCTGACCTGGGCGGGCAGCTGCAGGACGGCCTGCTCGACGTGATCGCCTTCGCCGCCGGCATTCCGATCCCCGCGGTCAGCCAGCTCGAGGTGCAGACCGACGTCAACATCGTCGAATTCACCGAGGAAGAGCAGCAGCAGGTCCTCGACAAGTTCCCGGTCTCGGCCTTCCAGATCCCGGCCAGCACCTACACCACCCTCGAGGAAGACGCCCGTGCGGTGTCCATGTGGAACTTCGCCATCGCCGGCTGTGACCTGCCCGAGGACTTCGTCTACGAGGTCACCAAGCTGACCATGGAAAACAACGACAAGATGCTCGACGTGCACCGCAGTGCCGCGACCACCATTCCCGAGAACATTCAGTACAACACCGTGCTGCCGTTCCACCCCGGCGCCGCGCGCTGGTACGAGGAAAACGGCTACGAGATCGATCCGTCCATGATCAAGCAGTAATCAGGATCACCCGCCCGCGGCCAGTCCGCGGGCGGGCACCCGGCCGGTCGTCCGTTTCTCAAGGTATCGCTCCATGACCCACACCCCAGATTCTCCCCGCGACGAGGATGCGACCGACGCTTCGGTCGAACCCATCGTCGCCTCGGGCGTCGACGACGAAGCCGTCGAACCCAATCGCCGTGTCTTCCAGGGCGGCAAGTGGTGGCTGTTCGGCGTACTCGCCGTGGCCTACACCGTCTTTCACCTGGTCTCGCTCAATATCTACCCCATCGAGACCTGGTCGTTTCGCATCATCCATATCGCCGGCGCGCTGATCCTCGGCTTCGGCCTCTACACCGGCTCGCGCTTCGTCGAGGACGGCCAGGACGGTGCGCCGCGCTGGGCCAGCGTGATCGCCCTGGCGTTGCTGCTGCCCGCAGGCTACGCCCTGATCCAGGTGGTGCTGATGCAGCAGACCATGGCCGGCGGCGCCATGCGCATCGAGCCGGCCATCGAAAACTGGCACTACGGCGCGCCGCTGATCCTGGCCACCGTCGGTGCCATTGCGCTTTCCTGGTTTCCCCGTCAGGCCCGCCACCAGTTGCTGTTGGCCGACGTCGTGTTGATGGTATGCGCCGCCGCCGTGGCCGGCTACCTGCTGGTGGTTTTCAACAGTCCGCTGCGCGCCTCCACCGGCACCTCCTTCGCGCCCATGGGCATCAGCTGGGCCGCCATCTCCGGCTCGCTGCTGATCCTCGAGTTGACCCGCCGCGTCGCCGGTCTGGCGCTGGTGGTGATCTCCGCCATCTTCCTGGCCTACGTCTTCATGGGCCCCTGGCTGCCAGGCTTCCTCGGCTACCCGGGACTGTCGCTGGGGCGCTTCTTCAGCCAGGTCTACACCGACGCCGGCATCCTCGGCCCGACCACGGCGGTGTCCTCCACCTATATCATCCTGTTCATCATCTTCGCGGCCTTCCTGCAGGCCTCCAAGGTCGGTGACTACTTCGTCAACTTCGCCTTCGCCGGCGCCGGTCGCGCCCGTGGCGGCCCCGCCAAGGTCTCGATCTTCGCCTCCGGCCTTATGGGCATGATCAACGGCACCAGCGCAGGTAACGTAGTGTCCACCGGCTCGCTCACCATCCCGCTGATGAAGAAGGTCGGCTATCCGGCCAGAAGCGCAGGCGCCATCGAGGCGGCCGCCTCCACCGGTGGCCAGATCATGCCGCCGATCATGGGTGCCGGCGCCTTCATCATGGCCGAGATCACCGGTATTCCTTATACCGAGATCGCGGTGGCCGCGCTGATCCCGGCGATCCTGTACTTCGCCTCTGTCTACTTCATGGTCGACTTCGAGGCGGCCCGCAAGGGCATGCGCGGCATGCGCAAGGAAGAGATTCCGCAGTTCTCCAAGCTGATCAAGCAGGTCTACCTGTTCGCCCCGATCATCATCCTGATCACAGCACTGTTCATGGGCTACTCGGTGATTCGCGCCGGCACGCTGGCGACCGCCTCCGCCGCTGTGGTGAGCTGGCTGTCACCCCACAAGATGGGCATTCGCTCCATCCTGCGGGCCCTCAGCCTGGCTGGCACCATGTCGATCCAGATCATCGCGGTATGTGCCTGTGCCGGCCTGATCGTCGGCGTCATCGCCCTGACCGGCGTCGGCGCGCGCTTCTCGTCGCTGCTGCTGGGCCTGGCCGGTGTCAGCCAGCTGCTGGCGCTGTTCTTCGCCATGTGCATCTCGATCCTCTTGGGCATGGGCATGCCCACCACCGCCGCCTACGCGGTAGCCGCCTCGGTGGTCGCCCCAGGCCTGATCGACATCGGCATCCAGCCGCTGGTGGCGCACTTCTTCGTGTTCTACTTCGCGGTGGTCTCGGCAATCACCCCGCCGGTGGCGCTGGCCTCCTACGCGGCGGCGGGTATCTCCGGCGACAACGCCATGGGCACCTCGGTGGCCTCGTTCAAGATCGGTCTGGCAGCCTTCATCGTGCCGTTCATGTTCTTCTACAGCCCGGCCATGCTGATGGAAGGCGACTGGCCCCAGATCCTGCGGGTCGGCACCACCGCCACCATCGGCATCGTGCTGCTTGCGGCCACCGTCCAGGCCTGGTTCTTCGGACCGGTGAAGGCCTGGCAGCGGCTGGTGATGCTGATCGGCGCCCTGTGCCTGATCTACGGCGGCATCGTCACCGACCTGGCGGGGCTGGCCATCGCCATCGGCCTGTTCGTGATGCAGCGCGCCAGCGGCGGCGGCACCCGCAGCGCCACCGCAGGCTGAACCCTGCCCCCCTTTATAACCCCGCACCTTGAGCCCCGCCCTCTGGCCCCGCCCCATGGCGGGGCTTTTTCGTGCCTGGGACTCCCCTCATGACGACGGCCGCCCGCCGTTAGCCTGCGCCCAACCGCCAGGCTTCTTCGTTTCTCTACCCTCCCCCAGAACGACGTCGGCCCCGCACAGGGCGGGGCCGACGTTCTTGTTGTTGTGGTCGCGACTGGCTAGCGCGACCCGTCCAGCGTTGTTGTTGGTGTCATGAGCGGCCGGTGATGTTGTCGACGATCTTCAGCGTCGGCTCGGCCTGGTTGAGGGTGTAGAAGTGCAGTCCCGGGGCGCCGCCGTCGAGCAGGCGCTGGGCCAGGCGCGAGATCACCTCTTCGCCGAAGTCGGCGATGGCGGCGCTGTCATCACCGTACGCCTCGAGCTGCTTGCGAATCCAGCGCGGGATCTCAGCACCGCAGGCGTCGGAGAAGCGCGCCAGCTTGGAGTAGTTGGTGATTGGCATGATGCCGGGGATGATCGGTGCTTCCACGCCAAGCTGGCGGGCCCGCTCGACGAAGTGGAAGTAGGCGTCGGCGGTGAAGAAGTACTGGGTGATCGCCAGATTGGCACCGGCATTCATCTTGCGGGCAAAGTTCTGCAGATCCGACTCGAAGCTCGCCGCCTGGGGGTGAGACTCCGGGTAGGCCGCCACCGCAATCTCGAAGTGATCGCCGGTCTCCTCGCGGATGAACTCCACCAGCTCATTGGCGTAGCGCAGCTCGCCGATGCCGCCCATGCCGGAAGGCAGGTCACCGCGCAGGGCCACCAGGCTGTTGATGCCCTGGGCCTTGTAGTCGGTCAGCAGCTCGCGCAGCTGGGCCTTCTCGCTGCCGACGCAGGACAGGTGCGGCGCGGTGGTGATGCCGCACTCGCGCACCGCATTGACGGTGGCAAGGGTGCGATTCTGGGTGGAACCGCCGGCACCGTAGGTGACGGAAAAGAACCGCGGGTTGCGCTCGGCCAAGAGGTCCCGGTTGCGCATCAGCTTCTCCCGCCCGGCGTCGGTATTCGGGGGGAAGAATTCGAAGCTGATGCCCAGCGGGTGCTCTTGTGCGCTCATCTCGGGGTCCTCGTGAAGCGTGTCGGGCTACCGCAAATCGGCGGCCGTAAAGGTGATGGGTGCCATTGTGACGACTCGGCCTCACCCCGACCAATGAAAGTTTCGCGGGTAAACTTCAATTCTCTTCATATAAGAAAGGGGAGACTCATAACCATGTGTTCTAAAAAATGACCTCGGCAGCCGGCCCGGGCTGACACCGGCGCGCCCAGACGGCATGATACGGGGCCTGGCACCCAAGGATGATGAACATGGCCGTCGACCCGACCTCGCTGATGGGCCCCCTGTGGACCCTGCTCGCCTTTGTCGCCCTCGGCGTCCTGTCCGCCAGGCGGCTCAAGGTCGACCCTCGTCCCATCGCCACCCTGCTGATCTACCTGATCGCTCCGCTGACCTTCTTCCGCGCGCTGGTACTGGGCGGTCCGACGCCGGTCTACCTCGCCCTGACCGCTGCCCTGTTCGTGATCGCAAGCCTGGTGGCCGTGCTCATCAATCGGCTGGGCAAGCGCTGGCTGGGGGATGAGGAAGGCTCGGTGCTGGCGTTTTCTGCCGGTACCGGCAACACCGGCTACTTTGGTCTGCCGGTGGCGCTGGTGTTGCTGCCCCCCTCCGGCGTCACCCTGTACCTGTTCTGTGCACTCGGCGTCACCCTTTACGAGTTCACCGTCGGCTTCTATCTAAGCGCCCGCGGCCGCTTTACGGTGCGTGACAGCCTGCTCAAGATCGCCAGGCTGCCGCTGATCTACGCCTTTCTGGCGGCGCTGCTGGTGGAAGGAGTCGGCATGACGGTGCCAGCGGCGGTGACCGATGCCATGTCGGTGTTTCCGGCAACCTACACCCTGCTCGGCATGATGATCATCGGCATGACCCTGGGTCGTGTTTCCGTGCGCTCGCTGGATGGGCGCTTTATCGGCGCCTGCGTGGCGGTGCGTTATGCCCTGTGGCCACTGCTGATGCTGGGTGCCGTCCTGTTGCTCAAGGCCACCACCGGGCTGTCACAGGACATGGCGTTGGCGCTGCTGTTGATCGGGGTGGTGCCCATGGCCGCCAACGTGGTGGTAGTGGCCATGGAACTCGGCATCGCGCCCGAGAAGGGCGCCCTGGCGGTGTTGATCACCACCCTGGCCGCGCCGCTGGTGATTCCGCTGTACCTGAGCGGGATGCTTGGACTGGTGCAGTGAAGCTGAAAGGCGAAAGTCGCTAGCGCCGAGAGTGACTAGCGGGGAAACACGGGCGCTACCAATACCGCCTTGCCGGAAGGCCGCGATCTCAGACGCTCCACGTAGGCTCGGACATTTGGCGCCGCCTCCATCAGCGAGGAGGCGGGCGGCGTGGCCTCCAGATAGTCGAGCATCGGCGCCGCCAGGGCATCGGCCAGGGTGAAGCCATCACCGACGAGAAAGTCTCTCCCCGCCAACTGGTGTTCCAGGATGGCCAGTATCCGTGCCACCTCCGGGGCCGCCTCGCGAACCCGGTCTTCCCTCACCTCGCCATTGGGCCCCTTGGGAAAGACCAGTTCCAGCAGGTAGCGCCGCACGATGGCCTGGTCGGCCTGGGTGGCCAGCGCAGCACACCACTGATCCACCTGAGCCCGCGTCCAGTCACCCCTGGGTAGCAGGTCGGGCCCATCGAAGGCGCTCTCCAGGTAGCGGCAGATGGCAACGCTCTCGTACAGGCGCCGTTCGCCGTGAATCAGCACGGGAATCTTGTCGAAGGGATTGAGCGCCTTGAACTCCGGTGAATGCAGCTCGACCCGACGTCCTTCGACCTCCATCCCGACACTGTGCTCAATGCCCTTCTCATGACACACCAGCATCACGCTGCGCACGAAGTTCGAGAACGCGGGACCCACGATATGTACGCTTGCCATGCCAACCTCCTGGTTACCAGACGATAAACCGCCGGCCCTTGCCGATATATACGCCGACGTGTGCGCGAGTCGTGCTCGCTCGTCTTGCAGCATGGCCGCTGGCAGCATGAGTTCAACAACTTATTTTTACGCCGCAGACGACGCCACATGGCAGGCACGGTCAATGACCCGCGGCTGAAGAAGAAATTGCGGGTGGCCAGCAGAACGCTGGCGAAGGCCAGCGCCCCGCCCGTTAGACAAATCGAAGTGGTGAAGGAAGGCTCGAAAGCGCTCCTCAGGCCCCCGCCAGGGCGCCCTCGGGGCAGGCGCGGGGCATCGAAGGCTCGGCCTCGATCACCTGCCCTTCCCAGTCGATCAGCGCCAGGCTGCCGTCGGGGCGCTCGATCAGCGCCGTGCAATGCTCCACCCAGTCACCGTCGTTGCAGTAGAGCACGCCGTCCTGGGCACGAAATCCGGCCTTGTGGATATGCCCGCCGACGTAGCCATCGAGTCCTTCCCGGGCCGCCTGGTGGATGGCCGCCTGCTCGAACTGTTCGACATAGCGCTGGGCCGCGCCGATGCGCCCCTTGACCGCCGCCGCCAGCGACCAGTAGGGCAGGCCCAGCAGGCTGCGCGCCTTGTTGCACCAGCGATTGAGCGACAGCACAAACTGATGCATGCCATCACCCAGCGCCATCAGCCAGGGGGCCAGGCGCACATGGGTATCGAACTCGTCGCCGTGGCTGACCAGCAGACGTCGACCATCGGCGGTCTCGTGGATCGCCCGGCGCTCGATGCGCACCCTGTGCATACGGATGCCACACAGCTGACGCAAGGCAGCGTCGTGGTTGCCGGGGATGTAGATGATCTCGCATCCGCCCTTGGCCAGGCGCAACAGTCGCCCCACCAGACGCTGCTGCTCCGCCGGCAGCGACGCCCGACGGTGCATGGCGATAAGGTCGATCACATCCCCTACCAGATACAGGCGCTCCGGGCGCACGCGGCGCAGCAGCCGCGACAGCAAGGCGGCCTGGCAATCCCGGGTGCCGAGGTGAAGATCGGAAATGAACAGGGTACGAGCGGTCAGTGATGTGGCCATGGGCAGTCTCCTGTGACGCCCACCCAGCCTGTCCTGTCCCGGTGACACTGCCGTGGCGCGACCATGACGAAACGATGACCGGTGCCGTCCCCTGCCCCGCTATTCCCCGCGCTCGCCCCAGGCTGACTACCCAGCCCTGATTCCCCACCCTGCACCGCCCTGACCAAGGCACGCAGGGCAGGCACAGCCCTCTTTCCGGAAAGCCTGGGCCTGGAGTGAACCTGGTGCGTCAACGTGGTCGAGCGCAGGCACTCTTGATAGGCCAAGCCTCAGTAACGATAGTGGTCTGGCTTGTATGGCCCCTCCACCGGCACTCCGACGTACTCCGACTGGGCCTCGGTCAGCTGGGTGATCACGCCGCCAAAGCCCTCCACCATGTAGCGTGCCACCTCCTCGTCGAGATGGCGTGGCAGCACCGTGACATCGATCATGCCGTCGCGCTCGTCGGGGCCCAGCTCGGCAAAACGCCGGGCATACAGATGCATCTGCGCCAGCACCTGATTGGCGAAGGAGCCATCCATCACCCGCGAGGGGTGGCCGGTGGCGTTGCCCAGGTTGACCAGACGCCCCTCGGCCAGCAGGTAGATCACATTGCGGCTGTCGGGATCGTACGTCTGCCCCGGCCCGGCGTCGCGGTAGATCTTGTGCACCTGGGGCTTGACCTCCTCCCAGAGCCATTGCTTGCGCATGAAGGCGGTATCGATCTCGCTGTCGAAGTGGCCGATATTGCAGACCACCGCGCCATTCTTGAGAGCGCCCAGCATGGCGGCGTCACAGGCGCCGATATTGCCGGTGCAGGTCACCACCAGGTCGGTCTTGCCGAGCAGTTCGAGATCGAGACTGTCGACGCCACGATTGACACCGCCGCGATAGGGAGAAACCACCTCGAAGCCATCCATGCAGGCCTGCATGGCACAGATCGGGTCGATCTCGGCGACCCGCACGATCATGCCTTCCTGGCGCAGCGAGGCCGCCGACCCCTTGCCCACGTCCCCATAGCCCATCACCAATGCCTGCTTGCCCGCCAGCAGGTGATCGAGCCCACGCTTGATGGCGTCATTCAAACTGTGACGGCAGCCATACTTGTTGTCATTCTTCGACTTGGTGACGGCGTCGTTGACGTTGATGGCCGGCACTTTCAAGGTGCCTGCCCTGAGCATCTCGAGCAGTCGATGGACACCGGTGGTGGTCTCTTCACTGATGCCGTGGATGGCGTCAAGCTTGTCCGGATGTCGCTCGTGCAACAGCAGCGTCAGGTCTCCGCCATCATCCAGCACCAGATTGGGGGTCCAGCCGTCGGCGCCATCCACCGTCTGCTCGATACACCACCAGAACTCGTCCTCGCTCTCGCCCTTCCAGGCAAATACCGGGATGCCTGCTGCGGCGATGGCCGCGGCGGCGTGGTCCTGGGTGGAAAAGATATTGCAGGACGACCAGCGTACGCTCGCACCAAGGTCGACCAGGGTCTCGATCAGCACCGCGGTCTGAATCGTCATATGGATACAGCCAGCGATACGTGCGCCCTTCAGCGGCTGGACCTCACGGTACCGGGCCCTGAGGGACATCAAGGCCGGCATCTCGCTTTCGGCGATGCGAATCTCGCGGCGCCCCCAGTCGGCCAGGCCGATATCGGCGACCCGGTAGTCACCCTGACGCTGAGCCCACTGCGCCCTTTGCGAAGCCTCGGTCGGAGTCATGCTCGCCTCCTGCTGGTTATCCAGCCTTCACTATAGGAGTCACCATGGCGGACTCGCCAACCAGGGCGCTGCGCAGATCTCTAGCCGGGCGCCAGCATCACTTTTCAGTCGAGTCGCTGAGGGGGAAGCTGGTGCGCGGTGTGAGAGACTAGCTGGAGAGCGGTTCGAAGGGCTATGCGAAGGGCTATGCGAATGGCCATGCGAAGGGCTAGCTGAGCCCGGCGTGGCAATCGAACGTGTCGCGTCATCGTCGAAGGCCCCGACGAAGCCAGCAATACCGGCGTCGGCCAGTTGCCGCGCCAGGGCGTCGACCTCGGGATGCGATAGAAACGCGCGCCAGCGCCTGGCGCCGACATCACCGACGCCGGGGCGGTGGCGCCAGCCGGCTGCGTCCAACGCAGACAGCGTGCGCCAGGAGTCGTGCTCGGAGATACCCCCGGCCGAGGGCGCTCCCAGGGCGCTTAGCCACCGCGGGAAGCCGCGATGGCTGGTCTCGGAGAAGGCAACACCAAGACGCTCTGCGGTGACCTTGCCGATGCCGCTTGCCTGGGCCAGTCGCTCTGGCGACAGTTCCCGCCAGTCCAGCAACCCCGCCACCAGGCCAGCGTCCACCAGCGCCTTCCAGGTGCCTTCCCCGACGCCGTCGAGATCCAGCGCCGATGAATCACTGAGCCAGGCCAGGCGAGCCAGAAACTGCTGCCGGCAGCCCGGGGTCGGGTGCCAGCAACTCAGCAGGTGAAAGTCCGATTCCGCGGGAACCTCGAGGTCAAGCCTCTCGGCTGCGCGCCAGGCCACCCCCTTAAGCTGAGGGATGATCAGCCCGGCCAACTCGATGATCACCTGATCGCCGGGCCGCAGATCCCACTCACGCCAGCGTGACAGGCTCCCCAGGCTGACCTGGCTCAGCCTGCGTCCATCCACCTCCACCGGCACAAGCCGGGCCACCGGGGTGATGCGACCGCTGCGACCAATGCGGAACGCTATGTCGGCTACCTCCGCCAGGGCCTCTCGCGGTGGATACTTCCAGGCCAGTGCCCAGTGCGGCGGCTCGGCCTGCCAGGTCACACCGTCGGGCCTGCGCCCACGCCGTAGTACCACGCCATCGGTGGCGAAGGGCAGCGGCGAGCGATACCAGCGCTCGCGCCAGGCGGCGGCGTCCTCCTGGGATTCAACAGGGTGGGTGTATCGCGATATTTGACCCAGGCCCAGGCGCTCGAGCCCTGACAGTCGCTCCTCGAGCGCCCGCGGCCCCATCGGCCAGGACCAGACGAACAGACCGATACGCTGGCCCAGCGCAGGGGACAACTCATCGCGGGCAAGCCAGCCGGCCACATGGGAGCGTGCCCCTGCCCCGCCATCCCGCTGCTGGACATGATCTTCAAGGCGCTCATACAGCTCCCCCTGAAACACCAGACCATCGCCGTCGGCAAGCGACTGCCAATCACCTGCCAGGCGCTGGGGAATCGACGGGATGACCGCGGCATGGCGTGTCCAGTCCTGGCCGGTCCGCCCGTCCCCACGACTGTACACGCCCGCCAGGCGGCCTTCGTGATAGACAAGGCTGACCGCCACGCCATCTACCTTGGGCTGAATCCAGACATCGGTAGCGCGGTCGGCCGGTGCCGCAGGCGGCGAGCCTGGACCTTCAGTCACCAGCCAACGCTGCACCTCGGCAGCGTCCTGCGCCTTGCGCAGCCCAGTATGCGCCACAGGATGGCGCTGCCAGGGGATGGCACTATCCGCTGTCGGCGCGGAAGCCCTATCCTTGAAGTCCGCCACCTCGAGCTCGGGAAAACAGCGCTGGAGTTCGCGCCACCGACGTTCGGTCTGGTCGAACACATCATCGCTGACCGGCGAGCTGCCGTCCTTTCGGTAGGCCTGCTCCCACTGCCGCAGGTGGCTGGTCAACTCGGTGATGCGACTGGACGCCGTGCTCGCCGTCCAGTCAGGACAGCTGGCGTTGGCCCACGACGGCAGGACCAGCGACACCACGAACAGCAGGCATCGCCAGCTGGCTGAGGAATGGAGAGACGAGAGGGTGGTGCTTTTCTGACGAGATACGAAACTCTGACAAGAGACGAGACGCCCGGCCATCTGGCCCTCCTTGGTCACGACCGAAGGTCACCATCGCAGACCACGACCTGACATGACGGCCGAACGCCTCGGCCGAACGCCTCGACCGATCGGCACGTTCGAACGGCGTGATCAGACGGCATACCTGAACGGCGCGGCTGTACGGAGAGCCCGTATGCTGAGGTGCTACTGGCGACGCTTTCTCAGATGGCGATCGGTACGTCGTACCGACCACCATGTCAGCACCAGCAACGGCGAGGTGATGGCGACGCCGAGCAGCACCTGTTGACCGATGCTCATAATCGAATATCTCCCAAGGGTTCGCTCTCGAACATCGTTGCATCATGCCCCAGGCACGAAAGGCGCTGCGTCGACAGCACAAAGGCGGGCACGCTCAGTGCAATGACGATGACGGCGGTCAAGAGTCCCTGGTGCTGAAGCAGAATCATCATGATGGCGGCGGCAGTCACCAGAAACGTTGCCAGTGCGGCGGTAGCCTCCAGCGCCAGCTTGGTCATGAATAGCTCACGATACTGGAGATAATCATCGTCACCTTCCGGCGATACCACGTCATGGGAGTATCGCCCTCCAGCCTCAGTGGTCCCGTCATCGCCAGCCCCCTTGCGCGACGGCGACTCCTTGCGCCAGAGTTCCTGCTGTGACGCCAGCCTGGTTCGCGAGCAGGGCGGGTCCGCGTGAAGACGCTGAAAGTGCCCCTGATGATGGCGCTGATAGAAGTGATAGTGGTGCCTTGCTTCGCCCATCTTCTGATCCCCCTGTCGTTGCTACCGTCTTGGCGCAGCGCTCATGTCCCTGATCCTGTCTCACCCGCACATCGGCTCTTCTTCGTGCCGCCCGGGGCACCAGCCAGTATTCCTGTCACGGGCGCTATGGCCTCTTTCCATCGTGCCGACCACACCATCGTGCCGGCCACACTTCAATCGTGGCCAAGACATGTGCTTCCACGAACCGCCTTCTGTCCAGCGCCCCTAATGCCAAGGACATGGATATATACCGACGTCCAACTCACACAGGCCATATATGCCTGTCGCCGAAAGCGCCTCTTTCCTGACATCTTTCAGGCGGCTCGCCGGCGTTTTTTATCGCTAATCATTCTCACGTTCTGGCCGCCTTCCAACCGCTTTCTAACCGTTTTTCCGGCGACGTGGGCGTCACTTTCCCGTGCAGGCCACTTGGCCGCCGATGGTTTCTCGAACAGCGGTTTCTCGACAGTGGTTTCTCGACAACGATCTGGCGATGGACAACGACACATCGAACCTTTGACTACCGAGAACCAACGACCATCACTGGCTGCCTGACAGATGATGACGCGCTGATGCGATACCGCGCTGCCGACTAAGCGGCATCTGCATCCTGTCTCCATCTAATATTAGCCGTGAGCCAAAGGCTTCTCCGCCCGCATGCGCGGATATGAAAAGGAATGAGATGATGTCGCCGTTTGACGCATAACCCGGCGACAAAGAGGTAGGCAAAGACGCACAATTACCACCAGGTCACCAGAAGACTTGCGACCGCTCTGCCAACGTCTCTTCGCACATTCGCGGCCCCCCCGCCGCCACAATGCGACAAGGCCCGCCTGGCGAACCAGGCGGGCCTTGTCATGTCGGCAGGCGCGGACACCGTGCCGATACTGCCGGATGAGGGCTCAGATACCGGCGGCGGCGCGCAGAGCGTCGGCCCGGTCGACCTTCTCCCACGGGAAGGCGGTAAAAGTCTCGGTGTGGATCTCGCCTTCGGTATCGGTCCAGCTATAGCTGGTCTCGAAGGGCTCACGGCCAAAGTGACCGTAGGCTGCGGTCAGCTGATACATGGGATGCAGCAGATCCAGCATGCGAGTAATGGCATTGGGGCGCAGGTCGAAGTGATCGCGCACCAGCTCGACGATACGTTCGTCATCGATACGACCGGTGCCGAAGGTGTTGATCGACACCGAGGTCGGCTCGGCGACACCGATGGCGTAGGACACCTGGATCTCGCAACGCTCGGCCAGTCCCGCCGCTACCACGTTCTTGGCCACGTAGCGGCCGGCGTAGGCGGCGCTGCGGTCGACCTTGGACGGGTCCTTGCCGGAGAAGGCGCCACCACCATGTCGCGCCATGCCGCCGTAGGTGTCGACGATGATCTTGCGCCCGGTCAGGCCACAGTCACCCACCGGGCCGCCGATGACGAACTTGCCGGTCGGGTTGATGTGATAACGCGTGCTGTCGGACAGCCACTCCGCCGGCAGTACCTGCTCGATGATCTCGCGCTGGACCATCTGGCGCAGCTGCTCCTGGTCGATGTCCGGATCATGCTGGGTGGACAGCACCACGGCATCGACCGCGCAGGGCTTGCCGGCATCGTCGTAACGGAAGGTCAGCTGGCTCTTGGCATCGGGACGCAGCCAGGGCAGCAGGCCACGCTTACGCAGCTCGGCCTGGCGCTCCACCAGCCGATGGCTGTAGTGGATCGGCGCCGGCATGTAAGAGTCGGTTTCGTTGGTGGCATAGCCGAACATCAGGCCCTGATCACCGGCGCCCTGATCCTCGGGCTTTTCGCGATCGACGCCCTGGGCGATTTCGACGCTTTGCTTGCCGATCAGGTTGAGCACCCCGCAGGTCTCGCCGTCGAAACCGACGTCGGAGGAGGTATAGCCGATATCCATGATCACCTTGCGCACCAGCTCCTCGAGATCCACCCAGGCGGAGGTGGTGATCTCGCCGGCCACGATGGCGACACCGGTCTTGACCAGGGTCTCGCAGGCCACACGGGCATTCTTGTCCCGCGCGATCAGGGCATCGAGCACGGCATCGGAAATCTGATCGGCAATCTTGTCCGGGTGTCCTTCGGACACGGACTCGGAGGTAAACAGGGAGTATTCGCTCATGGCGTCCTCGACCCTCTGTAGGATAATCGGCAGGCGGGCCTGGCAAGATGGAAACGGGAGCGACCGTGATCGACGATCGCACTATGCAGATTCCGCGTGGACCTGGCGGGACGAAATTCTACACGCTCGACCGTCCGGTTCCTAGCGACAGGCCGGGCCATGGCAGACCCTGCCAGGCATGGATCAAGTCCCCGGCATTTGATGGATCTGTCATTTCCGGCGACAATATGTCCCCGATCGATCCGCGCCGCCCCTCCCGCCCTCGTTGTCCACAGGCACGACAGGCGGCGCCTATCCTTGACGCCGCTGCGCCGCCCCCACCGGGCAGGCCAACGTCAGATTGCCACTTTGCCCCAGGCGAGGAGCCCTCAATGCCGTCCCGTTTCGAACTGGCCAACGCCATTCGCGCCCTTTCCATGGATGCCGTCCAGAAGGCCAACTCCGGCCACCCCGGAGCCCCGATGGGTATGGCCGATATCGCCGAGGTGCTGTGGAACGACTACCTCGTTCACAACCCTGACGATCCCAAGTGGGCCGATCGCGACCGTTTCGTGCTGTCCAACGGCCACGGCTCCATGCTGCTGTACTCCCTGCTGCACCTGTCAGGCTACGACCTGGGTCTGGAAGAACTGCAGAACTTCCGCCAGCTCCACGCAAAGACCGCTGGTCACCCCGAGTACGGCTACGCTCCCGGCGTCGAGACCACCACCGGCCCCCTCGGCCAGGGCCTGGCCAACGCCGTCGGCATGGCCATGGCAGAGCGCACCCTGGCGGGTCAGTTCAACCGCCCGGGCCACGAGATCGTCGACCACTACACCTACTGCTTCCTCGGCGACGGCTGCCTGATGGAAGGCATCTCCCATGAGGTCGCCTCGCTTGCCGGCACCCACCAGCTCGGCAAGCTGATCGCCTTCTACGATGACAACGGCATCTCCATCGACGGCGAGGTCGAAGGCTGGTTCACCGACGATACCGCCAAGCGCTTCGAAGCCTACGGCTGGCACGTGGTACCGGCGGTGGACGGGCACAAGCCCGAGGAGATCAAGGCCGCCATCGAGATGGCCCGCACCCAGCAGGATCGCCCGACCCTGATCATCTGCAAGACCGTCATCGGCTTCGGCGCCCCCAACAAGCAGGGCAAGGAAGAATGCCACGGCGCGGCACTCGGCGAAGAGGAAGTCGCAGCGGCGCGCAAGCAACTCGACTGGCCCCACGCGCCCTTCCATATCCCCGAGGATATCTACCAGGGCTGGGACGCCTGCGAGCGTGGCCAGAAGCACCAGGCCGACTGGCAGGCTCGCTTCGAGCGCTACCAGCAGGAGCACCCGGAGCTGGCCCGCGAATTCCTGCGTCGCCAGAAGGGTGAATTGCCGAGCGAGCTCAACAGCGAAGCGCTGGTCGAGGCCGCCCAGGAGAAGGGCGAGTCCGTGGCCTCACGCAAGGCCTCGCTGAACTGCCTCAACGAGCTCGGCCCGCAACTGCCGGAGCTGCTGGGTGGCAGCGCCGACCTGGCGCCTTCCAACCTGACCTTCTGGAAGGGTGCCGAGGCCATCAGCGCCGAAGCAGCAGGCGGCAACTACCTGCACTACGGGGTCCGCGAGTTCGGCATGGGCGCCATCATGAACGGCATCGCCCTGCACGGCGGCTTCGTGCCCTACGGCGCCACCTTCCTGATCTTCATGGAGTACATGCGCAACGCCGTGCGCATGGCGGCGCTGATGAACCAGCGTGCGATCTTCGTCTACACCCATGACTCCATCGGTCTGGGCGAGGACGGTCCGACCCACCAGCCGATCGAGCAGCTGACCAGCCTGCGCACCACCCCGAACCTGTGCACCTGGCGCCCCTGCGACGCGGTCGAGACTGCTGCTGCCTGGGCCCACGCGGTCAAGCGCAGCGCCGGCCCCACCGCGCTGGTGCTGTCCCGTCAGGGCCTGCCCCACCAGCAGCGCAGCAAGAGCCAGCTGGCCAACATCCAGCGCGGTGGCTACGTACTCAAGGACAGCGAAGGTACCCCTGAGCTGATCCTAATCGCCACCGGCTCCGAGGTGACCCTGGCCATGCAGGCCGCCGAAGCCCTGGAAGCAGAAGGCAAACAGGTGCGCGTGGTATCGATGCCGGCCACCGACGTCTTCGACAGCCAGGACGCCGACTACCGTGAGTCCGTACTGCCGCGCAGTGTTCGCGCTCGCCTGGCCATCGAGGCCGGCCATCGCGACTACTGGAGCAAGTACGTGGGCCTCGACGGTGACACCATCGGCATGTCCAGCTTCGGCGAGTCGGCTCCGGCGGGCGACCTGTTCAAGCACTTCGGCTTCACCGTGGACAACCTGGTGGAACGCGCCAAGACCCTGCTGGGTTAAGTCCAGCGCGGACCGGCACGCCCGGCCTGTTGCGACCGAAAGCGTGACCAGCAGAAACGAGCAGGGGCACGGCTTACGCCGTGCCCCTGCTGTATCTAGCGACCTTGATGGTCGGCCTAGGCGGCCTGATCCTCTATCCTGCGCGGTTGTTGAGGCAGGCTTGGATCAGGCGATGGTGACATCCGGCGCCAGATAGACGTCCTGAATGGCGTTGAGCAGGCTTACCCCGTCGCGCATCGGCTTCTGGAAGGCCTTGCGACCGGAGATCAGGCCCATGCCACCGGCCCGCTTGTTGATCACCGCGGTACGCACCGCCTGGGTCAGATCGCCTTCTCCGGTGGAGGCACCGCCGGAGTTGATCAGCCCGGCACGCCCCATGTAGGCGTTGGCCACCTGATAGCGGGCCAGATCGATCGGGTGATCGCTGGTCAACTCGCTGTAGACCTTCTCGTGGGTGTTGCCGAAGCCGATGGTACGATAGCCATCGTTGTTCTCGGGCAGCTTCTGCTTGACGATGTCCGCCTTGAGCGTCGCCGCCAGGTGGACCGCCTGACTGGTGAGGTCGGAGGCCACATGATAGTCGGTGCCCTCATGCTTGAAGGCCGGGTTACGCAGATAGGCCCACAGCACCGTCACCATGCCCAACTCGTGGGCGCGCTCGAAGGCCGCGCTGATCTCTTCGATCTGGCGACGGCTCTCGGGGGAACCGAAGTAGATGGTCGCACCCACGGCGACGCACCCCATGTCGAAGGCCTGGTCGACCTCGGCGAACAGGGTCTGATCGTAGATCGCCGGATAGGTCAGCGTCTCGTTGTGGTTCAACTTGAGCATCATCGGGATGCGGTGGGCATAGCGGCGCGCCACCGACGACAGGCCACCCAGGGTAGAAGCCACGGCGTTGCAGCCGCCCTCGATCGCCAGCTCCACAATGTTGGCCGGATCGAAGTAGATCGGGTTGGGCGCGAAAGAGGCGCCAGCGGAGTGTTCGATCCCCTGATCCACCGGCAGGATGCTGAGGTAACCGGTGCCGCCCAGGCGGCCATGGTTGAACATCGACTGCATGCTGCGCAGCACCGCTGGCGATCGGTCGGAGTCCATCATCACCCGGTCGACGAAGTCCGATCCCGGCAGGTGGAGTTGCTCCTTGGCGATACCGCGACATTCATGAGTCAAAAGGTCCTCTGCCTCGGCACCCAGCCAGCTGGCAATATCACTCATCATCAATCTCCCTGTCATGCCCGACCCAGTCGGGCGGTAGGCGAATAGTCAGTCTACACAGGGTAGCGGATGACGCGCTGCAACGAGAGCCCCTGCTGACCAAGGCACCATGAGTCGGCACAATGGCTCAATTCCCCTGGCCCCGGCCAGTGACAATGACCCAAGAGGATTGCAATGTCCGTGTTACGAGGCTTTTTATGGCTTTCGCTGCTGTGGCTGGTCGGCGACCTGGTGGTCAGCCTGGGTGAACTGCCGCTGTCCCCCGGCGTCGTCGGACTGATGCTATTGACTGGTGTCTTCGTACTACGAGGCCGCATGCACGAAGACGTGGCAGCGGCGGCACAGCCGCTGATCATGCTGCTGGCGATGCTGATCATGCCCGGCGTGGTCGGGGTGTTCTGGGTGCTCGACCAGATCTCGGGGCACTGGCTCGCCGTGGGGCTGGCGCTGACCCTGGGCACCCTGTTGAGCGTTGCCAGCACCCTGTGGCTGATGCGCCGCCTGCTGCCGGCGACGCCCTCCGAGGCGACCACCACCGCCCAAGGAAAGACCTCATGAACCTCGCCGTGGTCGATCACCTCGATACCCCGATGCTGGCCATCGCCCTGTCCATCGGCGCCTACTTGGCCGGCATGGCGCTGTTTCGGCGGCTCGGCTCTCCCGGCTGGTGCCCGCCGGTACTGCTGGCCTCGTTGCTGCTCGCCGCGACGCTCAAGGCGGCCGGCATCGCCTACGTCGACTATCGCCAGGGCGCCCAGTGGCTGATGCTGTTGCTGGGCCCGGCCACGGTGGCCCTGGCGGTACCGCTCTACCAGCAGATGCACCACATACGCGCGCTGTGGAGGCCGCTGCTGGTCTGCCTGCCGGTGTCGACGGTGCTGGCCGCCTGCTATGCGTTGCTGATCGCCTGGGCACTGGGGGCGCCGCCGGAACTGCTGGCCTCGCTGGCACCCAAATCGGTGACCGCTCCCATCGCCATGGGCATCACCGAGCGCCTGGGCGGCTCCGTGCCGATCCTGATGGGGGGATTGTTGATCACCGGCGTCGCGGCCACCGCCTGCGTCAGCCTGTTCGGCCGGCTCTTGAAGATCACCGATCAGCGCCTGCTGGGGCTGGCGCTGGGCATCAACGGCCACGCCATCGGTACCGTACGCGCCTTCGAGCTGGGCCCCACCGCCGGTGCCTTCGCTTCTCTCGGCATGACGCTGACCGGGGTGTTGACGGCACTGATGATGCCGCTGGCCTGGCGCCTGGCCGGCATGCTCGGCTGAACCGATTCAGCTTTATTTTTATGCTACCTGCGCGGTTTTATGCCCAGTGTGACGCCGCTGGAGCCGCGACGCGCGGGGCGATTTGAGATAGACTTTCGCGCCTGTGTCCATCCCTCCGTGGAGAGTATCGAGCCCCATGGCCCAGCGTATTGCCATCAATGGCTACGGCCGCATCGGCCAGTGCGTCCTGCGAGCCCTCATCGAACGCAACGACCCCAGCTTCGAGGTGGTGGCGATCAATGAGCTCTCGGGACTCGATACCATTACCTACCTGACTCGCTACGACACCACCCACGGACGCTTCCCCGGCCGGGTGGAAAGCCGCGACGGCCATCTGATCATCAACGGGCATGCGATCCGGGTGCTGTCCGAAGATGACCCTGACCGCCTGCCCTGGCGGTCACTCGGCATCGACCTGGTGCTGGAGTGCTCCGGCAGCTTCAAGGATCGCGCCACCGCCGAGCGCCATCTCGCGGCAGGAGCCGGCCGGCTGTTGTTCTCCCAGCCGGCAGAAAGCGACGTCGACGCCACCATCGTCAGCGGCATCAATGACGACGACCTGACGCCCGACGTCCGGGTGGTCTCGGCAGCGTCCTGCACCACCAACTGCCTGGTGCCGATCCTGACCGTGCTCGACGAGGCGCTGGGCATCGAGCACGGTGTGACCACGACCATTCACTCGGCCATGAACGACCAGCCGGTGATCGATGCCTACCACCAGACCGATCTGCGCCTGACCCGCTCGGCGATGCAATCCATCGTGCCGGTGGACACCGGCCTGGCCCGAGGCATCAATCGCCTGATGCCGCACCTGGCGGAGCGCTTCGAGTGCCTCCATGTACGGGTGCCGACGATCAACGTCTCGGCCATGGACATGTCCATCTGCGTCAAGCGCGATACCTCGGCCAGCGAGGTCAACCGACTGCTGCGCGAGGCCAGCGAGTCACGGCTTCCTGACCTGCTGGGGTATACCGAGGAGCCCATGGCGTCCATCGACTTCAACCACGATCCCCGCTCCGGTATCGTAGACGCCACTCAGACGCGGGTGGCCGGTGGCCGCCTGCTCAAGCTGCTTTGCTGGTTCGACAACGAATGGGGCTTCGCCAACCGCATGCTGGACGTGGCCGGGCGCCTCGCCAGCCTTCCCCGGGTTCCCGAGCGATGACACTTCCACTGACCAGCCGTTGCCATTCGCTGTCTCCCTCAGACTTTCCAGACGAGGATCTGCCGACATGAACGTGCGCAAGATGACCGATCTCGACCTCAAGGGTCAGCGGGTACTGATTCGCGAAGACCTCAACGTACCTGTCAAACACGGCCAGGTGACCAGCGATGCCCGTCTGCGCGCCAGCTTGCCGACCATCAAGGCAGCTCGCGACGCAGGTGCCAAGGTGCTGCTGATGAGCCACCTGGGCCGCCCCACCGAAGGAGAGCCCGCCGACGAGTTCACCCTGGCACCGGTGGCGGCCTACCTCGGTGACCTGCTGGACTGCCCCGTGCGCCTGGTGACCGACTATCTCGAGCAGGAACCGAGCCTGGAAGACGGCGACGTGGTACTGCTCGAGAACGTGCGCTTCAACCAGGGCGAGAAGAAGGACGACGAAGCCCTGGCCAAGCGCTACGCCGAGCTGTGTGACGTCTTTGTGATGGACGCCTTCGGTACCGCCCACCGTGCCCAGGCCTCAACCCACGGGGTGGCCCGCTTCGCACCGACCGCCTGCGCGGGCCCCTTGCTGGCCGCCGAACTCGATGCCCTGGAAAAGGCGCTGGCGACTCCCAGGCGCCCGATGACCGCCATCGTCGGCGGCTCCAAGGTCTCGACCAAGCTCGAGGTGCTCAACGCCCTGTCCGAGAAGTGCGACCAGCTGATCGTCGGCGGCGGTATCGCCAACACCTTCATCGCCGCGGCGGGTCACAACGTCGGCAAGTCGCTTTACGAGGCCGACCTGGTGGACAAGGCCAAGGCGCTGATGGCCAGGGTCGAGATTCCGCTGCCCACCGATGTGGTCGTGGCCACCGAGTTCTCCGACTCCGCCGAAGCCGTCACCAAGCCGGTGGACCAGGTCGCCGACAACGAAATGATCCTCGACATCGGCCCGGATACCGCCGCCCGCCTGGGCGACATGCTCAAGAGCGCCGGCACCATCCTGTGGAACGGCCCCGTCGGGGTGTTCGAGATCGACCAGTTCGGTGGCGGCACCGAGGCCCTGTCCAAGGCCATCGCCGAAAGCGACGGCTTCTCCATCGCCGGCGGCGGTGACACCCTGGCAGCCATCGACAAGTACGGCATCGCCGAGCAGGTGTCCTACATCTCCACCGGAGGCGGCGCCTTCCTCGAGTACGTCGAGGGCAAGGAACTGCCGGCGGTCAGCGCCCTCGAGGCGGCCGCTCGCTGAGGTTTGCCGAAAAAGCAGCGGCGCTCGCCGGTGCTTTCTACCAAGCCTAAGCCCCGGGGCCGGCCATCGCCGGCCCTTTGACAACCCAAGCGACATGGGCGCGACAGCATCGCGCTCTCGACCTCTTCAAGAATCAGGTACCTCCATGGCACTCGTCAGTATGCGCCAATTGCTGGACCACGCCGCCGAACATGGCTACGGCGTGCCGGCCTTCAACGTCAATAACCTCGAGCAGGTTCGCGCCATCATGGAAGCCGCGGACGCCACCGATTCCCCGGTGATTCTGCAGGCCTCCGCCGGCGCCCGTAAATACGCCGGCGCCCCCTTCCTGCGCCACCTGATCCTGGCCGCCGTGGAAGAGTTTCCGCATATTCCGGTGGTCATGCACCAGGACCACGGCACCAGCCCCGCTGTGTGCCAGCGCTCGATCCAGCTCGGCTTCTCCTCGGTGATGATGGACGGCTCCCTGGGCGAGGACGGCAAGACTCCGGCAGACTACGACTACAACGTCGACGTCACCCGCCGCACCGTCGAGATGGCCCACGCCTGTGGCGTCTCGGTAGAAGGTGAGCTCGGCTGCCTGGGCAGCCTGGAAACCGGCATGGCCGGTGAGGAAGACGGCATCGGCGCCGAGGGCAAGCTGAGCCACGACCAGCTGCTGACCGACCCGGAAGAGGCCGCCGACTTCGTCAAGGCCACCGGCGTCGACGCCCTGGCCATCGCCATCGGCACCAGCCACGGCGCCTACAAGTTCACCCGTCCGCCCACCGGCGACACCCTGTCGATCCAGCGTATCAAGGAAATCCACGAGCGCATCCCGGACACCCACCTGGTCATGCACGGCTCCTCCAGCGTGCCCCAGGAGTGGCTCGAGGTGATCAACGCCAACGGTGGTGCCATCCCCGAGACCTACGGCGTCCCGGTGGAAGAAATCGTCGAGGGCATCAAGCACGGCGTGCGCAAGGTCAACATCGACACCGACCTGCGTCTGGCCTCGACCGGTGCGGTACGTCGCTTCCTGGCCGAGAACCCGGCAGAGTTCGACCCGCGCAAGTTCCTCAAGCTTACCGTCAGCGCCATGAAGGACATCTGCATCGCCCGCTACGAAGCCTTCGGCACCGCCGGCAACGCCAGCAGGATCAAGCCGATCAGCCTGGAGGGCATGTTCGAGCGCTACGCCCGTGGCGAGCTGGACCCCAAGGTCAACTAGCCGAGATGACCATTTGCCGTTCCTCAGCCAACACCGAGGAACGGCATTTAAAGGAAAGGAAAGGAAAGGAAAATGGTCACCCTTAAAACAATCGTCGAAAATCCAGAATCAGCCGAAAAACTCAATGCAGCTTTCGCTGATCTAAGAGCAGATTTCGAACTAGATCTTGAAACAAGCAAGGAAAATATTGACAATCTTATAAGACTACATGTAAACACAAAAAACAACCTAGACTCACTTGCCTCCTCTTCCAAACTTTCAAGTGGTGTTCTAGAGGGTCTAAGAGGAACAGGAAAAACCCATTTAATGTTGTTGTCTCGCCACAAAATAAACAAGAAACTATTTGAGGAAAGGAACTTTTGTGTATACATAAACTTAAAGAGATTCAGCACTACCGAATCACCAAATGAAGATGTTTTCAATCGATCATTTGCTCTATTCGTGATAGAAAATATTATCAACCAAATCTCCCTTGAAGCAAAAGCCACAGGAAAAAGCAGTTGGCTAAGCACTTTGCTGAGTAAAGAAGAAAAAGAAAAAAGAGATTTCATCACCCAACTTTCTGAGGCAATCGATACCGCATATGAGTGTGCGCTATCTTGCCTTTCCGGCAATGCGACGCTCCATAATATTGGCACATCCACGAATACAATTATTCAAAAAACAGAGGAGGCGAAGCAATCAATAAACGAGCTCAAAACAAAAGCTTCAGCATTAAACCAGTCCGTCAATTTAAACTTAAAGGACTCAACAAAAAAAAGAGACATATCAGAACAAGAAAACTCATCTATCGAAGAAATCTATTTTGACATAAGCCAATTCCATTCGTCCCTAAAAAAAATAATATCTTCACTCAATCTTAGATCACTCATCTTTTATTTTGATGAGTGGGAAAAGCTATACGAAACCGGAAATTTTCAAAGAAATTCAGCAAAATTTATAAACAAAATTATTGACACACCGATTTACTGCTGGATTGCTTACGTCCCCTACAGGGGGCTTCTCTCACCTTTATCTATTGGCGGAGACCTTCAGCATAGCATCAACCTAGACAAAGACCTCATTATTGAGAGGTCAAAGGCTGACAAAACAGGGTGTATTGAGTACTTCACCGATTTCATCAACCGAAGATTAAACCTTAGCTTTAATGATAGTTCGGTAACATGTAAAACATTAATCAACACCCCTAAAAAAATGGAACTTCTCATCCTAGGCTCCATGGGGAATACACGCGATTTTGGAACCATTCTTCTTACCGCATGGCAAAATTTCAAAAATTACAGAACCGGTAAGCTTGGGAGAGGAAAACCATATCAGTATATAAGCGAATACCATATAAAAGAAGCTATAAAGCAAGACGGACGTAAAAAGTTACAGAACATTGAAGGTGACCACAACACTATTCGAGTCTGGAACGATATCGTCGATTATATTAACGAAAAAAAATACAGTCATTTTGCCATACCTGAAACATCAGAAAAAAAAGAATCACTTGGCGAAAGAGAATATTCAGAGCTTTTCTACCAGAGAATACTTCACATAAGGAAAACTGGAGTCGAACCTAAAGACACCACCCCCGAATACAAACTATCAATACTCGCACCGAGCTTTTCGGTTACCCAAGAGAATCAATCAAAAATCAAGTATGTCACAGAAAGCAAAGAAATTGACAGCCGAATACGAAGATACATCTTCGACCCAACGAAGATAATCAACTTGATTAGAGTGCAAGAAGGAAGGATACATCCATGTATAAACTGTCAAACAAACATAAACTCTGAGAAAATGAAAGCCGCATGGGAATCTAATACCTGTCCGTTCTGCGGTGGAAACATATACAATAAAAACTAATATAGTCTGGCGCGTAAAATTAGAACATAAAGTACTTAAAGCTTCATGGGTTGGCCGGCATGTTCGAGCGCTACGCCCGTGGCGAGCTGGATCCCAAGGCGATGCCTGTCAAGCTTGTTGGAACGCGGGATCACGCGGCTTCTAACCGCTGATCCTGCATGAAGATTGGATCTTCCTGATCGGGGTTCAGCCAGGCCGTCCGACGTGGCGTCCAGTTGCGGGTAGCGCCGCTCCACCGTCCGGGATGTTGCCGTTTCGCCTCAGCATAGATGGCATCCCGCCTTGCCAGAACCTAGTCATCCTGGCCGGCATGCCGCTCCTCTGGGGTGACGAAGCGGATGGCGCTGTGGCGGTGCTCGTGGTTGTACCAGCGCAAGAAGCCGGTCACCCACTGCTGCGCCGCTGACAGGCTCTCGTAGCCGTCCGACGGGTAGTCAGGCCGGCACTTGCATGTCCTGAACAGCGACTCCGAGAAGGCGTTGTCATTAGAGACTCGGGGGCGGCTGTACGACGGGGTGATGTTCAGTCGCTGCAGTGTCGCCTGAAGCGTCGAGCCTTTCATGGCGGAGCCATTATCAGCATGCAACACCAATGGTTTGTTGATGCAGCCTTCGCGCAACACGGCGCGCTGGATGACCTCGCTGCTGTTGCCCATGGACTCCTGGTCGAAAACCTCGGCATCAACGATCTTGCGGCTGTATATGTCGACGATCATGTAGAGGTAGTAGAACTGCCCACGCACCCGGGTCGGTAAGTACGTCACGTCCCAACTCCAACAGGCATTGGGGCGTGTCACGCGGTGTCGCTGAGGATCCCCCTTTGGGCGTGGGGTACGAGCGCGGCCACGCTGGTGCTGCTCGCCGCACGCCCGGAGGATGCGGTAGTAGCTGGACTCTGACGCCACGTATAGCCCTTCCTCGTCCAGCAGCCGCGGCACGATCTGCCCGGGCGGCAGGCTGGCGAACTCGGGACGATGACAAATCTCCAGCACTTGCTGACGCTCTTCAGGTGACAGGGCATGGCGCGGGACAGGTCGCACGGCCTGAGGCCGTCGATCTTGACCGCCCCGACCCCAGCGGCGGTAGGTGTTGGTACCGATGCCGAGCTCTGCGCACGCGGTTTGCAGGCGGGCTCCCTCGGCACGCGCCTCATCGATCAGCTGTACGGCGTCCTGGCGATCTGAAGTGCTGATCATTCGTCCTCGTCCCCCCAGATCGCTCGGGCCTTTTTTCGTAGCGCCAAGAGGGCTGCGGTTTCCGCGAGAGCGGCCTCCTTGCGGCGCAGCTCACGCTTGAGATCCTTGTTTTCCTGGCGGTCCGCCTTGCGGGCTTCATTCTGCTGCTTGGAGACGACTTCACTCCGGTCGTTGGCGCCTTCGCAGCTCGCCCGCCAGCGCTGAATCTGTTCAGGATAGAGGCCGCGCTGCCGGCAGTACTCGGCACGCTCGGCTTCACTGAGGGCCGCCGTCTCCAGCACTGCGTGGAACTTGTCCTGCGAACTCCAGCCCTCGGGATCATCGCTCTGGTCAGGTAGCAAACGGCCCGCTTGGCGAGCCTTCTTACGCCAGTTGTATAGCGTGGCTACTGAGATACCTTCTTCTTGGGCCACCTCCGCCACCGTGCGGTTATGTGGCGGGAGCAGCTTCTTGAGGATGGCTTCTCGGCGCTCGTCGGAGTACTTCATTGGAACCTCATCACGCCCCCATGGTTCAGAGTCTAACAGCTGCTGAGGCTCCAACTAGCTTGGCAGTGGGGGGGGGGTCGGCCTTCAGCAGGTGGACTCTTCCAGCCGTCGCCGCAACGGAATATTGGCCTCCGTGCGGGCCGAGGACACCGGTAGCTCGGCGCGAATGTCCTCGATGGCATTGAGCAGCGGCTCCAGCGCGGTGAGATGACGCGGGGCGCGCAGTCGCCGCTCCAGCGCGCGATAGACTTCATCGGGGTCTTCCCCCGGTGCCTGGCTCGAGGTAAAGGGCGCCCGCAGTGCGGAACTCGCCGCCGAGACCGGCTCGAACAAACGAGCGTAGGGGTCTTCGCCGGACCAGGTCAGACACAGCAGATGATCCCGGGTGACCTGAACGTTCAGTTCCGGATAACTGCGGGCAAGACGCACGAGACAGTCAACGACATCATCGGTAAGAAACGCTGCCAGGGCGTCATGCTCCGCCGTGCAGGCGACGAAATAGCGAGAAAAGGCACCCTCTCCCCAGCGTTCGCCGGTGGAACCGTGGTGCAACAGTCGCCACTTGCCCTCTCGCGGGTTGCAAAGATCCACCGCCGCCACCTCGAAGAGATCGCAGATCAGGCCGTTGCGATGATAGGTCCGACGGTCCTTGTCCATGCCCTCGTCATAGGCGAAGCGATAGACCCAGTATTCGCCACCGACGCGCTCATCGGCCGCCCTGCGGCAGTACTCAAGCTCGCCATTGTCCGCATAGGTACGCTGAAAGTCGGTGATCTTTCGCCGGAGCGTCGTCAGCATCGCATCAAGATCGACATCGGGCTCGGCCAGTCGAAAGTCGAGCTCCGCCGCTCGCCGCACCAACAGTCGCAGGAAGTCGGCCACCCGCTCGGTGGCGTGCCAGTCGAAACCCAGCAAGGCTGCCCCGACCAGCGCCAGCGGAATCAGCCACGGCCAGGAGAGCCCTCCCGCCAGGGTGATGATAAAACCGAGCGTGCCCAGCAACAGGCAGAGAAGCCCCAGCGCCAGAATCGTGGAGGAAGGACGCGGATTGAGCGACACGTCCTCGTCCCGGGCGCGATCCAGAATCTGGATCAGCGACTCCCGTGACCTAGCCGCTTCCGCAGCATGCTGCTCGCGGCGCGTAAACCGATAAGCCTTCCATAGCGGCGTCATCGTCGCGCCTCTCCTTCGCTCATGGTGATAGCTCTCTTGATGGCAACCTTGATGACAATGATGTCTGCAACAGCAAGTCTAGTGTCCACCAAGACCTGGGCGCCCCTTGGCATGGCCACATCAGGGGTACACGGGCCGTCCCCATGGAGAGTGAAACACATCCTTCGGATAACGCCCGGCTGCAGCTGTGCTGAAGCGATAACCTAAGCGCACTTCGGCGCAATCAATACGTGGTAGCAGCCGGGGACGTCAGCACAAGAATCGTCGCCTGACCCGCGCGTTCGATAACCGTCAACGGTACTCGCGCCGGCGACCGGTTGCCCTTGAATGCAGCACGCCACTTCATCGACCAGATATCGGAAGCGTTGTTCCTGCGAAGGGGTAAGTACTGTTCAATCAGGCATTGCAGAGGCCCGCGTCTGTACCCAGGGAACGCCCGAGGTCGCCAAATTTCAGCAGCCAGGCATCGGAGGGTAAAAGAAGGTTAGGCACTACCTCAGCAAGCAACGCAACAAGGGGCGGTGGGCGACGCCCCTTGCTGTACTGTGATCAACGCTTGCCGGGCAGCAGCCTGGCAGAACGCCCGCCCTTGCGGGTCTTGTCCAGCGCCTTGCGCCCGGCGCTACGGCCCACTACGCGGGCCACGCCGACCATCACGCCGGTGGCGGCTCCCCACAGGATCGCCTCGCGCCACTCGACGTCGTCGCGATCCGGATTTTCCGGCGGTTCCTTGTCCGACACCTTTTGATAGGCACGCTTGGCGGCCTTGCGTGACATCACGCTGGCCCCCACCGCGGCCGCGGACCCCACGATGGACCACAGTGTCTCTTCTTTCATGAGTACCTCCTTGAACCATGGCCGGGGCCATCCCGCCCCGAGAATGTGGTGTTTCGAACACCGCTGTGTTTCAGCATAGCGAAGAGGTCCTCGTCGCCTCAAATCCCCCATTTCCGCACCGCAATAGTGCGGACTGCGCAGCGTGAAAAAACAGTGTTCAAAAATTGTGGTTTTCGACTTCGAACACAGGCAGACTCCGCAGAAATCTGCAACACTGTTCGATAACGCAACGAATCGCGAGGTCGCCTCCATGGCTCGCCCCCTCTGCCTGCTGTTCGACTGTGACGGTACCCTGGTGGACAGTGAACCCCTGCTGGCCGCCGAGATGGCCGTCAGCCTCTCCGCCGCCGGACTGCCGTTCCGGGCCGAGGACTATATGGGCGACTTTCGCGGCGCGCGCTTTCGCAACATCGTCGCCACCCTCGAGGCACAACATGGTCAGGTCGATCCGGACCACCTCGAGGTGCTGGAAGCGAGCATGCGCGCCAACCTCAACCGCCGCCTGGCCACCGACCTGACCCCCATCGCCGGTGCCACCGAGGCCCTCGCCGCGCTGTCGCACTACCCCATGGGCGTGGTTTCCAACGGCCCCGAAAACAAGGTGCGCACCTCGCTTGCCACCGTGGGCCTGACCGAGGTGTTCGGCAATCGCCTGTTCAGCGGCTACACGGCCAACTGCTGGAAGCCGGACCCCTGCCTGTACCTGCATGCCGCCAGCATCATGGGCTTCGCCGCCGAGGACTGCATCGCCATCGATGACGCCATCGTCGGCGTCAACGCGGCCCTGGCCGCAGGCATGACCGTGGTCCACCTCAATCGCTTCGCCGATGCCGAAGAAACGCCCGAAGGCGCCCACATGATCACCAGCATGTTCCAGCTGCCGACGGTCATCTCACGGCTGCAGAAGGATCGCGACAGACACGCCATGCTCTCCAGCGGCTAAATTCCGCTGCATATACCCTGAGGCCCGGCAATTGTCGGGCCTTTTCATTGCTCTACATCACCTCAAGACCATTGTCTAAGGCACGCCTTGTTGCTGGCTTCGGCCTTTAGCGCCTAAGCTTGTTAGCCAATGGGAACGTTCCCATACGGACTTCTCGACGTCCTGCCGTTGTCGCATCACCTGGCCTGCTCACCTCGACAGGGCTCGCCAGCGTCGCCCTTGTAAACGGACGATGCCATCTTATCCAAGAGCCGCCCCATGAATGACCGCCGTCGACCCGCCACCATCCTCGAAGTCGCCCGCCAGGCTGGCGTCTCCAAGACCAGCGTCTCGCGCTACTACAGCGGTGAACGAGAACGGCTGTCCGGGGCCATGCGCGAGCGTATCGTCGCTGCCGCCACTGCGCTGGGCTACCAGCCCAATCCCATGGCCCGGGGCCTCAAGGGAGGCCCCTCCGGCCTGGTCGGCATGCTGGTGGCCGATATCCGCAATCCTTTTTCGGTGGCGATCATGCATGGCGTCGAACAGGCCTGTCGTCAGGCGGGACTGTCGTTGATGGTGTGCAACAGCGATAACGACCTCGAGCAGGAGCGCCAGCAGCTGGCGCTGCTGTCGTCCTACCGTATCGAGGGCCTGGTGGTAAACGCGACCGGCCGCCACAGCGACGCCCTCGCCCAGCTGGCCGACAGCGGCACGCCGTTGGTACTGCTCGATCGCAGCCTCGCCGACGTCCATGCCGACGAGGTAGGGCTCGACAACGACGCCGCCATCGACATGGCCATCGCGCACTTGCGCGAACAGGGCTACGGGCGCCTGTTGTTCATTACCGAACCGCCGGCCCAGGCCAGCTCTCGTCAAGCTCGTCTGGAGCGCTTCAACCAGCGCTGCCGTGACGGCTCGCTATCCGGCGACACCCTGGTCATCGAGCTTGGCGATCGCCAACGCCTGGACCAGGCATTGGCTCGATTTGTCGATAGCGCAGGCGATTCCCGCCCGGCGATCCTCTGCGCCAATGGCCAGGTAACCCTGGCACTGACCCGACGCATGAAGGCCCTCGGCTACCTCCTGGGAGAGATCGGGCTGATGGGCATCGACGAGCTAGAGTGGTGTGACCTGACCGAACCGGGCATCACCACCCTTGCCCAGCCCACCGGTGCCATCGGTCAGGCCGCCGTCGACTGCCTGCGCGCCCGTGCCGTCGGGCCTCGGCAGGCGCCGCAGCGTGCGACCTTCGCCCCGACGCTGACGGCAAGGGGCTCCACCCAGCCCGCTGCCACCCCTTCCGCCACTGCGGAGCCTTCCTCAGTGTCCTCTTCGTCTTCCACCTCAGAGACCTCCTCATGAACCAGAACACTCCTGACATCCTTACCTTCGGCGAGGCCATGACGCTGTTCGCCGCCGACGCCCCTGGCGACCTGGCCGAGGTCGAGCGCTTTTCGCGCAGCTGTGCCGGCGCCGACACCAACGTGGCCATCGGCCTGTCACGGCTGGGCTTCAAGGTGGGCTGGCTCAGTCGGGTCGGCGAAGACTGTTTTGGCCGCTACCTGCGTGCGAGCCTGGAGCGCGAAGGCCTCGACTGTCGCCACCTGATCACCGACGCCGAGCACGCCACCGGTCTGGTGTTCAAGGAGCGCGCGGTGGGTGGCGCGGACCCCAGAGTCGAGTACCGTCGCCACAACAGCGCCGCCAGCAAGCTGTCGCCGGCCGACGCCCAGGACGTCGACTTCAGCACCCTGCGCCATCTGCACGCTACCGGCATTCCGCCGGCGTTGTCCGCCAGCTGCCGTGAACTCTCGCAGTTTTTGCTCGAAAAGGCCCGCCAGCATGGCACCAGCGTGTCCTTCGATCCCAACCTGCGCCCGACCCTGTGGGCCAGCGAAAGCGAGATGCGCGACACCCTCAACGGCCTGGCCGCCCAGGCCAACTGGGTGCTGCCCGGTCTGTCCGAGGGCCAGTTGCTGACCGGCCAGACCAGCGCCCACGATATCGCCGGCTTCTACCTGGATCAGGGTGCAGATGCCGTGGTGATCAAGCTAGGTCCGGAGGGCAGCTACTATCGCGGCACCCTGACAGGGCAAGACGAAGCCTTCACCGTGGCCGGCGTCCCGGTGGAGACGGTGGTTGATACCGTCGGCGCCGGGGATGGCTTCGCCGTGGGCTTCGTCAGCGCCATGCTCGATGGTCTCGATCCACGCCAGG
Source organism: Halomonas sp. DP1Y21-3 (assembly GCF_019801245.1). NCBI lineage: Bacteria > Pseudomonadati > Pseudomonadota > Gammaproteobacteria > Oceanospirillales > Halomonadaceae > Halomonas > Halomonas sp. DP1Y21-3. The sequence goes on from NZ_JAHVJM010000003.1 coordinate 50,008, forward strand.
CCCTCAAGCGCGCCAACCTTATCGGCGCCGAGCAGGTCCAGGTACCGGGCGACATGGAAGGACTCCCCGACCGCAGCCGCCTGAGCCAGCTCGAAGACGCCTGATCCGTAGACGCAACGATGGCCCACCGAAGGAAAGCCTGCGGTGGGCTCCGATCCTGGCCAGCCTCCTGCGCTGGCACTCCCACCTCCCTGGGCAGGTCAACAAGACAGACTCCCCCCTGTTGTGCGACAAAGGTCCATTCTCGTTACGACAATAGCGACAACGACAGATACAACGACAGCTACACCAACAAGAGCTCCCCATGACCAAACGCATCCTGGTATTTCGCGAGATCAACCAAGAGCAGCTCGACGCCCTGCGCGAGGAGTTCCACGTGGACTACCTGCCGGGCGTCTCGCATACCGAGGACCCGGCCTTTGTCGACGCCCTGTCACGGGCTCATGGCCTGGTTGGTTCAAGCCTCAAGATCACCTCTTCGCTGCTCGACAGGGCGCCGAACCTCGAGGCTATCGCCAGCATCTCGGTGGGCTACGACAACTATCCCGTCGACGAGCTGACCCGCCGCGGCATCCTGTTGTGCAACACCCCTGACGTCTTGACCGAGACCACCGCCGATACGGGCTTTCTGCTGATCATGAGCACCGCTCGGCGGGCCGTCGAACTGGCCGAGCTGGTCAAGCAGGGCAACTGGAAGGAAAGCATCGGCAAGCCGCTCTATGGCAGCGACGTCCACGGCAAGACTCTGGGCATGGTCGGTATGGGCCGTATCGGCGCCGCCATCGCCCGCCGCGGCGCCCTGGGCTTCGGCATGAAGATCCTCTATACCAAGGCCTCACCCAAGCCTGAGCTCGAGCGAGAACTCGGCGCCCAGCGACGCGAGCTGGAAGAGCTGCTCGAGCAGGCCGATTTCGTCTGCGTCACGGTGCCGCTCTCCCGCGAGACCGAAAAGCTCTTCGGCGCCGCCGAGTTCCAGCGCATGAAGCCCGGCGCCATCTTCGTCAACCTGGCCCGTGGCAAGGTGGTAGACGAAGCCGCCATGATCGCGGCGCTGCAAGACGGCACCCTGCACGCCGCCGGCCTCGACGTCTACGAGCAGGAGCCGCTGCCCGCAGACTCACCGCTGCCGCACATGGCCAATGTGGTCGCCCTGCCCCATATCGGCTCGGCCACCCACGAGACGCGTACCGCCATGGCCCAGCGCGCGGTGGACAATATCCGCCTGGCGCTCCAGGGTGAACGCCCGCTGAGCCCGGTCAATGACGAAGTGCTGAAGCGCTGATTCCCCCCTCTTCCCGCGAGGTATCCATGTCCGACACCACCGCCCCCCTCTGCCTGCTGTTCGACTCCGACGGCACCCTGGTCGACAGCGAGCCGCTGCTCGCCCGGGCCATGGCCGAGACCTTCCCCGACTTCGGCCTGCCGTTCACGCCCGAGCAGTACATGGAGGAGTTTCGCGGCGTGCGCTTTCTCGACATCGTGCTCGAACTCGAGCAACGCTTCGGCGCCCTCGATGACGCCCGGCGCGACGTCATGGAGGATCGCCTGCGGGACAATATGGCCGCGCGCATGAAGGCCGAGCTGACCCCGGTTCCGGGCATCCCGGAAGCCCTTGCAGCGCTTTCCGGCCACCCCAAGGCGGTGGCCTCCAACGGCCCGCTGGCCAAGATCCGCCTGGCCATGGCAACCAGTGGACTGGCGCCGCACTTCGGCGACAATCTCTACAGCGCCTACGAGTTGCAGGTGTGGAAGCCGGACCCCGGGTTGTATCTCGCCGCCGCCGAAGGCATGGGCGCCGAACCGGAGAACTGCGTGGTGATCGACGACGCTGCGGTAGGGGTGGAAGCCGGACTCAAGGCCGGCATGCAGGTCATCCACATCAACCACTTTCCCGACGAGGAGCACACCCCGGAGGGCGCCATCGCCATCACCCACGCCAGCGAACTGGTGACAGCCATCGAGCGCTTGAACCTGGAGCGGCGAGGCCACCAGCGGGGCGTCGCCGCCACCGAGTGACCGGGCCAGGGCGCTGCGAGACACTCGTCCAGGCCCCCCCAGGCCAACCGGTGGTCTTTTCGCCACTCTTTGCTACTTTAGCGATCGTCGGTGCTCTATGCGCGATTGACCACAACGGCTCGCGAATTGATCTTGATCGCTATACTAAAGTCCCCCGTCGAAACCGGGCATACAGGGATTGCCGCGTTGCACAAGGCTCCCTATGCTGACGGGACAGCCCCTTAAAGTCAGGAGACACTCCATGCAAGAAGTGGTGATCGTTGCTGCACGCCGTACCGCCGTTGGCGCCTTCGGTGGCTCCCTCGCCGGCATTCCCGCCAGCGACCTTGGCGCCGCCGTGATCAAGGACGTGCTGGCACAGACCGGCGTCAAGCCGGAACAGGTCGACGAGGTCCTGCTGGGGCAGGTGCTGACCGCAGGTGTCGGCCAGAACCCCGCCCGTCAGGCGTCCATCAAGGCAGGCCTGCCCGACGCCGTGCCCGCCATGACCATCAACAAGGTCTGTGGCTCCGGCCTCAAGGCCCTGCATCTGGGCGCCCAGGCGATCATGCTCGGCGACGCCGAGGTGATCATCGCCGGCGGTCAGGAAAACATGTCGGCTTCCCCGCACGTGCTGCCCAATTCACGCAACGGCCAGCGCATGGGTGACTGGAAGGCCATCGATACCATGGTCCATGACGGCCTGTGGGACGCCTTCAACAACTACCATATGGGCATCACCGCCGAGAACCTCGGCGAGAAGTACGGTGTCACCCGCGAGGAGATGGACACCTTCGCCGCCGCCTCCCAGCAGAAGGCCGCCGCCGCGATCAAGGAAGGCCGCTTCAAGGGCCAGATCGTGCCGATCGAGATTCCCCAGCGCAAGGGCGACCCGGTGGTCTTCGACACCGACGAGAACCCGCGCGAAGTGTCCGCAGAAAAACTCGGCACCATGCGTCCGGCGTTCAAGAAGGACGGCAGCGTGACCGCCGGCAACGCCTCCTCGCTCAACGATGGCGCCGCCGTGGTCATGCTGTGTTCCGCCGACAAGGCCAAGGAGCTCGGCCTGGAGCCGCTGGCACGCATCAAGGCCTACTCCAACGCCGGCGTCGACCCGGCGATCATGGGCATCGGCCCGGCCCCGGCCACCCGCCGCTGCCTCGAGAAGGCCGGCTGGAGCATCGATGAGCTGGATCTGGTCGAGGCCAACGAGGCCTTCGCCGCCCAGGCCATCTCGGTCAACAAGGAACTCGGCTGGGATACCGACAAGATCAACGTCAACGGCGGTGCCATCGCCCTTGGCCACCCGATCGGCGCCTCCGGCTGCCGCGTGCTGGTGACCCTGGTCCACGAGATGATCGCCCGCGACGCCAAGAAGGGCCTTGCTACCCTGTGTATCGGTGGCGGTCAGGGCGTGGCGCTCGCCATCGAGCGCTGATCGGCGCCTCGACGCCTCGACGCCAGAGGGCGCTGACCGACAGGCCCTCGTCAATCAAGCACTTGCGAAGTAAGCACTGCCCAGATAGGCCCCTGCCCAGCAGGGGCCTTTTTCATGCCACGTTGAGCGCCCCCCCATGACGCGCTCGCTGTCGCCTCGGGCGCCAGGGATCACACCCCGTTGTCTACCGCCCTTCCTCTTGTCGCTCGGCCATGACGCTCTTCCCGGTGGGCTCCCCACCGCTTCTGCGACCAGGCCGGCGCCGCCAGACGGAAGAAGCGCTCGACCACTGATTCATCGGTGGGGGCGCTTGCAAGGCTCGTCACGACGAACACCGGCAGGTTGACCAACAGCCCCCAGAAGCCGGCATGGATGCCCAGCGGATGCGGCCACAGGGTGATGCAGGCCACCGTCACCACAAAGCCCGCCAGGATGCCGGCGGTCACGCCGCGAGCGTTGGCCCGGGGCCAGAAGAACATGCCGATGAAGGCTGGCAGCACCTGGGAGGCGAAGCCGAGACCGATCAGCAGGATCATCACCAGGCTCCCCGGCTCGGCGATCGCCAGCGGCGCGATCACCAACGCCATCAAGGGCACGATCAAGCGCTTGGCCCAGCGCCCGGCACGCTCATCGCTGAAGCCGGCCCAGGGCCCTATCACGTCGCGGCTGAGGCTCAGCGCCACCGAGTGGATAAAGGGCTCGGACGAGGACATCGAGGCGGCCAGGGTGCCGGCGCCGAGCAGCCCTACCAGCAGCACTGGCAAGTTGGCCATGGCGTACTCGAGCACCACGGTATCGGCACGCTCGAGCCCCGGCAGGGCGAAGACGCCGATAAAGCCCACCGTGACCAGCGGCAGGATCACCAGATAGTAGCTGGGCAGCCAGGTGGCAGAGAGCCGTAGGGTGCGCGCCGAGGTAGCGCTCATCCACTGGGTCCACACCGGCGGCATGAACGACAGCATCGAGACGATGATCGAGGTGGTCCAGAAGGCAAAGCTCATGTCGCCACCGGCGCCGGGAAGGGTCAGAAACGCCGGGCGCTCGGCGAGGGCCTGACGGTACACCTCGTCAAATCCCCACTGACCGGTGGCGCTGTGGGTGGCCCACAGACCGACGGACCAGGCCACCGCGAACATCAATATGCCCTGGAAGACGTTGGTACGACCGATGGCCCGCTGTCCGCGCAGGGTGAGATAGACCGCAATGGCGCCCAGCACGATCACCACCCCCAGCCAGATCGGGATGCGCCCACCACTCATCACATTGAGGATGTAGGCCGAGCCGATGGTCTGCAGCACCGCGTAGGCCAGCGAGCCGATCGCCATCACCAGCGCCGCCAGCGCACCGAGCCCCGGACTCTGGTAACGATCGGCGATGGCACTGGCCTGGGTAACATGGCCGAAGTGGGCACCGAAAGCCCACACCCGGGGGCCGAAGTACCAGGCCACCAGTGCCAGATAGCCCAGGTAGACCACCACGTAGAACACCGGCACGCCCTTGGCGTAGGCCCAGCCCGGCGCCCCCATGAAGGTGTAGGCACTGACGCTGCCGGCGGCGATCAACAGATACAGTGTGACCGGGCCCATGCTGCGCCCGGCCACGCCCCACTCCTCCAGCGCGTTCGACGAGCGCCCGGCGCGACCGCCCAGGCCGATGACCAGGGCCAGCAGGACGTAGCCAAGGGTCAGACTCAGCGGCAACCACTCACTCATCGTCGACCTCGCCCTCTCCCACTTTTCCGATCCTTGCGCCTTTTTCGCCATTGCCAGCTTGCTCGCCGGCTTCGTCCTGACCCCGATGGAGCAGACGATTGCCCAGCAGCATCGTCAGCGTACAGCCGACCAGGATCAGGTAGCTCCAGGCCACCAGCGCCGGCAGGCCCAGCACCAGCCGCGCCTGATTGACCAGCGTGATCACGGGCCAGATACCCGCAGCAAAGACGGCGACGGCCGCCACCAGCACCAGCCAGCCACGCAGGCTCGCTGGCACAACAAGGGAAGAAGACATCGAGGCTCCTCGACTCACGGTAAGTCCATCATCAAACAACAAGAACGAAAGCGAGCCGAGGTTACCCTCTGCCACGACTCGCCATAAGGGCTGACGCCCTGCGCCATGCCCGGGATCAAGTCCGCGAAGACGTCCCGGGCGGCCTGGTTTCCTGCCGGCTGACCACCCGCGCAGGGGTCACGGCGATCAGCAGCGCCGCCGCCACGAACAGCCCTCCCGCCGCCAGCAGCACCGCCGATAGCCCGAGCGCATCCACCACCTGGCCGCCGGACAAGGCGCCGAGGCCTATCGACAGGTTGAACACGAAGGCCATCATGGCGGTGGCCGCCTCGGGATTGGTGGCCGAGCGCAGGATCCAGGTCTGCAGGCTGACCGAGATACCGCCGAACACCAGCCCCCACAACATCAGCAACACCGTGGCGCTGAACGGGCGGGTACCCAGCCAGGGAAAGGCCAGGGTCGTGGCCGCCAGCACCAAGGGTATCAGCAGCACCGTGAGGTAGGGCCGGCCACCGGCGAGGCTACCGGCAATGAAGTTGCCGGCGAGTCCCGCCGCGCCAAACAGCAGCAGCAGGCGAGAGACATCGCCCAGCGCTACCCCGCCAAGACGCTGCAGGATAGGGCTGACGAAGGTGTAGGCGCCAAAATGGCCGACCACGATAAGCGCGGTCGCCAGGGCGCCGATGCACACGCCGGGCACCCTGAGCTGGCCACCAAGACTCGCCAGCCGTACCGGCTTGCGGGCGGGCAGGCTCGGCAACAGGCGCCACAGCCCGATGCACACCACCACACTCAGGCCGCCAAGAGCGGCGAAGGCGGTGCGCCAGTCACTGACGTCGCCCAGCCAGGTCCCCGCCGGCACCCCCAGCACCGTAGCCGCGGCGACGCCGCTGAAGATCAGCGACATCGCCCGCGGCACCTGCTCGAGCGCCACCAGTCTGCCGGCGAGTCCGCCGGCGATGGCCCAGAAGCCACCGATGCAGCAGCCGATCAGCACCCGGGTGGCCAGCAGCCAGCCAAAGCTGTCCATCAACGCACCGAGGACACTGGCCAGGGCCATCAAGGCCATCAGCCCGGTCAGCAGGTAGCGACGATCGAGGCGCCCCACCGCCACCGGCAACAGCGGCGCGGCGAACGCCGCCACGACGCCAGGCACGGTGATCATCAAACCCGCCTTGCCCTCGCTAACGTCCAGCGAGGAAGCGAGCTGGGACAACAGCCCGATGGGGAGCTGCTCGGCGGTCACCAGCAGAAAGATGCCGGCCATCACACTGACCACGGCCCACCAGTCGCGGCGACGGGTGGTGGCCTTGGCGGGCGCGGCCGAAGAGGAATCGAGTTGCGTCATGTCCATCTCATTACCGCCCGCTGATCGCGCCGACAGGCCGAGATCAGCGGGACACACACAAAAACGCCCCCGTGGCGTCAGCGACGGGGGCGTCAGACACCGAGTGCGATCAGATCTCGGTTTCGGCTTCCTCGGCTTCGAAGGCAGCCTTCTCTTCTTCGGTCATTTCCTTGATCGTCAGCTTGACGCGATTGCGGTTGTCGATGTCGAGCACCTTGACCACGATCTCGTCACCCTCATTGAGGTAGTCACGCACGTCATTGACGCGCTCGGGCACGATCTGGGAGATGTGCACCAGGCCGTCGGTACCCGGCATGATGTTGACGAAGGCGCCGAAGTCGGCGATACGCACCACCTTGCCGCGGTACAGCTTGCCGATTTCCGCCTCGGCGGTGATCGCCAGTACGGTATCGATGGCCTTCTTGGCGGCCTTCTTGTCCTCGGCGTAGATGCGCACGGTACCATCGTCGTCCAGGTCGATGGAGGCGCCGGTGTCGTCGCAGATCTTGCGAATGGTGGCGCCACCCTTGCCGATGACGTCGCGGATCTTGTCCGGGTCGATCTTGATGGTGGCCATGGAGGGCGCGTTGTCGGAGACCTCGGCACGGCTCTCGGCGATCACGGTGTTCATCTGCTCGAGGATGCTGATGCGCGCCTCATGGGCCTGGTTCAGGGCCGTTTCCATGATCTGCTCGTCGATACCCTCGATCTTGATGTCCATCTGCAGGGCGGTGACACCCTCGGCGCTGCCGGCCACCTTGAAGTCCATGTCACCGAGGTGATCCTCGTCGCCGAGGATGTCGGTCAGCACGGCGTAGCCGTCAGCGTCCTTGACCAGGCCCATGGCGATACCCGCCACCGGTGCCTTGATCGGCACGCCGGCGTCCATCAGTGCCAGCGAGGTGCCGCAGACAGAGGCCATGGAGCTGGAGCCGTTGGACTCGGTGATCTCGGAGACCACGCGAATGGTGTAGGGGAAGTCCTCTTCCGCCGGCAGCATGGCCTGGACACCACGACGGGCCAGACGACCGTGGCCGATCTCGCGACGCTTGGGACCGCCCATGAAGCCAGCCTCGCCCACCGAGTACGGAGGGAAGTTGTAGTGCAGCAGGAAGCGGTCCTTGCGCTCACCTTCCAGCGACTCGATCAGCTGGGAGTCACGCAGGGTGCCCAAGGTCGCGACGACCACCGCCTGGGTCTCGCCACGGGTGAAGATGGCGCTGCCGTGGGTCTTGGGCAGGGTGCCGGCCTCGATGGCCAGCGGACGCACGGTCTTGTGGTCACGGCCGTCGATACGCGGCTCGCCCTTGATCACGCGGGCACGTACCACGCGCTTCTCGAGACCGGCGAAGGCGCCTTCGACCTCGGAGGCCTCGAACTTGCCGTCTTCTTCACCGGCCAGCTTCTCGACGGCCTCGGCCTTGAGTGCGGACAGGGCATCCTGGCGCTGCATCTTGTCGGTGATGCGGTAGGCTTCGCCGACCTTGGCTTCGAAGCCCTGGGCCAGGGCTTCCTTGAGCGCGGTGTTCTCGGCGGCGGGCTGCCACTCCCACTTGGCCTTGCCGGCCTCGGCGGTCAGCTCGTTGATCGCCTGGATGACGGTCTGCATTTCCTGGTGGCCGAACAGCACGGCGCCCAGCATCTCGTCCTCGAGCAGCTCTTCGGCCTCGGACTCGACCATCAGCACGGCCTTCTCGGTACCGGCCACGACCATGTTCAGCTCGGAGCCGCCGAGCTCCTCGACGGTCGGGTTGAGGAAGTAGCCACGCTCTTCATTGAAGCCCACACGAGCGGCGCCGATGGGACCATTGAAGGGCACGCCGGAAATCGCCAGCGCCGCCGAGGTGCCGATCATCGCGGCGATGTCCGGATCGTGGTTGCGATCGGTGGACAGCACGGTACAGATGACCTGGACTTCGTTCATGAAGCCCTTGGGGAACAGCGGACGGATCGGACGGTCGATCAGTCGCGAGGTGAGGGTTTCCTTCTCGGTGGGACGCCCTTCACGCTTGAAGAAGCCGCCGGGAATCTTGCCGACCGCGTAGGTCTTTTCCTGGTAGTGGACAGACAACGGGAAGAAAGGCTGGCTCGGGTTGGCCTCCTTTCTGGCCACCACGGTGCACAGCACCACGGTGTCGTCCATGGTGACCATCACGGCACCGGTGGCCTGGCGGGCGATGCGCCCGGTTTCCAGGGTGACGGTGCTGCGACCGTACTGAAACGTCTTCTTGACCGGATTCACGGCGACTTCCTTTACTTTTCGATGTTTGGGTCGTTTTTGACTCGGCGACTATTTTAGGGGGTCAAGCCCGTGAGGGCCACCACAAAGGTCAAGGGAGTTTCAAGTGGCCGCCGCTGCCTGCCGCGACCGCGCACAACGCTGTACCACCAACGACAACGGGCAGCCCCGTGGGGCTGCCCGTTATCTGACGCCGCTTCCCGAAGGAAGCCTTGTCGCGCTTGCGTCTTAGCGACGCAGACCCAGACGCTGGATCAGGGACTGATAGCGCTCGAAGTCCTTGCGCTTGAGATAGTCAAGCAGCTTGCGGCGCTGGTTGACCATGCGGATCAGGCCACGACGGGAGTGGTGATCCTGCTTGTTGGTCTTGAAGTGATCCTGCAGGCCGTTGATGTTGGCGCTGAGCAGGGCCACCTGAACCTCGGGGGAACCGGTGTCGCTGTCACCACGGCCGTATTCGTTGACGATTTCGGCCTTCTGTTCGGCGGTAAGTGCCATCTGTCTCTCCAGTAAGCAATATGCCTGAATGATGAATGTCGGAGACCACGCATATTTGCAGTCTCCAGCTGCCGCAACCCCTTGAGGGGGTCAGTCTTGCCCTGAGCCCGCGACGAACGTGCTCAGAAGGCGCCGGGGCACGATATCCCCGGTAGGCTCGACCAGACCGAGACCGATAAAGGACTCACCCTGATAGAGGCGATACAACGACTCCTCGGCCATGGCCGAATCGCCGCCCTCGAGCTCACCGCGTGCCGGGCGTCCAAAGCGCAGGGCCTGGACACCTGCCTCACTGAGGCGATGAGCCGGGAGGTGTTGAAGCAGACTGTCGATCGGTGCCAGGCGCGCTTGGCGCTGGCCGTCGTCCTGGGCCTCGAGCGTGTCGAAATCGACCATGCCGTCGGCATCGAAGGGGCCGGTCTTCAGCCGTCTGAGCTGCGAGATATGCCCTTCGCAACCCAGCGCCTTGGCCATGTCCTCGGCCAGCGTACGCACATAGGTGCCTTTGCTGACCCGGACCTCCAGGTCGAATCCTGGGGACTCGCCCTCGAGGCTGGCGGAAAGTAGCCGAGCATCATACACCCTTATCCGCCGGGTTGCACGATCTACGCTTTTGCCCTCTCGCGCCAGTTCGTAGAGCTTGCGCCCCTGGTGCTTGAGCGCGGAATACATCGGCGGCAGTTGATCCTGCTCGCCGATGAAATTCGCCACTACCGACGCGACGTCGCTGTGCTCCAGCGCCGGCACCGGCGCCTCGGCGATGACCTCGCCTTCGGCGTCACCGGTATCGGTGCTCTGCCCGAGCTCGACCCGGGTGCGGTACACCTTGTCGGCTTCGAGCAGCTGGTTGGAAAACTTGGTGGCCTCGCCGAACAGCACCGGCAGAAGACCTGTCGCCATGGGATCCAGGGTACCGGTATGACCGGCCTTCTGGGCCTGGTACAGGCGCCTCGCCCGCTGCAGTGCAAAGTTGCTGGACATGCCCTTGGGCTTGTCCAGCAGCAGTACACCATCGATCGGCAGTCCTCGACGACGACGGGCCATCAGTCCTTGGCCCCGTCCTCGCCGCTGTCGTTCTCGTCATCCGCCTCGGGTTGGCGAGAGCGATCGCTGGCCACCGCCTCTTCGATCAGCGACGACAGGTGCTGACCACGCACCACGCTTTCGTCATAGTGAAAGCGCAGTTCCGGCACGTGACGTAGCTTGATGCGACGCGCCACCTGGCTACGCAGGAAACCGCCGGCGCGCTTGAGCACCTTGAGGTTTTCCTTGATCCGTTCCGGGTCCTGCTCACCCAGCAGGGTGATATGGACGTCGGCGTAGCCGAGGTCACGACTGACCTCGACCCCGCTCACGGTGACCATCCCCAGGCGCGGGTCCTTGACCTCGCGCTGGATCAGGACCGCCAGCTCCTTCTGGAGCTGGTCGGCCACTCGGTCGGTACGCTTGAATTCGCGCATGGATGACGACTCCTCGAACGCTTACAGCGTGCGCTCGACCTTGACCTGGTCAAAGACCTCGATCTTGTCGTTGACCTGGACATCGTTGTAGTTCTTCACCCCGATGCCACACTCCATGCCGTTGCGCACTTCCTGGACGTCGTCCTTGAAGCGGCGCAGCGACTCGAGCTCGCCTTCGTAGATGACCACGTTGTCGCGCAGCACGCGGATCTTCTTGTTACGGAAGACCGTACCCTCGACCACCATGCAGCCAGCCACGGCACCGATCTTGGGCGCGCGGAAGACGTCACGGACCTCGGCAATACCGACGATCTCTTCCTTCCACTCGGGCTCGAGCATGCCGCTCATGGCCTGCTTGACCTCGTCGATCAGGTGGTAGATGACGCTGTAGTAGCGCAGCTCCAGACCTTCACGCTCGATGATCTCGCGGGCGGCCGCATCGGCACGCACGTTGAAGCCGACCACGATGGCCTCACTGGCCAGCGCCAGGTTGGCATCGGTACCGGTGATACCGCCAACGCCGGAGGACACCACGGACACCTGCACCTCGTCGGTAGACAGCTCCTCGAGGGCGCCCTTGATCGCTTCCAGGGAACCCTGGACGTCGGCCTTGAGCACGATGTTGACCTTGGCGGCCTCGCTCTGGCCCATCTGGGAGAACATGTTCTCCAGCTTGGCCTTCTGCTGGCGTGCCAGGCGAATCTCGCGGTACTTGCCCTGGCGGAAGTTGGCGACTTCACGCGCCTTCTTCTCGTCGGCCACGACCATGAAGTCGTCACCGGCTTCCGGGGTGCCATCGAGACCCTGAATCTCCACCGGCATGGCGGGACCCACGGCGTCGACCTGCTTGCCGAGTTCGTTGGTCAGGGCACGCACACGGCCGTAGTGCAGACCGGCCAGCACGATGTCGCCCTTCTTCAGGGTACCGTTCTGGACCAGCACGGTGGCCACCGGGCCGCGACCCTTGTCGAGGCGAGACTCGACCACCACACCCTTGCCGGGTGCGCTCGGGACCGCCTTGAGCTCGAGCACCTCGGAGACCAGGTGAACGGCTTCCAGCAGCTCCTCGATGCCTTCACCAGACTTGGCGGAGACGTGGACGAACTGGGTGTCGCCACCCCACTCCTCGGAGATCACGCCGTGCTGGGACAGCTCGTTCTTGACCCGGTCGGGATCGGCTTCCGGCTTGTCGATCTTGTTGACCGCGACCACCATCGGCACTTCGGCAGCCTTGGAGTGCTCCACCGCCTCGATGGTCTGGGGCATGACGCCGTCGTCGGCCGCCACCACCAGGATGACCACGTCGGTGGCCTTGGCACCACGGGCACGCATGGCGGTAAACGCCGCGTGACCAGGGGTGTCGAGGAAGGTCACACCGTCGCTGTCGTCCTCGACGTGATAGGCACCGATGTGCTGGGTGATACCGCCGGCTTCACCGGTGGCCACCTTGGCACGACGAATGTAGTCGAGCAGCGAGGTCTTGCCGTGGTCGACGTGACCCATGACCGTGACCACCGGAGAGCGGGTGATTTCCTCGCCCTCGTAGGAGATGGCTTCGAGCACTTCGGTCTCGAGGGCATCGTCCTTGACCAGCTTGGGCGTGTGGCCCATTTCTTCCACCACGATAGCCGCAGTGTCCTGGTCGATGGTCTGGTTGATGGTCACCGCAGCGCCCATGGTGAACATGGCCTTGATGACCTCGTTGGCCTTGATCGACATCTTGTCGGCCAGTTCGGCCACCGAGATGGACTCGGGAATCGAGACCTCACGCACGATCGGCTGGGTCGGCTTCTGGAAGCCATGCTTGCCGTTGCCCTGGCTGCCGCCACGACGGCTGCCACGGCGCTCGGCGCGCTTGGCCTTCTTGCCACCGCCACGACGACGCTCTTCGCGGTCGCTGCGATCGTCGTCGTCACGCTCGCCACGGCCTTTCTTGCCGGTCTTGGCGGCGGCCTTCTTGACGGCGGCACGACGCACGTCGCCACGACCTTCCTTGGGCGGCGCCGGCGGCTCGTCGCCAGCCGGGGCAGAGGTGTCGAGCTCGGGCACCGGAATGTCGGGCACGACGGCGGCCTCTTCGGCCTCGCGCTTGGCCTTGGCGGCCTGCTCGGCGTCCTGGCTCGCCTTCTGCTCGGCGCGCTGCTTGGCTTCTTCGGCCTCCTGAGCCTCGCGACGTGCACGGGAATCGGCCATGTCGCCGACCAGCTGACGCGGACCGTGGTCCTCGACCGGCGCCGGGGCCTCTTCCTGGGCCTCGTCACGCTTGACGTAGGTGCGCTTCTTGCGGACCTGGACCTCGATGGTCTTGCCGCGCTCGCTGGTCTTGATCTTGCTGCGCGTCTTGCGGGTCAGGGTGATGCGATTGCGCGCAGCCGCGCCCACACCGCTGCCACCGCCATGGCTCTTGGTCAGAAAGTCCAACAGCTTGCGCTTGTCTTCCTCGGACACGGCGTCGGCTTCCGACTTGTGCTCGAGTCCGGCTTCTTTCATCTGTTCCAGCAGACGGGGCACTTCACGCCCCACCTTCGCTGCAAAATCCTTAACGGTCATCTCTGACATTACGACCCTCCTCAGCCCGTGACCCTGTTACTGTTCGCTCTCGAACCAAGGCGCACGGGCGGTCATGATCAATGCCGCGGCGCGCTCTTCGTCCACCTCTTCGATGTCCACCAGATCATCGACAGACTGTTCAGCCAGATCTTCCATGGTCTTGATGCCACGGCTGGCCAGGATGAAGGCCAGATGGCGCTCCATTCCGTCCATCTCCAGCAGATCATCCGCCGGCTGGGCTCCGTCCAGTTCCTCCTCGGAGGCAATGGCCAGGTTCAAGAGCTCGTCCTTGGCGCGAGCTCGAAGCTCCTCGATGAGGTCTTCGTCGAACTCTTCGATTTCCAGCATTTCCTCGACCGGTACGTAGGCCACCTCTTCAAGCGAGGTGAAACCTTCCTCGACCAGCAGCCGAGCGACATCATCATCGATGTCCAGGTGCTGAACGAAGTGCTCGACCAGACTGTCGATTTCCTGGTCGCGCTTGGCCTCGGCGTCGGCTTCGGTCATGACGTTGATACGCCAGCCGGTCAGCTCGGACGCGAGACGCACGTTCTGGCCACTACGGCCGATGGCCTGGGCCAGGTTGTCCTCGGCGACGGCCACGTCCATGGCGTGGGCATCCTCATCCACCAGGATGGAGGCGACGTCGGCCGGGGCCATGGCGTTGATCACCAGCTGTGCGGGATTGTCGTCCCACAGCACGATGTCGACGCGTTCGTTCTGCAGCTCCGAGGACACCGCCTGCACGCGCGAACCGCGCATGCCGACGCAGGCGCCCACCGGGTCGATGCGACGGTCGTTGGTCTTGACCGCGATCTTGGCCCGGGAGCCAGGATCACGCGCCGCACCCTTGATCTCGATAAGCTGCTCGGCGATCTCGGGAACCTCGATCTTGAACAGCTCAATGATCATCTGCGGGTTGGTGCGCGACAGGATCAACTGGGCGCCACGCGCCTCGGCGTCGACCTTGACCAGCAGTGCGCGCACCCGCTCGTTCATGCGGTAGCGCTCACCGGGGATCATCTCGCTGCGCGGCAGGAAGGCCTCGGCGTTGTCGCCCAGGTCAATGATCAGGCCGTCACGTGTCGTCTTCTTGACGATACCCGCGACCAGTTCACCTTCACGCTCGGCATAGATGCGCACGACCTCGGCACGCTCGGCCTCGCGCACCTTCTGCACGATGACCTGCTTGGCGGTCTGGGCGGCGATACGACCGAAGGCCGCATTCTCGATGCGCTCCTCGACCACGTCACCCAGGCCCAGCGGCGGATCCCGCTTTTCGGCGAAGGTCAGCTTGATCTCGGCGTCGGGTCCGTCGAAGTCATCGTCCTCGACCACCACCCAGCGGCGGAAGGTCTCGTACTCGCCGGTCATCCGATCGATGTGTACGCGGACGCTGGCTTCCTCATCCTCGAAGCGCTTGCGCGAGGCACTGGCCAGCGCCGCCTCGACGGCTTCGAAGATGACCTCGCGGGGGACACCCTTCTCGTTGGAGATCGCGTCAACGACCGCCAGAATTTCTTTACTCATGCCTTAAAGCCTCGCCAAAAAACCGATCCTTGTTCTCTCTTGTCGCGCATCAGTCGTCGCGCATCAGTGAGCGTCACTCGTCAAACTGAGGAACCACCCGCGCCTGATCGATGCCGTCGATCGGAAAGCAGTATTCCTCACCGTCGATCTGCACCAGCACCTCGTCACCCTCGGTTCCGGCGAGCACGCCCTGGAACTTGCGCCGACCCTCGAAAGGAGCGCGCAGCTTCAGAGCCACGTGATGGCCAGCGTAGCGGGAGAACTGATCGAGACGGAACAGCGGACGATCCATCCCGGGCGAAGACACCTCGAGACGGTACTCCCCGGCGATGGGATCCTCGACATCCATGATGGCGCTGACCTGTCGACTGATATCGGCACAGTTGTCGACACTGACGCCATCGGCGTGATCGATGTAAATCACCAGACGGGAATGTTTTCCCTGGGACAGATAGTCGATACCCCAGAGCTCGAACCCCATGGCCGTTACCACCGGTTCGATCAACGCATTGAGCGCAGCATCTTTGGTCGCCACGAATGAAAGCTCCTACAGCCGTTGCATCAGCACCTGGCCGGGAGTGAACAGGAAAGTCAGGTGGCTGATTGGCGTTCGCGCCGCCGGGCGAGCCCCGGCAAGCTGCTAACAAAAAGCCCCTTCACAGGAAGGGGCTTTTTCCAAGAAACCTGTCACCATCTGGCAGAAGTTCGCATGCCCCTTGAGGATACCTGCATGCCTGCCAAGAAGATGGTAGCGGGGACCGGATTTGAACCGATGACCTTCGGGTTATGAGCCCGACGAGCTACCAGACTGCTCCACCCCGCATCAATCTAGGCCGGTGAGTATACTGCGCCTTGACCAGGGCGTCAAGGCATTTCACCGAACCGCCAACCCTGAGAGAAGATCACCGGTCATCACCGGGAGAGCTTGTCACCCACGCCGTCATTGCAGAAGACGAGGATGGTGCCGAAGGCGGGACTTGAACCCGCACGACCGTAAGGTCACTACCCCCTCAAGATAGCGTGTCTACCAATTCCACCACTTCGGCTAGGGGAGTTCCGGAGATCAGCCTTGGCTGTCCTCCAGCACTGGCGCTGCATTATCCACGTCGCTTGAACCTTCGTCAAGCGTAGGCGCAGAATTTTCCTGACTTTCTTCCTCAAGCGCAGGCGCACTGTTCTGGGTGCTTTCGTCATCCAGGGTCGGCGCGCTGTTCTGCCGCTCGATCACCTCGGCGTCGGGAATCCCCGCTTCTGGCGCGGAATTGCCCGCCTCGGAGGCGAAGTAGGCCAGGGTCAGGGAAGTGGCGAAGAAACACGCCGCCAGCGCCCCGGTCGCCTTGGACAGGAAACTGCCGCTGCCACGGGAACCGAAGACGGTCTGGGAGGCACCGCCACCGAAGGAGGCACCGGCATCGGCGCCCTTGCCCTGCTGCAGCAGGATAAGAACGACCAGGGCGATGGCGATCGCCACATGGATCATGAGAATGGCAACTTGCATGGATTCAACCTGCTGACTGACAAATGGCTAGAAAATCGTCGACCTTCAGCGATGCTCCGCCGATCAGGCCGCCGTCGATGTCCGGTTGGGCCAGCAATTCCGCCGCGTTGTCGGGCTTCATGCTGCCGCCGTAGAGAACCTGCATGGACGCCGCCAGGGCGCCATCGTAACGTTCGAGTCGTGCACGAATCGCCGCATGCACCTGCTGCGCCTGCTCAGGCGTTGCGGTACGACCGGTGCCGATCGCCCAGACCGGCTCGTAGGCCAATACCAGGCGCGCGCGCTCGTCACCGTCGAGGGCTTCCATCACCGCCTCGAGCTGACCGAGCACCACCGCCTCGGTACGCTCGGCGTCGCGCTCTTCCAGGGTTTCCCCCAGGCACAGCACCGGCGTCAGCCCCTGACCAAGCGCGGCCTGCACCCGTGCCAGCACCGCCGCGTCGTCTTCGCCGAACAGGGTACGCCGCTCGGAGTGTCCGACCAGCACCATGTCGGCGCCGACGTCAGCAAGCATGGCGCCGCTCACCTCGCCGGTGAAGGCTCCGCTCGGCTGGTCGCTCAGGGTCTGGCCGGCCAGCCTGACGCTCTGCGGCAACCGTTCCCTGGCCACCCCGACATAGGGAAAGGGAACCGCCAGGGCCAGCGTCACCGCCTGCGGCAATTCGGCGCCGGACAGCGCCTCGGCGAAGGTATCGATCAGGCTCAGCGAGCCATTCATCTTCCAGTTGCCGGCGATCAGCGGTGCACGCATGGAACATCCTCTTTCAAGGTGGGCCGAAATGGTATAGGAGCGGCCCTGTCAAGACAAGATTTGCCGCGGGATCGAAGCCTTCGGTCCCGCGCTGGAGCAAGCCGACAAGACGCTCTCGCCGGCATCAGGGTCCACCAGGCCTCGCGTCATGGCACCGCGAAACCGGGCGGTGAGATCAGGGTTCAGCCGACCAGCTCACGCACGTCATCGGCCAGACGCCTGGCCAGCCCTTCGACATCCAGATGAGGGCGTCCCTCGACCATGACACGAATCAGCGGCTCGGTACCCGAGGGGCGCAGCAGCACGCGGCCCTCATCGCCAAGCTCGGCCTCGACCGCACGGGTGGCCTGTTCGAGACTCGGGTCGGCCATCACCGCCTTGGCGTCGACGCCCGCCGACAGGCGCACGTTGACCAGCGACTGAGGCGCCTTCTCGAAGCCGTGCAGCAGGCGTGACAGCGGCTTTTCCTCACGCACCATGTAGGACAGCACCTGCAGCGCCGAGACGATACCGTCGCCGGTGGTCTGCACGTGGCGACAGACGATATGCCCCGAGGACTCGCCACCCAGCTGCCAGTCGTTGGCGGCCAGGCGCTCCATCACGTAGCGATCGCCGACCTTGGCACGTTCGAAGGGCACGCCCATGGACTCCAGCGCTGCGGCTAGCCCGAAGTTGCTCATCAGGGTACCGACCACACCACCACCCAGCTCGCCACGCTCGTGACGGTCCTTGGCGATCAGGTAGAGCATGTCGTCACCGTCGATCTCGTGACCGTCGGCATCCACCATCAGCACGCGATCGCCGTCACCATCGAAGGCGATACCCAGATCGGCGCCTTGCTGGATCACCGCCGCGCGCAGCGCCGCGGGATGGGTCGAGCCCACCTCCTGGTTGATATTGAGGCCGTCGGGCTCGGCCCCGACCAGGCTGACCTTGGCCCCGAGCTCCTTGAACACCGCCGGCGCGATGTGATACGTCGCGCCATGGGCGCAGTCCAGCACGATACGCAGGCCGTGCAGGTTGACCCGGTCGGGGATCGTCGACTTGCAGAACTCGATATAGCGCCCGGCGGCGTCGTCGACCCGGCTGGCCTTGCCCAGCTCCCCCGGTGACACCGTGGTCAGGGTCTCATCCAGTGCGCGCTCGATGCGCTCCTCGATCTCATCGCCCAGCTTGGCGCCCTCGGCCGAGAAGAACTTGATGCCGTTGTCCTGGTAGGCGTTGTGGGAAGCGGAGATGACGATCCCCGCATCGGCGCGAAAGGTCCGCGTCAGGTAGGCGATACCCGGTGTCGGCATCGGACCGAGCAGCATCACGTCAACGCCCGCCGCCGACAGCCCCGCCTCGAGGGCCGACTCGAACATGTAGCCGGAGATCCGGGTGTCCTTGCCGATCAGTACCCGCGCCCGCTGACGGCGTGGCTCGAGCACGCGGCCGGTAGCCCAGCCCAGCTTGAGCATGAAGTCCGGCGTGATCGGCGCCTGACCGACGGTACCGCGAATGCCATCCGTGCCAAAATAGCGTCTAGCCATGGTGTTCTCCTTCCTCGAGAACGGCCCAGGTCATGTTCACCGCGTCCACATGGGGCCCCACATCGTGAACGCGTAGTATCCGTGCACCTCGCTCCACCGCCAGTGCCGACAAGGCCAGACCGCCCGACAGGCGCTCCTCGACCGCACGGTCGAGCACCTTGCCGATCATGCTCTTGCGCGACATCCCCACCAGCAGCGGAAGCCCCAGGGCTTCCAGGCGCTCCAGGCGATGCAACAGGCGAAGATTATGCTCCACGGTCTTGGCGAAACCAAAACCTGGATCAAGCAACAGGCGTTCTCGCTTGAGACCCGCCGCCTCGCACTCGGCGATGCGCCTTTCGAGAAAGTCTGCGACCTCTTCCTCCACCGGCCTGTCATAGCGGGGCGCATCCTGCATGTCGCCCGGCTCACCGAGCATGTGCATCAGCACCACCGGCAGCCCGGTACCGGTCGCCGCCGCGACGGCGCCCTCACGGCGCAGGTTGCGTACATCATTGATCATGCCAGCCCCGGCCTGGGCGCTCTCGCGCATGACCTCCGGCGTCGAGGTGTCCACCGACACCAGGGCATCCAGCTCCCGTACCAGCGCCTCGACCACCGGGATCACCCGGTCGAGCTCCTGCTGCGCGGTGACCGGCGTCGCACCAGGTCGCGTGGACTCGCCACCCACGTCGATGATGGCAGCACCCTCGGCGAGCATCTGTTCGGCATGGCGCAGGGCGTCGTCGATGACCACGTGATGGCCACCATCGGAAAAGGAGTCGGGAGTGACGTTGAGGATCCCCATGATGCGGGGAAAGGTCAGATCGAGGCGGTGTCGACCACAGGGCAGTACAGCGGGGTAACGAGCGTCCATCGAAGCGGATGTCCTGGGAAAATCTGGGTATTCACCAAAGAATACTAATGCGAGAGGCGGGTCATGCAACGCCAGAGGCGCCCCGCGGGGCGCCTCTGTGAGCGGGCGGGCCGTCAGCTACCGGCGGGGCCGCCAAGGGGGTCGGAGGGGCGACGGCCGGAGCCTTTGTCATCCTCTTCCTCGTCCCCATCGCTGGTGTCGGCGCCGGACTCCGGCTCCTTCGACGGCTCGGGATCACCGGTGACCGGAGAGCCGCCGCCGGAACCGGGCTCATCCCAGTCCTTGGGCGGACGCGGGTCACGCCCTTCCATGATGTCCTTGAGCTGATCCGCGTCGATGGTCTCGTAATGCATCAGCGCTTCGGCCATGGCATCGAGCTTGTCGCGATTGTCCTCGAGGATCTGACGCGCCTGCTCGTAGCAGCCGTCGATGATCTTGCGCACTTCCTTGTCCAGACGCGAGGTGGTTTCGCCCGACTTCAGCTTGCCACCGCCCTGGCCCGGGCCGCCGAGGAACTGGTGAGACTCGTCCTCGTCGTACATGATCGGCCCCATCTCCTCGGACAGGCCCCACTTCGCCACCATGTTGTGGGCAAGCTCGGTGGCACGCTTGATGTCGTTGGAGGCGCCGGTGGTGACACCGTTCGGTCCCAGCGTCATCTCCTCGGCGATGCGGCCGCCGAACAGCGAACAGATCTGACTGATGATCTGCTGGCGCGACAGGCTGTAACGATCCTGCTCCGGCAGGAACATGGTCACACCCAGGGCGCGGCCACGCGGAATGATGGTCACCTTGTAGACCGGGTCATGCTCCGGCATCACCAGACCGATGATGGCGTGGCCCGACTCATGGTAAGCGGTGTTGAGCTTTTCCTTCTCGGTCATGACCATGGAGCGGCGCTCGGCCCCCATCATGATCTTGTCCTTGGCCAGCTCAAGCTCTTCCATGCCCACCAGACGCTTGTTACGACGAGCGGCGAACAGCGCAGCCTCGTTGACCAGGTTGGCCAGGTCGGCACCAGAGAAGCCAGGGGTACCACGGGCAATGAAGGTCGGCTTGACGTCATCGGCCAGCGGCACCTTGCGCAGGTGCACGTTGAGGATATGCTCGCGACCACGGATATCGGGAAGCGGCACCACCACCTGACGGTCGAAGCGGCCCGGGCGCAGCAGCGCAGGGTCGAGCACGTCGGGACGGTTGGTGGCGGCGATGACGATGATGCCTTCATTGGCCTCGAAGCCATCCATCTCGACCAGCAGCTGGTTCAGCGTCTGCTCGCGCTCGTCATTGCCGCCGCCCATGCCGGCGCCGCGCGAACGACCCACGGCGTCGATCTCGTCGATGAAGATGATGCAGGGTGCCTGCTTCTTGGCCTGCTCGAACATGTCGCGCACACGGGAAGCACCCACACCGACGAACATCTCGACGAAGTCAGAGCCTGAGATCGAGAAGAACGGCACCTTGGCCTCGCCGGCGATGGACTTCGCCAGCAGGGTCTTGCCGGTACCGGGAGGCCCGACCATCAAGACACCGCGGGGGATGGTGCCACCCAGCCGCTGGAACTTGGTCGGATCACGCAGGAAGTCGACCAGTTCCTCGACTTCCTCCTTGGCCTCGTCACACCCCGCCACGTCGGCAAAGGTGGTCTTGATCTGATCCTGGGACAGCAGTTTGGCCTTGGACTTGCCGAAGCTCATGGGGCCGCCCTTGCCGGCACCACCGCCCTGCATCTGGCGCATGAAGAACATGAAGATGGCCAGGATCAGCAGAATCGGGAAGCTCGCGATCAATAGTCGCGTCCACAGACTCTGCTGTTCCGGCTTCTTGCCCACCACGGTGACATTGTTGGACAACAGATCGTCCATCAGCTTCGGGTCCTCCGCCGAGGGGCGGATGGTCTGAAAGCTGGAGCCATCGTTGCGCTCACCGCTGATCGTGTAACCGTCGATGGTTACACTGCGTACCTGCTCGTTTTGCACCTGTTCGACGAACTGGGAGTAGTTCATCTGGTTGGGTGCGTTCTCGACGCTGAAGTTGTTGAACACCGTCAGCAGCACCGCCGCGATGACCAACCACAGAATCAGGTTCTTCGCCATGTCGTTCAAGGGACCACCCTCAATTGCAAGAATCTGTCGGCCTAGGTGCCTAAGGGTTCGACACTACATGACCCGGCCTGGTTCAGCCAGCCTGATCGGATCCAACGAAGCGGCGCAAGCGCCCCTTCCGCCGGGACTCACCCTCGGAAAATGCCGAAAAAATGTCGATGCGATGACTGCCTGGCAGGCCATCGCACGCCATCATGTGTCCTTTCCTGCCTGTACCATGCCTCAAGACTGGCACAGCCAGGCCACTTTTGCCGGTATCGCTCCGGTAGGCGCGGTCTATCAGACGTCGACCGGCGCCGATGCTCAGCCCTTGAATCCCTGGGCCAGCAGGTAGACCTCGCGGGAGCGTGCCCGCGATGCCCCCGGCTTGCGCGTCACCACCTTTTGAAAGGCGCCGCGCAGCTCCTTGAGATATTCGTCGAAGCCTTCGCCCTGGAACACCTTGGCCAGGAAGGTACCCCCGGGACGCAGCGTCTGACGAGCCAGGTCGAGCGCCAGCTCCACCAGGTACATTGCCTGAGGCTGATCGATGGCCGCCATACCACTCATATTGGGGGCCATGTCCGACATCACAAGGTCCACCGGGCGATCACCGAGCCTTGCCAGCACCTCTTCCAGCACGCTTTCCTCGGTAAAGTCACCCTGTACGAAGTCGACCCCGGCCAGGGCGTCCATCTCGAGGATGTCCGAGGCGATGACCACACCGGCGTCACCGACACGCTCTGCGGCGATCTGGCTCCAGCCGCCTGGCGCCGCACCCAGATCGATGACGGTCATGCCCGGCTTGAACAGCTTGTCCTTGTCGTCCAGCTCCACCAGCTTATAGCTGGCCCGGGAACGGTAGCCGTCCTGCCAGCTCTGCTGAACGTAGCGATCATCGAAGTGTTCCTTCAACCAGCTGGCGCTGGTCTTGCTCGCGCTGCTCTTGCCGGATGAGGATTTTTTACCGGATGGGGGACGGGATGCTGCCACTGAGCCACCTGAAAGAAGATTTCCTGAACAATTGCCGGAAGGGCGTTGCTCGAAGTGCATTTGCTGCGGACACCCGGCATGGCCGCCGGAGCCGAACCGCGTGGCGGGGAGGCTCGCCGCAGGAACCGAGGGGCGGGCTGCACGACGCATCGAGCGGCTTTGCCACCGCCGGCGAACGGCTGCCTGGAGATTGTCATGCACAAGCGCTTTCACCGCACGGGGAATCCCCGTACCATGTGCTGTCACGCGCCCTACGGCCAAAACGGAATGAAGCAAGATACCATGAGCTTGTCACAGGCACAAAAGAAAGCAATGCGCAGCATCGGCCACCACCTCGACCCGGTGGTGACGGCCTCGGAGAACGGTATTTCCGAAGGCATGCTGGCCGAGCTCGAACGAGCCCTGAACGACCACGAACTGGTCAAGGTGAAGCTCGCGATCCCCGACCGCGACGACCGCACCGCAGTGCTCGACGAACTCGTCGCCCAGAGCCGCTCCGAGCTGATCCAGAAGATCGGCAAGGTGGCCCTGCTGTACCGCAAGAACCCCAAGGCCAATCCGAAGCTGTCCAACATCACCCGCTTCGAGAACCACCACGGCCGCCACTGACGCACCGGCGTCGCTGCGCCACCACCGGGCGCCGACGATCCTGTCGCCAGAAAAGACACCGCCCCGCCAGGATTCCTGGCGGGGCGGTGTCGTCTGGATCGAAGGATCCGGCTCTAGATGTGCTCGACGCCGGTGATCTCGTACTCGACCTCACCACCGGGGGTGCGGACCAGCACGACCTCACCCTCTTCCTTGCCGATCAAGGCACGGGCGATGGGCGAGGTGACCGAGATGCGACGCTGCTTGATGTCGGCCTCGTCCTCACCGACGATGCGGTAGGTCACCTCTTCGTCGGTATCCAGATTCAGAAGCTCGACGGTCACGCCGAAGATCACTTTGCCGGTCTTGGGCAGCTTGGTGACGTCGATGACCTGGGCGTTGGACAGCTTGCCCTCGATCTCCTGGATACGCCCCTCGATGAAGCCCTGCTGCTCGCGCGCGGCGTGGTACTCGGCGTTCTCCTTGAGGTCGCCGTGCTCACGCGCTTCGGCGATGGCAGCGATCACTGTCGGGCGAGCCTCGCTCTTGAGCTGTTCGAGCTCTTCACGCAGGCGTTGCTCACCGGCGACGGTCATCGGGACCTTGTTCATGTATTCGCTCCTGCATGCAGTTCCTGTAGCCGCCGCACGGTCACGGCATTGCCGTACTCGAGCGCCAAACAAACGGCACTGGCCCCTGCCAGCGTCGTGGCATAGGGAACCTTGCGGGCGAGTGCGGTGCGGCGGATCACCGAGGAGTCATTGATGGCCTGGCGGCCCTCGGTGGTATTGACGATATAGGCGATCTCGTCGTTCTTGATGGAATCGACGATGTGTGGCCGGCCTTCGTAAACCTTGTTGACGACCTCGACGGGCAGACCAGCCTGTTCAAGGGCTGCCGCCGTTCCTCGGGTCGCACAGAGTGTGAAGCCCAATGTTACCAGAGAACGCGCCACTTCGATAACACCCGCCTTGTCCGGCTCGCGAACCGACAGGAACGCCTTGCGATCGCCGGTCAGCGCCGGAATCGCCTCACCTGCACCGAGCTGGGCCTTGTAGAAGGCCTCGGCGAAGGTGTCGCCGGACCCCATTACCTCGCCGGTGGACTTCATCTCCGGCGACAGGATCGGGTCGACGCCAGGGAACTTGTTGAACGGGAACACCGCCTCCTTGACGCTGTAGAAGTGCGGCACGATCTCGCGCTCGAAGCCCTGCTCCTTGAGGCTGACGCCGGCCATGCAACGGGCCGCCACCTGGGCCAGCGAGGTACCGATGCACTTGGACACGAAGGGCACGGTGCGCGAGGCGCGCGGGTTGACCTCGATGACGTAGATCTCGCCGTCCTGCCAGGCCAGCTGGACGTTCATCAGGCCCTTCACGCCAAGCTCCACGGCCATGCGCTTGACCTGCTCGCGCATCTCGTCCTGCACTTCCGCCGGCAGCGAGTACGGCGGCAGCGCACAGGCGGAGTCGCCTGAGTGCACACCAGCCTGTTCGACGTGCTGCATGATACCGCCGATCACCACCTGCTCACCGTCGGACACCGCGTCGATGTCGATCTCGATGGCGGCGCTCAGGAAGTGATCGAGCAGCACCGGCGAGTCGTTGGAGACCTTGACCGCGTGGGTCATGTAGTTCTCCAGCTCGCTGGCGTCATAGACGATTTCCATGGCGCGCCCACCGAGCACGTAGCTCGGGCGCACCACCAGCGGGTAGCCGATCGCCTCGGCCTTGCTGAAGGCCTCGTCAAAGCTTCTGGCGGTGGCGTTGGGCGGCTGTTTGAGGCCCAGCTTGTCGATCATCTGCTGGAAGCGCTCGCGATCCTCGGCGCGGTCGATGGCGTCCGGGGTGGTACCGATGATCGGCACACCGGCGGCCTCGAGCGCACGTGCAAGCTTCAGCGGCGTCTGACCGCCGAACTGCACGATCACCCCGACCGGCTTCTCCTTGTCGGCGATCTCGAGCACGTCCTCCAGGGTCACCGGCTCGAAGTACAGACGATCGGAGGTGTCGTAGTCGGTGGACACGGTCTCCGGGTTGCAGTTGACCATGATGGTCTCGTAGCCGTCGTCGCGCATGGCGAAGGCGGCGTGGACGCAGCAGTAGTCGAACTCGATGCCCTGACCGATACGGTTGGGGCCACCGCCCAGCACCATGATCTTCTTACGATCGCTGACCTCGGCCTCGCACTCCTCCTCGTAGGTGGAGTACATGTAGGCGGTGTCGGAGGCGAACTCGGCGGCGCAGGTGTCGACGCGCTTGTAGACCGGACGGATACCGGCGTCATGGCGCGCCCTGCGCACATCGTCCTCGGACACGCCCAGCACCTTGGCCAGACGAGCATCGCCAAAGCCCTTGCGCTTGAGACGATAGAGTTCGCGCGCGTCCAGCGACGACAGCGGACGGCTGGACAGATCCTGCTCGATCTTGACCAGATCCTCGAGCTGCACCAGGAACCAGGGGTCGATGTTGGTCAGCTCGAACACTTCTGCCACCGACATGCCGGAGCGCATGGCATCGGCGATGAAGAAGATACGCTCGGCGCCGGCGGCCTGCAGCTCGCCCTTGATCAGCGCCATGTTCTCGTCGCTGAACTCGGTGACGATGGGATCGAGACCGTCGTTGCCGGTCTCCATGCCACGCAGCGCCTTCTGCAGCGATTCCTGGAAGGTGCGGCCGATGGCCATGACCTCGCCCACCGACTTCATCTGGGTGGTCAGACGGTCGTTGGCCTGGGGGAACTTCTCGAAGGTGAAGCGCGGAATCTTGGTGACGACGTAGTCGATGGACGGCTCGAAGGACGCCGGGGTGCGACCGCCGGTGATGTCGTTCTGCAGCTCGTCCAGGGTGTAGCCCACCGCCAGCTTGGCGGCGATCTTGGCGATCGGGAAGCCGGTGGCCTTGGAGGCCAGGGCGGAGGAACGCGACACCCGCGGGTTCATCTCGATGACCACCATGCGGCCGGTCTCGGGGTCCACGCCGAACTGGACGTTGGAGCCACCGGTCTCGACACCGATCTCACGCAGCACCGCAAGGGATGCGTCGCGCATGATCTGGTATTCCTTGTCGGTCAGCGTCTGGGCCGGCGCCACGGTGATGGAGTCACCGGTGTGCACGCCCATGGGGTCGAAGTTCTCGATGGCACAGACGATGATGCAGTTGTCGTTCTTGTCACGAACGACCTCCATCTCGTATTCCTTCCAGCCCAGCAACGATTCGTCGATCAGCAGCTCGTGGGTCGGCGAAAGCTCGAAGCCGCGCCCACAGATCTCCTTGAACTCTTCCTTGTTGTAGGCCACGCCGCCACCGGAGCCACCCATGGTGAAGGACGGCCGGATGATCACCGGGAAGCCCAGCTCGCCCTGGATCTCCCAGGCCTCATCCATGCTGTGGGCGACCTTGGCCTTGGGGCACTCGAGACCGATATTCTTCATCGCCTTGTCGAAGCGATCGCGGTCCTCGGCCTTGTCGATGGTGTCGGCGTTGGCACCGATCATCTCCACGCCGTACTTTTCCAGTACGCCGTGGCGATCGAGATCCAGCGCGCAGTTCAGCGCGGTCTGGCCGCCCATGGTCGGCAGCACGGCGTCGGGACGCTCGGCCTCGATGATCTTCTCCACCGCCTGCCAGGTGATCGGCTCGATGTAGGTGGCATCCGCCATGGCCGGATCGGTCATGATGGTGGCCGGGTTGGAGTTAACCAGGATGACGCGAAAACCCTCTTCGCGCAGCGCCTTGCAGGCCTGGGCGCCGGAATAGTCGAACTCGCAGGCCTGGCCGATGACGATGGGGCCAGCGCCGATGATAAGGATGCTTTTCAGGTCTGTACGCTTGGGCATGGTGCTTCCCGCAAGAAAATTGGACGATGAACCGGAGTCTGTGTCGGCGCCTTAGCGACGGCTGCGCATCATGTCGATGAAGCGGTCGAACAGCGGCGCCACATCGCGGGGGCCGGGGCTCGCTTCGGGGTGGCCCTGGAAGCTGAACGCCGGACGGTCGGTACGCTCGATCCCCTGCAGGGTGCCGTCGAACAGCGAGCGGTGGGTGGCGCGCAGGTTATCCGGCAGCGTGGTCTCGTCGGCGGCAAAGCCGTGGTTCTGGCTGGTGATCATCACGTGGCCGCTGTCCAGATCCTGCACCGGATGGTTGGCGCCGTGGTGGCCGTGATTCATCTTGACCGTAGTGGCACCGCTGGCCAGCGCCAGCAACTGGTGGCCCAGGCAGATGCCGAACACCGGCACTTCGGTCTCGAGGATCTCGCGGATGGCGTCGATGGCGTAGTCACACGGCTCGGGGTCGCCGGGCCCGTTGGACAGAAAGACGCCGTCGGGGTCGAGCGCCAGCACCTCGGACGCCGGGGTCTGGGCCGGCACCACGGTCAGCTTGCAGCCGCGACTCGCCAGCATGCGCAGGATGTTGAACTTGACGCCGTAGTCGTAGGCCACCACATGGAAGGGCCGCTCGGCCCCTTCGGTATCGGCGTAGCCCTTGCCCAGCGTCCACTCGCCCTCGTTCCAGACGTAGCGCTCGCTGCAGGACACCACCTTGGCCAGGTCCATGCCCTTGAGCCCGGGGAAGGCGCGGGCGGCTTCCAGGGCGCGCGCTTCGGCGTCGTCGCCCAGGGCCTCGTCGCCGGCCACAATGGCACCGTTCTGGGCA
The DNA here is from genome assembly GCF_019801245.1 of Halomonas sp. DP1Y21-3. NCBI lineage: Bacteria > Pseudomonadati > Pseudomonadota > Gammaproteobacteria > Oceanospirillales > Halomonadaceae > Halomonas > Halomonas sp. DP1Y21-3. The sequence goes on from NZ_JAHVJM010000003.1 coordinate 78,033, forward strand.
CCCTTGTCGCGCAGGATTCGAGTCAGCCGACGGGTATCGATGTCGGCGATGCCCACCACGTTCTGGCTGGCGAGATAGTCCGAGAGGCTCTGGGTAGATCGGAAGTTGCTGGCGACGAGCGGCAGATCGCGGATGACGAGGCCCGCGGCGGCGATGCTGGCGGACTCAACGTCCTCGGGATTGATGCCGGTATTACCGATATGGGGATAGGTGAGGGTGACGATCTGTCGGGAATAGGAGGGGTCGGTCAAAATTTCCTGATAGCCGGTCATGGCCGTATTGAACACCACCTCACCACTGGTCTGCCCATCAGCGCCAATGGCCGTGCCGTGGAATACGCTGCCATCTTCCAGGGCCAAGATTGCGGGTTTGTTCAACGCTACGTCCTCCCAAAGCTCGTCAAGGTATCTACGACCGCCGCCATACGCTCGCCGGCGTCGGCGACCTGTCGCCAGGCCATTCGGCACCGACCCGGCCCATCGTGCGTCAAGCACACAAGGAGCCGGGCCGTAAAAAAGCGGGACGAAACCCGGTGTTTGACCGGTTTCATCCCGCTTGTTGTCATTCGCTCGGAATGCAGAGCCGGCACCTATGCTGCGAGAGACGTACTGAACGCTCTCGACGCGACACTTTCATGCCCGGCCCGGCCAAAATTTTTGGAATGTTACAGCATCTGGGCCGGGCTGACTACCCCGGAGCAAGCACTTTGCCATGGGCAACACCGCACCCCGACGCCGCCAGAGGCCTACAAACCTCAGTCCAGGCCCAGCACGTCGGACATGCCGTAGCGTCCCGCCTCACGCTCGGCGACCCAGCGTGCTGCGCGCACCGCGCCCCGGGCGAAGGTCATGCGGCTGGACGCCTTGTGAGTGATCTCGATGCGCTCGCCTTCGGTAGCGAACATCACGGTATGCTCCCCGACGATATCGCCGGCACGCACCGTGGCGAAGCCGATTTCCTTGGGATCGCGAGGACCGCACTGGCCTACCCGCTCGAACACCCCGTGCTCCTTGAGGTTGCGATCCAGCGCCCCGGCGACCACCTCGCCCATGCGCAGGGCGGTACCGGACGGCGCATCGACCTTGTGACGATGGTGGGACTCGATGACCTCGATATCATAGCCCTCGTCGCCCAACGCCTTCGCTGCAGTCTCCAGCAGCTTCAGGGTCAGATTGACGCCGACGCTCATGTTGGGCGCAAACACCGTGGGCACTCGCTCGGCATAACCGTCGAGCTCGGCCTGCTCGTCATCGGACAGGCCGGTGGTGCCGATGACGATGGCCTTGCCATGCTCGGCACAGAAGGCCAGGTTGGCCAGGGTCACCTTGGGCGCGGTGAAATCGATCAGCACGTCGAAGTCATCGACGATGGCCTCAAGGGAGTCCACCGCCGCCACGCCCTGGCGGCCGACGCCGGCCAGCTCGCCCAGATCGGCGCCAGCCAGCGAACTGCCCGGCTCGACGATGCCGCCGGCGAGGACGGCGTCGTCGTCCTGCATCACGGCGTTGACCAGGGTGCGGCCCATGCGGCCGGCGACGCCGACGATGGCGATACGGGGGGCGGTACGGCTCATGCAATCTCCTGGAGAAACGAGAGTTCGAACAGACAGGCGGATCAACGTAGATACGCCAAAATGTAAAGGGATTCGGCGCAGTATACCAACGTCGCTCCCTCTTGCCTCGCCCTGGCCATCACGCTGACCTTCCCGCCCGACAGGACCGCCCCATGCCGTTCAGAAAAATGCTCCGATTACCCCTGCTCACCACGCTGGCAGCATCCCTGTGGCTTGGCGGCTGCACCGCCCAGGTCAAGCCGACCAGCTTGCAGGGCGAGGCCCCCGCCCAGCCGGGGCTGAGCATGTGCGGCACCCTGGCACTACCGAGCCAGTGGCGTCCCACCGAAAACAACACCAGCGTTCCCCTGGGTGGTCTCTCGGCCATGGCCTGGGACTCAGACGACAACCTGCTGCACCTGGTATCCGATCGCGGGCGCGTGCACCAGGCAAGGCCAGTACTTGAACACGGCCGCCTGGTAGACCTGCGCCCGATCACCAGCCACCGATTGAAGGCGCAGGACGATACGCCGCTGGAAGGCAAGGCCGCAGACGCCGAGTCGCTGGTGCTGGCGCGGGCCGATGATGGCATCACCGGCAACACCGAACTACTGATCGGCTTCGAGCAGGATCATCGGCTACAGCGCTTCTCCGTCGACGGCACGCCGAAAGGCGAACCGCTGCGCTCCACCGCCAGCCACAACGCCGGTGATAACGAAAGCCTGGAAGCGCTGGCCCGAGTGCCGGGCATCGGACTGGTGGCGGGGCTGGAGTCACCCCCCGACGGCATGAACGCGCAAGATGGCGTCAGACACACCCTTCTGTTCAGCCTGGCGGAGAACGCTACCGACACGCGCCGGTGGCGCTACCCGCTGGCCTCACCGGCCGACAGCGCCCTGACCGAGCTGCTGGCGCTGGAGGACACTGCAACCGAGACTCCACCGCGGCTGCTGGCGCTGGAACGGGCCTTTTCCCCGCCACGTCCGCTGACCATCAGCTTAAGCCTGGTGGAGCTGCTGCCACCGCCGCAGGTACGGGTGACACGCCTGGCCAGCCTGTCCGCCGGAGAAGGCTGGCGCGTCGACAATATGGAGGGGCTGGCGCGATTGCCCGGTGGTGAGTTGCTGATGGTCAGCGACGACAACTTCAGCGCCCTGCAGCGCAACCTGCTCGCCTGCTTTCGACTGACCGATAAGGCGCTCTCTCTCGACACTGGATCTGCCCGTGCCAACGGCCGGTGATGTCACTGCCCGCTGATCAGCGGCGGGCCACCAACAGGTGGTGATTGAACCCGTCAGGGCCCCACAGCCAGGCCGACTCAGCATCGGTGAAGCGCAGCGGCTCGCGCCTGACCCGGGAGAAGCCGACCGACTGCAGCGTCTTGACCACGGTACGCCCGGGGATCGCGACGTGGTCCACCGGCAAGACGTCGTCACCGGCGCGCACCTGACCAGGCACCAGACTCCAGGGCCGGGGCCGCTCACCCGGGGCGACGCCTGGGTCGTAGCGATAGCTGGTCAACGCCTCGAGGCGATCCATACGCGCCGGGTCAAGCACATAGTCGTGGGTGATATCGAGCCACACCAGCAGGCCACCGGGCTTGAGCGCCTCGAACAGGTTTCGGCAAGCACGGGTGAGCATGGCCTGATGCTGGATGAAGTGGAAGGCGAAGACACTGACCAGGGTATCGAAGGGCGCCTCCGGCAGAACAAGCTTGCGATAGGCGTCCTCGACCCGAAAGCCGAGGCCCGGTGCCTGGTGGCGCCGGCTGGCCAGCGCGACCTGGGAGGGACTGATGTCGATACCCAGCACCTCTTGCGCACCCTTGCCCTTGAGTTCGGCCGCCAGCGCTCCGTTGCCACAGCCCACATCAAGAAGACGCTTGCCGACCAGATCTTCTTCCAGATTGAGATAGTGAAGAACGGAACCGGTGAAGGTGCCGTATCGCTCGTCGCGGGCCAGCTGGTCATAGCGCTCGCTCAGCGCCTCGGAGAAGACGTCGTTGGCAAGACCGCGGTCGCCAGGCTGCTGACAAGGGGAAACGGCTTGTGCGCCGAGAAGGGGGCTGGCTGACGGCATGGGGGGCTCCTTGGCATTGATGCGCCTTTGCCCCACCTTTACAGCTTCATATAACCACCACCACACCGCACTAAGTCAAATCCGTACACCGCCCACCTCTTTGCCCAATGATGCAAAGATGTCTGAGTAAAACTCGCCTGCTCACGCCTGGCTGCGCAGCTTGACGTCCCGCCGCAGCAGCAGCGCGATGGCCAGCACGACCAGCAGACTGCCCGGCAGCCATTCGAGTGCAAGGCGTTCAGGCGCCTGGGCAAACAGCAACAGCATCGACACAAAGGGCACCAGATAGCCGTAGGCGGTAACCGCCGCCGGGGTCAGGATGGCGGTCGCCCGCTGCTGCAGCCAGAAGGTCATTCCGCTGGAGAAGAGCCCGAGATAGGCCACCACCGCCAGATCGAACAGCGTCATTCGGCCCAGCGCGGCCGGATCCCCGAAGACCAGACCCGAAAACCCGATCAGCAGTGCCCCCATCACCAGGCTCCACAGGGTACGCACCCCCGCGTGTTCAGATAGCCAGCCCTTCGCCAACCCCAATTTGGACAACACCGGATACATCGCCGAGGCGATGCAACCAGCGAAGAAGGCGGCTTCACCCACGCCGAATTGCATCCGGGCAAAGGAGCCACCGGCCTCGGCCCAGGCCAGCCCCACGGCGCCGACGGCGCCAAGTACCAGCAAGGCCAGCAGCGCCAGGGCTCGATGCTCGACCCCCACCAGCCGGCCCAGGCCGTAGGCCAGCAGCGGCACGCTGACGAACAGCGTGGCCATGGACAGCGCCGTGGTCAGGTGCGCCGCCCAGAACATGGTGCCGAAGAAGCTCGCCAGACAGAGCCCCATCAACCCATAGAGCCCGAGCCCGGCCAGACTCGGCCGGAGACCAGGCGCACCCCACACCAGCGGAAGCACCGCCAGAGCGGCAATCACGAAGCGCAGTGCGGTCAGCGACAGTGGCGGAAGCCCTTCACTCAACATCCCCACCGCCGGAAAGGACAGCCCCACCAGCGTCGCCCACACCAGCATCCCGGCGTGGGCCCACCACACACTGCTATCGCTGGACTCTCGGCATTCAGTCGTCATCACGGCTGACCTCTCCTTCCAGCGCCAACAGCAACTGGCGTAGACCAGCCGCCAGGCCTGCCGCCTCATCATCTGCCAGGGTGGCGCGCATCGAAGCGAGTTCAGCCAGGTAGGCGTCCAGCAGCGCCGGCATCATGGCTTTTCCCGACTCACTGAGACGAATCAGGACACTGCGACGATCTTCAGGGTTGGCAACACGCTCCACCAGGCCACGACTGGCGAGCCGATCGAGGCGGTGGGTCATGGCCCCTGAACTCAGCACCACCGCCTCGCACAAGGCGTTCGGTGTCAGACCCTCGGGCACATCGCGCCGGTAGAGGGTCGCCAGCAGGTCAAACTCGCCTTCCTTCAAGCCGTGCTGCCGGAATACCGCCTGGACCCGACGGTCGACATGCTTCAGCACTCGATACAGCCGGGTAAAGATGCCCATGTCGCCAGGGTCACGATCCGGGAGGACCCTGCACCACTCCGCCATCAGTCGATCGATGGCATCGCTCGGCCCGGGGGACGGAACCTGCATATCACTTACCTCCAAACAAAGTATCTTTACTTGAAGATAGTTGTTCCGACCCCAAATGCCAAGACCCTCATGCCGCCACCACCGAACAGCGATGGTCGCCTGGGCGCAACATGCAGTCGGCAACCGCGACGTAGCGTCTACCTTTTCCTCAGAACCACGATAACAACCGCAAGGGGACAACGATGATCGTCAACTGCGTGGCGTATGAAGAAGGACGGCGTCTTTGCAACATCGACAGAGGCGAGATCGGTGATTACCGCTCGCGCTCGAACTGCTTCGTCTGGGTAGCACTACACGACCCGGACGCCGAGGAGCTCTCTACCTTTCAGGACATCTTCGAGCTGCATGAACTGGCCGTGGAGGATGCCCTGGTCGGAGAACAGCGTCCCAAGGTGGAGGAATACGGCGACGCTCTGTTCGTCGTCACCCAGGTGATCAGCGTCAGCCAGGGCGAGGTGCAGCATGGCCAGCTAGCCATCTTTGCCGGTCCCGGCTATGTGTTGTCGGTACGTCAGCACTCCGGGCGTGGTTTCGCCGATGTACGCGCCCGCTGCGAGCGCGAGCCCGAGCTGCTCAAGCAGGGACCGGCCTTCGTGCTCTATGCGCTGATGGACGTGGTCGTGGACCGCTACTTTCCGGTACTCGAAGAACTCGAGGCCGAACTGGAAAGCATCGAGGACCAGATCTTCGTGCGCGGCAGCGCCCGGGCCAGCCTGGAGCGACTGTATCAGCTCAAGCGCCGCACCATGTGCGTCAAGCACGCGGTGACCCCACTGGCCGAAGCCAGCTCCCATCTGTTCGGCGGACGCGTCCCGGCGCTGTGCTACGAGACCCAGGACTACTTCCGCGACGTCTACGACCACCTGCATCGTATCGAGGCGGCCATCGACACCATTCGCGAAACCATCATTACCGCCATCCAGGTCAACCTGTCGATGGTGGCCATCGACGAGAGCGAGGTGCACAAGCGCCTAGCCTCCTGGGCGGCGATCTTCGCGGTGGCGACCATCCTCGCCGGCATCTGGGGGATGAACTTCACCCATATGCCCGAACTGGACTGGCGGCTGGGCTATCCGCTGGCGCTGGGGATGATGGTGCTGTGCTGTGGCGCGCTCTACCGACGCTTCCGTCGCACCGGCTGGCTATAGCGCCGATCGCGTCCAGCCAAACTCACTGCCAGACGACGCTGAGCGGCTCCTTGCCCGCCATCCGCTCCAGGTGGCTGGCCACCACGTCCTTGAGGCGCTCCAGCCGCTCGGCGTCCTCGGCCTGGAGGTCGACGCTGAGCTGCGAGTCGGACGCCTTCATCCAGCACTCGCCGCCTGGGAACACCACGTGACCGCTCTCGGCATCCACCTCGAGCTTGTGGGCCCAGTGCTTGCACAGGCGATTGATCAAGCGTTGCCCTGATGCGGTCTCGACGAAAGCTCGGGATTCCACCATACTTTCCACCGTTTTTGCGAATGCGAATGTATCGCAGAATAATATCGCCTAAGCATCCTCAGCATCAGGCAACGGCGTGTTGCTGTTCATCGTACCCACGCATGCCACACCCGCCGGCCACTTCACTGGAAACCAGCGCCCCATGAACATCCCTGCCTCCACCCGACTCACCCCCGCCTGTCTTGCCGCGGCCTTGTCTGTTGTTGCCTGCGACGCGCTGGCCGAACCCACCACCATCATCGACGTCGCCGGGCGCGAAGTCACCCTCGACACGCCGGTAGAACGCGTCATCCTCGGCGAAGGCCGTCAGATCTATCTGCTCGGTGCGCTCCAGCCGGATAACCCCTTCGCCGGAGTGGTGGGCTGGCGCGAAGACTTTTCACAGGCCGACCCGGACAGCTATGCCCGCTACGCCGAGAAGTTTCCGCAGCTCGAGGATCTGCCGACCTTCGGCGGCTTCAAGGACGGCACCTTCGACGTCGAACAGGCGGCGGCACTGTCGCCAGACGTGGTGCTGATGAATCTGGAGGCACGCGCTGCCACCGAGGACGCCGGCTACGACGACAAGCTGGCCGAACTCGATATCCCGATCGTCTACGTGGACTTTCGCGAGGACCCGCTGGAGCACACGGTGCCGTCGATGCGCCTGATGGGCGAACTACTGGGTAAGCAACAACAGGCCGATGCCTTTGTCGCCTTCGCCGAGGAGCAGCTCGCGCGGGTCACCAGGGTCATCGAAGAGGCCGATCCCGAACGTCCCCGGGTGTTTATCGATCGTGCCGGCGGCTATTCCGAAGACTGCTGCATGAGCTTCGGCCCAGGCAACTTCGGCGAGTACGTGGAACTGGCCGGCGGCAGCAACATCGCCGACGACATCATCCCCAACACCTTCGGTACCCTGAACCCGGAGCAGATCATTGCCGCCAACCCCGACCACGTCGTGGTCACCGGCGGCAACTGGGACGCCTATGTACCCGGCGGCGACTGGGTCGGCATGGGCCCAGGCGCCGACATGGATGCCGCCCGAGTCAAACTCCAGGCGCTGACCGAGCGCACCGCCATGACCGGCATCACGGCGGTAGAAACCGACCAGTTCCACGCCATCTGGCACCAGTTCTACAACAGCCCCTACTACTTCATCGCCGTCCAGCAATTGGCCAAGTGGCTGCATCCGGAGCTGTTCACCGAGCTCGACCCCGAGGTCACCTTCAAGGAACTCCACCAGCGCTTTCTCCCGGTGGACTACGAGCCCGGCTACTGGATCTCCCTGAATGACCAGTGACAGCGCCCGCATCGAGCCCACCAGCGGCGGGCGCCATGCTTACCGCGCCCTGGTCGCGCGCCGCCAGCTGATCCTGGCGGCGCTGGTCGCCGCCCTGGCGCTGAGCCTGTGCATCGACCTGGCGCTGGGTCCGGCACGCTTCACTCTTGGTGAGGTGGTCGCAGCCCTGTTCACCCCCGACCAGGTCAGCGACCAGGCTCGGGTGATCCTGTGGCAGATCCGCATGCCAGTGGCGCTGATGGCACTGGTGGTGGGCGCCAGCCTGTCGATCGCAGGGGCTCAGATGCAGACCATCCTCAGCAACCCCCTGGCCAGCCCCTTCACCCTGGGCATCTCCGCGGGAGCCAGCTTCGGCGCAGCACTTGCGCTGGCCTTCGGCGTGGCCATCGTGCCGGCGGCATTGGATTACGTCATCCCGATCAACGCCTTCGTGATGGCCATGGTCACCGCCTTCTTCATCCATGCCCTTAGCCTCAAGCGCGGCGTCACCATCGAGACCATCGTGCTGCTCGGCATCGCCATGGTGTTCATCTTCAACTCGCTGATGGCGCTGATCCAGTTCTTCGCCAGCCAGCAGGCGGTGTCGGCGGTGGTGTTCTGGACCATGGGCAGCCTGACCAAGGCCACCTGGCCCAAGCTGTGGATCGCCCTCGGCGTACTGCTCGCGGTGCTGCCGCTGCTGGCTCGTCACGGCTGGGCCTTGACCGCCATGCGCCTGGGCGACGCCAAGGCGGAAAGCATGGGCATCAGACCTCGTCGCCTGCGTCTGGAAGTGCTGGTGCTGGTGTCGCTGCTGGCGGCGGTGTCGGTCGCCTTCGTCGGCACCATCGGCTTCATCGGCCTGGTCGGGCCGCATATCGCGCGCCTGCTGGTGGGCGAGGATCAGCGCTTCTTTCTGCCCGGCTCCGCCCTGTGCGGCGCCTTGATCCTGTCGATCGGCTCGGTGCTGTCCAAGGTCATCCTACCCGGCACCATCATCCCGATCGGGATCATCACCTCACTGGTGGGAATTCCGTTTTTCCTGTTTCTCGTGCTCAACCACAAGAAGGCCTCATGGTAAGCCTCAGCCTCCACCAGCTATCCGCCCGCTACGGCCGGCGCCAGATCCTCGATGAGATCACCACGCCAACCTTCCACGGCGGCCAGGTGGTGGCCCTGCTCGGGCCCAACGCAGCGGGCAAGTCAACGCTGTTCCGGCGCATCTTCGGCGTACTCAAGGGCCCAGGCGAGATACGCCTGGAAGGCTCCCGTCGAGAACGCCCGATGGCCTACATGACCCAGGACAATGGCGCCAGCGCAGTGCTGACGGTGTACGAAGCGGTACTGCTGGCGCGCATGCAGGGGCGCGGCATGAAGGTTCAGCCCGAAGACCTGACCCAGGTGGAGCGCGCCCTGGACGAATTAGGCATCAGCGCCCTCGGCGAGCGAGATATCGGCGATCTCAGCGGTGGTCAGCGGCAGATGGTCAACGCCGCCCAGGCGCTGGTTCAGGAGCCCGAAGTGCTGCTGCTCGACGAGCCGACCTCGGCGCTGGACCTGCATCGTCAGGTGGGCCTGCTGACCATCCTGCGCCGTCTGGCCCGAGAACGCGGCATGCTGATCCTGGTGGCGATGCACGACCTCGGCCAGGCGCTGCGTTTCACCGATCAGGCGATGCTACTGGAACAGGGGCACCTGGTCGCCTGTGGCCCGACTTCGGACGTGGTTACCAGCGAACTGGTCGAAAAGGTGTATCGCGTCAGGGCGCGAATAGAACCGTGTTCAAAAGGCCAACCTCAACTGATCGTCGAGGCCGCCATCTAAACTAGTCTTTCTCGGGCGGCGAGCGCCGGCGCGGCCACCCCAGGCGACGGCCTTCCATGGCGGCCAGGGCGGCACCGCCGAGCAACAGCGGCAGCGCCAGCAGAAAGCCGCTCGACAACGGCTGGCCAAACAGCCAGAGATCGGCCAGCACCGGCCACACCAGGGCGATATACTCGAAGGGGGCAAGCCTCGACACCTCGGCAAAGCGCAGCGCCAAGGTCATGCAAATATGCGCCGCGCCGCCCAGCAACCCGGCCAGGATCAGCAGCGTCAGCGTCTGGGTCGGCAGTGCTACCCAGCCCAGCGGCAGGGTCGCCAGGCCCGCCAGGGTGCAGGCCAGCACAAAGTAGAAGGCGATGGCACCGGCCCCCTCAGTGCGCGAGATGCGCCGCACCGTGACCAGCGCCGCAGCCGTCAGCGACGCCCCCAGCACACCGAGCGCGTAACCCGACAACTGCCCGGCCTTGTCGGCGTTGCCGATATCCGGCACCACCAGCACCGCCACCCCGCCCACGGCGAGCAACAGTGCCAGCGCTCGCGGTGGGGTAAAGCGCTCGCCCAGCAGCACCACGCCGCCGATCGCCATCAGTACCGGCGCCAATTGGGCCAGCAAGGTGGCCTCGGCTACGGGCAGGCGCGCCAGGGCCGCAAAGGTGGCAAACATCGAGGCGGCGCCGAGGCTCGAGCGCAGCAGATGGCCCAAGGGGCGCCGGGTCGCCAGCCCTGCCGGAAACTCCCGACGCCAGGCCAGAAACAGCACGATCGGCAACAGCGCAAAGGCCGAGCGATAGAACACCACCTGGCCCAGCGGCACCTCGTCGCTCACCCACTTCACGCACACCAGCATGGCGGCGAACAGCACCCCGGAGGCGATGCGCAGCACGATGCCCGCCAGGGGCCTATCCCTATCACTCATGATCATCGTCCCTGTTCAGAAGAGCCGCGCCGTCCACAAGCTCTGCCCCACCCAATCAAGCTGCACATCAGAAGCGCCCGAGCGTGACGCCCCGCTGACGGCCCATGTGCAGCCGACACAAAAAACCGACCCCCGGCGCCAGGCGTCGGGGGTCGGGGGTCGGGGGTCGATCATCGTCACTAAGCCCTGGTCGGCGCAGGATCACGCCTGGCCCGAGGCTACGCGACTTACAGCTTCATATCTTCGAAGAACTTCTTCACCCCGTCGAAGAAGCTCGACTTCTTCGGCGAGTGCTGGGCGTTGCTGCCACCCAGGCTGTCCTGGAACTTGCGCAGCAGATCCTTCTGTTCCTCGCTGAGCTTGACCGGGGTTTCCACCACCACCCGGCACAACAGATCGCCGGCGGGGCCGCCGCGTACCGGCTTGACACCCTTGCCGCGCAGGCGGAACAGCTTGCCGGTCTGGGTTTCCGCCGGAATCTTCAGCTTCACCCGACCATCCAGCGTCGGCACTTCGAGCTCACCGCCGAGGGCTGCGTCGACGAAGTTGATCGGTACCTCACACTGCAGGTGACGCCCTTCGCGCTCGAAGATATGGTGCGGCTTGATCGCGACCTGAACGTACAGGTCCCCGGGCGGACCGCCGTTGATACCGGCTTCGCCCTCGCCATTGAGACGAATGCGATCGCCGGAATCGACGCCGGCCGGAATCTTCACCGACAGGGTGCGGGTCTCGCGCACGCGACCTTCGCCATGACAGGCGTGGCACGGCACCTTGATGTGCTGGCCGCTGCCGTGACAGGTCGGGCAGGTCTGCTGCACGGCAAAGAAGCCCTGCTGCATGCGAACCTGACCGTGTCCGTGACAGGTCGGGCAGGTTTCCTTGGTGGAACCCGGCTCGGCACCTTCGCCGTCGCAGCGCTCACATTCGATGTGACGCGGCACACGGATGTCGACACTGGTGCCGGCCACCGCGCTCTCGAGGTCAAGCTCGAGGTTGTAGCGCAGGTCGCTGCCCCGCTGGGGCGCATTGGGGTTACGACGTCCGCCGCCACCGCCGAAGATGTCACCGAAGACATCACCGAAGATGTCACTGAAGCCGCCAGCCCCGGCGCCGCCAAAGCCACCACCGCCCTGGCCGTCGACGCCGGCATGGCCAAACTGGTCGTAGGCCGCACGCTTCTCGCTGTCGGTCAGGACCTCGTAGGCCTCGGACACTTCACGGAATTTTTCCGCTGAGGTGTCATCGTCCGGGTTACGGTCCGGGTGGTACTTCTGTGCCAGGCGCCGATAGGCCTTCTTGATGTCCTTCTGATCGGCACCGCGCTCGACACCTAGTACCTCGTAGTAGTCTCTCTTGGACATGGGTCTGTCCGCCTCCGTCGCGACGCTCAGCAACACCAACGCGGGAGTCCGGCTCCCGCGTTGGCGTCATCCGAGGTTCAGATGTCGTGGTTACTGCTTTTTCTGGTCGTCGTTGACTTCTTCGTACTCGGCGTCGACCACGTCATCTTCCTTCTTGGCGCCAGCGTCGGCGTCACCCGCCTGCTGGCCAGCGTCCGCCTGCTCGGCGTACATCTTCTGCGCCAGGTTGCCGGAGGCCTCGGTCAGGGCGTCGAGCTTGGCCTGGATGGCGTCCTTGTCGTCGCCCTGCAGCGCTTCCTCGAGCTCCTTGATGGCGCTCTCGATGGCCTGCTTCTCTTCCTCGGAGGCCTTGTCGCCGGCTTCCTCGAGGGTCTTGCGAGAGGCGTGGATCATGCCGTCGGCCTGGTTGCGCAGCGCCACCAGTTCCTCGAACTTCTTGTCCTCGTCGGCGTGGGCCTCGGCGTCGCGGACCATCTGCTCGATCTCGTCGTCGGACAGGCCGCTGGAGGCCTTGATGACGATGGACTGTTCCTTGCCGGTGGCCTTGTCCTTGGCGGACACGTTGAGGATACCGTTGGCGTCCAGGTCGAAGGCGACCTCGATCTGCGGCACACCGCGCGGCGCCGGCGGAATGTCCGACAGGTCGAAGCGACCGAGCGACTTGTTGCCGCTGGACTGCTTGCGCTCACCCTGCAGCACGTGAATGGTCACGGCGGTCTGGTTGTCGTCCGCGGTGGAGAACACCTGGGTCTTCTTGGTCGGGATGGTGGTGTTCTTCTCGATCAGCGGCGTCATCACGCCACCCAGGGTCTCGATACCCAGTGTCAGCGGGGTCACGTCCAGCAGCAGCACGTCCTTGACGTCACCGCCAAGCACGCCGCCCTGGATCGCAGCACCCACGGCCACGGCTTCGTCCGGGTTGACGTCCTTGCGGGCGTCCTTGCCGAAGAACTCGGCGACCTTGGCCTGAACCATCGGCATACGGGTCTGGCCACCGACCAGGATGACGTCGTCGATCTCGGAGGCGGACAGGCCGGCGTCGGACAGTGCGGTCTTGCACGGCGCCAGCGAACGGCTGACCAGCTCTTCCACCAGCGACTCAAGCTTAGCCCGGGTCACCTTGACGTTGAGGTGCTTGGGACCGGTGTTGTCGGCGGTGATGTAAGGCAGGTTGACGTCGGTCTGCTGGGCGCTGGACAGCTCGATCTTGGCCTTCTCGGCGGCTTCCTTCAGGCGCTGCATGGCCAGGTTGTCGCCGGACAGGTCGATACCGCTGTCGGCCTTGAACTGGTCGACCAGGTAGTTGATCAGCTTGAGGTCGAAGTCCTCACCACCCAGGAAGGTGTCGCCGTTGGTGGCCAGCACCTCGAACTGCGTCTCGCCGTCGACGTCGGCCACTTCGATGATGGAGATATCGAAGGTACCGCCACCCAGGTCATAGACCGCGATGGTCTTGTCACCGCGTGACTTGTCCATGCCATAGGCAAGGGCAGCCGCGGTCGGCTCGTTGATGATGCGCTTGACCTCGAGACCGGCAATGCGACCCGCGTCCTTGGTGGCCTGACGCTGGCTGTCGTTGAAGTAGGCCGGCACGGTGATGACCGCCTCGGTCACTTCTTCGCCCAGGTAGTCCTCGGCGGTCTTCTTCATCTTCTTCAGCACTTCCGCGCTGACCTGGGGCGGTGCCAGCTTCTTGCCCTTGACCTCGACCCAGGCGTCGCCGTTGTCGGCTTCGGTGATGGTGTAGGGCACCATCTTGATGTCCTTCTGGACGACGTCGTCCTTGAAGCGACGGCCGATCAGGCGCTTGATCGCGTACAGGGTGTTTTCCGGGTTAGTCACCGCCTGACGCTTGGCCGCCTGACCCACTAGGGTCTCGCCATCATCGGTGTAGGCGATGATGGACGGGGTGGTACGTGCGCCTTCTGCGTTCTCGATTACCTTGGCGCTGTCGCCGTCGAGCACGGCCAGACAGGAGTTGGTGGTACCAAGGTCAATGCCGATGATGCGTCCCATAGGAAATCCTCGAATTCGTGTCTTGCGTAACTGAAGTTTGGCTTGCGGCGTTCGCCGCGGGGTTGCCGACTATCTGGGGGGCGTCTCCGCCGATTTCAAGTCCCCATGTTCAACTCCTGTCGACAACCCGTATCGGTCAGGCCCCGTGGGCCGGATGTTTCAGCCGGCCGCCTGGCTCACTACCACCATCGCCGGGCGCACCAGGCGTCCGTTGAGCACGTAGCCCTTCTGCATCACGTCGATGACGGTGTTGGGGTCGACCTCGGGGTTCGGCACCATGGCCATGGCCTCGTGGTACTGCGGGTCGAACGGCTCGCCCTGGGGCTCGACGATCTCGACGCCGAACTTGCTCAGAACGTCGAGCTGCATCTTCAGGGTCATGGAGACACCCTCGCGATGCACCTCGGAGGCGTCCTCGCCCATGGCCTCAAGCGCCTTTTCCAGGCTGTCGACCACCGGAAGCAGGTCCTTGATGAACTTCTCCAGCGCAAACTTGCGCGCCTTCTCGGCCTCGGCTTCCGCCCGCCTGCGCACGTTCTGCGCCTCGGCGGCGGCACGCAGGGCCTGGTCCTTGGCCTCGGTCACGCTCTGCTCGAGCTCCTCGACGCGGGCCGCCAGCACCTCGGCCTCGGGGTTGTCACCGCCTTCCACGGCCTCGGCCTGTGCCTCATCCTCAGCCAGGTCGACGATACCCTCGAGCTTGTCATCGAGCTCGCCCTCGATAGCCTCGGCTGAATCGCCGGCCTGCTGCGACTCGGCTTCCTGCTCCTGGCGAGCGAGTTCGTCATCCAGCGGGGTCTGGGGATCTTTGGCCATGTGCAGCCTCCTGAAGAAGTCCAACAATTGCGGTAGCACCGCCTTTACAGTGGCTGGTCCGGGGACCAGAGGTTGCAGAGGTATATGGGGTTGGCCACAACAATCTCAAGGGGAAAGACGCAGATCCTGATCAGACTTTCCCCGGCAGGCCCAGGATTTGCCGCAGCGCTGACCCGCAACCACTGAAGTTGCTGCGCAAGGATGCATTGAGGGCGCGCCTGGACTACTGTATAAACAGACACCACATGGATGGATAAACAGTAATGCCAACCCCCATCCATTGCGCCATATCGATGCTCTAGCGATTGCGCGAGCGATTGCCGCACCCATCGCCCTGTACGACCGCCACCCTTGCACTGACCGTCGCACCGCTCGGTGACGCCACCAGGAGGCACGCATGCTGACCGAACTCTCGATCCAGGACTTCGCCATCGTCGACCACCTCGAACTCGAGCTCGAGGGCGGCATGACTGCCATCACCGGCGAGACCGGCGCCGGCAAGTCGATCCTGCTTGGCGCCCTGGGCCTGTGCCTGGGCGAACGCGCCGACGCCGGCAGCGTGCGCCACGGCCAGTCCAGAGCCGACCTGAGCGCGCGCTTCGACATTGCCAATCTGCCCAACGCCCGGGCCTGGCTTGCCAACCGAGAACTGCCCGATGACGACTGCCTGCTGCGGCGCGTGGTCACCAGAAGTGGTCGCTCCAAGGCCTGGATCAACGGCCAGCCGGCCACCATCGCCGACCTCAAGTCGCTGGGCGAGACCCTGATCGAGATCCACGGCCAGCACGCCCACCAGGCCCTGCTGGCCGAGGACACCCACCTGCGCCTGCTCGACGACCTGGCCGGCCACCGTGAATCGGTGAGCCGACTGGCCGAGCTCTACCGTGAGTGGCAGTCCACCCGGCGACAGCTCAAACGGCTGGCCGACGACGGCGATGAAATCCGCGCCCGTCGCCAGCTGTTGCGCTATCAGGTGGAAGAACTCGACCAACTCGGCCTGGGCGAAGACGAGCTCGAACAGCTCGAACGTGAACAGGAGCTGCTGGCCCACGCCGAGTCGCGCCTGGCGGAGACCCAGTTCGCGCTCGACTGCTGCGATGGCGAGGAAGGCGGTGCCCTACCCCTGCTCCACCAGGCAAGCCAACACCTGGCCGCCCTGCCCGGCAGCGACAAGGGAGCCCTGGCCAACGCCATCGCCTTGCTGGGTGACGCCAGCATTCAGCTCGAGGAAGCCGGCCGCGAACTGCATCAGGTGGTCGCCGACGTGGAGCTGGACCCGGAGCGCCTGGCCTGGGTAGAGCAGCGCCTGGGCGAGGCTCACCGCATCGCTCGCAAGCACCATGTACTGCCGGACGAGATCGTCGCCCTGCACCAGCGCCTGACGGCAGAACTTCAGGGGCTTGAGGGCGGTGACGAGGACCTCGAGGCGCTGACCGAGAAGGCCGACGCCCTCAAGGCAGAATGGCGTGCCCTGGCAGAGACCGTCAGCGCCGCTCGCCACAAGGCCGCCAAGCGTTTCGGCAAGGAAGTCCAGCAGCAACTGGCGTTTCTGGCCATGGGCAAGGCCCGCTTCGAGGTCGACGTCAGTCGGCGCGATGCCGCTACCCCAGAGGGCATGGACCGGGTGCGCTTCCTGATCGCCGCCAACCCCGGCCAGCCGCCACGCCCGCTGGCCAAGGTAGCCTCCGGTGGCGAGCTGTCGCGTATCAGCCTGGCCATCCAGGTGATCGCCGCCCAGCACTCCACCATCCCCAGCCTGGTGTTCGATGAGGTCGACGTCGGGGTATCCGGTGCCACCGCCGAGATCGTCGGCCAGTTGCTCAAGCGACTGGGCCAGGGCGGCCAGGTACTGACGGTGACCCACCTGCCCCAGGTCGCCGCCCAGGCCCACCACCATCTGCACATCGAGAAGAAGGCACGCAAGGATTCCACCCGCACCCGCATGGCACACCTCGACGAAGCCGGGCGGGTCGGCGAGCTGGCACGCATGCTCGGCGGCGTCAAACTCTCGGACCAGACCCTGGCCCATGCCCGCGAGATGCTCGACGCAAGCCAAAGGGCGCACCACTAGGCCCGGCGAACCCAGGCAGCACAGAAAAGCGCTACTGAAGAGCAGTACGCAAGAAAAAGCAGCATTTTACAGTGAGCCCACAACGCAAGCGCCACGCCCCCAACTGACGGGGACGTGGCGCTTTTGTGTACCCACTGGCCGAACAGCGCTGATCACATCTTCCAGACACGAGAAAGCCTCCGCCCGGGGGCAGAGGCTCTTGCTCAGCGCTACGCGCAGAGGGATCCGTTACTTCTTGGCGATGCCTTCCTGACGCGTCGCCTTGGAACCCTTGGGTCTGACGTAGAGGACCAGCGCGTGATCGACGAGTTCGAAGCCGTGCTCCTCGGCGATCTCCTGCTGCCGACGCTCGATGGTCTCGTCGAAGAACTCGATGATCTCACCGCTTTCCAGGCACACCATATGGTCGTGATGCTCTTCCTGGGAGAGCTCGAAGACCGCATGGCCACCGTCGAAATTGTGTCGGATCACCAGGCCCGCCGACTCGAACTGAGTCAGCACGCGATACACCGTCGCCAGGCCCACATCTTCACCGGCTTCGAGAAGCGTCTTGTACACGTCCTCGGCGCTGAGGTGGTGCTGATCGGTGGCAGATTCGAGGATCTGCAGGATCTTTACGCGCGGCAGAGTGACTTTCAGTCCAGCCTTGCGCAATTCATGGTTCTTGTCGGCCATGGTTGCTCTTCGCAGTATCAGGTAGGGTCGGGTATGATCGACCGACCCCACGATAGTGAAGAACAGGCGCAAATGCAAAAGTTGACCGGAATTGTCACCCTTTCACTGGCCCTGGCGCTGACCAGCGGCTGCACCTACTTCAGCGTGTACAAGCGCGACCTGGCACAGGGCAACCTGGTGACCAACAGCATGGTCGAACAGCTGCGCCCCGGCATGTCCCGACAGGAGGTCATCAACCTCATGGGCTCGCCGCTGCTGGAGGCCCCGTTCAGCGCCGACCAGTGGGACTACGTCTACCGTCTCGACGAAGCTTACGGCGACGTGATGCAAAGACGCGTCACCCTGACCTTCGCCGGCAACAACCTGGTCAATATCGACCGGGAAGGCGACTTCAGCATGAACCCGGACGTGGCAGGCAAGCATAGCTACGGCGTAGGCCCCACCAGCGGCGGCGGCGACGATAACCCCGAGGGCGAAGCCAATATCGAGCCGATCTACAACCGCACCGTGGATCCCGAGCGCGAGTAAGCCGTTGGCGCCAGCGAGAACACGCATCAGGGTGGCCACAACGGCCACCCTGGTTGGTTCTACGCCTGGTTGGTTCTACACCTAGGTGCTTCCATGCGCAGCGCCTTCGCTCAGACGGCGACGCACCTGCCCCGGCCGCCCAGGGTCGCTAGGAGGAAGAGCGGCTACGAGCCGCCCTCTCTGCCCTCGCCGCCTTGGGATCGATCTTCAACGGTCGATAGACCTCTACGCGATCACCGTCACGCAGTATCTGCCGTGAGGGTTCTTTCAACGCCTTGCCGAAGATACCGAGACTGGCCTCGCTGAAGGTTTCCACAGGCAGTTCGGGAAACAGCGACGGCAGGTCGGCCAACGCCAGCGCTTCGCTGGCGGTCGTGCCCTTGGCGACGCGCAGCGCGACAAGACGTTGCTTGTGCGGCAAGGCAAAGGCCACTTCCACGCGAAGCACCTCGTCGCTTGCGTCTTCCTTTATATCTGGCCCCGCCGAGTGATCGGCGGGTGCCGGCTCGACGCGAGGAGCCGAGGGTCTTGCGCTGTCAGCGCCCATAGAGCTCATCGGCACGCCGCGTGAAGGCATCCACCTGCTGGCCCGCGATCTGCTGGAAGACCTTGCCAAAGGCCATGCCGAGCAGCCGGCTGGAGAACTCGAAGTCCATCTCCAGGCTGACCTTGCACACGTTCTCGCCCATGGTGATGAATTTCCAGCGTCCGTCCAGTCGCTTGAACGGCCCCTTTACCAGCGACAGCTCGATACGGTCAGGCTCGTGCAGGTCATTTCGGGTGACGATGGTCTGCTCGATGCCGGCCCGCCCCAGGGTCATTTCGCCGATCAGGTGCGATTCGTCCTTCTCCAGCAGCCGCGCGCGACGGCAGCCCGGCAGAAACTCCGGATAGCGCTCGAAATCGTTGACCAGATCGAACATCTGCTTGGGGGTGTGCCGCACCATGGCGGACCGATTGACGGTTGGCATTGACCTCTCCGCTGACTTCCAGAAGCCCAGGGCGTATCATGAGCGGTTATTTCGGCCTCAAATGGTAGCACGCTTCCCCGGCAGAACTGGAGACAGCCGAAAGGGGGACCGACGGGCAGCGCCGCCGTGGCAACCGCCTGGCGTCGACCCGGAAGGCTACACATCGGGCCGCATCGGTTACGACACCGCTTCCACGACCGATTCAGACATCAAGAGGTTCCATGGCCAGCAAGAAGGGAAAGGACAAGGGTCCCGGCAACAACACCATCGCCCAGAACAAGAAGGCGCGCTTCGAATACCATATCGACGAGTCCTTCGAGGCCGGGCTGGTGCTGGCGGGATGGGAGGTCAAGAGCCTGCGTGCCGGCAAGGCCCAGCTCACCGACACCTACATTCTGGTGAAGAACGGCGAGGCCTGGTTGCTCGGCAGCCATATCATGCCGCTCAACACCACCAGCACCCACGAGGTGGCGGACCCCACGCGCACGCGCAAGCTGCTGCTTCACCGCAAGGAGATCGCCAAGATCTTCTCGCGCACCCAGGACAAGGGGCACACCTGTGTGCCGCTGAAGCTGTACTGGAAAGGCAGCCGGGTGAAGTGTGAGCTGGCGCTGGTGACGGGCAAGAAGCTCCACGACAAGCGCGCCACCGAGAAGGATCGCGACTGGCAGCGTCAGAAGGGCCGCGTCATGCGGGAACAAAACCGCGCCTGAGCCGTCAGATGTAGTACAGACCGCCGGATCTTTGGTACACTGGCGGGGCGTTACGGGGGCGACATGGTTTCGACGCCGATGACAACCCCTGAGGTGCATGCCGAGAGCGTGATGTATCTCGTAAATCCAACATCACGATTAAATAGTCGCAAACGACGAAAACTACGCTCAGGGCGCGCTGGCAGCGTAAAAACTGCTAGCTTCTAGTCCTACCCGGCGGCGACGTGCTCATCCGTTGCCAATGGGCTACGAGCCAAGATAGGTGAGATCGCGGTTGGCGCTGTCCTCTCGTCAATCGCTAAACTTTGGAGGAATCGCGTTTCGGGATCCTGCCCGTCGGAGCCCGAGGCGTTAAATCAAATGACGGAACTAAGCATGTAGAGCCAATGGGCGAGTGTCGGCGGACGCGGGTTCGATTCCCGCCGCCTCCACCAACACCAGAAAGATGCCACCTTCCCAAAGGTGGCATTTTTCGTTTCAGCCCCCTGGATAAAGAAGCCTCTAGGGCGAAGTCGGCGCTCTCCACAGACCCTGGGCTTCGATTCCCGCGACCTCCACCAACACCAGAAAGATGCCACCTTCCCAAAGGTGGCATTTTTCGTTTCAGGGCACACAACCAGAAAAGAAGAGCCAATAGCTAGGTCGGCGCTCTCCACAGACCCAGGGCTTCGATTCCCGCCACCTCCACCAAAACCGACAAAAAACCTCCTTTATGGAGGTTTTTTTGTGCCCGAAGGAAACCAGTACCGAAGACGACCCAAGGGCGAGGTCGGCGCTCTCTACAGGCCCAGGGGTTCGATTCCCGCCGCCTCCACCAACACCGACGAAAAAGCCACCTCATCTGAAGGTGGCTTTTTTGTGTCCGACAGATCCCAAAGGCAAAGAAGACCCAAGGGCGAGGTCGGCGCTCTCTACAGACCCCGGGGTTCGATTCCCGCCGACTCCACTTATTGAATCGCCCTACGTTTCCTACACTTCCAGGCCTTGTCCTGAAAGCCCCAACGCCGCCCGTGAGGATCGCCTCATGAGCAATTACAGCCGGCAAGCGCGACCACGTTGACCGCGCCGGCCAACTCTAAGTCCGTCATTTCGACGCCGAGCATGGAATACCCGGGTCAAGCGTCCACAGTAAGACAAAGGCCGAAGGCTTGGACAATAGTCCAACAACCTAGATGACACCTCCACAAGTGAACTCAAGAGCATCCCCCCGAGCTTCTCCCTGGGGGCAGATTCTGACTCCCCCTTTAAGCAATGAAGATACTCTTATACAAAGATACGCTAATCTTTCCTGTGACCACGCCCTTGAAAGCTGCTCGCAACGAGGCTTTCTAAAGGTTAAGAAATTGTATTTAATGGATATTTTATTGTGACCCCCAGATTCAAGCACAAGCATCTTGCAGGCGACACGGGCGTGTTGGTACTGATTGTCGGTACCATTGCCATGGGTGGGATTGGCACCCTCTTCGACCTCATGGGCATAGCGCTTCATTTGCCTGTTGGCCTGCGTGCGTCCCCCGGCATTATGTTCGCTGGGCTTCTGGCAGGCCTCGGCCTGCTAACCCTGATTCAGAGGCTCCAGGGGTGGCGCCTCGGATTGTCGGCGTCGCTTGCTACATTCGCTCTCTATCTTCTGGTCGAGTCTCTGGGTTTCACGCAAGACCATCTTAGTAACGGGAGTGTGGCGCAGGGATCCCCCGCGCCGAGTCTACTACTGCTGATTGCCCTCGCCCTTGGAGGTGGTGTGCAGGGCGCAGGGCGAGGCAAGTGTTTCAAGTTGCTTGGCGACGCGCTTTTCCTAACAGGATTGGTAAGCCTGGTATTAGACCTAGCCCCCATGGAGCGCCATACCTGGCATGCGCTACAACAGATAAGCATGGCCCTGCCCAGCGGATTCTTCCTGTGCTTCGGCCTGGCCATGCGCTATGTAGCCAATCACTGGCAACGTTTCCCTTTGAATCTAGGACGGTGGCACCGAAACGTGGCGGTAATCGGCGCCACCCTGAGCACCCTGTGCTGGTTGCTCATTGGCTGGCAGCAGCATCGGGTCGAGAGGCAGCAGGCAAGCCATGTTTCGGATGTGGTCCTACTGACCAGTGAGTCGGTGATCCACGGTCATGAACAGGCCATGCAGCGAATGGCCGAGCGCTGGGGCGTTCTGGGGGGACTGCCTATGGCCTCGCTACGAGAACAGGAGGTCACGAGTTACTTCCGCGATCATCCGGCCCTAGAGGGGCTTGCCTTCATCGGGGGCACGGGAGACGGAGACTGGCTCCAGGCTCCCGATACCGAGTCATTATCACGACTGGAAGCCGAGTTGCGCCACTATTCTGCCGAGCGAAGCCTGGTGGAGCAGGATACGCCGCTGCAGTGGCTATTGCCCGATCCGGATCAGCCATTGAAGGCGATCCTGTCGGTCCGAGTGCCGAATCAGCCAGAAAGCCAGCTAGTTTCCCGGATCGATCTAGACGAACTGCTAGTCCGGAAAATACGCCCGGAGCTGGGTGGCTACAATGTTCATCTCGAACGAGCGGGGCAGCTACTCGCCGAAATCACACCACATGAGCATGCTCATGATAGAGACATCTTTGCACTTAAACCGCTCGCTGAGCGCAGCATTGGTTCATTAGGGCTGCCCCCCCTGCAATGGACAATCTTTGGAGGCCCACCGCCCCCCTGGTCAGCTTCTTCCTTACTATCGACCGGCGCGGGGATTGGAAGTCTGATGCTGAGCTACCTCCTGGCCTTCTGCGTCGGGGTCATGAGGCTAAGCCAGGCGCGTACCCATGAACTGGATCATGCTAAACGGCAGCTCGAAGAGCAGTACCGGGTGCAGGCATCGATCGCCCGCGAAGACTCTCATGTCAAGTCGCTGGAAGCGGTCTGCAGAATGCTGGAACAGCAAATACCAGGCGTTTATTCCACGATCATGTTATGTGACGAGAAGCAGACCTATTTCTCCGAAGCCATAGGGCCTAGCTTGCCCTCCGATTTTCTGGATGTGCTCAAGGATGTTCCCATTGGACCCGACATAGGCGCGTGCGGGAGAGCCGCCTACCTAGGTGAGATGGTCATCTGCGAGAACCTGACCACGGATGTTCGCTGGGAGAACTATCGGGACCTAGTGAAACACCATCGGCTCGGTTGCTGCTGGGCGGTCCCTGTGCTTTCGTCACGCGGGCACCTTCTGGGCACCCTATCGCTATACCGTTCATCGTCTGGCATGCCTGACGATGATGAGCTCCGACTGACCACCAGGGTGGCTGACTTGACCGCTCTGGCCATCGAGCGACATCGCGACCGTCAAGCCTTGCTCGATAGCGAGAAGTACCATCGATCCCTGTTTACTCACCACCCGGATGCCGCCTACTCGCTGGACTTGCATGGGCGAATCCAGAGCGTGAACTCGCAATCTGAAAGCCTTACAGGTCTTTCCGCCAACGAGCTGCTGGGCACGCATTTCTCACGTTTCGTCGAGCCAGCTGACCTGCCCAAGGTTCAAGCGCTGTTCAACAGCGCCCTTTCGGGCCGTGCTCTGCGCTATGAGGTACAGGGCCGTAACGGGCATGGCGAGCCTCTTGTCCTGGATGTAACAACGATCCCGATGAGGAAGGGAGAGCAGGTGACCGGAGTTTTTGGCATTGCTAAGGACATCACCGAACGCAAGGCTAGCGAAGCACGGCTGCGGACCCTAGAGCGCGGTATCGAGGCCAGCTTCAATGGAGTATCGATCGTCGATGCCACCAAGCCCGACATGCCAATCGTCTATGTCAACCATGCTTTCAGTCGTATTACTGGTTACAGCAAGGATGAAGTGCAAGGACGAAACTGCAGCTTCCTGCAGGGCCCCGAGACCGCCCCCGAGGCCATCCAGGAGATACAGCGCAGTCAGTCCGCTCAACGAGAAAGCCAGGTGACGCTGTACAACTACCGCAAGAACGGCGAACGCTTCTGGAACGAACTGCGCATTTCACCGGTACGTAACGAGCACGGTGAGACCACCCACTTCATCAACGTTATCAGTGATGTCTCCCAACGTATCGCGCACGAAGAAGCCCTGGCTTACCAAGCGAGCCATGACGACCTGACCGGCGCCTACAATCGCTCAACGTTTGAGGAGCGGCTAAAACACGAGGCTAATCTTGCCAGGCTTCAGGATAAGTTGCTGGTGGTGCTCTTCATCGATATCGACGACTTTAAGCCGATCAACGACGCCTTCGGGCATGCCATGGGCGACAGACTGCTAGCGACCGTTGCAGAACGGCTCGCCATGCAGCTCGGCCCCAATGATAGCCTAGGGCGCTTTGGAGGAGACGAATTCCTGGTACTACTGCCGCAACTTGAGCATGAGGACCAGGCTCAGGCGATAGTGGATCAATTGCTGGCGGCCCTCACTCGTCCCTTCCGGATCGATGAGCACGAATTCCGGCTGTCCGCCAGCATCGGAATGGCCTCAAGCCGGGAACTGGTCCTGCAGCTTCCTCAACAGCTGATCGTGCGGGCTGACAGCGCGATGTACAAAGCCAAACAACAGGGAGGCAACACCGCCTACTGGTATCGACATCACATCGGTATCGAGCCCTCGGAGCGGGTGGAGCTGCGTAGGGACATACAGGAGGCCATCGAACAGAACCAGTTCTCGCTGCATTATCAGCCGCTAATGAACGCTCGCGGCGAGGCGGTGGGCTTCGAGGCCCTGATTCGCTGGCAGCACCCGGTCAAGGGAATGGTATCGCCAGGCACCTTCATTCCGGTGGCGGAAATCACTGGCCAGATCATTCCCATCAGTGATTGGGTCCTGGGCCAGGTCTGTCGCGACCTACCTGCGCTGAAGCGTCTCGGTGCCGCCGGCTGCCGTGTGGCCGTTAACCTGTCACCGATGCAGTTCCAGCGTCCTACCTTCCTGAGCAGCCTGCATCAACGGCTGAGAGAAAACGACGTTCCCTCACACTGGCTTGAACTGGAAGTCACCGAGGGGGTTCTGATGGAGGACAGAGACGCCGCCATCTCGATCCTGAATGCCCTGCGCGAACTGGACATCAGTGTCGCCATTGATGACTTCGGCACTGGATTCTCCAGCCTGAGTTACTTGAAGAGCCTCCCGGTCAACAAGATCAAGATCGATCGCAGCTTCGTACGTGACGTGGTGACAGATCATAGAGACAGGGCCATCGTACAGGGCGTGATCTCCATGGCTCGTAGTATGGGACTTCAGGTGGTCGCCGAGGGCGTGGAAACCGACGAACAATGGCAGTATCTGGACGACCAAGGCTGCGACATTTTTCAGGGATATCTGTTGTCCAAGCCTATGCCTCTGGACAAGGTGGAGGCTTTCTTGACGACAAACACCTAACGGACATGGCCGGCAGGGCCACTTCTCGCAAGCCTAAGAACTTCACGCGGGCTCAGCATTAGCCCTCACTGATCGTCACAATTCTAACAGGCTGAGCACTCGGTTGCCGGGAACCGGAGCCACCTTGCGTAAAGGTGGCGTTTACTGCCGGAGGTTCTAGAGCCCCGCGGCGAGCGCCAGGTGGGTACGTGGCAGTCCCGGCGATGCCGGAGAGGTAGGTGGCGTCGAGCTTCCCTGCCAGCGGGATAGCGACCTCGGCGCCCTACTTTAGTCTCCCGAGGTCTCTATCTCGTCAGCCGCTACATTCACCCTTTCTGGCTCTCACTCTGTCTGATGCTTTCCCTCGACAGGCTTGAGCGGGCTGTAGTCCTTGCGCGTGGCCAGGAACTCGGGGCGAGGCTTGTTGCCGCAGTAGGGGTCGTGGAGGGTATTCTCGACACTGTTATAGACGAAGAACAGGTTACTTCTCGGCCAGCAGGACATATTGATATTGGAGCCGTGCAGCGTATTGCACTCGAACATCACCAATGAGCCAGAATCGCCTTTCGGCGCCTCTATATCGTTCTCCAGCATCAGTTTCTTCAGGCTGGCGGCATCAGGAACACCGATGTCCTGGCTCTTCAATGACTCCTTGTAGTTGTCCTCCGGGGTGCGCCCGACACAAGGAACGAACTGCTTGTGGGACCCTGGTATCAGCATCAAGGGGCCGTTGAATTCACCGTTATCCGTCAGAATAATCGAGCAGCTCAGTGACCGCATCCGAGGCATGCCGTCTTCGCTATGCCAGGTCTCGAAGTCCGAGTGCCAGTCAAACCCCTTTCCCTTGAAGCCGGGCTTGTAGTTGATACGCGACTGATGGATGTAGACGTCACTACCGAGTATCTGCTGCACCATGGCCAATAGCCTCGGGTCCCGTGTCAGACGGCTGAAACGATCCGAGACCTGATGTATGCCGAAGATCGACCGGATCTCCTGTTTTCCGGGCTCCAGCACCGTCCCTTCGGACAATTTGAGGTCTTCGTCCTCTTCGTACTCCCGCAATTCCTGGATAAAGGCATCCATCTCTTCCTTGTCGAAGAAGTTCTCGAAAGAGAGAAAGCCTTTTCTATCAAACTCATCAAGCTCTTCTTCGCTCAGGGGGCCGTTCGCTCGCTGCTGTTCATCGCAATGAACGACCGGGTCGATGCGCTCGAACATGCCCAGCTTGCGCTCCAGGCGTGTCGGAAAAAGATCCTGTGTATCTCGCATGGTGGCTTGCTCCCTTGTCATGGCAGAATCGCTGAACGAAAGACGAAGACGCCATGCCTGCCCGAGTCACCAATAAACCGTCGCGGGCAAGACTCGATGGGCGCTTTATGTCAAAGCTGTTGCAATAGCGTCTAAACAACGTCAATTCGAAAGTCATCAAGGTAATCCTTTACGTCGCCATCAGACGCTGCCAGAGCAGGGCGCTGTTTCGTACTTCTTATTGAAAAGAGTTGTAACGCCTTGTGACTTCACTTCTTCACATTACTTCGAATCTCGACGGTCAGATTCAGCGGCGGCCAAGGTAGCACCGCTGTGCCCAGGCAAAAGCGCAAAAACCTCCAGCGAAAGGACACCTCCACGAAAGAACACAGGCCGACACACTCCCTGGCGAACGTCGCTCTTCCTTTCATATGATTTCGCCCACTCGCCTCTGGATACGTTTCGGTATTCAGGCAACTGGCGTTGAAGACGTAAATGGCAAGTGATTATGCTGGGACTGATCCGGGTCGAACCTGGCGGAGTCTGGCTTTTCGTCGTTGGGTCTGTTGAGCCTGCCAGGCAGCAAACTATTAACGCCGGTACGACAATCTTCTTTCCCTTCAAGGAGGTAACCATGCCAGCGAAGTCGAAAGCCCAGCAGATGGCGGCAGGAGCGGCCCTCGCTGCCAAGCGTGGTGAACAGAAGGTGAGCGAACTCGACGGTGCCGCCCGGTCGATGTACGACTCGATGAGCGAAGACGAACTGGAAAAGATGGCGTCGACCGAGCGTACCGGCAAGCCCAGGCACGATTCGCAGTCCTAGGCAGAGAACAGCGTCGGATCAAGGCTCCCGTCGATCCTTAAGCGTAGATTAAGGTTTTGCGCCCCATACTGCCTGCGAGACAGTTGGGTAGATCGACGGAGAAGACGCCATGCGGGCACTACTGGTGGAGGATGACCCTCTGTTGGGGGACGGTATCAAGGTCGCACTTGAACGAGAGGGCTATGCAGTCGATTGGTTCACCTGCGGCAAGCCGGCTCTCGAGGCGCTGACCCTGGAGGCGTTCTCGGTGGTGATCCTCGACCTTGGCCTGCCCGACTGCGATGGACTGGAGATCCTGAGACGCCTGCGCCAGCAAACTGCCCTGCCGGTTCTGATCCTGACCGCCCGTGACGCCGTGGAAGAACGTATCCAGGGCTTGGACGCCGGGGCAGACGACTATGTACTGAAGCCCTTCGACCTCCAGGAACTGCTGGCGCGCCTGCGCGTGGTGATTCGACGAGCGGCCGGTCGCGCCAGTTCCACCATCGACGTCGGCACGCTGTGCATCGATGAGGCTCGCCATTGTGTCGACTGGGAGGGACGCGGTATCGCCCTGAGTCGTCGCGAGTTCGCCCTGCTGATCGAGCTCGCCCGTCATCCCGGCCAGGTACTGTCGCGTCCCCGCCTGGAGAGCCTGCTCTACGGCTGGGGCGAAGAACTCGAGTCCAACGCGCTGGAAGTTCACGTTCATCATCTTCGCAAGAAGCTGCACAAGGAGATGATCACCACGGTGCGTGGCATCGGCTATCGCCTCAATACCGACTTCCTGGCCATCACCCCGTGATGTCGATCCATCGCTATCTTTTCCGCACCCTGGCCCTTTCCCTTGCCATGGTGGCGCTATTGTCGGTGGTGGCCGCCTGGCTGATCTCGCAAAACGAGCTGGAGGAGATCCTCGATGCCCAGCTCGCCTTCACCGGCAGGGGGCTGATGAGCATGCTCCCCGAGGCACCCGAGGCGGACGACTATCAACGTCTGGCCCGATGGATGGACCAGCGCAAGGCCAGCGCCCACCTGTACACCGACAGCGGCACGTCCGATGACCTGCCGGTGGCACCCGGCCAGACCTATCACCACGAAGAGCGCAAGATGGGCTTCGGACTGTGGACCGAGACCGGCCAGCCGGTGGTGATTGGCCCTGGATGGCAAGACGTCGATCGCCAGCCCCAGATGCCGCCACCTGGTGAGCAGGGTTTCGAGTGGCGATCGCTGGGAGAGTCTCGCTGGCGAGTCTTTGCCCTGCATGACCCGAGTCGTGGTCTGTGGCTACAGATCGGTATCGAGCGGGACTTCTTTCTCGACATCATCGAGCGCATTACGCTCAATCACCTCTGGCCCATGCTACTGCTGATGCCGCTGTGCCTGTTGCTGGTGCTGCGCCATATCCGGCGCGGCCTGCGCCCCATCGAGCGACTATCGCAGCAGGTGGAGCATCGCGACTCCGCCGACCTCAGCCGCATAGAACTGGACGTACCGACGGAACTGGCTGGCCTCAGAGGGTCGCTCAATGACTTTATCGGGCGACTCAAGGCGACCCTGGAAAAGGAGAGACGTTTCACCGCCGATGCCGCCCACGAGCTGCGCACTCCGCTGGCAGCCCTCAAGATCCACCTGGACAACGCCCTGGCGGGCGAAGGCGACGCCCTGCCCAAGGCTCGTCAGGGTGTCGAACGACTCCAGCGCGTGGTAGAGCAGCTTCTGGTACTCGCACGGGTCGATCGCCACACCGCCGCTGCACCGGAAAGCATAGACCTGCGCTCCCTGCTGCTGGACCTCGCGGCCGAGCTCTGGCCGCTGGCAGACGCCCGTGGCCAGCAACTCCGCCTGGAAGACATCGACCCGACCACGGTCAAGGGCAATGCCACGGAGCTCGGCATCATGATCCGCAATCTGCTGGACAACGCGCTGCGCTACACACCCGACGGTGGCACCATCGAAGCCATCCTCCAGGCAGAGCCCCAGGGTGTTCGCCTAAGCATCCTCGATAGCGGCCCCGGCATTCCCGATACGCACATGGAGCGTGTCGCCGAGCGCTTCCACCGCGCCAGCGACGCCACCATCACCGGTAGCGGTCTGGGCCTTTCCATCGTGCTTGCACTGGCTCATCAGCAAGAGGTCGAAGTCAGCCTGAACAACCGTGAGTCTGGAGGGTTGAACGCCACGCTCCGCTGGCGACGCTGAAATGCCACCCGGTCGTGCAGCACGCCGTCACGCATCGTCACCTCACCACCAATGGCGTGGGTAGCGACGATGCCGGGCCAGATTATTGATCAGGGTGGCGATCACCAACAACAGCAGGCACCCCGCCGCCACCGGTACCAGCGCATATCCCCATCCTAGTGCGTGCAACTCCGGTGAGCCGATGACCGCGATCAAGGCCGTTGCGCCGCCGGGAGGGTGCAGGGTGTGGGTCAACTGCATCACCAGAATCGAACTGGAGACCGCGACCGCGGCGGCCAGCCAGTTGTCCCCCAGCCATAGCCAGCAGAGGACACCGACCAGCGCTGACAGGACATTGCCGCCCAGTACGTTACGGGGCTGAGCCAGAGGGCTGTCCGGGGTGGAGTACAACAGCACAGAAGTCGCGCCAAAGGAGCCGATCATCAACAGTGCCTGAGTCGATAGCCATTCGTGGCTCAACCAGCCGACGCCAGCCATGCCGACAAAGGCGCCAACCCACGACCACAAGGCGTCCTTCCAGCAAAGCTGCGCACGCTCAGCGCTCCCGCCTTTCATCTTACCCAGATACGTTTTTACCACCCGCCACCCCGGTTGTGCTGCCGACTCGTTCAAAAGGGTCGAATACTCTTGCAAAGGTGGCATCTCGAGGGAAATAGCCTTTTGGCATGCATCTATAGCAAAAACCCTTGTTCCACCATGACGACAGCGTCAGGCAACTCCCCGCCATCCCCATCAGGCTGCGAAGTGGCCTCTGCCTCCTGTTGCGAGGAATCTTACGAACGACACGGTCGTCGAGTTTTAGCCGGTCTCGCAGTGGAACCTGCTTTGGTGCCACGCCAGGAAATCGTCAGCGCGCAGTACCTTCGCCAGGCGCTTGCTCGACGCTGACAACTTCGGCCATCTCATGCCGGGTGAGACCTAGTGCGGTCACCTCCGGACGAGTCCAACAGGGTCGACAACCTGATGCTGGAGATACAGATGTTGACCAAAATGTTTGCCCGAATCGGCAACCAAGGTCGACTCGACTAAAGACAACGGCACTTTATTAGCGCTGTCTCAGCGCCTGACAACGCCTGCCTACTGCGAATATTTCTCTGAGGCGGGCGCCGGCATTTACACTTTTTTCACCGCCAGGACAACAATATAGCAACCTGCATCACGCAAGCATTGACCGACAATTCTATACTCAAACGCGGATCCGTCACGTTCGCATGAAGACAATCCCGCCCGGCAGGAGCCTTTGCTCTACGCGCCAGGTCATGCTAATCAATGAAGAGGTTGTCTTAAGGCCTTACTACAAGGGACCCACCCCGACCCATGCCGCCCATCTTTATTACCTACCCGCAGGTCGCCCAGGCCATACAGGGAGCACACACGCCCTGGCTCGTCGTCCTGTCGTGTCTGGTAGCACTGGTATCGGTGTATTCGGCCATGGCCGTCGGCGAACGCGTTCACTCTGCGCGATGGCAACATCGACGCAGGGCCTGGTGGCTGGCCGGTGGCACCATGATGGGGCTCGGCATCTGGAGCATGCACTTCACCGGCATGCTCGCCTATCGTCTGCCCTTTCCCGCCCATCATGGTCTGTGGCTGACCCTGGCTTCATTGCTGCCGGCGGTGGTCGCCGGCCTGATCGCCGTGGCGGCGATGGCTCGCAGGGGACTGTCCACCACGCGCAAGATCATCGCGGGATGCCTGCTGGGGCTAGGTATCGCCACCATGCACTACACCGGCATGGCAGCCATGGAGGCGCCTGCCAGCATGCGCTTCGCTCCCATTCCCTTGCTGCTGTCACTGGTGATCTCGCTGCCCTTTGGTATCGCCAGCATCTACAGCTTCCATGCGTCCAGACATTTGCCCCGCGTGCAGGGCATTCGCCTGGGCAGCCTTCTGGCCGCGGTGTTTGCCGCCCTGGCCATCTGCAGCATGCACTATTCGGCCATGATGGCGGTGTACTTTCTGCCGGACCCAGGCTGGCAGGCGACAACACCAATGGCCCATCACGGCTCGCTACTGGCCACCGCCGTCGCCGTGCTGGCATTTCTTTTTGCGCTGACCACCCTGGTCACGGTGCTTGTCGACAGGCGGCTACAGGACAGCGCCATGCGCATGCAGGTCTCACGCCGCCAGTTGGTGGATGTCATCGAATCGATGCACGATGGCGTCGTACTGCTGGATCAGCGTGCCCGCATGATCATGTGCAACCACGCCTTCGAGACCCTGACCGGTGTGCCCCATACCGACCTCCAGGGCCACTCGATGCTCAAGCTCAACACCCTGCTGCGGCTCGATCAGCATCGCAGCCAAGTACTGCGCTCGCTGCGAGAAAATGGCGCCTGGATCGGCGATGTCGAGGTCCGACACCGCCAAGATCGCCGCTTCCCTGCGCGCCTGAGCATCAATCGTGTACGCGCCGATGAAGACGGTAGCGGGCATTTTGTCGCCACCCTCAGCGATACCTCCGCCCACCATGACGCCCAGCAGCATATCCGTTACCAGGCCTATCACGACGGTCTGACCACCTTGCCCAATCGCAGTTCGCTGCAGGAACGCATCCACGCCCTGCAACTGGCCAGCGACATCAGTGGCCGGCACATCATGTTGCTGCTGGTGGATATCGACAACTTCAAGGGCATCAATGATGCCCTCGGTCAGGCCACCGGAGATCGCCTGCTCAAGGCGCTGGCGGCCCGTCTAAGGCCCTGGGCCAGGCAAGCCAACGATCTGGCGCGGCTGAGCAGCAATGAATTTGCGCTGCTCTACGACGGTCTCTCGGTCTCCCCGGAGAATGCCATGGGGCAGGCCAGGGAAAAGGCGCGCAGCGTACTGGAATCCTTGAACGGCGACTATTCGCTGGCCGGCGAGCGCCACAGCTGCCGCGTCAGCGGCGGCTACCTCTTGTTTCGTGGCGGTGACCTCGGCGTCAGCGAACTGCTGAAACGCGCTGGCCTGGCCCTGCTCGAGAGCAAGAGCGAGGCCGCCCAGCGTCCTTGCGCCTTTGAAGCCAGCATGGTCGAGCGCCTGAATGCTCGACTCAGGCTCGAGCGACAGCTCAAGGACGCGGTGGTCGGCGAGCAATTGCGCCAGTACCTGCAGCCTCAGGTCGATCACCAGGGCACGATTACCGGCGCAGAGGTACTGCTGCGCTGGGAGCATCCGGAGCTGGGGCTGGTCTCGCCGAATGCCTTCATCAGCCTGGCCGAGGACACCGGCCAGATCATCGAACTGGGCAACTGGGTGCTGCGCAAGACCTGTGAGCTGCTGGCCGACTGGCAACACGACCCCCACAGAAGCGCCTGGACCCTGTCGGTCAACGTCAGCGCCCGGGAATTCCAGCGCGCCGACTTCGTCACCGGCGTGGAGAGGGCCCTGACGGATACCGGGGCGCCTGCAAGCCAGCTGACCCTGGAGCTCACCGAGTCCTTGATGTTGGGTGAGGCCTATCCGGTGATCGATACCCTGACCCACCTGCGCACCCTCGGGGTGCGCTTCGCCATCGATGACTTCGGTACCGGATATTCTTCTCTGGCCTACCTCAAGCGCCTCCCGCTGGACAGCCTGAAGATCGATGTGGCCTTCGTCCGCGATCTGACCGATGACCCCACTGCGGCTCCCATCGCCCAGACCATCATCGCCCTCGCCCAGACCCTGCAACTCGGCGTCATCGCCGAGGGCGTCGAAACCGTGGAGCAGCAAAAGCGGCTGCTGGAGCTGGGCTGTCGTTCATTCCAGGGTTATCTGTACTCGAAGCCCCTTCCCCTCCATCAATTCCTGGCCCTGTCGTCGCGCCGCCGACTGCCGGTGGATGGATCGGCGATACCACTGCTTCAGGGCTGAGGTTTTGCCCTGACATGGGCGTATGCAGGAAGGTCGCAACTCCGCTACCCCCCTTCCCGCGGAACGCCTCTGCGTGAGGTATCACCTTTGCTGAACTTGCATTACTGCCACCAATTGGCAAGATGGACACCCTGACCCGAGGCGACTCCATCCCCCATGAACGACCCCCTCAACCACGACGAACGCGCATCGCTGATTTCCCCGGAAAGCCACGTCGAGGGGTTTCGCAAGGCACGGGACGCCCGCCGCACCGAACTGATCGAAGACTACGTCGAGCTGATCTCGGATCTGATCACCGACGGCGGTGAAGCGCGCCAGACCGATATCGCCCGCCGCCTGGGCGTCGCCCAGCCCACCGTCGCCAAGATGCTAAAGCGTCTCGATGATGAGGGCCTGATCATCAAGCGCCCCTATCGCGGCATCTTCCTGACCGACAAGGGCAAGGCCCTGGCCGATGCCAGCCGCGAACGACACCAGATCGTCGAAGCCTTCCTGATCAAGCTGGGCATCAATCCCGAAACCGCGCGGGTCGACGCCGAAGGCATCGAGCACCATGTCAGCGCCGAGACCCTGGCCGCCTTCGAACGCTTTCTGAAAGGCTGACGCCATCGCCGGAGCCCATCCCATCCGGCTCCGTGCCCCGCTCTGCCAACACTATGCCAGCCCTCTGCCAGCCCCGGTCCACCTCCAGGCAACTGGGCCTGTTGGTGCGCTCCATCGCGCGAATAGCCTGACTCGATCACCTCGATTAGCGCTCTACGCTTGACGCGAGGGGCCTTAGGCGCCAAAACTTAGCCACGTCTATAAATGATAGCCAAATAGCACTTCGGTGCTGCTTGCGCGTCGTTCTTGCCCCGAGGAGCCCTGTTCATGCTTCGTTCAGCCCCGGCTTCGGCCCTGCTGACCCTGGCCTCGCTGGCCGCTCTGACCACCCCCCAGGTTCACGCCCAATCCGACGCTGCGAAGACGCAGGCGCCGCTGGATGTGGTCGTCACCGTCGGCATGCTCGGCGATCTGGTCGAGCAGGTGGGCGGCGACTGCGTCGCGGTCAACACCATGATGGGGCCGGGGATCGATCCCCACCTGTACCAGGCCAGCGCCCGCGACGTGCACGATCTCGATAAGGCCGAGCTGATCCTCTACAGCGGCTTTTCACTGGAGGGCCAGCTCGGCAAGGTGTTCGATCGATTTTCCCGGATCAAGCCCACCGCTGCGGTAAGTGAGCAGGCCGTCGGCGACGACCAACTTATCCACACCCAGGACGCCTATGGCGTCGACCCCCACCTGTGGATGGATGCAGGACTGTGGGCCCGGAACGTTCCGGTCATCGCTGAACTGCTGGCAGAGCAGCGTCCGCACTGTGCCGAGGCCATGCAGCAGCGCGCCGAGGCCTACCAGGCGTCACTGGCCGAACTCGATGACTGGATTCAGGCCAGCATCGACAGCGTCCCCGCCGAGCAGCGCATCCTGGTGACCGCCCACGACGCCTTCGGCTACTACGGACGCGCCTACGGCATCGAGGTGGCCGGCATCCAGGGGCTATCCACCGCCACCGAGACCGGCGTGGCCGATATTCGCCGCATGGCCGAGCTGGTGGTCGAGCGTGGCGTTCCCGCCATGTTCGTCGAGAGCACCATCAATCCGCGCACCGTCCAGGCGGTGATCGACGCTGCCGCCGATCAGGACCACCGGGTCGAGATCGGCGGTCAGCTCTATTCCGACGCCATGGGCGCCAAGGGCACCCTGGAGGGCACCTACATCGGCATGCTCAAGAGCAACACCGAGCATATCGTCAGCGCCCTGGGCGGCCAGCCCGCTCCCTTGCCTGAGGCCCTCGCGGCGCAGATCGCCTCCGCCAGCCAGGACGCCGACCAGTGAACACCACCGCCCCGCAGCGCTTGAACGCCACCGCGAGGTCGACAGGAGCCACACCATGAGCGAGCAGCTCCACGAACCCGACCTGGCCCTCCACGTGGAGGACCTGACGGTCAGCTACCATGGCAAGCCGGTGCTGTGGGACATCGATTTCGACGTACCGCCCGGTGTCATGGCCGCCATCGTCGGCCCCAACGGCGCCGGCAAGAGCACCTTGATCAAGAGCATCCTCGGCCTGGTGCCCAGCGTCGCCGGCCACGTCACCCTGCATGGACGCCCCTACCGCCAGGCGCGGCGGCGGGTCGGCTACGTGCCCCAGCGCTCCACGGTGGACTGGGACTTTCCCACCACCGCACAGGACGTGGTCGGCATGGGCCTCTACGGCCGGCTGGGCTGGCTCAGGCGGCCCGGCCGCCGCGAGCGACACGAGGCCATGCAGGCGCTGGAGATGGTCGGCATGGACGGCTTTGCCGATCGCCAGATCAGCCAGCTGTCCGGCGGCCAGCAGCAGCGGGTGTTCCTGGCCCGGGCGCTGGTCCAGAAGGCCGACGTCTACTTCCTCGATGAGCCCATGGCCGGTGTCGACGCCACCACCGAACGCGCCATCGTCGACATCCTGCGCAGGCTGCGGGACCAGGGCAAGACGGTGATCGTGGTCCACCACGACCTGCAGACGGTGCGCAGCTACTTCGACTGGATGCTGATGCTCAACGTGCGAGTGATCGCCCAGGGGCCGGTCAACGACGTCTATACCGCCGACAACCTGCGCCGCGCCTACGGCGGCCAGATCGCCCTGCTCGACGATGTCACCGGCGCCATTCCCGCCGAGCGCGAGCTCGCCGGCCAGCGTCCCGAGGCGCGCTCGCAGGACAGCCGTGAAGAGGTGCCGAGATGAGCCTGAACGCCCTGCTCGGCGACTACACCCTGCAAAACGTGGTGATGGGCGCGGCGATGCTGGGTCTGGTCAGCGGCGTACTCGGCTGTTTCGCAGTGTTGCGCAAGCAGAGCCTGCTCGGCGATACCCTGTCCCACGCGGCGCTACCCGGTGTCTGCCTGGGCTTCATCATCGCCGGGGGCCGCGAGATGGGCAGCATCCTTGCCGGCGCGCTGTTCACAGGCTCCTTGGCGGCGCTGGTGATGCTGCTGCTGACCCGCATGAGCCGGCTCAAGACCGACGCTGCCCTTGGCATCTCGCTCAGCGTGTTCTTCGCCATAGGGGTGGTGCTGTTGACCTATATCCAGGGCACCGGTAACGCATCCCAGGGGGGGCTCGACGCCTTCCTGTTCGGCCAGGCCGCCGCCACCCTGCGCAGCGACCTGTGGATCATGGCCGGCGTCAGCGGCGTGGCGCTGGTGCTGGTCGGCGGGCTGTGGAAGGAATTCAAGCTGGTGTCCTTCGACGCCGAATTCGCTGCCACCCAGGGCCTGCCGGTCACACTGCTCGAGGCCTTGATGACAGTGATGATCGCCCTGGCCGTGGTGGTCGGCCTGCAGATGGTCGGCGTGGTGCTAATGGCTGCCATGGTCATCGCCCCGGCGGTGGCGGCGCGTCAGTGGGCCAACAAACTGGAGACCATGGTCATGCTGTCGGCGCTGTTCGGTATCGTCGGTGGCGTCACCGGCGCCTTGATCAGTGCCCTCGGTCCGGGGCTCGCCACCGGGCCGCTGATCATCCTGAGCCTGTCCAGCGTGGTGCTGGTATCGCTGCTGTTTGCGCCTCACCGGGGCTTTGTCTGGGAAATCCTCAAGCTTCAGCGTGATCGGCGCCAGCTACGTCACCAGCGGGTGCTCACCACCCTCTACCAGCTCGCCAGCCACCACGCCGATCGCCAGTATCGCTCCGAGAAACGCATGGTGGACGCCTACCTGGGCACCGACAGCCGGCGCGCGCTGGAGCGCTTGACCGCCCGTGGCCTGATCACCCAGCAGACGCCACCGTCCCACGAACCCGGTGACCACAAGCGCTGGGTACTGACGCCGGAAGGCTGTCGCGAGGCCGAGCGCATTCTCGATGACCTGGGCCGGGGAGGCCGCGCATGATGGCATCGCTGTTCAACAATATTCCGCTGATGATCATGCTGGTCGGCGCCCTCGTCGGCATCGCCTCCAGCCTGGTCGGGACCTTTCTGGTACTGCGCGGCACCAGCATGCTGTCCGACGCCATCGGCCATTCCATCGTCTTCGGCATCGTGGTGGTGTGGTTGCTGACCCACCAGGCCAGCGGCCCGCTGCAGATCATCGGTGCGGCGCTCACCGGCATCTTCACGGTGTTTCTTACCGAGCTGCTGGTGTCGACCCAGAAGGTCAAGAAGGACGCCGCCATCGGTCTGGTGTTCCCGGTGCTGTTTTCCCTCGGGGTCCTGCTGATCAACCTCTACGCCAGCGACGTGCACATCGATGCCCACACCGTGCTGCTCGGCGAGATCGGCTTCGTGTGGCTCGACACCCTGCCTATCGGCGGTGTCGAGGTGCCCCGGGCGCTGGTCTCCATGGGCGCCATGACGGCGCTGAACCTGGCTTTCGTAGCGGCCTTCTACAAGGAGCTGAAGCTCGCCACCTTCGACAGCGCCCTGGCCAAGGCGCTGGGCTTCGCGCCGACCGCGCTGTTCTATGTGCTGCTGCTGTTGACCAGCGGCACCGCGGTGGCCGCCTTCGACGCTGTGGGGGCGGTGCTGTTCGTGGCCTTTGTCATCGTGCCGCCCTCGGCGGCCTACTTGCTCACCGACCGGCTGTGGAAGATCTTCGTCTACGCCTCGCTGATCGCCGCCGCCTCCAGCGTCTCGGGCTACTATCTGGCGGTGGCCTGGGACGTCTCCATCGGCGGCATGATGGCGGTGATGACCGGCGTCTTCCTCGCCCTGGCCTTCCTCCTCGGCCCGCGCTACGGCGTCTTCGCTCAATGGCTCGAACGTCGCCGCCAGCGCGAGCTGAACGAGAGCCGTACCCTGATGGTGCACCTCTATCACCACGAGGACGGCCCGGAGAAGGCGGTAGAAAACGTCACCATGGCGCTGCGTGATCACTTGATGTGGGACCCCGCCCGTGCCGAGCGGGTGGTGGAGCGCTCGCGCCAGCGCCATCTGGTCGTCCAGGAGGGCGAGCGTCTGCACCTGACCCAGGCCGGACGCAACCTGGCCCGGGAGATACTCGAGCCCGGCGCCAAGGCCGAGACCGGGGCCTGAGCCTGAGCACCGCGCGGACCCGGATACGCCTCTGGCAGCGACATAAGCCCAGCTAGCGCAACAAAAAGGGCGGCCAATGGCCGCCCTTTTGGTGTTCCAACTACCGGTAGCAAAATCGCTTGCTGGGCCTGGCGAGGGACCGGCCAGGCCAGACCATCTTCAGATCTTGATGTCGTAGTCCACGTACTTGTGCATCAGCTCGTCGTAGGTGCCGTCTTCCTTGATCTCGGCCAGGGCCTGGTTGAACTGCTCGGCGAGCTCCTTGTCGCGGGGACGGAAGGCCACCGCCACACCATGGCCGAAGTACGACTTGGGCTCACGGATCAACTCGGAGCTGACCACCACCTCGCTGTCGGCCTCGTCCACCTGCAGATTGGCCAGCGCCAGCGGGTAGTACATGAAGGCGCTGTCCAGGCGTCCGGTCTTGACGTCCAGCGCCAGGTCCTCGGCGGTGGCGTAGCGACGAACCTCCATGATGTCGCCATAGGTGTCGGTGATGAAGCGGTCGCGGATGGTGCCGCGCTGCACGCCCACCGTCAGGCCTTCGAGGCTGTCGCGATCATCGGGGTCGATCTGCTGATCACGCAGGGTCACCCACACGCTGGGGTTGGAGTAGTAGGGTTCGGAGAACAGCACCTGCTGTCTGCGCTCCTCGGTGATCGCCATCGATGACATGATGGCGTCGTACTTGCGCGCCATCAGCCCCGGGATGATGCCGTCCCAGCTCTGTTCGACCCACTCGCACTGACGCTGGATACGCCGGCACACCTCTTCCCCGAGTTCCACCTCGAAACCGGCAAGGGTGCCATCGGGAAGACGATACTCGAAGGGTTCAAACGGGATATCCACCCCCAGCTTGAGTGGCTCATCCGCCTGAACGGTGGTGGAAGCAAGGGCGGAGAGCCCGATCAGGGCGCCAAGCAGCAGGGGACGGGAAAACGATCGCATCCGTGAGATTCCTTTTTTGCGTTATGGTTATTGATCTATGCCTTTTGGGCCTGATGAGTCTGCCACTCTCCGCCTGCGCCGCCAAGCCACTTGCAGGACAATGACAGACACCGCCCCACCACGACCAAGGAATTCCGATGCTCAACGGCCGTGCCCTGGCCTATCTGTGTGAAGTGCAGCGCCGTGGCTCGCTGCGCGCCGCCGCCGTCCACCTCAATGTGGACGTTTCGGCCATCAGCCGACTGATCCGGCGCCAGGAAGAAGAGCTGGCGACGCCCCTGCTGACCCGCCACCCCGACGGCGTCTCGCTGACCGAAGCCGGGCGCCTGCTGGTCGACCACCATCGCGCCCAGTGCGACGCCGAAAGCGCCACCCTGTCACGGCTCAACGCCCTGCAGAGCCTGAACAGCGGGGAGGTTCGTCTGGCGGTGGGCGAAGGCTTCATCGCCGATCTGATCAACGCCCCGCTGCAGACCTTCATGACCGCCCACCCGGGCATCGACATCGTGGTGGTGATGGCCGGCGTCAACGAGGCCATGGCCCTGATCCGCGATCGCGAGGTGGACCTGGCGCTGCTGTATGCCCCACCGGTGGACCCGACGCTGCACTGCCATGTCGAGCGCCGCCACCCGCTGGACCTGATCGTACCCGCCGACCACCCGCTGACGCGGCGCCAGACGCCGCTGACCCTCTACGAGATCAGCGACTGGCCGCTGGCGCTGATGGACAACCCCTTCGGGATGCGCCAGATGGTCGACCAGGTGGCCCACCAGGAGCGCCTGCATCTGACCTCACGGCTGCACACCAATTCGGTGGCGGTGCTGAAGAACTTCGTGCGCTCCGGGATCGGTGTCACCTTCATGCCGGAACTGACCGTTGCCGACGATATCGAGCAGGGGCTGATCCGGGTGTTGCCGTTGGCCCATCCGGTGCTCAATGGTGCCCGCGCCCAGATCGTCAGCCGCCAGGATCGACCGCTCTCGGTGGCCGCCGAGGCGTGCCTGTCCCATCTCAGACGAGGCATGCGCTTCTTTCAGGATGACGCCCCTCGCGTCAAGGCAGCTTGCCGCTACTGAGGCGTTGCCTGAAGATCAACGCCACAGGGTTTGATTAGTCAACGCGACAACGCCTAGTCTCGATATCGACTTGCAACGATGCCGTTTTACAACAACACGACAACACCGGAGAGTCCCATGAGCCTGTTTCGCCCCCTTCCCCTGGTCGCCGCCCTGTCCACCGCCGCGGCGCTGAGCCTGTCGGCCGCTTCGGCGCTGGCCGCCACCACCGTCAACCTGAGCTACAACGGCGCCCCCGATCCGGACAAGAACGCCGTCCACGTCTTCGCCACCAACCTCAAGGAACTGGTGGAAGAAAAGACCGACGGTGAGCTCGAGCTCAAACTCTACCCCAACAGCATGCTGGGTGAAGAGCAGGAGCGCATGGAGCAGACCATGGCCTCGCCGAGCCTGAACATCGCCTCCTTCGCCGGCATGTCGCCCATCGTTCCCGAGGTATTCGTCAGCGCCATCCCCTTCCTGTTCAAGGATTTCGATGACGCCCGCACCTTCTTCGACGAAGGCGCCTACTGGCAGGCGGTGAAGGACGATCTCGAGGGCCGCGCCGGGCTTGAGCTGCTGGCGGTGGTCGAGGAAGGCGGCTTCCTGGCCTTCACCAACGACAAGACACCGATAGCCGAGCCGGCCGACTTCGAGGGCCTGCGCTTCCGCGCCATGGACCCGAGTCAGGTGGCCCTGTACGAAGCCTTTGGCGCCTCCGGCACCCCGATCCCCTGGACCGAGGTCTACATGGCGCTGAAGACCGGCGTCGCCGACGGCCAGATGAACCCGCCGATGTACATCATCCTGGGCAGCCTGTACGAGGTGCAGGACTACCTGACGCTGGCCAACATCCAGTACTCCGACCAGTTCCTGGTGGGCAACGCCAGCATGATCAACGGCTGGGATGAAGAGACCCAGGCTGCCTTCCGCGAGGCGGTGGCCGAGGCCAACCAGCTGGCCCGTGAGCACAACCAGGCCAAGGTCGACGAGCGCATCGCCTACCTCGAGGAGCAGGGCATGGAGGTCATCCGTCCCAGCGCCGAGCAGCTCGAGGCCTTCCGCCAGCAGGGCCAGCCGGCCTATCTGGAGTGGCTCAAGGACCAGAACATCGAGCAGCGCTACATCGACATGGCCCTGGATGACGCCGGCGGCGAATAACCGCTAGACCGTGCTCAGGCCCTTGCGGGCCTGAGCCAGACAGCCCAAGCAAGCGCCTGGTGGCCATGCTTTCAACCAGGCGCTGCCCAGAGAGCGGCTGCCTTGAGCCCCTCTACACTGGGACTTTTCACTAAAGCCCAGTCGCTGGAAAGCCTCAATCTCCGGATAATCCTCGATTGGATGCTGCCCGAGGGCGCTCCGCCGATCTTCACCCCTGCCGTGGAAGCCTTTTCCCATGTCCTGGTCACTTGCCCACTCTCCGCCGCTGATGGCCCTGCGGCGACTATCGCTATGGGTCGCCAGCGCTCTGCTGGTGATCGACCTGCTCGCCATGCTCTACGGCGTGCTCGCGCGCTACCTGGCCGGCGGCGCGCCGATCTGGACCGATGAGCTGGCCCGCTACCTGATCATCGGCGCGGTGATGCTGGCGCTTGGCAGCGTCTGGATCGAGGGCGGCCATATGCGTGTCGCCCTGATCGAGCGGCTGATTCCGCGCCTGGCCAGCAGGCTGCTGTCCTGGTACCAGTGGCTGTTGACCCTGGTGCTGGCCATCGGCGGTGCCTGGTTCAGCTTCCAGTACGCCCAGTCGGTGGCCATCTTCCAGAGCCAGGGGCTTGGCATCAGCCGCGCGGTACCGGTGATGTCCGTGCCTATCGGGTTCGCCCTGCTGGCGCTGATGGCGCTGTGCCACGGGCCCCACCCGCTGCCCACCCTGGACACTGAGGAGCCGCACTCATGACCCTCGCCATGCTGGCGGTGTTTATCGTCCACGTGCTGCTCGGCCTGCCGCTGTTCATCTCGCTGCTGGCCACCGCGGTGGTCGGCTTCGCCTTCGTCGACCTGTCGATGATCCCGCGCATGATGCCCCAGCAGTTCTTCGGCGGCATCGACGCCTTCTCGCTGATGGCCATCCCGCTGTTCATCCTCGCCGGCAACCTGATGAACGCCTCGAAACTGACCGACCGACTGATGGCCCTGGCGCGTCTGCTGGTGGGCCACCTGCGTGGCGGCATGGGCCACGTCAATGTGGTCTCCAGCGTGTTCTTCGCCGGCGTCAACGGCTCGGCGGTCGCCGACACCTCGGCGCTGGGCTCGCTGCTGGTACCGGCCATGCGCAAGGAAGGCTACTCCACCGCCTTTGCCGCCGGCCTCACCGCCGGCAGCTCGCTGATCGGGCCGATCATCCCGCCCAGCATCTTCATGATTCTGTACGCCTCGCTGACCAATACCTCGGTGGGTGACCTGTTTCTGGCAGGCGTCATCCCCGGGCTGCTGCTGGGCGCCGCCTTCATGGGCATGAACGCCGTCTACGCCAGGCGCAAGGGCCTGCCCAAGGGCGACGGCTGGCCCGGGGCACGCCAGCTGGGTATCGCCGCCCTGGGGGCGCTGCCTGCGCTGATGGCGCCCTTCCTGATCGTCGCCGGCATCGTCATGGGCCTGGTCACGCCGACCGAGTCGGGCGCGCTGACCGTCGCCTATGTGGCGCTCTACGGCGTGCTTGCCGGCAACCTGAGCCTGGCCGGGCTGTGGCGGGCCTGCGTGGACACCACCCGCCTGACGGCGGCGATCTTCGTGATCATGGCCGCTTCCAGCACGGTGAGCTGGCTGTTGTCCTACGCCCAGGTGCCGAATCAGTTCGTCGAACTGCTGACCCCCTACGTCGACAACCCGGTGGTCATCCTGTTGCTGCTGAGCCTGATCACCTTCATCACCGGGATGTTCATGGAGGAGGTCTCGGCACTGATGCTGCTGACGCCGATCTTTGCCCCGGTGGCGATGATGGCGGGTATCGATCCAGTCCATCTGGGCATCATCATCACCCTCAATATCACCATCGCGCTGATCACGCCGCCCATGGGTGCCTGCGTCTTTGTCGCTGCCGCCGTCAGCCGGCTCGAGATCACCGCGCTGTTTCGCACCATCTGGCCCTTCGTGGTCATCGCCCTGCTGGTCCTGGTGGCACTGATCCTGGTGCCGTCACTGACCCTGTGGCTCCCGACCACCCTGGGATGAGGCAACCATGACCCAAGATCGCTCTTCTCGTGATGCCTGCCGCGATCCGCGCCACACACCGATCCCCCTCGCGTCGGAACCGGCCTGGTCGCAGCTACGCCAGATTGCCATCCAGGGGCTCGACGAGCCGCTGGTGCCGATGAGCCTGGCACCGGCGCCGGTAAAGGTATTTCCGGCCTACGCCCGCCTCGGCATTCCCGGGGCGATCAACGAGTGCTATGTGCGCGAAGGCGTCTACCGCCGGGTGCTCGCCGCGGCCCGCTCGCTGCCCCAGGGCGTCGGTTTGATCGTGCTCGACGGCTGGCGCCCCTGGCGGGTCCAGCAGTACCTGTTCGAGACCTTGATGGAGGCGATTCGCGGCAATCACCCCGGCATCGCCGAAGATGAACTGCTCGAGCGCACCCGGGAGTTCGTCGCCGAGCCGAGCACCAGCCCGACCGGCCCCAGTCCGCACTTGAGCGGTGGCGCGGTCGACGTGACCCTGTGCGATGAAGACGGCCTACCGCTGCCTATGGGTACGCTGTTCGACGAGGCGATACCTGCCTCCCACACGGTCTTCTACGAAGCCAAGGAGGCCCCCAGCGCGACCGAACGCGAGGTCCGCGACAATCGCCGCCTGCTCTACCACACCATGGCCGCCCAGGGCTTCACCAACCTGCCCAGCGAATGGTGGCACTTCGACTTCGGCGACCAGCTATGGGCGCACTACGGCGGCCATCCCCAGGCGCTGTACGGCCCGGCGGAACTGGACACCATCGAGAATCGCTGGCGGCGCCAGCTTTAGGGAACTGACTCAGCGCAGCGCCACGGCCTCGAGGGGGCCAGCGAACCACTGCTGGCGCAGGCCACGCTGCTGATCGAGGATCAGCGCGAGGTAGTCGCGCAAGGGGTGGGCGGCGGGCAGACGCGCGCAGTGGCGTTCGAGTGCTTTCTTGTACGGTAGCTGCTCCGCGCGTTGGTGCTGTGAGTCGGCCTCGTGCGCTAGCCAGGAAAGGCGTGGCAGCAACATCCCGTCAGCGGCGCTGGAAAGCGCTTCGCGAACACCGGCAGCGTCGAAGTCGCCCAGATACAGGTGCGGTCGCTGGTCGCGAAAGCGCCGCCCCCAGGCCACCACCAAGTCATCGAAGCCCTTGCGATAGATTTTATCAC
Organism: Halomonas sp. DP1Y21-3; assembly: GCF_019801245.1. NCBI lineage: Bacteria > Pseudomonadati > Pseudomonadota > Gammaproteobacteria > Oceanospirillales > Halomonadaceae > Halomonas > Halomonas sp. DP1Y21-3. The sequence goes on from NZ_JAHVJM010000003.1 coordinate 122,660, forward strand.
CGCGATAGACCACCAGCGGATTGGCGAAACCACCCAGCTCCGCCTGCGTCACTTTCAACTCATGGACGCTATCCAGATTCTCCACCTGTACCAGGGCGTCGAAGGCGGCAAGCTCAAGCGTTCGCCCATCTACCTCAAGGGTCTCTCTCACAACTGCCGGAAACCCGGGGCGATGCTGGGTGCTTGGTGCGCTCACCAGCACCCGATAGCGTCGGGGTGGCTCGCGCACGTTCTTGTCTTCCCGGATCCCGAGCTTCGCCTGTTCGACCGTGGACAAGCCACTCAGCGACTGCCCCAACCCCGGCTGCTTGAGGCTGTCGAGCATGGCATCAATGTCGGCCAACAGACGCCGGTCAAAGCGCAGCGTCTTCCCCCAGCGATAGCCATCCAGCCAAATATCGTGGGCGTCGCACCAGGCCTCGATATTGGCAATAGCTGCAGTCTCGCGCTTGCGCTCGGTGCGGGGGGAGATATCCAGTTCTCCCTGAATGTTCTTCAGGACATTGCGCGCACGGTTACTCAGTTCGATCACGTATCACCTCTGCCTAGACCACCAGCGCCAGGCTGACGTCGTGGATCAACTGGACGTCGTTGAAGGGCCCGGCCGGGCTCTCGTCGGGGATCAGCCGAAAGGCGCGCTGCTCCTCACGGGGCAGACCCTGGTACTCGGCGATGACCTGAAACAGCCAGATCTCCGGGTCCCACTCGAGTTCGCTCTCGCTCAGGTACGCCAGGGCGCTGGTGCCCGACGAGGCGCCAGCGGCGGGTGCCTGCTCGTCGACCACGTCCAGGTAGAAGCGCTCGACGTCCTGCTTGAGCGCCTGCTGGCGGGCCTCGACCATGCTCTGCGCCTCGACCATGGCAGGGCCTGCCACCTCAGCCTGCTCCGGCCGGTGGACCGCCACCGGCAACTGGTGCAGCAGCCCCGTGAGCACCTCGGCGTCGCGATGGTGATCCAGCGCCGGGGCGGCGGCGGCGTGCAGCGGGCTTGCGTGGTTGAACAGCTCCGGCACCTCGCTGCGGCGGGTGTAGTTGCCCGGCACAAAGCCCGGATGCTCACGCAGGAAGGCGGCCATGCCAGCCACCAGCCGGCTCTGCTTCTGCTGCTGACGAAAGCGCGCCATCAGCTCGATCAGTCTTCCCTGGACCTCGCGCAGGTTGGTGTAGTGCTGGCTCAACTGCTGCTGCAGCTGGCTGATCAGCAGCTTGCGCAGGGAGCCGTCGCTGCCGACCAGATCGATCAGCTCGTCGAAGTCGATCAGCGCCATGCCGTCGAGCAGGCGCACGATCTGCTTCTGGGCGCGGTCGTTCTCGCGGATCTTATCGTTGAGTCGGCTGACGAAGCCGAAGTCACTGTTGAGCCGCTGCCACAGGCTGTCGATGGCGTCGGCGAAGCGGCCGTTGAGGTCGTCCACCTCCTGGCGCAGACGCAGCATCAGCGGCCCCTGCTGCCAGTGCTCGCCCAGGCTGACCGCCTCGCGGTAGCTCTGCACCAGGTTGCGGATCTGCTCCAGGGTCTCGCCGACGTCGGCGTTGACGTGGCGGCGGGTCTCGTCGGCCAGCATCTCGGCGATCAGCTCGCGCACCTTGGGGGTCAGCTTGACCGCGCCGTGCTCGTCGGGCCGCCACACAATCCGCGCCGCCAACAGCTTGCGCAGAGCGCCTTCGGTGAGGGTCTCCAGCGGCACCTCGTCGCGGGTATAGCCCTGCATCAGCACGTCGGCGTAGCGCCCCAGCAGCGACAGCCGCTCGGTGCCGGTGGCAACCAGCCGGCTCTCGAGCGAGTGTTCCTCGCTCATAGCAGCGTCTCTTGGCGGGCCGGCGCCTCGTCATCCACCGGCAGGTTCTCTTCATCGCGGATAAAGCGCACCAGCTCCACCAGATAGTCGATCTTGGCGGTCACCAGAAAGACCTGGCGGTCGGCGTGGGGCTGCAGCAGGTAGCCGTGCTCCTTCAGACGCTTGAACACCTGCTTCATCTGGGCGTCGAGCTGCTCGCTCTGGGAGCCGAAGAAGGGATCGGTGGCCAGCCGCTCCAGGCGCTCGCGCAGGCTCTGGTTGTCCTCGCACTTGGCGCTGAACTCGGCGGGCTTGAGCACGTCGCCGGGGGCCGCCAGGGAGTCCTGGCCCAGCGCCTCCTGCACCAGCTGCAGCCATTCGAGCAGCGGCAGCAGGCTGTTGACGGTCTCGCCGAGCTGGCGCGACAGCTGCTCGCGGGCGTCTTCGTTGAGCTGACGCCAGGCCAGAAAGTGGACGCTGCGATCCTCGTTGGTGGCCAGGCGGCGGTTGAGCGGGCGCAGGTAGATGTCGATCTGCTCGCGCACCTCCTCGTCCTGGAGCTTGCGAAAGGCGCTCTCGTCGCTGACGGCGCAGATGAACTCGCCGGCCAGCAGCCGTTCGAGCAGGGGACCATGTTCGATCATTGGGTGACCTCCTCGGCGCTGCGCTGCTTGAGACGCTGAGCCAGCTTGCTCAACCGCGGTTCGATGCGCTTGAGCCGGCGCCGGCCCGGCTGGGCGGCGTCACGGTCGATCAGGTAGCGGTTGTGGAACAGCAGCAGCACGTCGGACTCCGGGTTGGGGAAGGCGCCGACGATGTGGATATGGTTGCTGTCGCAGGCCTCGAACAGCTTCTCGACGTTGTGATAGGCCAGGGTGCCGATCTCGTCGATGGGCCAGTGCACGCTGATCTCGGCCTGGCCGCGCAGCAATCGGGTAAAGGCCAGCAGGAACTTGCACAGGATCAGGTAGGCCATGCCATGGCTCGAGGATTCGAGCAGTTGGCGATCGTTCTTGATCACCAGGTCGGTGCCGCCCTCGTTAAGGTGCAATTCCAGGCGCAGCAGGCTCTCGAAGCTGTACTGCTGGTCGCTGCGCAGCAGGTCGACCACGTCGGCCAGGGCATTGAGGTAGTCGTCCCCCGGCAGTCCGCCGGTCTCCTGCCAGTCGCGATAGTCCTGGGCGAAGCGCTTGAGCGGCTCCCAGAAGCCCAGCTCGTCGATGGTCGACTGAATGCGCACTTCGGCCTTGGTGATGCCCTCCAGGCGCAGGTCGTCGGCGACCTCTTCGGACAGCCGCCGACTCTGGGCACTGATGCGCCGGTTGAGGTCACGAAAGACGGTAAAGAACTTGTCCAGATCGGCGCCGAGATTGCGCCCCTGCTGGACCAGCTGCTGCTGCTGGTCCTCGAGCAGCTTGAGCATCCCGCGCAGCAGCGGCAGCAGCCGGCGCGGGCTGGGCTCGGCACCGTCGGCGGCGTCATCCTCGCGCAGCTTGGCGCGCTCGGCGCTCATGGTATCGACAAAGCCGGTGCTGGCGCCCTTGATCAGCTCGCTTTCGACCTGCTCGCAGCCCTTGCGCAGGGCGTCCATCTCGCGCCCACGCTCCGACAGCGCCTGGCGGGTGCGCTCGATGCGCTCGTGGACGTCGCCGGGGGCATCGTGCCGGGGCGCTGGAGAGGGGTCCAGCGGCAGTTGCTCGACCTGCACCAGCAGTGGCTTCAAGGCGTCGATCACCTCGGCCTCGGCGCTGCGTTGGGCCTTCAGTTCGCCCAGCGCCTGCTGGTGGGCGGCGCGGTCGGACTGGAATTCGGCCTTGCGCTGCTCTCGTTCGCGCTCGGCACCCTCCTTGTCGCGTACCAGCCGGGTTTCCTTGTCGACCAGCTCGGGCTTGCGCTGGCCCCAGTCCAGGCGCATGAAGCGGCGATAGTCTTCCAGCTGCTCCTGGCGCGAAGCGGTCAGCCGGATACGCTCGTCCAGCGAGGCCAGTCGCGCCTTGGTGTCCTTCAGCGAGGCCAGGTCCACGCCCTGCTCCTGCAGTTCACGGTCGAAGGCCGCCTCTAGCTCCTGGCGCTGGCGCTGATGCTCGCTCTTCTGGTCGCTCTGGTACTGCTTCAACTGGCGGATCTGGTCATCGACGCCGTCGAGGCGGCTCTGGCCGTCGGCCTTCACCTCCAGCATCTGCGCCTGGTGGGTCTTGGCCAGGGTATCCAGGGCGGCGCGCTTCTCCTCCTTCAGCCCATCGTGGCTGGCGCGCTGGGCGGCCAGCGCCTCCTCCAGGCCCTGACGCCGCGCCTTCTGCTGGCGGGCGTGACGCTCCTGCAGCTGGCTGCGCGCGTCGCGGGCGTAGTCGACCTCGGACTCGGCGCGCTTGAGCTCCATGCGCGCACGGCGCACCGCTTCCTCGGCGGACTGCACCCGCTCGTTGGCCGCCTTCATCTGGCGCTCGGCGGCCTGCACCGCGCTCTCGGCACGCACCTGGGCGGCCTCGGCCTGCTCGATGGCGGCCAGCAGGCTGGCCTCCTCCTGGGCGTACTCGGGCACCTCGACCGCGGCCAGATCCAGGCCCACCCCGAACAGCTCATCGTGGTCCTGCTCGCCGACACGGGGCGACAGGTCGCGGCGCTCCAGCAGCTCCGGCGCGATCACCTTGCCCAGACGCTGCTCCCAGCCGGGACGATGGAAGCGCAGGAAATGACGCAGTGTGCCCTGGGCCGGATCACGTTGCTGGTGCAGGCCATAGGTGTGAGCTTCGGCCCTGGCGAGCTGATGACGGGCCTCGTCGAGTTCCTTTTCGGCCTGATCACGGGCGCGCTTGAGGGTGTCGAGCTCCTCGCGCAGCGCCCCCAGCGTCTCGCTCGCCGCCTCGCGGTCGGTCTGGGCCTGGTCGAGGCGAGCCTGGGCCAGCTCCGCCTCCTGGATTTCCTCGGCGCTGGCAGCGCTGGCGGCCAACTGGGCCTTAAGCTCGGCCAGCCGCTCGACGCCGCTTTCCAGGCGCTCACGGTAGCTCTCGTCGAGCTCCTGGCGCTGCTGCTGGTAGCGCTGTTCGAGCTCGCTTTCCTGACGCCACTGCTGGTCACGCAGCTCTTCGCGGGTCTCGCCCAGCTCGTCGATGCGCGCCTGGGTCTCCTCGGTCTGGCGGGCCAGCTCATCGCCCAGCTCACGCAGGCGTCCTTCAAGGCGTGACTGGCTTTCCTGGAAGGCGTTCTGCATCACCGCCAGGTGCTCGCGCAGCTGCTGGCTCTGGTCGCGCCACTGGGGCAGCGCCTGGACGTCACGCTCCAGCGCCGGCATGTCGGCCTCCTCGTAGGCCTCGAAGGTCGCCTGCAGGTCAGAAAGCTCGCGCTGGGTCTGCTCCAGCTCGCTGGTCATCTCGCTCAAGCGGTCGTTGAGGGCGTCGCGGGCCTGTTCGTAGGCGGCTTCACGCTCCTGGAACTCACGCTGGCGGTTGCCGATCTCGGCCTCGGCGTCGGCCAGGGTGCGCTCGGCGCGGTGGCGGTCGGCCTCGAGCTGGGGCTTCAACTGCCACAGGGTCGTCTCGCGCTCGGCGATCTCCTGATCGAGCTCATCGAGCTTGCCAAGCGATCGCTCCAGCGGCTCCAGTCGCTTGGACTGGCGCATCTGGGCGATCCACTCCCGTGCCTTGGTATTGCGGATGCGGGTCACCGGCAGTTCGACACCGTCCTCCTCGAAGATCGCCGCCAGCATGGTCTTGAGGGTATCCATCTTGCCCTCCTTGGCGTGCACCGCGCTGATCAGCTTCTCCATATGGCGGATGCGATGCTCCGGCTTGACCAGGCTGAACTGGGCAGCCATCTGGCGAAGACGCAGGCTTTCCTTGCGGTTGCCCTGCTGGTGGGTGAAGTCGTTCTGGATCACCGAACGAAACTCCGAGGTGGCACCCAGCTTGGGCGACACCGGAATTCCCTCACGACGCAGCTGGCTGGCCCAGTCGCTGTAGTCCAGCGCCGCCACCCCGGCCTCGCTCTCCACCAGATAGTGCCCGGGCTGGTAGGGCGCACCGACAAAGCGATACTCGACGCCACCGTCGCTCTTGCGGGTCAGCACCGCCTGGCAGACGTTGCCCGCCTCGCGGCGGTACTCATAGATCAGGTAGCTGTTGCGGTTGGGCAGGTAGAAGGCGTCGAACTTCTTGCGGGTCTTGGGCACCACCTTGTTGGGCAGCTCACCGTAGAACACCGGGACCAGACGCTGCAGCGTGGTCTTGCCCGAGGCGTTGGTGCCGCAGATGTTGGTATGGCCGTCGACGTCCAGCTCGACCACCCCCTCGAGGTGGCCGTGGATCATCACGATGCGCAACAGGTGAGCCATTGGGATTCCTTGATCGCTTGCCCGGTAGGAGGGCTATTCTGCCAGAGACGAAGCGCCCTGACAGTGCGACCAGAGTTGCCCGACAGCAAGCTTTCGCCTACAAGGTTCCTGCGACAGGGAGAGCCCGACGCGCCCCGTCACCCCGAACGACTCCTTGCTCCGCACCCATCCATCGCTATCCACGCACCACACCACAGGGGAAGACCGCCATGCACTTCGCCACCCTCGGCCCCGAGGACAGCAACCACGCCCTGGTGCTCGCCCGCTATCTCGACGATCGCAGGCTCAAGGAACCTGACCTCACCGACATCGAGCCCCGGATCAGCCTGGTGGATGACTTCATCGGCGCCTTCGAAAAGCTGGTCGCCGGAGGCTACGACTATGTGCTGCAGGTCAGCGCCCACCCCAGCCACGCCGACTGCGTCGGGCGCTTCATGCATCGCGCCTTTCCGGTGGACGCCTTCATCGCCCCCAGCCGCCCGCTGGCGCTGGTAGCCCGCGCTGACGTGGCCCAGCCGAAAAGCGTGCTGCGACAGCCCGCCACCCGCCACTACACCGACCTTTCGGCCTTCGCGGAACACGACGCCCCCACCATCGTCGCCGCCCTCGAGCAACTGCTGGACGGCCAAGCCGACGCCGCCATCGTCGCCGAGGACGCCATCGAGCGTCATCCCGGCCGGCTGCGGCTAATCCAGCCTCTGGGCCCCGCCCTGGATACCTGGATCCTTTACGCCAATCGGCCCCTGTTCCCGGACAGGGAGCAGGGGCCGATGCTGGGCGCCAACGACGCCATGGCAGAGCACTTCAGGGAAACGAGTCGTCGCGCGGATCGAGGCTAAACCTGACGGAGCGACGCGATACTTGCCACCACGCTTTTACACCGGCCAGGGTACGAAGATGACACCGAGCCCGAGTGCCACCAGGGCAGCCCTGAGCCACCAGGCGAAACGCCCGATCAGCCCGTAGGACACCAGGCCGAGGCCGATCAGCACGCCCAGGGTGGTGGCCAGGGCAGCGAAGACGCCGGAGCCAAGGTCGAGCAGCGCCGGGTGCGCGACCATCGCCAGCGGAATGACGTAGAGCCCGACCCCCAGCGCCATGGCCTTGCCCGCCACCTTCAGCCAGTTCTCGTCGGCCATGCCGGCGGCGATGAACACCGCACCACATACCGGTGGGGTGATGGTGGACAGCAGCGCGAACCAGAACACGAACAGGTGGGCGGTCAGCAGCGGCAGGCCCAGTTCGGTCAGCGCCGGCCCCGCCACCGAGACGCAGATGACGTAGGCGGCGGTAGTCGGCACCTCCATGCCCAGCACCAGGCAGGCCAGGGCGGTAAGCAGCAGCGCCGGCCACAGCTGCCCACCGGACAGCGACAGGATCGCCGAGGTGACCTTGACCCCGAGCCCGGTCAGCGACAGCACCCCGATGACCAGGGAGGCGCACAGGATGATCGCGCCGATGACCGCGATCTGGCGCCCGGCGGTCAGCGCTGCCTGGGCCAGGCGGGCGCGGAACTCCGTCCCCGACACCTTCAGCTCGGCGTTCATGGCCAACAGCGCAAGGCCTGCGAAGATCGCCACGCTGGCGGCGTACTGGGGGGTGTTGCCGGCGTGGAAGATGCGCTCGAGCAGGATCGCAAAGGGCACCGCGAAGAACAGTGCGGTGGTGATCACCTCACGCGCTGCCGGGCGGTCCTCGGCTGCCACCGGCTTGAGATCGAAACGGGTGGCGAAGGCGTTGATGCCGAGCCACACCGTGGCGAAGTAGAGGAAAGCCGGCAGCAGCGCCGCGGCCATGATCTCGGTGTAGGGGGTGCCGGTCAGCTCGACCATGACGAAGGCCCCGGCGCCCATCAGCGGCGGCATGATCTGGCCCCCGGACGAGGCCACCGCCTCCACCGCCGCCGCCAGCGAGCGCGGATAGCCAAGCCGCGCCATGGACGGGATGGTGATGGCTCCGGTGGAAGCTACGTTGGCCGACGCCGAGCCCGAGATCGAGCCCATCAGCGCACTGGAGATCACCGATACCTTGGCGCCACCACCGGTCAGGCGGCCCGCCGCGGCGCCGGCCAGGTTCATGAAGCCACGCCCCGCCTCGCCCGCGTTGAGCACCGCACCGAAGATCACGAAGATCGCCACCACCGAGACACTGACCCCGGTCAGCTTGCCCCACAGCCCGCCCTCGGCGATGGTCAGCGAACCGACCAGGCTGGCCATGGGCAGGCCAGGATGACCAAACTCGCCGGGCACGTACTGGCCCAGGGCCGCATAGCCCAGCGCGATCGCGGTCACCAGCGGCAGCGGCCAGCCGATGGCACGCCGGGCGGCCTCCAGCGCCACCATAATCAGCAGTAGACCCACCGCCATCTGCAGGGGGGTGTCGATAAAGCCGTACTGGCCGCTCAGGGCGTCCTCGTTCAAGGCGATATAACCGCAGGCGGCGATGCCGAGGGCGGTCAGCCCCAGGCCGCTGATGCGCTGCCAGTGCGTACGGGCGGAAAACACCAGCACCCAGGGCAACACCAGCGCCATGTGCAGTGGCCGACTGATCAGCGCCGGCGTCAGGCCGTGGAAGATCAACCCCAGGTGAAACACCACCGACAGGGCACCGAGCGCGATCCAAAACGGGCCACCCGGCCACGGCGAACGAACAGGGTCACGCGCGTCGGCCGCTGCGGCCGACGAAGAAGCGTCGCTTGAGTTCATGAAATCAGCACATCATCGATGAAACGGAGCGGGCCCACAGGGGCCCGCCGGGTCGAGTCCTGGGCAGGATCGTCTCAGCGCAGGGCCTCGGGCACCTGCACGTCGACCTCGTCGTAGTAGCGCAGGGCGCCGGGGTGCAGCGGACCCTCGAGGTTGGTCAGCATCTGCGGCGAGATCGCCTGCCACCAGGGCGAGGTCTCGGCCATGGCCTCGCGGCGCTCCCAGAAGGTCTTGGTCAGGGTGTAGGCGGTGTCCTCGTCCATCGCGCTGGTGGTGTAGGCCACCACCGGCAGCGAGGTGGTCAGCACGTCCTCGTCGATGCCCGCGTAGGTGCCGGCGGGGATGGTCTGGGGCGCGGCGCCGGTGGCCTCGACCTGCGCTTCGGTGAACGACACCAGGCCGACATCATGGCTCGCGGCGGTCTCGATCACGTTGGGTGCGGGAAAGGAGCTGGCGGTGGCGAAGGCGTCGATCTGGCCGTTCTTGAGCGCGTCGGGAGCGCTGCCCACGTCGGCGTCGTCGACCTCGACCTGATCGGCGAGTTCGAACAGCTCGAGATAGCGTGCGGCCTCGCGGGCGCCAAAGGAACCCTGGCCGATCAGCAGGTGCTTGCCGGCCAGTTCATCGATGCCGAGGGTGTCCTGCTCGCCCGCCACCACGAAGTGCATGGTCAGCGAGGGAATCGGGAAGAGTGCACGAATGTCCTTAAGGCGCGGATGGTTGCGACTCTCGAAGGGGCCGGTACCCTCGCGGGCGCGGGTCACCAGGCCGGGCGGCGAGGTGAAGACGTAGTTGCCGGGACGCGCCATCACCTCCATGACGTTCTGCACCGAGCCCTGGCTCTCTTCCAGGGTCAGGGTCATGTCACCCTCGGTGCCGGCCTTGATCGCCTCGGACAGCTCCACTCCCATCTGGTAGTAGGCGGTACCGGCGGAGGCGGACTTGTAGGTCAGGCGGGTCTGGGCGTGGGCGCTTGCGGCGGTCAGCACCATGCTACCGGCGAGCACAGCCGTCAGGGCCTTGAGGCCACGGCTTCGAAGATGACGCATTGAGGGGGTCTCCAGTCGACAGCGGGCGTGGCCAGTGCCTCGTTTTGCTTATGCTCCCGCCAGGCTTCAGGACCTGGCGGAAATGGCCGGCCAACAGCATATTCGACTGGCGTGATTCGTGCCACGGCGCCAAGACACTCGTGGCCCCGTGAAAAAGTCGCGGGCGCCGAGCATAGCGACGCCCGTGGCCAACGATGCCAGCCGCCTGCGCCATCAGGGCAAGCAGCGTGACACCAGTTTCAGCGGTAGAAGGCGGGACGCTCGGCCAGCGCGATCGGCTCGACCTGCTGCGAATGCCGCGCCTTGACGCAGGCGTCACTGGTCACCGCCGCCACATAGCCATCCCAGGCGGTAGGGCCATGACGCTCGCCCTTGGCGGTGGCATCAACCCACTCCTGAAACTCCACATCGAAGGCGTCGATAAAGCGGTCCTTCCAGTGGGTGATCACGCCCAGGGAGTCCCGTGCGCTGTGACGCAGCGGCACGCTCGCCGGTTGCGGCAGATCGGCAACGCCGCTCTCCCCCACCAGTTCGCAGCGAATGTCATAGCCGTACTGGCAGTTGAGGAAGCTCTCGATGGTGATGACCATGCCCTTGCGGGTGCGCAGGATGATCAGCGAGGGGTCCTGCAGATCACCCTCCACCAGGCTGGAAACCCGCGGCTGGATGACCTGGGCGCTGACGTAGTCGTCCTCCAGCAGCCAGCGCATCACGTCGAACTCGTGGACGCAGGAATCGATCAGGCCCGCATCGCCGGAGAAGTTGGCCTGGGCATTGCGATGCGCACACTTGGCGATCAGCGGCTGGCCGATGCCACCCTCGTCGAGCAGCGCCTTCAGCTGGCGGTATGCCCAGTCGAAACGGCGCATGAAGCCTACCTGGACCAGCGCACGACCCGAGGCAATCTCGGCCTCGACGATACGCAGGCAGCCCTCGGCGGTGGTGGCCAGGGGTTTTTCGCAGAATACCGGCTTGCCCGCCTCGATGGCGGCCAGCACGAATTCCTCGTGGGTCGGTCCCCAGGAGGTCACCACCACGGCGTCGACCTCGGCGGCGTTGATGACGTCGTGGCCGCTGGCATAGGCCCTGGCCTCGATGCCGACCTCATCGATGGCGGCCTGCGCCTGCTCAAGGCCGACATCACTGGCGGCCACCACCCTCGCACCCTTGAGGGTATGGTTCAGCCGGCGCATATGTTCCTTGCCGATGGCTCCGGTACCGATGATGCCGATAGATAGCGTCATGTCTGGCTCCTTTCTGTTATTGACCACTTGTTGAAATCGCACCTGCTGCCCTCCCATGGGTCGAAAACGTCATACGGGCAACGTCGAGGCTCGACCAGCGTCGTGGCGCTGGTGCCAGAGCCAGGTGGCATGGCCGCCCGATCGCTCGGGCGGCCATGGCACCTATCCTTGTTGAGGGTTGGGGTCATCACACATGGGGATCGTCTGCGGCAAGCGCCGCCGCCGGGCGACGACGATGAATCCAGATCGAAGCGCACACGAAGTACACCAGCGACAGCGGAATCACCAGCCACTTGAAGGTTTCCACGTAGTCGACGACAGCGGCGTTGTCACCGGTCCATGACCACAGTGCCGCCAGGATGATGATCACCAGGCAGGCAAACGAGATCAGGTACAGCGGATCACGACGATTGACCGCGGGCTGCGCCTGGGGCGACTCGCCGGGCAGTTCCGGCGGATCCACCGGGCCATAGGCCTCTTCGTAGTAGTCGATACCGGACTCGGTGTTCGCGCCCATCCGGCGGCACAGCAGCGGGTAGAGCAGAAAGCTCAGGGTCCACACCGGGAGAAACACGACAAACAGATGCACCTGGGGCAGGGCAATGAGCACGACGCCGAGCATCACCCCGATGGCCCAGGTCAGCATGGCCGGACGATTGTCCTCGAGCCCCTGATGTTCGCGCCACAGCGGGCGGATCGACAGGCGCGGCAGCAGGAAATGCTCGGCGGCGATGATCGCGCCGATGGGGGCCATCATCATCACGAAGTAGGACAGGACGTTGAGCAGCGAACCGAAGACGAACGGGAAGCAGGCGACGACCGTGGTGGCGGCGCCCACCACCAGGGCAACGTTGAACGGCTTGTGACGATGGAACACCGCCTGAAACGCCAGCCCGGAGCGATAGAGGCTGGGGATCGAAGTGGTCCAGCCGGCGATCACTACCGCCACCAGCCCCATGGCACCGAGCAGACGGAAGGCGATGGCGCCCGGATCAAGATCGACCATGGCTTCCTTGAGCAGCATCGCCGAGGTGGCGCCAAGGATGCCCGCACAGACCCAGGCCATGAAGTGGCCGATGTACATGCCAGAGGCTGAAAAGTAGCCGTAGGAGGACTTGCGCGCGAAGCGCAGAATGCTCATGTCACTCATGCCGAGGTGCATCGGCAGGTTGATGCCCCAGGCCCAGGCGGCGATGACCCACATGTTGATGCCAGGCTCGCCTTCGGGAGTAACGCCGGTCCACACCAGTGCGCCGAGCACGTTGCCCAGGCCGTCGATGCCTTGCTCGGCGCCCAGGTGGGTGACGATGGGGATCGACAGGATACCGCTGACCAGGAACATGATCGCCATCCAGGGCGCGCATACGGTGGAAAAGTTGGCGATGCGCTTGAAGCCCTTGAGTGTCAGCCAGACGGTAAAGGCGCCAACCAGCAGCGCCAGGATCACGAAGCTGGCACTGGTGGGATAGAGTCCCACCTGGGGCGGAATATCGGTCAGCACCCGGAAGGCCGAGGCCGAGACCGTGATCATGGCGCCGGCAATGACGGCGTAGAAGACACCATTGAGGATGTTGTAGACGGTGGAGATCTTCTTGCCGGCAAGCCGGGCCAGGAACCAGTACACCGTCATGCGGGTGCGGGTAGCCACCGGACTGCAAATCCAGGCCCAGGACAGCACCGCCATGAAATTACCGAGAATCAGTCCCCAGATCAGATCACCGGTGGAAACACCTAAGGTGACCAGCGCTGCGCCGATGACGAATTCGGTGCCAGCAACGTGCTCACCGGAGTAGGCCCCGAGAAAGTACTTGCCGCTCAACTGCCGGCTAGGGGGTATGCGTTGATATTCGAGCTCTTCGCCCTGGGCGTTGTCGTCCGCTGTCGCGGTCGCCTGCGCCCCTGCCGCTTCTGTGCTCATAACGTTGTCCACTTGTTATTGGAGGATCGATGGCCCTTGTGACCGGTTGCAAACGGTCAGGGCTCCAACCTCGGCGGTCCATGTTTTTCCACGGCCCGCACCAAATGAAACATACATTCCGAAAGAAAAAACAACAAACCAAACGTTCTATACTTTAGTCGACTCGAACGCCTGATCCGACAAAATTGTAAATAACGTAATCCATGACGACATCTTTAACTGAATTGGCGCACACAAACATCGTCTATCCGCCATAACCACTCGCTCCAGTCCCACGCTTCAACACCTGCCGCGATAGCCAAAAGGAAGGCGCCGGTTTCGGCGCCTTGGCAAGCGTGAAACGGCGCAATCCAGGTGGCGCCACTCCAGCACGCCGCAGCAGCGACGACGGGACAGGGCACCAACACCGAAGCGGGACGCTTGATGGACCGCCAAGGCGTCACAAGCACCGCTACGGCGTCATACGCAGTCAGAGGACCACAGCTACAGCTACAGCTACAGCGTCGGCATGGTGAAGTGACCGCCGCTATCACGGACCTCGCTGGGCCAGCGCTGGGTGATGGTCTTCATGCGGGTGTAGAAGCGCACGCCGTCAGGGCCATGCATATGCAGCGGGCCGAACAGCGAGCGCTTCCAGCCGCCAAAGCTGTGAAAGGCCATGGGCACCGGGATCGGCACGTTGACGCCGACCATGCCGACCTGAATGCGCTCGCAGTACTGGCGAGCGGCGGCGCCGTCACGGGTAAAGATGGCGGTACCATTGCCGTATTCGTGGTCGTTGACCATGGCCAGGGCGTCTTCGAAGCTGTCGACGCGGGCGATCGCCAGCACCGGGCCAAAGATTTCCTCGCGGTGGATGCGCATGCCCGGCGTGACGTGGTCGAACAGCGAACCCCCGACGAAGAAGCCATTGCCGGCGTTGTCGATAGTCGCCTCGCGTCCGTCCACCACCAGCTCGGCGCCCTCGTCGACGCCGGCCTGGATATAGCCGACCACCTTGTCCAGGTGAGCGCGGGTGACCAGCGGCCCCATGTCGTGGTCGGGCCCCTCCTTGATGCCGGGGCCGACGCTCAGCGTCTGCAGCCGTTCGACCAGCTTGGCGCGCAACCGCTCGGCGGTCTCCTCGCCCACCGGCACCGCCACCGAGATCGCCATGCAGCGCTCGCCGGCGCTGCCGTAGGCCGCGCCCATCAACGCATCCACCGCCTGGTCGAGGTCGGCATCGGGCATCACCACCATGTGGTTCTTGGCGCCGCCCAGCGCCTGAACCCGCTTGCCGTGGGCAGACGCCGTGGCGTAGATGTATTCGGCGATGGGCGTCGAGCCGACGAAGCTGACCGCCTGCACCCGCTCATCGGTGAGCAGCACGTCCACGCTCTCCTTGTCGCCATTGACCACGTTAAACACGCCGTCCGGCAGGCCGGCTTGCTTGAGCAGCTCGGCCAGACGCATCGGCGTGGACGGATCCTTCTCCGATGGCTTCATCACGAAGGTGTTGCCACAGGCCAGCGCCACCGGGAACATCCACATCGGTACCATGGCCGGGAAGTTGAACGGTGAGATGCCGGCGCACACGCCCAGCGGCTGCATCAGCGAGAAGCTGTCGACACCGGTGCCGACGTTGAGGGAATGTTCGCCCTTCTGCAGGTGCGGTATGCCGCAGGCGAATTCCACCACCTCGAGCCCGCGTGTCAGCTCGCCCTTGGCGTCGGAGAACACCTTGCCGTGCTCGGAGGAAATCAGCCGCGCGATCTCGTCGGCGTGCTCTTCCACCAGCGCCTTGAACTTGAACAGAATGCGTGAACGCTTGAGCGGTGACATCTTGGCCCAGCCGGGGAAGGCCTCGTCAGCGACGCGGATGGCGTCGCGGGTCTCGTCGGCGCTGGACAGTGCTACCTGACGTGTCACCTCGCCGCTGGCCGGGTCGAAGACCTCGGCAGTGCGGCCACTGTGGCTGGCCTGGGGCTGGCCAGCGATAAAGTTGCCCAGAATGGTCATGCGGTGCTCCTGATACAAAGAGTTATCGAACAGATGGCTGAAGACATCGGCACGGGGGGCGCCGTCACGAGGCCAGGGCCAGCCCGGCCTCGTCGCAGCAGCGTGCAAGATGGTCATAGCCCTTGCGGGCATAGGTCAGTGGATGGGCCACGGCGGGATCCTGCTCGGCCTCCACCACCACCCAGCCCTGGTAGTCGTGCGCGACCAGCCCCTGGAACAACCGGCCATAGTCGATGAAGCCATCACCGGGCACGGTGAACATGCCGTCCAGTACCCCTTCCAGGAAGCTCCGGTTGCGGTTGCGCACATCGGCCAGCACCTCGGCACGGATATCCTTGCAGTGCACATGGTTGACGCGTGCAGCGTGACGCTCGAGCACGCCGAACGGATCGCCACCGGCAGCCACCAGGTGGCCGGTGTCCAGCAGCAGGCCCAGCGCCGGTCCGGTGCTCGCCATCAGCCGGTCGATGTCGGCCTCGGATTCCACCAGCGTTCCCAGATGGTGGTGATAGGCAATCTGCACGCCCTCGCGCTGGCAGTGTTCGGCCACCTGGTCAAGGCGCTCGGTAAACAGCGTCCATTCCTCGTCGCTCATGGTAGGGCGATGGCTCAGCGGTACCCCCACCTGTCCATGCACGCAGCGCGAGACCTCGCAGAACACCATGACCCTGGCGCCGAGCGCCTTGAGCAGTTCCAGATGGGGCGTCAGCGCTGCGATTTCTTCCTCGGCGCTGCGGGTCAAAAGCTCGGCGCTGTACCAGCCTGACACCAGCGACAGTTGGTGACGCTCGAGGATCGGCCCCAGGGTGGCGGCGTCGCGGGGGAACTTGTGGCCCAGCTCGAAGCCGTCGAAACCGGCCTCTCGTCCCTCGGCGAGGCAGGTCTCCAGCGGGGTGTCTCCGCCCAGCGAGGGCAGGTCATCATTGGTCCAGGTCAGGGGGTTGATGCCCAGTCTTATGCTCATGGCGTCCTCCGGCGTTCGGTGCTCCAGGCGCCGGCGCGCCTGGAATATTTGGTTGTTGTGGCAGAGCGGACTCGGGCCTAGAGATTTCTGGCCTGACGCGCCTTGTGGGACTGATAGCGCTCGCGGGCGTCCACCACTTCCTGACGCGGCGAGACTTCAGGCACCGCCACGTCCCACCAGGCACCACCTTCCTTGGTGTCGTTGAGGCCATCGGTGTCGATGGCGATCACATAGCTGATGTCGGACGCCTTGGCGCGCTCGAGGGCCTGCTCAAGCTCAGCGATATTGGCGACCTTCTCGCTATTGGCGCCCAGGGCGGCGGCGTGGGCGGCGAAGTCGGTCTTGGGCGCGCCGGCCTCGACGCTCAGGCAGTCCTCCAGCCGGTTGTTGAAGCCGGGGCCGCCGCAGAATTGCTGAAGTCGATGGATGCAGCCATAGCCGCGATTGTCGAGCACCACCGCGATGATCTTGTGCCCCAGCATTACCGAGGTGGCGATCTCCGAGTTCATCATCAGGTAGGAGCCGTCACCGACCATCACGAACACCTCTGAATCGGGCAGCGCCATCTTGGTGCCGAGGCCTCCGGCCAGTTCATAGCCCATGCAGGAGTAGCCGTATTCCATGTGGTAGCCGCGATCGAAGCGAGTACGCCACAGTTTCTGCAGCTCGCCCGGCAGGCCACCCGCGGCACACACCACGATGTCGCGTTCGCCGGCAGCGCGGTTGACCGCCCCCACCACCTCGGCGTCACAGGGCAGCCCGGTGCCGCGATCCTGGGTCACCCGTTCCACGGTGGCATTCCAGTCGTCGCGCAGCGCGGCCGCCCGCTCGCTCCAGGACGAGGCCGGCCGCCACGGGTCGGTGCCCTGCTCGAGCCCGTCCTTCAGGCTGACAAGGCTCAAGCGGGCATCGCCCACCAGCGGCTGGGCGTAGTGCTTGACCGCATCGAAGGAGGCCACGTTGAGACACAATATCTTCGCCTCGGGGTTGATCAGCGCCCGGGAGCCAGAGGCGAAATCGCCAAGCCGGGTGCCCACGGCGATGATCAGATCCGCTTCCTGGGCCAAGCTGTTGGCGGCGGCTGAACCGGTCACACCCAGGGTGCCGACGTTGCTGGCATGGTCCCAGGGCAGCGCGCCCTTGCCCGCCTGGGTCTCGGTCACTGGCACCTGGTAGCGGCTGACGAAGGCGTCGAGCTCAGCCAGCGCCTCGGCGTAGTGGACGCCGCCACCGGCCACCAGCAGCGGTCGCTCGGCCGAGCGGATCAAGGCGATGGCATCGTCGAGCTCGCGCGGGTCGGCGGCCTGACGGCGCAGGTGGTGTACCTTCTCGGCAAAGAAGTGTTCGGGGTAATCGTAGGCCTCGGTCTGGATGTCCTGGGGCAGCGCCAGGGTCACCGGACCACACTCCACCGGGTCAGTCAGCACTCGCATCGCCTGGGGCAGCGACGTCAGCAGTTGCTCCGGCCGGGTGATGCGATCGAAGAAGCGACTCACCGGCTTGAAGCAGTCGTTGGAGGTCAGGGTGTGGTCGTGGAAGTTCTCGACCTGCTGCAGCACCGGATCAGGCTTGCGCGTGGCGAAGGTGTCGCCCGGCAGCAGCAGTAGCGGCAGTCGATTGACGTGGGCCACCGCCGCCGCGGTTACCATGTTCACCGAACCAGGACCGGCGGAGGCGGTACAGGCCATCACCTGGCGCCGATTGAGCGTCTTGGTGAAGGCAATGGCGGCGTGGCACATGGCCTGCTCGTTGTGGGCGCGGTAGGTCGGCAGCGTCTCACGGGCCTGATACAGCGCCTCGCCGAGGCCGGCCACGTTGCCGTGGCCGAAGATCGCCCAGACGCCGGGAAACAGCGGCTTGATCTGGCCGGCGACGTTCACCTTCTGGGCCTGCATGTAGCGGATCACCGCCTGGGACATGGTCAGTCGAATCGTGGACATGGCAATGCTCTCGGAGATGGCTGCCGGGTCCTGAGGGGACCCGGATTATCGTTATCTTGGTCATGGTCTGGGAGCGACACGACGCTCACCCATTTCGCTCATTCTCGTTCAGACGCTCTGGCGTTCTTTCCAGCAGTCCACCAGTTCGCGGTAATTGGCGACGACATCGTCGATCAGCGCCTGGTCGTCGGCCTCGCCGGCGAGCCAGCGACGGCTGGGCTCGGCAAAGATCGAGCGCCCCACCGCGAAGCCCTTGCACACGTCGAACCCGGCGCTGTCCATGAAGCCCTTCTTGAGCGTCTCGAGGGGCGCATCGAGCCCCAGCATCACCACGCCGCGACAGTGAGGGGCGCGTCGCGCCAGCAGCACGCTGATGCGCTCCCAGGCCGCGGGGGTCTGCGGCGGCAGCTTCCACCAGTCGGGATAGACGCCGAGGTTGTAAAAGCGCTGCATGGCGTTGAGAAAGGTATCGTCATCGCTTTGCTGATCCTTGGGCGGAATGATCTCGAGCAGCAGCTCGTGCCCGGTCCGGAGGCAGGCGTCATACAGCTCCACCACCTGGCGCTCCTGGGTGCGGCGCAGGTCGAGCTGGTCCTCCGGGTGGTAGAACACCAGGCACTTGACGATGTGCTCGCGAGGCCAGGCGGCCAGTCGGGCACCGATATTGCGCCCGCCTTCCAGCTCGATGGGACGCGAGCTCGGCAGCTCCACCGGGCGGCCAATCCACCAGCCGCGCCCGGTCACGTCATTGAGTGCATCCTGACCGTAGGTGTCGTCGATCAGCACGCCCATCTGGCTGTCACCGATATGTCCGGCGCCCTGCTCCGCCGCCTGCACCAGCAGCCGTTTCAACGTCTTGATCCTTCCGGGGTCGGCGCCAACCTCCCGGGCCATGTCGTAGAATTGCTTGCGATGGTCGAAGGCCAGCACGCACAGATCCGACCACTGCGTCGGGCTACGCTGGGTGGTGACCCGGTGCAGGTGGTTGAGCCGCGTGTCCAGGTCGGGACGCGGGATATCCTCGGCGCGACTCAGGTAGTCGTCGAGTTCCTCGCTGCTGGGAATCGCCGGGGCACAGCCGTGGCGGGAGACCACCAGGGCCCCGCAAGCGTTGGCGTAGGCACAGCTTTGCTCATGACTTTCGCCGTTGAGCCAGCCGCGCAGAAAACCGCTGAGGAAGGCGTCACCGGCACCCAGCACATTGAGCACCTCGACACGTACCCCGGTGAATACCTCGAACTCGGACTCGCTGTCGGGAATCTCACCGTCGAGCACGGTGCAGCCCTGCGCGCCCAGCTTGAGCACGATGGAGGCATCGCTCAGCTCGCGAATGCGCTTGAGCGCGGTGATGGTGTCGGTGCTGCCACCGGCGATGTGGACCTCTTCCTCGGTGCCGACAACCAGGTCCAGGTCCGGCAGAATGGTCTGCAGGTGGGCGCTGACACCATCATCGGAGATAAAGCGGGTCTCGCCGTCACCCAGCGAGGTCAGGCCCCACAGCACCGGACGATAGTCGATATCGAGAATCACCTTGGTGCCGGCCGCCTTGGCGTATTCGATGGCGGTCTTGCTGGCCTGATAGGTGCCGTCGGTGGAGAAATGGGTACCGGTGATCAACAGCGCCCGACTGGAGGCGATGAACTCGGGATCCATGTCATCGGCACTGATCGCCATGTCGGCACAATTGTCGCGATAGAAGATCAGCGGAAACGTGTCCTGATCCTTGATGCCCAGGATCACCAGACCGGTGAGTCGTTCCTGGTCGGTGATGACCTGACTGACGTCCACGCCCACCCGGGCCAGTTCCTCGCGTACGAAGCGCCCCATGTGCTCGTCGCCGACCCGCGTCAGCATGGCAGACTTCAGCCCCATGCGAGCGGTACCGTAGGCGATATTGGCCGACGAGCCGCCGAGGTACTTGTTGAAGGACGACATGTCCTCGAGCCGGCTGCCGATCTGTTCGCCGTAGAAATCCACGGCCGCTCGGCCCAGGCAGATTAGGTCCAGCGTCTTGTTGGTGGTCATGGCGTCACCCTGGTGTGGTCACGATAAGCCGTGCTCTGCCCGTGACGGGCGTCCCGACGACTTTGGATTGTTCGTTCTATTTGAATCCATGATAGAACTGATATTCCACTCGTTCAATCTCTGGAACAGCCGATTCAGTTCATCTTTGGTCGTAGCAGTGTCCGGGAAACACGGGAGCCTGCCGTCACGCTCCCGGGCGGCAAGTCGCCCCGCCCGGTGGCGCCGGACAGGGCGTGGAGGTAGCGCGGCCAGGACGAGCCTCAGCGTGGGTTGAAGTAGGTATCGACGTAGCGCTGGATTTCCTGGCGCATAAAGCGCGAGGAGTCTTCTGCGCGCTCTTCCCAGGCGAACACACAGGCGGTCATGATGCCGTCGAAGCCGACCTCGGCCAGCGTCTTGAAGAACAGATCCCAGTCGATCTCGCCCTGGCCGATATCCAGATGCTGGTGGATGCGGGCGGTGGAGCCCGGCGGATTGATGATGTAGCGCAGCCCCGACGATCCCTTGTGATTGAAGGTATCCGCCACGTGGACGTGGGCCAGCACCGGGGCGCTGTCACGGATCATCTGCGCCATGTCATCGCCAAAGTGGAAGGTATGGGGTGCGCAGTAGAGAAACTTCACGTTGTCCGAGTCGATGGTACGAATCATGTCCACCGCCGGGTGCAGCGTCTCGACAAAGTCATCCGGGTGTGGCTCGACGTTGAGTTGGATGCCTTCGCGCTCGAAGATCGGTACCAGCTCCTCCATCGAGCGCCACCAGGCGGCCTCGCTGGATTCGGTGGTGGCGCCGCCATGGCAGCAGGCTGAGCAACTGCCACGCTCGGGGTGCGGGCCACGACCGAACTCGGAGTTCATGGTGTCCACCCCCATTTCCACCGCCACCTCGATGGCCTTCTTCCAGTACTTCACCGCCGCCTGGCGCTCGTCTTCGTGGGGACTGGCCCAGCGGAACATCGGCAGCAGCGAGGCGATCTCGACCTCGCTGTCCTTGAGCGCCTGCTTGAAGGAGCGCAGGCGGGACGGGAACACCCGGGGGTGGACGAACCAGTCGAAGAAGTCATCCCGGGGCGACAGCTCGAGATAGTCGTATCCCAGGTCCTTGGCCAGGCGCGGCAGCTTTTCCAGGGGCACGTGGCGATGCATGAAGGGGTCGAGGGCGATTTTCATGGAAGTCTCCTTATCATTGTTCACGCTCAGGTTCAGGACGTTGTCACTGAACCAGGTGGGTGGCGTTCAGCACGACACGGGCGGATCGCAGCGTGGTCAACCGCGATGGATGTGGCGGTCACAGCGGCGATTCAGGCCACTCCATCGCGGATGACGTCAATGCTGCGCGCGAGGGCATCCGCCGGATCCTCAAGCGCGTGTACCGACTCGGCGAAGGGCTCGAAGGACAGGTAGCCGCGATAGCCATCGGCGAGCAGGCGACGCACCTGTTCGACGTTGTCGAGGCGATCGCCCTCACCCACCAGCACCCGGTCGCCGTCGAGCATGGCGTCGAAGGTCAGCGTCGGATCCTCGACGCCGGACAGGTGAACCAGGCCGGTGCGCGCGGCGAACAGTGACTCTTCACCGGCCCCTCGATGGTGAAAGGTGTCGTGCACCAGCGAAAAGCGCGCCGGCTCCGATGGCCCCAGGATGGCGACGGCCTCGTCGATGGCGGCCAAAGCGTCAGCCTTGAGTCGCAACGACGAGCGAGGAAAGCCCAGTGGCTCGACGAACCCCACGAGCCCATGACGAGCCAGGATTGGTCCCAGCTCCACCAGCGCCTTGGTCACATCGGTGGCTGTTGGTGCATCTTCGGACGCGGCGACCAATGGACACAGCACCAGACCCCGGGCGCCCGCCGCCGCTGCCCGTTCGGCAAGGTGCTCGGCCTGAACGGCACGCTCCTTGTCCCACACATTGAACGGATACAGCGCATTGACGCTGAGCACGCTCAGACCCAGCTCCCGGGCCAGCTCTCCGGCGGCAACGGCCTGCTCGAGGGTCGCCAGGCTGTTGTCGCCGACGTCGTTGCGCAGCTCCACCGCGTCGATGCCGAGCTCGGCGGCCAGGCGCATCAGCTGCTCGATGGAGTAGCGAGGACAGACCATATGGTTAAGGGCAAAGTGCAGTGATCGAGATGGCATGGGGCGCTCCCTGAGCCGAGAAGAAGGTGCCGGAAACGTCACATCAGAACTGTTTGCAACCGGTTAGGTCGCACTTTAGAACAAAAATTCCCAAGGTCAAATAGAGGGAATGTTTCCTCCTTAGATGCCTTGGCATTCAGCTGATTGTGGCTTTTTCCCGCTAATCAATCATCTGGGCTCGGCTTCGAGCCCACGAAGACCGGCGGCGTGGCCGCAACTTGTCGACCAAAGTACAAGGCGACCCTCCCCCTCCAGGGGAACAATGATAGCCTTGGCACTGAATGAAACGTTCCATTCGAACGTTCTATACTAAAGCATAAATGGAATTTTTATTCCCAATTGACTAGGGTGATCCCAGACGACGGCCAACGCTGGGCAACACCCTGCAACCGAGTGAACCGCCATGGCAGAGCTACCTCAGGATTTCAGCGCGCTGGAAGCGCAGATCACCGAGCAGTACCCCGACCTCAGCCGTCGCCTGCAGCAGACGGCGCGTTTTCTGCTCGATCACCCGCAGGAAGTAGCCTTTTCCACCGTGGCGAGGCTGGCCGAGCAGGCGGGCGTCACGCCGTCCACGCTGATTCGCTTTGCCAACAGCCTTGGGTTCAAGGGCTTCTCGGACATGCAGAAGCTGTTTCGCTCGCGCCTGGTGGATGAGTTGCCCAACTACTCAGAGCGCATCCACGCGGTGCGCTCCGCCACCGGTGAGACCCCCAGCGGCTCTCAACTGCTGTGGGAATTTGCCGACGCCAACCGGGAAATGCTCGAGCAACTCCCGGGGCGTACCGACCCGCGTCAGCTGGAGAGCGCGCTGGACCTTCTGGAAGGCGCCGAGGCGGTGCACCTGATGGGCATGCGCCGCACCTTCCCGGTGGCAAGCTACCTGCAGTACGCACTCAACCACGTCGACAAGCGCTGCTTCTTGATCAATGCCCTGGGCGGTATGCATCAGGAACAGGCACGGGCCATCGGTCCCCGCGATGCCCTGCTGGCGGTGAGCTTCTCGCCCTACGCCTCGGAAACCCGCGAAGTAGCCGAACAGACCCGTGATAAAGGCGTGCCGGTGGTTGCCATCACCGATTCCACCCTGAGCCCGCTGGCCCGCGTCGCCGACGTGACCCTGGTGGTACAGGAAGCGGAAGTGAAGAGCTTCCGCGGCCTCACCGCCACCCTGTGCCTGGCCCAGAGCATGGCCATCGCCCTGGGCGTGCGCCAGGACAGCGCCGCCGACAAGGGCTCGTCTCCCGAGGCCCCCGCCTCGGGCTAGCCGCCAGCTCGCCCCTCGACACCCTGGCCCGCCCACGCCCCGCGCCCTGCGCGACCGGGCAGGCCATCAACAGGAGATCCTGTCCATGACATCGCTTCTTGTACGCCCCCAGAGCCCCGACGCCGACGGCAAGGTGCTGGAAGTCACCCCGCAATCCGCTGGCTGGGACCACGTCGGCTTTCGTGTCCACCGGCTGCAAAAGGGCCAGCGTCTGAGCGGCGAGACCGGCTCACGCGAACACTGCCTGGTGCTGTTGAGCGGACGTGCCACCGTCGCCGGCGCCGGCGAACGCTGGGTGGACATCGGCGAGCGCATGGACATCTTCGACAAGGTGCCACCCTACTCGGTCTACCTGCCCGATGGAGCGGACTTCGAGGTCGAGGCACTGACCGATCTCGAGATCGCGGTGTGCAGCGCACCGGGCCACGGCAACCACAAGGCCAGACTGATCGCGCCACAGCAGGTCAAGTGCTCCACCCGCGGCGGCGGCACCAACACTCGGCATATCCACGACATCCTGCCGGAGACCGAACCCGCCGACGGCCTGCTGGTGGTCGAGGTCTACACACCGCCAGGCAACTGGTCGAGCTATCCGCCCCACAAGCACGACGTCGACAATCTACCCGAGGAGTCGATCCTCGAGGAAACCTACTACCACCGGCTGAATCCGAGCCAGGGCTTCGCCTTTCAGCGGGTCTACACCGATGACCGCTCGCTGGACGAGACCATGGCGGTAGACAATGGCTGCTGCGTGATGGTGCCTCGGGGCTACCATCCGGTGGGTGCACCTCACGGCTACGAGCTTTACTACCTCAACGTGATGGCCGGTCCCAAGCGCGAATGGAAGTTCAAGAACGACCCTGAACACGAGTGGATCGTGCAGCAACAGTAACCGTACAAACTCCGCCGATTCCGGCAGCCCAGGTAAGGGCTGGCGTCATCGGCGGACCAAGGAACGTCTCTCTCTTTGCCCCGCCACCGGCGGGGCTTTTTTATGGTGCATCGCTTCCCTTTTCCGCCAGCCGCAGGCATGTCAGCCGCGGACAGGCCATCTTGGCAGCACCCTTGACCAGCATATTCATATCGCTAACGACTGATGGTCTG
The DNA here is from genome assembly GCF_019801245.1 of Halomonas sp. DP1Y21-3. Lineage (NCBI taxonomy): Bacteria > Pseudomonadati > Pseudomonadota > Gammaproteobacteria > Oceanospirillales > Halomonadaceae > Halomonas > Halomonas sp. DP1Y21-3. The sequence continues at coordinate 147,116 of NZ_JAHVJM010000003.1, forward strand.
CTTCAGCGCATCGATCGACGACTGGATACCGGCCTCGGTGGACATGGTGAAGTCCTCCATCTCGAGGCTGACCCAGTCGTTGTAGCCCTGCATCCGCACCACCGAGAAGAACTCCTTCCACCACTGAAGATCATGTCCCGCCCCCACCGCCACATAGTTCCAGGCGCGATTGGCGACGTCGGTGACCTCGGCGAGCTCGAGCAGACCGTTGACATCGGCCAGCCCCCGCTCGATGCGGGTATCCTTGCCGTGGCAGTGGTGGATGGCATCGCCCAGTGCCCTGGCCGCGGCGATCGGGCAGGCCCCCATCCAGAAAAGGTGCGAAGGGTCCAGGTTCATGCCGACCTTGGGCCCGATCTCGTTACGCAGGCGAAACAGGGTCTGGGGGTTCCACACCAGCATCGCCGAAAAATTTTCCAGCGCGAATCGCTCGACACCGACCTCATCGGCCAGCCTCACCAGGCCGTGCCAGTAGGGAAAGGCGCAGTCTTCCCACTGGTACCGATCGCGCTCGGGCATCTCATCGGGCCAGCTCTTGGTGTAGACGAGCCAATTGGGCACGCTGTCCCCCGGCGCCGCCGCCGGCAGGCCCGACATGGTGACGATGCGCTCGACCCCGATCTCACCGGCAAGCCGGATGGTCTTTTCGATCTCACCTCGGTGGCGCTCGCCGAGTTCCCCCGGGTCGAGCGGATTGCCGGAACAGTTCAAGGCGGCGATCTTCAGTCCCCGGGCGTCGATCTCCTTCAGGCGTGAGGCCAGCAGGCTTCTATCGGCGAGCAATTCGTCGGCACGAAAATGTGGCGCCGGCGACCAGCCACCACCGGTCATCTCGATACCTTCCACCCCGAGCGCCACGCACTTGTCGAGCATCTCGGTAAAGCTGAGATCCGCCATCACATCGGTACAGATGGAGAGCTTCATGGCATTGTCCTGTCATATGGCTGTGTGGTTTCGCCGTTGCTTGGGTGGACGCATCGGCGGCGGCGCGGGCACAAAGGGCTCTTCCGACGGCGACCTATGCCAACACCTCAAGAGGGTCAACACCGTCATCCGACCCGATGCAACCGGTTGCAAATAGGCCAGCACGAGCCTAGTATGGAATGAAAAATTCCGTCAAGGAGCATCGATGAATATTCGTTCCGATCGCGACCAAGGTCGCAAGGTGACCTCCGCCCAGGTGGCCGAACGGGCCGGTGTCTCCAAGTGGACGGTGTCGCGGGCCTTCACTCCCGGCGCCTCGATCTCAGAGAATGCCCGACAGCGCGTGATGGAGGCCGCCGAAGCCCTGGGCTATCGCCCCAACCTGCTGGCACGAAGCCTGACCACAAGACGCACTCAACTGATCGGCGTCGTCGTCGATCAATTCGCCAACCCGCATACCCAGGCGATGCTGAATGCCGCCACCCTGGCGCTGCAACAGCGGGGCCAGCTGTCGATACTCTTGAATATTTCACCACCGGTGCGCTCCGGTGAGCTGCTCGATATCGCCGAGCGCTTCCAGGTCGACGGGCTGTTGTTTCTCGGCACGGTGCTGAGCGAGGACATCGTGCGCTTTGCCACAGAGCGCCAGCACGTGCCACTGGTGCAGCTGTTTCGTACCACCGAGGTGGACGGGGTGCAGATCGTGGCAATTCAGGAGCATGCGGCTGGCGCCGAAATCGCCCGGCTGCTGCTCGGCGAAGGTCATCGACGGCTGGGCTATCTGGCCGGCCCCGACAGCGGCAGATCACGACTGCCCCGTCTCGACGGCTATCGCCAGACGCTTGAGGATCACGGCCTGACCCTGGCAGCCACGCTGGCTGCCACGGATTATCGCCACGCCCTGGGGTATCAGGCGATGCACGACTACCTGCAAAGGACACCGGCGGCACAGCGCCTGGATGCGCTGTTCTGCGAAAACGACATCCTTGCCATCGGCGCCCTCGATGCCCTGCACCAGGCCGGCCTCGACGGACAGCTGGCGATCGTCGGCTTCGACGATATCGAGCTGGCCGCCTCACCGCGCTACCGTCTGACAAGCTACCAGCCGAACCTCGATGCGGTGGTGGACAGCGCCATCACACACCTGCTAGATCGACGTATCCCAGGTGACCCAACGCTGCTCCCAGGCCGGCTGGTGGTGCGTGACTCTCATCGCTTTGCTGGAAAAGATTGAGTCACAAGCCCAGAGCCCCGGGGCTCACACCTCCTCGACGTAGACCGTGCGCCCCTCGCGACGTGAGATATCCGCCGCCTCGGCCAACCGCAACGCTTCGACACCGTCCGTGATGCCGGCGCGGGGCGCGCGGCCTTCCCGCCAGCTCTGGTAGAAGTCGTCGAGCTCTCGGCGATAGGCCTCGGCGTAGCGCTCGAGAAAGAACCAGCGCGGCGCTTCCTCCAGTTGGCCCTGCTTGCCGACGAACTTGAGTCGGGTGTCGCACTCGTTCTGGGCCTGCAACATGCCGTCACTGCCGAAGGCCTCGATGCGCTGGTCGTAGCCGTATACCGCACGCCGAGAATTGCTGATGGTGCACAAGCGCCCCGAGGCGGTCTTCATCACCACCACCGCGCTGTCCACATCCCCGGCCTCGCCGATGGCCGGGTCCACCAGACAACTGCCGCTGGCGTAGACGCTGACGATGGGCTCATCGAGCAGCCAGCGGGCCATGTCGAAGTCGTGGATCATCATGTCGCGGAACAGCCCACCGGAACCCTTGACGTACTCGAGGGGCGGCGGCTCGGGGTCGCGACTGGTGATCGCCAGCGTCTCCAGCTTGCCGATGCGGCCCTGCCCCAATTGATCCTTGAGCGCCGAGAACTGCGGGTCATGGCGACGATTGAAGGCCAAGGCGCAGAGGCTTTGCGCCACGCGCTCGGCGGTCGCCCGTGAAGCCGCCAGGTCCAGGGCGATGGGCTTCTCGCACAGCATTGCCTTGCCTGCCGATGCGGCGCGCTCCAGGTAGTCGATATGGGTCGCGGTGCTGGAAGCGATCAGCACGGCGTCGACCTCAGGGTCCTCGAACACGTCATCGATATCCCGAGCCCGGGAGCCGAAGTCCCGCGCCAGGGTCTCGGCGGCCTCGGGGTAGGCATCCACTACCGCCGCCAACGTGACCTCGGGATGGGCGGCGATGGACAGTGCGTGCACCCTGCCGATCCTTCCTGCTCCGATCAATGCCAGTTTCATCCTCTGCTCCTTGTATCCATGTGCATTGCCGCGAAGGGGTATGCCTTGGTGGCTTTCAGGCGCAAGCCATTACCACGATCAATCGTCGATCGACAGCGAGACCCCAAGCCTGTTGCCCAGCCTACGCAAAAAGGAACAAACATTCCGCATAGACCAAAGTATAGAATTTTTGAATTGTTAATTTTTCCCTTGGAATCTACATTTCATAACACGACGAATCGAAACATCTGTCCGCGAGTTCGAAACCCGTCCATCACCACCGCGGACATCTCCGCCCCTACAACAAGACGACCCTCACAAGGAGTCACCATGAGCACCACCGCCTCTCCCACCAGCCAAGATAAGGACGAGCGTCTTGCCCACGTCAGTCCGCTGAAGAAAGCCCTGCACCGACCGGAGTTCGGCTCCGTCGCCGGCGCCCTGCTGGTCATCGTGTTCTTCGCCCTGGTTGCCTCGGGCACCGGCATGTTCTCCGGCGCCGGGGTGATCAACTTCCTCGAAGTCTCTGCCCAGCTCGGCATCCTGGCCGTGGCGGCGGCGCTGTTGATGATCGGTGGCGAGTTCGACCTGTCGATCGGTTCGATGATCGGCTTCGCCGGCATGTTGATCGCCATCCCCGCGGTGCAGTACGGCTGGCCCATCTGGGCGGCGCTGTCCTTCGCCTTCGGCTGCGCCCTGGCGATCGGCGCCCTGAACGGCTGGCTGGTGGTCAAGACCGGACTGCCATCCTTTATCGTCACCCTGGGCTTTCTGTTCATCCTGCGCGGGGTGGCTATCGGCATTCCCCGCCTGATGGCGGATCGCACCCAGATCGGCGGGGTCCATGACGTCATCGGCAACGACTGGTTCGCGGCGCTGTTCAGCGGAGAGGTCGGCGAGGGCTTCTTCCTCTGGCTGTCCGAGATCGGCGTAATCGGTACCAACTTCGCCGGCAATCCCACCGTCAGCGGCATCCCGGTCTCCATCGTGTGGTGGCTCGGCCTGACCGCGCTGGCCACCTGGGTGTTGCTGTTCACCCGCTTCGGCAACTGGATCTTCGCCTGCGGCGGCGACAAGGAAGCGGCACGCAACGTCGGTGTCCCGGTCAATCTGGTCAAGATCGTGCTGTTCATGTTCACCGCCTTCGCCGCCTGCGTGTTCGCAGCCCTGCAGGTGATGGACACCGGCTCGGCCGACTCCATCCGCGGCATCCTCAAGGAGCTCGAGGCGATCATCGCGGTGGTCATCGGCGGCGCCCTGCTCACCGGTGGCTATGGCTCCGCCATCGGCGCCAGCTTCGGTGCGCTGATCTTCGGCATGGTGCAGATGGGTATCTTCTATACCGGCGTCAACACCGACTGGTTCCAGGTATTCCTCGGCGCGATGCTGCTGATCGCGGTGCTGTTCAACAACTACGTGCGTCGCAAGGCGCTGGAGGCCAAGTAATGAACGCTCCCGTCCCGATGATCGAAATGCGCGACGTAGCCAAGCACTTCGGCAGCGTGATCGCCCTGAGCGGCATCTCCATGAAGGTTCACTCCGGCGAGGTCATGTGCCTGCTCGGTGACAACGGCGCCGGCAAGTCGACCCTGATCAAGACCCTCTCGGGGGTCCACGTACCGACCCACGGCGAGTTCCTGGTCGACGGCAAGGAGGCCCACTTCAGCTCGCCCTCGGATGCCCTCGACGCCGGCATCGCCACGGTCTTCCAGGATCTGGCGATGATCCCGCTGATGTCGATCACCCGAAACTTCTTCATGGGCCGCGAGCCCACCAGGGGCTGGGGACCGACCCGTCGGGTCGACTGGACGTTCGCCGATCGCGTCGCCAAGGAAGAGATGGCCAAGATCGGTATCGATGTGCGCGATCCGGCTCAGCCGGTCGGCACCCTTTCCGGCGGCGAGCGCCAGTGCGTAGCCATCGCCCGGGCGGTGTACTTCGGCGCCAAGGTGCTGATCCTCGACGAGCCCACCTCGGCGCTCGGGGTCAAGCAGGCCTCGGTGGTGCTGCGCTACATCGCCAAGGCCCGCGCCGATGGCCTGGCGGTCATCTTCATCACCCACAACGTGCACCACGCCTATCCGGTGGGTGACGCCTTCACCATCCTCAAGCGCGGCTCCAGCTTCGGCACCTTCCGCAAGGACGAGGTCAGCCGTGAGGAAGTGCTCAACATGATGGCCGGTGGCGCCGAGCTCGAGAGCCTGGACGCCGAGCTTGCCGAATTTCAGCGCGCCGACGGCAACGGCCAGGCGGCCTGAACAGGGAGAGTTTCCATGCAAGATCGTTCATTCAAAGGTCAGGTGGCCATCGTCACCGGTTCCACCCAGGGACTGGGCGAGGCGGTGGCTCGCCACCTGCTGGGTCGTGGCCTGTCCGGCCTGGTCATCTGCGGGCGCCAGCGGGACAAGGGTGAAGCCCTGGCTCGCGAGCTCGAGGGTCTGGGTGAGGACGCCAAGGTGCTGTTCGTGCCCACCGACATGACCCGGGTCGACGACTGCCGCCGGCTGGTGGCCCAGGCCGACGAGGCCTTCGGGCGCATCGACATGCTGATCAACTGCGCCGGCAACACCGAGCGCGGCACCCTGCTCGACACCGACGAGGCCGCCTACGACCGACTGTTCGCGGTCAACACCAAGGCGCCCTTCTTCCTGATGCAGGAAGCTGCGCGGCGAATGATCCGCGACGGTATCGAAGGCCGCGTGGTCAACATCCTCAGCATGTCCGGCCACGGCGGCCAGCCCTTTATCTGCGCCTACAGCGGCAGCAAGGGGGCGCTGGCCACCCTGACCCGCAACGCCGCCTACTCGCTGCTGCGCAATCGCATCCGCGTCAACGGCCTCAACATCGGCTGGATGAACACCCCGGGCGAACACCGCATCCAGACGGATACCCACGGCGCCGAGGATAACTGGCTGGAAGCGGCCGCCCGCGCGCAGCCGATGGGGCGCCTGCTGGAGCCTGAGGAGGTCGCCAGCGCGGTGGCCTTCCTGGCCAGCGACGCCTCGGGAATGATGACCGGGACCATCGTCGACATGGACCAGAGCGTGCTGGGCTGTCACGACAGCGCGCCGCAGCCGCCCGCCGCCATGCGCTGGCCTGACTGAGGAGGACAGACGGTGGAGCATTTCATCGATCGAACCCAGCTGGATGTGGCCGCCTTCGAGGCCCTGGTCCAATCGACGACCAATGCCGAAGCGCTGCCCCAGGCCGAGCGCATCGTCTCCGGCATTCCGCTCTACCGCGCAAGCCATGCCCTTGACTGTCTCGCCGACCCGCAGCGGCGGCGCAGGCTGCTTGACGAGTGGCATCACTGCCTGCTGGACGGTCCCGGGGTGCTCGCGATCACCGGGATGATGGAGCGGACCACGGTGGACCGCGCCAGCGAGAGCTTTCTTGCGCTGATCGAAGCTGAACGGGGACACGGCCAGCAGGGCGACCATTTTGCTGCGCCGGGTGCCAATGATCGCCTGTGGAATGCCTTCCAGAAGCACGGCGAGGCCGATCCGGAAGGTTTCGTCGACTACTACGCCAATCCGGTGCTGGCACTGGTAGCCGAGGCCTGGCTTGGCCCGGGCTACCAGATCACCTCCCAGGTCAACGTGGTCAAACCGGGCGGTCGTGCTCAGTTGCCTCATCGCGACTATCACCTGGGTTTTCTGAGCGAAGCACAGGCGCTGGGCTACCCGCTGTCGCTGCAGGTCGCCTCACAACACCTGACGCTGCAGGGCGCCGTGGCCCACGACGACATGCCGCTGGAAAGCGGGCCAACCCAGTTGTTGCCTCACTCCCAGCGCTACCCGGAAGGCTATCTGGCCTACCGCGACCCGGCCTTCCAGCAGGTGTTCGCCCGCCATCGCGTTCAGCTACCGCTGACCAAGGGCGACGGCCTGTTCTTCAACCCGGCGCTGTTTCACGCCGCGGGCGACAACGACAGCCAGGACCTGCGGCGCATGGCCAACCTGCTGCAGATCTCCTCGGCCTTTGGCCGTGCCATGGAGAGCGTCGACAACACCCGCCTGGTGCGCGCCGGCTTTGCCGCGCTAAAGGCCCGCTTCCAGCGCGATGGCTGGACAGCGGCGATCCGCGCAGGTGTGACCGCCCTGGCCGAGGCCTACCCGTTCCCGGCCAATCTTGATCGCACCCCACCCCAGGGCGGGTTGGCCCCCCAGAGCCAATGCGAGTTGCTGACACAGGCCCTGGACGAAGACTGGGACGCCGACCGCCTGGACCGGGCACTCGACCGGATGGCGCAGGACCGACGCGCCTGAATCGCTGCATCAACGTGACACCCCTGAGCACGATCACCCGCAACACCAACAACAATCGGAGTACAGCCATGAGCAAGACCACCGACAAGACCAGCGCAACACACACCGGGATCAAGCGCCCCAATCCGTTCTCCAGAGCCATCACCGGCGCCCTGGTCGCTGGCGCCATGGCGCTGTCGGCGAGCCAGGCGGCCGTTGCCCAGGACGCCGACCCGCTGAAGTTCGTGGCGATCACCCATATCGTCGCGGCGGACCCCTTCGGCAACGTTCTCAAGCGCGGTTTCGAGGATGCCGCCGAGGAGATGGGAGTGGAGCTTCTCTATAACTCTCCGGCCCAGTACGACACCTCCCAGATGCTGAGGATGATCGAGCAGGCGATTGCCACCCAACCCGATGGCCTGGCGCTGACCATGCCCGATGCCAGCGCCTTCGCCGAGCCGGTGCGCGAGGCCATCGCCGCCGGCATTCCGGTGGTGGTGCTCAACACCGGCGAAGAGATCGCCGGTGAGATCGGCGCACTCAACTATGTCGGTCAGAGCGAGTACCGCGCGGGCAAGATGGCCGGTGAGCGCATGAAGGAAGCCGGCGTCGAGAGCCCCATCTGTATCAACTTCGCCCCCGGCCAGTCGCAGCTTGATGCCCGCTGCAAGGGCTTTACCGACGCCTTCGACGGCAGTGCCGAACAGATCTCCACCACCCAGGATCCCACCGCCATCACCAATGCCGTGCTTGCCCACCTCAACTCGAGCCCGGACACCGACGGCGTGCTGAGCCTGGGATCGCTGGCCACCGACCCGCTGATCAACGAATTCCGTAGTCAGGGCGCCATGGGCCAGATCGCCTTCGCCACCTTCGACCTGTCCGCAGAGACACTGGAAGCGGTTCGCGATGGCGAGATGCTGTTCGCCATGGATCAGCAGCAGTACCTTCAGGGCTACCTGCCGATCATCTCGCTGGCGCTGTACAACCGCTACGGCCTCAAGCCCACCAACAATATCCAGACCGGGCCAAACTTCATCACCCAGGAAAACGCTGAACAGGTCATCGAGCTGACTCAGCAGGGCTATCGCTAAGCGGCCACCTCATCCAATGGCCATCCGCCACCATGGCAAGGCCGGCGACTCACCGAGCAGGCCTTGTCGGTACTGACCATCCACACCTCGCCCGCCCTTCATGGGCGGGTTCGCTTGACAGGAGCATCATATGAAAATCGGCCTCGTCACCGACAGCCTGGCCAATATGTCACTGGACGACCTGCTCGCCTTCTGCGCCGAACAGGGCATCGAGTGCGTGGAATTTTCCATCGGCAACTGGTCGGACTCGCCCCACCTCGACGCCGCTGCACTGCTCGACAGCGACGCCGCGCGCAAGGACCTCAAGGCCAGGCTCGCCCACCATGGCGTCACGATTTCCGCCTTCAACGCCAACGGCAACTCGCTGCACCCCACCGACGGCGAGCGCCAGCACAGGGTGGTCGAGCAGGCCATCGCGCTGTCCCGTCACTTCGAGGTGCCCCGGGTCAATCTGATGTCGGGCCTGCCTGGCGGTGGCCCGGATGACCGTTTCCCCAACTGGGTGACCGCCGCCTGGCCACCGGAAACCGCCCAGATGCTCGACTACCAGTGGAACGAGGTCGCGCTGCCCTACTGGCGCAAGCTGGCCGACCACGCCCGCGGCGAAGGCATTCGTGAACTATGCCTGGAGATGCATGGCAACCAGCTGGTCTACAACCTGCCGGGCTTCCTGCGCCTGCATGGCGAGATCGGCGACATCGTCGGCCTCAACTTCGATCCCAGCCACCTTCTGTGGATGGGCGCCGATCCCATCGAGGTGGTCCAGCGCTACGCCCGCCACATCTACCATGTTCACGCCAAGGACACCGCGCTCAACCCGGCGGCGGTGGGCCTGACCTCCCGTCTGGATAACCAGCCCATGGGCGATTTCCGTGATCGCGGCTGGTCCTACGTGACCCTAGGCTACGGCCAGAAACTCGAGTGGTGGAAGGACTTCTGCTACTGGCTGCAGGCCGGGGGCTACCAGGACGGCGTGCTGAGCATCGAGCACGAGGATATCAACCTGTCGCGCCGGGAGGGCGTGGTGCGCTCGGTGGAACTGCTGCGCGCCTGCATGCCCAGCGAAAAGCCCGACTACGAGCTGCCCAACGCCAACTAGGCCACGCCGGTGATCGCCCGGCTCGACCAGCCTCACCATCCCCGGCCGACGTGACCGACGTGGCCCACCAGCGGAGACAAGCGAATGCCCAAGGCGCTCAACATTGGCCTGATCGGTAGCGGCTTCATGGGTCAGGCCCACGCCGATGCCTATCGCCGTGCCCGCACCCTTTACCATGATCTGCCGCTGCGTCCTCGCCTGGTCGCCATCGCCGACCAGGGCGATCAGGCCGCCAGGGCCGCCGCCGAACGGCTGGACGTCGAGCGCGCCTACGGCGACTGGCGGGAGCTGGTCGCCGACCCGCAGGTGGAGGTGGTGGACATCACCTCGCCCAACGCCCTGCACTTCGACATGGCGATGGCCGCCATCGACCATGGCAAGCACGTCTACTGCGAAAAGCCCCTGGCCATGAACGATGACCAGGCGGCGAAGATGGCCGAGGCGGCCCGCGCCCGCGGGGTCAAGACCATGGTCGCCTTCAACAACATCAAGACGCCGGCGGCCCTGCTCGCCAGGCGGCTGATCGACGAGGGTGCCATCGGCACACCGATACGCTTTCGCGGCACCTTCGACCAGGGCTTCTTCAACGATCCCGAGCTGCCCTGGTCCTGGCGCTGTTCGCGCCAGCAGGCCGGCACCGGGTCGCTGGGCGATCTGGGCGCCCACACCATCAGCGTCGCCCAGTTCCTGATGGGCGATATCGAGGAGGTCTGCGCCCAGAGCCAGATCCTGTTTGCGACCCGGCCCGTGGTGGATGGAGCCGGCGAGGGTGCCGGCTACGCCAGCAAGGCGACCGCAGGCGCCGAGCGTCGCGAGGTCGAGAACGACGACCAGACCCAGGCGCTGGTGCGTTTCGCCAGTGGTGCCGGCGGCGTGATCGAAAGCTCTCGGGTGGCCGCCGGCAAGGTCTTCGGCATCGGCTGGGAGGTCAGCGGCAGCGAGGGCACCCTGGTGATGGACGGCGAGCGCTTCAACGAGCTCAAGCTCTTCCGCTACGCCGACCGGCGTGAGGATCGCGGCTTCAAGACCCTGCTGGCGGGCTCCCAGGTGCCGCAGTTCCGCGCCTTCTTTCCGTTCGACTACGGCGGTGGCGGCATCGGCTACTTCGACGTCAAGGTGATCGAGGTCCACGACCTGGTCCAGGGCATCGCCTCATCTGCCGGCTGCTTCCCCGACTTCGCCTTCGGCCGCCACAACCAGAATATCCTCACCGCCATCGACGTCTCCTGCCAGGAGCGTCGCTGGGTATCGGTGCCCGCCCCCCAGCAGCGCTCATCCGCACAACTCACACCCTGACCGCAAGGAACCCGACCATGATCGACGCACCGGTACGCTGGGGCATCCTCTCCACCGCCAATATTGCGCGCATCAAGCTGATACCGGCGATGCGCGCGAGCGCCCACGCCGAGGTTCTGGCGGTGGGCTCACGCAACCAGGAATCGGCCCAGGCGTTTGCCGACGAGATGGATATTCCGCGCGCCTACGCAAGCTACGAAGCGGTGCTCGACGACCCGGAGGTGGAGGCGGTCTACATCCCGCTGCCCAACCATCTGCATATCGAGCTGGCCCAGAAGGCGCTGGACAAGGGCAAGCACGTGCTGTGCGAAAAGCCCCTCGCGCTTACCGCCGAACAGGCGGCGAGCCTCAGGGTGCCGCCGGGACTGTTGTTCTGCGAGGCCTTCATGGTGCGCCACCAGCCGCGCTGGCTGGCGGTCAAGGAGCGCATCAAGGCCGGCGACTATGGCGACATCCGCATGGTTCAGGCCATGCTCACCTTCGGTCTCGACGACCCCGGCAACTACCGCATGCGCCCGGAGTTCGGCGGTGGCGCGCTCTATGATGTCGGCTGCTACGCGGCCATGGCGACTCGCTTCGCCTTTGGCTGCGAACCCCGGCGGGTGATGGCCCACGCAAGCCGCGACCCGGAACATGGCGTGGACGTCGTCGCCAGCGTGCTGCTCGACTACGGCGAGGGGCGCCACGCCAGCCTGATGGTCTCCACCGCCACCAGTGCCGCCCAGCACCTGCACATCGTCGGCAGCCAAGGTGCCATCGATCTGCCAGAGCCTTTTATCGCTCCGGTCGAGCGCCCGACCCGGGTGGTTCACGACAACGTCTTCGACCTCTATCAGAGCGACCCCAGGACGGAAACCTTCCCGCCCATGGACCAGTACGAACAGGAGGTCAGTCGTTTCTGCCGCGCCCTGCGCGGTGAGGAGGTCGGGCTCTATGGGCTGGAGGATTCCATCGCCAATCTCAGGGTGATCGACGCCATCTTCGCCTCGGTCGACAGCGGCGGCTGGGCCGCAGTAGCGCAGTAGCGCAGTAGCGCAGTAGCGATATTCGTGAGGCATTTCCCCGCTACGGCGGGTTTTTTTTTGGTTCATCGCACCTTGCCTGGAGCAAGGCCCGACAAGAGCCCGGGCGGGGCGCGCGCCCCCCTTCCGGTCTCACGCGTGACGAGGGCTGTGCAGGCGCCTTTGCCACGCCCACAGGGCGCTACTGGTGGCCAGCGAGGCAGCCAGGGCGAGGCCAAAGGACAGCACGGGGGAAAGATGGGCGGCGGTTGCCGCAAGGACGGCGCTGAAGGCCACCAGGCTGAGCATGCCAAGCTGGGTGTCGGCCAGGGTGGCCCGGGCGACCTCGGCGCCGTAGCGCTGGTGCAGGGTCAGGGCGATGGTCAGCATGCCGATGGGGAAGCTCAGGGCGACGCCGGACAGCGCCGGGGCGATATCCGCCAGCACCACGGTCGCCAGACACACGATGCCCCCGGCCAGGGTGCCGCGTATCAGCAGGTCGGCCCAGACTAGCGGCGCCGACACCGCCGTCCGCGACAAGCCCAGCGCGCGCATCAGCCGCATCGCCAGGGCCAGGCAAGCGATGAACAGCACCAGCGCGAGACCCGTGCCGCCTGGCAAGACGGCAGCCAGCGCCGCCACCGGCAGCCATAGCACGGCGGCCAGGGCGACAGCCGCCAGCGCGCCCTGCCGCCCCGCCAGCAGCACATACGCCAGACAGAACGTCAGGGTCGCGAACATCGCGTGCAGCGAGCCCAGCGCCGCCTCGGCAACGAAGGCGCCGGGCTGCTCGCCCAGCATGAAGAAGTAGCCGGGGCCCAGCACGATCGGGGTGCCGGCCAGCACCCCGCCCAGGCGAGGCCCCAGGCGCACCACCGCCACCGACACGCCGATCACTACCAGGGCGGTGGACAGCCACTTGACCAGCAGCAGGGTGAGCATTCACGGACTCCTGTCTGGCCGCTACATCACGTCGCCGCTGTTGGGACCGAGGGTCTGGCCCAGGTACAGGTCGCCATCCGGAGACGCCGCCAGCATCAGCGCCGAAGGCGCCACTTCCTCGGCCCTGCCGAAGCGTCCGAGCGGCAATTCCGCCTCCTTGTCGGCGATCCATTCCGGGCTCAGTCCCTCGAGCATCGGGGTCAGGATGGGGCCAGGCGCGATGGCATTGGTCAGCACGTTGAAAGGTGCCAGCTCCCGCGCCATGGACTTGGTCAGCCCCAGCACGCCGGCCTTGGCGGCGCAGTAGTGGGACAGCCCCATGCCGCCCTTGAGCGCCAGCTGCGAGGCAACATTGATGATCCGCCCGGCCTTGCGCTCGACCATATGCGGGGCCACCGCGCGGCTGACCAGAAAGACCCCGCGCAGGTTGATGCCGATCATGCGGTCGAAGGTCTCGCTGGTCATCTCGAGAAACGGCGTCTCGTCGAGGATGCCGGCGCTGTTGACCAGCACGTCGATCACCTGGTGGGTGCTGATCACCTCATCGACCATGGCCTTCACCGAGGCTTCGTCGGAAACATCGACCCGATGGGTGCTGACCCGGGCGCGCAGCGCGTGGGCCACCTGATCACAGGCATCGGCGTTGAGGTCGGCCACCGCAACGGTGGCACCTTCGGCGTGGAACAGGTTGGCGATGGCACGGCCGATACCGCTGGCGCCGCCCACCACCAGGGCAACCTTGCCCTGAAGTTTCTGTGACATGGGGTTCTCTCCACTCGCTGGGGGCACGAGGCGAGGGCCGCCGCCCTCGCCTCGCGTCGCTGGCTTGGATGCGCCTTGGCCGGCGCCTTGACGGCTGGCCTCAGCTCGGCCAGCGCACGGTCAAGCCGCCGTCCACGATCAGTTGCTGGCCGGTCACGTAGGAGGCGTCGTCACTGGTCAGAAAACGTATCGTGCGAGCGACCTCGTCGGCGTGGCCGACCCGGCCGGCGGGGATCACCTTGCCTGCGGCGGCAAGGCCATCCGGGCCCAGGGAGTTGACCGGGTCCAGTGACTGCGGGGTCTCGATCAGCCCGGGGATCAAGGTGTTGACGCGGATGCCCCGGGGGGCTAGCTCCACCGCCAGCGACCGGACCAGGCCCATCAGCCCGCTCTTGGCGGTGGCGTAGTGGGCGTGCTCGTCCCAGCCATAGACGCCGCCGGCGATGGACGACACCGCGACCATGGCGCCAGGCCCCGTCATCACCCGCGCCGCGCTGCGAAATATCCGCATCACGCCGGTCAGGTCCACCGACAGCATGTCGTTCCAGGCGTCGTCGGTCAGATCCTTGAGCGCTGCCTGACGCAGGATGCCGGCGCCGGCCACCGCAATATCGAGCCTCCCGAAGCGCTCGATGGCGGCCTGGGCAAGGGCGTCACACTGGGCGCCGTCGCGCACGTCCAGCGCCACCGCCACACACTCGCCACCGGCATCGGCCACCGCCGAGACGGTCGTCTCGACGTCATGGGGGTCGCCGGGGTAGTAGCCGGCAACCACCTTGGCGCCGGCCCTGGCGTAGCTGACCGCCAGCGCCTGGCCGATGCCGCTTGCGGCACCGGAGATGATGGCGACCTTGCCGGCCAGGCCATCGTCGCGTGTCAGAGCACTCATGCCACCGCCTCCTCGAGGGTGTCGTGTTCACGATGGTCCACATGACGGGTGCCGAACATCAAAAGTCCACTGAGCACCAGCGGCAGCGAACCCGCCAGGATCGCCGACCAGGTCATGCTGACGCCCGCGCTCAACAGCACCGACACCAGCCCGGAGCCGACGATGGCCCCCACCGGCGCCATGACGTGGGCCACGTTGGCCCCGGTGCCACGTACATGGGGCGGGAAGGATTCACCCATGTAGAACAGGATGGCGGCGAACGGACCGAGCAGGAAGAACAGGGTGACGGCGTACATCAGGTAGACGAAACCGTCGCTGGCCGGACCCAGCAGCATCAGGATGCTGGCGACGCCACCGAGCAGAAAGCCCATCAGCACGGTGTTGCGCCGACCGATGCGGTCGCCCACCCAGCCGTGGCTGAGGTAACCGACAAAGCCCACGGCATTAGCCAGGATCAGCACGTACAGCGAGCTTTCGAAGCTGACGCCCTTGGCCTCTACCAGCACCGTGGTGCCCAGTACCGCGAACACCTGGATCGCCATCCAGCTGAACAGCCAGACCAGCGACAGCGAGATGGTGTGACGACGCAGTTCCGGCGCAAACACGCCCTTGAGGCCCAGGTTGCTGCCGGTATTGACCTCGACGTCGTGCTCGGCGGCAAGCTGGGCCGCACCCTCGGCGTCACCCGCCTTGCGCCGCCGCTCGACCTCCTTGATCGCGGCGAACACCGGCGACTCGGGCAGCTTGACCGCCATCACGATGACGATGATCGAGGCGCAGGCGGCGACGAAGAAGCTGCCGCGCCAGCCGACGATCGGCAGCAGCAGCGAGGTCATGCCGGCGGCCAGCAGGGCACCGACCGGCCAGCCACTCTGCACCAGGCTGTACATGAAACCGCGACCCTTGGCCTTCTTGTAGATCTCGTTGAGATAGACGGCGTTGACCACCTCTTCGGAGACCGCAAAGCCAGAAAAAGCGCGAATGATCACCATCGAGGCAGCGCCGATGGCGATACCGGACAGGCCGGAACTGACGGCACCGCCGATCACCAGCAGGATCAGCGTCTTCTTGCGGCCAAAGCGATCGAGCATGGTGCCGACCACCAGCGATACCAGGAACACCCCGATGGTGGCCCAGGTGTTGATGGCGGTGGCCTTGGCGGTCGTCCAGCCGAAGTCCTCGGCGATGACCGGTAGCAGGGTGCCGAACAAGGTGTAGTCGTAGACCGACGCCACCCAGGCGATAAAGCAGACCAGCGAGGCGTAGCCGATCTGTTTCTTGGTGATGACAGCGTTCCAGGGCTCATCCGCGTCGGGACGGGCCTCGGAGGGCGTGGTTTGGGTTGGCTCGGTCATTGACGTCACCCTCTTTCGTTATCGTTGTGGTGTGGTTGTCAGGGGAGGCGCGATGGCGCGTTCAGCCGCGTGGATGGCGGCTGGCGAAATCGTCGGCGATCTCGTCGAAGGTGCAGAAACGCACGCCTTCGTGGCTCTGCATATGCTCGATCAGTCGCTCGAGCATCATCAGCACCTGAGGACGGCCGGAGACGTCGGGGTGGATGGTCATGGTGAACACCGCGTAGTCGTTCTCGCGGTAGACCCAGTCGAACTGGTCCTGCCACATCTCGCCCAGCTGGCGCGGGCTGACGAAGCCATGACTGTTGGGGGACTTCTTGATGAACATCATCGGCGGCAGGTCGTCGAGGTACCAGTTGGCCGGGATCTCGATCAGGTCGGTCTCTTCGCCACGCACCAGCGGCTTCATCCACTCCTTGGCCGGCTTGGAGTAGTCGATCTTGGTCCAGGAGTCACCGACGCGCACATAGTAGGGGTGGAAGTCGTTGTGCATCAGGCTGTGGTCGTACTTGATGCCACGCTCGAGCAGCAGCTCGTTGGTCACCGGGCTGAATTCCCACCAGGGCGCCACATAGCCGGTCGGCCGCTTGCCCGACAGCTGGGTCACCAGCTCGATGTTGTAGTCGAGCACGTCGCGTTCCTGCTCGCGGGTCATGGCGATGGGGTTCTCGTGGCTGTAGCCGTGGACCCCGACCTCGTGACCGGCGTCGACCACCGCCTTCATCTGCTCGGGAAAGGTCTCGATGCTGTGGCCAGGAATGAACCAGGTGGTCTTCAGGTTGTAGCGCTCGAACAGCTTGAGCAGGCGCGGTGCACCGACCTCGCCGGCGAACAGGCCGCGGGAGATATCGTCGGGGGAGTCCTCGCCACCGTAGGAACCGAGCCAGCCGGCCACGGCGTCCACGTCGACACCAAATGCACAGAGAATCTCTTTCTTCGCCATCTTGAACACCTCGTCTTGTTGCTTGGTCTTGTTGGGGCTTGCGGTGGCGCCACTGGCCCTGGTGTCGGTCGTGCGCTTGCTGGACTACCGACGTGCCATCGGTCCTGCGGCGTCAGCGGTTGTGTCGACCGCCATCAATTGAAGACTGGATACAAAGGTCATTTTTGTCAAGACGGAGATTTCAGGCACAGAGCAGCGCGCCGCGACGCTCGCCAATGACCAAAACCTGCGAATCAGGCCCGGTTACAGGCAAGGCTGGCGATACAAGGCCGACCATTCAGGCTTTCAGCAACAGCCAAAAGTGCAAACCTTCTTCGACCAATGGGTGAGAACAGACGAGTCCTAAAAATGCCGATCGAATAAAACGTCATTTTTTATGGGCGCGGTATCCAACTGACATTTTTTACTTCTAGACCAGGGGGGGGGGACAGGACAGCACACCGGCCTGTGGCAGGCCGACCGCTAGACTTGAGGAAAGGACGCGAAAGGCAAGAGACCGGAAACAAAGGAACATACCGAGGACGGAGGGCAAGGCGGCGCTGACGCTCGCCTTGCGCCCTGCGCTTGCGTCAGACGATACGCTGAAGGTAGGGGGGAAGGTCGGGTTCGGGGAACACCGACAGCACCTTGAGCCGACGGCGGGTGCGCTCGGCAGCCGCCTGGAGGTGGGACTGCAGACTCGAGGCGGCGGCGTCGAAGGCGCCAAACAGCAGGTGATCGATCACCAGCTTGTGCTCCATCAACAGGGGCTCGTCCCGAGGAACCCCCAGCGTCTGGAAGAACATGCGATTGACGATGACCGGCAACTGGCTCTGGGCAATCATCTCGCCGGCCTTGCGATTGCGGTAGTGGCGCAGGCAACCCTGGTGCAGGTCACGTTCGAGTCGAGCGATGGTCGCGGCAGACTGCTGCTCGGGGTGGTCGATCAGTCGCTGCACCCGGTCGCGCATCAGCTCGAGCTCCTCGCGCTCGATCAGCGGGCCGGAGGCCTTGAGCGCCGCCGGCTCCAGCAGCACTCGAATCTCGTAGTCCTCGGCCACCGCCTGGGCGGTCAGCGGCCCCGCCAGCCAATGGGAGTGGCGATCCTTCTCGATCAGCCGTTGGCTGCGCAGCCGTCCCAGCACCTCTCGCGCCACGGTGCGGCTGACACCGTAGTAATCGCTGAGGCTGGTCTCGACGATGCGGAAGTGACCAAACGCCAGACAGGTGGCCACCGCCTCCTCGACCTCGGCGTGGATGCGCTCGGCCGCCGGACGGGTATCCACCACCGGTGACTCATCGATGCCGAGACCAAGACGCTCAGGGGTCAGCGCCTCCCGCGCCGGCTCCACCGCCTCGGGATCGGGTGTCGCCAGAAAGCCGCGCCCTTCAAAGCGGCTGATCAGGCCCTGCTGGTGCAAAAGCTCCAGCGCCTTGCGCACCGGCCCACGACTGGTGCCGAACAGCCGTGCGATAGGCCCTTCCAGCAACACCTGATTGGGCGGCACCCGTCCCGACTCGATGGCTTCTCGCAGTGAATCCTGGATCAGCGCGTAGCGGGGGGCGCGACTGCCCTCCTGCCTCGACCTAGCTGGCGTACTCAGCACCCGTTCCTCCCTGACGTCCAATCACCTGACCTCTCGCTTACACGCCACCGATGTCCGGCAGCCACGATCCAAGGCCCGGCAGCCGGGCAACAAGCGCCCATCTTGACACCTCTTCAGGACCCTTTCGAGCCACTCGGAAATGACGTTTGTTGCCAACTTCACAAGATCCATGCCCGTCTGCACGAACACAAAAAAGCCTTTTTACCGGAAAACAGCCTATTACAGATTGCCCTCGGCCCCTATGCGGCTTAAGGCGCAGGACGGTCCTTGCCAAAAAATGATTTTTGTATCCATACTGCATTTATGCGAAACGGAGATATCTCTTCGTCCGACGTCGCTATCGCCTCCAACAACAACCAACGACATTCAAGGAGCGCTCCCGTGGCCACACCACAAGACGCCCCCACCCCCGCCACTTCGGCGGCAGCCCGCGACAGCGGCGACCACCTGCTGGAAGCGGCGATCCTGCCGGTCTGGCTGAATCAACGCACCATCGGCTTTTTCGGTTTCATCTGGCTATGGATCGGCATGGCGGTGATCATCGCCACCTTCCAACTGGGTGCCGGCGGGGTCGCCGGACTCCCGCTGATTCAGGTCGTCGCCATCATCTTTCTGGCCAATCTGGTACTCGGTGTGGTGATGAGCCTGACCGCCGACATCGGTACCGAACATGGACTGTCGTTCGCGGTCTACCTGCGCGCGCCCTTCGGCCTCAAGGGCACCCACCTGCCGGCGGTATCCCGCGGGGTGGTGGCCGCCATCTGGTTCGGCGTGCAGACCTACCTGGGGGCGCTGGCCCTGAACGGCATCGTCGAGTACCTGTGGGGCCTGGACAACTGGATCCTGTGGTATGTGCTGTTTGCCGTGGTCCAGATAGTCAACACCGCCCTGGGCATCCGCGCGGTGGAACTGCTGGCGTCGATCGCCGCCCCCTGCATCGTGGCCATCTCGGTGTGGATGTACTTCACCCTCGACGTGCTCGCCGAGACCCAGGGCATCAATATCTGGACCTTCGTCGGCGACCAGAATGTGGCCGCGCTCGGCCTGTTCTTCGCCAACATGGCGTTCTGGTCGGCGCTGGCGGTGGATATCCCCAACCTGACCCGCTTCCTCAAGACAAAAGGTGGCGAGCGTAGCTTCTTTCAGCGCAACAAGAACGTCTTCGTCGCCCAGTTTCTGGCGCTGCCGGCCACCCAGGCCTGGATCGCGCTGATCGGCGGCGTGTCCTTCATCGCCGCCGGTGACTGGAATCCGGTCACCGTCATCCAGGGCCAAGGTGGCGGTCTTACCCTGATCGCACTGCTGGCGATGGTGATCCTGGCCCAGTGGTCGACCAACAACGCGGCCAACCTGATCCCGGCGGCGCTGACCTTCGTCAACGCCGGCGCGCCAAGGGTCAGCTACCCGGTCGCCCTGGTCATCGCCGGCATCATCGGCACCGCCTCGATGCCCTGGCTGATCCTCAACAACCTGTTCACCTTCCTCAGCTACTACGGCGCCGTGCTGTCGGCGGTGGGCGGCATCATGGTGGCCGACTACTACCTGCTGCGTCGGCGTCGCCTCAACGTTCCGGCGCTGTACGATCCCAACGGCCAGTTCCGCTTCAGCGGCGGCTTCAACCCCGCCGGCCTCATCGCCTGGATCATCGGCGGCGGCTTGGCGCTGATCTTCCTCGAGTACGCCTACGCGGTAGGCTTCGGCTCGGCCCTGGTGGTCTATATCGTACTGATGAAAGCCTGGGTGCTGCGGCGCTATCCTCAGGAGGAGATCACCTCCGGCTACGACGACCGATTCCTCGCCACCTCGGTGGGCCGCAACTGGGTCTACACCGAAAAGGGACGCTTCGAACGCCTGGAAACCGGTGACATCCCCGACTCCGCGCTCAAGCGCGAGGATCGCTGAGTCGTCGTCTGGCGCCGCCCGCGGCGGCGCCCACCACCCGCTACAGGAGACGTGCATGCCTGCACAACCCTTCACCGCCCTGGCCATCGGCGAGGCCATCCGACGCGGCGAACTCGATCCGGTCGCGTTGACCCGCCAATGCCTGACCCGGGCCACCGACAGTGACGCCGTCTTTATCTCGCTGACCGAACAACGCGCCCTGGTAGAGGCCGAAGCCTGTGCCGAGCGTCAGCGCTCGGGCACCCTGCGCGGGCCGCTGGACGGCGTGCCGCTGGCCTGGAAGGATCTGTTCGACATCGCCGGTACCGCCACCACCGCCGGCGGCAAGGTGCTGGGCAAGACGCCGGCCGAGCGCGACGCCGAGGCGGTACGCCACACAGCCGGCGCGGGCATGGTCTGCATCGGCAAGACCAACCTCACCGAGATCGCCTACTCGGGGCTTGGCCTCAACCCCCACTACGGTACGCCGCACCATACCCCTCCCCCCACCTCGAGCGAGCACGAGCACGAAAGCAGAAACGAGAACGAGCCCAGGGCCCCCGGCGGGTCCAGCTCCGGCTCCGCGGTGGCGGTCGCCCAAGGCATCGTGCCGGCCGCCATCGGCACCGACACCGCCGGCTCGCTGCGCGTCCCCGCGGCCTTCAATGGGCTGGTGTCCTATCGCCCCTCCCAGGCCCGCCACTCGCGCCAGGGAGTGACACCGCTGGCCGACAGCCTGGACACCATCGGCGTCATCGCCAGCACCCTCGAGGACTGCCTGGCCATCGACGACACGATGCGCGGCAGCGCGCCGCTGGTTCGTGCCGCCGCCGTGCCCGAACAGTCGGTGATCGTGCTCGATGCAGGCTGCCTCGACGACCCGAGGGTATCCCGCGCCGTGGGCGACAATCTGGAGGCCTGCGCCAGCCGCCTTAAGGACGCCGGCTTCCACATCGTCCGTCGCCGTGTGGCG
Source organism: Halomonas sp. DP1Y21-3 (assembly GCF_019801245.1). Classification (NCBI taxonomy): domain Bacteria; kingdom Pseudomonadati; phylum Pseudomonadota; class Gammaproteobacteria; order Oceanospirillales; family Halomonadaceae; genus Halomonas; species Halomonas sp. DP1Y21-3. The sequence continues at coordinate 168,332 of NZ_JAHVJM010000003.1, forward strand.
AGCGTCGCTGACACCCTGGAGGCCATCACCCGCCACGGCTGGCTGGGCGCGGCGGAGGCCTACACCGAGTACCGCGCCCTGCTGGAAGGCCCCGATGCCGAGGCCATGGACCCCAGGGTACGCAAGCGCCTGGAGGCCGCCCGCCAGATGGCCCCGGACAGCGTGGTCAGCCTGTACCGCCTGCGCCAGGCGCTCAAGACGCGGCTGCGCGAGGAGCTCGCGGGCGCGACCCTGCTGACGCCCACGGTAGCGCATGTGGCGCCCTTGCTCGCGCCGCTGGAAGCCGATCCCAAGCACTTCGCCGAGGTCAATCTGGCGACGCTGCGCCTGAGTATGGTGGCAAGCCTGCTCGACTCGCCGGCGGTAGCCCTGCCCAGTGGGCGCGACGACGACCGTCAGCACACCAGCCTGCAGCTGAGCAGCCCCTGCGGCGAGGACGAAGCGCTGCTGCGGGTGGCCCTTGGCGCCAGCTCGGCGCTGACGGCATAAATCACATTCATTCGGCGCCGACGGCGCCATCGGAGGTTGGCATGTGCGGACTGTGCGGTGCACTCGGCGGCGAAAGCCACTGGAGCACCAACATCGAGGACCCCGAGCAGGCCCACTTCGCGCGCTGGCGCGCCCGCGCCTACCGGGTCACCCTGATCAATCGCGTGCTGAGCCCCCGCCGGATCACCATCGAGGACTTCCAGGCAGCGAGCTTCGTGCTCGCCACCGCCACCGGCAAGCGCGAGATCGTGCAGGATCTGGGCGGCGTATGGCTGCAGGCAGAACGCATGGGCGGTCATGAACTCGACCCGCTCGATCCCGCCTTCCTGGCCTCGCTGCAATGACCCCAGACCGCCACGACGAGGACACCACCATGAACGAGACGACACCCCTGGTGCCGGTGCACGTGATCTCGGGCTTTCTGGGCGCCGGCAAGACCACCCTGCTCAAGTCGGTGCTGGCCAGCGAAGCCTTCGGCGACAGTGCGGTACTGATCAACGAGTTCGGCGACGTCGGTCTCGACGACCGCCTGCTCGGCGAGATTGCCGAGGATGCGGTGCTGCTGTCCAGCGGCTGCGTCTGCTGCACCATCCGCGGCGAACTGTCAGAGGCGCTCAGACGCCTGCTGTCCCGACGCCAGGACGGTGAGATCCCGGCGTTCAAGCGCATCGTGCTGGAGACCACCGGGCTCGCCGATCCGGGCCCGATCGCCTCGACCATCACCGCCGACCCGGTACTGCGCCACCACCTGCGCCCCGGCACCAACCTGACCCTGGTCGACGCACTCAACGCCGTCGACAGTCGCGCCCAGCACCCGGTCTGGGAGGCCCAGGTGGCGGTGGCCGACAAGCTGGTGATCAGCAAGGCCGACCTGGTCGAGGAAGACACCCTGGCAGGGCTCGAGGCCATGCTGGACACGATCAACCCGGCGGCCCAGCGGCTGGGCGCCGAGGCGCTACGCCAGCCCAGTGATGAACTGTTCGCCAGCGGACCGCACCTGCAGCGTTTCACCCCCGGCCAGGTGAAGTCCTGGCTCGGCCCCTGGCGCAAGCCGCCTCAGCATGATCCGGACCATCTCGGCGACATTCGCTCCTTCCGCCTCGGCCTCGAGGGCGAGGTCGACTGGACCTGCCTCGGCATCTGGCTGTCGATGCTGCTCAACCGCCATGGCAGCAATATCCTCAGGGTCAAGGGCGTGCTCCACGTCCAGGGCGACGATCGACCGGTGGTACTCCACGGTGTCCAGCACACCATCCACCCGCCGGAGCACGTGGAGGCCTGGCCTTCGGACGACCGCCGCTCGGAGCTGATCTTCATCACTCGGGACATCGACGCCGAGCGCGTGACACAATCGCTTGCGACCTTCATGGACAAGGTCAGCGACCATCCCAGCCCAAGGATCCTGCATGCCTGACACCGCCAAGCCCAGCGCCCCCTTTGTCCAGCGCAGTCCGGTCACCCTGCGGGTGCTGGGCACCTCGGTGACACTGCTGGAGAGCATTCGCCAGCGCGCTCGCGAGGACCTGGGCCTGCGCCTGGAATTCACCGTCATGGACGGGGTGGCGGCACAGCGTGCGGGAGTGCTGGCGCCGGACAGCTTCGACATCTACGACCAGTGGTTTCACAACGTCGATTTCGTGTGGCCGGCCGGGGCCATCCAGCCCATCGAGCTTTCGCGCATCCACCACTGGGATGCGATCAACGACCTGCCGAAGACCGGCCGACTGACGCCCCACGCGCCGCTCGGTGCCGGCGGTAATCCGGTCGACCGGCTCTATATCCAGGCCGACGGCAGCTGTGGCGCCCGTCCCAGCGAGCGCATCACCATGCTGCCGGTCAGCCACAACGTGGACAGCTTCGGATACCGCCTGGACATGCTGCCCCACGGCCTCGACAGCGAGCAGGAAAGCTGGGGCTGGCTTTTGGACCCGCGCTGGCGCGGCATGGTCAGCCTGCAGAACGACAGCGCCATCGGCGCCATCGACGCAGCGCTTGCCGCCAAGGCCGCGGGCCTGGTGCAGTTCGAGGACCTGGGCAACCTGAGCGTCGCTGAGATCGACTGCCTGATCGACTGCCTGATCGAGCTCAAGCGGGCTCAGCACTTCCGCACCTTCTGGAGCAACCAGGACCAGGCCTCTTCGGACATGCTGCGCGGTCGCGTCGGCATCGAGAGCCTGTGGTCACCGGCGATGACCGACCTCAAGCAGCGCCAGCTCAAGGTGCGCATGGCCGCACCGAGGGAAGGCTATCGCGCCTGGTACGGCGGCATGTCGCTGTCACGCAGCATCGAAGGCCGCAGCCTGGACGCCGCCTATGAGTATCTCAACTGGTGGATCTCGGGCTGGCCCGGCGCCGTCATGGCGCGACAGGGCTACTACATCTCGACCCCTGAATTGACCCGCCCTCACCTGTCTGCGGCGGAATGGGACTACTGGTACGCCGGCAAGCCCGCGGCGGAGGAACTCGCCGGACCGTCAGGCCCCTGTGGCATGATCCACAAGGGTGAGGTACGCGACGGTGGCGACTACATGACGCGCATGAGCCGCATCGCGGTGTGGAACACGGTGATGGACGAGCACAACTATCTGGTGCGGCGCTGGAACGACTTCATGTCGGCGTGAGCCCGCTACAGCCCGTCGCTCGGCTCTGCCCGAAAAGTCGACGAGCGAAGGTTAGACAAGGCAAAAATCGGTGAGAAAGCGCAGTTTACAGGGTGTAAATGAGCATTTTGATCCGATTTTTAACGCCGTATTACCGAGCGCAGGCACTTTTCAGGCGAGCCCTATGCGAGCGCCTTGATGATCAACTGCACCCCGACCACCGCCATGGCCAGTATCACCAGCCGGTAGAACAACCGCTCGTTGACCCGGTGCTGCAGCCACAGGCCGGACCTGATGCCGAACCAGGCCACCGGCACCAGCGCCAGCGACGCCCAGATACTGGTCAGGTTGATCTCGCCAAGCCACAGGTAAGGCGGCAGCTTCATGGTATTGACCGCGGCGAACACCAATGTGGTGGTGGCGATGAAGGTGGTCTTGGGCAGGCGCCTGGGCACCAGGTAGAGGTTCATCGGTGGGGCGCCGGCGTGGGCGATAAAGCTGGTGATACCGGTGGCGATACCCGCGGGCCACGCCCAGAAAGAGGCGATCGGCCTGGAGGCCGCCGGCTTCACGATCATGTAGGCGACAAACAACAGCGAGATCACCCCCAGCAGCAGCCTGACGTGGTCCTCGTCGAGGCTGCCCGCCACCAGGGTAGCCACCACCACGCCGATCGCCATGCCGGGGATCAATCGCTTCACCTCAGCCATATCCTGGTGCCCCCACCAGGCCTTGACCGCCAGAACGTCCATCACCAGCAGCAAGGGCAATAACAGGCCAGCGGCGGCGATAGGATCTATCGCAAGCGCCATCAGCGGCACCGACAGGGTACCGAAGCCCCCGGCGAAGCCGCCCTTGGAGATGCCGGTCAGGTAGGTGGAGAGGATGATCAGGCCCCAGGCGAGCCAGGAGTATTCGGGCAGCATGGCATTCCTTGCGCGCAAAGACGCCGAAGCAGTGACTGCTTCGGCGTCTGTACCAATGATGGGGGCGGCGAATCGCCCCGACCATCAGAGTGCCACACCAGGCCCGCCGATGGCAGCGGGCGGGGGCTATTGGCTTACTTGGCGGCCTGCATGGCCAGGGCGGTGTCCAGCATACGGTTGGAGAAGCCCCACTCGTTGTCGTACCAGGCCATGACCTTGACCAGGCGACCATTGACGCGGGTGTGGTTGGCGTCGAAGGTCGAGGAGGCCGGATCGTGGTTGAAGTCGATGGACACCAGCGGCTGGGCGTTGACGTTGAGCACCGGAGAATTCTCCGCCGCCTTGGCCACGATCTCGTTGATCTCTTCCTTGGTGGTGTCGCGCGAGGCGTTGAACACCAGATCCACCAGCGAGACGTTGATCACCGGCACGCGCACGGCCAGGCCATCCAGCTTGCCGTTGAGCTCCGGTAGCACCTTGCCCACGGCAGCGGCAGCGCCGGTCTTGGTCGGGATCATGGAGTGGGTGGCGCTACGCGCGCGGTACGGGTCCTTGTGGTACACGTCAGACAGGTTCTGGTCGTTGGTGTAGGCATGGACCGTGGTCATCAGGCCATTCTCGATACCGACGGCGTCGTTGAGCGCCTTGGCCACCGGCGCCAGGCAGTTGGTGGTGCAGGAGCCGTTGGAGACGATGGTATCGCTGGCCTTGAGCACGCCGTCGTTGACGCCGAACACGATGGTGGCGTCGCCGTCGGGGCTAGGCGCGGAGACCAGCACCTTGGCGGCACCGGCCTCGACGTGCTTGCCGGCGTCGGCGCGCGTGGTGAACAGGCCCGTGCACTCCATCACGATGTCTACGCCGAGCTTCGCCCAGGGCAGGCTGGCCGGGTCACGCTCGGACAGAATAGCGATACGGTCGCCATCGACGCTCAGACTCTCCTCGTCATGTTCTACCTTGAAGGGAAAGTGACCGTGAGCGGTGTCATGGCGCAGCAGGTGGGCGTTGAGCGAAGGATCACCGAGATCGTTGATGGCAACGACCTCAATCCGGTCCCGGTAACCGTTTTCGTACAGTGCGCGCAGCACGTTGCGACCGATACGTCCGAAACCGTTGATGGCAACCTTGAGCGTCATAGCGAATATCCCCCTGAGCGGCGAAAGCGTTCTTGCGTGAAAGCTGGTGAGTCGACGGTAGGCGGATTCACTAAAGATGCAAATCCCCCGCAAGGACGTCGTCAGTGGGCACCAATGTGGTACAGACAGCGCCGGGACTCAAGCACTATTTTGTTAAACTTACAACATTTCTCCAAAAACATTGATGAAGGACACTCTAATAAGCACGAAATTTCGACAACTTACTGCCCGCGCCTTCTCTATGAAGGCCCGCGCTAGACCTTAGTCGCATCGCCAAGCCGTAGTAATATTACCTTCAACGCTCTAAGGTATCCCTCATCCCGGTGACACCATTCACCACGCCTTTATCCCGGAGGCCCCATGCCCCAACCCGTCAAGGAAGTCAGCCGCATTCTGCCGGCTCGCAAGCGCATCGCCCTGGTCGCCCACGACGGCAAGAAGCAGGAACTGATGGAGTGGGCCTCCCGCTGGAAGGACACCCTGATCGCTCACCAGCTGCTCGGCACCGGCACCACCGCCGCGCGGCTCAGCCGCACCCTGGGGCTGGAGGTGGAAGGCCTGATGAGCGGTCCGCTGGGAGGCGACCAGCAGATCGGTGCTCGCATCACCGAGCAACGACTCGACCTGCTGATCTTCTTCTGGGACCCCTTCGCCCCCCAGCCCCACGACCCGGACGTCAAGGCGCTGCTGCGCCTGGCCGCCCTGTGGAACGTGCCGGTGGCCTGCAACCCCTCCAGCGCCGACTTCATGATGAGCTCGCCCTGGCTCGGCCAGGACTACGAGATGCAGATCCCGGATGCCAACGCCTGGATTTCCTCTCGCAGCGATAACAACTGACCAATATCGAGGATTCTCCCGTGTTCCAGCTGACCCGAAGCGTGACCTGGCAGTCGCTGTTGAAGCTTCGCGACGAGACCGCCGACGACCGGATTCGCGACTACTTTGCCAAGGATCCGAAGCGGTTCGACAAGATGAGCCTGCGCGTGGGCGGGCTTTTTCTGGACTACTCCAAACACCAGATCTCCGACGCGGTGCTGGAGAAGCTGGTCGAGCTGGCCGAACACTCGGCGCTGGTCCAGCGTCGCGCCCAGATGTTCTCCGGCGACATCATCAACGTCACCGAGGACCGGCCGGTACTACACACGGCGCTGCGCAATCTGGGGGACAGCCCGGTCATCGCCGATGGCAAGGACGTGATGCCGGAGATCCACGCCACCCGCGAGCAGATCAAGCGCTTCTCCGAAGAGGTCCGCAGTGGCAACTGGAAGGGCTACAGCGGCGAGCGTATTCGCGACGTGGTCAACATCGGCATCGGTGGCTCCGACCTCGGCCCCAACATGGCCAGCCGCGCCCTGCTCAAGTACCGCCAGGCGGACCTGAACTTCCACTTCGTCTCCAACGTGGACGGCGCGCATATCCAGAAGGTGCTGAGCCGCCTCGACCCGGCCACCACCCTGTTCATCGTCTCGACCAAGACGTTTTCCACCCAGGAGACGCTGCTCAACGCCCGCACCGCACGGCGCTGGTTCGTCGAGAACGCCGGCGATGACGCCGACATCGGCGCTCACTTCATCGCCGCCTCGACCAACCGCAAGGCGGCGATGGAGTTCGGCATCCGCGAGGAGAACGTGTTCGAATTCTGGGCCTGGGTCGGCGGTCGCTATTCGATGTGGTCCTCGATCGGCCTGCCCATCGCCCTGGCGATTGGCTATGAAGGCTTCATCGAGATGCTCGAAGGCGCCTACGAGATGGACCAGCACTTCCAGAACGCCCCGCTCGGCGAGAACATGCCGGTGCTGATGGCGCTGATCGGTATCTGGTACATCAACTTCGTCGGTGCCGAGACCCAGGCCATCGTGCCCTACGACCAGGCCCTGCATCAGCTGCCGGCCTTCCTGCAGCAGCTCGACATGGAGTCCAATGGCAAGTCGGTCGATATCTTCGGTCGCCCGGTGGACTACAAGACCGGCCCCATCGTGTGGGGGCAGACCGGCTCCAACGGCCAGCACGCCTTCTTCCAGCTGTTGCACCAGGGCACCCGCTACGTGCCCATCGACTTCATCGCCTCGCTGAAGCCCGAGCCCGGCGTCGAGGACCACCACTTCGCCCTGCTCACCAACATGCTGGCCCAGGCCAACGCCTTTATGGAAGGCAGCAGCAAGGGCGGCGACCTGGACCCCTACAGCTGCCCCGGCAACCGCCCCTCCAGCGTGCTGCTGCTCGACGAACTGACACCACGCAACCTGGGCGCGCTGATCGCGCTCTACGAGCACAAGGTGTTCGTCCAGGGGGTGATCTGGAACATCAACTCCTTCGACCAGTGGGGTGTCCAGCTGGGCAAGCGCATCGCCGGCGAGATCAGCGAGAAGATCGACGAGCGCAGCCAGGACTTCGACGCCTCGACCCAGGGACTGCTGGGCCTGGTGCGGGAGCACTTCCAGGCGCCCGGCAAGAGCGTGGAAAAGGCCGCTGAAAAGGCAGCGAAGAAGACCGCCAAGCCCGCCGGCAAGGACGCCAAGGCCAAGTAAGCGGGGCGGAGGCGGAAGGTGCCGAGCACCGAGTGCTCGGCACGGGCCCGCCATGGCGGGCACCCAGCGACGGACAAGAAAAGCCAACGGGCCACCCCGGAGTCTGCGCTCCAGGGTGGCCCGCCTAGGTCTGGCTCGCGCGGGTCTGGCTCGCGCTGTTCTGGCTCGCGCTGGTCTGGCCTGCTTTCCGCTGGCTCGCGGGGGCCGGAATAGCGGGATAGCGTCTGGCTTGCCGAGACGAGGCCTGGGCTACTTAAACGACCGCCGGGGCTACTCTGACGAGCGTCTGGGCTACTCGGACGAGCCTCTGACCAGGGCCCGCCGTGCGCTGACGTCACCGGCCCAGGCCGCCGCCAGCCATAGCGGCACGCTCAGCACCACATAGGCCAGCGCCAGCCAAGGGCTGCCGCCGGTGGCCAGGCGGGCCGCTTCGAGGCTGAACAGCGAAAAGGTGGTGAAACCTCCACAGAAGCCCGCCACGACAAGCGGATGAAGGCTCGCCAGCCGAGGGCTGTCGCTCAGGGCCGCATGGGAAGCAAAGCGGGCAATCAACCAGGATCCCAGCACGTTGACCAGCAGGGTCGCCCAGGGAAAGGACGACGCCACCAGGCCCGAGACCGCGACGCCGGTCAAGAGGCGACACACCGATCCCAGGGCGCTGCCAAGGCCCACCGCCAGATAGAGCCGCCAGACGCTTGTTGCCTGACTCATGCTTCTCCCCTCTGCCGACACCTCACAGGCCACCCCCGAGGGCAAGTCCCGCCACCACGGCGGCCAGGCCGGCCAGCAGGGTCAACGAGACGTTGAGCGCGGCCGCTGCATGACGACCTTCGCGCATCAGGTCCAGGGTCTGCAGACTGAAGGAGGACACCGTGGTGAAGCCGCCCATCACCCCGCTCAGCAGCATGAGTGCCGCGGTCGAGCCTGCCACCAGGCGACTGGCCAGCAGGCCGATCACTAAGGCTCCCAGCAGATTGACGATCAGGGTCCCCCAGGGGAAGCGTACTCCCCAGGCGGCCGCTGCCCGACGACTGACGAACAGTCGCCCCATGCCTCCTGCGGCGCCCCCCAGCGCTACCGCTGCCAGCGTCCACCACTCCATCACCAATCGCCTCGGCCAAAACCGCCATGGTATGCAAATACCTGGGCGATGTCGTGACCGGTGGCAATACCGCTGGACCTCGCCCTCGGCGTGGCGAAACGGGCTGATCGCAGATGGCCCGTAAAGCGACAAGGCACAGACAATACCGAGCCTCGGAAGGCGGGAAATCAAAGACGCTGAAGGTGCTGAAAATCTAAAAAAAACGCCGCCCGAGGGGGCGGCGAAGTTGTGCTTGCCTAGCAGGGATGAAGCGCATGGGATGCGTTCACGATCAATATGGCACAGAATTGGCAATCCGTACAACTTTTGTACATCCTTGATTGCGTACAAGCGGCAAACGGGCATGTTAGCCTGCGACAGATTCGTCCAAGGACGCCCCTCTGCCCCGACGGGCCCACCCATCAAAGGAGAAGGTTTGCGTGATGCGATCACGACTCTGCTCTCGACTCTTCAGCGTGCTGATGCTCGCGCTCGTGCTGCTCGCGGGACCTGCCATCGCCCAGCAGGGCGGTGACGCCAGCGGCTCTGGCGGTTCCTCCAGTGACGGTCCGGCCTACTCGACCCTGGCCGACCTGCTGGAAAACGAACAGGCGCGCAGCCAACTGATCGAACAACTGCGACAGATGGCGGAAAACGCCCCCGAGCAGGCCCAGGCCGCCGGTGAACAGGCCGTCGACAGCGCCGCCGAGGCTACCCTGCCCAAGCAACTGGCGGACATGACCAGCCGCGTGGTCAGCGAGTTCGGCAATCAGTTCGAGAATCTCGCCGCCATCTTCGGTGGCATGATCGACGGCGCCCTGACCGAAGGCGAACTCAACTTCGATCTGTTCACCCAGGCGGCGATCAACCTCGGCCTGGTGATTCTGGCGACCTTTGTGCTGTTCGTGATCATCAGGCGTCTGGTCAGGCCACTGTTCACACGGTTGAGCCAATATTCGCAGAACGGTCAGAACCTCAACCCCACCATCCGCCTGGTGCTGTGCGTGGTGCTGGCGGTGTTCGTGGACGCCGCCGTGGTGGGTCTTGCCTACGTCGGCGGCAACCTGGCCGCCACTTTCGCCATCGGTGAAACGGGTAGCCTGTCGACCCGGGCGTCGCTGTTCCTCAATGCCTTCCTGGTCATCGAGCTGTTGAAGGCGGCCGTGCGCATGCTGTTCGCCTCACGCTACGAGGGCCTGCGACTGCTGCCCATCACCGCTCCCAGCGCGTCCTACTGGAATCGCTGGATCGCCCGGCTGATTGGCCTTACCGGCTACGGCCTGATGGTGGTGGTCCCGTTGATCAACACCTACCTGTCTTACCGTGTCGGTGAGGGCATCGGCGCTCTGATCATGATCGGCGCCTACCTGTACGCCATCACCGTGGTGCTGATCAATCGCAGCCGCCTGCGCGATGGGCTGTTCGATGCCGCTGTCAGGTCCAGCCTGTCGGCCTCCCGTGTCGCGCTGCGCCTGCTCGGCCGCATCTGGCATCTGCTGGCGATCACCTACTTCACCGTGGTGCTGGTGCTGACCCTGACACGCCCCGAGGACGCCCTGCCGTTCGTGCTGATCGCGACCCTCAAGACCCTCGGTATCGTGCTGGCTGCCATGCTGGTGTCGCGCCTGCTGGCCCAGGCCATCGGTCGTCGCATCACCCTGTCCGGTGAGCTGCGCAAGAAGCTGCCGCTGCTCGAGGCACGCCTCAACTCCTATGTCCCGACGATGCTGCGCGCCTTCAACGTGCTGATCCTGATCGTCGCCGCCATGGCCCTGCTCAACGCCTGGGGCGTGTTCGACATGGCCACCTGGTACGCCTCCGAAGCGGGTCGCGTGCTGGTCAGCCAGGTGATCAACGTGGCCATCATCCTGATCGTCGCCGCGGCGGTCTGGATCGGCCTTGCCAGCCTGATCGAACACAAGCTGAATCCGACCACCGGCCGCGGCATGCCCTCGGCCCGGGCCCAGACGCTGCTGTCGCTGTTCCGCAATGCCCTGGCCATCGCCATCGTCACCATGACGGCGATGATCGTGCTGTCGGAAATCGGCATCAACATCGGACCGCTGATTGCCGGTGCCGGTGTGCTCGGTCTGGCCATCGGTTTCGGCGCCCAGAAGCTGGTGCAGGACATCATCACCGGTATCTTCATCCAGGTGGAAAACGCCATGAATACCGGCGACGTGGTGACCCTGGGCGGCATCACCGGCACCGCCGAGAAGCTCAGCATCCGCTCGGTGGGTATCCGTGACCTACACGGCACCTACCATCTAGTGCCGTTCTCCAGCGTCGATGTGGTCTCCAACTACATGCGTGGCTTCGGCTACCATGTGGGCGAATACGGCGTCGCCTACCGCGAGAACGTGGACGAGGCCATCGTCGCCCTGCGCAACGCCTTCGACGAACTGTCCTCCGACGAGGACCTCAAGTCCGAGATCCTCGAACCCCTCGAGGTGGCCGGTGTCATCGCCCTGGCCGACAGCTCGGTCAACATCCGGGTGCGCATCAAGACCACCCCCGGCAACCAGTGGGCGGTGGGCCGTGCCTACAATCGTCTGGTCAAGCTGCATCTGGACGAGGCGGGCATCGAGATCCCCTTCCCGCACACCACGATCTTCTTTGGCGAAGACAAGCAGGGCCAGGCGCCCGCCGCCAACCTGCGCCTGGTCGAGAAGGATGTGGTGGCGACCGGCGAAGCCAGGGATACCGCACCGCTGCCCGGCGAGGACGGCAGTATCGACTCGCCCCGCGAGCACGAGACCCGCGAGGATGCCGAGACCAACGCCAAGTTCAGGGGCGACTACGACCCCGACGGCAACTGACAGACCTTACCTGCAACGCTTCTGGGGCGGCCTACGGGCCGCCCCTTTTTATTGATCGAATCGCCAGGGTGCCGAGCCCTGACGCCACGCTCTGGCGCCACAGCTCTGACGACACAGGCGTGGCGGCAGCTGCACGCCGCAAGCCGGGCCTGTACTCGCCTTCAGCATGGTGACGCCACGCCGCGCTGGCGCGGCGCACGAGACCCATCCACCAGGACCACAAACGCCACGGGCGGGGCCGAAGCCCCGCCCGTGGCGTTTGTGGGTACTGCTTAGTAGATCGAACGCCTGGCTCAGGCCTGCTGAGCGTCGCTCGGCTGCGGCAACGAGGGCAGCGACTTGTCGAGCAGCTCGACGCTCTGGCGATAGTACAGCTGGCTCTTGTTGTGCTCGCCCAGGTTGGCATAGAGCCGCGCTAGCTCGGCACAGACCACCCCGCTGGGACGCTGACGCTGGCTCGCCTCGAAGTACTCCTGGGCCTTGCCCCAATAGGCGTTACGCAGCGCCAGACGCCCCAGGGTCAACAGCAGGTCGGGATCATTGGGCCGCTCCTGCAGCCACTTCTCGGCGGTCACCAGCTGACGTGAAGCGTCCACCCCAAGCAGGCCATAGCGCAGCACCAGACGGCTGTCCCAGTTGGTCTTGAGCGAGTGGCGCAGCAGTTTCTCGGCGATCACCTGTTCGTCGCAGCGCACCAGCGTCTCGACGTAGAGCACCAGCAGGTCGATGTTGGTGCGCAGGTACTCGGGCATGTCGGACCACAGGTTGCGCACCCGCTCGATATCCTCGGGATTGCGCGTCTCCTGCAGGATCAGCTCGCGGTAGGCCTGCAGCTCGAGCTGTTCACGCTCTTCCCGGGCGATCAGCTGCTGGTCGGCCAGACGCGGCAGCAGGCGACGCAGGCCGTCCCAGTCGCTGACGCTGATATAGGCGGCCTTGAGCTGCTTGAGCACCTGGGGATGGCGCGGCAGATGACGGTCCAGACGGGTCAGGATCGCCAGCGCTTCCTCGTACTGCTGGCGGTCCAGCATCAGCTGGGCCTGCATCATGCCCACCGCGGGATCGGCGCCGTCGGTGGAGATGTGGGCCCGCTTCAGCAGGGTGTCGGCCTGGTCGTAGCGGCCCTGGTAGTGGGCCGCCAGGGCGGCAGACAGGTAGTTGACCAGCGGGGTGCTGGAGTCATCGGCGGCCTTGACCAGGGCCTTCTCGGCGCGCTTCCAGCGCCCTTCTGCCAATGCCACCAGGCCGCGCACGGTGCGCTTCATTGCGGTGCGATTGCGTGCCCGCGAGTTCCACACCTTGAAGCGGCTGACCGGACGGCTCAGGCGGAACAGCACGCGCAGGGCAAAGTGCAGCACCATGAACAGGGCCAGCAGGATCACCAGGCCGAACCAGAACGAAGTCTGGAAGGAGGTGTCGCCCACCCGCACCAGCCAGTAGCCGGGCACCGACATCATCAGCTGACCAAACAGCGCCCCGAGCGCGAGGCCAACGACAATGAGCAGGATCAGCTTTCTCATGCGTTATCTCCCTGGCCGGAAGCGCCCGCTTCGAAGCGCTGCTCGATGAACCGGGCCAGCGCCTGCTGGGAAGCGCTGATATCGGGAAGCTCCGGGCGGATGGACTTGCCCTTGAGCTCGCCCAGACGAGCGATCACCGACTGCACCGACTCGTCGTCGACGTCGTAGTAGCCTTCGAGCAGGGTGATGGCCTTGTCGAGGCTGGCCTCGTACAGGCCGGTCTCTTCCTTGAGCAGGGCCAGCTGGGACTGCTCCAGCACCAGGCGCAGGCTCTGACGCAGATAGGACTCCTGCTCCGGGGTGATCAGGGCTTCCAGCGCCTGGTCGTGGTGGCGTACCGTCACCAGCTCCTTGAGCTCTTCACCGACCCGTGCCAGCTGCTCCTGCCAGGCACCGGAAGGAGCCTCCTCGATGGTGGTATCGGCGGTGAACTGCTCGATGTCCTGGGCCAGCGGCAGGCCGGCGATCTGCTCCTGCTGGGCGTTCAGGGCCAGGTAGAGGCCAGTCCGGTCAACCTTGGGCACCGTCTGCAGGGCGGCAAGCTCCTCGGCGATGGCGCGGCGTACCGGGACCAGTGCCGGATTGTTGGCCTCTTCCAGGCGAGCGTCGGCGGTGCGCAGCAGCGCCGCAGCACCTTCGACGTCACGCTCGAGCTGCAGGCGCTGATTGGCCAGACGCAGCAGGTAGGCGGCCTCGGCGTGCAGCCAGTCACGCTCGTCGGCGTTCTGTTCCTTGGACAGCTCGGCCAGTACCCGATCGAGGGTCTGGTTGACGTCGGACTTGTAGGCGTCGAAGTCGCTCTTGATGCCGTCCACCGCCTGGCCCATGGTCTCGCGACGCTCGGCAAGGCCGCTTTCCAGCTGGGACGACAGCTCCTGGACCTCGGCCACGCTGGGGCTGTTCTGCTTGAGCTGGTCGATGCGCGCGGACATGGCCTGCTGCAGCTGCCAGCCCTTCCAGCCGACAAAGGCCACGCCGGCGATCAGGATCAGCACCAGCACCAGGGCCACGACGCCGGCCTTCCCTCCACCAGAGCCGCCGGAAGACGAGGTCGCGGCACCGCCGGCGCCGGCAGAAGCCCCACCGTTACCACCCTTGCCTGCCGCTGGGCTGGGCTTGTTGTCACTGGGCTTGTTGTCACTAGCTTTGGCGCCACTGGCCTTGGTGTCACTGGACTTGCCATCGCCGGGCTTGCCGGCACTGGCCTTGCCGCTGTTGTCGGGCTTGCTAGCGCTGGGCTTGCTGTCGCTGGGCTTGCTGGCACTGTCCCCGGCGGCGCCCTTCGCTGCAACCGGAGCGGCGTCACTCGGCGTGGCCTTGGCGGTGCCTGCGCTCGACGCCGTGGCGCCGGCAGGCGATGAGCTGCCCGTCGCCGCAGCGGGTGTGGAGGATGCCGCGCTGGCACTGGACGAAGTGGATCCGGTCGAGCTGCTGCCACTCTTGTCGCGACGCCGCGACCGCCGCTGGGAGCCCCCCTTGCCCGCGCCGCCCTTCGAGGCGTCCGTGCCTGAGGTCGCGCTTCCTGTGCCCTGCTGGCCGGAAGCGGACGGGGTCTGCTGCTCGTCCTGATCGTGCTGTTGGTTGCTCATCTGTCGCTAGCCCTTTTAGAGATCTTCATTCGCCATCCTCTGGGTCGCAGGTCCTTGCCACCGCGGCCGCCAGCGCCGCAGGAGACGCGCCAGACGCCACGACCGGGATGCGAAATCCCAGCGTTTTCGCCAGTGTAGCCAACCGCTGGCTGGATACGACAAGCGGTTGTTGAAAGGCGGCCTCTGAACACCATCTTGCCAGATGTTCAAGGATTTCTCCGCTACTGACCACCAACGCCTGATAGCCCCCTTGTTCGAGCCATGTTCTGGCCCCGGCGTCGGGAGTGATCAGGCGACGTCGATACACCTCGAGACGCGTGACACGCGCGCCCCTCTGCCCCAGGGTGTCGCCCAGCAGCGGGCGGCCACCTTCGCCCGCCACCAGCAGCACTCGCTGGTGCTCCAGGCGCTGCAGCGAGGCCAGCGCCAGCAAGGCCTCGCTGGTCTCTTCTCCGGCGGCGGGGGCAGGCACCCTCACCTTTAGCCCCAGCGCCTGGTGCAAGACCATCGCCGTGGCCTGCCCGACGGCGTACAGTTCAAGCCCCTGGGGCAGCTGTGGCCAGTAGCGATCCAGCGCCTCGACCAACCGCTCGGCGGCGGCGGGACTGATGACTACCACCTTATGAAAGTGGTCGATGTCGAGCCAGGCCGAGCGCACATCTGCCGTCTCTGGCACAGTTTCCTGCCGCATCACCTCGAGCCGCTCGGTGCTGAACCCCTTGCTTTCGATGGCCTCGGCCAGCGCTTGGGCGCGTTCGCCGGGCCGGGTGATCAGTACCGGAGTGCCCATCAACGCGGTCCGTAGACCTCGGCCAGGATATCCCCGGCGCCCTGCTCCAGCAGCTGCTCGGCGACGCGGATCCCCAGCGCTTCGGGTTCGTCCACCGAGCCACGCCCCTCGGCACGCAGCACGCGGGAACCGTCGGGCGTGCCGACAAGGGCTCTCAACCACAGGGTTCTGCCATCGTCCTGATAGATGGCGTGCCCACCGATGGGCACCTGGCAGCCGCCTTCCAGACGTGTATTCATGGCCCGTTCGGCACGCACTCTGGTCGCCGTCTCGATATCGTCGAGCGGTGCCAGCAGCGACACCAGCTCGGTGTCGTGCATGCGGCATTCGATGCCAAGCGCGCCCTGACCACAGGCCGGCAGGCAGATCTCCGGTGGCAGCTCCTGGGCGATACGTTCACCGAGCCCCAGCCGCTTGAGCCCGGAGGTGGCCAGCAGGATGGCATCGAATTCGCCAGCGTCGAGCTTGGCCAGGCGTGTCTGGACATTGCCACGCAGACTGATGACCTCGAGGTCAGGGCGGGCCTCGCGCATCTGCAGTCCGCGGCGCAGGCTGGAGGTACCCAGACGGGCACCCTCGGGCAGGTCCTCGAAGCGAGCATAGTCATTGGAGACGAAGGCGTCGGTGGGCTCGGCGCCTTCCAGGATCACCGAAAGCCCCAGGCTCTCGGGAAACTGCATCGGCACATCCTTCATGGAGTGCACTGCGATATCGGCGCGGCCGTCGAGCATCGCCTCCTCGAGTTCCTTGACGAACAGCCCCTTGCCGCCAACCTTGGCCAAGGGCGTGTCGAGAATCTTGTCACCGCGGGTCGACATCGGTACCAGCTCGACCTCGAGCCCGGGGTGAATCGCCATCAGGCGATCGCGAACATGTTCGGCCTGCCATAGGGCCAACTGGCTCTTGCGCGTCGCGATACGCAGCCTGGACATCTGTTGCACGTTGCTCTCCCTGGTCGGGCTTGCGACCAAATCGCCGCGTCCGCCATGTTAAATGAATGACGTCATCATAAAGCACGGTCTCCGTCAGTAAAATCGACGGCGACGGGACCCGTTGCCGCGCCTGCCAGAAGCGCCTGCTGCCACCCTCGTTTCAGGGGCTGATGCCGCACCGTCCTTGCCGGCCCGCTGCACCCTCGCCTCAAGGGCCGACTCTGGTACACTTTGGGCATACCAACGACAACGGCTGCCGGCTCCGTCAGCGCCCTCGGCGCCGGCCACCGATCACGTCGCCATCGCATCGTCATTCAGGAAGTCCATTCAATGAGCCAGACCACCAACCAGTCCTGGGGCGGCCGCTTCAGCGAACCCACCGACGCCTTCGTCGCTCGTTTCACCGCCTCGGTCGATTTCGACCAGCGCCTGGCCCGCCATGACATCCAGGGCTCCATCGCGCATGCCACCATGCTCGCCCAGGTTGGCGTGCTGAGCGAAGAGGAACGTGACGCCATCCTGACCGGGCTCAAGGAGATCGAGACGGAGATCGCCGAAGGGCGTTTCGAGTGGTCGGTGGCGCTGGAAGACGTGCACATGAACATCGAGGCACGGCTGACCCAGAAGATCGGCATCACCGGCAAGAAGCTGCACACCGGGCGCTCGCGCAACGACCAGGTGGCCACCGATATTCGCCTCTACCTGCGCGAGGAGATCGACCTGGTCGCCAGCGAGCTGGCGCGGCTGCGTGCCGGGCTGATCGAGCTGGCCGAGGGCGAGGCCGACACCATCATGCCGGGCTTCACCCACCTGCAGACCGCTCAACCGGTGACCTTCGGCCACCACCTGCTGGCCTGGCAGGAGATGCTGGCCCGCGACCACGAACGCCTGCTGGACTGCCGCAAGCGGGTCAACGTGCTGCCGCTGGGCGCCGCCGCCCTGGCCGGCACCACCTACCCCATCGATCGTCACCTGACCGCCGAGCTGCTCGGCTTCGAGCGCCCCGCCGAGAACAGCCTCGACGCGGTCAGCGATCGGGACTTCGCGATCGAGTTCACCGCCTTCGCGAGCCTGCTGCTGATGCACCTGTCGCGGATGAGCGAGGAGCTGGTGCTGTGGACCAGCGCCCAGTTCGACTTCATCGACCTGCCCGACCGCTTCTGCACCGGCTCCTCGATCATGCCGCAGAAGAAGAACCCGGACGTGCCCGAGCTGGTGCGCGGCAAGACCGGCCGCGTCTACGGTCACCTGATGGGCCTGCTGACGCTGATGAAGTCGCAGCCGCTGGCCTACAACAAGGACAACCAGGAAGACAAGGAACCGCTGCTCGACACCCTGGATACCGTCAAGGGGTGCCTGCGCGCCTTCGCCGACATGGTCCCGGCCATCGTCTCCAAGGGCGATTCCATGCGCGAGGCCGCTCGCAAGGGCTTCTCCACCGCCACCGACCTTGCCGACTATCTGGTACGCAAGGGCGTGGCCTTCCGTGACGCCCATGAAATCGTCGGTCAGTCCGTGGCCTACGGCATCGAGAGCGGCAAGGATCTGTCGGACATGAGCCTCGACGAACTGCGCCAGTTCTCCGACGTCATCGGCGAGGACGTGTTCGAGGTGCTGACCCTGGAAGGCTCGGTGGCCGCCCGCAACCATATCGGTGGCACCGCACCCGACCAGGTGCGCGCCGCTGCCCAGCGCGCCCGTGAGGCCCTCAAGACCCTTGCGTCCGGCCAGGGAGGCGCCCAATGAACCGCCTCGTCAAGGTGCTGCGACCCGCCCTGTTGCCGGCCCTGCTGCTGGCCCTGATGGCCCTGGCGGGCTGCGGCCAGAAAGGCCCCCTGTACCTGCCCGGTGACGAAGAAGCGGCGGAGCGCTACGGCCCCCGCGAAACCGTCGAGGACGAACAGGGCGAAGAGGACAGCCAGGAAAGCGACCAGAGCGCGACCGAGGACGAGAGCTGAGCATGGATCACTTCAACTACCGAGACGGCGAGCTGTACGCCGAAGAAGTGCCTCTGGCCCGCATCGCCGAGGCGGTGGGCACCCCCTGCTACGTCTATTCACGTGCCACCCTGGAGCGCCACTTCCAGGCCTACCGCGAGGCACTGGGTAGCCACCCGCATCTGATCTGCTACGCGGTCAAGGCCAACAGCAACCTGGCGGTGCTCAACGTGCTGGCGCGCCAGGGGGCCGGTTTCGACATCGTCTCTCAGGGCGAGCTCGAGCGGGTGCTGGCCGCCGGGGGTGACCCGGCCAAGGTGGTGTTCTCCGGCGTCGCCAAACGCCCCGACGAGATGGCGCGCGCGCTCGAGGTCGGCATCAAGTGCTTCAACGTGGAGTCGCGCCCAGAGCTTGAAGTGCTCAATGAAGTGGCCGGCCGCCTGGGCAAGGTGGCGCCGGTGTCATTGCGGGTCAATCCCGACGTCGACGCGGGCACCCATCCGTATATCTCCACCGGGCTCAAGGACAACAAGTTCGGTATTCCGGTGGACGAGGCGCTGGAGGTCTACCGCCTGGCCGCCGAACTGCCGCACCTCAAGGTCACCGGACTCGACTGCCATATCGGCTCGCAGCTCACCGAGATCGCTCCCTTCCTCGACGCCCTGGAGCGTCTGCTGGTGCTGCTCGACCGCCTGCGCGAGGAGAACATCGAGGTCTCGCACCTCGACCTGGGCGGCGGCCTCGGCGTGCCCTACAGGGACGAGACGCCGCCGGCCCCGTTCGACTACGCCTCGAAGCTGCTCGAGCGCCTGTCGCGCTGGGACGGCGGAGAGCGCCTGACGCTGCTGTTCGAGCCGGGCCGCTCGATCGCCGCCAACGCCGGCGTCATGCTGACCCGGCTGACCTACGTGAAGCCCGGCGAAACCAAGAACTTCGCCATCGTCGACGCGGCCATGAACGACCTGATTCGGCCCTCGCTGTACCAGGCCTGGCAGGCGATCATCGAGGTCGATACTCGCCTGGACCGCGCAAGCGACGTCTACGACGTGGTCGGCCCGGTGTGCGAGACCGGCGACTTCCTCGGCAAGGAGCGTCAACTGGCGGTGGCCCCCGGCGACCTGCTGGCGGTGCGCTCGGCAGGCGCCTACGGCTTCGTGATGGCCTCCAACTACAACAGCCGCCCGCGTCCGGCGGAGGTACTGGTGGACGGCGACGGCTATCAGGTGGTGCGCCGACGCGAGACCCTCGAGGACCTCTGGGCCGGTGAGTCGCTGCCCGGCGAATCGCAACCGGGATCGGCATCGGGATCGACGTCAGGAGCACCGCGCTGATGCTTCTGCACTTCACCAAGATGCATGGCCTGGGCAACGACTTCATGGTGGTCGACCTGGTCACCCAGCGGGCCCGCATCGAAGCCGAGGAAATCCGCCGTCTGGCCGACCGGCGCTTCGGTATCGGTTTCGATCAGCTGCTGGTGGTGGAACCGCCGCGGGACCCGGACATGGACTTTCGCTACCGGATCTACAACGCCGACGGCAGCGAGGTCGAGAATTGCGGCAATGGTGCGCGCTGCTTTGCCCGCTTCGTACGTGACAAGCGGCTGACCCACAAGCGCCAGATCCGGGTCGAGACCGCCGGCGGCCCGCTGGTGCTGGATGTGCATGACGACGAGCAGGTCAGCGTCGACATGGGTGCCCCGCGCTTCGCCCCGCCGAGCCTGCCCTTCGAGGCCGACGAGGACCGCCTGCGTCACACCCTCGAGGTCGACGGCGAGACCCTCGAGATCGCCGTCGCCTCCATGGGCAACCCCCACGCGGTGATCAAGGTCGACAGCGTCGACCAGGCGCCGGTGGAGCGCCTGGGCCCGCTGGTCGAACACCACCCGCGCTTTCCCAAGCGGGTCAACGTGGGCTTCATGCAGGTGGTCTCCAGCCACGAGATTCGCCTGCGGGTGTTCGAGCGCGGCAGCGGCGAGACCCTGGCCTGTGGTACCGGCGCCTGCGCTGCGGTGGCCTGCGGCATTCGCCAGGGCCTGCTCGAAAGCCCGGTGACCGTCCACCTGCCCGGCGGCAGCCTGACGATCCGCTGGGAAGGTGGCGAGCGCCCCTTGATCATGACCGGCCCCGCCGAGCGGGTGTTCGATGGACGAATTCCGCTGCGTTGACCCCAGGCGCACAGGACTCGACGGGACTGGGCTAAGCTGCCAGCAAGGTACCGGTCCCTCGCTTTCCCGGAAAATCGATCCAGCCTAGACATTGAACTCCAACAGGAAGACGCGCATGCCTCAAGCCGCCCCAGAGCCCCGCAAGACGCTCGACCCGGACCGCGTCGCCGAATGGCTGGCACGCCACCCGGACTTCTTCGTCGGTCGCGAAGGCCTGCTGCAGAGCCTCACGATTCCCCACCCGGAGACCCAGGGCGCCACCTCGCTGCTGGAACGGCTGGTCCATGACCTGCGCAAGCGCGCCGAAGGCGCGGAACTGCGGCTCGAGCAACTGCTCGACTCGGCCCGCCACAACGAGGCGCAGTATCGGCGCACCCGCGAGCTGGTGCTGGCACTGCTGGAAGCCCAGGACAACGACGCCCTGGGCCAGGCCCTGGCCACCCAGCTAAGCGAGCGCTTCCAGACGCCAGCGGTGTCGCTGTGGTGCCCCGCCAGCCTGACCGATCGCGACCCCAGACCGCCCCAGGCCCCGCGTCACGTGCTCGACGACCACACCGGCCAGCGCCTGACCGCGCTACTCGATGGGCGCGCCAGCCGCTGTACCCGTCTTACCCCCACCGACTGGAAGCGCCTGCTGCCACACGCCAAGGCGCCGACCAAGTCGGGCTCCTGCGCCATCGCCCGCATGACCCTGGGCGAGCCCCAGGGCTTCGTGGTGCTGGCAAGCCCTGATCCCGACCACTTCCGTGCCAGCATGGACACCCTGTTTACCGAGTACCTGGCCGAGGTGCTGGTGCGCCTCAGCGTGCGCCTGTGCGAGCGTGATGATGGCTGAAAAGGCGGCTGAGACGACGGCTGAGACGACGGCCAAGTGGCAGCTTGCCGGCGCGGTAGCGGACTTTCTCGATGAGCTGGGTCGCACCGCCAGTGCTGCCACCGTCGACGCCTATCGGCGTGACCTGGCCACCTTCGAGAACTGGTGGCACGCCCAGGCCAATGACACCGACGCCAGGCCGCCGGATGATCAGGCCCTGACGTCCCACACGCTCAGGCGTTTTCTGGCCGCCGAACGCAGCCGAGGCATGGCACCGCGCAGCCTGAAGCGCCGCCGCGCCGCCCTGTCGCGACTGTGTGAACACCTGGTGGCGGCTGGCCGACTCGACTACAACCCGGTCGGCCTGAGCCGCGGCCCCCGGGCACCGAAGGATCTACCTCGGCCGGTGGACGTGGACCTGCTGGCGCGCTTTCTCGACACTCCCCACGACGGCTCGCCGCTGTCGGTACGCGACCAGGCGATGCTGGAGCTGCTCTATTCCAGCGGGCTACGGCTGGCGGAGCTGGCGGCGCTGGATCTCCCCGACCTCCACGGCGGCCGGGTGCGGGTCCTCGGCAAGGGCAACAAGCCGCGCCAGGTGCCGGTGGGCTCGCGTGCGCGCCAGGCCATCGACCAGTGGCTCGGCGTGCGCTCGGTGCTGGCCGCCGACGGCGAAACGGCGCTGTTCGTCGGCCAGCAGGGCCACCGGCTGGGCCATCGTGCCATCCAGGCACGCCTGGTCACCCAGGCCCGCCGGCGCGGCCTGCCGGAGCACCTGCATCCTCACCGCCTGCGCCACTCCTTCGCCAGCCACCTGCTGGAATCGAGCCAGGACCTGCGCGCCGTCCAGGAGCTGCTGGGCCACGCCAACCTGTCCACCACCCAGGTCTATACCCGGCTGGACTGGCAGCACCTGGCCGAGAGCTACGACAAGGCCCACCCCCGCGCGCGGCGCAGCCAAAGCGACGACAGCCATTCCGGAGACACCCCTTGATCGACCACGCGGCAGCGGACGACTTCAGCCGACTCAAGGCCATCACCTTCGATCTGGACGACACCCTGTGGGACAACAGCGGCGTCATGCAGCGCACCGAGCAGGGCCACGTCGACTGGCTGACCGAACAGCTCGGCGCCTGGCAGCGCGGCCGCGAGGAGCCGTTGACGCCCCCCATCGCGCTTTCGGACTACCTGCGTGAACGCCAGGCTCTGGCCAGGCGCAGCTGGTCGCGGCGCGGCGACTTCAGCTGGCTGCGTGAGCGCACCCTGATCCAACTGCTGGAGGAAAGCGGCGTCAACCGGGCGGCGGCTCACTGGTGGGCGGCGCTGGCGATGCAACGTTTTCACTCGCTGCGCATCCTGGTCACGCCCTTCCCCGACACCGACGCCATGCTGGAAAGACTGAAGGGCCGCTATCGTCTCGGCAGCATCACCAACGGCAACGTGGCCTTCCACCGTCTGCCGCTGGCCCGACACTTCCAGGCGCGTATCGCCGCCGGCGAGATGTTCGCACCAAAGCCCGATCCACGGCCCTTTCTGGCGATGCTGGCACGGCTTCAGGTCAAGGCCTGCGAGACCCTGCACGTGGGCGATTCCTGGGAGGAAGACGTGCTGCCGGCGATTCGCCTGGGCTTGCGGGCGATCTGGATCGCGCCGCCAGAGGCCGAGACGGCTCCCTTGCCACGCGGCGTGACCCGACTGTCTCGGGTCACCGAGCTGCCAGCCCTGCTCGGTGAGCATCAGGATCAATAAAGCGAGAAAAACCCCGGCGACCGCCGGCGCCACGTGGTAAACCGGCAGGCACCTGTTCCCTGAGTGCCTGCCGCCATGCCCCGCCCGCTCTATCGCCCCCTCGCTTCATCACCGCCGACCCGGCGTCACCTGCGACGAGTGCTCAAGCTCGGGCTGGCGTTTGCCCTGGTTTCGGGACTGGGGCTTGTTTCGGGGCTGTCTTCGGGACTGCTTTCGGGGCGTGTTTCAGGACTGGGGCCCGCTCTCTCCCTGCCCCTGGGCATCGCGCCAGCCCTGGCGGCACGCCCTACCTGCGACACCGTACGCCCGCCCGGTACCTGCGGCCTCTATAGCACCGGCATGTCCTACCCCTCGACCTTGTCCGGCACCACGCCGGAAGGCAACACCGCGGGGATAGCCTCCTTCCACACCACCTACGCCTGCCAGACCGGCAGCGACGGCCGCGTCTATATCCTGCTCGATACCCAGGGTTCCTACGACAGCGCCACCGGTGACGCCGAAAGCTCAGTGCAAGGCTTCTACTTCGACAAGGCCGACACCAGCATGGGCGGCCATCACCACCAGACCCTGGTCGCTTCCCTGCGCACCGCCAACCATGCATCTGGCTGTGTCTCCGGCAGCGTCACGAAGGAGATACCGATCGTACGCCATGGCGACACCGAACCGGGCAACTACAAACAGTTTACCTACTGGCCTCATACCCACGTGGCGACCAGCACCGGCGCCAGCGACAACTATACCGGTACGGTAGTCGGAGTTGGCGGCGCTTACGTCACCGTGATCGAGAGCACCTGCAAGATGTGGACCCCCTACATCATCCTGCCCGATATCGACCTCAGCGAGCTGCCGGGAGCAGGATCTCGGGGCGGCACCACCACCGCCTACCTGAGCTTCAACGACTGCGATGAGGTCAACATGGCGGATTTGTCCATACGCTCGAGCGGCGCCAGCGTCATCAACGCCCGCCAAGGCATCCTCGGCAACGCCGACACCTCAGGTGAAGGCGCCAAGGGCATCGGGCTGGCGCTGGAAATCGACGCTTTTTCAGCCCACGACTTCGACCCCGTGGACCTGTCTGGCTCGCGAGCGGTTGGCCTGATGGGGGAGGCGCCCAAGGTACCGTTACGCGTCAGCTACTACCGCTATGCCGAACAGGCATCCGGGGGGCGCGTCAAGGGGCTGCTGGAGGTCACCGCCACGTACAAGTAGCCGGCGGGCTCGTCAGGCTGGCTAGGGCTCGTCAGGCTGGCTAGCCTTCGTGCGCAAGCCAGCCGTCCAGGCGCCGATGGGCCTCGTCGACGCCCTGGCGCTTGAGCGCCGAGAAAAGCTGCACGCTGACCAGGTCCTCCCACTCACGCAGCCGCGAGCGCACCTGCTGCAAGGCATTCTTGGCCGCGCCCTGCTTCAGCTTGTCGGCCTTGGTCAGCAGGATATGCACCGGCAGGTCGCGCTCATCGGCCACATCCAGCAGCGCCAGGTCGAACTCGGTCAATGGGTGACGCACGTCCATCACCAGCACCAGCCCCTTGAGCGAAGCTCGCTTCTGGAGGTATTCGGCCAGGTGGCGCTGCCACTCCAATTTGACCTTTTCGGGCACCTTGGCGTAGCCGTAGCCGGGCAGGTCCACCAGCCGGCGCTCGCTGTCCTCGCCCAGCGAAAAGACGTTGATGAGCTGGGTGCGACCCGGCGTCTTGGAGGTACGCGCGAGCGCCTTCTGTTGGGTGATGGTGTTGATCGCGCTGGACTTTCCGGCATTGGAACGTCCGGCAAAGGCGACCTCGACACCACTGTCTTCGGGGCATCGGGCCAGCGTCGGCGCACTGGTGAGGAATCGGGCCAAGGAGTAGTTGAAAGCCATGAGATGGAAGAAATCCTGACGGTGATCAAAGGTAGGGTCGAGGGCCCTGGCATTCCCGCCCCCGGGGTGTTTGGTTATAGTAAGCTTTGAGGCGGCTGCGACCCGGGGAATCATCATAACATTGTGCCGCTGTCGCCAGCGACCGGCCTCAGCGCGGGCGCTTCCCCCTGCAGTGAAGGCCATGCCTTCCGCGGGACCGTGAAAACATTAAAAACGGCATAAGTGAACTAGCGATGAGACAGTTACTGGCAAGCCTGGCAATCTCCATCGGCGTCGTCGGCGCCGCCCATGCCGACCTCCAGAGTGACGCAGACGCCGCCGCAGGACGCGACAAGGCCACCGCCTGCGCCGCCTGTCACGGCCAGACCGGCGCCAGTATCGCGCCGACCTTCCCCAACCTGGCCGGCCAGCAGGCCTCCTACCTGGCCAAGCAGATCATCGACATCCGTGACGGCACCCGTCCGGTGCCGCAGATGGCCGGGCAGGTGGACAACTTCAGCGACCAGGACGCCTGGGACGTGGCCGCCTTCTTCGCCGGCCAGGACCCGGTGGTGGGGCAGGCCAAGGATGACGAGGCGTTGCTCGAGCGCGGCGAGGCGCTCTACCGCGCTGGTGATCTGGCCAAGGGCATCCCGGCCTGCAGCGCCTGCCATGGCCCGACCGGCAGCGGCATCGGCTCGGCGGTCTATCCGGGGCTTTCCGGCCAGCACGCCGGCTATGTGGTCAGCACCCTCCAGGCATTCGCCTCCGGCGCCCGCGCCAACAGCCCCGGCGGCGTGATGGCCGACATCGCCGCCAAGATGAGCGATGCCGACATGGAAGCCGTGGCCAACTACGTCCAGGGACTGCACTGATCGATTCACCTTTCGATGCGTCCCGCGGGGCGGCCCTTGTGGCCGCCCCGTTGCGTTTACAAGCAAAGATAGACATGCGACGCCTGCCCAATCGGGATATTCGGGAACCCTTCGAACGTTGTAGACTCAAAACAGCGTTCGCTTTGCGGCTCCAGGTTCGTCGCGCCCTCGCGCCGCCATGGCATGCCCGCCTCAATCAAGGAGAAAACATTCTATGCTGAAGTCACTGATGATGGGCCTCGCTGGCCTTAGCCTGTCGACCATGGCGGTCGCCGCCTCAATCACCGAGGGCGAGGACTACACCGTCGCCCCCAATCAGGTCGAGCTGGGCAGCGACGATGGCAAGATCAACGTGACCGAAGTGTTCTGGTATGGCTGCCCGCACTGCTACTCGCTGGAAGATCCGCTCAACGCCTGGGTCGCCGAGCTGCCCGATGACGTCGAGTTCGAACGCATGCCGGCCACCCTGGGCGAGACCTGGGTCAAGCATGCCAAGGCCTTCTATGCCGCCCAGCAGCTCGAGATCCTCGACGAGGTGCACGAGGACTTCTTCGACGCCATCCACCAGGAAGGCGAGCAGCTTACCGAGCCAGCAGACATCGCCGCCTTCTTCAGCGACTACGGTGTCAGCGAAGAGCAGGCGCTCAAGGCGCTGGACGGCTTCGGCGTGAAGTCCCAGATCAATCGCGCCAGCGCCACCATGCGCAACCTCGAACTGATGGGCGTCCCCGCGCTGATCGTCGATGGTCGCTACATCGTCTCGCCGAGCACCGCCGGCAGCCTCGACAACATGCCGCGCATCGCCGAGGCGCTGGTGGAGCAGATCCGCAGCGAACAGGAGTCTGGAGCCCAATGACGTCACTGGCCGAGGAACGCCACCCCACGCTGGACAGAGGTCACCTGAGGCTGGTGACCTTCAACCTGCAGGTGGGTATCCAGACCTCGGCCTACCACCACTACCTCACCCGTAGCTGGCAGCACCTGTTGCCTCACCCGCGTCGGCAACGACGTCTGGACATGATCGCCGAGGTGCTGTCGCACTTCGACATGGTGGGGCTACAGGAGGTGGACGGCGGCAGCTTTCGCTCGAACCAGGTCAATCAGCTCGAGTACCTGGCCATGCAAGGCGGCTTCCCCCACCACTATCAGCAGCTCAACCGCAACCTCGGTCGACTTGCCCAGCACAGCAATGGCCTGCTCTCCCGGCTGGCACCCAGCCGCATCGAGGAGCACCGCCTGCCGGGAACCCTGCCCGGCCGGGGCGCCATCCATGCGCGCTTCGGCCAGGGCCCCGAGGCCCTGCACCTGTTCGTCGCCCACCTGGCCCTGGGCCAGCGCACCCAGAACCTGCAGCTCGACTACCTCAGCGAGCTGATCCAGCCACTCAAGCACGTGGTGGTGATGGGGGACCTGAATTGCACCCCGGATCGCCTGCACGCCCACGACCGCTTCTGCGCCTCGTTGCCGCTGCATCCGGTGCGACCGGCACTGAGCTACCCTTCCTGGCGCCCCAGCCGAGCGCTGGACCATATCCTGCTGTCGTCGTCGCTGGAGGCCGATGAGGCCGAAGTCCTCGACCGACTGTTTTCGGACCACCTGCCGGTGGCCGTCGACATTCGCCTGCCCCAGCCCTGCCTCGCCGCCATCCAGGCCGATCAGCCCGAGCAACCTGCCTGAACCGCTCGCCTGAGCTTCCCACCTGAGCTTCCCACCTGAGCTACCCGTCTGAGCCGCACGCCCGACCCACCCGCCAGAGCCATCCTGTCGGCGGCGGACCTCGACTTTTGGTGTCATGACAGTGCTACCTCGACTGCCGTATAGTCAGCGTTGACGTGCACCGAGATTCGCTAATGTCTCCGCGTGCCACACTATCCATGACGCCAGGTCCCCCCGGCAAGCCGACGTCCTGCCCTGGCGACGGCGTGCCCGGGCGCCAGCCTGGACAATGATCGCCCTGACACCACCAGCGAGTTCCTAATGTCTACATCTTCCGGCTTGCCGGGGCCACTGGCGGCCCTGGACGCCTTCTCCGAACGCCTTGGCAGGGGCCTTTCCTGGCTGATCCTGGCGATGATGATCATCCAGTTCCTGATCGTGGTGCTGCGCTATGCCTTCAGCGTCAACAGCATCCCCATGCAGGAATCGGTGATGTACATGCACGCCGCCGTGTTCATGCTGGCGGCGGCCTACACCCTGAAGCACGGCGGGCACGTGCGCGTCGACATCTTCTATCGAGCGATGTCGCCCAGGCGCAAGGCGCTGGTCGACCTGCTCGGCACCCTGCTGCTGCTGCTGCCGGTGATGGGCTTCGTGATCGCCACCAGCCTCGGCTACGTCGGCAAGTCCTGGGCCATCTTCGAGGGCTCACCCGACGCCGGTGGCATCCCCGGGGTGTTCCTGCTGAAGACGCTGATACCGGCCTTCGCCGTGCTGATGATTGTCCAGGGCCTCGTCGAGATCTACCGCAATATCCTGATTTTAAAGGGACGTCTCGACCCCAACGCCCTTCCCCATGACGCCGACGAGGAGCACCTGTAAATGCTGGAGTTCATGCCCCTGGTGCTGTTCGGTGTCATCTGTACGGTATTCATGTTCGGTTTTCCGGTCGCGCTGTCGCTGGCCGGTACCGCCCTGGCCTTTGCCGGGCTCGGCTACGGCCTGGAGTCCCTCGGCATCGATGCCAACTTCGACGGCAGCTACCTCAACGCCTTCCCCAATCGCCTCTACGGCATCATGACCAACACCACCCTGCTGGCGGTACCCTTGTTCGTGTTGATGGGGGTGCTGCTCGAGAAGTCCAAGGTCGCCGAAACCCTGCTCGACGCCATGGCCCTGCTGTTCGGCTCGCTGCGCGGCGGACTCGGCATCTCGGTGACCCTGGTCGGCATGATGCTGGCCGCTTCCACCGGCATCGTCGGCGCCACCGTGGTCACCATGGGCCTGATGTCGCTGCCGACCATGCTCAAGCGCGGCTACAGCCAGTCGCTGGCCACCGGCACCATCTGCGCCACCGGCACCCTGGGTCAGATCATTCCGCCGTCCATCGCTCTGGTGCTGCTTGGTGACGTGCTGTCCAGCGCCTACCAGCAGGCCCAGCTGTCCATGGGCATCTTCAGCCCCAAGACGGTGTCGGTGGGTGATCTGTTCATGGGGGCGCTGGTCCCGGGCCTGATCCTGGTGCTGGTGTATATCGTCTACGTCAGCCTGGTGGCGCTGTTCAAGCCCAGCGCCGCCCCTGCCGCCGATCGCCAGGAACTGATGGCCGAGCTGGGCCACACCTCGGGCATCGGCCTGTTGCTGCTCAAGGGCCTGGTGCCGCCCATCGTGCTGATCGTCGCGGTGCTCGGCTCGATCCTGGCCGGACTGGCCACCCCCACCGAGGCTTCCGCGGTGGGTGCCTTCGGCGCCCTGGTGCTGGCTCTGGCCTATCGTCGCCTCGATCTGGCCACGCTCAAGGACGTGCTGCGCTCCACCACCCACGTCACCACCATGGTGTTCCTGATCCTGATCGGCGCGGCGCTGTTTTCACTGGTGTTCCGCGCCTACGGCGGTGAAGAGCTGGTCACCCATCTGTTCGAGAACATGCCCGGCGGGGTAGTCGGCGCCACCATCATCGTGATGCTGGTGATCTTCCTGCTCGGCTTTATCCTCGACTTCATCGAGATCACCTTTGTAGTGGTGCCGATCGTCGGTCCGATCCTGCTGGCCATGGGCCTGGATCCAATCTGGCTGGGCATCATGATCGCGATCAACCTGCAGACGTCCTTCCTGACGCCTCCCTTCGGCTTCGCCCTGTTCTACCTGCGCGGGGTGGCCCCGGAGTCGGTACCGACGTCCGCGATCTACCGAGGCGTCATTCCGTTCATCGTGCTTCAGCTCGGCATGCTGCTGGCCCTTTCGTTCTTCCCGGAACTGGCCACCTGGCTGCCGGAGCAGTTCTGATGCCGAAAACCTCAACGCCGGGCCCTTTCACTCTCGACGCTGGCCCGCAGCTCGCCACCTGACTGCCGGAGCAGTTCTGATCCGGCGCGTTGGCGATGCGTGGACGGCAGCCCACGCCGGGGGGTGCCCCCGGCGTCTATAGTTGCCCGACGAGCCATCGCCCGCTTCACGGCGTCTCGGGCCATCCCGCGAGACGCCAACTACCCGCCGGCCCTACCCTGGCCGGCAGGTCCCGACAACGCCAATACCATACAAAGGGGACTTACATGCAACGCAGCTCAATCGCCAAGGCCATTACCCTCGCCGGTGCCTCCGGTCTACTGCTGGTCGGAGCCCAGGCCCAGGCCCAGGACACCTTCGAGTGGAAGCTGGTCACCTCCTGGCCGAAGAACTTCCCCGGTGTCGGCCAGGGTCCCGAGCGTCTGGCCAAGCTGGTCGAGGAAATGTCCGACGGCCGCCTGACGATCGAGGTGTTCGGTGCCGGCCAGCTGGTACCGGGCTTCGAGGTCTTCGACGCCGTCGCCGAAGGCACCGCCCAGATGGGCCACTCTGCCTCCTACTACTGGAAGGGCAAGGCGCCCGCCGCCCAGTTCTTCGCCGCCGTGCCTTTCGGCATGAACGCACAGGAAATGAATGCCTGGCTGCACTATGGTGGCGGCCTGGAGCTGTGGAACGAGCTCTACGATGACTTCGGCGTCGAGGTCATGACCGCCGGCGCCTCCGGCGTACAGATGGGCGGCTGGTACAACCAGGAAATCAATTCTGTCGACGACCTGGACGGCCTCAAGATGCGCATGCCGGGCCTCGGTGGTGAGGTCATGAACCGCATGGGCGTGGCCATCGTCAATATGCCCGGCGGCGAGATCTTCACCTCGCTGCAGTCCGGCGCCATCGATGCCACCGAGTGGATCGGTCCGTACAACGACCTGGCCTTCGGCCTGCACCAGGCCGCCGAGTACTACTACTACCCGGGCTGGCATGAGCCGACGGTGATGTTCGAGGCCATCGTCAACGATGAGGCCCTGGCCGAGCTGCCCGCCGACCTTCAGGCGATCCTGCGCACCGCGGTACGCGACGTGAACCAGGACGTGCTGGACGAGTACACCGCGCGCAACAACGATGCCCTGGCCACCCTGATCAACGAACACGACGTCCAGCTGCGCAAGCTGCCCGACGACGTGCTCGCCCAGGCTCAGGAGATCTCCGCCGAGGTGGTGCAGGAACTGGCTGACTCCAGCGATATCGCCGGTCGCATCTACGAGTCGTACCGCGACTTCCAGGACAAGGTGGTGAACTACCACGCCATCTCCGAGCAGGCCTACTACAACGCCCGCAACCCGGACGGCGGCACCGACTTCGGCCAGGAGTAACCCATCCAGAAGGTGTCGAGCATTGCCGACACAAGCACCCAGGGGCCGCCTCGCGCGGCCCCTGTCCGTTTTCGGGGCACGGGCGGACATCGTGTCGACTCTCGAGCCTTGCTCGAAGCGCTCGCTCTCGAGCAGTGATCAGCCGCAGCTGAAATAGCGTTCGGCAAACCACAGCAGCACCGCGTAGCGCCCGCCCTTGCTGACGACGATCCACAGCGTGGCACGCCACCATGGCAGCCGGGCGATTCCCGCGAGTACCGTCAGCGGATCCCCCACCACCGGCAGCCAGGCCAGCAGCAGACTCGCTTCTCCGCCCTTGCGATACCAGCGCTGGGCTCGTGCCAGTCCCGCCCGGGAGGCGGGAAACCAGCGCCGATCCACATACTGGGTGGCGTAGCGGCCCAGGGCGACATTGACCAGACTGCCCAGGGTATTGCCCAGGGTGGCAACCAGCCACAGCGCCAGCGGCGCTTCGCCCCGGCACCACAGCCCGGCCAGCCATAGCTCGGACCCTCCGGGCAGCAGGGTGGCGCTGGCGAACGCCATGACAAACAGACTCAGCATGATGCGCTCGACATTGGCTCTCTCAGCGCCGCCTCTTGTATTCTGTGTTTTCTGCTGACTTTCGGGTGTCTTTCATGTCCCACGCCGTATCCATCCCTCACACGCTGACCATCGCCGGCTCCGACCCTTCTGGCGGCGCCGGCCTCCAGGGCGACCTCAAGACGCTGTCGGCCCTGGGCACCTATGCCACCAACGTCATCACCGCGGTGATCGCGCAGAATACCTGTGGGGTACGCGAGGTGCACCCGGTGGCTGCAGAGAGCATCCGGGTGCAGCTCGATCACCTGCTCGACGACGTGCGCATCGACGCGGTGAAGATCGGCATGGTCGCCAGCCGCGAGGTCGCCGAGACCCTGCGAGAAGCGCTCGAGACCAGGCGTCCCCGCTGGATCGTGCTCGATCCGGTGATGGTAGCCAAGAGCGGCGACATCCTGGTGGATGAGGCCGGGATCAGTGCGGTACGCGATGTGCTGGTGCCGCTGGCCGACGTGATCACCCCCAACCTGCCCGAGGCGGCGGTGCTGCTGGGGGTCGAGCCGCCCACCAGCGCCGATGCCATGGAGGCGATGCTGCCGGCGCTCAAGCAACTGTCCGCCCCCTATGTGCTGCTCAAGGGTGGCCATCTCGATGGTGATAGCTGTCCCGACCTGCTGGCCTCGCCCGGTGGCGATCGCTGGCTGCCGGCGCCGCGCATCGATACCCAGAACCTGCATGGTACCGGTTGTGCCCTGTCCTCGGCGATCGCCGCCAAGCTGGCCCATCTGCCCCAGGACGCCGACGAGTCGCAGGTCATCGACGCCATCGGCGACGCCAAGCGCTGGCTGCACCAGGCGCTCGACGCAAGCCGGCGGCTGTCGGTGGGCAAGGGGCGCGGCCCGGTGCATCACTTCCACGCCTGGTGGTAGCGGCAGGAGCAGTGGCGGGCGATGGCGGGCCGTGAAAGCCACGACACGCCGAGTCTGATCTGATCCGAGCGCAGGACGGGCGCTATCGTGCACTGACAGGGACTGACGACGCCGTTGCTTGCGCGAATCGGCACGTCCGCCCATGCTGAAGGTTCACCCACTGGCGTCGTGAGGGCAGAGCCATGACTCGCACCCTGCTGTTTGCCTGTGACCTGTCGGCAGAAAATCGTTCCGCCTTCGGCCGCGCCATCCGCCTGGCCAACGAGATGGGCGCCCGTCTCGACGTACTGCACGTGCTGGATCCCTATCTGCCCCACCGGGTGCTGCGCGACCTGGAAGGTGCGGTAGTAGATGACATCCACGCCATCGCCACCGACCTGCGCGAGGACTACGCACTGGCCGAACCGCCGCTGCTGGTGCAGACGGTGACCGGCGCCCCCTACGCCGAGATCATCCGTGAGGCCCACGATCGCAACGCCGAGATGATCATCCTCGGCACCCATCGCAAGCGCGGACACCCTGACCTGATCGGCGGTACCACCCTGGCCCGGGTGCTGTTGAGCGCCCCCTGTCCGGTGCTGACCGTCAGCCAGCCCCCCGCAGAGCCGTGGAACGACATCCTGGTCCCGGTGGATTTCTCCCTGACCTGCCGTCGCACCCTGCGCGAGACCCTGCGACACTTTCCGGAATCCCGCCTCGAGTTGCTCCACGCCTGGGACGTGCCAGGCGAGCGCGAACTCGGCTCCGATACCGACTTCGCTCAGTGGCGCGATCGTGAGGTCATCCGACTTAGACAGCAGCTCGAACAGGAGATCGACCACCTGATGGCGGAATTCGATCGGGTGCCGGAACTGGAGCTGGTGCTGGAACAGGGCGACCCCCTGGACGTGTTGATCGCCCATCTGCGCCGTCAGCCTCCCGATCTGCTGGCGCTGGGCAACCGCAGTCAGGCGGGCAGACGCAGTCAGATTACCAAGCGTCTGCTGGCGGAGCCCCGTTGCGACATCATGCTGTGCCGCGCCTGGTAGTCACGGGAAGAACGCTCTACAAAAACTGTACATAAGTCATATCTCGCGCCATGATGTGTACAACATCATGTCACGGGAGTTTCATCATGCCTTCGCGACAACCCCGACAGCACCCGCTGGTTCGGCTGCTTGCCGCCGTCAGCCTGATCACCTGTCTGACCCTGACCATGGCCGCGCCCCCCGAGGCCAACGCCCAGACGTCGACGCAGCAGGTCAGCGTCAAGAGCGCTAGCTTTGCCACCCAGATCGACGACGGCCGGCGCTACGAGATGATCGGCCACGGGCTCTTCACCTATCTGGTGTGGGACGCCTACGCCGGCGCCTACTACCAGGCCGCGGGGTACCCCCGCCCCGCTCCCGAATCCGACGTCCCGCGCCGGCTGGTGCTGCACTACTTCCATGCCATCGAGGCCGACGACTTCGCCAGCACCACCCTCGAGACCGTGCGCGAGCAGGTCGGTGCCGTGGACTTTCCGTCGATTCGCCGCCCGCTGACCGCGCTGGTCGACAGCTATCGCTCGGTCGCGCCGGGCGACCGCTATTCGCTGACCTGGGATGGCGAGAGCCTGATCCTGGCGCTCAATGGCGCCCCGCTGTACCGCTCCAACGACAAGGCGCTTGCCAACGCCATGTTCGCCATCTGGCTCGGTGAAGATCCCCTGGACCGCGACTTCCGCGACGCTCTGCTGGGGCGCTGACGCCGGCGCCTCCCTGGCCAGGCAGGCCCGTGCTAGGCTAGGGCTTGTCTGAAAAGTGCCTGCGCTCGGTAATACGGCGTTAAAAATCGGATCAAAATGCTCATTTACACCCCGTAAACTGCGCTTTCTCACCGATTTTTGCCTTGTCTAACCTTCGCTCGTCGACTTTTCGGACAGCGCCTAGCGGGCCCTGCTGTGTGTAATCCCCCACCTGTTGCCAGAGGAAGCCCTGCATGAAAGCCCTGATCCAACGTGTCCGCCGTGCCAGTGTCGAGGTCGAGGATCGCACCGTCGGCGCCATCGACCACGGCCTGCTGGCCCTGGTCGGGGTGGAAAAAGGCGATGACGAGGCCTCGGCCGACCGCCTGCTGCACAAGCTGCTGCACTATCGCGTGTTCGCCGATGACCAGGACAAGATGAATCTCAATGTGCAGCAGGCCGGCGGTGGCCTCTTGCTGGTATCCCAGTTCACCCTGGCCGCGGATACCCGCAAGGGGCTGCGTCCCAGCTTCTCCAGCGCGGCGCCGCCGGCCGAAGGCGATCGTCTGTTTCACTACCTGCTCGATCAGGCCCGCCAGCGCCATGCGCCGGTGGCCAGCGGCGAGTTCGGCGCCAATATGCAGGTGGCACTAATCAACGACGGGCCGGTGACCTTTCTGCTGGAGAGCTGAGAGCCCCCTCCTGGCGCCGAGCGCCAACATGCAGCTCACCTTCAGGACGATTAATCAACGACGAGCCGGTGACCTTTCTCCTGGAGAGCTGAGAGCCCCCTCCTGGCGCCGAGCGCCAACATGCAGCGCACGCGGCGTCGTGCCACCTTTCTGACTTTCAAAAGCCCGATCGCAACGCGATGTCGGCGGGGCGGTAAACCAGACTGTCTCGTCTCGCCCCGTCTCACCTTGATGTTTATGGAAACATTTACCACAATCACCTGTATACAAAAACAACCGGTGATCGTATCCATGAGCAACGCCCGCTACCCCGCCAGCGTCTCGGTCTTCGACTTCCACGGCCGGCCACCGCTGAGCCGTGCCCTGCCACTGTCGCTGCAACACATCCTCGCCATGATCATGGGTACCATCACGGTGCCGATCATCGTCTCCGGTGCCATCGGCGCCTCCACCGCCGAAACCCTGCTGCTGATCCAGATTTCGCTGGTGGCCTCGGCGCTGTCGACGCTGATCCAGCTGTTCGGTGTCTGGCGCTTCGGTGCCCGCCTGCCGACCATCTTCGGTGTCGGCTTTGCCTACGTGCCCACCCTGACCGCCGTGGGCGCCCAGTATGGCCTCGGCGGCATCCTCGGCGCCCAGTTGATCGGCGGCATGGCGATGCTGCTGGTCGGGTTCGGTATCCGCCCGCTGCGTCATCTGTTTCCGCCGGTGGTGGCGGGGGTGGTGGTGCTGGTGATCGGCCTGTCGCTCTACGACATCGCCATCCACTACATGGCCGGGGGCAAGGGGAGCGCCGACTACGGTGGCGGCAGGCAGTGGCTGGTGGCGCTGGTCACTCTGGCCGTGGTGCTGGCGATTTCCCAGTTCGGGCGGGGCTTCATCAAGCTCGCCGCGATCATCTGCGGCATCGTGGTGGGCTACGCGCTGGCACTCGCGCTGGGCATGGTGGACTTCACTGCGGTGCATCAGGCGGCCTGGTTCAGTGCGCCGCGCCCGCTCCCCGTGACGCTCGAATTCGCGCCGGTGGCGATCCTGTCCATGGTGATCATCTGCGTGGTCAATTCGGTGCAGACCATCGGTGATCTATCCGCTACCACCATCGGTGGCATGAATCGCGAGCTGGGCCATCGGGAGCTGTCCGGGGGCTTGCTGGGCAACGGCCTGTGCACTCTGGTCGGTGCCCTGTTCGCGGCTCTGCCGACGGCGTCGTTCAGCCAGAACGTCGGTATCGTCGCCATGACCAAGGTCATCAGTCGTTCGGTGCTGGCACTGGCGGCGCTGTTTCTGCTGGCGGCGGGACTGATGCCGAAGTTCGGCGCGCTGATGACCACCATTCCCTATCCGGTGCTCGGTGGCGCCACCATCACGGTGTTCGGCATGATCACCATGACCGGTATCCAGCTGCTGACCCGCGACGAGCTGTCCGGGCGCAACATGACCATCGCCAGCCTGGCGCTGGCGCTGGGCCTCGGGCTCGCCGCGGCGCCGCAGGCCATCGCCGCGCTGCCGGACACGATCGAGATGGCGATCGGTGGATCACCCGTGGTGGTGGCGGCGCTCACCGCCGTGCTGCTCAATCTGCTGCTGCCTCACAAGAGCCTGGCCGATGAGCAGGCCGAGCGCGAGCGGCTGGCCGCGCGCATGGAAGCCAGCGACACGGCTCCCGCAAGCGTGCCCGCCTCATCCCGGTGCGACTCGCAATAGCCGTTCGCCACGCCCACTCGCCCCGGCTATCGGGCGACCCGAGGCGCTATCGAACCGAGCGTGGCTCAGCCCGAGAGCGCCTCGTTCATTTCCTCGAGCGCCTCTTCGGCGGCGAGCCAGTCGGCCTCCAGCTCCTCGAGGCGCGCCTTGAGCTCGCCCTGGCGCGCCAGACAGTCGGTCAGTTCCTGCTTGCGCGCTGCGTCGGTGTAGAGCTCAGCGTCGCCGAGCTGCGCTTCCACCTCGCCGAGTTCAGCCTGGACCTTCTCCATGGCCTTTTCGGCCTTGTCGCGCTCGCGCTTCAAGGGCCTGAGCTTCTCACGCAGCTCGGCGGCGGCGCGGCGCGAGGCCTTGCGATCCTCCCGCGGGGCGGCCTGGCCAGCCTCGGCCCTGTCGGCCTTGTCTTCCCTGGCTGCGCGACGATCGCTTTCCAGGCGTGACTTGAGCCAGGCCCGGTAATCCTCCAGGTCGCCATCGAAGGGTTCGACCCGATGGTCGGCGACCTTCCAGAACTCGTCGACGGTGGCCTTGAGCAGGTGGCGGTCGTGGGATACCACGATCACCGTCCCTTCGAACGACGCCAACGCCTCGGTCAGCGCCTCGCGCATCTCCAGGTCCAGGTGGTTGGTCGGCTCGTCGAGCAGCAGCAGGTTGGGCTTCTGCCAGGCAATCAGGGCCAGCGCCAGGCGTGCCTTCTCGCCGCCGGAGAACAGCTCGACCCGGGCAAACACGTCATCTCCCGGAAAGCCGAAGCCACCCAGGAAGTTGCGGATATCGCTGTCGGCGGCCTGGGGCGACAGGCGTTGAACATGGGTGAAGGGGGTCGCCTTGAGATCGAGCCCTTCGAGCTGGTGCTGGGCGAAGTAGCCCACCGCCAGGTGCTCGCCGGGTACCCGACGGCCAGAGAGCAACGGCAGATCGCCGGTCAGCGACTTGATCAGGGTCGACTTGCCCGCGCCATTGGGACCGAGCAGTCCGATGCGCTGTCCCGGCAGCAGGGTCAGCTTCACGTCGGACAGCTGGGTGCGCTCGCTGCCGTCCTCGCGACGATAGCCCAGGCTGGCGTCATCGATCACCAGCAGCGGATGAGACGTCTTGTCCGCCGCCGGCAGGGTAAAGTGAAAGGGGGAATCGACGTGGGCCAGGGCGATGTCGCCCATGCGCTCGAGCATCTTCAGTCGGCTCTGGGCCTGGCGCGCCTTGGTCGCCTTGTAGCGAAAGCGGGCGACAAACTTCTCGATTTCCTCGCGACGCGCCTGCTGCTTCTCGGCCTGGGCCTGCTGCAGCGCCAGCTTCTCGGCGCGGGTCCGCTCGAAGGTGGTGTAGTTGCCCCGATAGAGCACCAGGCTGCGACGATCGAAGTGCACGATGTGGTCACACACCGCATCGAGAAAGTCGCGGTCGTGGGAGATCAGCAACAGGGTGCCGGGATAG
Organism: Halomonas sp. DP1Y21-3; assembly: GCF_019801245.1. Lineage (NCBI taxonomy): Bacteria > Pseudomonadati > Pseudomonadota > Gammaproteobacteria > Oceanospirillales > Halomonadaceae > Halomonas > Halomonas sp. DP1Y21-3. Next base: position 206,431 of record NZ_JAHVJM010000003.1, read on the forward strand.
CGCGTCAGCCACTGCTCTAGCCACAGCAGCGCGTCCAGGTCCAGGTGGTTGGTCGGCTCATCGAGCAGCAGCACGTCGGAGGGCATGAACAGGGTACGCGCCAGGTTGGCTCGCATGCGCCAACCGCCGGAGAACGCCGACAGCGGCTTGTCCAGATCGTGCTGGGCAAAGCCCAGCCCGACCAGCAACTGGGCCGCGCGGGCTGGCGCGCTGTAGCCGTCCAGCGCCTCGATGGCGCCGTGAAGTTCGGCCTCGCGGTGATGGTCACCGTCGGCCTGGGCAGAGGCGAGGGCAACCTCGGTACGCCTTAGCTCCGCATCCCCGTCGAGCACGTACTCGATGATGGGGCGAGACAGCGCCTCGACTTCCTGCGCCATATGGGCAATGCGCTGGCCGCCACTCATCTCGACCGCGCCCTTGTCGGCGCCGATCTCGCCGAGGATCAGGCCAAACAGACTGGACTTGCCGGCGCCATTGGGGCCCACGATACCGGCCTTGTGGCCGGCGTGCAGGGTCAGGTCGGCACCCTCGAACAACGGCTCGGCGCCGCGTTGCAAGGTTACTTGGCGCAGTGCAATCATCACGGCTCCATCGGGATGAGCCCGCCGGGCCGGGCACCCGCGAGCTTCTATAATAAAAGAAGGATATCGTCTTGGACCCCGATTCTACCGAATTCACCGCTCGCCTGCGCCCTCGCCTGGCGACTTCGCCGCTATGGGACTTCGCCCTGGCAATCTATGCCCGGCCAGGCGTCGAGCAAGCCTGCCTGACGCTGCAGGATGAGCACGGCTGGGATGTGTGTGAACTGCTGTGGCGATGCTGGCTGTATCAACAGGGCGCCCAGGCAGGTGCGCTGCCGTCAGAGGTCGCCGCCTGGCAGCGCGAGGTCACCCAGCCTCTGCGCCGACTGCGCAGGGATCTGAAGCCCCAGGCGCAAGCCGACTCGCAGGTGGCGAGCGTTCGCTCGCGGATCAAGCAGGCGGAGCTCGAAGCCGAGCAACAATGCCTGCAGATGCTCATGAAAATTAGCCTGAACGAACTGGCTTTCTCGCCGATACCCGCCAGACTCCAAGGTCTAGAAAATGTGCTGCTTTCTAGCCAACAACGGCAGAAAAAAACGCAACTTATGGCCATAAGAAGCGTGGAAAGCCAGCTTGACCCTCTTCCGGCAGCGCGCTAGCCTGACGTTAACTGCATGAGAATTCCTGCATTTTTTGCATGATTGATCTTGTTCGCGCCAATAGCACAAGGTCCGAGATTCCGAAGCGAGACACGAAGCAATACAACAGGCGAGCGCGATCCGCCCATAGCTCCAACACCTGCAGAGGAACCACAAGAATGAAGGCAACACAGCTGCTGACCACCGCCAGCATCGGCGCCCTGATGCTGGGTCTTTCCTCCACCGCCATGGCCGACAACTGGCGCTACGCCCACGAAGAGTACGAGGGCGATGTCCAGGACGTCTTTGCCCAGGCGTTCAAGCAGTACGTCGAGGAGAATTCCGACCATTCCGTCCAGGTCTACCGCTTCGGCGAACTGGGTGAATCCGACGACATCATGGAGCAGACCCAGAACGGCATCCTGCAGTTCGTCAACCAGTCTCCCGGCTTCACCGGCGCGCTGATTCCCGAAGCCCAGATCTTCTTCATTCCCTACCTGCTGCCCACCGACGAAGAAACCGTGCTGAAGTTCTTCGACGAGAGCAAGGCGATCAACGAGATGTTCCCCGAGCTCTACGCCGAGCACGGGCTGAAGCTGATGCAGATGTACCCGGAAGGGGAAATGGTGGTCACCGCCGACGAGCCGATCACCTCGCCGGAGGACTTCGACAACAAGAAGATCCGCACCATGACCAACCCGCTGCTGGCGGAGACCTACGACGCCTTCGGCGCGACCCCCACGCCGCTGCCCTGGGGCGAGGTCTACGGCGGTCTGCAGACCGGCATCATCGACGGTCAGGAAAACCCGATCTTCTGGATCGAGTCCGGCGGTCTGTACGAGGTCTCCCCGAACCTGACCTTCACCGGCCACGGCTGGTTCACCACCGCCATGATGGCCAACCAGGACTTCTATGACGGCCTGTCCGACGAGGACAAGCAACTCGTCCAGGACGCCACCGACTCCGCCTACGACACCACCATCGAGCACATCCAGGGCCTCGCCGAAGAAGCCCTCGGCAAGATCCAGGAAGCGTCTGACGAGGTCACCGTGACTCGCCTGGACGACGAACAGATCCAGGCCTTCAAGGATCGCGCTCCGCAGGTCGAGGAGAAGTTCATCGAGATGACCGGTGAAGGCGGTCAGGAACTGCTCGACCAGTTCAAGGCTGACCTGGAAGCGGTTCAGTCCGGCGAGGAGTAATCCTCGTCTGAGCCATCGCTCCCGAAAGGGGCAGCCCTACCCGGCTGCCCCTTTTGTGTTTCCAGAGCCCTGAATAGCGACCCGACAGTCGCCGCCACGCCAGGCGCGCTGCGTGCATCCAGCGTTGACCAGATGGCTGCGAACCGCGACCCAGAGGGCGTACGCTGCGATACAGGTACGTGCGTTTCTCCCGGAATTCCCGACCAAGGATCCCATCATGACCGAAGAAGAATCCGAACAGCACTACCACTCGGGGTTGCCTGGTTTTCTGGGCACCATCGATACGTGGATCAGCAAGCTGGAAGCCATCATTCTTGCAGTGGGTGTGCTGCTGATGGCGGCCAATACCATCGCCAACGTCGTTGGCCGCTTCGTGCTCGGCGAGAGCATCTTCTTCAGCGGCGAGATCAACCGCATTCTGATCATCATGATCACCTTTGCCGGTATCGGCTATGCGGCGCGCCACGGGCGCCATATTCGCATGTCGGCGATCTACGATGCCCTGCCGGTAGGTGGCCGCAAGGCATTGATGATCTTCATCTCCCTGTTTACCTCTCTGGTGATGTTCTTCCTGCTGTACTACTCGGTGATCTACATCGTCGACCTGTATGACAAGGGGCGCATTCTGCCCGCCCTTGGCATCCCGATCTTCTGGATCTACCTGTGGGTACCGCTGGGCTTTCTGATCACCGGTATCCAGTACCTGCTCACCGCCATCAAGAACCTGACCTCCCGCGACGTCTACCTGTCGACCGGCGTGCTGGATGGCTACAAGGATACGGAGACCGAAGTATGAGTGACGCGACGGTGGCAGCAGGAGGACAGCCCCAATGACAACCATAATGGTCACCACCATGATCGCCCTGCTGTTGCTGGGCTTCCCCATGATGATCCCGCTGATCACCGCGGCGGTCATCGGTTTCTTCATGATGTTCAACGGCCTGGACCAGATGGACACGCTGATCCAGCAGATGATGGCAGGCATCCGGCCGGCCTCGCTGATCGCCGTGCCGATGTTCATCCTCGCCGCCGACATCATGACCCGCGGCCAGTCGGCAGAGCGCCTGATCAACATGGTCATGGCCTTCATCGGCCACGTGAAGGGCGGCCTGGCGGTATCCACCGCGGCCTCCTGCACCCTGTTCGGCGCCGTGTCCGGCTCGACCCAGGCCACCGTGGTAGCGGTGGGCTCGCCGCTGCGCCCGCGCATGCTCAAGGCCGGCTACTCCGACTCCTTCACCCTGGCGTTGATCATCAACTCGAGTGACATCGCCTTTCTGATCCCGCCCAGCATCGGCATGATCATCTATGGCGTGATCTCGGGCACCTCCATCGGCGAGCTGTTCATCGCCGGCATCGGGCCAGGCCTGCTGATCCTGCTGATGTTCTCCATCTACTGCGTGCTCTACGCGGTGATCCGCGACGTCCCCACCGAGCCCAAGGCGTCCTGGAGCGAGCGTCTCTCCGCGGTGCGTCAGGCGCTGTGGCCGCTGGGCTTCCCGGTGATCATCGTCGGCGGCATCTACGGCGGCATCTTCAGCCCCACCGAGGCCGCCGCGGCCTGCGTGCTCTACGCGGTGCTGCTGGAGTTCGTGGTGTTCCGATCACTGAAGATGAACGACATCTACGCCATCGCCAAGTCCACCGGCCTGATCACCGCGGTGGTGTTCATCCTGGTCGCCGTGGGCAACGGCTTCTCGTGGATCATCTCCTTCGCCCAGATCCCGCAGGCCATGCTCGAGGCGGCCGGGATCAACGAAGCGGGTCCCACGGGCGTGCTGATCGCCATCTGCATCGCCTTCTTCGTCGCCTGCATGTTCGTCGACCCGATCGTGGTCATCCTGGTGCTGACGCCGATCTTCGCGCCGGCCATCGAGGCCACCGGACTCGACCCGGTGCTGGTGGGTATCCTGATCACCCTGCAAGTGGCCATCGGCTCGGCGACGCCACCCTTCGGCTGCGACATCTTCACCGCCATCGCGATCTTCAAGCGGCCCTATCTGGACGTGATCAAGGGCACACCGCCGTTCGTGTTCCTGCTGATCCTGGCCGCGGCCCTGCTGATCATGTTCCCGCAGATTGCGTTGTTCCTGCGCGACGTCGCCTTCCGCTAGGCGGCGTCTATCGGATGCGCGGAGACCAAGCTTGAGGAGAGACCGATGTTCAATCGAATCCTGGTGGCGGTGGACGGCTCCAAGGGCGCCCTCAAGGCGCTGGAGAAGGCCGTGGGGCTGCAGTACCTGACCGGCGCCGAGCTCTACATCCTGTGTGTGTTCAAGCACCACAGTCTGCTCGAGGCCTCCCTGTCGATGGTTCGCCCGGACAAGCTGGACCTGCCCGACGATGCCCTCAAGGAGTACGCCTCGGAGATCGCCGTGCATGCCAAGAACCACGCGGTGGAACTGGGGGTACCGCTGGAAAAGGTGCGCGCCTTCGTCAAGGGAGGCCGCCCCTCGCGCACCATCGTGCGCTTCGCCCGCAAGCGCGAGTGCGATCTGATCGTGATCGGCGCCCAGGGCACCAACGGCGACGCCAGCCTGATCCTGGGCAGTGTCGCTCAGCGGGTGTCGGGGTCGGCGCAGTGCCCGACCCTGGTGGTCTAGCGCCACACTCATCACGGCAACCACAGACGCAGCCGCAACCACAGGCCCGGGTCATGCCCGGGCCTGCCTCGTAGGGGGTAACGCACGGCGGGTGCGGAACCCTTTTGCCCCTGTTACAGTCACAACAACGACATTCACACTACGGCCAACGCGCCAGCCAAGGATTTCCATGAAGACACTGCTGACTTCCGCCTCCCTGATCGCCCTGCTGGGCGCCGCTCCCATGGCCTTCTCCGCCCCCGAGAGCGACCAGGAAAAGCTTAGCTACAGCCTGGGTGTGACCCTGGGCCAGAGCATCAAGCAAGACGTGGAAGACCTCGACACGGATGCCTTCAGCGAAGCGATCAAGGACGTGTTCGCCGACGACGGCCTCGACATGACCGACGAGGAGATCGCCGCCGCCCTGACCAAGTTCCAGGAAGAGGCCATGGCCAAGCGCGCTGAAGAACAGCAGCAACGTGCCGAAGAGATGGCCCAGCAGGCGGACGCCAACAAGCAGGAAGGCGAGGCCTACATGGCCGAGAACGCCGACAAGGACGGCGTTACCACTACCGACTCCGGGCTGCAGTACAAGGAGCTCGAGGAAGGTGACGGCGCCTCCCCCGAGGCCGGCGACACCGTGCAGGTCAACTACGAAGGCAAGCTGATCGACGGCACCGTGTTCGACAGCTCCTACGAGCGCGGCGAGCCGGTATCCTTCCAGGTGGGCCAGGTCATCGAGGGCTGGCAGGAAGCCCTGAAGATGATGAACGTGGGCGACACCTGGGAAGTCGTGATTCCGCCGGAGCTGGGCTACGGCGCGCGTGGCCAGGGCCCCATCGGCCCCAACGAGACCCTGATCTTCAAGGTCGAGCTGCTTGACGTGAACCCCAGCGACGAAGGCTGAGTCGATGACTCACCTTAGTCGTGCCAACGCCAGCCTCCTCGCGGGGCTGGCGTTTTTCGTGCTGGCACCTCAGGCCTCGGCCGACTCCCCCGACGCCCTGCCCGCGCTGGGTCTCTCGAAGGACCGTCTGGCCACCATCGGTGTCTCGTCCGGCGGCTACATGGCCGCGCAGCTGGCGGTGGCCTGGCCCGAGCGCTTCGATGCACTCGGGCTGGTCGCCGCCGGCCCCTGGGGCTGTGCCCGGGGCGAGCTGAGAGTGGCGCTCGGTCAGTGCATGTTCACTCGCCTTGGCGACCCCGACCTGGCGGCGATCGACAGCCGCCTTGCGGACTACCGCGAGCTTGAGCGCGCGGGTAGCGCTGAATCGCTCGACGACCTCAAGGTGTATCTCTGGCACGGTGAGGACGATGGCACCATCGATCCCGACGTCGGACACGCCGCCGCTCGACAATGGCGTGACTGGCTCGCCGACGATGATCAACTGAAGACGGTGTTTCAGGACGGCGCGGGGCACGGCTGGCCGGCGCTGGACGCCGCTGGCGAAGCGGACCTGGCCGACTGCGAAGAGGGCGGTGCGCCCTTCCTGCTCGACTGCGGCCTGGACCTGGCCGGCGAGGCGCTGGGCTGGTGGTGGGACGATCTAGCGCCTGCCGGCGAGGCCGACGACCAGCGCCTGCTGGCCTTCGACCAGAGCGAGTTCGACGCCAAGGGACTCGCCGACACCGGCTTTGTCTATCTGCCGAAGCAGTGCGAAAGCGGCGACTGCGCACTGGTGGTGGCGCTGCATGGCTGCCAGATGGGCGTGGACGACGATGAAGGCGCAGCGACGCCATTCACCCGGGCAAGCGGCCTGAACCGTTACGCCAAGAGCAACGACCTGGTGGTGCTCTACCCCCAGGCCGAGGCCAGCCTGGCCAATCCCAAGGGATGCTGGGACTGGTGGGGGTTCAGCGAGAGTACCTGGCAGCGTGATCCTTTGCATGACAGCCGGGACGGTCGTCAGGTCAGCGCCCTGATGCAAATGGTCGATAGACTGCAGGAAGCGCCCTGAGGCTCATGATCGACAGGCTGCAGGAAGTTAGTTCAACACCCGATCCAGCGCCGCCGAGAGCGGCCCCGGGGTCGGAGCATGCAATACCCGTTCGATGATTTCGCCGCTGGCGTCCACCAGATAGAGCGAGGCCGAGTGATCCACCAGATACTCCACGGCGGATTCCGGCGTCTCGACCTTGCGCCAGACGACGCCGTAGCGCTTGCCGATATCGGCAAGCTCGGCCTGGCTACCGGTGGCGCCGATGAAGTCGTCGCCGAAGGCCTCAAGGTACTCCGACAACCGCTCCAGGGTGTCACGCTCGGGGTCCACCGAAATCATCAACGGCACCACCCGCCGACGCTGCTCTTCGGGCAGTGCCTGGCGCGCCTGGCGCACCACCGCCAGGCTCATGGGGCAGACGTCGGGACACCAGGTGTAGCCGAAGAAGATCACCGCCAGCTGGTCATCATCGAGATCACTCAGCGCAAAGTCGCCCACGGTCGACGCCAGGCGTATCTCACCAGCGACCAGCCCGTCCTGCTCGGCAGGCTGCCAGGGCTTGAAGGTCCACAACAGGGCCGCCGCCAGCATCACCACCGCCGCCAGGACCAGCCCCAGGGTCCGTCGATCGAAGCCGTGTCGTCGTTGCTGCTGTCGTTGCCGTCGGGTCATGGCAGGCTTCGCTCCACGTCCAGATCGAAGGTACTTCCGAGACGCCCACGCGGCGCATCGAAGCTGACCCGGGCACGCCAGGTCATGCGCTCACGGGTGCAGATGCCGAGCTGTCCCATCCCCTGAAATCGGCCCGGTTCGCCGCCTTGCACGGCGTCGAGATGGAAGCGATGCTCGCCCATGTCCATGCCGACCCCTTCGAACACCACCCGTACGTTCTGTGCTTCCACGCCGTCGATGCGTACTTCGAGGGGCAACGACTCCAGCGGGCGAATGTCGCCCTCCACCGGGATCGCCAGGGTCAGCCGCTCATCCTCCTCGAGGCCGACGCCGCAGGGCCCCTGGTGCAGATCGCAGCCGGGCGCGGCCGGATACCAGGTCGTCTCCTGGTGATCGCCAAGCTCGTAGCGCAGCAGGTACCATAGGGCGATCAGCAAGGTGACCACGGTCACCGTGATCAGCAGGCGAAGCCGAGGACGACGGGCGCCGCGCGAGGCTGGGGACTGGCGCGAATGCATGTCGGAGGGCTGCCTCCAAAGGGAATGGGCGTAGGGTAAGCTTATCAGCAAAACTCCGACGCCCCCTGCGCGACAATGTCGCAGCCGTCAACGCGCGCTTGCTCACGCTCGACGGCGCACTATTCTGCCACCGGCCTCGCCCGGACAAGGAACGTACATGGCCTCCATCACTGCGGCCCTGGGCCCGCTTTTTCTGCTTATCCTGCTTGGCGCCGTGCTGGGTGTCGGACGCATCCCAGGCGGGGACTTCTGGGCGCGCATGGAGCGCCTGATCTACTTTCTGCTGTTTCCCGCCATGCTGGTGGCGACCCTGGCCAGGGCGGACATCAGCCAGGTACCGGTGGCCAGGCTCGCCCTGGTGCTGCTGGGCACCATGCTGGTGCTCTCCGCTCTGCTGTGGTGGCTCAAGCCCCGCCTGAATCTCGACGCCGCCGCCTTTACCTCTGTCTTCCAGGGCGCGGTGCGCTTCAACACCTATGTCGGCGTCGCCGGCGCCGCTGCGCTGCACGGTCCCCAGGGCGCCACGGTGGCAGCGGTGGCCCTGGCGCTGATGATTCCCACGGTCAATGTGCTGTGCGTGCTGACCTTTATCGCCGCGGGCACCCTCGGCCGCTCAGGTCTATGGCGCTCACTGCTCGCCCTGGCCCAGAACCCGCTGATCCTCGCCTGCCTGATCGGCATCGGGCTCAATCTCTCGGGGATCGGCCTGCCGGGCTGGTCGGCGGGAACCCTGGAGCTGCTGGGACGAGCGGCGCTACCGCTGGGGCTGGTGGCCGTAGGGGTGGCACTGCGACCCCAGGCCCTGCTGAGGCGCGATCTTGGCCTGTGGGTCTCGAGCCTGGTCAAGCTGGTGCTGATGCCGGCGCTGGTGCTGGTGCTGGCATGGTTGCTGGGCCTCGACCCTGTCAGCCAGGATGTGGCGCTGCTGTACGCCGCCCTGCCCACCGCCACCTCCGCCTATATTCTGGCACGCCAGCTGGGCGGTGACGCTGAGCTGATGGCCGGACTGATCACCGCCCAGACCCTGGCGGCGATGATCAGCCTGCCGCTGTGGATGCAGCTGACCTGAGGGGCCAGGCGAGGCTTTATTAAAAAAGATTCTCGTTTGTGTTGACGAAACAAATGAGAATGATTTACGCTGAGGTTGTCGGCGTTGATGAGTCGCCGGCGCCAGATACCAGACATTGCCAGTCGCTATCTGGTTTCTCCTCCTCATTGCTAGTCACGGTCCTTGCGCCGCTTCCCTCTGGAAGCGGCTTTTTCATGGCCGCCTGGTTCGGTCCCGTGGCCAGCGCTCCTTCGCCTCGTTGCCCACGACGTCCTGCCACCGCTTGATTCCGCCATCCCGAGCCTCTGCCCGGTTTCGCCTGCTGTCTTGGCGCCGCCCCTCGCATGCGTTCCCCTTGGCAGAAAGCCAGCGAGGGTGAGCGGACACACCGCCTTAATAAAAAATATTCTCGTTACGCTTGACGAAGAAAATGAGAATGATTTACGCTGAGATTGTCGGCGTTGATGAGCCGCCGGCGCCAGATACCAGACATTGCCAGTCGCTATCTGGTTTCTCCTCCTCATTGCTAGTCACGGTCCTTTCACCGCTCCCCCGGGAGCGGTTTTCTTTTTTCTGGCCATCGAGGCTTCTGGTCAACCTTGCCCCAGGGCCTTGGCTCCTGTTCGTCGCACCGCTCCCTGCGTCTCACCGCTCTCGTTCATCTCACCCCAGTGCCAGCGGCCTGGCCTCGCGGCTATTCGCAGCCCAGGGGCCTGCACCGCTCAGACGCTGGCGCAAGAGCCCCGCCAGGGCTTCCACCGCCGGCCATGAGGCTGCGGCGATGCGCCGGCTGAAGTACAGGCAGGCGTCGCTGGTACCCAGGTGGGGCAGCCCCTCGGCCTCATCCAGCACGCGCATGCGCGGCGTCAGCCGCTGGCGATCGAGGATGCTCACGGCCAGGCCGACTTCCACGGCCTTTTCCACCGCATGGATGCTGGTACTGGTGAAGACCGCGTACCAGTCGCGCCCCTGACTCTCCAGGGCCTCGACCCCGAGCGATCGGAATGGGCAGTCCAGCGGATGCAGCGCCAGCGGCAACGGCGCCTCGTCGGCGATGCGAAACTCACGAGACGCCGCCCACACCGGCGAGGTCTGCCACAGCGTTTCGCCATTGGTCAGCTGATGCGGACGGTCCAGCGCTACCGCCAGCGACAGCTCACCGCGCTCCAGGCGCCGGGCCAGCTCTCCGCTGGGCGCCGTGACCGCCTCCAGCAGCACATTGGGGTGGCTGGCCAGAAAATCAGGCAGCACCTGCTCGACCAGATGCGGGGCGTAGCCCTCCGGCATGCCGAAGCGCACCCGCCCGCTGAGTCCCTGTCCGGTCAGTCGCGCCACCAGGCCGTCGTGCTGGCGCAGCAGCTCACGCGCCTCCTGCAGCAAGGCCTCGCCGGCCGGCGACGGCGACACTCCGCGTGGCCCACGGATCAGCAGGCGCGCGTCGAGACGCTGCTCGAGGCGCTTGATCTGCATGCTCAAGGCACTAACGGTGCGGTGTCGCAACTCCGCCGCCGCCGCCAGACTGCCCTGCTGGGCCACCGTCACAAAGCTGCGCAGCGCCTCCAGATCCAGCGCCGCTCCCGTGTTCTCGGTCATCGTTGCTCCCCCCTATGGCGCCAGACCACCCTACCCGAAGACTTCAATATTATTTAAGTCAGCGTGAAAAACGTTTCGCTACTCGAAAGGCTAGCACCACGGCAGACTGCTCATCCAGCGCTTCCTCTATCCAGCGCTGCCGTCATCCACCCGTGCTCAAGGAGGCCCCATGCAGACGCTGCTACCCCGCCTGATCCCCCTGCTCCACCAGCTTCCCCGGCAGCTGGGCAAGCACTCGGGTGCCCTGATGGTCGCCACGGGCTTCGTGGTCTGCTGGAGCAGCGGTTTCGTCGGCAGTCGCATGGCGGTGGACCTGGACGTGCCGGTGATGGGGCTCTACGCCTGGCGCTTTGCCCTGGCGACCCTGCTGGCCTGGGCGCTGGTGGTCTGTCGTCTGGGCCATCCGGGGCATCGCCCGAGCTGGCGCCAGGCAGGCCACGAGTTGCTCACCGGTGGTCTGACGGTGGGCGTCTACCTGCTGACGATGCTGGTGGCGGTGGCCGAAGGTGTGAGCGCCTCGGTGGCGGCGCTGATCGGCGCGCTGCAGCCGCTGGCGGCGGCCCTGCTGGCACGGCACCTGCTCAAGGAGAGCAGCGACAGCGCACAATGGTGGGGCATGGGGGTAGCGACGCTCGGCGCTATGGCGATGATCGCTGGCGACATGCGCAGCGTCGGCGGCGCCCCCTGGTGGGCCTACCTGCTGCCGCTGGTCGCGGTCGCCGCGGTATCGATCGGCAGCATCCTGACGCCGCCGGCGACCGCCAGGCCCGGCGAGGAGAATGGCGGTGTGGTGCCGCTGTCACTGATCACCCGCCTGGCGCTGCAGCTGAGCGCGGCAACGCTGGTGTTCATGCTGGCGGCGGTGATGCTCGAACCAGGCCTGCCGGCGCTGCCTCCGGCGACGCTGGACGCCTGGCTGACCATTGGCTGGCTGGTGGTGCTGGCCACCTTCGGTGGCTACGGCTTCTTCGTGGCGTGCCTGGGGCGCTTCGGGGTGACCCCGACCTCGGCGCTGATCGCGCTGACCCCGGCGGTGACGCTGTTGATGACGCTTTCGCTGTTCGGCGAGCGCCCGGACGGGCTGGGCCTGGCGGGACTGGTGCTGTCGCTGGGTGGCGCCCTGTGGGCGCTGGCGGCCGGGCGACGCGGCCAGGGCCGCGCCGCCGATGCCGGCGTCAGTCGACGCGGCGGAAGATCAGGTCCCAGACACCGTGACCGAGCCGTTCGCCCCGCGCCTCGAACTTGGTCAGCGGACGAAAGTCGGGACGCGGCACATAGGGCGCCGTCTCCGGGGTCGCGGTATTGAGGTAGCCCGGGGCTGCCTCCATCACCTCGGCCATCCATTCGGCGTAGGCTTCCCAGTCGGTGGCCATGTGCAGGGTTCCACCGCTGGCCAGGCGAGTCCGCACCAGCTCGACGAACGCCGGCTGGACGATGCGCCGCTTGTGATGCTTCTTCTTCGGCCAGGGGTCGGGGAAGAACAGCTGCAGGGTGGTCAGACTGCCCTCGGGCAGGCACTGCTCCAGCACCGCCAGGGCATCCTCGCGGTAGACCCGCAGGTTGGTCAGCCCACGCTTGTCGGCTTCGTCGAGCAACTTGCCGACGCCCGGGGCGTGTACCTCGATTCCGATGAAGTCGGTGTCCGGATGGGTCTCGGCCTGCTCGATCAGCGACGCTCCCATGCCGAAGCCGATCTCGACCACCCTGGGCGCCTGGCGGCCGAACAGCGCATCGAGGTCCTGGCGCCCCTGGGCGAGGGTCAGTCCCAGCCGCGGCCAGACTTCCTCAAGCCCACGGGTCTGCGCCTGGGTCATGCGCCCGGCCCGCAGCACATAGCTCTTGATACCACGGCGATGCAGCGGTGCGTCCGGTCCTTCCGGGCCGGTGGTCTTGCCCTCGTCGGGGCGATCTTGGTCGGTCATGATGATGTCTGGGGGCGTGGTGAAAGTGTCAGGGCGAGAAAGCTGAGCAGGAGCGGCAGGCCGGGCCATGCCGCTCCTGCCGGCTTCAGGCGTTGATGCGGCCGGCGAACGGCGATGACGCCTCGGCGCCGCGACGCGGCATGCGACCGGCGAGAAACGCCTGGCGTCCCGCCTGCACGGCATGCTTCATGGCCTCGGCCATCAGCACCGGCTGGCGCGCGTGGGCGATGGCGGAGTTCATCAGCACGCCGTCACAGCCGAGTTCCATGGCCAGGGCTGCCTCGGAGGCGGTGCCGATGCCGGCATCGATCAGCACCGGGACCTTGGCCTGCTCGATGATCAGGCGCACATTGTGCGGATTCTGGATGCCGTGGCCGGAGCCGATCAGCGAGCCCAACGGCATCACCGCGCAGCAGCCGATGGCCTCGAGCTCCCTGGCGACGATGGGGTCGTCACTGGTGTAGACCATCACGTCGAAGCCATCGGCGACCAGCGTCTCGGCGGCCTTGAGGGTCTCCACCACATTGGGATAGAGGGTGTTGTCGTCCCCCAGCACCTCGAGCTTGACCAGCTTGTGGCCGTCGAGCAGTTCCCGCGCCAGCCGACAGGTGCGCACAGCATCCTTGGCGTTGTAGCAACCGGCGGTATTGGGCAGCAGGGTATAGCGCTCCGGCGGCACCACGTCGAGCAGGTTGGGCTCACCGGCCTCCTGCCCCAGGTTGGTGCGACGCACCGCGAAGGTCACGACATCGGCGCCACTGGCGGCGATCGCCTCGCCGGTCTCGTCGAAGTCCTTGTACTTGCCGGTGCCCACCAAGAGACGCGAGGAAAAGGCGTGGTCGGCGACCCGCAGCGGGCTGTCCTGAAAGATGTCGGTCATGCTCAAGTCCTTCTCACGAAACGGAACCAGGCCGCCTTCGAGCGGCACCTCTATAGTCGTCGGTATCTGCTGGCGGGTGGTTCGCCTCAGCCGCCGCCGATGGCATGGACGATCTCGATGCGATCGCCATCCGCCAGGCGGGTCTCGCCGTGCTGGCTGCGCGGCAGGATGTCCTCGTTGAGCTCGACGGCGATGCGGCGCCCGCCCAGACCCAGGGCGTCGATCAACTCCGCCACGGTCTGCTCACGGTCGAGGGCGTGGGGCTCACCATTTAGCTGAATCTGCATGGCCACCTCATTATCAAGATGTCGCGGGGGCAACATTGTAGCGGCTCGGGCCGCCGCGGGGTACGGTTGAGGGCAGATTCCTCTCTCTCGTCGTCAAGGAGCCTCGATGCCGGATCGTCACTGGTGGATCACCCTCGCCCTGTCCGGCGCCCTGGTGGTGGCGCTCGGCGCCTTCGCCGCCCATGGCCTCGACGGACGCCTGCCTGAGCGTCTGACCGCCGCCTTTACCACCGGGGTGCGCTACCAGGCCTGGCACACCCTGGCAGGCCTGGCGCTGCTGGCCTGGCGGGCCCAGCAGCCGCTGGCCGCCCAGCTGACGGCACTGAGGCTGTGGTCGGCAGGTATCCTGCTGTTCTCGGGGTCGCTGTACGCCATGGCCCTGGTCGGGCTCTACGGCGTCGGGCTCGGCCCACTGGGGCTGATCACACCGCTCGGCGGCGTGCTGTTGCTGCTTGGCTGGCTGGCGCTGGCCTGGGGACTATGGCGAGCCCGCGTGTGAGATAGCCTCTCAGTCGTTATCGGGCAGTACGTAGGTCGCCGTCACGTGCGCCACCGGCGCCTCGTCTCCGTCAGAGAACAGCTCCACCTCACCCACCGCCAGGCGGCGTCCCAGCTTGATCAAGCGGGCGTTGGCGATCAGATCGCGATCACCCCGGGCGCGCCGTAGAAAGTGGCAGTTGAGGTTGCTGGTGACCGCCATGGGCTCCGGCCCGATCTGGGCCAGGATGGCCACGTACAGGCAGACGTCCGCCAGTCCCATCATGGTCGGCCCGGAGACGCTGGCGCCGGGCCGCAGATGTTCATCCTCGATGGCCAGGCTCATGGTGGCCCGCATCTCCGAGACGGCTTCGATGGTGCCCATGCGCTGGGGAAAGACGTCGTCCAGAAAATCCTCGATGGCGGCGGCGGTCATCACGGTCATGGTTCTCTCCCTGAAGGCAATCCGGCTCGTGATAGCTTCACCATAACTCAAGCCCGGATACGACGCCTCAACGCCCTCGCTGCTGTGCGCTTTCCCCTCGACACAACGACACACCCCCGGGGAGGCCCGGGGGTGTGTCCAGGGAAACGCCGCCTGGATCGCGGCGTTTGCTTGGCGTACTCGGTGGCGTCCCGAGTGTGTTACTTCGCCTTGTGGACCTGACGCCAGTGGTGCAGCAGCGGCTCGGTGTAGCCGGCCGGCTGCTCACGCCCCTTGAAGATCAGGTCGCTGGCCGCCTGGAAGGCTGTGGACTTGTCGAAGTCAGGGCTCATCGGGGTGTAGGCCGGGTCGCCTTCGTTCTGACCGTCCACCACCTTGGCCATGCGCTTGAGCGTCTCTTCCACACGCGCCGCGTCGACTACGCCGTGGTACAACCAGTTGGCGATGTGCTGACTGGAGATCCGCAGGGTAGCGCGGTCTTCCATCAGGCCCACGTTGTGGATATCAGGCACCTTGGAGGCGCCGACGCCCTGCTCGACCCAGCGCACCACGTAGCCGAGGATACCCTGACAGTTGTTGTCGAGCTCCTGCTGGATCTCGTCGTCGCTCCAGTCGGCAGAGGCGACCACCGGCACGGTCAGCAGCGCCTTGAGCAGATCGTCGCGCTGCTCACTTTCGTCCAGCTCCTCGAGTTCGCGCTGGACCTGGGCCACGTCGATCTGGTGGTAGTGCAGGGCATGCAGCGCTGCAGCGGTGGGAGACGGCACCCAGGCGGTGTTGGCGCCCGACTTGGGATGGCCGATCTTCTGCTCGATCATCGCCGCCATCAGGTCCGGCATGGCCCACATGCCCTTGCCGATCTGGGCGCGTCCGCGCAGGCCACAGGCCAGTCCGACCAGCACGTTGCTGCGCTCGTAGGCCTGAATCCAGTCGGCGCCCTTCATGTCGCCCTTGCGCAGCATGGGGCCCGCCTCCATGGCGGTGTGCATCTCGTCACCGGTGCGATCGAGGAAGCCGGTGTTGATGAACACCACCCGGCTGGTGGCCTCGTTGATGCAGGCCTTGAGGTTGACCGAGGTGCGGCGCTCCTCGTCCATGATGCCCATCTTGAGGGTGTTGCGGGCCATGCCCAGCAGGTCTTCGACACGCCCGAACAGGGTGTTGGCGAAGGCCACTTCCTTGGGACCGTGCATCTTCGGCTTGACGATATAGACGGAGCCGGTGCGCGAGTTACGCGGCTGATCGTCACCCTTGTTGAGGTCATGCAGGGCGATCAGCGACGTCATGATGGCGTCGAGAATGCCCTCGGGCATTTCGTTGCCGTCGGCGTCGAGCACCGCCGGGTTGGTCATCAGGTGACCCACGTTGCGCACGAACAGCAACGAGCGTCCCGGCAAGGTCAGCTCGGAACCATCCGGCGTGACGTAGTCACGATCCGGATTCAGGCGACGGGTGAAGGAACTGCCGCCCTTGGCCACCTCGGCGGTGAGGTCACCCTTCATCAGGCCCAGCCAGCTGGCGTAGACGCCCACCTTGTCCTCGGCATCCACCGCCGCCACGGAGTCTTCGCAGTCCATGATGGAGGTCAGCGCGGCTTCCACCACCACGTCCTTGACGTGGGCCGGGTCGGTCTTGCCGATGGGGTGGCTGTCATCGACCTGGATTTCCAGATGCAGGCCATGGTGGGACAGCAGCACGGCACTCGGCGCGGAGGCGTCGCCCTGGTAGCCCACCAGCTTGCCCGGCTCCTTCAGGCCGGTCTCGCGGCCGCCGTCCAGAGACACCACCAGGTGGCCATCGCGCAGGAAGTACTTGACCGCGTCACGGTGGGAGCCGGTCGCCAGCGGTGCCGCCTGATCCAGCACATTGCGGGCGTAGGCCACGACCTTCTCGCCGCGTTTGGGGTTGAAGCTCGAGCCCTTCTCGCAGCCATCCTCTTCGCTGATCACGTCGGTGCCATACAGCGCGTCGTAGAGGCTACCCCAACGCGCGTTGGCGGCGTTCAGCGAGTAGCGTGCGTTGTTCACCGGCACCACCAACTGGGGGCCCGCCTGGGAAGCGATCTCGCGATCCACGTTTTCGGTGGTCACCTCGACCTTGGCCGGCGGATCGACCAGATAGCCGATTTCCTTGAGGAAGGCCTGGTAAGCGGCCATGTCATTGACCGGTCCCGGGTGCTCACTGTGCCAGGCCGAGAGTTTCTGCTGCAGCGCGTCGCGCTCGGCCAGCAGGGCCTGGTTGGTCGGCGTCAGGTCGTGGAAGATGGCATCGACGCCCTTCCAGAAGGCATCGGCATCGATCCCCGTGCCAGGCAGCGCCTGTTCGGTGATGAACTGGTCCAGCTCGGCGGCCACCTGCAGGCGATGGCGAGAAATGCGTTGCGTCATTGGGTCTAGCTCCTCGTTGGGCCTTGGGTGCCCCCCTGGCACCTTCCAGCCGGACAGGGGAAAAGGTGACTGCTCCAGAATGATTTTGTGGAAAATCATTCCATTTGTAAACCGAAAACCCCGCTCTACCGCTCAAGGCTAGACCAAATGATGAGCTGTCGAGGGCCTTGTCGATTGGGAAACAGTGGTGCCGAACTCGCTGGGTCGCTAGCATGGAACAGGCAAGGAAGCCCAGACAGGAAGGTGTTGACGTGTGCTGGCGACTCCCTCATCTGACGCCGAAGGCCATACCTCCATGGCACAGGTGAGCAACGACGGCCTCCGGACGGTGTCAGAAGAAGCAGGTGGCCAACGATCGGTCAGGGTGCAACCAGGCGCAGGGTGATGACGCTACCCTCCACGCCATCTGGCCGTCCCAGCACAACCGAGTGCCGAGCAACGCACGCCACCGCCCCTTCCCAGCGGAGGACGCTATGACCGACTACACGCCCCTTGAGACCATCGAACGGCTGACCCCGGTGGCAAGACAAGGCGAAGGCTTGGTGGCGACAGCCGCCCCGGCCATGGCAACGACCCTTGAACGCTATCTGGCGCACTATCGGCTCGATGTCCTGCTCACCGAAGGGGTAACGCTGCACGCGGGTAATATCGAGACGCCACGCTTCCGCCTGTGGACTCAGGTATGGCGCCCGCCCCGCCCTCGGGGCACCGCGGTGGTGGTTCACGGCTACTACGACCACCTGGGCCTGTACCGCCACCTGCTCGAGCTGCTGCTGGAACTCGAGCTCACGGTGGTGCTGTGGGATCTGCCGGGACACGGGCTGTCCAGTGGGGATCGTGCCGACATCGACGACTTTGCCGACTACGGCGACTGCCTGCGTACGCTTCAGCAGCACCTGAGCGAAGCCGGCCTGGCCCAAGGACCTTGGGTCGGCGTCGGTCAGAGCACCGGCGGTGCCATCCTGGCCACCGATGCCCTGAGCCGGGGCGATGACGGCCACTGGTCGGCGCTGGTGCTGCTGGCGCCCCTGGTCAGACCCTGGGGCTGGACCCGAGCAGCCTGGGTCCATCGCCTGGTCAGCCCCTTTGTCTCCAGCGTGCCGCGCAAGTTTCGCGCGAACACCAATGATGACGACTTCGCCACCTTTCTGCGCGAACAGGACCCGCTCCAGCCCGTGCGCCTGCCCACCGGCTGGGTCAGCGCCATGCGCCGCTGGATGCCCCGCCTGATGCAGCTGCCCCCGTGCCAGCTACCGACCCTGATCCTGCAAGGCGAGAAGGACCTGACGGTGGACGGGCCCTGGAATCTGGCGGTACTCGGCAAGAAGTTTCCCGGCGCGCACATCTGCTGTCACCCGCAAGCCCGCCACCATCTGGTCAACGAGGCCGAGGCCATCCGCCTGGACCTTTTCGCCGAAGTGCGCCAATTTCTGGAACAACAGCTCAGTGAAGGGCCTCTACCGAAAAGGATGTCATCTCAATGCCCAGATGCTTGACCCGACAGACGGTACACCGCGCCGGCAGCCACGCCTCCCTGCTGCCCTGGCTGGCGCTGGTGCTGCTGGTCTGGCTGGCCGGCTGTGCCAGCGCCCCCGAGCGCCCCGAGACGCTGCGCCAGGCGCTGCTGGGCCTTGGCCAACAGGCGGCCGAGCGGGTCGCCGAGGCGCCAGCCCTGGCAGGGGAAACCCTGGCCGATCAGGTGCTGCTGCTGTCCCCGCCCAAGGTCGACGAAAGGCTGGAGCTCGGCGTCGGCCGTGTCCAGGAGAGCCTGACCCGTGGCCTGCTGGCGATCGACGACGGCCCCCAGGTGCTGGACTGGCAGCCCGGTGATACCCCTGCCGCCGACACCAATCAATGGCTGGTCGACAGCCGACTGATCGCCGATGGCCCACGCCTGACGCTATCTGACCGCGAGCTTTTGCCCTACCGCTTCGAACTCCGCCTGCGCCGCCCCGGCGACGGTGCCGCGCTGTGGTCCACGGTCATCAGCGGCGCCTTCGACGCCGACGCGCTCTAGGGCTTGCCTGAAAAGCGCCTGCGCTCGTCGACTTCTCGGGCCAAGCCTGGACCCGGGCAGGGGCCATGCCTGGCGATAACGGGTGCATGGAACGACCGTGCGGCGCCCGTCAGCCCTTGCGCAACAGCCGATCCAGCTGGCGATAGCCGATGGCCTCGATCAGGTCATCGCGGCACGGACGTTCGCGCCCGGCCAGGTCGGCCAGGGTCAGCGCCACCCGCAGCACCCGGTGATAGGCCCGGGCAGACAGCCGCAGGCGCTCAAGCGACTGCGCCAGCCAGGTGCGCTCGGCCACCTCCAGGGCGCAGGCTCGCTCCAGCGCGGCCCCGGCGAGCTGGGCGTTGAGCACTCCCCTCTGCTGCTGACGCTGACGCGCCGCCATCACGCGTCGGCGCACCATCTCGGTGCTTTCCCCCGGCTGATGCGACGTCAACTGTTCCACCGGCAGCGCCGGCACCTCAACCTGCAGGTCGATGCGATCTAGCAGGGGGCCGGACAGGCGCGCCTGATAGCGCTGGATCTGGGACGCGGTGCATACACAGTCCTGACGCGGATCACCCAGATGGCCGCAGGGGCAAGGATTCATTGCTGCAACGAGTTGAAAACGAGCGGGAAATCGTCGTTCGTGGCTGGCCCTGGCGATATGGATCTCGCCGCTTTCCAGCGGCTCGCGCAATACCTCCAGCACCTGGCGACTGAACTCCGGCAACTCGTCGAGAAACAGCACGCCGCGATGGGCCAGCGAGATCTCGCCGGGCCGCGGACGCGAGCCGCCACCGACCAGCGAGACCGCGCTGGCGGTGTGGTGAGGCGAGCGAAACGGACGACGGCCAAAGCCATCGGACAGAGGAAGCGCGCACACCGAGCGAATCGCCGCTACCTCCAGCGCCTCGTCATCGCCAAGCGGCGGCAGAAGCCCGGGCAGTCGGCTGGCCAATAACGTCTTGCCGGTGCCGGGCGGCCCGGCAAACAGCAGGTTGTGCCCACCCGCCGCCGCCACCTCCAGCGCTCGCCGGGCCTGATACTGGCCTCGCACATCGCACAGATCCAGCGCCGCAGGCCCGTCTTGCGGCGGTGCGGCGGGTAGGTGAGCAGCGAGGGGAATACGCCCGGCCAGGTGGGCGACGACGTCGAGCAGGTGTGCCGCCGGCAGCACCTCCAGGCCGTTGACTAGGGCCGCCTCATCGGCGTTGGCCTCGGGCAGGATCAGGCGCCGCCCGGCCTGACGGGTGGCCATGGCGAAGGGCAGCATGCCGGTTACTGGCCGCAACCGACCATCGAGGGCCAGTTCGCCGGCACACTCGACACCCTCCAGTGCGGCGGCGGGCAACTGACCGGAAGCCACCAGCAGACCCAGCGCGATGGGCAAATCGAAGCGTCCACCCTCCTTGGGCAGATCGGCGGGAGCAAGATTCAGGGTAATTCGACGTAGCGGGTAGTCGAGGCCGCAGGTGGCAAGGGCGCTGCGCACCCGTTCGCGGCTTTCGCGCACTGCGGTCTCGGGCAGGCCGACCAGGGTCATGCCCGGCAGGCCGTTGGCCAGGTGTACCTCGACCTGCACCTCGGGGGCGTCCAGCCCCAGTCCCGCACGGGTGGCAATGATGGCAAGCGTCATGGGCTCCCTGCCTGACGGAAGGCTCATGACCAGTAGAGCACGCCCACCTCACCGGCGCCGCATGCCACCCCCCCGCCAGGGCGGGCCGGCATATCTTGTGACGTTCTGCGTCCGAAGCCTCAGGCGGAGGGCTTGTCGGCTGAACCGCTCGATGCCTCGTCCTGCTTGCCCTGTTCCGGCACCGGCGGCACCGGTACCTCGGCGGCTTCCTCGGCCACGGCTGGCGCCGCGGTCGTTTCGCCAGCGGGCGCTGCACGTTCCTCGACCAGGCTCTCCAGCGCCGCTACCTGCTTTTCCAGCGCCTCGACCCGGGAGCGGGTGCGCTGCAACACGTCCATGAGGATGTCGAAATCCTCGCGTGACACCAGTTCGAGACGATCGAAGGCGCCACGCACCACCTGCTGGACCCCCTTCTGGATGTCTTCCGGGGCCTGGGAGGCGCCCTGCAAGCGCTCGCCGATCTGCTGTGCCAAACGGCTGATGCGATCCTGACTGACCATGATGGCTCTCCTTGAAACGTCGATGGGAACTCCGTTGCCGACAGGATACGCAAGCCGGGCGCCCAACGCATGCTTCGTGGCCCTTGCCCAGCGACGCCCGGCGCATTGGCGACTCCCTGATACCAACAGGCTAACCGGCACGCGACGCAGCACGCGGCCCGGCACAGCATGCTCGCCAATGACGCACCACCAATACGCGCCAGCACCAAAACAGTGCATTAACTTTGATGCAGTGCCGCAAACTCGCGGGTGTTTTTCGTCTCTCGCTTTCAAAAACAACCACAAACCATTGTAAACAAAGATTTTGCCAAATTTATGGCACGTATATCGCTATGCATAGATATCCATGCACCGAGCGGAAACAAGCCGCCACCTTATGCACGTAGGGAGCCATGCCATGAAACTGATCACCGCCATCATCAAGCCCTTCAAGCTGGACGACGTCCGCGAGGCGCTGGCCGACAACGGCGTCCAGGGCATCACAGTGACCGAGGTCAAGGGCTTCGGCCGCCAGAAGGGCCACACCGAGCTATACCGCGGCGCCGAGTATGTCGTCGACTTTCTGCCCAAGGTGAAGGTCGAGGTTGCGATCGACGAGGCCCGACTGGACAGCGTGCTGGAAGCCATCTGCAACGCGGCCAACAGCGGCAAGATCGGTGACGGCAAGGTGTTCGTCACGCCGCTGGAAGACGTCATCCGCATTCGCACCGGCGAGCGCGGCTCCGACGCGGTCTGATCCCCGTCCCCTGACCCGACTTCCGATAAAAATATAGCGAGACACTTCCATGGTCGATATCAGTGAACTCAGCTACGCGCTGGACACCTTCTACTTCCTTATCTGCGGCGCCCTGGTCATGTGGATGGCCGCCGGTTTTGCCATGCTCGAGGCCGGCCTGGTCCGGGCCAAGAACACCGCCGAGATTCTGACCAAGAACATCGTGCTGTTCGCGGTCGCCTGCACCATGTATCTGCTGGTGGGCTACGCCCTGATGTACTCCTCCGACGCCGGCGGCTTCATCCCCAACTTCGGCTTCTTGATCGGCGCCGAAAACAGCGTCGATGCGGTGCTCGCAGGTGGTGAAGACGCACCCTACTACTCGGCCCGCGCCGACTTCTTCTTCCAGGTCGTGTTCGTGGCCACCGCCATGTCGATCGTCTCCGGCGCTGTCGCCGAGCGCATGAAGCTGTGGGCCTTCCTGGCCTTCGCCGTGGTCATGACCGCCGTGATCTACCCGGTCTCCGGCTACTGGACCTGGGGCGGCGGCTGGTTGTCCGAAGCAGGCTTCTCCGACTACGCAGGTTCCGGCATTGTCCACATGGCGGGTGCCGCTGCAGCCCTGGCCGGTGTGCTGGTGCTCGGTCCGCGCAAGGGCAAGTACGGCAAGAACGGCGCCATCTACGCCATCCCCGGTGCCAACATGCCGCTGGCGACCCTGGGTACCTTCGTCCTGTGGCTGGGCTGGTTCGGCTTCAACGGCGGCTCCGAGCTCAAGCTCTCCGACGTGTCTTCCGCCAACAACATGGCCCAGGTGCTGGTGAACACCAACGCTGCCGCCGCCGGGGGTGTCCTCGCCGCGCTGATCCTGGCCAAGATCTGGTTCCGCAAGGCCGACCTGACCATGGCCCTGAACGGCGCTATCGCTGGCCTGGTCTCCATCACCGCCGACCCGCTGTCCTCCACGGCCCTCGGCGCCACCCTGATCGGTGCAGTCGGCGGTGTCCTGGTGGTAGTCGCCATCGTGGTCCTCGACAAGCTGCGCCTGGACGATCCGGTCGGTGCCATCTCCGCCCACGGTGTGGCCGGTATCTGGGGTGTCCTGGCGGTCCCGCTGAACAACGCCGACGCCACCTTCGGCGCCCAGATGCTCGGCATCATCGGCATCTTCGCCTGGGTCTTCACCGCCAGCCTGGTCGTGTGGCTGATCATCAAGGCAATCATGGGTGTGCGTGTCAGCGAAGAAGAAGAATACGAAGGCGTCGACCTGGCCGAATGCGGTCTCGAAGCCTACCCCGAGTTTAACGTCGCCAAGAAGTAAGCCTGAGCTTACCCGCGACACCAGTGAGCTGGCGTGCTCCTCCTGGCCCCTTCGGGGGCCTTTTTTATTGCTGTTCGCCAGGGGTATGCTTTGTCACACTAGTCAGGACAGGCGCAACGGCGCGCCGCCAACGGGTTGGCGCCAGGCACGACCGACGCCGCCCCCACACGGACAGGATGAGGAACCCGCCATGAAACTGGTGACCGCGATTATCAAGCCATTCAAGCTCGACGACGTCCGCGAGTCGCTCTCCGAGATCGGTGTTCAGGGCATCACCGTCACTGAAGTGAAGGGCTTTGGCCGTCAGAAGGGCCACACCGAGCTGTACCGGGGAGCCGAGTACGTGGTCGACTTTCTGCCCAAGGTGAAGCTTGAGGTGGCGGTCGACGACGGTATGACCGAGCAGGTCATCGAAGCCATCGTCCAGGTCGCCAACACCGGCAAGATCGGTGATGGCAAGATCTTCGTCACCCCGCTGGAACAGGTCATTCGTATCCGTACCGGCGAGACCGACAAGGACGCTGTCTGACCGACGATGGCAGCTGTCTTTAGCCACCCCCCTTGAGCAAGTCATTCGCATCCGTACCGGCGAGACCGACAAGGACGCTGTCTGACCGACGATGGCAGCTGTCTTCAGCCACCCCGCTGGAACAGGTCATTCGTATCCGACCCGGCGTGACCGACAAGGATGCTGTCTGACCTCGACCGACAAGGACGCTGTCTGACGACGGCGACCGGTTCTCCCCGCCAGGTGGCGCCGCTCAGCCGCGGCGTCGCAACGGCTCCAGCAGGTCGCTCAGGCCGTTGTGGTCGATCTCGTGCATCAGCGCCAGCAGGCGTCCGATCTCTCCGGGGGGAAACCCGACCCGGGCAAACCACGCCAGGTAAGGCCCGGGCAGATCGGCGATCAAGGTGCCTTGATGCTTGCCGAAAGGCATCGGCAAGGTAACCAGGCGTTCCAGGTCCTGAGGATTCATCGCTGCTCCTGAGCGGGTGGGTGAGGGAAAGACGCACAGGGTACTGGCCTGCGGGCGGCGTCGCCATCGATTCGCCTCCCCATTGAAAGTCTCCCCCGTTGAAAGTCTCCCCCGTTGAAAGTCTTCCCCATCGACGCCATGGTTATTTCCAGGTATCGACAAGGAGGCCGACATGACCACACTCGTGATAGGTGCCAACGGCCAGATCGGCCGCCAGGTCTGCGCCATCGCCCACCGCCAGGGACATCCGATTCGCGCCATGATCCGTAGCGCCGAGCAACGCGACTGGTTCGAGCAACAAGGTATCGAGACGGTCGTCGCCGACCTGGAGGGCGACTTCGCCTCCGCCTTCGAAGGTTGCGATCAGGTGCTGTTCACCGCCGGCTCCGGCCCGAACACCGGGCCCGACAAGACGCTGTTGATCGACCTCTACGCCGCTACGCGGGTGGCGGACGAGGCCAGCCGCCAGGGGCTGGATCGCATGCTGATGGTCAGCGCCATGCGTGCCGAGCAGCCGCTGCAAGCGCCGGAGAAGCTCAGGCCCTACATGGCCGCCAAGTTCGCTGCCGATGCCTACCTGCGCAGCAGCAAGGTGGACCATGTCATCGTCAAGCCAGGCCGGCTCACCGACGACGACGCCACCGGCCGCGTGGCCACGTCGCTGGACGAGACCGGGGGCAACAACCAGATATCCCGAGCCAACGTGGCCCAGGCCCTGGTCTATCTATTGGGGCAACGAAAGATCCGTAATCACGAGACGGTGCTCCTGGACGGCGAACGCGAGATCGCCGAGGCTCTCGGCGACTGACCACCGCCACCCCGGCCAGGCGATTCAATCCGCCAGCACCAACGACGACGCCGATGGCAAGTGGCCATCGGCGTCGTCGTTTGCGGCGTTCTGTCGTGGGGTCTTACTTCTCCACGAAGGCACGCTCGATGACGTAGTCACCGGGCTCGCCCATGCGCGGGGAAATATTGAAGCCAAGCTCGTCGAGCAATGCACTGGTGTCGTCGAGCATGGCCGGGCTGCCGCAGATCATGGCCCGGTCCTGCTTGGGATCGATGGGCGGAAGCCCCTTGTCGTCGGTCAGCTTGCCGGTGCGGATGTGATCGGTCAGGCGGCCCATGGTGTGGAAGTCTTCACGGGTCACGGTGGGGTAGTAGACCAGCTTCTCGCTGATCTCCTCGCCCAGGTACTCGTGCGCCGGCAACTCCTTGGTGATGAAGTCGGCGTAGGCCAGCTCGTTGACGTGGCGCACGCCGTGCACCAGCACTACCTTTTCGAAGCGCTCGTAGACCTCGGGGTCCTGGATCAGGCTGAGGAAGGGCGCCAGACCGGTGCCGGTGGACAGCATGTAGAGATTGCGCCCAGGCAGCAGGTCGTCACATACCAGGGTACCGGTAGGCTTGCGGCTGACCATGATCTGATCACCCACCTGCAGGTGCTGCAGGCGAGAGGTCAGGGGACCATCGGGTACCTTGATGCTGAAGAACTCGAGGTGGTCCTCGTAGTTGGGGCTGGCCACGGAGTAGGCACGCATCAGCGGCTTGCCGTTGACCTCGAGACCGATCATCACGAACTGGCCGTTCTTGAAACGCAGGCTACGCTCACGGGTCGTGCGGAAGGTGAACAGGGAGTCGTTCCAGTGATGAACGCTCAGCACTTCTTCCAGGGCAAACTTGCTCATGCCAACTCCTTAAAATGCGTGGGCTTATTCCTGAAGCGAATAAAGCCCGATATCAAGTCTTGCGGATAATTCTAAGACCGGCCATATTATCTGTTAAATGGATTGTATGGATAACGCTTATCCAATTCATTGATATAGATGCCCATCGCCGACGTCTTTACCCCTATCGCGCCGGAGAGCCCGTGCCATGCGCTACACCCTTCGACAGCTGGAAGTCTTTGTTGCGGTCGCCCAGCACGAGAGCGTGTCCAAGGCGGCGCGCGCCCTGGCCCTGTCGCAGTCGGCGGCCAGTACCGCGCTGTCCGAACTCGAGCGCCAATTCGACTGCCAGCTGCTCGATCGCATCGGCAAGCGCCTCAAGCTCAATGCACTGGGCTTCCAGCTGCTGCCCAAGGCGGTCGCCCTGCTCGATCGGGCCGAAGAAGTGGAAGAACTGCTCAGAGGCCAGCAGGGCATCGGCAATCTGGATGTCGGCGCCACCCTGACCATCGGCAACTATCTGGCGACGCTGTTGATCAGCGACTTCATGCAGCGCCACCCCGGCAGCCGGGTAAGGCTACAGGTCCGCAACACTCGCTCGATCATCGATGCGGTTCGCCATCACCAGCTCGACCTGGGGCTAATCGAGGGGCAGTGCGAGGAGGACGAGGTCATCACCCAGCCCTGGGTCGAAGACGACCTGGTGGTGTTCTGTTCGCCCCGTCATCCGCTGGCCAACCGCGGGCCGGTGGAGCTCGACCGCCTGCTGCGTGAAGACTGGATCATGCGAGAGGAGGGCTCAGGCACGCGCCTGACCCTCGAACAGGCAGCCCGCCATCGACGTGGTCGCTTCAATATCCTGCTCGAACTGGAGCATACCGAGGGCATCAAGCGTGCGGTGGAGTCGGGGCTGGGAATCGGCTGTGTCTCACGCCTGGCGCTGCGCGACGCCTTTCGGCGTGGCAGCCTGACCCCACTGCCCACGCCGGAACTGGACCTGAGTCGGCAGTTCACCTTTATCTGGCACCGGCACAAGTACCTCACCGCAGGCATGCGCGAATTTCTACGCCAGTGCCGGCAGATGACGGAGGGGATCCAGCGCAGCGACGAGATCGATCTGCCGCAGGTGCCCTGAACGGAAACGACTAGCGCTATGCAGGAGAGAGCCCGCCGCGGACGGCGGGCGGCACAGATCAGCGCAGATCGTCGACGGCGTCGGTGATCTTGTCGCAGTCGGCCTTGGTCAGATCCTTGGAGAGGGAGTGGATGACCAGTTTGGCGGTGGGAGCATCGAGCTTGTCGCGCAGGTGGCCAAGAAAGCGCGGCGGCGCCACCATGATCAGCTTTTCCATGCTGTTGTCGACACGGGCACGATACAGTCGATCGGCTACCTCTCGGGCAAAGATGACTTCATGGTGCTGGGTCGCCACCTCCTCGCCGCCAGCCTGACGCGAGGCGGTAGCACTGGATTCATGAACGTCACCGCCCTTGTCGGTCACCAGATCGCCTTCGTGGAGCCGCCCTTCGGCGTGCACCAGGCTCTCGACTTCATTCAGCTTGCGTCCTGTCCGAGTGAAGATTCGCGCACGCGACGCATCGGCTACCACGATATAAGTCGTCGTCATGGTCGGTCCTCGCCTCCCTGTGTTCAGACTTCCCGGCACAATGACCGGTACAAAGTCACCATGGCAACGGACCCCGGCAGCGTCAACTGGTGGTTATTGGCGACACCGGCGTCGCCCTCCACGGACACTGACGAGCCCTGCCACCTTTGGGGTAGCATGCAGGCATCTGTTACACGCCCCGGCGGCCTGCGGCCCTGTCCGGTTATCGCCTTTGCCTGCGCCGCACCGCTGATACTCGCGGGCCGCCCATCCTGGCGCCCTGCGAGTTCCCCTGCTGGAGGACCTCGACCATGCGCCAGTTCTTCTTTCCCCGCGCCCCACTGGCCCGGCGCACCCTGCTGAGCTGTCATTTCATTGCACAGCTCGGCGTTCTCGCCGCCGGTCTGTGGTGGCTGATCCCCCGCACCCCCTGGGTCGCCATGACCACCTGGAGTGAGAGCTGGCCTCCCCTGGCGCTGGGCGCCGGCCTCACCCTGCTGACCATGGTCGCACTACGCCTGCTGGCCGAGCTGTGGTTGCTGCCCCATCACCTGGGCAGTCAACGGCCCGGCTTCGCCCCCGGCGCGGTGGTCACCCGCTCCTACGATCGTCGTCCGGCGGTGCATGATGACGACAAGGCCTGGACCTCCCAGGCCCGGCCGCTGGAGGACGACGACGCGGTGGTCGGCGATGCTCGGGTGACGCGCAAGGCCGAACCGCTGAGCAAACGCGGACATCGCGAGCCCGGCCTCGACCTGAACCGTTCGTCTACCGGCGAGCCCGAATCACAAAGGGTCCAGAAGCCGAGTCGCCAGGAGCCAAGTCTCTGACGCGGTCGACGCCTTGACCGGGAAGGCAATCAGCGGCGAGCGCGCTGGCGACCTCGACACCACAGCCAGACCGACCCGGCATCGAGCCCTGCACCCATGGGAAGTTGGCGACGACGTCCCAGACATCGCCGCCGAGTCACTTGGGAAGGCAGTCAGCGGCGAGTTCGCGGAAGGCAATCAGCGACGAGCGCGCTCGCGCCCTCGATGCACCAGCCAGACCGACCCGACACCAAGCCCTGCACCCAGGGTATTGGCGACGATGTCCCAGACATCGCCGCCAAGACGCCCGGGTACCGGGATCTGGGCGAACTCGATGGCGACGCCGTAGGCCACCGCCAGTGCCATGGACAGCCCGCTGCGCCCGCTCGCCAACGCCAGCAGTGTTGCCAGGCCGGCGTAGGCGATCAGATGGTTGGCCTTGTCCCAGGGCAGGTCTTCCGGCAATTCGCTGGCAGGCATCAGACTGCCCCAGGCGATGACCAGGGCGGCGGCGGCGGCCAGCCCCCACCACCACCGCACGAATGCAGACCGCCTGCCCGAGACTTCAGCCTGAGGCGATCTGGGCATGATAGGCCGGGCTCAACTCGTGCAGCGCCTCCATGAAGGCGGTGACGTTGTCGGGGTCGGTGAACTGGCTGATGCCGTGGCCGAGATTGAAGATGTGGCCCGGGCCGTGACCGTAGCTGTCGAGGATACGGCCGACCTCGGCACGAATCGCCGAAGGGTTGGCGAACAGCACATTGGGGTCCATGTTGCCCTGCAGTGCCACCTTGCGGCCCACCCGGCTGCGCGCGCTGGACAGTTCAGTGGTCCAGTCCAGCCCCAGGGCGTCGGCGCCGGTGTCGGCCAGATCCTCGAGCCACTGGCCGCCGTTCTTGGTGAACAGGATCACCGGTACCCGGCGCCCATCCTGTTCGCGAATCAGCCCCGCCACGATCTGTTCCATGTAGCGCAGCGAGAACTCGCGATAGGCCGGCGTGGACAGCGTCCCTCCCCAGGTATCGAAGATCTGTACCGCCTGTGCGCCAGCTCGGATCTGCGCATTGAGGTAGTCGGTTACCGCGGTGGCCAGGGTATCGAGCAGCTGATGCATCACGTCGGGGCTTGAGTAGAGCATGCCCTTGACGTGGCGAAAGTCCTTGCTGGAGGCGCCTTCGACCATATAGGTCGCCAGGGTCCAGGGACTGCCGGAGAAACCGATCAGCGGCACCCGACCGTTGAGCTCGCGACGGATGGTCGAGACCGCGCGCATCACGTAGTCGAGGTCGCGTTCGGCGTCGGGCGCCGTCAGCGCGGCCACGTCTTCTGCGCTGCGCACCGGCTTGCGGAACTTGGGACCCTCGCCGGTCTCGAAGTACAAGCCCAGCCCCATGGCATCGGGGATGGTCAGAATATCGGAGAACAGGATGGCGGCGTCCAGCGGATAGCGTTCCAGCGGCTGCAGGGTGACCTCACAGGCGCGGGCGGTATCACGACACAGGTCCATGAAGCTTCCCGCCTGGGCGCGCACTTCCTTGTACTCCGGCAGGTAGCGACCGGCCTGGCGCATCATCCAGACCGGAGTGCGATCCACCGGTTGACGCGCGAGAGCGCGCAGAAATCGATCGTTCTTCAGTTCCATGCAGGCGTCATCCAGGGAAAATGTGCGACTCATTGTACCGCAATGACTCCCGAACGCGTGGCCTCCTGCGACCCTGTGTCGTCGGCAAGGTGTCGTGAGCCTTGCACGACTTCCTGATAAACTGGGCGCCCCCTTGACGGCGCTGCCGTTGTTTCGACTCCGAGGTACCCCGTGACGATTCGCTTTATCGCCGCCTCTCGCCTGCCCACCCCCTGGGCGACCTTCACCATGCACGGCTTCGAAGACGAGGCCACGGGCAAGGATCATATCGCCCTGACCCTGGGGGAGATCGACGATGGCGCTCCTGTGCTGGGACGGGTGCACTCTGAATGCCTGACCGGCGACGCCCTGTTCTCGATGCGCTGCGACTGCGGCTATCAGCTTCAGGAAGCGCTCAAGCGTATCGCCAGCGAAGGCCGCGGTGTCATCCTCTACCTGCGTCAGGAAGGCCGCGGCATCGGCCTGCTCAACAAGATTCGCGCCTACCACCTGCAGGACCAGGGGGCCGACACCGTTGAGGCCAACGAGCGCCTGGGCTTCGCCGCCGACCTGCGCCGCTATGACCTGTGCGTGCCGATGCTCGAACACCTGGGTGTCGAGGGGCTCAAGCTGATGACCAACAACCCGCGCAAGGTCGACGCCCTGACCCAGGCCGGCGTTCAGGTGGTGGAACGCGTCGCCCTGACCACCGGGCTCAATCCCCACAACGAGCACTACCTGTCCACCAAGGCAGGCAAGCTCGGTCACATGATGGCGCTGGGTGACTTTACCCAGGCTGACGACGTGGATATCGAAAAAAAGTCATAGGCCGCGTAAGGAATCCGGCCCACCCTCGACTCAAGATCAAACGCAACATTACGCTCCATTGATCTTGACCTTCGAGGTGCCGACATGAAACTCAAGCTGCTTTCGATTGCCGCCATTGCCGCCGTGACCACACTTCCGCTGACGGCCCAGGCCGACGCCCGTGCCACCGACCTGGCCCGCGCGCTGAACAGCCAACCCCTGTCCATGCGCGACGCCATGCCCCAGCAGGGCCATGAAGTGATCAATGCCCACATCGCCAGCGACAGCACCGAAGCCCTGCGCAAGGCTCGCCTGCGGCTGCAGTCTCGCCATGTGGAAATGACCGACTTCATGCTCAATCTCGACCTCGGTCGCGCCGCCACCAAGTAACAGCAAGAAAAAAATGCCTTTGTTTTTGCACCGCTACAGACATACGACCGTTTTAATAGAGCCGCATTATCGAAGCCATAAAAGCGATTACCTGGCGCTTTCGATAGAACGCTAACAAAATACACACATCGACAGCGGGTGACGCCACCCGCTGATACCGGAAGGAGCTTCGACATGAAACCCACCTTGATCCTCGCTGCCCTGATCGTCGCCTCTCTGCCCGCTCTGGCCCAGGCTGCACCACCCAAGTACGCCCTGGCCCTGAACGAATCGCCCTTGACCGACCAGGCCCCGTTGGCCGATGACGTGCTGGGGCAGCAAGTCGCCGATGTCGAGCCTCTGGCTATCGGTGGTCAACGTATCGGCAACACCGCCGTCTCGACCCATGATGGCAAGACGCTGGCAAACGCCAGGCTGCAATTGCATCGCGACCAGGCCCAGGCCGCTCGCTTTCTGCAGCAGGACGGACGACGTGTCGCGGTGACCATCTAGGCTGCGCCGTGTAAAGGCGACTTAGGCCAAGGTCAAATCGGCATTTGACAATCCGTTAGCCTGTTAATATTATTACCGCAAGTTTTCATGCAGTACCCGTTGGATACATCCTTCGAACGCAGGACAGAGTCAGCAAGGTCCAGGCAGACAAGGATGACAAGCTGCAGAAAAGGCAGGCCCTGAGGGGCCAAAAAATGCCACCAAAATTAAAACGACCGTTTTATTTTGAATCGGTCGAATTCAAGAGAGACAAGGGCCACGAGGCCCAATAGGAGAGACACCATGAAAGCCACTACCAAGATCGCCGCTACTGCCCTGCTCGCCGCTGCCCTGCCGCTGACCGCCCAGGCCGACCGCGCCAGTGACCGTGCCCAGGCGCTCAACGCCGAGCCGCTGTCCAGCCTCAGTGTCGCCGCCCTCGACGCCGCCCATCAGGTCGGCAACGCCCATATCGCCGACAACGGCAGCAATGCGATGGCCAACGCCCGCCTGGAGCTGCTGCGCGAACAGGCCAAGCGTACCGACTTCGCCATGAGCGAGCATGACCTGGACCTGGCCCGTCAGGCCACCACCGGCTAATTTTTGTCGACCAGATTAAAACGACCGTTTGACTTGATGATGACCGGCAACGTCCAAATGACGCCCGGCGTCATCTCTAACAGACGATCGCGAAGGCCAGCAACACAGGCCCTTCGACAAAGACTGCAAGACGACCGCTGAAACCGACATACGCGATGGCCAAGGGCTCACCCAGAAGCCCATCAGGCCTACAGGAGAGACACCATGAAAGCCACTACCAAGATCGCCGCTACTGCCCTGCTCGCCGCTGCCCTGCCGCTGACCGCCCAGGCCGACCGCGCCACTGACCGCGCCCAGGAGCTCAACGCCGAGCCGTTGGCTCAGGTCAGCGCCAGCGCGCTGGAGGCCGCCCATCAGGTCGGCAACGCCCATATCGCCGACAACGGCAGCAACGCCATGGCCAATGCCCGGCTGGAGCTGTTGCGGGTTCAGGCCAAGCGCACCGACTTCGCCATGAGCGAGCACGACCTGGACCTGGCCCGTCAGGCCACCACCGGCTAAGCGCGCCGAGCCGATGGGTGCCCGCGGGTAAAGACCCCGGGAACCAACGCAGAGGCCCCGCCGACGTGATGTCGGCGGGGCCTTTTTATGTGCCGGGTCTTTTTGTGCTCGGCCTGGGGGAGGGCCTACCGGACACGGGGCCAGGTGCGGGACCAGGCACTCAGCGATCCAGCCGTCGAGCCTGCGTCAGCGTGTCTGAGGCGCGGAATCGACCTGCCGAGGCTGCCACAGCGCCTTCATCACCAGCGCGATGGTCAACATCACTGCGACACCGCTGATCGCTCCGATCCAGGTGGTACCGGTGACGCCGGCCACGAAGAAGGCCACCAGTCCTGCGACACCGGCTGTCACCGCGTAGGGCAGCTGCGTGCGCACATGGTCGATATGGTCGCAGCTCGACCCCGCCGACGACAGAATGGTGGTATCGGAAATCGGCGAGCAATGATCGCCGAAGATGCCGCCGCTCAGCACCGAGGCGATGGCCAGCGCCATGGGCAGGTCCATGGCCGCCGCCACCGGCATGGCGATCGGAATCATGATGGCGAAGGTGCCGTAGGAGGTGCCGGTGGTGAAGGCCACCACGGCGCCGATCAGGAACAGCAGCACCGGTACCAGGCTGGGCGGAATGCTGGCCTCGGTCAGGCTGACCAGGTAGTCGGCGGTGCCAAGCTCGGAGGTGACGCTGCCGATGGACCAGGCCAGCGCCAGGATGATGTAGACCAAGGTCATGCTCTTGATGCCCTCGACCACGATATCCATGGCCTCGCGGAAGTCGAACAGCCGCTGACTCATGCCCATGGCCAGCCCCGTCATCACCGCCACCAGGGTGGCGATCAGGATCGACTGACCGCCGTCGGCGTTGCCCACCGCAGTCACCAGGTCATTTTCCGGGAAGTTGCCGGTCCACAGAAACAGCGGCGGAATCATCGCCAGCAACACCCCGATCGGCACCAGCATGTTGCGCTTGCGAGCGGTGTCTTCCGGCGCCTTGAGCTCCATGGCGTCGGTCTCGGAAGGCGGCTTGGCGGTGTCTTCCATCAGCTTGCCGGTCTCCCGGGCGCGACGTTCTGCCCGCGCCATGGGACCGAAGTCCCACTGGGTGACGACGATATAGAAGATCATCCCCAGCGCCAGCCAGGCGTAGAAGTTCAGCGGAATCGAGGACAGGTAGATCAGGTACTCCGAGCCGCTCACCTCCATCTCGCCCAGCTGAGTGCCGATCAGCCCCATGACGAAGACCACCCAGGTGGACACCGGGCCCAGCAGGCACATGGGGGCCGAGGTGGAATCGACGATGTAGGCGAGCTTCTCGCGGGAGACCTTCATGCGATCGGTGATCGGACGCATCACGCTGCCCACGGTGAGGGCGTTGAAATAGTCCTCGAAGAAGATCAGCATGCCAAGGCCAAGCGTGCTGCCCTGGGCGCCACGGGCGCTGGCGACCTTGCGCGAGATGGCGCGGGCGATGGCGTGGGCGCCACCGGTACGCTGCAGCACGCTGATCAAGACCCCGAACAGGCCACAGTAGATCAGCACGGTGGCGTTCCACTCGTCGCCGATGCTCGGCACGATAAAGTCAGAAAAACTGTTGTAGAGGCCGGCGGCAGGGTTGTAGCCGGCGAGCATGGTCGCCCCGAGCCAGACGCCGCAGAACAGCGCGGGAATGACGTTGCGCGTCGCCAATGCCAGCAGGATGGCCAGCAGCGGCGGCAACAGGGATAAGAGTCCGAAGGACATCGGGAGTCTCCTGGGTTCTTGTCGGTCTTGGCCCGAGGGGATGACGCCGGACGGCGTCGTGCGGGCAGCGGGGCATCCTAGGCGCTTGCGGCACAAACGGCAACCGCGCTGTCACATCCCCGCAACCGCCGTTCCAGAAGTACAAGCCAGCGCCGGCCTGCAGCTAGCTGACCACCCTGAAAATTCCCCTCGGACATCGGGTGACGGAGCCGACAGATACCTCCATCACCCCGCGACCCGCCTCCCCAACACCGACAGCCGATACCCTCTCTGGAGATACACCAGGCATCGCCCCGACGGCCCTCGCCTCAGTCAGGACGCCGCGTCTCCACCTCCACCCCCTTCATGCCCTGTGCCGTGTAGCGCTCGCCGGCAACGACGTCAGGCGCCAGGCCAGTGCCACTTGGCCCTGGGGCCGTCAGGCCTGACCGCGGGCCTGGCGAATACGCTGGTAGGCGTTGCCGATCTCGACGGTGCGGGCCTCGGCGACCTCGCGCATGCTGTCGGGCAGGCCACGACTGGCCAGCTTGTCCGGGTGGTTCTCGCTCATCAGCTTGCGGTAGGCGCGCTTGACCTCGGCGTCACTGGCCTCGTCGCTGACACCGAGCACCTTGTAGGCATCTTCCAGCGGGCTCTGGCTCTCCTGGGTCGCGCCGGCACCGTGGGAGGCGCCGCCCCGCAGCATGGCCTCAATCTGGGCGATCTCGGCCTCGCTGCAGCCAAGCCCGCGAGCCACCCGCATCAGCATGCTGTGCTCGGCCGGGTGCAGCACCCCATCGGCGGCGATGGCGGAAAGCTGCACCTGCAGGAAGATCTGGCGCAGCGCACTGCGCCCGCGCGTCAGCCGGGCCACCCGTGCGATCTCGCCGTCGAGGTCGAAGTCACTGGCGCGCCCGCGCTCGAAGGCGGCGCGGGCGCTGGCACGGGTGTTTTCCGGCAGACGCAGACGCACCAGCAATTGCTCCAGGACCTGGCGTTCCTCGCCGCTGACCTGACCATCGGCCTGGCACACCGCCCCCATCACCGCAAAGGTGGAGTCCATGAACTGACGCTGCATCTCTGCCAGGCCCTTGCTGAGCATCAGACCGCCGCGCAGGCGCCCGCCCAGCCACCAGCCGATACCGCCGCCGATCAGCATGCCCAGCGGCCCACCGGCCAGGAAGCCCACTACCGCGCCAATCACGATGATGGTCAGCATAAAATCCTCTCTTGTGCGCTACGTCGCCAAGCGGCGGCGCCACGTCTTTTTCTGTTTCGGCCCTGGCCAACCGTTGCGGCTATGCCAGGTCCCGCCAAAGGGGTATGAGCAGGCAGCATACCATCGCCGTCGAGCCGGCGGCGAAGGTCCAGCCTTCGCTGTTTCATCGAATGGTCATCTGCAAGCGCGACACTGCACGCCATTTCAAGCCGCTCGGTTCACACTCCCATGCGACTCTCGATCACGCGCCTTGCCATCGTCGGCGCCATCGCTTCCGCCAGCATCAGCGTCAGTCTGGCCTCCAATGCTTCGGTATTCCCCTGGCAAGGCTTGCTGGGGGTGGACACGCCGCCATCTGACACTGCCAGGTCCGTCATCGAACGCCTGGTCGAAAGCGCCAGCCATCGCTGAGCCTGCTCCCATACGCCATCGGCCCCCTGGAGCGGGGGCCGATGGCATGACGGACATACTTGCGCCGTGCGCGACGCAGGCGCCCTCGCTCAGCGCTTTCGGTGCTTGTCCAGACGCCGACGAATCGCCGCCTCGATACCCTCGGCATCGAGGCCACAGTCGCGCAGCAGCTCCGCCGGCTTGCCGTGTTCGGCAAAGACATCGGGCAGGCCCAGGTTGAGCACCGGCACCGCGATACCCTCGGCCAGCAGCAGTTCGTTGACGCCACTGCCGGCGCCTCCGGCCACCACGTTTTCTTCCAGTGTGACCAGCAGGTCGTGGTTGCGGGCGGCCTCTAGCACGGCGTCACGATCCAGCGGTTTGACGCTGCGCATATTGATGTGAGTGGCGTCTAGCCGCTCGGCCACCACCCCGGCGGGGTCATTGAGGCTACCGAAGGCCAGCAGCGCCACGCCCTTGCCCTGACGCCGCGGCTCGGCCACGCCGATGGGCAGCGGTTCGAGGTCGGCGGGAATGGGCACACCGGGACCGGTACCGCGGGGATAGCGCACCGCCGCTGGCCCCGGATGATGGTAGGCGGCGCTGAGCATGGCGCGACACTCGGCCTCGTCCGCCGGCGCGAGCACCACCATGCCCGGTACGCAGCGCAGGTAGGTCAAATCCAGGGCGCCGTGGTGGGTCGGGCCATCCTCACCGACCAGGCCGGCACGATCGATGGCGAAGGTCACGTCCAGCTCCTGCACCGCCACGTCATGGATCAACTGGTCATAGCCGCGTTGCAGGAAGGTCGAGTAGATCGCCACCACCGGCTTCATTGCCTCGCAGGCCATACCGGCGGCCAGGGTCACCGAGTGCTGTTCGGCGATGGCCACGTCGTAGTAGCGCTCGGAGTACTCCTTGGAGAAACGGATTAAATCCGACCCCTCGCGCATGGCCGGGGTAATACCGATCAGACGTTCGTCGGCGGCGGCCATGTCACAGATCCAGTCGCCGAACACGCTGCAGTACTTCTTCTTCGGCGGCGCATTCGACGCGGTCGCCGGGGGCTTGGCCTTGGCGGCCTCCGGCGTCTCCAGCTTGGTGATGGCGTGGTAGCCGATGGGATCGGACTCCGCCGGCAGGAAGCCCCGGCCCTTGCACGTCTTCACGTGCAGAAACTGTGGTCCGTCCAGCTCACGCATGCTGGTGAGGGCATCGGTCAGGGCGTCGATATCGTGGCCGTCGATGGGCCCGACATAATTGAAGCCCATCTCCTCGAACAGGGTGGCCGGACTGACCATGCCCTTGACGTGCTCCTCGGTACGCCGCGCCAGCTCCAGCGCACCCGGCAGGTGGGACAGCACCCGCTTGCCGTTCTCGCGCATGCTCAGATAGGGCTTGCTGACCAGAATCCGTGCCAGGTAGCTGGCCACGCCACCGACGTTCTCGGAGATCGACATCTCGTTGTCGTTGAGCACGACCAGCAGGTTGGCGTTGACGTGGCCGGCGTGGGCCAGGGCCTCGAAGGCCATGCCCGCGGTCAGGGCGCCGTCGCCGATGACGGCACAGACGCGCCGCTCCTGCTTCTGCGTGCGCGCCGCCAGAGCCATGCCCAGGGCCGCCGAGATGGAGGTGCTGGAATGGCCGACGCCAAAGGTGTCGTACTCCGACTCGGCACGCCGGGGAAAGGCGGCCAGACCACCGTAGCGACGAATGCTGGTCATGGCCTCGCGGCGGCCGGTCAGAATCTTGTGGGGATAGGCCTGGTGGCCCACGTCCCACACCAGGCGATCGTGGGGCGTGCGGAAGGCGTGGTGCAGCGCCACGGTCAGCTCGACCACACCAAGGCCGGCGCCGAAGTGGCCGCCGGAAACGCCGACGCTATACAGCAGGTAGGCGCGCAGCTCGTCGGCCACGCGCTTGAGCTGCTCTGCGCTCATGGCACGCAGCGCAGCCGGGGTATCCAGAGTATCGAGCAGCGGTGTCGCCGGCCGCTCGGTGGGAATCGTGTCGAACAGCTTCATGTTAGCCCTGTGGTCGTCAGTGATCGCGCTCGATCATGTAGCGGGCAAGCCCGGCCAGAGGCGCCGCCGCCTCGCCCAGCGGGGCGATGGCGTCGAGTGCCTCGTCGATCAGCGCACCGGCCTTGGCTCGGGCGCCGTCAAGCCCGAGCAGGGCGGGATAGGTCGGCTTGTCGCGGGCCGCGTCGGCCCCCGAGGTCTTGCCGAGGGTATCGGTGTCGCCGGTGACGTCCAGCACGTCGTCATGCACCTGAAACGCCAGGCCCATGGCCGCAGCATAGGTGTCCAACGCCCCCAGACGCGAATCGTCCTCGGCCACCGCCACCAGCCCACCGAGGCGAACCGCGGCGCGAATCAGCGCACCGGTCTTGTGGCGGTGCATGGTTTCCAGCATCGCCAGGTCGGGACGTTCGCCCACCACCGCCAGATCCAGCGCCTGGCCGGCGGCCATGCCGTCGCGACCAGACGCCTTGGCCAGGGTCGCCACCAGGGCACCCAGGCGGGGCGAGCGAGAGCTCGCCAGCAGCTCGAATGCCAGCGTCTGCAGGGCGTCACCGGCAAGAATCGCCGAGGCCTCATCGAAGGCCTTGTGCACCGTGGGCTGGCCACGTCGCAGGTCGTCGTCATCCATCGCCGGCAGATCATCGTGGACCAGCGAGTAGGCGTGGATCAGCTCGATCGCGGCGGCGGGGATATCCAGCTCGTCGTCGTCGGCCCCCAGCGCACGCCCTGCGGCGTAGACCAGGATGGGACGCAGGCGCTTTCCCCCGACCAGCAGGCCGTGGCGCATCGCCGCCTCGAGCCGGGGTTCGACGACGTGGCGCTGTTCGAACAGCCCCTCGAGGCAGCGGTCTACCCGCGCCCGGTCTGCGGCCAAGCGGGCCAGCATGGTGTCAGCGTTCACCCGGTTCCTCCCCGATATCAAAAGGCGACAGCTGCATGCCACCGTCGGCGTTCTCCGTCAGGCTGCGCACCTTGAGTTCGGCCTCGTCGAGCCGCTTCTGGGCATCTCGCGTCAAGGCCACGCCCTGCTCGAAGGCCTTGAGCGACTCCTCCAGCGTCAGCTCGCCGGACTCCAGGCGCTCGACCAGTGTCTCCAGCTGGGTCATGGCCGAGGCGAAGTCGAGCGACTCGTCATCTTTCTGTGTTGGCTGGCGGTCCTGCGTTGCCATGCGCCCCTCCAGGCGGCGGGTCAAAGGCTGACCCGAGATTGCGAGTTCACGGCCGACGATGGGCCACCCGGGAAACGCAGGCTCGCTGACGACGTCCGGCCTTTCCCCAAAGGGCGACAGTATACACGCTCTCCCCCCGGGGTCGTCTGCCCTGGCCCTTATCCGCCGCCCGTGAAGCGCCCCTCGAAAGGACGGCGGTACATGCAGATGGCTCATGCTGCGGTGCAAGGATTTTCAACGTGAAAATGCCGCCCTGTGGTACTCTATGGACCCTGATTTTTCGCCTGCCCCACCACACAGCCGCTGGCTGCCGCCAACTCCAAGAGGTTGATTCGACCATGGCCAAAACGTCCCTGGACAAGAGCAAGATCAAGATCCTGCTGCTCGAGGGCGTCCACCAGAGTGCAGTGGACAATTTTCTCAACGCCGGATACACCAATATCGAGCATATGCCGACCTCGCTCGACGAAGAGTCGCTGATCGAGAAGATCCGTGATGTTCACTTCATCGGCATTCGCTCCCGCACCCAGCTCACCGAGCGGGTGTTCGCGGCGGCCGAGAAGCTGGTGGCGGTCGGTTGCTTCTGCATCGGTACCAATCAGGTCGATCTCACGGCGGCGCTGGTGCGCGGCATTCCGGTGTTCAACGCCCCCTACTCCAACACCCGCTCGGTGGCGGAGCTGGTGCTGGCCGAGGCCATCATGCTGCTGCGCGGGATTCCCGAGAAGAACGCCCGTGCCCACCAGGGCGGCTGGCTGAAGAGCGCCAAGAACAGCCACGAGGCCCGCGGCAAGACCCTCGGCATCGTCGGCTACGGCAGCATCGGCTCGCAATTGTCGGTGCTGGCCGAGGCGCTTGGCTTCGACGTCATCTACTACGACGTCATCACCAAGCTGGCCATGGGCAACTCGCGCCAGGTCGCCAGCCTCGAGGAGCTGCTCGCCCGCTCCGACGTGGTCAGCCTGCACGTGCCCGACCTGCCGTCCACCCGCTGGATGATCGGCGAGGAGCAGATCAGCCTGATGAAGCCCGGCGCCATCCTGATCAACGCCGCCCGTGGCAGCGTGGTAGTGATCGAGGCCCTGGCCGAGGCGATCAAGGAAGGCCGACTCAACGGCGCCGCCATCGACGTCTTCCCGGTGGAGCCCAAGGGCAACGCCGACGAGTTCGAAAGCCCGCTGCGTGGCCTCGAGAATGTCATCCTCACCCCGCATATCGGTGGTTCCACCCTGGAGGCCCAGGAGAACATCGGCGTCGAGGTGTCCGAGAAGCTGGTGACCTTCTCCGACAACGGCACCAGCATCACCTCGGTCAACTTCCCCGAGGTGGCACTGCCGGCCCACCCGGACAAGCACCGCCTGCTGCACATCCACGAGAACGTGCCCGGCGTGATGTCCGAGATCAACCGGGTGCTGTCGGAAAACGACATCAACATCTCCGGCCAGTACCTGCAGACCAACGAAAAGGTCGGCTACGTGGTCATCGACGTCGACAAGGCCTACGGTCCCCAGGCGCTCGCAGCCCTGCGCGAGGTGAACCACACCCTGCGCACCCGGGTGCTGTACTCCGAGACCAACTACGCCGACTGAGCGGCGGACGTAGCGCCTGCACGCGGCGAGCTATCCCGCGAGGCAGCTATCGCGCTCGGGATGACGATGAGGCGCCGCTCTCCTTCGGGAGGGTGGCGCCTTTTTACTCGTAGGCCTTTTTACTCGCTGCACGCTCACGGTCCCCGTTCCCGACCATCACAAGCCGACGCCCAAAAGCCTGTGGCGCAGCGAGAAAACGCCTATCCTGAGCGTCTTCCCGATGACCTCTTCAAAGGATGCACGATGCCAACCGGACTGGCCTATCTGATCGTGGTGCTGGTGTGGGCCTCCACCCCGCTGGCCATCAAGTGGAGCGCCGAGGCCGGCGCCCCCATCGGCAGCGTGATGCTGCGCATGGGCCTGGCACTGGTCGCCGGCGCTCTGATCCTGCTGGTACTTAGACGCGGCGTCCGCCTCGATCGCCGCGCCCTTGCCAGCTACGCCGCCGCGGTGCCGGGGGTGTTCGGCGCCATGGCGCTGAGCTACCACGCCTCCCAGTTTCTGCCTTCGGGCCTGCTGTCGGTGATGTTCGGCATGGCGCCGTTGATCTCCGGCTTCATCCTCCAGGCCCTGCCCGGCAGCACCCGGCTCAGGCGCTGGCACTGGATCGGCTGCGGCCTGGGGGTGGCGGGGCTGGCGGTGGTGTTCGCCGACAGCCTGACACTCGGCGGCGGCGCCCAGGTGCTGGCACTGGCCATGATGCTGTCGGCGGTGACCCTGTTCAGCGCCAGCGGCATCGCCGTACAGCGGGTGGCCGCCGGGCTCGACCCCTTGCAACAGACCGTGGGGGCGCTGGCCGGCTCCATGCCCTGCTTTCTGGTGTTATGGCTCGCCAGCGGTGAACCGCTGATGATTCCTCTCAGCCCCCGCGGGCTGTGGGCGGTGCTATACCTGGCGCTGTTCGGCTCGCTGATCGGCTTCCTCTGCTACTACTTGATCCTGTCTCGGCTGCACGCCGCCAGCGTCGCCCTGGTGACCCTGATCACCCCGGTGCTGGCGCTGACCCTCGGCATGCTGCTCAATCAGGAAACCCCTTCACCTTCGATGCTGCTGGGCGCGCTACTGATTCTGGTGGCGCTGGGTGCCTACCTGTTCGGGGATCGTCTGAGCCGGCGCCGAGCCGCCCGCGAGGCCGCCAGGCCCTGAAGCAGAGGGGCACTTGACAAGCCCAGGCGTCACGGCCATTTTGTACACAATAACGGTCATATATTGCGCACCACAATGGTACACAGGCCGCTCGATATCGGTGCAGCGCGAACCGTGAAACTGATGACGCTCACCGCCCTCGGCGGCTGTTTCTGAAGGCACCTGAACCAGGTATCCGCTACGCGACGAGCCCTCGCCCTCCTTGACCAAGGGACGGCGTCGGGAGCAGGGCACGATGCTTGGGTAACCCTTCGCTCGGCGA
The DNA here is from genome assembly GCF_019801245.1 of Halomonas sp. DP1Y21-3. NCBI lineage: Bacteria > Pseudomonadati > Pseudomonadota > Gammaproteobacteria > Oceanospirillales > Halomonadaceae > Halomonas > Halomonas sp. DP1Y21-3. Next base: position 248,673 of record NZ_JAHVJM010000003.1, read on the forward strand.
AGCCAACCCAGGAGAACTGCATGAGCTCACATCCCCCCGTCACTTGGATCAAGCATCCACTGGCCGCCAGCGACCCTGACGCGGCCGGTGGTGTCGTCGTTGAGGGCGGCCGGATCATTGAAGCCGTGGCCGCCGGCCAGACGCCCCGAACCCGCGTCGAGCAGACCTTCGATGCCTCCCGCCACGTGCTGCTGCCGGGCCTGGTCAACACCCACCACCACTTCTACCAGACCCTGACCCGGGCCTACTCGCCGGCGCTCAATAAGGAGCTGTTTCCCTGGCTCACCACCCTTTACGACGTCTGGGCCAACCTCGACGAGGCCCAGCTGGCGCTGGCCAGTGAGCTGGCGATGGTGGAGCTGCTGATGAGCGGCTGTACCACCGTCGCCGACCATCACTACGTGTTCTCCGGCGCGCTCGAGCACGCCATCGACGTCCAGGTGGAGACCGCGCGTCAGCTCGGCGTGCGCGCCGCCCTGACCCGCGGCTCGATGAGCGTGGGGCGCGAGCAGGGCGGGCTGCCGCCCCAGTCGGTGGTGCAGGACGAGGCGACCATCCTCGACGAGAGCACCCGTCTGATCGACGCCTACCATCAGCGCGGCGAGGGGGCCATGGTGACCCTGGCGCTGGCGCCCTGCTCGCCTTTCTCGGTCAGCCGTGAGCTGATGGTCGACAGCGCTCGTCTGGCCGAGCAGAAGGACGTGCGCCTGCACACCCACCTGGCAGAAACAGAGGACGAGACGCAGTACTGTCAGAAGCTGTTCGGGATGCGACCGCTGGACTACCTCGAGGCCACCGGCTGGCTCAGCGATCGCACCTGGCTGGCCCACGGCATCCACTTCAACGACGACGAGGTCGCCCGCCTCGGCCAAGCCGGCACCGGCATCGCCCACTGCCCCTCATCCAACATGGTGCTGGGCTCTGGCATGTGCCGCACCCTGGAACTCGAGGCCGCCGGCTGCCCGGTAGGCCTGGCGGTGGACGGCTCGGCCTCGGCGGATCACTCCAACCTGGCCGAGGAGATGCGCCAGGCGATGCTGATCGGCCGCCTGCGCTACTCGCCCAGCCAGGTACGTCACCAGGACGTCATCCGCTGGGCCACCGAAGGCTCCGCGCGTTGTCTGGGGCGCAGCGACATCGGCGGACTGAAGGTTGGCCAGCAGGCCGATCTGGCGCTGTTCCGGCTGGACGAGCCGCGCTTCTCGGGCGCCGAGAACCCGCTGGCCGCGCTGCTGCTGTGCGGTGCCCACCGTGCCGACCGAGTGATGGTGGCCGGCCAGTGGCGGGTGGCCGACGGCCAGCCGCTCGACGTCGATCTGGGCGAGCTGATGGCCCGCCACAACGCGGCGGCGGTGCGGCTAAGGCGCGCGGTCTAGGAGGCTCGGGGCTAGCCTGGACGCACACCTTCGAACAGGACGACGGGAAGACAAAAGGCAACAACAGCGAACGACGAACGGATCTCGAGCGCAGCGCGGCACCACGGGCCAGGGCCGACGCTGCCGCCCCCTGACAACGGTCGCCGTGCCACGGCAGTCAGCACAGACGGTCTGACACCTGTCACGGTCTCCGGGGTTTCGCCGCCGACGCTCCGACAAGGACGCCGGTGCTACAACGACAACAGGAGAAAACCCTGCCATGCCCACCCACGACTCCTCCGGGGACACCCTGGAAAGCGCATCTGTGCGCTCGACCCATGACGTCAACGCCATGCCGCCCCTGGGGCGCGCCATTCCGCTGGGCCTGCAGCACGTGCTGGCGATGTTCGTCGGCAACGTCACGGTGCCGATCATCATCGCCGGCGCCGCCGACCTGCCGGCGGACCAGACCGCCTTCATGATCCAGGCGGCGATGTTCGTGGCCGGTGTCGCCACCCTGGTGCAGTCGCTGGGGATAGGCCCCATCGGCGCCCGCCTGCCCATCGTCATGGGCACCAGCTTCGGCTTCGTCCCGGTGCTGATTCCCATTGCCGTGGGCATGGGACTTCCGGCGGCCCTTGGCGCGGCCCTGTGTGGCGGGGTCGCCATGGCCCTGGTGGGCATGTTTCTGCCGGTGTTCCGGTTTCTGTTCCCGCCGGTGGTCACCGGCACCTTCGTGGTCATGCTCGGCACCCTGCTGATGCCGGTAGGCTTCGCCTACTGGGGCGGAGGCTTCGGCGCCGCCGACTTCGGCGCCACCCACCACCTGCTGCTGGGGGCGCTGGTACTGGTGGTGACCCTGGGTCTGCACCAGTACGGCCGCGGTATCTGGTCCGAAGCGGCGCCGCTGATCGGCCTGATCACCGGTTACGTAGTGGCCACCATGTTCGGCTATATCGACTTCTCCACCATCGGTGACGCCGACTGGCTGTCACTGCCGGTGCCGCTGACCATCGGGCTTGAATTCCATCTGGCGGCGATCCTGCCGGTGGTGCTGCTGGCCGTGGTCACCTGCGCCGAGTCCATCGGCGACATCGTCGGCACCACCGCCGGCGGCATGGACCGCGAGCCGACCCACAAGGAGCTCTCCGGAGGGGTCATGGCCGACGGCCTGTCCAGTGTGTTCGCCGCGATCTTCAACGCCTTCCCCCAGATCAGCTTCAGCCAGAACGTGGGCATGGTGGCGCTGACCGGTGTGGTCAGCCGCTATGTGGTGGCCATCGGCGGCGCCTTTCTGCTGCTGGCGGGCCTGATCCCCAAGCTGGGTGCCATCGTTTCCAGCATCCCCAATTCGGTGCTGGGCGGGGCGGTACTGATCATGTTCGGCATGATCGCCAGCGCCGGGATCAAGATGCTTTCCCATATCGACTTCAACAAGCGCAACATGGTGATCATCGGGGTCTCGCTGTCCGCCGCGGTGGGCCTGCCGGCCCAGGAAGGGCTCTACGCCAACCTGAGCGACAACCTCCAGGCCATCATCGAGTCAGGGCTGATCCCCGGCGCGCTGTTTGCCATCGTGCTCAATCTGGTGCTGCCCAAGGCCGATCGGGTCTTCCGCGACAGCGTCTGAGACGCCACACCGTCCCCTCGAGGACACCATGACGCCACTTTCGGGCCCGCCACGCGGGCCCGCTTCGTTTCCCCAGGACAGAGACGCAGCCCAGGCTCAGCAGCTTCTGACCTCACGGTAGCGGTGACGCCTGTAGACCTTCACTCGCTGGCCCTCGAGCGTGGTCATGCCTTCCCACACGAAGCCCGCGTTCTGTGCCACTCGGCTCGACGGCACATTGGTGGGATCGACCACCGCCACCAGCGACTCGCAGTCGGTGATGGCAAAGGCGTGGGCCACCACCGCCAGGGCCACCTCGGTGGCAAGCCCTCTACCCCAATGATGCACGGCGTAACGATAGCCGATGGCCAACTCCCGCTCGCCGTCGAGGATCTCGTGATCGAAGCCGCAGAAGCCCATCAACGCTCGCGATACCGGGTGCACCACCGCCCAGTAGCCAAAGCCCTTGTCGGCGTAGCTCGCGCGACAGGCATCGAGAAAGCGACGGCTACCCGCCATGTCCTGCACACCGTGGAGCGAGTGACGCATCACCCGGGGATCGGCCAGCAGTCGGCTCAAGCCAGGCAGATCATAACGCTCGAACGGGCGCAGCCGGCTACGCGGCGTGGCCAGCACGTCGCCCTGCATCGGCCTGGGCCTCAGCCTGTCGTCCTGCATCATGCGCCTCTCGCGTCGTGGATCGCTTGTGCGAATGTACGCCATCCTCCACGGCCATGACCACGGACGCTGGCCGCCAGCAAGCCGCCCCTGTCGTCGTCCTGGCGCTACTCTGACGCCGCTCTGGCGCCGCCCTGGCGTCAACCAGGGAGGCCAGGCCACTCTTCCCCTTTGGTCGAAGCAGGCCCCGAAAAGGCGTCATCACGCGCTAGGCTTGCGAAGTTTTCCCTCGTTGGAGCCATGACGATGCCCGCCTCACCTTCCGCCCAGCCTGACACCGGTGACCTCGCCGTGGTGCGTCACGATGATCGTGGGGTCGTCCATCTGACCCTCAACCGCCCGGCAAGCTTCAATGCCCTGTCCCGGGACATGCTCACCGCACTGGATGATGCCTTTGCCGCAATCGACCCTGACCCTTCGTTGCGGGCGGTGGTGATCGCTGCCGAGGGCCGCGCCTTCTGCGCCGGCCATGACCTCAAGGAGATGCGCGAGCTCGGCGACGAGGACGCCTATCGACAGCTCTTCGCCCAGTGCTCCCGGGTCATGCAGCGCCTGCAGGACTGTCCGGTGCCGGTGATCGCTCGAATTCAGGGGCTTGCCACCGCCGCCGGCTGCCAGCTGGCAGCCAGCTGTGACATGGCGGTGGCCGCTCGCTCGGCGCGCTTCGCCGTCTCCGGCATCAAGGTCGGGCTGTTCTGTTCCACCCCGGCGGTGGCGCTGACCCGCAATATCGGTCCCAAGCAGGCCGCCGAGATGCTGTTTACCGGCGAGTTCATCGACGCCGATCAGGCGCTGGAGTGGGGCCTGGTCAACCGGGTCGCCGAGGACGACGCCCTCGACGACAGTCTCGAGGTGCTGCTCGACAGCCTGCGCGCCAAGAGCCAGGTGGCGCTGTTCACCGGCAAGGCCATGCTGGCCCGCCAGCGAGCCCTGCCGCTGGGCCAGGCCTATGCCTACGCAGGCGAGGTGATGGCCGCCAACATGATGGCCGAAGACGTGGCCGAAGGCATCGACGCCTTCGTCGCCAAGCGCGCCCCCCACTGGCGCCATCGCTGATCGCCGGACCAGGCTCAGCCAAGGCAGAGCCGCCTGTGGAAGCCTTTTCCGCAAACGCGACAAGCGGCCGCGCCAACAGGTATGCTAAGGACTGTGCCAAACGGTTGACCCAGGAGATGCAAGGTGACGGAAAGCAAGCGCAGAACGGCCGGCCGACCGGCCAGCGGCAAGGCCAGCGGAGGCCACAGCCAGTCGCTGGTGCGGGGACTCAACCTGCTGGAATTGCTGGCGATGCACCCGGGCGGCCTGGCGCTGTCCGACATCGCCGAGCAGGCCGATCTGGCACCGTCCACGACCCATCGCCTGCTGCAGGCCCTGCTGAGCCAGGGCTTCATCACCCAGGACGAGGAACTCGGCGTCTGGCGCATCGACGTCAAGACCTTTCGCATCGGCAACAGCTTTCTCGAGGCACGCGACTTCGTTGCCACCAGCCGCCCTTACCTGCGCCGACTGACCCGTGAGACCGGCGAGACCGCCAATCTGGGCGTACGTGAAGGCACCACGGCGGTGTTCCTGGCGCAGAGCGAATCGCCCCAGATGATGCGCATGATCACCCGTCTGGGCTCACGTGCCCCGCTGCACGCCTCGGGCGTGGGCAAGGCGCTGATGGCCTGGCTGCCCGACGATGACCTGGAGCGGGTGCTGGCCGAACGCGGTCTGGACCGCGTCACCGTCAACACCCTGTCGAGTCCATCCGAGCTGCGTCGCGCCATGGCCGAGATCCGTGAACGCGGCTACGCCTGCGACCGCGAAGAGCATGCCATCGGCCTGCACTGCGTGGCCGCCTGCATCCACGATGAACTGGGCACGCCGCTGGCGGCCATCTCGGTCTCCGGGCCGGTGGCGCGTATCCCCGACGAACGCCTGTCCCAGCTCGGCGAGCTGGTGCGCGCCACCGCCGCAGAAATTACCGCCCAGCTAGGCGGACGCATTCCCGCCGCCGAGGACTTCAAGCCCTGACACCCGGGTTCACCGGCTCCCCCAAGAGATCCCCCGATGACCGACGCCTGGCGCAAGTACAAGAGCGCACCGCCGCCCGGGACCGCCGTGCTGGAATCGACCAGCCTGGCCCCGGGCGAGAGCCGCTGCCTCAATCTCGAAAGCGACAACGGCCGCTTCCCGCTGATCCTCGCCCGCCACGCCGATGGCCGGGTACACGCCTACGTCAACGCCTGCCCCCATCAGTACCTGCCGCTGGACGGGCGCGGCAGCAACATCCTCAGCCGCGACGGCGAGCTGTTGATCTGTACCCACCACCAGGCCTGCTTCCGTCTCGACAGCGGCGAGGGCATCTCCGGCCCCGCCCAGGGCGAGGCACTGGACCCGGTACCGGTGGAAGAGGTCGATGGCTGGTGGGTGATCGGGGAGTGAGGGGGCGAATCTGCCCGTCGCAGTGGCGACTTGACCCTTATCCGCAGTGAGGACCTGCCCTCGATCCCGGCCCCAAGGCCAAGCATGGGATTGACGCCCTTGATGCACAACGACGCTGGTTTGACCCTCTCCTTATCGAGATCCCCGCCAAGACGCGCGACGAACCTGGATTGCTGGTTATCGGCTCGATCGAAGGCAAGCACTGTTCTGCCGTTGTAACGCCGCGCGACCGGGCTACGCATAATCTCTGTAAGGCGCTCGCGGAAGGAAGAGGTGGAGCTCCATGAAAGCCAGGACGCTTGATCAAAAAATTCGATGATGGCGAAGACGTCTCGGAAGCCCTCGGCCTGTCCAGGGCTCGGCGCCCCAATCAGACACAAGGACGGGGGCAACGTCGACTTTCCTGTGTGGATGATCGAGTCTCTCGACAAGGAAGCCAGCCGCCCGGGAGTGACTCGCCAATCGATCATCGAGGTGTGGCTGGCCGAGCGCCTGGAGCAGTGCGCGAACAGGCCCTAGCGATCCTGGTCGAGCTCGGGAGAACCCTGCGTCTCCATGGGATCGCCGGAGCGGTCCTGTGACCAGGGGCCACTGCCCTGCTCCAGTCGGTCGAGCTGGCGTTCGAGCTTGCCGATCACGCTTATCAATTGATGACACTCGCCCTGAGAGAGAGCGGCCACCACATCGGCCTCCCATTGCAAGGCATCGGGGATCAAGTCGGCCAGTAAGGCCTGGCCCGCCTCAGTCAGTCGCAGGTGCTGTACACGCTGGTCACTGGGCGAAGGCGTTCTTCGGATCAGACCGCGCTCCTCCAGGGCCTGTACGGCCCGAGAAATACGCACCTTATCCATGCGAGTAGCTTGGGCGATCTGCTTGGCCGATAGCTCATCCAGGTGCGACAACCACGCCAGCACTCGCCACTGGGCAATGGTCAACTGGTAACGTTCGGCGTACATCTGCGAAAGCGCCTGACTCAAACGGTCCGCCAGACTGTTCAGCCGGTACGGCAGGAACTGCAAAAGATCCAGATGCGGTAACCCGCTGCTGGTCGGTGTTTCTCGCTTACGCGAGCCCATGGCCTCGTCCCCGTGGTCAGCGTCCATCGCGACAGCGCCACGCCAGCGTGGCACGCCACCATCCGTCACTGACGATAACCGGGAACGCCAGAACCGGCAACGTAGCTCGCGACCTTACCATCAGCATCGCTTTCGCACTCACGCCTGGCTCTCGCGACAGGCTACTACCTGGTCTCTGCCGTCACGCTTGCCGACGTAAAGCGCCTTGTCGGCGCGATGAATCAGCACTTCCAGATTGTCCTCATCGGGCCGGGCTTCGACAATGCCGATGGTAACGGTGACCGCCGCCCCCCTCTCACCCCCCTCAAACGGCAGCGCCAGGTCGGCGACCGCTCGATGCAGACGTTGTGCGACCGGCAAAGCGTCACTCAAGGAGGTATCAGGCAATGCGACCACGAACTCTTCTCCGCCGAAACGCGCGATCAGATCATGGGAACGCAGTGACTCGGCACACACTCGGGCGATCTCCATCAGCACTCGGTCTCCATGACTGTGGCCCCAGGTGTCATTGATAGTCTTGAAGTGATCGACATCCAGCATAAACAGGCTGAAGGGCGCCTGTGCTTCCCGGGCAGACTCAAACATGCTCTGGGCCCGCTTCATGAAGTGCCGACGATTGGCGAGACCGGTCAAGGCATCGCGCTCGGCCAGCTGTCTCAACTGACCTTCAAGGGACTGACGATGCGCCATCTCACGAAGCAATTGTCGGTTTTGGTCGCGCTCTTCGCTCAATATCGCGAACTGCTTGCGCTGCAGGCGCTCTACCCGCAGCAAGGTGCAGAACCCGACCGCATTGGCCATGATCAACAACAGCGCCATGCGCAACACATCGACGGGCGAACTGTCGGCAAAGATGGCAGAGGCGCACAGAAAACCGATACCCAGATACAGGCTCGCCATCGCCACCACGGTGAGCAGGTTGGGAATCAGCAGATAAAAGGCCATGGTAGCAACGATGACAGCCATCATCTGCGTCGAAAGGGAGTCCGGACGTAGCGGAACAATCAGGATGATGCCCGTCGCCATAACCCACAACGGCAAAGCATGCAGCCAGAGGCGCTGCGAATAGCTTCCCCATCGACCAATCGCCCAAGCCAGAAAAAGACAGCTACCGACGACGACCACGCGCATGGCCAGCAACAGGTAGAGCTCGCGGCTCTGGCCGACATAAAAGTAATCGGAAATCGAGAACATGCCGAATATCAATGCGGCAAGCATCCAGGCCAGTCGTGACTCGCAGCGCACCCTCGGCTTGATCGCGCGGCGATACCAGGCTTCTCGCTCAGTTTCACGAAACTGTCCAGTTAACCAATGCACCAGATGGGGCATCTTTGCCATCGACACTTGCTGTTCTCCCTGTGCATAGGCTCGACGTCTGATGACCGATGCCCACTACCTTCGTCATGTCGAGATCGAAGGGACTTTTGTCCACTTCACGTTGACGGCGTCTTATTATTTTTTAAACAAACGCTTATATGACTTTAAGATAACTCAATAACACGATGATAACGTTACTTTTCGTGGCAGCACTGCCCAATTCTATGCTTTTCGCGGCAATGGCACAGCGTCTGTAATGCTCTCTCGAAGTCCACTTCACTTGCAGGGAAGTAGCCCCCATCTCGTATTGCGGCCTTCACACCCCGCTGGCTATCACGACGCCGATCCACACTTGCCCAACGTGGGTGGGCGCGGTCTAGGCGACCTTTCCCCTGCGCTCATACCGTCGCCTGGCCCCTTGGGGATAGTGTCTACACCGCACCCAACCGCCCAGTGAAGCTTCGCACCATGGCATTGCTATAGACGTATGTCTTAGCCCATCAATCTCATGTTTTTAGAGGATAAATCAGATGCCGGTGGGGTTGGCACCGTCTCTCTAGCGATAAGGCCTGGAATATAGTTTCAAATGAAACTATATTCCAGGCATGCCATAGCGATGATGTGACCGCCTCGACCCGAGCTTTATCACAGGACTCAGTATGCAGTGGGGCGGCGAGCATCCCGACACGACACCTCATCATCCTGAGCGGAGGATTTCCCGATGTCCCAACGTCTCGACCAGACGCCGCTTGCGTATCAAAGCGGTTTTCGTAATCACTTCGCCAGCGAAGCGCTGCCCGGCGCCCTGCCCCAGGGGCAGAACTCGCCTCAGCGCTGCGCCTACGGGCTCTACGCCGAGCAGCTCACCGGCTCGGCCTTCACCGCGCCGCGCAGCCATAACCTGAGAAGCTGGCTCTACCGCATCCGCCCCTCGGTGGCCCAGAGCGCCTACCGCCCGCTGGAGCACGGCGGTCTCGCCACCGCGCCGCTGTCACGTCCCGCCGCGGACCCCAACCAGATGCGCTGGGACCCGGCTCCCCTGCCCGAGGCGGCCACCGACTTCATCGATGGTCTTGCCACCATCGCGGTCAATGGCGACGCCGGCACCCAGGCCGGCTGCGGTGTCCATGTCTATGCCTGCAACCAGGACATGACCGAACGCTTCTTCTACAACGCCGACGGCGAACTGTTGATCGTGCCTCAGCTGGGCACCCTGCGCCTGCGCACAGAGTTCGGCGCGCTCGAGGTGGGCAACGGCGAGATCGCGGTGATCCCGCGCGGGGTCAAGTTCCAGGTCCGCATCAGTGAGGGCGACCAGGCCCGGGGCTATGTCTGCGAAAACTACGGCAGTCCCCTGGAGCTGCCGGGGCTCGGCCCCATCGGCGCCAACGGCCTGGCCAACCCGCGCGACTTCCAGTCGCCGGTGGCCGCCTACGAGGACCTCGAGGGCGACTTCGAACTGGTGGCCAAGTTCTCCGGGGCACTGTGGGCGACCCGGCTGGACCACTCGCCGCTGGACGTGGTCGCCTGGCACGGCAACGTGGCGCCCTACAAGTACGACCTGGCCAACTTCAACACCATCAATACCGTCAGCTTCGACCATCCGGATCCTTCGATCTTCACCGTGCTGACGTCGGCGTCGGACACCGAGGGCATGGCCAACATCGACTTCGTGATCTTTCCGCCGCGCTGGATGGTGGCCGACAACACCTTCCGCCCGCCCTACTTCCATCGCAACCTGATGAGCGAGTTCATGGGCCTGATCCACGGCGAGTACGACGCCAAGGCCGAAGGTTTCCTGCCCGGCGGCGCCAGCCTGCACAACTGCATGTCGCCCCACGGCCCCGACGCCGAGACCTTCGAGAAGGCCTCCGACGCCAGCCTCCAGCCTCAGTATCAAGGGGCGACCCTGGCCTTCATGTTCGAGAGCCGCTACGTCTTCCAGCCTACCGAAAAGGCGCTGGCCGCCGATTTCCGCCAGCGCGACTACGTGGATGTGTGGAAGGGACTCAAGTCCCACTTCGATCCGACGCGGCCCTGACCGACCTCTGCTTTGACCACAAGGAACCCTCTGATGAAACTGGCCACCCTCAAGAGCGGACGCGACGGCGAGCTGATCGTCGTCTCCCGCGACCTGACCCACGCCGTACGCGTGCCGCAGATTGCCACCACCCTGCAACAGCTCGTCGAAGACTGGGACGAGCTGGCCCCGCGCCTTGAAGAGATCTACCAGCGCCTCAACGACGGCGCCGCCGAGGAGGCCTTCGAGCTCGATCTTCAAGCGCTGCACTCGCCGCTGCCGCGTACCTATCACTGGGCCGACGGCTCGGCCTATCTCAACCATGTGCAACTGGTGCGCCAGGCGCGCAACGCCGAGATGCCGGAGACCTTCTGGACCGACCCGCTGATGTACCAGGGCGGCGGCGACAGCTTCATCGGTCCCTGTGACGATATCGAGGCGGTCAGCGAGGAACACGGCATCGACTTCGAGGGCGAGATCGCGGTGATCACCGACGATGTGCCGATGGCGGTGAGCCCCGAGCAGGCAGCCGGCCACATCAAGCTGCTGATGCTGGTCAACGACGTCAGTCTGCGCGGCCTGATCCCCGGGGAGCTGGCCAAGGGCTTCGGCTTCTTCCAGGCCAAGCCGGCCTCTAGCTTCTCGCCGATCTGCGTCACCCCGGACGAGCTGGGCGAGGCGTGGAAGGATGGCCGCGTGCACCTGCCGCTGACGGTCCATCTGAACGGCGACAAGTTCGGCGAGCCCGAGTCCGGCCCGGACATGATCTTCAACTTCCCGCAACTGGTGGCCCACGCCGCCCGCACCCGCTACCTGGGCGCCGGCGCGGTGGTCGGCTCCGGCACCGTGTCCAATCCGGACCCGGATGGCGGCCCCGGAAAGCCGGTGGCCGACGGCGGCGTCGGCTACAGCTGCCTGGCTGAGGTGCGTATGGTCGAGAAGATCCTGCACGGCGACAGCAAGACGCCCTTCCTGCGCTTTGGTGACCGGGTGCGCATCGAGATGTTCGACAAGGCCGGCCAGAGCATCTTCGGCGCCATCGACCAGCGGGTGGTGAAGTACCAACCCAAGGACTGAGCCAGCCCCCTTAAGTCCTGGGGCGGACGTCCACCACCGTCGACACCTCGGCCCTCGACGCCCGCCGTCCCCGGCGGGCGTCCCGCCACCGCTCGGGCCGCCACACGAGCATCGCGCCCGCCCCCGCCAATTTCTGGAACCTGCCATGCAACTCTACGGTTACTTTCGCTCTTCGGCGGCCTATCGCGTGCGCATCGTCGCCAATCTAAAGGGCATCACCCTCGACCATCACCCGGTCAATCTGGTCAAGGGCGAGCAGCGTGATGCCGACAATCTGGCGCGCAATCCCCAGGGCCTGGTGCCGACCCTGGTCACCGACCAGGGACAGGCGCTGACTCAATCCCTGGCGCTTTGCGAATACCTCGACGAGCGCTACCCCGAACCGCCGCTGCTGCCCGGCTCCGCCGAGCATCGGGCGCAGATCCGGGCACTGGCCCAGGCCGTCGCCTGCGAGATCCACCCGCTGAACAATCTGCGGGTGCTCAAGCACCTGACCGGCGAACTCGGGCTATCGGATGACACCAGGCTCGCCTGGTACCGCCACTGGGTAGCAACGGGACTGACCGCCGTCGAGGCGATGCTTGAGCACACCATGGGCGACTTCTGCGTCGGCAACGAGCCGACCCTGGCCGACGTCTGCCTGGTGCCCCAGGTGTTCAACGCCGAGCGCTTCGAGTGCGACCTCGCGCCCTTTGCGCGAGTGCGCGCGGTATCGGAGCGAGCGCGAGCGCTGCCGGCCTTCGACAAGGCGGCACCGGGTGTTCAGCCAGACGCTGTGTGAGATCGGCTACAATAAGCCGACTAAGGAAACACTGACGGAACGATGTTTGCCTCCAAGCAGCAGCATCGACACCGTACCTGACACCAAGGAGTTGCGTGTGCTGAACCCGACCTCCCGCGCCACCGTGGCCCTGCTGGCGGCGCTGACCGCCCTGGGCCCGCTGGCCACCGACATGTACCTGCCGGCCATGCCAGCCATGCGCGAGGCGCTGGGCACCGGAGCCGATCAGATCCAGCTGACCCTGTCGCTGTATCTGATCGGCTTCGCCATGGCGCAGCTGCTGTGCGGTCCGCTGTCCGATCGCTTCGGACGCAAGCCGGTGCTGGCACTCGGGATGGGGGTCTTTCTGCTGGCGAGCCTGGTCTGCGCCTTCGCGCCGAATATCGAGACGCTGCTGGTGGCGCGCTTCTTCCAGGCCCTGGGAGGCTCGGCGGGGCCGGTGCTGGGCCGCGCCGCGGTGCGCGACATCCACGGCCCCTTCGAGGCCAGCCGCATCCTCTCCTATATGGCCAGCGTCATGGCGCTGGCCCCGGCGCTGGCCCCGGTGGTCGGTGCGGGGCTACTGGTGTGGTTCGGCTGGGACGCCATCTTCCTGCTGCTGGCGCTCTACGCCGCCGCCATGCTGGGGCTGATCGCGATGATGCCCGAGCCGCTGCCGCTGGACCGACGCCAGTCGATCAAGCCCTCGGCGCTGGCCATCACCTTCCGCTCGCTGCTCGGCCAGCGCGACTTCGTCGGTTATACCCTGGCCAACGCGGCCGCCTTCTCCGGTCTGTTCGCCTTTCTGTCGGGTTCGTCGTTCGTGCTGATCGACTACATGGGGGTCAGCCCCGACGTCTACGGCTACCTGTTCGCCGCCATCGTGCTCGGTTTCTTCATCGGCTCGCTGACCAGCGCCAAGCTCAGCCGTCGCCGCAGCCGCCACCAGCTGCTGGTCGCCGCCAGCCTGATCGCCGCCCTCGGCGGCAGCACCATGGCGCTGCTCGCGCTGGCCGGGGTGCATACCCCCTGGGCGGTCATCGGCCCCCACATGGCCTACATGATCGGCTTCGGCATCATCATGCCGCAGACCATGGGCGGCGCCCTGGCACCCAACCCCCACTGCGCAGGCTCGGCCTCGGCGCTGTTCGGCTTTATCCAGATGAGCATCGCCGCCGGCGTCGGCGCCCTGGTCGGCCAGTTTCATGATGGCACCTCCCACAGCATGGCCATCGCCATCGGCCTGTCCGGCGTGCTGGCGCTGGTCTGCTACCACTTTATCGTCACCGACAAGGGCGACCTGGAAGCGCAGACGGCGTCGGCCTGACGACCAAGCGCTACGGGACCCTCGAACCTTAACGACAGCGGCCCCGCCTGTTTTCAGACGGGGCCGCTGTCGTTCCAGAGGAACGTATCTACTGACGCCAGGCGCGCACAAACATCCAGGTGCCGAGGCCCCAGGCGCCGTTGACCAGAAAGCCGATGGGGAAGATCGCCGGGTCGATGCCGCGCCCCTTGAGCGGGAACACCACCAGCATGGCCACCAGGGTCAGGGCGATGCCGCCGAACAACCCTGCCTTCCACCAGCCCCCCTGATCGATCCGCCTGAGCGCGAACACCAGCATCATCACAAGCCCCCAGACGCCGCCCCAGAAGCTTGCCGAGAACCAGGCCGGCACGCCCAGGGGGGCGGCGGGTGAGGTGGAATAGGGGGCAAAGGGGATCACCCCGTAGGCGTGCAACAGCCCCACTACCGGCTGGTGGAAGCACAGCACGGCGAGAAAGCCGGCAACGAAGGCCAGGACCAGATGACGGGTCATGCAAGACTCCAGAAAGTGCAGTGACTGGGTGGTAAAGGCACGAGCTTCGGTAACGCCTCGATCACCAAGGACGATGCCTCAGTCACGAGGATAGAGACCGCCCTCGCCCATCAGCACCGCCTGCCCGGCGATCTCGACGCTGACCTTGCCCTTGTCGTCCCGAGTGGCGCGGGCATGGATCTGGCTTGGGCGGTGCATCGCCTCGCCCTGGTGGATGCGCCAGTTGTTGCCCTGGCTCTTCGACTGCTGTCCCAGAAATCCCGCCAGCGCCGCCGCCGCGCTGCCGGTGGCGGGGTCCTCGACAAAGCTGCCGGCGTGGCGCGAGAACATGCGTGCGTGAATCTCGCCGGATTCCTTGGCCTCGCGCACATAGAAGTAGACCTGCTCCACGGCGCTGGGTGACACGTGGCGCTGCCAGGCTTCGCCATCGAGCGCCAGCCGCGCCAGCGCCTGGACGTTGACCAGTTCGACCAGGTGAAACGGCAATCCGCAGGAGGCCTGGACCGGGTCCGCGGCGACGTCATCGAGCTCGAGCCCGGCCAGCTCCGCTGCGCTGGACTGGCCCAGCGTGCTGGTGCCGACCTCCGGCGTGCGCGCCATCTTGAAGCGTGCCAGGTCGCCCTCATAGGTCACCTTAAGCGGCCCGCCAGCCAGATCCAGGATGACCGGGCTATCGGCGCTGACCTCGCCAGCATGCACCAGCCCCTGGGCGGCGATCAGATGGGCCACGCCAATGCTCGGATGGCCGGCAAACGGCAGCTCGCGGTGAGGAGTGAAGATACGTACCGGAAAATGCCGGCTCGCCTGGGCCCGCCCGACGAAGGCCGTCTCGGCCAGGTTCAGCTCGTTGGCGATGGCCTGCATGCGCTCCCCCGCGATACCGTCGGCGTCGAGAAACACCGCCAGTGGATTCCCGGCGAACGGTTGGTCGGTGAACACATCGAGCAGGTAGTAGCGGGTCAGGGACGGCAGCATAGGCGGCTCCACTTGGACTTGGTAGACCAGGGCCAGGCTACATGCGCCCGACACCGGTGGCGCCTTCCAGCATAGAGGCCCCGGCGTCCACCTTGCCAGCGCGCGAACGAGCAAACCCCTCTACGGCAAAGTCAACGCTAGAGCGTTGGCAAGCATCCGTCACCGCCTTTACGGCCTCCCTAATCTGATGAGGGGCACGGCAAGCGCTCTTCGAGGCTGAACTCAGTGTGCACCAGCGGTACACTAGCGCCCGTTCCCACTGCCGAGGCCGCCGTGATGTCCCACCTGCTCTCCATCGACTCCCTGTCCCGCGACGATATCGATCACCTGATGCGGGTGGCGGCCACCATGGAACCCGTCGCCCAGCGACGCAAGGTCACCCGGGTGCTGGAAGGCGCGGTGCTCGGCAACCTGTTCTTCGAGGCCAGCACCCGTACCCGCGTCAGCTTCCACACCGCCTTCTCGCGGCTCGGCGGCAGCGTCTGCGACACCACCGGCTTCACCTTCTCGTCGATGGCCAAGGGCGAATCGCTCTACGACACCAGCCGCGTGATGGCCGGCTACTGCGATGCCATCGTCATGCGCCACCCGGACCAGGGCTCGGTGGCCGAGTTCGCCAGCGCCACCCATGTGCCGGTGATCAACGCCGGTGACGGCCCCGGCGAGCACCCGAGCCAGGCGCTGCTGGACTTCTACACCATCGACAAGGAATTCAGCCGCCAGGGCAAGACCCTCAAGGGTGCCCATGTGCTGATGACCGGCGATCTGAAGTACGGCCGTACGGTGCACTCGTTGATCAAGCTGCTGGCGCTCTACGCCCCCATGCGCGTGACCCTGGTGGCGCCGCCGGGGCTCGAGATGCCCAACCACCTGATCGAGCGGGTCAGCCGCCAGGGCCTGGACGTGGAAGTACGCGAGAGCCTGGCCGGGGACTTCTCCGATGTCGACGTGGTCTACACCACCCGCATCCAGAAGGAGCGCTTCACCGCCGAGATGAGCGAAGGCTTCAACCTGTCGCGGGACTTCACCGTCCACCGCGCCTTCATGGACAGCCGCTGCAATCCGTCCACCATCATCATGCACCCGCTGCCCCGGGACAGCCGTCCGGAGGCCAATGATCTGGACGTCGACCTCAACGGCGACCCGCGCCTGGCGATCTTCCGCCAGACCGACAACGGCATTCCGGTGCGCATGGCGATCTTCGCCACCCTGCTCAAGGTCGAGCACCTGATCGAACGCGACCTGCGCGACGTGCCCTGGTTTGTGCCGGGCAGCGTCGGTGTCGACGACGCCAAGTTCTAGCTGAGGCGGTGCCGGGCGGGAGCCTGGCACCGGCGCCACAGGTTCAGGGGCGCTCCTGCCAGAAGCGCGAGAACAGCTCGGCCTGGGTGTTGATCCCGAGCTTAGCGTACAGGTGCTTCTTGTGGACCCTGACGGTCTCCACCGAGATGGACAGGCGTCGGGCGATCTCCTTGGTCGACCCGCCGCCCAGCATCAGCTGGCTCACCTCGCGCTCGCGATCGGTCAGCCCGAAGCGGGTCGCCGTCTCTTCGACGCCACCTCGGTGCGGATGCCAGGGATGGGGGCCGGGCGTCTCGCCGCAGCGCTCGAAGTGCATGCGCAGTCGCATCAGCTCACCGAGCCAGGGCTCGACCAGATGCAGCAGGCCGATTTCGCTGTGCAGGAAGGTTCGGGTGGAACCCAGCGACAGGCACAGGGTACGACCAGCGCCCAGTGACCGATTGATCTGCACCTCGTCACTGACGATATTGCGCCGGAAGTAACGCCGGTAGTACTCGGTCGTGGTGAACCGTGCCGGGGCCACGTCATCCAGCGTTACCAGGCCATCGAGGCCATTGTCACGGGCGGCGACGTAGAAGGGATCGAGCAGATACAGGCCGCGCTGGTAGTCCTCGAACAGGCTTTCATCGGCGCCGTCGTCCTCGTCGCTTTCGGCCAGGATCGTCGGCGGCTGGTCGGCGTGGAAGACCAGCGCCACCCAGGTGTTGTAGACGATGTGGCGCGCCAGGGTGCGGCTGACGGCCTCCCAGAAGTCTTCACTTTCCAGGCGTGCCAGCAGGCGCGCGAAGTCGCGATGCCAGCCCATCGCCTCGAGCATTCCCGTGGTTCCTTCCTCACTGTTCTGCGACATCTGACGGCGCCTCACCCTATGGGGGTAACCCTGCCATGGAATAGGCAGCCTCGGTGAATAGAGGATACTGACATTCTATAAAACGCCAACCGACAACAACGGCTGTGGAGTCTTCCATGCAGATAGCCCTGGCACAACTTCCCGGCATCGAGGGAAACATCGAGGCCAACCTGGACGCCGCCCTGAGCACCCTGGAACGCCACGGCGACCAGGTGTCGCTGGTGGTCTTTCCCGAAACGCATCTCAGCGGCTTCGCCGAACAAGACCACGTCGACGATCGTGCCCTGGCGCTCGATGGCCCGGAGGTGGCTCGTCTGATCCAGGCCAGCCGTGACCACGACTGCGCCCTGGCCATCGGCCTGCTCGAGCGGGCCGCCGATGGTGTCTACAACACCACGCTACTGATCACCCCGGAAGATGGCATCGCCCTCACCTATCGCAAGACCCACCTGTGGCCCGATGAGCGGGAGCTGGTCGGCCTGGGCCAGCGCATCGGTGTCACCCGCTGGCGCGGGCTGACCCTGGGGCTGATGATCTGCTACGACATCGAATTCCCCGAGACCGCACGTGCCCTGGGCGCGCTGGGCACCGACCTGATGCTGGTGACCAACGGCAACATGGACCCCTATGGGCCGGTACACGCCCGCGCCGCCCAGGCCCGCGCCCAGGACAACCAGTGCTTTGTCGCCATGGCCAACCGCTGCGGTGAGGGCGCCGGCCTGACCTTCGCCGGCCACAGCGCGGCGTATTCGCCGCTTGGCGAGACCCTGTTCGAGGCCGATCGCGACGCGGGGGTACACCTGGTATCGCTCGACCTCGAGCTATTGAATCGTGCCCGGCGGGACTATGACTACCTGGCCGATCGACGCGTCTCGCTGGACCTTCAGCGCGACGACGACTCACGAGGCCCCGGTTTCCGCCTCATCTGACCCGGCTTTCCTGACCATGATTGCCTGAACATGGTTGCCTGACCCGACTGTCCATCACCAACAACCATAACGCGAGCCCCAAGATGTCTCACTCCAAGCCCCAACTCGGCCTGTGGCAGGTCGTTCTATTCGGCCTTGCCTACATGACACCGATCATCGTCCTCGGCACCTTCGGCGTGCTGGCGGTGGTCTCCGAAGGCGCGGTATCCGGCGCCTACGCGGCGGCACTGATCGCCATGCTGTTCACCGCCCACAGCTATGGCCGCATGGCCAGCGCCTACCCGGTGGCCGGCTCCGCCTACGCCTATGTGCGCCACGCCATCAACGATCGACTGGGTTTCATGGCCGGCTGGGCCATCCTGCTGGACTACCTGTTTTTGCCCATGGTGATCTGGCTGATCGGTGCCGCCTATCTGCACTCGGCCTTTCCGTCCGTTCCGGTGCCGGTGTGGCTGATCGCCTTTATCGCGGTCACCACCTTCATCAACATCATCGGCCTCAAACTAGCAAGCCTGGTCAACAGCGTGCTGATGCTGGTTCAGGTGCTGGTGATCGCCGCCTTCGTCGCCCTGGCGGTGCACTACGTACTCGGCGACCCCAGCCAGCCGCTGTGGAGCCTGACGCCCTTCTTCGGCAGCGCCGACAGCCCCCAGATGCCACTGCTGATGGCGGGCGCCGCCGTCGCCTGTTACTCCTTTCTCGGCTTTGACGCGGTGACCACCCTGACCGAGGAGACCCGCGACGCCGAGCGGACCCTGCCCCGCGCCATCCTGCTGATCACCCTGCTGGGCGGCCTGATCTTCATCCTGGTGTCCTACTTCGTGCAGCTCGCCGCGCCGGGCTACCAGTTCACCAATGCCGACGCCGCCGCCTACGAGATCGCCCGCAATATCGGCGGAGACGTCTTCGTCTCGATCTTTCTGATCGGCCTGGTCGTCGGCCAGTTTGCCTCCGGCATCGCGGCCCAGGCCAGCGGCTCGCGACTGCTTTACGCCATGGGCCGCGACGGAGTCCTGTCGACCCGCCTGCTTGGGCGCCTGGGACGCTTCGGCACGCCTACCGGTGGCCTGATACTCAGCGGCGTGGTGGCGCTGCTGGCGTTGACCATGGACGTGCTCTCGGCGGCTTCCTTCATCAACTTCGGTGCCTTCCTGGCCTTCGCCCTGGTCAACCTGTCGGTGATCGCCCACTACTACATCAAGCAGGGCCGACGCGGCCTGGCCGACAGCCTGTACTTCCTCGTCGCGCCGACCATCGGTCTGCTGGCGATCCTGTGGCTGATGGCCAGCCTGGACCGCTCCGCGCTGATGCTGGGCGGGATCTGGCTGGCCTGCGGCCTGGCGTGGCTGGCCTGGCTGACCCGCGGCTTCCGCCAGGCGACACCGGAGCTAAGCCTGGAGGGTTGAACCTGCCTGGGTCGATTGCCCCGAAAAAAGCCCGAGGCCAAGGCCTCGGGCTTTTTGGATGCTTCACAAGTTCGGTGCAACAGTGGCGACCTCAGCGGCTCGGCAACCCTTCCTCCCGGGCAAAGAAGCCCTCCAGGATCAGCACCGCGGCGATGCCATCGACGCTTTCCTTGCGCGTCAGACAGGTTCCGCCGGCCCTTGGCGGCTCGGCAACCCTTCCTCCCGGGCAAAGAAGCCTTCCAGGATCAGCACCGCGGCGATGCCATCGACGCTTTCCTTGCGGTAATTTCCCCCGTGTCCCTGCTCCCGGGCGATGGCCTTGGCCTCCCGGGTGGTGCCGCGCTCGTCGAACATCTCGCACTCGACCCCGTAGCGGCCAAACAGCCGCTTGCCGAACTTGCGCGCACGGGTGCTCATCTCGCTCTCGCTACCGTCCATGTTGAGCGGCAGGCCGACCACAAAACGGTCGGGCTGCCACTCCTCGATCAGCGCGCTCACCCGTTGCCAATCGGGAATGCCATCCCGGGCCGGCAGCGGCTCGAGCTCCCTGGCGCTGCGCAACAGCTCGTTGCCCACCGATACGCCGATGCGCCGGGTGCCGAAGTCGAAGGCCAGGATCAGGCGCTCTCCCGGCTCACGCTTGCGACTGGCCATCAGCCGTGCCCGGCCTCGCGGGTCATCAGGTTGAGATCGATCCCGAGGATCCCGGCGCTGGCTGACAGGCGCTGCTCCGGCGGCGTCTCGAACAGCACGTTGGCGCGGCCTTCCACGGTCAGCCAGGCGTTGTCCATCAGCTCGTTCTCGAGCTGACCGGACTCCCAGCCGGCGCAGCCCAGGCACACCAGAAAGCGCTCGGGGCCCTCGCCCTTGGCCAGCGCCTGGAGCATGTCCATGGAGGTGGTCAGGGCGATATCGTCGGTGACCTGGATGCTCGAATCCCAGGGTTCGGCGGAGCCCGAGTGCAGGATAAAGCCACGATCCTTGTGCACCGGGCCACCGTAGTACACCGGGGCCTGGGCGTTGGCCGCTTCCTCCACGCTGATCTCGAGCTGCTCGAACAGGGCGTCGAGGGTCAGGTCGGTGGGCTTGTTGACGATCACGCCCATGGTGCCGTTCTCGTCGTGGTCGCACAGGTAGCTGAGCGTCCCGGCGAAGTTCGGGTCTTCCAGATGGGGCATGGCCATCAGGAAATGGTTCTTCAAGCTTTGCATGTGACTCCCAGGCGGTCTTGCGCGCCGTCCAGATGCGTGGCCAGGCCTCAGGGCGAGTCGTCGCCCCGACGGCCCGGCAGGATGCCCCCAGTGTACCATCCGGGGGCATGGCGCTCAGTGACTGTGGGGAAAACTCGACGTGATCGACGGTCTAGCCGCGCGCCGCCAGGCGACGCTCGATGGCGTCCATCAGCAGGCCGGCGATGTCTGTGCCGCGCTGGTCATCGATCTCGCGCACGCAGGTCGGGCTGGTGACATTGATCTCGGTGATGTAGTCACCGATCACGTCGAGCCCGACGAACATCAGGCCCTTCTCCTTGATCACCGGCTTGACCTGCTCGACCAGCCAGTAGTCGCGATCGGTCAGCTCGCGGCTGACGCCACGACCGCCGGCGGCCAGGTTGCCGCGGGTCTCGCCGGCGGACGGGATCCGCGCCAGACCAAAGGGCACCGGCTCGCCGTCCACCAGCAGGATACGGGTGTCGCCGTCCTTGATCTCCGGCAGAAAGCGCTGTGCCATGATCTGGCGCCGGCCGCGTTCGGTCAGGGTCTCGATCACCGCCCCCAGGTTCCGCCCCTCGGGGCCGATGTGGAAGATGCCGCTGCCACCCATGCCATCCAGCGGCTTCAAGATGACGTCGCCGTGCTCGGCCTGGAAGGCGCGGATCTCGCTGTCGCGACAGGACACCAGGGTCGGTGTGCAGCACTGCGGGAACTGCTGGGCGAACAGCTTTTCGTTGCACTCGAACAGCGGCCGGGTCGGGTTGACCACCAGCACGCCCTCGCGCTCGGCGAAGGCCAGCAGATGCACGGCGTTGAGGAAGTGGCCATCCACCGGCGGGTCCTTGCGCATCAGGATGACGTCGAGCTCCGCCAGCGGCCGCGACTCGACCTCACCCAGGTCGAACCAGTGCTGCGGGTCGCGGTGGACCTGCAGCGGGCGCTGGTGGGCATAGGCGCGGCCTTCCTTGAGGAACAGGTCTTCCTGTTCCATGTAGCAAAGCGACCAGCCGCGATCCTGAGCGGACCACAGCATGGCGAGACTGGTGTCTTTCTTGTAGGTCAGCTGGTCGATGGGGTCCATCACCACGCCGACACGAAGGGGGCGATTGGTCATTCGGGGGTCGTCCGCTAGCGGTAGATGCCGTCAAGTATGCCCGACACCCCAGGCACCACCAAGGTCAGTCGCTGTCGGCCGCTTGCCTACACCCGGCGACACGCCGATTCAGACTCACTTCAGTCGCCGTCGCCGTCGCCGTCGCTGGTCGCGGTGGCGCCTGAGTCCCTGGGCGCCAGGCGCACCCCGCTGTCCTCGATGATGATCAAGCGTCGCTTGTAGAGCCGACCGATGGCCTGCTTGTAGGCATTCTTGCTGACGCCCAGGCGCGCCTTGATCTCGGCGGCCTGACTCTTGTCCGACAGCGGCAGGTAGCCGCCAGCGTCGCGCAGTGCCTTGAGCACCTGTTCGCCGACCACGTCCAGACGGGCCGAGCCCGGCGGCAGTAGCGACAGGTCCAGCCGGCCATCCTCGCGCACCCGCTTGACGTAGCCTGTCAGGCGCTGGCCGCGGCGCAGCGGGCGGCTGATCTCATCGTGATAGATCAGCCCCCAGCAGCGGTGATCGACCACCGCCTTGACCCCCAGGTCGGTGGTGTCGGCGATAACCAGGGCGACCTCATCGCCGGCACGATGGTCATCGCTGTGATCGGTGATGTAGCGCTCGAGACGCTGGGAGGCCACCGGCCGCCCGCTGCGGTCCTCGCTGACCTTGACCAGTACACGCCGGCCCACGGCCGGCGTCAGGCGCTGTTCGCTGAGTGGCAGCAGCAGGTCACGCTCGTGGCCCCAGTCGAGAAAGGCACCGAAGTCGGTGACCTGCACCACCCGCAGATCCGCCACCTCACCCATGGCGACCTTGGGTGAGCCGTGGCCCTGACGAGATCGTCCCGACGAGGTCGACCGCGAGGACTTGCCGGCAGCACTTCGAGAGCGGCTGTTCGCAGGGTCGTTCGAGGCGCTGTTCGAAGAGCGATGCGAAGACGGCTTGTCATTGCTGGAGCGCGGTGGTGTACCACGACGGCGGGAATCTGACATGGGGAGGGGTTCCACAAGAATGTGCAGCCCCATTATGGCGACTGCCGCGGGCATATGATACCGCCCGCGGCACTTGCCTTGCTGACACCTGCAAGCTGACGCCTGCAAGCTCACACCCGCAAGCTCGCACCTACAAGGTCAGGTCCACAGACGGCCTGTACCCTGCCTTTGAGACGAACGCCTGTGCAACGACGCTCAGGTCGGCCAGCTGGGCCCTCGCTTGCTCAACCGCCGGGTGTTGGAGGATGTCTTGCGCCCCAAGGGTTTGATCGCCGCCGTCAGCACCTGGTCGGGGCTGCGGCCACTGATCGCCGCCCGCTGGGCGGCCATGGCGGCCTGGGTAAAGGCCGTCATCTTCTCGGTGACCATGCGCAGGTCCTCGCCGGGAGCCACCGACCAGAACCCTTTCATCCCCATCAGTCGCATGCCGATCACCATCTGGGCCTCGACCAGCATCTGGGTCATCTTCATCCCCATCATCCAGTAGCCAAGGGGCGTACCCCATTGAGCCATCGGGGAGGCTGCACGACGTCTCGCCATCATCCTTCTCCTTCATCAGCGGGCAGGAATACCCATTTCAGAGTAGTTGGGTAGACGCTATCCCTTACAAGCTACTCGATCCGGACGCCCAGCGCTCACCTCAATGACGGTGATTTTCTTCATCGACAGCGACTGATGGGAAAGGCTCAGCTCTCGCGCTTGCCATCCACCAGGCGGCTGACGTTCAGCGGGTTGCCATCCTTGAGCGCCTGCGGCAGCAGGGCGTCTGGCAGGTTCTGATAGCACACCGGGCGCAGGAAGCGGTAGATGGCGGCGCTGCCGACCGAGGTGGTGCGCGAGTCAGAGGTGGCCGGATAGGGGCCACCGTGGACCATGGCGTGGCACACCTCGACGCCGGTAGGCCAGCCGTTGGCCATCACCCGACCGGCACGCCGCTCGAGGATCGGCAGCAGGCCACGGGCCGCGTCGATGTCGCCGTCGTCCATCTGCAGGGTCGCGGTCAGCTGGCCCTCGAGGCCCTCGGCCAGTGCCTTGACCTCGTCCAGGTCGGCACACTCGACCACCAGCGAGGTCGAACCGAACACCTCGGCCTGCAGCGCCTCATCATTGAGGAAGTCGCTGGCCTTGGCCAAGAACAGGCCGGCCTGGCACTGGTTGGGTCCGTCGCCCTGGGGGCCGCGCGCCACTTCACGGGCCTTGTCGCTGCCGCCCAGGGTGTTGACGCCCTGGGTGTAGGCGTCGTGGATGCCCGGCGTCAGCATGGTCTGAGCGCCTGCGCCCTTGACCGCTTCGGCGGCGGCTTCGACGAAGCCGTCGAGCGCCTCGCCCTTGACCGCGATCACCAGCCCCGGGTTGGTGCAGAACTGACCGGCCCCCATGGTCAGCGAGCCGACGAAGGCCTCGCCCAGCTCCTTGCCACGGGCCTTGAGCGCCTCGGGCAGCAGGAACACCGGATTGATCGAGCTCATCTCGGCGTACACCGGGATCGGCTCGGGACGCGCCTGGGCGGTCTTCATCAGGGCGGTGCCACCGCTGCGCGAGCCGGTGAAGCCCACCGCCTTGATCCGCGCGTCGCTGACCAGGCCCTGGCCGACCTCGCGACCGGAACCGAACAGCAGCGAGAACACACCTTCCGGCAGTTCACAGCGGGCCACCGCCTTCTGCAGCGCGCGGCCGACCAGCTCGGAGGTGCCAGGGTGGGCCGAGTGGGCCTTGACCACCACCGGACAGCCGGCGGCCAGGGCCGAGGCGGTGTCGCCGCCGGCCACCGAGAACGCCAGCGGGAAGTTGGAAGCGCCGAACACCGCCACCGGACCCAGGGCGATGTGGCGCTGGCGCAGGTCGACCCGCGGCATCGGTTCACGGTTCGGCAGGGCCGGATCGTGCCGCACGTCGAGCCATTCGCCGGCGCGCACCACCGAGGCGAACAGGCGCAGCTGGCCGCAGGTACGGCCACGCTCGCCCTCAAGACGTGCCTGGGGCAGGCCGGACTCCTGCATGGCCCGCTCGATCAGGGCGTCACCGAGCGCCTCGATCTCGTCGGCGATGGTCTCGAGAAAGGTCGCACGGGCCTCGAGGCCGGTCTCGCGGTAGCTATCGAAGGCCGCCCAGGCCAGTTCGCAGGCACGCTCGACCTCGGCCTTGGAACCTGCTTTGTAGCCAGGCTCGAGGGTCTCGCCGGTGGCAGGGTTGACGGCGTGGATGGGCTCGCCCTTGGCCTCGATGGCCTGGCTGCCGATCAGCTGCTTTCCTTCCAATGAATACATAAAAACTCCTTGAAAATTTGCCTTAAAGCGACTCGATTACCGGCTTTGAAGCTGACACGCGCTTCAGCACATTGCTCAACGGGCGCGTGGTGATATCACACTCGATACGCATTTCATCACCATCTTCAAGGGCAATATCATCACCGAAGCTCAGTACCGCGGCGCCAAAAAAGTGAACATGCAACTGGTTCGGCTGACAAAATGTTGCATACTTGAAGTGGTGGTATTCAAGGTTACTCACCGAATGACACATGTGCTTTTCACCGCTCATGAAGGGGCGATGCCAAAGCTGTTCGCCACCCCGATGCAATGACACATTTCCCTTGATCTCCTCGGGGAGTTCGCCAACGAAGATCTCGGGACCGATGCTGCAATCGCGCAGTTTTGAATGCGCCAGATACAGGTAGTTCTGTTTTTCCGTCACATGATCGGAAAACTCGTTTGCCAGGGAGAAGCCGACTCTGAAGATGCGGCCTTGGTCATTGACGATGTAAATCCCGGCAAGCTCGGCTTCCTCCCCACCATCCAGGGCGAAGTCCGGCATCGTGATCTCGGCAAAAGGGGCGCGTAGCGTATGACCCGTGCCCTTGTAGAACCATTCAGGCTGCGCACCGACCTCGCCTGCTGCGGGCTTCCCTCCGGCGACACCCAGGTCAAACATGCGCTGAGTATCGGTGGGCTGTGCCGTCTTCGCCTCGACGTTCTCGCCTTCATGCATCTGGCTACGCGGAGCCGCGCTGCCAAGATGGGTCAGACCGGTCCCGGTCAACAGCAGGTTGGCAGGCTCGGGGTGGGTGATCGGTGCGCGAAGACGGCCCTCGCTGATGGCCTTGTCGTAGGACAGGGTGGCATCCGTGCGAAATTCGGACAGCACAGCGTCCAGCTTACGCTCCTGGTTCGCCGCATGAAGCGCAATGGTGTAGAGAGGCTGTGCCAGCAGTTCAAGCTCATCGCCGTTGACGATAGCCGCAACGACCTCGTTACTATCGTTTACCACTTGTACAATATGCATGAATATCTACCTTGTTAATTAATAAACGCAAGGGACAAGCCAGGAATATAAGTAATAACCAGCAGCGCAAGCAGCAGCACCAGGAAGAAGGGAAGCGAGGACCTCAGGAATTGCAAGGTATTCAGCCTGGCGATATTACAGCTCACGAACATCAGCACCCCGAGAGGCGGAGTGATCTGCCCGATCAAGAGATTGAAGAGCATGATGACGCCGAAATGGACGAGACTGATATCCAGAGCGTTCAGCAGCGGAATCAAGATCGGAACGAGGACGATGATCACGGCGATGGTTTCCATGAACATGCCGATAACCAGCAACGCAAGGTTAAGCAGCAACAGCACCATCAACGGATCGTCCGTCAGCCCTGTAATCCATGTAACCACCTCCTGCGGCGCTTGCAGAATGCTCAGCGACCAGGCCAAGGGGGCCGAGGCAGCGATAATAATCAGGATGGAAGCAGCTTCACGAGATGTTGAGACAAGCAGCCCGCCCATATCCTTCCAGCTTAATGTCTTGTAGACAAACTTTCCGACGAAGAAGGAATACGCGACAGCGACAGCGGCAACTTCGGTAACCGTAAAGATCCCCATCCGAAAGCCGACGATGATCAGCACGGGCATCAGTAGCGCCCATACCGACTTCTTAAAGTAGCTGGCCACGCGAGAACGTTGGAAGCCTTCATCCTTCGGGTATTGCTTGACGACGCTGATACCGGTGATAAGAAGGGTCAGCAGCAGGGCGATCAGAAGGCCTGGCAAGATGCCCGCAATGAAAAGATCGCCGATGGAGATATTGGCCTGCCAGCCGTACACCACCATCAGGATCGAAGGCGGAATGATCGGCGACAGCGTGGCAGAAGAGGCGGTCAGCGCAACCGAGAACCCCCGATCGTAGCCGTTTCGCTCCATCTGCGGGACCATGACCCGCGTGGTGGCTGCACAGTCGGCAAGAGAAGACCCGGAAATGCCCGCCATCAAGACGCTGGAGAGAACGTTGACGTGGGCGAGCCCGCCTCTCAAGTGGCCTACCAGCGACCGTGTAAAGTCAAAAAGCCGTTCGCTGATGCCACTCTTGTTCATGATGCCGCCGGCGAGCATGAACAGCGGTATTGCCAACAGTGGAAAGGATTCGACCCCGGAAGAAACCCGCTGAGCCAGAACATTCAGCGGAATATCCAGAGAAATAATGGATACGACAGAGGCGCCGAGCATCGCCAGGGCGATCGGCATACCAAGGAGGATCAGGGAAAAAAGTATAGCGAGTATAATAATCAGCATTTCACACCTATACATTTTCCATGTCGGTTTCGAATGCATTGAAAGAGCATTCGACCACAGCGTTCACCATTAAATGAAAAACACTGAACACAAAGAATATCGGCATCGCATAGGCGAACCAGGCAAGCGAGATCCCCAGAATAGGAGAGGTACTGCTGGCAACCGTCTGACAGTACTCGTATCCGAGGAACGCCATGGCGCCAAGAATCACGATAGAAAGGACGAGCATCAGGGTATGTACCACACTTCTTATGCTTCTCGGCATCGCAGCTACCACTGAATCTACGGTGATATGCTGCTTTTCAGCAAAAGCCACACTGGTTCCGACAAATGTCAGCCAGACAATCAATAGTTTCGACACACTTTCGCTCCAGACAAAGGGAGCACCAAGAATGTATCGAAATGCCACCCCCAGTGTGAGAAGCAGTGCCATCACACCGAGGATCACGCCGATGGACACCTTCTCGGTCGCAAGCAGACCGCTGTTCACTTTTACGAGAAAACTAGTCATGTATCACCATTGACCAATCGCCGCCTTGCCCAGCGCGTCAACTCGGCGAGGCAAGGCGGGAGGTAGCAGTAGTTAGTTGCGATAGTTTTCAATCGCGGTCATGACGCGACGATAGTCTTCTTCACCCCAGCGATCGACCAGGTTTTCCCTGGCTTGCACTGCGGCTTCCTCGAAGGAGGCACGGTCGATATCTTCGATGACGTTGATGTTGCCACCCGCACGAAGCTCTTCGAGCATGGAACCTTCACGCTCGGTCTGCAGCTCGTAGTTCTCCTGGGCAAGCTCTTGAACGACCTCTTGGAGAATTTCCTGATGGCTTTCCGACAGTGACTCGAACTTCTGCGAGTTCATCAGGACAACCTGGCTCTGCAGCATATGCCTGCTCATGACCAGTTGATCCTGAACTTCATAGAACTTGCGGGAATAGATGGTGGGAATCGGATTCTCCTGTCCATCGACAGTCCCCTGCTGGAGCGCCAGGTAGACCTCGCTGAACGGAATCGGGGTGGGTGAGGCGTCGAAGGCTTTTACCATTTCTACCCACGCCGGCGACTCGGGCACGCGCACCTTGAGGCCCTTCATATCCTCGACGCTATGCACCTCATCACCGTTGAAGGTGAGGTTGCGCCAGCCCCAGTACCAGGTCTTTGCCAGAGGTACCAGGTTATGCTGCTCCTTCAGCTCGTCAAAGATCGGCTGATAGGCCTCCCCCTCGAGGATATGTCTTGCTTCATCCCAGCTCTGGAAGATGAAAGGCGCGTTTGAAATCTCCATGGCGGGGAGAAGCGTACTGGCACCGGAGTACCCTGGCACGACAATGTCGATGGAGCCGTTCTTGGACTGCTGGAGCAGCTGTACCTCGGAACCTAGCTGCTCACTCGGGAAGACCTGAATCTTGAGCTCGCCATCGGTCCTTTCTTCTACCCGTTCGCCCAGCTCACCCAGCAATTCATAGCTAGCTTCACCAGGATTGAAAGTGTGGCCAAGTCGCAGCGTGGTCGCTGCGTGAGCGGTACCAGCGGCAAACACCATGGCGCCTGTTGAAAGCGTAAAGGTTGCAGCGGTCAATAATGCTTTTGCTTGTTTCATCGAGTCACCTGTTGTCGCTGTTTTTTATCGGCCCTGGTGAGGGCGACCGGGCAGCATGCGGGGCCAAAGCTAAAGCAAATGATCATTGCGCGCAATGACCATTTTGTGAGACTATAGTCTAATCGCCACGATTGCCAAAGCTGATAGGCTTTCCGCCAGTTTGTGATTTCTCTTCCAGAGGCCGTCCATGCAGCTAATTAACAACACGCCTGCTGTCATTCGTTTGCATCCCCAGGACAATGTCGGGGTCGCCACTCGTGCCCTGCCGAAAGGTATGCCGATTGACGACGATTCGAACCTGTCCTTGCAGAATATTGACGCGGGCCACAAGGTTGCCTTGAAGGCAATCGCTGCTGGCGACAGCATCACCAAATATGGCCAGGTCATCGGCAACGCCAGCAGTGACATTGCTCAGGGCGAGCATGTGCATACGCACAACGTTTCGATGCTCGAGCGGACCACTTCTCTGGAAGGATTTTCGCCGGCAGCGATGACCAACGCCGACGAGAGCGAGCGGCATTTCAATGGTTATCTACGCTCGGACGGCCAGACGGGAACAAGAAACTATATTGGCATCCTCTCCACGGTGAACTGCTCAGCAACGGTCGCAAAAATGGCCGCAGAACAGCTCAATGCATCCGGAGAGGTCGAAGCCCTGGGCTATGACGGAGTCGTTCCGGTAACCCATGGCTCCGGCTGTGCCATGAATACCGAAACAGAAGGCTTCGCCTTTCTGGAGCGCGTCATCGCAGGCTATGCAAGACACCCGAACTTCGCCTTCGTATTGATCATTGGTCTCGGCTGCGAGACCAATCAGGTCAAGCAATTGGTGGAAAAATCGGGATTGACCGATACATCTCGTCTCTACTACTTCAATATCCAGGATGTTGGCGGCACCAGGGCAAGTATCGAACTGGCGCGCGAGAAGATCCTCGATATGGCCCGTAGCCATCCAAGAGCCGAGCGCCAACCCAGCCCTCTCAGCAACCTTACCGTAGCGCTTCAGTGCGGCGGTTCAGACGGCTACTCGGGCATCACCGCGAACCCAGCCCTCGGCCACGCTGCGGACCTCATCGTCAAGCATGGTGGGAGCGTGATCCTCAGCGAAACTCCCGAAATCTATGGCGCCGAGCATCTTCTCCTGGATCGAGCCATCAGCAAGGACGTGGCAAGCAAGCTCCTGGATCGCATCGCCTGGTGGAAGCACTACACAGAGATCAATGGCGCCGAGCTGAATAACAACCCGTCTCCGGGAAACAAGGCCGGAGGTCTGTCGACGATCCTGGAAAAATCGCTGGGTGCCGTCGCCAAGGGCGGATCGACTAGTCTCAACGACGTACTTGAGTATGCCCAGCCACGCACGCAGCCGGGATTCAATTTCATGGACAGCCCGGGCTACGACCCGGTATCGGTGACAGGGCAGATCGCATCCGGTTCCAATATGGTGTGCTTCACGACGGGGCGGGGTTCGGTATCAGGCTACAAGCCGGCACCGTCCATCAAACTCGCGACAAATACCGCCATGTATGAACGCATGTCCGAAGACATGGATATCAACTGTGGCGTTATCGCTGACGGCATGGCGAGTGTCGAAGAGGTCGGCGAGATGATCTTCGAGCGGATCATCGCGGTCGCATCGGGCGAATCCAGCGCTAGCGAAACCCTGGGGTATGGCAACAATGAGTTCGTCCCGTGGATGGTCGGCGCCGTGACCTAGGTCGCCGCCTTGACTGCAGCGGCCATGGGTCACGGACACCAGCGCAACGAAAGCTTGCCGCGAGCGCCCCCTGCGCGTGACGGCGGTACGCAGCAGGCAGGGGATGCACGTCCAGCCGATGCAGTCCTTTACGCTAGCCGGCCAGGGTATTGCGGGCCCCGGGGGGGCCAAGGCCAAATGGGTCGAGGACAGTCTGTCCGACGACGAAAAGACCGCCCCTGCGAGGCCCGATGCCAGGCCATCAGTCTTACAGCGCTCGGCTTCAGGCCCTTTGGCGCTAGCGGTAGGCAAGCCGACGAACAATGATCTGAGCCAAGCGAATACGGTTTCTTGAAGGGTAGACCCCTCCATTGACACTATCGCCATCTCATCATGGCAAGCTTCAAGCGCAAGGCCGGAAAACCACCACAACAAAAGCTAAAAAGAATTGTTGCGACACGGTATTGGAGAGTCGAGATGGGTACGCTAAAGGATCAGCTCTACCACATATTAACCGAGAGCATGGAAAGCGGTAGCCTCGAAACGGGGCTTGTTCTGCTGGAAAGCAATATTTCCGAGCTTTTCAAGATTAGTCGGTCCCCTGTGCGTCAGACGCTGGAACGGCTTCACAACGAAGGAAAGATCAGCCGCTTTGATGGCAGAGGCTACCTGGTGGGGAGTCAGCCTTCGGACGTTATCAGACGCCAACTCACCGAGAAGGACTTCGCACAATCCAGCGGAAAGATGGCGGTCCGCCGGACCGACTCCTGGCGAAAGTTTGCCGAAGAAATCGAACGCGATATCGTTCTCTGCTCCATGCTAGGTCGTATGGAGCTAAACGAACTAAAACTGGCAAAGTTTCTCGATGTTAGCCGAACCACGACTCAAAAGATTCTACTTCACCTTCAGTCCCTGGGTGTTGTTGAAAACAACAAGTACAGTAGCTGGACAGTGGTACCACTGGATGATGACAGACTGCATCAGCTATACGAGGCTCGACAACAGCTTGAGCCCTTCATGATCGCCCAAGCCACCGAAAAACTGCCCAGTGCCGATATCAAACGCTACATTGACCGGCTCGATAGCGCAGAAAACCAATACCCGAACATCCGGGGAGAGCTTCTCGACGAGCTGGAAAACGACCTGCATCAACATGCCATGATAGCGGGGGGTAACGATGAAATCGTTACCATGCTTCAACGTACCCGCCCCATCCTCTTGATCAGCAAGCACCTTCTCGGGAGCAAGATCGACTTTCCTCAGAGCGATCCCTTCTTTGACGAGCATCGCGAAGTTTTCAGTTTGATGCTTTCGCGGAAGCCGACTCAGGCTCGCCATTCCCTGTTCAAGCATCTCACGGCGTCAGAGTCCAAGGTACAGCATCGTTTGGAGCAGTTTCGCGATAACCCGGAAGTCGATATCCCGGAATATCTTCGCAGCCCCGGCGGATAGAGAAGTCATTGCTGTAGGGGCTTGGCCGACGACGAATTATCTTTGACAAGCAGCGTCTACCAATGCCAGGTGCCCTGCCCCAACCGGCGCCTGGCTCTCGCCCACCTGTAGGGGACCTCCTTGTAGGCTTGCTACCGCCATGCTCCTCCAACCAGGTTCGCCATGCATCGGGTCGTTTTCTATTCCGGATTTGCATCAACAAAGCCAATTTCTAGACGGCGATGACTCTTGTCTACCCTCCCTTATAGCCGTCATCTTTCTGGCGATCTGAGCCGCTGGTGGCCAACAATAGTCCACCATTGTGTCTGTCGGTCAGGGTAGAGCAATAGTCCCCACCGCCAACCGGCACCTCTCACAACCATCTGTTATTGAATGATTTTATAGTCTTTTCTGCCTCTCTGCGGCCTCGCCACGGGTATCTTTTGCTTGGCCGACCCGAGCACTTATCGCTTTTTCTTCCGCGTGAATCCGTGGCTCACAAAAGAGCCATTTTTCGGCCGGGAACTAAACTAAAGTCTAAAAAACGTTCATTGTACGCAATGAACACAGCGTGCTAGATTCGTTACTCCCTACAATCCATAATTAGACGATCCAGGCATGCCAATGAAAGCCATAATCAACACAAAAACCGTCAAGACCGTCACCGCAACGCTGTTGCTCGCAGCCTCCAGTTCTGCCTTTGCTGCCTATCCGGAAAAGCCCATCACCATCATCGTCCCCTGGGCGGCCGGTGGAGGCACAGACGCCACCGCGCGGACCATTGCCACCGCACTCGAAGAAGAGCTTGGCCAGACGGTCAACGTCGTCAACCGCACAGGCGGCAGCGGCGTCGTCGGTCATAGCGCCATGGCCACGGCTCGCCCCGATGGCTACACGCTGGGCCTGGTGACTGGCGAGCTCAACATGATGCACTGGCAGGGGCTGACCAACCTGACCTACGAAGACTACACCCCGATCGGGCAGATCAACTTCGACTACCCGGGGATTCAGGTCCGCGCAGATGCTCCCTATGAGTCTCTGGAAGACCTGGTAGCAGCCATCCGGGAAGAACCCAAGGGAACCTTCCAGGCATCCGGTACCGGTCTGGGGGGCGTCTGGCACCTGGCCTTCGCCGGTTTCCTGATGGATCAGGGTATGGAAGCTGACCGCGTCACCTGGATTCCCAGTCAGGGCGCCGCACCGGCCATGACCGAACTTGCCGCTGGCGGCCTGGAGATCGTTCCGAGCTCTGTTCCTGAAGCACGTTCGATGATCGAAGCGGGACGTGCCAAGAGCCTGGGCGTGATGGGACCGGAGCGCATCGAGAGCTTCCCTGACGTTCCGACTATCCAGGAGGCGATCGGCAGCGACTATCTTGTCGGCGAATGGCGCGGCATTGCTGGGCCAAAGGGAATGGATCCCGAGGTCGTCGCTACGCTGGAGACCGCACTGGAAGCAGCTTACAACAGCGATACCTATCAGGACTTCATGTCCCAGCAGGGGTTCGGCACCGAGTGGCGTAACGCGGAAGAGTTCGGCCAGCTGATGGTTGAGATGGACGCGGTCTACGGTGAGATCATCGAGAACGTCGGTCTGGGCAAGTAAGGATTGCTAGATGAGAGATTTCATCTTGGGGCTAGCCTTCATGCTGTCGGGCTGCATCGTCATCTATGTAGCCCAACAGTACCCGACGATGTCTAGCCTGCAATTTGGGCCATCTCTGTTTCCCTCCCTCATTGGGGGAGGGTTTCTTATAGGTGGTTTGTTCCTATCGGTAAAGCAGGTCCCCATTTTAAAGACCCAGTATGCCAGTAACACTCCGGGCAATAACCGGCCGCTTCCTATCCGGTCGCTCCTGGCGTCACTTCTTCCCTGCGTGATGATTATCTTCTATATCCTCACCAGTGAATTCCTAGGCGCAGCGGTTAGCCTCGCCATTGGTATTTTCGTTCTTATGCTTTCCCGGAAGGCTTCGCTTCTTCTATCCCTGGCCGTATCCATACTCGCATCACTAACCATATATT
This sequence comes from Halomonas sp. DP1Y21-3, assembly GCF_019801245.1. Taxonomy (NCBI): domain Bacteria; kingdom Pseudomonadati; phylum Pseudomonadota; class Gammaproteobacteria; order Oceanospirillales; family Halomonadaceae; genus Halomonas; species Halomonas sp. DP1Y21-3. The sequence continues at coordinate 282,886 of NZ_JAHVJM010000003.1, forward strand.
TTATTTTCTCCACCTACCTAATGATTCCCCTTCCCGAAGGGTTGATGAGATTCTGGGGATAAGTCATGGATACCATTCTTCTAGGGTTACAGCTAGTCTTCAATGTCGAGACCTTGCTCGTCATTCTAGCCGCTTCCGTCTTTGGTGTTTTCGTTGGTGCCGTACCAGGTCTTACAGCTACCATGGCGGTGGCCTTGCTGGTACCGATAACCTTTTACATGGATCCGGTTCCGGCTATCGCGGCGATCGTGACCACATCTGCCATGGCGATATTCTCCGGCGACATTCCTGCGACCTATCTGAATATTCCTGGAACACCATCCTCCGCTGCCTATGTAGGTGACTCCCACCTTCTGGCGCGGTCCGGACGGGCACGGGAAACCCTTGGCGTCAACCTGGTTTGCTCGGTATTTGGTGGAATCTTCGGCACCATTATTCTTGTCTTCGTTTCTCCGTCACTGGCGGAGGTCGCTCTTCAGTTCAGTTCATTTGAGTATTTCTGGCTGGCCTTGCTGGGTTTGAGCTGCTCGATCTTTATCGCTATCGGCTCCAGGGTAAAGGCCTTCCTGTCATTGATGATCGGCCTTCTCTTGTCCACTGTCGGGCTGGACATGATGAGTGGTGCTCCTCGTTTTACCTTCGGCATCCCGGACCTCATGGCCGGGATCAACTTCATACCGGTCATGATCGGCATGTTCGCGCTCAACGAGTTGATGCTCTTCTATGGTTCACGTGGCGACGGTAGAGCAATGCCGTCGCTTTCCAAGGATAGCGTCTTCAGCCAAGTTCCAGGACACCTGAAGGCCTACTGGCCCAACATGTTTCGCGGAGGATCGATCGGTACCCTGATCGGGGCGCTCCCTGGCGCCGGTGCCGACATAGCCGCCTGGATTTCCTACGCCGTGGGCAAAGGTCGCTCAAAGCAAAAGGAGGCATACGGGACGGGCCATATTGAAGGCATTGTCGATGCCAGCTCCGCCAACAACTCTGGCATCAGCGGCGCCTGGGTGCCGGCTTTGGTGTTCGGCATCCCGGGAGACTCCATCACGGCCATCGTCATCGGGGTGCTGTACATGAAGGGCATGAACCCCGGCCCCACCATCTTCATGGATGGCAGTGGGTTGATCTATGCGCTTTTTGTCGTCTTTTTCCTGGCTAACCTGGTGATGCTGCCCATTGGATATGCCGCAATACGGTCGGCAAAAGTATTTATCCTGACGCCAAGGAAGGTACTTATGCCGATTATCCTTTGCTTCTGCATCGTTGGCGCATTTTCGATCAACAATTCGATTACCGATGTCTGGATCATGCTTATTATCGGCGCGGTGGCATCGATCCTGGCGAGGTGCGATTTCCCGATGGCGCCCGCCATCCTGGGGCTGGTGTTGGGCACTACCCTGGAAAACAACTTCATGAGCTCCATGCTCAAGAGCAATGGCGACCTGCTGGCCTTCTTTTCACGCCCGATCAGCGCAGGGCTAGGCGCCCTCGTCATTCTGCTGTGGCTCTCGCCGTTGCTGACCATGGCCTACAAGAAGTTCAAGCACGCCAACTCCAACAAGGCACAGGAATTATCATGAGACGCTATACGACTCCGTGGTTGGAAGATGTCCTGGTGACACTTTTCAGAGAAGCCGGCGCATCCGAAGAAGTCAGTCGGACGACCAGCAGCATCCTCATCGAGGGAGACCTGCTGGGGCACCATACCCATGGGGTAAAACTGGCCAACGGCTACCTCAAGGACTTGAAGTCCGGCCATGCACGTGGTGATGCGTCGCTGCTCGAATCCCGCCAGATCAGCCCTGTGGCGGCGGCCTACGACGGACACTATATCCTCGGCCCTTACCTGGTCCAGAAGGCGCTTGAGCAAAGTGCTGATGCGGCCAGGACGTCGGGGATCGGTATCGTCAGCATCAAGCGATCCCACCACATTGCCTGCCTGGCCTCCTATCTGAAGCCCTTCGTCGATCAGGGGCTGATGCCGATCATCATGACGTCTGACCCGGCGGTAAAGTCGGTGGCGCCATACGGGGGGCTCGACCCAGTCTACACACCCAACCCGATCGCCATGGGAATCCCGAGCCGAATCCAGCCGATCATGCTGGACGTCAGCATGTCCACCGTCACCAACGGCAGCGTGGCCAAGGCCAGGGCCGAGGGCTCAAGGCTCGATCATCCGGTCATTCTCAGCAACCAGGGAGTCGTCAGCGATAACCCCGCTGACTACTTTACGGACCCTCAGGGCAGCATTCTCCCGCTTGGTGGGCGCGAGTTTGGCCACAAGGGCTTTGCCATGGGATTGATGGTCGAGGCACTGACCTCGGCCCTTGGTGGCTTCGGACGCAAGGACGATCCAAGTGGGTGGGGGGCCTCGGTGACCGTCATGGTGATCGATCCAGCACTATTTGCAGGGAGCAGCGACTTCCTCGACGAAACCGACCACCTGGTCGAAGCCTGTCTGCAAGCCAAGCCCGTTGACCCCGAACGTCCTGTGCGACTGCCAGGCCAATCGGGGCTCAGGCGTCGCACCGAGTTTCTCGATCAGGGCATCCCGCTTCCCGGCGAAGTGGTCGCAGAGCTTCGCAGCGCCATCGAGGATTCGTCATTGAAAGGAACCCTGGACGTTTGAGCCATCAAGGCTCGCTACCAGGCTGCGCCAGGTGCGAATGGATCATGGCGTTGTCCCTCGCCCCGGTATCGCAAATAGCCCGGCTCACATGAGCCGGGCTATGCACGAGAGGCTATTGGCGTCCTGCGGGGGAAGGCTGGACAACCACGCCCAGCCAGCATGTAAGCGCTCACTAGCACGAATTTACACGCCGGTATTGCAGAGCTCAGGCGCTCGTCGTACGCGCCCTAGGCGCTGTCCGAAAAGTCGACGAGCGAAGGTTAGACAAGGCAAAAATCGGTGAGAAAGCGCAGTTTACGGGGTGTAAATGAGTATTTTGACCGGGCTGGCGTACCAGACGATTTTTAACGCCGTATTACCGAGCGCAGGCACTTTTCAGACAAGCCCTAGAAGGCGAGCATGCCCCCAAGCCCGGCTACCCAAAGGCCGATACCGAAGCTTGCGTGCGCCGTCAGGCTGCGAAGCCTGGCGATGTTAGGCCGAGGCGTCCTGCGGGCGGCGATGCCTGCGCCCAACCCCGGTTGCAGTACCAGAAAAGGGGCGAGCACCGTCACCACACCGAACACCAGCGCGGACACGAACGCCGGTCGTTGCTGCCAATCCGATCCGACAAGCACCAGAAACACCAGGGCGAACACCACGCCCGTCAGATAGTGAAACGTCCACCCCAGCGCCGCCTCTGCGCGTAACGGCGCGCTTCCCGAGATGGGGCGATGGACGACAGTGCCTCCCGCCAGGTGACCCAACCAGCGCCCCACCAGGGCGTAGTCCAGGGAGGGAATGCCGAGTACCCGGCGCTGCGCCAGCGCGACGACATCCATGAAGGCGGTCGCCCCCACGCCAAGCCAAAGGGCATCAACCAGAAGTTCTGCCACTGCACTACTCCTCCAACAGAGAGAGCCCGCTGTCGAGCCGATCGAAGAGAAACGCGTCCTGAGGGGCAAGAGACGGCAAGGTCGCGCGCTCTCTTGCAGATTCAGGCAAAGCCGAAGTAGCTTACGACCTCAAGTCAACTTGAGGTCAAGCGCCATGCTCGACATCTCCGAGGTCTCCCGGCAAAGCGGCGTCGCCGCGTCGAAACTGCGCTATTACGAAGAGATCGGACTGATCCGCTCGATCGGACGTAGTGGGCTGCGGCGGGTCTTCGCGCCGGACGTGCTGTCACGCCTGTCGCTGATCGCCCTGGGACAGGCGGCCGGGTTCTCGCTGGCCGAGATAGGCGACATGCTTGGCCCGGAAGGCAACCCCGACATCGACCGCGAAAGACTGGGTGCCAAGGCGGACGCCCTGGACCGGCGCATCAAGCAATTGAGCGCGATCCGCGATGGCCTGCGCCATGCCATGACCTGCACCGCACCCCGCCACCTGGAATGCCCCACCTTTCAGCGCCTAATGCGCATTGCGCTTGCCAGGCAGTCAGCGCGAGGGCCTGGACGACAAGGGGCGAATGGAGCGAAAGAGGCGAGAACCCAGCATGGACAAACAAGACTGAAACGAGATGGCTGAACGGATCTCTGCCACTAGCGCAAAAAAGGCCCGGCTCCTCGAAACAGGAGCCGGGCCTTTTTCAACACGCGGATCAGGACGCCGGATCGGGTCAGCCGGGACGACGCTGGCCGCCTAAAGTAAGCACTTACATATCCCCGAAGCGTGATTGAAGAAGCGTCAGCGCCACCACCGGGGCGGTTTCGGTACGCAGGACCCGTGGTCCCAGGGTCAGCGCCGCAAACCCTTGTGCCGTCGCCGCCTCGACCTCGCGCGGGGACAGACCACCCTCGGGGCCGATCAGCACGCAGGCGCTGGCGACATGCTCGGCGCGCTCGAGCACGCCTGGCGTACCCGGGTGGAGCACCAGCCTGAGCGCCTCGTCACGCTGGCCCAGCCACTCGCTCAGCGCCTGCGGGGCCCTGACCTCGGGCACCGTGGCGCGGCCGCACTGCTCGCAGGCGCTCACCGCCACCGCCTGCCAGTGGGCCAGCTTCTTTGCCTCACGCTCGCCCTTGAGGCGCACATCGCCGTGCTCGGTGTACAGCGGAGTGATCGCGGCGACGCCGAGCTCCACCGCCTTTTGGATGGCGTAGTCCATGCGATCACCCTTGGAGATCGCCTGCCCGAGATGGACGGACAAGGGCGATTCGCCGTTTCCATCGCGCACTTCGAGTATGTGAACGCTTACTTTCTTGCGATCGGACTCGGAGATGTCGGCACGGGCTTCGCGACCCTGACCGTCGAACAGCACCAGGGGATCACCGGGCTTGAGCCGCAGCACGCGCCCCACATGTCGCGCGGCTCCTTCAGGCAGAACGACGTCGCCGCCGGCGACAAGCGCGGCGGCGACGTGGATGCGGGGGCCCTGGAAGGCGGCGTCGCTCATCAGTGGGCGGTCGGCGCCTGCTCGCCCTGGGCAGTGCCCTGAGCATCGCTCTGCTCGGCCTCGCGGCGCTTCTTCTGGGCGTAGAGCGCCTCGAAGTTGACCGGTGCCAGCATCAGCGGCGGGAAGCCACCACGATTGACCAGGCTGTCGACACACTCGCGGGCGTACGGGAACAGCACGTTGGGGCAGAAGGCACCCAGGGTGTGGTCGAGCTGGTCACCTTCGATGCCGGTGATGCGGAACAGGCCGGCCTGTTCGATCTCGGCCAGGAAGCAGGTGGTGCCGCTCTCGCTGTGGGTGACCTGGGCGGTGACCTTAATCACCACCTCGAAAAGGCCGTCGGCGACCTTGGTGCTGCGGGTGTCCAGGTCGAGGCCGACCTTGGGCTTGAACGGCTGACCGAAGACGCCAGGTGAGTTCGGCGCCTCGAAGGAGATGTCCTTGACGTAGATGCGCTGCAGCGAGAACTGCACCTGCGGCTTTTCCTGATCCTGCTGACCGGCGGCCTGGGCGCCAGCGTTCTGGTTGTTTTCGTCTGCCATGAGAAAGATCCTTGAATCGGGTAATCAGAAATCGTGCGGACGGTCACTTCTTGACGATGGGCAGGTTATCGGTCTGCCACTGGGTCATGCCACCCTTGAGCTTGAACACGCGCTCGAAGCCAGCCTTCTTGAGCTTGGCCGCCACGGCACCTGAGCTCTGGCCGTGCTTGCACACCACCACGATGGGCGAGGCCTTGACCTTGTCGAGCTCGTTGATACGGGAATCGAGGCTGCTCTGGGGAATGTTGCGAGCGCCAGCGATGTGTCCCGCCTTGAAGTCGTTCTTGTCGCGAACGTCCAGAATTACCGCGTCTTCGCGGTTGACCATCTGGGTCGCTTCGCTGGTGGTAACGCCACCGGCGTTGGCGTTGCGCAGCTCATACAGCAGCCAGGCCGTCAGCACGGCCAGGAAGGCAGCCACCAGCAACGGGTGATTCTGCACAAATTCGAACAGCTGATCGATCATGGGGTCGGCTAACTCTCGTCGGATGCAAAAATGGTGGTGGCCTGGGTGGCGAAATCGGCGTCCATGGCCTTTGTTACAAGATCTATGTCACAAGACCGGTGCCTCAAGGCCGGTGTTGCGAGTCCAGTCTACAGACCGGACGACGCGAGACGCAGGTACGTTGCCCGCGCTCGATCACCGCTACCCGCCGCAGGGCGGTCAGTATACACGACTCGGGGGCGATGCCGCCTGCCTCCGGACACTGCCTCGTCGGGTCAATGACGACCGCTGCCAGCGTGCGATATGATGCCGCAAGGAGGATCGTGTCGCGAGCCTGAAACCGCAAGCCACGAGACTCACGAAGACGCGCCGATCTTATTGTCGGACGCGCTTCCCGAATCGCCAGGCACCAGCGTTTACCCACGACACCCCAGGACATCCGGCGACGACGCCAGGCGTCGAGCGCCAACAAAAGGATGCCGGGCGAGGTCATCTTGAGCTAGAGGCAATTCCTCATGACGGATACTGCGACCGCACCGCGCCCGGTGGCGCTGATCATCCTCGACGGCTATGGACACAATGAAGACGCCGCGTCCAACGCCGTCGCCGCCGCCGACACCCCCAACATGGACCGCCTGTGGCAGCAACGCCCGCACACCCTGATCCACACCGATGGCCGCCACGTGGGCCTGCCGGACGGTCAGATGGGCAACTCCGAGGTCGGTCACATGAACCTCGGCGCCGGGCGCATCGTCTACCAGGACTTCACCCGCATCACCAAGGCCATCGAAGACGGCGAGATCGACGACAATGCCGTGCTGACCGCGCCCATCGACGCGGCGGTGAAGGCGGACAAGGCGGTCCACCTGCTCGGCCTGCTGTCCCCCGGTGGCGTCCACAGCCACGAGGATCACCTGCTGGCGGTGGCCGAGATGGCCGCGCGGCGTGGCGCCAAGCGCATCTACCTGCACGGTTTCCTCGACGGCCGCGACACCGCGCCCAAGAGCGCCAGAGCCTCCATCGAGCGCGCCAACGCCAAGCTTGCCGAGCTGGTGGGTCAGGACAACGGCTTCGTCGCCTCGATCATCGGCCGCTACTTCGCCATGGACCGCGACAACCGCTGGGACCGCGTCGAGAAGGCCTATCGCCTGATCACCGAGGGCCATGGCGAGCACCAGGCCGAGAGCGCCGAAGTCGGCCTCGACGCCGCCTATGAGCGTGGCGAGACCGACGAATTCGTCGCCGCCACCAGCGTGCGCCCGAACGGCAAGCCGGTCGCTGCCGAAGACGGCGATGCCGTGCTGTTCCTGAATTTCCGCGCCGACCGCGCCCGCGAGCTGACCCGTGCCTTCGTGCTCGAGGACTTCGACGGCTTCAACCGTCAAGTACAGCCGACGCTGGCCGCCGACGGCCTGGTCATGCTGACCCAGTATGCCGCGGATATTCCCGCGCCCTCGGCCTTCCCGCCTGCCGACCTGAACAACACCCTGGGCGAGGTCATGGAGAAGCGCGGCAAGACCCAGCTGCGCATCGCCGAGACCGAGAAGTACGCCCACGTCACCTTCTTCTTCTCCGGCGGCCGCGAGAAGGAATTCGAGGGCGAGGAGCGCGAGCTGATTCCTTCACCCCAGGACGTCAAGACCTACGACGAGAAGCCCGAGATGAGCGCCTTCGAGCTCACCGACACCCTGGTCGACGCCATCGACGGCGGCAGCTTCGACCTGATCATCTGCAACTACGCCAACGGCGACATGGTCGGCCATACCGGTGACTTCAACGCCGCCAAGGCGGCCATCGAGGCGGTAGACAAGTGCGTGGGTCGGGTGGTCGAAGCGATCGAGCGCGCCGGCGGTGCCTGCCTGATCACCGCAGATCACGGCAACGCCGAGCAGATGGTGCACCCCGAGACCGGCAACCCCCAGACTGCGCATACCACCTTCCCGGTGCCACTGGTGTACGTGGGCAGCCGCGAGGCCCGGCTAAAGGACGGCGGTCGCCTGTGCGACCTGGCGCCGACCCTGCTGACCATGATGGGCGAGTCGGTGCCGGAGGAGATGACCGGCGAGGTACTGATCGAGCTGTCGTGAGACCTCTGCGCACCGCAGCCCCAGTCGCGCCATCGAGGCGCCAGCCCGGCAGCTGCCCACCACCACGTACGACGCCGCCCCGCCCGGGGCGGCGTTGTGGGTTTGTCCGCGCGGCTGTCGCCCTGGGCGCAGCGGTCCTGTGGCTGGGAGGCCTGCCGCTCACTCCTGTGACACAGGCCGGCCTGCCGCTCGCTCAGGCCAGTCCCAGCGAGCAGCAGGCCAGGCAAAGGCTCGACGCCATCGGCGAGCGTATTCAAGAGGCCAGTCAGCGCCTGGCCAGCACCGATAGTGCCCGCGACCAGGCCAGCGAAGCCCTGCGCGAGGTGGAAACGGCGCTGGCCGAGACCCACCAGCGCCTGGATACGCTGCAGGCCGAACGCCGCCGGCTCGACCAGGAGATGGCCGAGCTTGCGCATCGTCGAGAACTGATGGAAGCCGAACGCCAGGAGCAGCGGGCAGCCCTGGGTCGTCAACTCGATGCGCTCTATCGCATGGGCCTGACACCACAGTTGAAGCTGCTGCTGAATCAGGACGACCCAGCACGACTGGACCGCCTGCAGGCCTATCTCAACCATCTTGCCGACGCCCGCAACGAGCGCCTCGACCTGCTCGCTGAACTGGACCAGCGTCTGGATGACAACCGCCGCGAGCTCGAACACCGCAGCGAGGAGCTGGCTTCCCTGGAGGCCGATGTGGCGTCCCGTAGCCAGGCCCTGGCCAGGCAGAGCCGCGAGCGTCAGGCGCTGGTGGCACAGCTCGACCAACGCTACGACACCGAGGCCTCGAAGCTGGCCTCGCTGGACCAGGACCGGGCCCACGCCGAGCGGGTGCTGCGCGAGGTGCAGGAAACCATGGCACGGCTCGAGCGCCCGCCGCCGTCCACCGCCATCGAGCGCACCCGAGGCGACCTGCCGTGGCCGGTGCAGGGCATGATGCTGTCGCGCTTTCGCGAATCCCGCGGCGTCCACCGCAACGGCATCCTGATTCAGGCGCCATCCGGGACTTCGGTCGAAGCGGTTCACCCCGGCCGGGTGGTGTTCGCCGACTGGATGCGCGGCTTCGGCAATCTGCTGATCGTCGACCACGGCGACCAGGTGATGACCCTCTACGCCCACCTGCAACGCTTCGAGACGGAGGTCGGCAGCCGTGTGGAGCGTGGCCAGACACTGGGCCGCGTCGGCGTCAGCGGAGGCCGCGACGCTCCGGGGCTGTATTTCGAGGTACGCCGTGGCGGTGACCCCATCGATCCTGGTGGCTGGATCGCGCGGCGCTGAGCACACGCCATTTTCAACCATCCGGCCTAAGGCTATGCTTGAACCTTGCCCCTACGTCGAGCGGAGACCGCATGACCGAACCCCGAGCCGCCCACCGTCCCTCGCGCCTCAAGACACTGACCGGGACTTGCCTTGCGTGGTGCCTCGCCGCGTCCCTGGCCTGGCCTTCGCTGGCCAGCGCCCAGGCGACCGACGATGATCTGCCGATCAGCGAGATCCAGGCCTTCTCCGAGGTGTTCGAGCGGATCAAGCGCGGCTACGTGGAAGAGGTCGATGATGCGACCCTGCTCAAGAACGCCATGCGCGGCATGCTCTCGGAGCTGGACCCCCACTCCAGTTACCTCGACGCTGACGCCTATCGCAACCTGCGGGAGACCACCGAAGGCGAGTTTGGCGGGATCGGCATCGAGGTCGGGCTCGACGACGGCCAGCTGACGGTGATCTCGCCGATCGACGACACCCCGGCCGAGCGCGCGGGACTTCAGGCTCAGGACGCCATCCTGCGCATCGACGAGACCCCCACCGATCGGCTATCCCTGCAGGAAGCGGTGGACATGATGCGTGGCGAGCCAGGCACCGAGATTCGCCTGACCGTGGTCGGCGCCGGCGATGGTGCTCCACGCGAGGTCACCCTGGCTCGGGAAATCATCCGCACCGACAGCGTGAGGAGCGACATCCTCGAGCCCGGCTACGGCTATCTGCGCATCAGTCAGTTTCAGGCCCGCACCGGCGAGCAGGTCGAGGATGCCCTGACCGAACTGCGCGACCAGGGGGCTCTGTCAGGCATCGTGCTGGACCTGCGCAACAACCCCGGCGGCGTACTGCAGTCGGCGGTGGACGTGGCCGACGCCTTCCTCGACCGTGGCCTGATCGTCTACACCGAGGGGCGCCTGTCCGATAGCGACATGCGCTTTTCGGCGACCCAACGCACCGCGGCGCCGGACGTGCCGCTGGTGGTGCTGATCAACGGCGGCAGCGCCTCCGCCGCCGAGATCGTCGCAGGCGCCCTGCAGGACCAGCGCCGTGGCGTGGTGATGGGTACCGAAAGCTTCGGCAAGGGCTCGGTGCAGCAGATCATGCCGCTGGGCAATGGTGAAGGGCTCAAGCTGACCACCGCGCTCTACTACACCCCTAACGGTCGCTCGATCCAGGCCCAGGGCATCGAGCCCGACGTCGAGGTCGTGCGCGGCCGGCTCGAGGTCGCCGATACCAGCAACCTGCGCATTCGCGAGTCTGACCTGGAAGGACATCTTGGCGATGGTGGAGATCGCGCCGGCAGCAGCCGCAGCGATCGGCTAGACGGCGACTACCAGCTGGGCGAGGCACTGAATCTGCTGAAGGCGCTGAACGTGATCAGTCAGCGCGACACGCGCTAGGCCGGGCGACAAGGCCCTGGCCCGCGCTCGGCCTGCCCCCTAGCGACAGCTAAGCGGCAGGCGTCCGCGTGAGCCGGTGGCCTGCTGCATGATCAGGCGCTTGATCGGAGACAACCGGTCGACGCCGGAAAGCCCCAGGTTGCGCGCCAGCGTCAGGCCCGGGTGGCGGCTGCCGAATAGACGCCGAAAGCCTTCCATCAGCACCAGCATCATGGCGTTATCACCACGCCGACGTCGCTCATAGCGTGCCAGCAGGCTCAAGCCACCAGGTGCCACACCGCGACGGCGCCCGTTCAGCAACTCTTCGGCCAGTACCGCCGCATCGAGAAAGCCCAGATTCACCCCCTGGCCGGCCAGGGGGTGAATGCTGTGAGCGGCGTCGCCGATCAGCGCAAGCCCCGGCAGGTGGTAGCGCTCGGCGTGGCGCTGGCTGAGCGGGAAACTCCTGGCCTCATCCAGCACCTCCACCGCCCCCAGGCGATGATCCAGCGCCTCGGCCATGGCCTGGCCCAGCGCCGCCGGCGAGAGTGCCGCAAGACGTTCGGCTTCCTGCGGGGTGGTGGACCAGACGATCGAGCAGTAGTGGCTGTCTCCCGCCACCGTCAGCGGCAGGAAGGCCAGGGGACCGGTTGCCAGAAAGGCCTGACGGGCTACACCGCCGTGACGCCGCTCGGTCTTCACCGTGGTCACCAGCGCGCACTGCCCGGTGTCCTGTTCACGTACCGCTATCCCGGCCAGCTCGCGCAGCGGTGAACGTGCACCGTCGGCACCGACCACCAGCGGGGCTGCCAGCACGCTGCCATCATCCAGGGTCACCCGCCGACGAACGGCGCCGTCGTCCAGCGCCACCACCTTGCGACCATGCAGGCGCTGCACCTGCGGCAGCCTCGACAGTTCGGCTTCCAGCGCCGCCAGAATCACATCATTTTCGACGATATGGCCAAGCACCGGCACCCCGGCCTGATCGGCGCGGAAGCCGACCTCGCCGGAGCCATCGGCGTCCCACACCTGCATGGCGGTGTAGGGCGTGGCGCGCCAGGCGTCGATGCGCGGCCAGGCACCGAGGCCTTCCAGCAACCGTCGAGACACCGGGGTCAGGGCGCTGACGCGGGGGGCCGGCACACTGCCCGGCAGGTCATCCGAGTCCAGCGGGCCCGGACGCGGGTCCACCATGGCGACCGTCCAGCCTTCCCGTGCCAGCAGCACGGCCAGTACGGCACCTACCATGCCGATACCGGCGATCACCACATCGACTCCCGTCGGCGCTGCCTTGGCGGCTGAACCCTCTGCCTGCTCCTTCATCGGCGTCTCGCTCTCCCAGTCTTCCTGACAATCACTGACTCGCTTGCACCACGTGCCTTTGCGGATTCGCCCTCAGGGGTCCTTTGCGGATTCGCCCTCAGGGTCGCGGCAACGCAGCGCACCCAGTGTACCGCCAAGGGCAATCCTATGCTCGACCGCCAGGCTTTCAGGGGCAGTGCCTGAAGGCTGCCTGACGCCATGGGAAGGCCCTGTGAGCCAGATGACACCAACGGGCCAGGGTTGCCCCTACCCAGTTATCGTTCGCTGCCCATGGCCCGCCTGGCGAGGCCCCGCCTCAGCGGCCCTGCGAGGTTCAGGCCAATCAGTCCCGCGGCACGGGCGTGGGACAGCAGTGGCTGGTCGATGCCGAACAGCCGAATCAGGCCGTCGCTGAAGCGCACCACATTGCGCTGGTCCGCTTCGCGGCGTCGCTCGAAGGAGGCCAGGGTCGCCGCGCTGCCAGGCGCCTGGCCGGCCTCGAGCCCTTGCTCGATGGCCTCGACCAGGTCGATCACCCCTCGCAGCGCGAGGTTGAAGCCCTGGCCCGCCACCGGGTGCAGGGCGTGGGCGGCGTTGCCCAGCACCGCCAGTCCCGGCCGAGTCGTCTCCCGCGCGGTGACCAGCGACAGCGGGTAAACGTGACGCTGGCCGACCTTGACGAAGGCGCCGGCTCGATCGCCAAAGGCGGCCTGCAGCTCTTCGAGAAAGGCGCGGTCCGACAATGCCAGTCGGCGCTGTTCGCTGCCCTTTTCATGGGTCCACACCAGCTCCATGGCCTGTCCCGGCAGCGGCAGCAGCGCCATCGGGCCTTGCCGTGTGAAGCGCTCGTAGGCAACGCCCTGGTGGGGGCGCCCGACCGCGACATTGGCGATCATTGCCACCTGATCGTAGGGGGCCGCGTCGCTCTCGATCCCCAGCGCCTCCTTGAGGCCAGAGCGACCGCCGTCGGCCAGCACGGTCAGGCCGGCCTCCAGCACGCTGCCGCTGGACAACCACAGACGATGGCCTGCGGCCACGGGTTCGATACGCTCCACCCGAGCCGGACAGTGCCAGTCGAGCGGCAGCTCGGCCAGGCGGCGATGCAGCACCCGCCCCATCCAGGCGTTGGGTACCACGTAGCCGAGCGCCTCGACGCCCATTTCGTCGGCACGCAGGCGCGTCGCACCAAGGCGCCCCTTCTCACTGACATGGATCAGCGAGATCGCGCTGGCCTTCGCGGCCATGGCCGACCACACCCCGAGGCGCGAAAAGTGCGCGGCGGACCCCGCCGCAATGGCGCTGGCGCGGGCGTCGAAGCTTGGCTGCCAGGCGTCGTCTTCTCCCGCCGAAGGCGCCGCTTCCTGCGGCGACGGTGCGAGCGGTGCCATCGGTGCGGCCTCGACCACCGCGACCTTGAGGCCGGAGTGTTCGATCAATTCCGCCAGGGCCGCCCCCAGGCTCGCCCCCACCAGCCCCCCGCCGATGATCGCCACGTCGACCCGCTCGACCGCATGGCCACCTTCCTGGCAAGACGCCTGAGGGGCGTTCGCTGAAAGGCGGCTTGCCGTTGGTTCCACAGTGCTCTCGGGGGTGTCTTGCGGCATTACTGTATTCCTGTAATAACTTTACGTAATCAAACATTTATTAGCGTGCTAGTTGGCTATAAAACCACCAACTACCCTGGCGAAACAGCATCCTGATTTACACCTCAACCACCAACATCCCTCCCTTGCAGGACCTGTGACACGACACTCTTCTGGAAAATTGGCGCACCCATGTGCGCGGTAATCCGACGATCATCCGGTCCACGACTACCCGGTCGTCGACCAGCGGCGGCGCCCCGGGCGGCGGCGAGAAGCGTCCACCACACCAGAGGCACGCACCGATGAGAAAGGTGTGATCGCCGAGAAAGGCATGATCGCCAAGGACAGGTAAGCGGCTGATTCGCCAGCGACCCGAGCCCAGAAGCGCGCTGCCGGATCGATCACACCATCCAGCATAGCAGGCTCTGGCGACGGGAAAAGGAGGGAAAAATCCCGAACTTTGCAGGCATCGTTCGGGACTTTGGCAAGCGTCAGTGGGTGGTGGGAGGCGTCTCGTCGACCTGCTCGACCTGCGGGGTGCCAGGGTGCTGTTCGGTATAGAGCAGCATCGCCGCCATGCGGGCGTGTTCGGTCAGGGCAAAGAGGTCGTTTTCATTCTCGGCGCTGTCGTCGATATCGGTCTCGATGGCGGCCAAACCCGCGAGATCCTCGATGGCCTCCCTGAGCGGCTCGGACCACTTCTTTCTGGGCGCGTCGCCTGCATCCTCCACCACTTCGAGAAAGCCGAGGGTCCACTCCTTGAGGCCCTGGGCACGCTCGGCCAGCGAGAACATCTCGTCAGGCAGCAGCGGTTCGAAGTTCAGCTCAGTGCTGGCCAGAGCGTCCAGGGTCTGGCGGCGCCAGCCGAGCAGGCGTTCGGCGCTGGGCTCGTCTCTGGGCTGGTCGACCCCGAGGGTCAGGCAGACCTCCTCGAGCCAGGCCTCGGCGGTGAGGTCGTGCAGGCCGAGTGCCGCGCACAGGCGCCCGTCGAGAAAGGCCGGCGACTGCATGCTGCCATGCAGCAAAAAGGTGTCGGCGATGGTGGAGAAGTCCTGGCGTTCGTTGATCAAAGACATGATGATATCCGCTGAAGAAGAGGTTCAGGGTGGCAATACCGCGGCGCCCCCGGGGTGACCAGAAGCCGCTTGCCCATGGCATCGGCAAGCGCCGTCGGTGATCCCGTCTTGAGGTGTCGCGTTGACCCCCCGCTGAAGGCTCTCTTATAGTGACTCGCAATCGATCCCCGATGGTAACGCATCCTGCCCGTTCGGCGCTGCGTTAGCCAAGGCCCGCCCCGGAGCCAGGCCCATGAATGACACCAAGCGGCATACCACCGACATTACGCTGCTAGAACGCCCCTACACCATCGCCTGTGCCCCCGAGGAGCAGGAGGGACTGGAGCGTGCTGCCCGCTATCTGGACCAGGCCATGCAGGGGATCCACGCCCAGGGCAAGGTGGTGGATCGGGAGAAGATCGCCATCATGGCTGCACTCAACCTGGCCCACGAACTGCTGGGCCTGCGCGACGAGAAGCGTGCAGGCGAAGCCAGCCTGAGCGAGCTGAACACCCGCCTGGAACAGGCGCTCGCCAAGGCGCCGAGTCGCGATTCCGACGTCTGATCAAGGCTGATCAGAGCTTTCGGTACCTGAGCCCGCATCACGTCCCGCACCGCCCCGGTGGTCCGCGCCCCGCCTCATCTGCGAGAGCCGTGCCAGCATCTCATCCCCTTGCTGGTGTCTCGCGACCAGCGCGCCTGGTCGACACTGCCTCCTAAAGCACTCGAAGGCATCTTCACTTTGGCGCCAGGCCCCGGTCTGGTAGCATGGAGGAGTTCCCTGGGGTGTGCGCCAGTCGTTACAGTCCCTCGAGCCTATGCGCAGTACCCAGGGGGCCAAATGCTAGCCGGGCCCGTGTGCAAGTCCGTGCGACGGAAAGCCTGACGGCTCGGCTGCGGCCACCCACCTTGAACCTATGGGTTCAAGGGCCAGAACGACAGCGGCACTCTGGGGAACCTCGAATGAACGATCTGCGCTCTTCCATTGACGCACAGATGACGCTCGGACACTTGTCACGTACCGAGCTGCGACGCGAACTACGCCGCCGCCGCCGGGCCCTGAGCCCGCGCCAGCAGCAGGCCGCCAGCCAGTCACTATTGGCTCGCCTGCGTCGCCTTCCTGAACTGCTGAGTGCCCGTCGCGTGGCGCTCTACCTGCCCAATGACGGGGAGATCGATCCTCGCCCCCTGCTCGACTGGCTACGCCAGCGGCGCGCCCAGGCCTATCTTCCGGTGCTGCGCCCCCTGAGCGACAATCGCCTGTGGTTCGTCCGCTACGACGAGCACACCCCCATGGTCGCCAATCGCTTCGGCATCAGCGAACCCTGCAGCCGTCACGGCGCCCATCCGTCGCGTCGTCTGCCGCCCTGGGCGCTGGACGCCATCCTTCTACCGCTGGTGGGCTTCGACGACGCCGGCCAGCGCCTGGGCATGGGTGGAGGCTTCTACGATCGCACCCTGGCCTTCGCCCATCCCGACAGCGGGCAGGGCGGCCCCAGGCCACGCCTGATCGGCCTGGCCCATGACGTCCAGCGCGTCGAACGCCTGCCGGTGGCCTCCTGGGACGTGCCGCTGAACGCCATCGTCAGTGATCGCAGAGTGATCCGCCCTGCCTGAAACGCCTCCGGCCGCCCCTGAGGGCGGCCGGAGTTGGATCTATGCCGATGTCGTGACCATGGTGCCTGGTGCCTCAACCTCCCACCAGCGCCTGGGCGTAGCCGGTTGCCACGACTCCCAGTCCGAACACCAGCACCAGTGACATGATCAGATCGGGCTTGCGTTTCATTCCTGACTCCCTTCATACGGCCGCTTGCCGTATTGTCTTGATGTTGTGGTCAAAGCGACTGACTCAGACTATAGGGTGATCACCCATGTATGGCAATCATCACGCTTCCACGATGAAGCCCGTCAGCCAGGCGTCATCATGCCCAGCAAGTAAGTCAGCGCTTGCGCGCGCAGGATACGCCGCTTTGCCTCGACTTCCAAGACGTCATCCCGCCATGGCTATGCCATAAACAGTTGGTAGGCGGGATTGTCACTTTCCTTCCAATAGCGATAGCCAATGGCGTCAAAATGTTCCTCGACGTGGGAGCGATCCCCGTTGGGAATCTGCATGCCGACCAGCACCCGACCATAGGCAGCACCGTGGTTGCGGTAGTGGAACAGCGAGATGTTCCAGTCCTGGGGCAGATGGGTCAGGAAGTTCATCAGCGCGCCGGGGCGCTCGGGAAACTCGAAGCGATAGACTTCCTCGGTGAACTCGGTACGGGGCCTGCCGCCGCCCAGATGACGGATATGCAGCTTGGCCAGTTCGTTGTCGGTCAGATCCTCGACCGGGTAGCCCGCCTCGATCAGTTTGCCGATCAGCGCCTGGCGATCCTCGCCGCCCGGCTTGACCTGTATGCCGACGAAGATGTGGGCCTGGTCGGCATCGGCGTAGCGATAGTTGAATTCGGTGACCATGCGCTTGCCGATGGTGCGGCAGAACTTCTTGAAACTGCCAGGTCGCTCGGGAATGGTCACCGCCAGGATCGCCTCGCGCTGTTCGCCGAGTTCGGTACGCTCGGCGATATGCTGGAGCCGATCGAAGTTGGTGTTGGCGCCAGAATTGATGCATATCAGGGTCTGGCCCTCGGCCCCGGTCTCCTGGATATACTTCTTGAGACCGGCCAGCGACAGCGCGCCGGAGGTCTCGGACACCGCCCGGGTATCCTCGAAGATATCCTTCACCGCCGCACACATCTCATCGGTGTTGACGGTGATCACCTGGTCCACCAAGTCACGCATCAGGGAAAAGGGAATCTCGCCGATCTGCGCCACCGCCACGCCCTCGGCGAACACCCCGACCTGTTCAAGGATGACCCTTTCACCGGCCTCCAGCGCGGCCTTCAGGCAGGCGCTGTCCTCGGCTTCCACCCCGATCACCTTGATCTCCGGGCGCAGGTACTTGATGTAGGCCGCCATGCCGGCGATCAGGCCACCACCGCCCACCGGAATAAACACCGCATCGATGGGGCCGCTGTGCTGACGCAGGATCTCCATGGCCACGGTGCCCTGTCCGGCGACCACATCGATATCGTCAAACGGCGGGATATAGGTGTAGCCGTGGGCCTCGACCAGCTCCTGGGCGTGCTCTGCGGCGGCGGCGAAGGCGTCGCCCTTGAGGATGACCTTGGCGCCCCAGCCACGTACCGCAGCCACCTTGATCTCCGGGGTGATGCGAGGCATCACGATCACCGCCTTGACGCCCATCTGCTTGGCCGCCAGCGCCAGGCCCTGGGCATGGTTCCCGGCGGAGGCGGCGATCACGCCCTTGGCTTTCTGCTCATCGGTCAGGTGAGCCATGCGATTGTAGGCACCGCGCACCTTGAAGGAGTGCACCGGCTGAAGGTCTTCACGCTTGATCAGAATCTGATTGTTGAACCGTCGCGACAGCATGGGCGCAGGTGAGATCGGCGTTTCTCGGGCGGCTTCGTAGACCCGGGCCTGGAGAATCTTCTTGACGGTAGCTTCGAGCATTCTGGTATCCAGCGTGAGGGAGGCGGGCAAAACCCCTATTGTTAGCATCGCCTCACGCCCAACGTCCAGCGCCAGCCACCCCAGGCAGACATTGCTTGCCTCAGTGCCGAGCTGCCGCGACCGCGATGAGGGCGGAAGCGGGCGGAGCCCAGGCACCACGGTGACACGCCACACAGCGTTTCTTCCGTCTTTCGCGATGCCCTATAATGGCCGCAGCTTTCCTCTTCTCACGCTCCCCATCGCAGGTATTCCATGACCCAGGACGAACTCAAGGACGCCGTCGCTGCCGCCGCCATCGACGAGGTCCGCCCGATGCTCGGCCGTGACATCGTGATCGGTGTCGGTACCGGCTCCACCGCCAACTGCTTCATCGACCGCCTGGCAGAGCTGCGCGGGGACTTCCGCGGAGCGGTGGCCAGCAGCGAGGCCAGCGCCCAACGATTGAAGGGGCACGGCATCGACGTCTACGAGCTCAATGAAGTCGGCACTATGCCGGTCTATGTCGACGGCGCAGACGAAGTGAACGCTCACCTTCAGATGATCAAGGGTGGGGGTGCCGCGCTGACCCGCGAGAAGATCGTGGCGGCCTGCTGCAAGACCTTCATCTGCATCGCCGACGCCTCCAAGCGGGTCGAGCGCCTGGGCGACTTCCCGCTGCCCATCGAGGTGATTCCCATGGCCCGTTCCTACGTCGCCCGGGAACTGGTCAAGCTTGGCGCCGATCCGGTCTACCGCGAGGGCGTGGTCACCGACAACGGCAATCAGATCATCGACTGCTACGGCCTCGACATCGATGACCCCGTCGCCCTGGAGACCCGCATCAACGCGATCGTCGGAGTGGTGACCAACGGCCTGTTCGCCGCTCGTCCGGCGGATATCCTGCTGATCGGCGGCGCCGACGGCATCAGCCGGCATCTTCCTGCCTGAGCCCGATCACCTGCCTTGGCTGTGGCCAAGCAGCCGGTCCAGGCCAGCGAGGGTGGCCTCCAGCGCACCCCGGTGGGTGTCGATGACACCTTGCCCGGCCTCGCTCAGCCGCTTGCGCTGTTCTGCATCCTCGAGCAACGCGGCGACACGCTCGACCAGCTCGTCGGCGTCGGCGATCTCGACCAGCGCGCCGGCGTCTCTCAGCAGCTGGGCCACGTCCTCGAAATTGTCGAGATGCGGGCCGGTCACCACCGGCACACCCATCAGCGCGGGTTCGAGCAGATTGTGGCCACCGATGGGCACCAGACTGCCGCCGACGAAGGCCAGGTCCGCAGTGCCGTAGAGCGCCTGCAGCTCACCCATGCTGTCGCCAAGATAGACCTCTGCCCTGGCGCTGGGGACGCGTCCCCGGGAGCGCCTGACGGTCTCGAAGCCGGCCTCCTGGCACAGCCTGGCGACCTCCTCGAAGCGCTGCGGATGGCGCGGCACCAGCACCAGCAGGATATCGGGAAAGCGTGCCTGAAGGCGGCGCTGGACCCCGAGCAGCAGCTCATCTTCGCCGGGGTGGGTGGACCCGGCGACCCAGATCGGGCGATGCCCGATGGCTGCGTGCAAGCGCTCACTCACCTTCAGAGATGCATCATCAAGGGCCATGTCGAACTTCATCGATCCGACGACCTGGATGTGGTCGGACGCCATGCCCAGTTCGACGAAACGCTCGGCATCCTCACCGGACTTGGCCGCCAGCCAGTCGACACAGGCCAGCGACTCGGCCATCAGCGGGCGCAGGCGCCGATAGCCACGAAAGGCACGGGGCGACAGGCGGCCATTGACCACCGCCACCGGGATACCCCGCCTGGCGCAGACCCTCAGCAGGTTCGGCCACAGCTCGGTCTCGAAGAAGATCGCCTGGCGAGGGGCCAGACGCTGGACAAAGCGGCGCGCGGCGCCGGGAAAGTCGAGCGCCACGAAGACATGGCTCAGGGGAGCGGCCGCCTCCGCCTCGGGAACGTCGTCCACCAGCGAGAGCACTCGTTCGGCGCCGGTGGCGGTCATGGTGCTGACCACCAGTCGGTGATCGGGATGGCGCAGGCGCAGGGCACGGATCAACGGTCGTGCCGCCACCACCTCGCCCACCGAGGCGCAGTGCAGCCATAGCCGCGGACGCTCGTCGGCGAAGGGCCGCAGACAGCCCATCCGCTCGCCACGAGCGCGATCCGGCAGCTGTTCGCGCCAGACCCGTCGCCAGATCAGCGGCGACAGCAGTCCGATGGCACCTGAATAGGCGAGCCGTGGCCAGCTCACCCTCAGCTCTCGCGATCGAGGATGGTCGAGATCATGGCGGTGGTGGAGACGCCATCCTCGAAGCCGAGCACCTTGACCTCGCCCCCTGCGTCACGCACCGCTTCGCCGCCGGCGATATCCTCGGGCCGGTAGTCCCCGCCCTTGACCAGCACGTCCGGCAGCACCGATTCGATCAAGCGAGCCGGCGTATCCTCGGCGAAGGGCACCACCCAGTCCACCGCGCCGAGTCCGGCCAGCACCTGCATGCGGCGATTGAGCGGATTGATCGGCCGCTTGGGGCCCTTGAGCCGACGGATCGAGGCGTCGTCGTTGACCGCCACGATCAGCCGGTCACCGAGCTGGCGGGCGTGCTCCAGGTAGGCCACGTGGCCGGCATGAAGAATGTCGAAGCAGCCGTTGGTCATCACCACTCGCTCGCCACGGGCCTGGGCGGCGCGCACCGCCAGCACCAGCGGTGATTCCTCGATGACGCCGAATTCGGCCAGCTTGTCGCCGTGCAGCGCGGTGTAGAGCTCGGCGATGGACAGCGTCGCGGTGCCGGGCTTGGCCACCACCAGACCCGCCGCCAGATTCGACAGGGTCATGGCCTCGGCGAAGCCGTGGCCGGCGGCCAGGGCTAGACCCAGCACCGCGATCACGGTGTCGCCGGCGCCGGTGACGTCGTAGACCTCACGGGCCCGAGTCGGCAGGTGCAAGGGGTCATGGCCTTCGCGAATCAGCGTCATGCCCTTCTCGCTGCGGGTGATCAGCAGCGCCTCGAGCTCGAGCTCCTCGCGCAGCGCCTCGCCCTTGGTGGCCAGGATGTCGTCGCTGGGGCAGGGCCCGACCACCGCCTCGAATTCGGCCAGGTTGGGGGTGATCACGCTGGCACCACGATAGCGCCGGAAATCGCTGCCCTTGGGGTCCACCAGCACCCGCTTGCCGGCCCGGCGCATTTCCGGGATCACCATCTCGACGTTGGCCAGGGTGCCCTTGCCGTAGTCGGACAGGATGATCAGGTCGAAGTTGTCGGTGGCCTCGATCAGCCTGGGCGCCAGCTCCGAGGTGTCGATCTTGTCGAGTCCATCCTCGAAGTCCAGCCGGATCAACTGCTGATTGCGGCTCATCACCCTGAGCTTGGTAATCGTGGGCATGCCGGGGGTACGGTGAAAGTGAGTGCTCACCCCCACCTCCTCCAGGCGCGCGGTCAGACGGTCGGCATTGTCGTCGTCACCGACCAGTCCGGCCAACGCCGCGTGGGCCCCCAGAGAGGCGATGTTCAACGCCACGTTGGCGGCGCCGCCCGGACGATCCTCGCACTCTTCCACGCGCACCACCGGCACCGGGGCCTCCGGCGATATCCGGGAGGTGCCGCCGTGCCAGTAGCGGTCCAGCATGACGTCGCCCACCACCAGCACGCGGGAGCGCTCAAGCGCGGTCAGATCAAGCTTCATCGGGTGACTCCCTATCGAGGTCGGAGCGGTGTTGCGAGGCGGTGTCGGCGAGCAGGGTATCGAGTCGCTCGATCACGTCGTCGGCGCGAATCAGCGACATCGCATCGGGATGGCGGACCCGCTGGCCCCAGGTGATGGTGTCGGGATCCGCCTGGAGGAACTCCCGGACGGCGTCAGGGTAGCGATTGACCACGTAGTCGCGCCACAGGTAGGGCGCGGCGCGATCGGGGTTGGTGGTGGCAAACAGGCCCACCACCGGGGTAGCCAGGGCGTTGGCCATGTGCACCGGGCCGGAATCCGGGGCGATCACCACCCGGGCGCGATCGATCAGCGCCAGCAGACCCTTGAGCGAGGTGGCGCCGATGGCGTCGATCACCGCCTCGGGGTGACACAGCGACTGAATGCGCGAGCCCATCTCGCGCTCCTGGGTACTGCCGCCCCCGGTCATCACCGTCTTCAGGCCAAACTGGGTCCAGGCGTGCTCCACCACGGCGGCGTAGCCTTCCGCCGACCAGTTGCGAAAGTTGCGCAGGCGCGGATTGGCACAAGGACTGATCAACAGATAGGCGCTGTCGCCGGTGAGCTCCCTGGCCTCGGCGTAGGCGCTGTCCGGCACCGGCAGTCGCCACTCCAGCGACGTATCCTCGACCCCCAGCAGGCGCGCGAAGTCCATGAACGACTCCAGCACGTGGGCTCGCTCACGCGGGGCCAGCTGACGATGCGTGAACCAGTACTGACGGTCCTTGGCCCGTGCCGGGTCGAAGCCCACCCGCACCTTGGCCTTGAGTCCCAGCGACAGCACGCTGGCTCTGAGTGCCTGCTGCATGTGCAGCAGCACGTCGAAGCGGGTATCGGCCAGCTCGCGCCACAGCGCCCGCATGCCCTTGAGGCCGGTGGACTTGTCGTAGACGACGAACTCGACCCCTGACAGGCCGGTCAGTAGACTGTATTCGCCCTTGCCGACGATCCAGGTGATCCGCGCCTCGGGCCATTGGCGCTGCAGGGCTCGAACCGTGGGCACCAGATTGCACACGTCTCCCAGGGCAGAGAGACGCAGCACGCCGATGTGGGCAGGTCGAGCGGGCAGAGGATGCTTCATGCGGTTGGCAACGTATCAGTCAGGAAAGGTGGGCATTTTATACGATGCCACCAGTTTATGTGACGCTGTACCACGGCCACAAATCGGACCCGCTCTGCTGGCGCCAGAATACTGGCGCGAGGCAGGCCTGGTGACCGGACAGGCGCCGGGTCGCGGCCAGAGTCTGTTTCTCGAGGTGGGCGATCGTCAGTGGGTGCTGAGGCCCTACCGCCGCGGCGGTCTCGTCGCCCGGCTATCGACCTCCCGTTACCTGTGGACCGGGCTCGAACGCAGTCGCGCCTTTCGCGAAGTGCGTCTGACGGCACGGCTTTACCAGGCCGGCCTGCCGGTGCCGCGGCCGGTGCTGGGAGGCGTCGTTCGACATGGCCCAAGCTACGAGGCCGCGCTGATCACCGAGCGCCTGCCGGCCACCCGAGCGTTGGCAGAGCATCTCGGCAGCGGTGATCTGGCCCCGGGCCTGCTCCATGAAGTGGGCCAGGTCATCCGACGCTTCCACGACCATGGCCTCGACCATGTCGACCTCAACGCCCGCAACCTGCTGGTCGACGACAGCGACCGAGTCTGGCTGATCGACCTGGACCGCTGTCGCCTGCGCGCCCCTGGCAAATGGCGCGAGGGCAATCTGGCGCGACTGGGACGTTCGCTGGCCCGCTTCTGCGTCGACGAGAGGTCGGCCCAGCAGGCGCTCGAAGAGATCCGCCGCGGCTATAGCGACGTCTAGCCTGTGATCGATTCTCGGCTCCAGAACACTTTTGCAGCAACGCCTACAGTGATAGCGACCGCTTACTCACCTCTCTGAGCAAGCGGTGTCACTCGTCAGACGGCAGGCCGGCCAGCGAGCACGTCGTCGTAGACCCGAGTCAGCCCCTGCACATGCTGCGACAGCAGGAAGTGCTGCTTGACCCGACGTCGCGCCTCTTCACCCAGACGTCGCCTGAGCTCGCCATCTTGCGCCAATTCCAGCATGGCGGCGGCCCACTCGGAGGCGGATTCGGGGCCTGCCAGGCGGCCACTGTGAGCGTCGATCAACTCGGGGATGGCGCCACTACGCGAACCGATCACCGCCTTGCCGGCGGCCATGGCCTCGATCACGGTCAGGCCGAAGGCCTCGTTGCGCGACGGCACACAGACCACGTCGAGCACCTCGAACAACCGCGCCAGGTCACGCCGAAAGCCGGTAAAGGTGATGCGCTGCGACAGTCCCTGCTCGGCGACCAGCGCCTCGAGCTCGGCCACGTACTCCTCACGACTGCCCTCCTCGGCGCTGAGTCCACCGATGATGACCCCATGGACATCGAGCGTCGGATGCTCGGCGATCAGCCTCGCCAGGGCCTCGACGAACACCCGCTGGCCCTTGCCAGGCGTCAGTCGCCCCGCCACCCCGATGGTGGTGGCCGACGCCGGCAGCCCGAGGCTTGTGCGCAGGGCGCGCCGCTCGCCGGCGTCCAGACGCGGCGCCAGCGGCGCCGGGTCGATCCCCAGATACAGCCGCTGGATACGCTCGGCCGGCAGGGCGAAGGCCTTGACGTTACGTCGCCGGGTCGCCTCGCTGATGGACAACAGCCGCGACACCCGTCCGTAGGCCCAGCGGTGATACAGGTCCTTCTTCGGCCGGGTGACCCCCATATGGTCGGTGAACACCACCTTTAGCCGCGGCCGCAAGGTCGCCAGCAGGGCTGCCAGGCGCAGGTCGCTGGACTTGTGGCAGTGCAACAGGCGGATGTCGTGACGGGCCAGGTACTCAAGCCACCGGCGCACACCGAAAAGCGCCGAGCCTCTGGAGCGGGCAGTCAGCGTCGGCACCCCGGCATCATCGAGGCTCCTGGCCACCCGCGAGTCGCCCAGTGCCAGGGCATGCACCTGCCACCCCTGAGCGGCAAGCTCCGGTATAATCCTCGAAGGATACATTTCCAGTCCGCCCCAGCCGTCCGACAGGCAGATGTGCATGACCTTGTGACTCAAGGTGGTCTCCTTTCCGATAGCGGGGCTCGGGAGCCCAAATGACAGCAACGACGGCCTCGGCCGACGCTCGTGCCCCTCGACTGCTGGTGGTACGCAACGACAAGCTTGGCGATTTCATGCTCGCCTGGCCAGCACTCGCCGCCCTCAAGAAGGCCAAGCCCGCCCCTCATGTCAGCGTGCTGGTACCCGCCTATACGGCGCCGATGGCAAGGCTCTGTCCGTGGATCGACGACGTCGTCATCGACCCGGGTGAACAGGCGCCGAAGGATGCCCAGCGTGCCCTGCTGGCGACACTGCGCCAGGGCGGTTTCACGGCGATGCTGACGCTCTACTCCACCACCCGCATCGGCTGGCTCGGCCTTCGCTCGGGGATCCCCCTGCGCATGGCGCCAGCCACCAAGTGGGCCCAGCTATTCTACAACCGTCGCGTCACCCAGCGCAGATCCCGTTCGGCCAAGCCTGAATACATCTACAACCTGGAACTGGCCGAGGCCATGATTCAGGCGCTGGGACTCTCGTCAGGACAGCCGTCGCAACAGCACCCCGCGCCCCCCTACTGGCCCCTGGCCCCGCAACAACGTGACGCTCAGCGTAGCGCGCTGGGCCAGGCGCTGGGACTCGACGACACGCGCCCTTGGGTGTTCCTGCACCCGGGCAGCGGCGGCTCGGCGGTCAACCTGACTCCCGAGGCCTACGCCGGGCTTGCACAGGGTATCGATCGGCGCCTGGCCGAGTCGGGTGAGCGACCGCCCCACTGGATTCTTACCGCCGGCCCCGGCGAAGAAGCCGTGGCCGATGCCCTGGTCAAGACGCTGGACGAGGCTGGGCTCAGTGCTTACCGACAGCCGGCCTGCGCAGGGCTCGCCGACTTCGCTCGCAGTCTGGCGGCGGCCGACGCCTTTATCGCGGGTTCCACCGGCCCGCTGCACGTGGCAGGCTGTCTCAACCTGATCACCGTCGGCTTCTACCCGTCCCATCGCTCGGCCACCCCGCTGCGCTGGCAGACTTGCAACGACGCCGATCGGCGACTGGCGTTTCATCCACCGACGGATGCCGCTCACCAGGACATGTCGGCCATCGACCTGGAGGCCGCCGCCGCCGCCACTGCAGCGCGCCTGAGGAAGGTCAACCACCATCGGTCGACGGCATAGCAACAGCGTATCGGCGCATCCCACTCGCCACAGCGTATCGGTTGTTGGCACCAGCACCCCATCAAGCCCTTCGTATAGGCAGGCCCCATGACCCCGATTACCGGCATCATCATTACCCTCAACGAGCAGGACAACGTCGAGGAGGCCATCGCTTCGCTGGCTCCGGTGTGCGACGAGGTGATCGTGGTCGATTCCGGCAGCAGCGATGACACCGTTGCCCTGGCCGAGGCCGCCGGCGCTAGAGTGATCCATCAGCCCTATCTGGGCGATGGTCCGCAGAAGGCCTTCGCCGTCCCTCAGGCGTCACATGACTGGATCCTGGCGCTGGATGCCGACGAGCGCCTGGACGACGACGCCGTGGCGGCGATTCGCGAGCTGTCGCTGGACGACCCGCGCAAGGCCTACCGCTTCAAGCGTCGCAACTTCGCCGGCCGCCACTGGATTCGCGCGGCGGGGTTCTACCCGGACCCGGTGACCCGGCTGTACAACCGCACCACCTCGGGCTATCTGCCCAAGAAGGCGCACTCCTCGGTCCAGGCACCGGAGGTGGTCGACGTGGACGCCCATCTGCGTCACTTCACCTACCGTGACCTGTCCCACTGGATGCAGCGCATCGATCAACTGTCGACCCGCGACGCCTGGGCGATGAAGGAACGTGGTGTCACCCCCTCGTCGACTCGTCCCACGCTACACGCGATGACCGCCATGCTGCGCAAGCTGGTGCTCAAGGGCGGGCTGCTGCAGGGCCAGGATGGCATGACCGTCGCCATCACGACGGCATTCCATGCGTACATGAAGTATGCAAAGCTGAACGAACTGTACGAGAACGAGCGAGCCGATCGCTGATTCGTATCGGTTTCACGGAACGACACCTGGCGCCTCGATCATGCCCCTGCACCGCCCCGCCACCTCGACCTGGCTTCGCTGGGCCGTCCATCTGATTCTCGGCCTGTCCGTGGGCCATGCCCTGGTCATGGTCACCCGGCTGCCCGGCTGGTGCCTGCCGCTGCCGGCACTGGTGTGGTGTGCCCTGGCCGGATGGAAACGCTGGGGCGCGCCACCTCCACCACGACTGCGGGTGCAGGTGATCCCCTGGGCGCTGGCGCCACTGGCCTTCTGGGGCATCTACGTCTACCTGGCCAACAGCTTCGGCCAGGTGGACATGGGCGCGGTCTATTTCCACCTGCAGGCGGGCATTGCCAAGCACGGCGGCAGCGAGCGCAGCGTGGCGGCGATACTGTACACCGCAGCCATGTTGCTGATTCTGGCGGCCTACACCTGGCTGGTGCGAGCCGACTACCGCTGGCAACGCTGGGACCACTGGCTGGCCTTCGTGCTGCTGGTCGCCAATCCGATGTTCTACTCCATGGGCCAGCGCGGCGCGGCGGTGGTCACCGATCCCGGCACCTGGCTGGAGCGTCGCTACGTCGAGCCGGTGATCCTCAAGGCGCCGCCGCAGCCCCCCAACCTGCTGTTGATCTACCTGGAGAGCCTCGAGCGTACCTACGCCGACGAGGCCCGCTTCGGCGACGCCTACGCCGACCTGGCCGCCTTGGAAGCGGATGCGGTGGTGTTCGACAATGTTCGCCAGCTCGACAACACCGGCTGGACCATGGCCGGCATGATCGCCAGCCAGTGCGGCACGCCGCTGATGCCCGCCGGCCTGCTCCACGACAGCCAGTTCGAGCCACTGCACCACGTGGTACCCGGAGTCGCCTGCCTGGGAGATCTGCTCGCGGGGCTTGGCTACCGCCAGACCTTCATGGGCGGCGCCAGCACTGAATTCGCCGGCAAGGGGCTGTTCTACGAAGACCACGCCTACGACCGCGTGCTGGGGCGCGAGCAGCTCGCTGGCCGCCTCGACGACCCGGACTACCTCAATAGCTGGGGCCTCTACGACGACAGTCTGTACGCCATGGCGGAAGAGGAAGCAAAGCGCCTGGATCGTCAGGACGGTCCCTGGAACCTGACCGTGCTCAATCTGACCGCCCACGCCCCGGCGGGCTATCCGGCCAGGGCCTGCCAGGCCAATCAGGGTGAGCACGACGGTGTGGATATCCTGTACGCGGTGAAATGCTCGGCCTGGCTGACCCGCCGGCTGATCCAGCGCCTTGGCGACCAGGGTCTGCTGGAGGACACCCTGGTGGTGATCGCCAGTGACCATCTGACCATGCGTGTCTCGGCCTGGGATCAGCTGATTCAGACGCCTCGCACCAACACCCTGATGATGATGGGCAATGCGCTGACGCCCCAACGCATCTCGACCACCGCCACCACCATGGACACCCTGCCGACGCTACTGGAGGCGATGGGCTTCACCATCGACTGGCACCGCGCCGGACTGGGCGTCTCGCTGTTCTCGAACGATCCGACCCTGGCCGAACGCTACGGCCTGGAAGCGCTCAACGGGTACATGCGTGAAGAAACCGCGCTGCAGCAGCGCTTGTGGCAAGGCCTGGCCCCGGCGTATCGCAACGACGGACAGCCCGACACCCCGCCCGAGGCGCCCCAGCAGCCTTGACGTTGGCGTCTACCTGCCTGGGCGCCCATATGAAGAGTAGCGGCGACAGGGCGCCTGGATGACGACCAGGACGGTTGGACAAGGCTTCACCGACGACACCTTGCCCCGGATCACTCGTTGCTGGCGTCGATCCGGTTCGGGGCCTCGTCTGTCAGGATCGCCTCCAGCACGCTGTCCACAGTGATCTGCTTGAGGCAGTTGGTATGCCCGAGCGGGCAATGTCGCTCGAAGCAGGGCGAGCAGGACAAAGCCAGATAGTGAATCCGGGCGTTGTCGGTCAGCGGCGGCGTATAGGCCGGCGACGAGGAGCCATAGATCGCCTGGATACGCGTCCCTACCGCGGCGGCCACATGCATCAACCCGGAGTCATTGGTCACCACCTGACGACAGTCACCAAGCAGGTCGACGGCATCCTCCAGGCGGGTCGCGCCACACAGGTTGTGGGCATGCTCGAGACCGGTCACGATCTCCTCGCCCGCCCCGTGATCCTTGGGCCCACCCAGCACCCTTACCTCGAAGCCTTGAGCGATCAGCTCCCCGGCCAGGCGATGGAAGTAGGCCAGCGGCCACTGCTTGGCGGGGCCATATTCCGCCCCTGGCATCAGGCCAATGGCAGGACGCACGCCGAGTCGATGTTCATCATGCAAGCGCGCCAGGTTGATCGCATCCTGACGCAGCTGTGGCTGGGGAATCTCGAAGTCGCCGGCAGCGGCAGCGTCCGCCGGCAGCCCCAGCGAGACGAAGCGTTTGACGGTCTGGTCGAGCACGTCGCGCTGCAGCTCACGGCGCTCGCTCAACAGGCCAAAACGGTGCTCCCCGGTGAAGCCGGTTCGCCTGGGTATCCGCGCCAGAAAAGGCACCAGTGCCGACTTCCAGGAACGCGGCAGCACGATGGCATGATCGAAGCGTCCCTTGAGCGACCTGGCCAGCCGTCGTCGGGCGGAAAAGCCGAAGACGCCGTGTCCGACGGCCAGCTCGACGACCTCGTCGACCTCATCCATGCGCTCGAGGATCGGCCTCGACCAGGCAGGCGCCACCACCGCCAGGGCGGTGGCGCCCTGCTGCTTCAGCGCCTTGAACAACCCCTGGGCCATGACCATGTCACCGACCCAGCTGGGACCGACCACCAGCAGCCGCTGGCCCGCCAGCCGCGGCTGCGCCATGACCGGCGCAGCTTCAGCCATTCAACCACTCCAGGTAGCGGGTCACGCCCTCGGCCACGGTGTGGAATTCCTTGTCGTAGCCGGCCTCGCGCAGCCGCGAGATATCGGCACGGGTGTAGCTCTGGTAGCGCCCCTTGAGCTCTTCCGGGAAGTCGATGTAGTCGATGCGGCCCTTGCCGTAGAAGTCGATGACCGTCTCGCCGATCGTCTTGAATGGCTCGGCGCGGCCGGTACCGAGGTTGTAGATTCCCGACACCTCGGGGTTGTCCAGAAACCACAGATTGACGTCGACCACGTCGCCGACATAGACAAAGTCACGGCTCTGCATGCCCGCGTCGTAGCCGTCCCAGGCGCCGAACAGGCGCAGGTTCTCGCCGGCGCTGATCTGGGTGTGGTGATGGAAGGCCACGCTGGACATCTTGCCCTTGTGCTGCTCGCGGGGGCCGTAGACGTTGAAGTAGCGAAAGCCCACCACCTGGGTCTTGAGTTCGGCCTGGCGCGAGCGCACGTACTGGTCGAACAGCAGCTTGGAGTAGCCGTAGACGTTGAGCGGTTTCTCGTGCTCGGGGGACTCCACGAACACCTCGCTGCCGCCGTAGGTGGCCGCCGACGAGGCGTAGAGGAAGGGAATGCCCTCCTGCTCGCAGAAGTGCAAAAGCTCCTTGGAGTAGGTGAAGTTGTTCTCCAGCATGAAGCGTCCATCCCACTCGGTGGTGTCCGAGCAGGCACCTTCGTGGAAGATCGCCTCGATGGGCGGAAGCTGGTTCAGCTCGCCGCGCATGTGGGCCTTCACCCGGGACAGGAACTCGTCCTTGTCCATGTAGTCCCCGAGGGTCAGATCCGCCAGGTTGACGAACTTGGTGCCGTCCCGCAGGTCATCCACCACCAGGATGTCGGTGCGCCCCCGGTCATTGAGGGCCTTGACCAGATTTGAACCGATGAAGCCGGCTCCGCCTGTCACTACGATCATGGGAAAACCTCTGTTGGCGCTGTGCCTATAACCGAATTGCCTGTGATTGTATACTTGACGGCTCGTGAATTCATGGCCAACGGTGCTTCCCAATGACACAGTCGACGCCAGACGTGGCAACCTTCCAGGGCCTGATCCTCGCCCTGCAACAGTACTGGGCCGAACAGGGCTGCGTGATCATGCAGCCGCTGGACATGGAAGTCGGTGCGGGCACCTTTCACCCGGCCACCTTCCTGCGCTCCATCGGACCCGAAACCTGGAACTCGGCGTACGTTCAGCCGTCTCGCCGTCCCACCGATGGCCGCTACGGCGAAAACCCCAATCGCCTGCAGCACTACTACCAGTTCCAGGTGGTCATGAAGCCCTCCCCGGCCAACCTCCAGGAACTGTATCTGGGGTCGCTTGAGCGTCTCGGCATCGACCCGCTGGTCCATGACATCCGCTTCGTCGAAGACAACTGGGAGTCACCGACCCTGGGTGCCTGGGGACTCGGCTGGGAGGTCTGGCTCAACGGCATGGAGGTGACCCAGTTCACCTACTTCCAGCAGGCCGGCGGCATCGAGTGTTTCCCGGTCACCGGTGAGCTGACCTACGGCCTCGAGCGCATCGCCATGTACCTTCAGGACGTGGACAGCGTCTACGACCTGGTATGGACCATCGCGCCCGACGGCTCCCGCGTTACCTACGGTGACGTCTACCTGCAGAACGAGCGCGAGCAGTCCACCTACAACTTCGAGCATGCCGACGTGGACGCCCTGTTCGGCAACTTCGACCACCAGGAAAACGAGTGCCAGAAGCTGCTCGCCGCCAACCTGCCGCTGCCGGCCTACGAGCAGGTACTCAAGGCCTCCCACACCTTCAATATGCTCGACGCCCGCCACGCCATCTCGGTCACCGAACGCCAGCGCTATATCCTGCGCGTGCGCACCATGGCCCGCGACGTGGCCCACGCCTACTACGCCTCACGCAAGGCGGCCGGTTTCCCGCTGGCCCCGGAAGCGCTGCGACGTGAACTTCTCGACGACGAACCCCTTGCCGCACAGGGAGACGCATAAGCATGGCCGCCCACACCCTCTTGCTTGAACTCGGCGTGGAAGAACTTCCGCCGGGAGCCATCGACACTCTCTCCGACGCCTTCGCCGAGGGCGTGCGTCGCGGCCTCGCCGATGCCGGCGTCGACTTCCAGGGCGTCACCGCCTACGCCTCCCCCCGCCGGCTGGCGGTACGGGTCGAGGCACTGGCCGACAAACAGCCCGACCGCGACGTCGAAAAACGCGGCCCTGCCCTGGCGGCAGCCTTCAAGGATGGCGAGCCAACCAAGGCAGCCCAGGGCTTTGCTCGCTCCTGCGGCGTCAGCGTCGATGAACTGATCCATCTGGAGACCGACAAGGGCACCTGGCTCGGCTACCGCGAACAGCAACAGGGCGAGGCCACCGTCGCCCTGCTGCCCGCCATCATCGACAAGGCTGTGGCGGCCCTGCCGGTGCCCAAGAACATGCGCTGGGGCGCTTCCCGCATCGAGTTCTCCCGCCCGGTTCACTGGCTGGTGGCGCTCTACGGCGACCAGGTCGTACCCGCCACGGTGCTGGGCCTTGAGGCCGGCCGCGAGACCCGCGGACACCGCTTCCACGCCCCCGAGGCCATCGCCCTGAAACATGCCGACGACTACCTCGGTGCCCTGGAGGATGCCTGGGTGCTGGCCGATCGCAGCAAGCGTCGCGAGCGCATTCGCGAACAGGTACTGGCCGAGGCAGAACTGCTCGAAGCCACCGCCGTCATCGACGAGGACCTGCTGGAAGAAGTCAGCGGTCTAGTCGAGTGGCCGGTGGCGCTGACCGGCAGCTTCGACGAGCGTTTCCTCGAGGTGCCGGCGGAATGTCTGATCTCGTCGATGAAGGCCAACCAGAAGTACTTCCACCTGCTGGATGCGGACGGCAAGCTCAAGCCCGCCTTCATTACCGTGTCCAATATCGACAGCCGCGAGCCGGACAAGGTCATCGCCGGCAACGAGAAGGTGATTCGCCCTCGTCTGGCCGATGCCGCCTTCTTCTACGAGACCGACCGCAAGCGCCCGCTCGCCGAGCGCATCGAGGGCCTCTCGAGCGTGGTGTTCCAGAAGCAGCTCGGGACCCTCGCCGACAAGGCCAGACGCAGTGCCAACGTGGCCGCGCACATCGCCAGCCGGACCGGCGGTGACGAGTCCCGCGCTCGCCGTGCTGCGGCCCTGGCCAAGTGTGATCTGGTCACCGAAATGGTGCTCGAGTTCCCGGAGCTTCAGGGCATCATGGGGCGCTACTACGCCGAGCACGATGGCGAAGACGCCGAGGTCGCACGCGCGCTGGAAGAGCAGTACCTGCCGCGGTTTGCCAGCGACGCCATCCCCCAGACCCTGACCGGACAGGCCCTGGCCATCGCCGATCGCCTGGATACCATTACCGGGATCTTCGGCATCGGCCAGCGCCCCAGCGGTACCAAGGACCCCTTCGCCCTGCGCCGTGCTTCCATCGGCGTGCTCAATATCCTGGTCAAGGGTGAGCTGGATCTGGACCTGCGCGAGCTGCTCGAGCTGGCCGTGGCCCAGCATGAGGCGCTGCCCAAGGCAGACGGCCTGGTCGATGACGTCCTTGGCTACATGCTCGATCGCTTCCGTGCCTGGGCCCAGGACGAAGGGATCGGTGCCGAGGTTTACCTGGCGGTGCGTGCACGCCCGGTGACCCGCCCGCTGGACTTCGCCCGTCGCCTGCGCGCCGTGGCGCAATTCGCCACGCGTGATGAAGCCGCCGCCCTGGCCGCCGCCAACAAGCGAGTCGGCAACATCCTGTCCAAGCAGGATCACGATGGACGCACCGAGGTCGACGAGAGCCTGCTCTCCGAGGACGCCGAGAAGGCCCTCAAGAACGCCGTGGCAGCTTGCCAGGAGCAGGTCGCTCCGCTGTTCCAGCAAGCCCGCTACAGCGACGCTCTGGACGTGCTGGCAAGCCTTCGGGCACCGGTCGATGCCTTCTTTGACCAGGTGATGGTCATGGCCGAAGACGAAGCCGTTCGTGCCAATCGTCTGGCCCTGCTGGCAAGCCTCCAGGCGCTGTTCCTCGAAGTAGCGGATATCGCCGAACTGCAGCAGTAATCCAGCCCCTGGTGGCAACGAGGCCGGTCCCGCAAGGGGCCGGCCTTTTTTTGTATCGACAGGCTGAGCCCGCCCGGCACGCCACCCCACGGCCCCAAACCTTCTGAACCCTTCATAGGGGATACCACAGCCGCTACGAACGCAGGAGTGAGCCAATGGGATGTCGCATGGAGAGTCAAACCTGGCGATGCAGAGTGTGGCACTCGCCACCGACGTTTCACGTGGAACATTGCCCAGATAGAAAGCGCCGGCGGCGACAATGTTTCACGTGGAACATACAGGAGTACAAGCAAGGGCAGGCTCTCGTGTTTCACGTGAAACCCACCCCGCTTGATGTACCTCCAGTACGCCGCCTGGAGCTTGTACCCCGACGCGAGCCCTGAGCCTCACGACCGCTGCTTTTCTTGGCGCCCCGCCTCCGCCGCTTTACTCAGCGCCCCGCCTCCGCCGCCTTACTCAGCGCCCCGATTCCGCCGCTCTACTCTGCGCCCCGCCTCCGCCGCGCTACTCTGCGCCCCGCCTCCGCCGCGCTACTCTGAGCCCCGCCTCCGCAGCCTTACTCAGCGCCCCGCCTCCGCAGCCTTACTCAGCGCCCCGATTCCACCGCGCTACTCTGCGCCCCGATTATGCCGCTTTACTCAGCGATACGTTCCGCCAGCCGCTGATCCATGATCACCAGCGTCTTGCCCAGTTCGAGATCATTGTCCTGCGGGTCAGTTGCCGACAGGCCCACGCTCGGGTGACGGTCGGCTATGGTGCTCGAATGCAAGCCACTGCCAACGGCACCGTTGGCGAGCCACTCAGGCAAGTCGTCGGCGCTCAGACGACGTCCGATAGCGGGCCTGAGTCCGTGGCGATCCATATAGCGGAGCATGGCCTCCAGGTCGTCACGGCTGCCGACGCTGATCCCTTCCAGATGCAACAACTTGCGAATCGCCGGTCCCACCAGATCACCCTCGACACGGCCACTCTCGAGAAAGCCCACCAGGGCGACATGCCCATTGGTAGCCATTGACGGCAGAATGGCATCGACCAGAAACTGCCCGCCCACCACATCGATGGCACGCCCTACGCCCACCGACTCGGTGATGGCCATCACCTGGGACGCCACGTCGGCCGCCCCACCCTCCCGACCGATCACCGCTACCGCGCCTAAATCCCTGAGCCGTGATGCCAGAGCGGGTCGCGACGTCACCACGATAGGCCGAGCACCGGCCGCCGCCGCCATCTGCAGGGCCTGCAGCGACACGTTGCCGGTTCCCGCCAACAGCAGGTAACGGCCTTTCAGCTCATCCAGGTCGCCAAGCGACTTCCAGGCCGTGACGCCGGAGATCGCCAATGCAGCGGCTTCCTCGAGCCGCCAGCCAGATGGCACGGCAACCAGCGCACGACGGGGAACGATGACCTCCTCCGACAACCAGCCATCACCAGGACCTCCCAGCTTTGAGGCGTGATAGGATTCCTTGAAAGCTCCAGAAATCCAATCGATGGTGTAGTGGCCCAGCACCGGTTGTCCCACCTCGAGATCAACGACATCCCTTCCCGTTTCCAGCACCACCCCAGAGCCTTCAGACAGCGGCACGAAGGGGCGTGGCATCTGCGGCAGATAGCTGCCGTCCTGCAGCGCCCTGTCGCGGTAGTTCAGCCCCACCGCAGCGACCCTGACACGCACTTCTTCGCTGGCCAGGTCACGACGTGCTACCTGGTATTCATGGATTCCTTCAGGCCCCACCCTGTCAGAGCGGAATTGACGAAAGTGACGTAGCGATACCAATGGGCGTAGACGAGCTTCCAGTAACATGGGAACAACCTCCTCGTTGGTCTTCCCCTATCCTGGCCCGTCCGAGACCAGCGCAGTAGCGAAGCTCACGGAGTACTGTCTTGCACTAGACTCAACAATAAGGCCCCGACACCCAGCCGACGCCTGGACCTTACCGCGCCTAAGCAAGGCCATGGTCTCTGAAAGGTGGTCATCCACACCAGGAGTTCGCCCGCAGTGGCGCCACACGTGCCTCTGTTTGCATGAGGTCGGTAGGAAGACTTGGGCGAAACCGACTGCATCGACCCTGGCCCCATGGCGACTCGTGCAATGACCAACCCCCTGCCTCTGGACGAGAGTGCACCATGCCATCCCATCACGACACACTGGTCGCTGGACTGCTTGCCCTGGTTGAAGTGGCAAGATATGGCTCACTGCGCGCGGCCGGCGAACAGCTCAACCTCACCAGCGGCGCGGTCAGTCGCCGCCTCGATGCGCTGGAGTCCCGACTCGGGACGAAGCTGTTGCACCGGACCACCCGTGAGGTTTCCCTGACCCTGGCGGGCCGCACCTACCTGGAACGCGCCGTCCCTGCTCTACGGTTACTCGACAAGGCGGCGGATACCTTGCAGGACATCAGTGACCGACCGCGAGGACTGATCCGCCTATCACTACCGGTCAATTTCGGCCGAATCCATATTGCGCCCTTCCTCCCCGAATTTCTCGATCGTCATCCAGACATTGAAGTGGACGCTGACTTCGACGATCGCTTTGTCGATATCGCCTCGTCCGGGCACGATCTGGCAGTGCGAGTCGGGGTGCTCGAGAACTCTCGCTTGGTCGCCCATCCCTTGGCCGCAGATCAGCGCATGCTGGTGGCGTCGAGGGCCTATCTTCAGCGCCAGGGTGTACCGCGTCACCCACTGGACCTGCTGCACCACAACTGCCTTCACTACACACGGTTCCAGGGTATTCAGCGCTGGCCACTTCGCCGTGGCGACGAGGTTCACAACGTGCCGGTCAGCGGAAGCTACAGAGCGAACTATGGGCACGCACTGGTGATCGCGGCAGAGGCAGGTATCGGCATCCTTCATACCTCCCGATCCATCGTCGGGGCCTCGCTGGAAGCCGGCAGGTTGCTCCCCGTGCTCGAGGACTGGTCGCTGCCGGACATCAGCATCCACGCGCTGCTTCCAGGACGGGATCCTCCAATGCGGGTACGAGCATTGCTCGATCACCTGAAGGACTCGATACCCACATCACTGGCGACAGCCGGCGCGACAGGTTTGCACACCGACACTACGTCGCCACCCCTTTCGGACTAGGGTGTTGCCAGCGACAACTAAGGGGCTGGGGTCGCAGCGATCCGTGGCTTACCGAATACGGAGGAACCTGGGATGGTTGTCGCTGGAAAGGGCTTGCGACACCCGTGCATGAGGCCCTTGCATGAGACCCTTGCTACGCCCTCGACATGGCGGGAACAGCACGAGCTTCCGCTAGGGCTTGTCTGAAAAGTGCCTGCGCTCGGTAATACGGCGTTAAAAATCGGATCAAAATGCTCATTTACACTCCGTAAACTGCGCTTTCTCACCGATTTTTGCCTTGTCTAACCTTCGTTCGTCGACTTTTCGGACAGCGCCTAGCAAGGGGTGAGACAGACAGCAACAGCGGCGGGGTTGGTAAAAACTGCGACCTGGGCCACAGACACGGCCTCGTCAGCACCTGATTGTTTCACGTGAAACATGCCCCTACACTGGGTCGATTACGTGACAGCAACCACCCTTACCCATCGCATAGACCAGGTAGACCCATGGCCCCACGACTCGTCATTCTCGACCGTGACGGAGTGATCAATCAGGACTCCGACAACTACATCAAGTCGCTCGCCGAGTGGGTCCCCTACCCCAGCGCCATCACCGCCATCGCCCGTTTGTCCCAACAGGGCTGGACCGTCGCTGTTGCCACCAACCAGTCAGGCATCGCGCGAGGCTACTACGATGAGGCGACGCTGGAGTCCATGCACACCAGGATGCT
The DNA here is from genome assembly GCF_019801245.1 of Halomonas sp. DP1Y21-3. NCBI lineage: Bacteria > Pseudomonadati > Pseudomonadota > Gammaproteobacteria > Oceanospirillales > Halomonadaceae > Halomonas > Halomonas sp. DP1Y21-3. Next base: position 320,499 of record NZ_JAHVJM010000003.1, read on the forward strand.
GAGTCTGGTGGAGGCCGAAGGCGGTCGAATCGAGCATATCGCCTACTGCCCTCACATTAGCGAGGATCGCTGTGATTGCCGCAAGCCCTTGCCCGGTCTGCTCCGCCAGATTCAGGATGCGCTTGCACTCGACAGCCTGGAAGGCGCCTGGATGGTGGGCGACAGCTACCGGGATCTCGAGGCAGGCGCTGCCATGGGCTGCCGCCTTGCATTGGTGCGTACCGGCAAGGGCGAGCGCACACTAGCCAAGCATCCAGAACTTGGCCGGACCGACAGCGAGGCAGAGGTCTATGACGATCTCGCTGGTTTTGTCGACCAACTGCTGCAAGGAAACCTGGATACCTGAAAGCACCCTGCATCAGGCTCGCCCCGTCGTCACCCCTCGCCACCCCTCGGCGAGCCTCCAAGCCTGGGCGCTGACTTAGCTCTCCCTTCATCTGTCTGCAACTGCCGAGCCCCATGTTTCACGTGAAACATGGCGGCTCGCATTCTTCGTATATCAACGTCCAAACAATAGCTTAGAGCACGGAAAAGCTCTTGCGACTTACCCGCCCGGGAGATCATGGTGCTCAAATGTCGGTCTTTCCGTGATGACTACGAGTGCAATGTATCGAGCCCCCTTCAGTATCACAGAGCCCCCCCGGACAGGTTCCCGCACGTTCCATATACCGCGACAACCAGGGCATCCAGTCTGAAGCGTGAGACTCCTCGAGTCCAAATAGCAGTAGGCGGAACACCTGACGTGGATAACAAGACGCAGGTAACAAGATCCAGGCAGCAAGACACAGATGGCAAGACGCGGATCGCAAGATGTGGATAGCCAGACACGGCCCCAGCCTTGGAATCTCAGGCCTAATGCCGTGATGTTTCACGTGAAACGTTGCGGAGGAGCGAGGCCACAGACGCAGCCCGATTATGGCTTGTCGTGCGCTATCGTCTGTTACCACCCCTTGCCACCATCCCTTCCCCCCCCCCTTCCAACAACACCTCCATTCCTCCCTTTCTGATTCCCTCCTTCCATTCCCTTCTTTGAGATGACGCCAGCAGTATCGATACGCCGCCTCTTTGACCACTTCACTTGTCATCGCGCAAGCCAGATACCTTCCTCCACGTATCTTCCTGAAGCCCGTGTACTCCCCCGTAGCCGGCACGAATGCTGATATCGACCAGACATTTGGTATCAAAGAGGCGTGAGTCCTGGCTTGAGCGGTTGGACCTTATATCGCCAGATGTTTCACGTGAAACGTGCAGGCCTGACGCTGTCCTCAAGCGCCTGCCCCGCGTACAGCCTCCGTGGTGAAATCACGCCTTCGTCTTTCCTCTACTGACATCCATCGACGTCCACTGACTTCCATCGCCGACACACCGCGCCCACTCACCACCCACTCACCGCGTTCGCCAGCAGAATTTTCCGACCACAGCCAATGGCGTGCGGTCAGATGTGTATCTGCTCATTCGCGATACACCCTCGCCGGATGGCAATAGAAGCCTGGTGCACCCTGCCCTCTTATAGCGGGCCTTTCAAGAAACCAGTCACCCAGCCATCCAACCATTCGGCCGCTGGCAAGCTACTGATACTAGAACAGAAAAAACCCCGATCCTGAAGATCGGGGTTCTGTCGCGATATGTTTCACGTGAAACATCGAGGCCATGGGCCTGGGACTTCCTGCTGCACTAGATGTCCAGATTGGCCACCAGAGCGTTGCGCTCGATAAAGTCACGACGCGGTTCGACTTCATCACCCATCAGGGTGTTGAACATCATGTCGGCGGCAACGGCATCTTCGATGGAAACCCGCAGCATACGCCGCGTATTGGGATCCATGGTGGTTTCCCACAACTGCTCCGGGTTCATCTCGCCCAGGCCCTTGTAGCGCTGGATCGACAGACCACGCTGTGCCTCGTTCATCAGCCAATCCAGCGCCTCATAGAAGGTCTTGACCGGCTTCTTGCGCTCACCACGGGCGATATAGGCGCTTTCTTCCAGCAGCCCATCCAGCGTCTCACCGAGGCCAGCGATGGCGCGATAGTCGGCGCTGGTGAAGAAGTCCAGGCCCCAGACGTAGTCGGTGGTCACGCCATGGGCAATCAAGGTTACCGCCGGCAGGAAGAACCCGCGTTCATTGTCTTCCTGCAACGAGAAGGTGTAACGCGGTCCGCCCTCGTAGGCCACCAGATCGTCCATTTCCTTCTGCAGGAACTCGATCCAGTTCTGCATGGTGCCGCGATCACGAAGGCTGTTTTCGCCGTCAAGATGTGCCGCATGGACGATCTTGCGCAGCACCTCGCTGGGATAGACCCGCGACAGACGATCGATGCGCTTCATCACATCACGGTACTGGTTCACCAGAGTCTCAAGCTGAGCCCCGCTGATTCCTGGCGCATCTTCACTGACGCACAACCGCGCTCCGTCCAGGGCGGTGGTGGTCAGGTAGTCGATCATCGCCTGCTCATCCTTGAGGTAGAGCTCCTGCTTGCCACGCTTGATCTTGTACAGCGGCGGCTGGGCGATAAACACATGCCCGCGCTCGATCAACTCCGCCATCTGACGGAAGAAGAACGTCAACAGCAGGGTACGAATATGCGAACCGTCCACGTCCGCATCGGTCATGATGATGATCGAGTGATAGCGCAGCTTGTCCGGATTGAACTCCTCACGGCCAATGCCGCAACCCAGGGCAGTGATGAGCGTCCCGACTTCCGCAGACGACAGCATCTTGTCGAAGCGGGCCTTCTCGACGTTGAGGATCTTGCCCTTGAGCGGCAGGATAGCCTGGGTACGCCGGTCACGCCCCTGCTTGGCACTACCCCCGGCCGAGTCACCCTCGACCAGGTAGAGTTCGGACAGACCGGGGTCCTTTTCCTGACAGTCGGCCAGCTTGCCGGGCAGCCCTGCGATGTCCAGGGCGCCTTTGCGGCGGGTCATATCACGCGCCTTGCGCGCCGCCTCACGGGCCCTGGCAGCGTCCAGCATCTTGTTGACGATGGCCTTGGCTTCGTTGGGCTTCTCTACCAGATACTCCGAGAAAGACCGCCCAAGCTCCTGTTCTACCGCGGTTTTTACCTCGGAAGAGACCAGCTTGTCCTTGGTCTGGGAGGAAAACTTCGGGTCCGGCACCTTGACCGAGATGATCGCGGTCAGGCCCTCACGGGCATCGTCACCGGAGGTATTTACCTTGGTCTTCTTCAGCAACCCTTCCGCTTCAATATAGTGATTGAGCGTACGAGTCAGTGAAGCGCGGAAACCGGCCAGGTGGGTACCGCCATCCCGCTGAGGGATGTTGTTGGTGTAGCAGAAGATGTTCTCGGCGAAGGTATCGTTCCACTGCATCGCCACCTCAACCGCCACGCCATCTTCCCGCTCCACATTGAAGTGGAAGACGGGGTTGAGAACGGTCTTGTTGGTGTTGAGGTGGTCGACGAAGGCCTTCAGGCCACCTTCATAGTGAAACAGCTCTTCCTTGCCACTACGCTCGTCCAGCAGGCGGATAGCCACACCAGAATTCAGAAACGACAGCTCACGCAGACGCTTGGCCAGAATATCGTAGTGAAACTCGATATTGGCGAAGGTCTCGGGAGACGGACGGAAGTGCACCCGCGAACCGGTCTGCTCGGTCTGCCCCACCACAGCCAGCGGCGACTCGGGGACACCGTGACGATAGATCTGCTCGTGGACCTTGCCAGCACGCCAGATGGTCAGCTTGAGCTCTTCAGACAGCGCATTGACCACCGAGACACCAACGCCGTGCAGGCCGCCAGATACCTTGTAGGAGTTGTCATCGAACTTACCGCCCGCGTGCAACACCGTCATGATCACTTCGGCCGCCGATACGCCTTCCTCTTCATGAATATCGGTCGGAATGCCACGGCCATTGTCACTGACGGTGATCGACTCATCCGGATGGATGATCACCCTGATCTCGCTACAGTGGCCGGCCAGCGCTTCGTCGATGGAGTTGTCCACCAGCTCGAACACCATGTGATGCAGGCCGGTACCATCATCGGTATCGCCGATGTACATCCCGGGCCGCTTGCGTACGGCATCCAGGCCTTTCAGTACCTTGATGCTCGATGAGTCGTAAGCATGTTCGCTCATTGACCACTCCGTCGTGAAGTCTGTCTGTCTATGGCCTGCAGCTGGCCGAAGCCGTCAGCGTCTTGTTTCACGTGAAACATTGCCATCGGCGTATCGGGTTGCCACAGGTCGGCCAGTACCTCGTGATCCACGCTGGTGATGAAGGCCTGGCAGCGCATCCGCTCCAGCCACTGGCAAAAGATCCTTCGGTGGTTCTGGTCCAGTTCGGCGGGCAGATCGTCGATCAAGTAGAGACAGGTCCTGCCTGTCATCTTCTCGAGTAACCGTCCCTGGGCAAGCTTCAGTGCGCTCACGACGAGTTTCTGTTGTCCTCGTGAAAGCACTTCGACCGCTGGTCGTTTGTCGAGTCGAATCGCCAGATCCGCTCGCTGGGGCCCCTGCTGGGTAAATCCCATCTGACGATCGGTGTCGCGTCCCTGCTCGAGCACCTCGGCCAGATCTCGCTGTCGATCCCAGCCACGGCTATAGCGCAGCGTCAGTGATGGCAGTGAAATCAGCCCTTCCAGCGTTTCCTCGAATACCGGGATGAAGGTATCGATCCATTCCCTGCGCAGGATGTCCATGCGCTCGCCCGAAAGCGCCAGCTCATGCTCCCACACTGACAGGGATTGAGGCTCCATTCTACCATGCCTGAGCAGGGCATTCCGATGTTTCAGGGCGCGACGGAAACGCTGCCAGGCCTGCAGGAAGTCATGTTTCACGTGAAACACTCCCCAATCCAGGAACTCCCTCCTGCCGGCGGGAGACCCCTCCAGCAGGCGGAAGGCGTCGGGGTTGATCAACTGCAGGGGTAGGGTCTCCACCAGACGAGACACCCTGTCGAGTCGCTCACCGCCAATGCGCAGCGTCAATTCGCGCTCCTGACGCAGGCGGCGCAAACCGATCGATACAGGGGGATCACCGGCAAGGCGGCCATGCAGGACAAGGGCGTCAGCATCGTGGTGGAGTACCTGGGATAGCCGACGCGCCCGAAAGGACCGCCCCATGCCCAGCAGGTGGATACCTTCGAGCAGGCTGGTCTTGCCGCTGCCATTGCTTCCAGTGATCAGGTTGATCCCGGAAGATGGTGAAATATCAAAGGCCTGCAAGTTTCGCAGGCCTTGAAACATCAAGCGGTCTAGCGCCATGGAAAGGCCTTGCTGGCAACGAATACCGTCACAGGCGCATCGGCATCACGACATAGAGGGCATCGCCGCCACCGGGTTCTTCCATCAGCGCACTGCTGTTGGGATCGCCCAGCGTCATCTGCACGCGATCCTCACCCACGGCGTTGAGCACATCGATCAGATAGCCGACGTTGAAGCCGATCTCCATGGCCGGCCCGCTGTATTCGATGGCGATGTTTTCCTCGGCCTCTTCCTGCTCCGGGTTGTTGGCCATCACCCTCAGGTTGCCCTCTTCCAGATTCAGCCGTACCCCACGGTACTTCTCGTTGGAGAGGATGGCGGTACGCGACAGCACCTGACGCAACTCCGAACGTTCAGCGATGAAGACCTTGTCGCCGCCCTTGGGCACGACCCGCTCGTAGTCCGGGAACTTGCCATCCACCAGCTTGGAGGTGAAGGTGAAGTCCCCGGTGTGAGCACGGATATGGGTAGAGCCCAGGGTCAGGCTGACAGGCTCTTCGGAATCGTCGAGCAGCCGTACCAGTTCGAGTACACCCTTGCGCGGAACGATCAGCTTCTGGGCCGACTCAATGTTGATCTCCACGGGGCGAGAGCTGACCGCCAGGCGGTGGCCGTCGGTAGCCACGGTGCGGACCAGGTTCGGGGCGAACTCCAGCAGCAGGCCATTGAGATAGTAGCGAACGTCCTGCTGCGCCATGGCGAACGAGGTGGCGTCGATCAGCTGCTTGAGGGTCCCCCGCGGCAACGCCAGTTCGACACTGCTCTGACCATCTTCAATATTCGGAAACTCGGCGACCGGAAGCGTGGACAGGGTAAAGCGTGAACGGCCACTGCGCAGCACGGCCCGCCCGTCCTCGATGGACAGCTCCAGCTCGGACTGGTCTGGCAAGGACTTGCAGATGTCCATCAGCTTGCGCGCGGGCACCGTGATGGCGCCAGGCTCATCCACCTGGCTGGCCACGGTGCGGCCGACCAGTTCGACTTCCAGGTCGGTGCCGGTCAAGGCGACCTCGTCCTGTTCGACCTGGATCAGCACGTTGGAGAGCACCGGTAACGTCTGACGGCGCTCGACCACACCGGCCACCAGCGTCAGCGGGCGCAGCAGCGCTTCGCGGGAGATGGAAAATTTCATGTCGGCTCCACTTCTTGTCCGGGAGAGTGAGACGGTCACGCGGTTGATGACGTAGAGACGTTAACTGGTCAAAAGCCGCAACAGATTCTTGTAGTCTTCACGAATATCGGCGCTTTCTTCCTGCAGCGCCTGCACCTTGCGACAGGCATGTAGCACGGTGGTGTGGTCTCGGCCGCCGAAGGCGTCGCCGATTTCCGGAAGACTGTGATTGGTCAGTTCCTTGGCCAGGGCCATGGCGACCTGTCGCGGGCGCGCCACGGAGCGTGAACGCCGCTTGGACAGCAGGTCCGCCAGCTTGATCTTGTAGTACTCCGCCACGGTACGCTGGATGTTGTCCACGCCTACCTGCTTGTCCTGCAGAGCGAGCAGATCCTTGAGCGATTCGCGGATGAAGTCCTGGGTGATCGACTTGCCCATGAAGTGGGAATCGGCGATGACCTTCTTCAGCGCCCCTTCCAGTTCACGCACGTTGGAGCGAATCTTCTGGGCAATGAAGAAAGCCGCATCATGGGGTAGATCCACCTTGGCCTGGTCGGCCTTCTTCATCAGGATCGCCACCCGAGTCTCGAGCTCAGGCGGCTCTATCGCCACCGTCAGCCCCCAGCCAAAACGGGACTTGAGGCGCTCCTCGACGCCGCTGATTTCCTTCGGGTAGCGATCCGAGGTCAGGATCATCTGCTGGCCACCCTCAAGCAAGGCATTGAAGGTGTGGAAGAACTCCTCCTGGGAGCGCTCCTTGCCGGCGAAGAACTGGATGTCATCGATCAACAGCGCGTCGACGCTGCGATAGAAGCGCTTGAAGTCATTGATGGCGTTGAGCTGAAGGGCCTTGACCATATCGGCGACGAAGCGCTCCGAGTGAAGATACACCACCCGAGCGTTCTCGCGACGCCCCGCCAGGGCATTGCCCACCGCATGCATCAGGTGGGTCTTACCGAGGCCGACGCCACCATACAGAAACAGCGGGTTGTAGGCTCCCCCAGGGTTCTCCGACACCTGGCGGGATGCCGCCCTGGCAAGCTGGTTGGACTTGCCCTCGACAAACGTCTCGAAGGTGAAGTTGGGATTCAGGCCACTGGAGTGCTTGAGACTGCCCTCGACCTGAACCTGACGCTCACCACCGGGTGGACGCGTGACCGGCGCCTCACCGCCTTCGTCGCGCAGGCGGTCGACCTCGCGCTCATCCCCCACATCGCCGCGGGAGCTGGTGTGCACGGCCGCCGAGCGGGCCGGAGCGGCGGAGACAGGATCGCCGAGTTCGCGAGTCTGGGGTGGGGCCGGCGCAGCACGACGACTGCCCACCGTCAGCATCACCTTGGGCGGCTTGGCCGGCGCCAACTCCCGCATCAGTTCACTGATACGCTTGGCGTACTTGTCACTGACCCAATCGCGCACGAAGCGGTTGGGTGCCAGCAGCCTGAGCTGATTGGACTCCCCTTCTTCCGCCTGCAGAGGGCGAATCCAGGTGTTGAACTGCTGCGAGCTCAGTTCATCCTGAAGGGTTTGTAGACACTGTTGCCAGAGAGCGAGCGACACGCGAGCTACCTTGGTTGAAGAACGACCGCACATTGTAGCCTTGTCACCACGAGTTATCCACACGAGAACGGCACCGAAACCTAGCTGTGGAAAACCCTTGTACGCCATTCGGAGTTGTGCTGGAACAACTTGCTGGCGAACTAGCCCCTGTGGACAATCTCATCATTGATCCACCGGAACCACACCGCTCCTCCCCGCGGTCTCAACGTTTTCTCCACACTTTTATATGCAACGCAACATGTTGAAATTTCATACGAGAACACGCTTATCCACAAAAACTATCCCCAGTAGTAATAACAACATCAGTCAAGAACTTCTCTTTATTGTTATGTAGGCAGTGGGTCATGTCGCGAGGCCGGTCCTAGGTGGCTTGTTCACCCGCCGGTTCGGCTCGAGCAAGAGTTATCCCCAGCCGTCTGGTCCGGACTGGCAGGGGCGAACACCCTGAAACCTGCTTTCTGGCCCGCGAAAAGATTGCACCCAGGGCTTGAAATCACTAAAATATCCGGTCTTGAGCCGAATACCCCCGGGGGCCCGAGCGGATTCCGGGAGCCTCTGGATGTCTATCCGTTCCAAAAAACCACTGTGGGATTAACGAGTTATGAAGCGCACATTTCAACCGAGCGTTCTCAAGCGCAAGCGCGCGCACGGCTTCCGTGCTCGCATGGCCACCAAAAACGGCCGCGCCGTTCTGGCACGTCGCCGTGCCAAGGGCCGCAAGCGCCTGAGCGCCTAAGCGCAGGTCCTTCGTGGCCTGTCTGACCTTTCCCCGGCAATGCCGCTTGCTGACTGCCGGGGACTACCGCCAGGTGTTCGATGGGGCGGTCTACAAGGTTCACGGCAAGGGCCTGATGGCGTTGGCGATTCCCAATGACTTGGGACACCCTCGCCTGGGCCTGGTCTTCAGCAAGAAGAACGTACGCCGGGCCGTCGATCGCAATCGACTGAAACGACTGGCTCGTGAGTCCGTTCGGCATGCACAGCATCGACTTCCCGCCGTGGATATCGTCTTGCTGGCCAGGCGTGGCGTCAACGAGGTCGACAACGACACCGTGCTGCGCCAGCTGTTCGGCATGTGGCGTCGTCTCGAGCGCGAGGCCGAGAAGTCGACTCGTCCCTCGCGGACATCGACGACACCTCGCCACGCGAGTGACACCCGGGGTGACACTCGGTCACAGCCGAAGCAAAGCCGTAACTAGCAGCAAGAGGCTCTTCAATGCCGAACACACTTCGTCCGAGCATGAACGAGTCCCTCTTCCGGCCCCTTGACGTCACCTCTCGCGACGCGGAACGTTTCCGTACGAATACTGGCCTGCCTCCGGCAGGCTTTCGTGTATCTCATGTAGGCGTCTCGCGTGGCGCCATCGGCATGTTCACTTCCCTTCGGGCAGACCCTTCATGGACGTAAAACGACTACTCCTGCTGATCCCCCTGGCGGTGCTCGCCTACCTGATCATGGTGCAGTGGAACCAGGACTACGGTCAGCCGCCCAGCACCCCGGATGCTCCGGCGATCACCAGCAACGCGACCTCAAACGGTGCCGACGCCTCCACGTCGGAAGGCCTGGCGGCACCCAGCTCGGCCAATGATGTCGGCAGCGAGCTGCCCGGCAGCAGCGAGCCCGCTGCCAACAGTCGAGATCTCATTGCGGTCATCACCGACGTCCTCGACGTGCGTATCGACCCCCAGGGTGGCGACATCGTCTACGCCGCCCTCCCCCAGCATCTGATGAGCCAGGATGGGGATCGGCCCTACGTGCTGCTGTCCAATAACAGCACTCTGAGCTACGTCGCTCGCTCTGGACTGCAGCTTGACGGCAACAGCGGTCGTATCGCCTTCTCGCCCGAGAAGACCGAGTACCGCCTGGCCGACGGCCAGGACAGCCTGCAGGTGGATATGACCGCCACCGTCAATGGCGTCGACATCGTCAAGCGTTTCACCTTCAGTCGTGACGACTACGCAGTCGACGTCAGCTACCTGCTTGCCAACGCTGGCGAGGAGCCGGTCAGCGCACGCTTCATCGGCCAACTGGCCCGCGACAACAACCCGGATCCGTCCACTGGCCCCAAGATGGGCATGCGCTCCTTCCTCGGCGCGGCGTACTCCTCACCGGAGAACCGCTACGAGAAGATCGACTTCGAGGACATCCAGGCAGGCAACTTCCAGAACCGCGAGGTCGAGGGCGGCTGGGTCGCGATCATCCAGCACTACTTCACCTCCGCCTGGGTACCGCCGCAGCAGCAGGACAACCTGTTCTACGCCGCCACCGACAGTCAGGACCGCAACGTTGCCGCCTTCGCCGGCCAGGCCCAGACCCTGGCACCGGGCGCCGACGCCACCCTGGGTGCCACCCTCTACATGGGGCCCAAGGTGCAGGAGCGGCTTGAGGCCGTGGCACCGAACCTGGAGCTGACCGTCGACTTCGGCTGGCTGTGGTTCATCGCCAATCCGCTGTTCTGGCTGCTCGATCACATCCACGATCTGATCGGCAACTGGGGCTGGTCCATCGTCATCCTGACCATCATGGTCAAGGCTGCCCTGTGGCCGCTGTCTGCCAAGGCCTACAAGTCCATGGCACGCATGCGCAAGCTTGGCCCGGAAATGCAGCGTCTCAAGGAACGCTTCGGCGACGACCGCCAGAAGATGTCCCAGGAGATGATGAAGTTCTACCAGAAGGAAAAGATCAATCCGCTGGGCGGCTGTCTGCCGATCCTGATACAGATGCCGGTATTCATCGCGCTGTACTGGATGCTGCTGGAGTCCGTGGAACTGCGTCACGCGCCCTTCATGCTGTGGATCCAGGACCTGTCGGTGAAGGACCCCTACTTCGTCCTGCCGATCCTGATGGGCGCCTCCATGTTCGTTCAGCAGATGCTCAACCCGACGCCTCCGGACCCGATGCAGGCGAAGATCATGAAGATGCTGCCGATCGTCTTCACCTTCTTCTTCCTGTGGTTCCCGGCCGGTCTGGTCATCTACTGGGTGTGCAACAACTGCATCTCGATCATTCAGCAGTACGTGATCACCCGCAAGATCGAGGAAGACCCCAGCGTCGGCAAGGGCATGAACACCAAGTAAGTCCTCATGCATGACGCTTCCAGACCCCCGCTTCGGCGGGGGTCTGGCGTTTCAGGGCCCGCACCTCTGGCCACACCAGCCGGACTGGCAAAGCCAGGCGCTGCGCCTGACAATACGCCCGATCATCAAGGAGTCTGACCATGACCACGCCTCTCTACACCCAGGACAGCATCTGCGCCCTCGCCACGCCGCCGGGTCGGGGCGGCGTCGGCATCATACGCGTCTCGGGGCCCGCCTGTGGCGCGATTGCCAGCGCCATGCTGGGCCAGGTACCGGAAGCGCGCCAGGCCTTCTACGGACCGTTCAGGGGCGATAACGGGGTAATCGATGAAGGCATCGCGCTGTTTTTCGAAGGGCCACACTCCTTCACCGGCGAAGACGTGCTGGAACTTCAGGGTCACGGCGGCCCGGTGATCATGGACATGCTGCTCGAGCGCTGTGTGGCGCTGGGGGCACGGCTGGCCCGCCCGGGTGAGTTCTCCGAGCGCGCCTTTCTCAATGACAAGCTCGACCTGGCTCAGGCCGAGGCCATCGCCGACCTGATCGACGCCAGCTCCCGTGGCGCCGCCGAAAATGCCTTGCGCTCCTTGCAGGGCGAGTTCTCCACCCGCGTGCAGTCGCTGGTCCAGGGCCTGATCGAGCTGCGCATGTACGTCGAGGCGGCCATCGACTTCCCCGAGGAGGAGATCGACTTCCTCGCCGATGGCCATGTCGCGGCCAAGCTGGGCGCGCTCATGACGGAGCTTGCCGAGGTGCGTCGCAGTGCCGGCCAGGGCGCGCTGATGCGCGAAGGCATGAGCGTGGTCATCGCCGGACGGCCCAATGCCGGCAAGTCGAGCCTGCTCAATGCGCTGACCGAACAGGACACCGCCATCGTCACCGATATCGAGGGCACCACCCGGGACGTGTTGCGAGAACATATCCATCTGGACGGCATGCCGCTGCACATCATCGACACCGCCGGCCTGCGCGATACCCCCGACGCGGTGGAAAAGATCGGCGTGGCCCGCGCCTGGAGCGAAATCGAGAAGGCCGACCGGGTCCTGCTGCTGGTGGACGCCACCACCACCGAGGCCACCGACCCCATGGCCATCTGGCCGGAATTCGTCGAGCGCCTGCCGGACGCCTCACGCTTGACCCTGGTGCGCAACAAGGTGGACCAGAGCGGTGAAGCACCGGGACTCGATTTATCCACAACACCTCCTACGCTGCGGCTCTCCGCCAGATCACGTCAGGGTGTGGATAACCTCAAGTCTCACCTCAAGGAGATCATGGGCTTTCAGTCCACCACCGAAGGCCGCTTCTCGGCTCGGCGTCGTCACCTGGACGCCCTCGACCGCGCCCGAGAGGCCCTCGACAACGGCCATGCACAACTCGAAGGCTATGGCGCGGGCGAGCTGCTGGCCGAGGACCTGCGTGATGCCCAGCAGGCGCTGGGGGAGATCACCGGCGAGTTCAGCGCCGACGATCTGCTGGGTGAGATCTTCGGCAGCTTCTGTATTGGCAAGTGAAAGCCTGAAAATGCACAAAAGCCTTTAAAACAGACGCTCCACCAATAGCGAGCACTTACCCACGTTCATGCGCCAGCGATCGCCTCGCCATCCCTTCGGTGATGGCGAAGCCACGCCTGGCGCCGACATGGGGCGCCTGAGGCGTCCGCCATCACTGGTGCCAGGCATCCGCCCCCCGGCCGGCCGGACCGAGGGCTCGTCCAGGGCATCTGTCATACCCGCTACACTGTGGGCAGTGCCCCCTTGCCCACAGGAGTCCCCATGAAAGTCCTTCCCCTGGTTGTCGCAATGGCGCTAGGCAGCGTCTCGCTTTCCGCCCTGGCGGACTGGCAGCTGTCCGGTGACGATTCACGCCTGTGGTTCGGCTCGGTGAAAAACCAGAGCATAGGTGAGACCCACCACCTGGACGGTCTGTCCGGCGGTATCGACGATAACGGCAAGGTCACCATCGAGGTGGCCACAGAATCGCTGGACACGGGCATCGATATCCGTGATGAACGGATGCTCGAGCACCTGCTGGCCGCGGCCAGCTTCGCGATCTTGGCCCAGGTAGATACCTCCAGCTTCGATTCACTTGGCGTAGGCGAGACCCTGGCGACCAGTATCCCGGTCGATATCAGTCTCGGCTCGGCGTCGACCGAGCAGGAAGCCCAGGTACTGGTGGCAAGACTCGCCGACACACGCTGGCTGGTGGTGTCGGATCAGCCGGTATGGCTAAGCGCAGAATCGCTGGGCTTCGAGGAAGGCATCGCCGCCTTGCAGGAAATCGCTGGCCTCTCATCCATCGACCGAACCTCACCGGTGGGCTTTCGCTTGATGTTCGAAGCACCATGACCCGATTGGCGTCTGGCCAGATGACCAACGACCAGGCGCTACTCTTCGACCCACCAGCGCTGCTCGTGGCGCGCTGCGTCACCGAGCAGCGGTAGCCAGTCAGCGATGGCGGCCTGCATGCTGTCGCTGACACCCCAGGGCGGGTTGGCCACCAGCATCCCGCTGCCGTACATGCCGTGACTCGCCCCACCCGGGGGGTGCAGGATCACCTCGCTGCGCCATAGCTTGCGTACACCGCTGGCTCGCAGCCTGTCCAACAGCTCCTGGTGGCGTCCTGCGGGCAGCAGTGGATACCACAGCAGCAGCACCGCGTGGCGGACCTTGCAGAGGGCATGAATCATGGTCTCGGCGACCTCCTGGTACTCCGACTTGCGCTCAAAACTCGGGTCGACCAGCACGCACAGCCGCGGTGTCTTTACCGGGAGCAGTGACCTGAGCCCGGCCAGGCCGTCGCCATGCACGCGTCGAATATTCGCCTGCTGCCCTTCGCCTGCCAGTGACTGCCGGGCCAGGTGACCGTGCTCACCCGGGTGCAACTCGAACAGGGTCAATCGGTCCTGATCACGCAGCCGATGACCCAGCCACCAGGGCGAGCCCGGGTAGTGGGTCAATTGCTGTGGCCGCGGCTGAACGGAGTCGATCGCCTCAAGCCAGGTCGTCAGCAGTGGATTCTGTGCGCCCGCCTTGCCCGTCTCGGTGCGGCTGTCCCACAGGCGCTTGACGCCCGTCTGGTACTCCTTGAGCCGCGCGGTTTCTTCAGCCGCCAACGGATAGCTTCCTCGCCCGGCGTGAGTATCTATAAACGTAATGGCGCTATCTTTACGTAATAGGTGATCGATCGTGGCGTAAAGCCACAAGTGTTTATGAACGTCGGCGAAATTGCCGGCATGATAGGCGTGCTGATAGGAAAGCATGGATGGTCTGACCTGGTCGTGGGGCGAAAATCGTTCGCCGAGTCGATGGCGTTACGATAGCAGCAAGTAGGGGTCTGCGTGCAGACGTATGGACTCATAACAGACATTGGGCTGGTACGCTGTACCCCCACGAACCCGAGCCGTTGAATATCATGGAGCCGTCGCCAGATAGCGCTGTGACCAAGGTTGGGGCAGCAGCAGGGCTTAGGTGAGACCAGACCAGACCAGACCAGACCAGGAAAATTCTAGAGAGTCCTGAAGATATCTAGAGAGTCCAGGAGAGACCGGGCAGGAATGAAGAGATAGGCAGGTATCGAAAAGGCCCGCGCCTCTGTCGAGAGGTGCGGGCCTTGCCATTGCAGTCGCTGCAACGTCGCGACTTCAGCTACGGGCTATCGACGCAAGCGAGAGAAACCCACCGAGGTGGCGGGCCTCCCTCATACAGGCAGCCGAGTCGCCTTACCCCTGCTGGCCGGTCAGCGTCAGAGTAATCTCGACGCGACGATTCTGGGCGCGACCTTCTTCGGTGTTGTTGCTGGCGATCGGCTGGTTTTCACCGTAGCCGGTCACGTACAGACGACCAGAGGCGACACCCTGCCCCTGGAGAATAGAGAAGCCAGCCGAGGGGCAGGCCTCCCTCATACAGGTCAGGCAGCCGAGTCGCCTTACCCCTGCTGGCCGGTCGGCGTCAGGGTAATCTCGACGCGACGGTTCTGGGCACGACCTTCTTCGGTGTTGTTGCTGGCGATCGGTTGGTTTTCACCGTAGCCGCTCACGTACAGACGACCGGAGGCGACACCCTGCCCCTGGAGGTAGCTGCCCACCGACTGAGCACGACGCTCGGACAGACGCTGGTTGTAGCTGGCGTCGCCGGTAGAGTCGGTGTGGCCGGCGATATTGACGCGGGTTTCCGGATACTGGGTCAGCACGTTGGCCACGTCGTTAAGGGCACTGGTGGCACCACCGGTCAGATCAGAGGAATCGAAGCCGAAGGTCACGCTACTCGGCATATTGAGCACGATGTTGTCACCCTGGCGCTCCACGCCGATTCCGGTGCCCTGCATGCTCTGACGCAGCTGTTCTTCCTGGCGATCCATATAGACACCGATGCCACCGCCCACGGCGGCGCCCGCAGCGGCGCCAATCAAGGCACGGTCACGCTTGCTGGTGCTGCCGTCGCCACTGATGGCACCGGCAGCGGCACCGACGGCGGCACCCACAGCGGCGCCAATGCCGGTGTTGTTGCGATCGGTCTGGCCAGTGTAAGGATCCGTTGTGGAGCAGCCAGCCAGAATCACGGCGGCTGCCAGCGGGGCGATCAGTCGAGTCTTGCTGCTCATGGCGTCAACGTCTCCTTCCATGTGGTACATCATCCCTTTCAGTCTTCGCTGAACAGGGTCAAAAGGTCGTTCAAGAATAATAGACCTTGCGCAGAAGCTTGAACCCTGGCGGCGTCTTGCACAATAAGTCCCTTTTCACGCGCCTTGTCGATCTTTGGCGACAACTCTGCCACAGAGCGTCCTGTGTGTGCACACCAGGTATCCAGCGATACCCCGTCGACCAGTCTCAGTGCGTTCATCGCGAATTCCAGCGCCACCTCGTCGGGCTTCACCCGCCGGTGACCGGCCACGAAACCCCGTGGGTCCTGATGTCGCCGCAGGTAAGCCTCGGGCTGGCGAGTCTTCCAGCGACGCTCGATGTGGAAGCCCGACTCGCCCGGCTGGCTGATCTTGCCGTGGGCACCGGCGCCGATCCCCAGATAGTCGCCGAAGCGCCAGTAGTTGAGGTTGTGACGCGCCCGACGCCCGGGCTTCGAGTAGGCCGAGATCTCATAGCGTTGAAACCCTGCCGCCTCGAGACGCTCGTGGCCCAGGTCCTGGATATCCCACAGCACCTCTTCTTCCGGTAGCCGCGGTGGCTTGGCATGAAACTCGGTATTGGGCTCCAGCGTCAGCTGATACCAGGACAGGTGTTCCGGCGCCAGCGTGATGGCCCGCTCCAGGTCGGCAAGCGCGAGCTCCGGGGTCTGCCCCGGCAAGCCATGCATCAAGTCCAGATTGAGATTGTCGAATCCGGCTCGGCGAGCCTCATCGAAGGCGCGCTCGGCGTCCTCGCCGCCATGGATACGACCCAGCGCCGAGAGCTGTGCGTCGTGAAAACTCTGCACGCCAAGCGACAGCCGGTTTATGCCGGCACGGCGATAGTCGGCAAAGCGGCCACGCTCCAGCGTCCCCGGGTTGGCTTCCAGCGTAATTTCGATATCCGAGGCGAAAGGCACCAGCTGGCTCGCCGTATCCAGCAATCGGCGATAGAAATCTCCAGACATCAGACTCGGGGTGCCGCCGCCGATGAAGATGCTGACCAGCTCGCGTCCGTCGGCAAGCCTGGCATCGCTGCGCAGGTCGTCGATCAACGCCGCCAGATAGGCCTCTTCGGGGAGTTCGGCGCCGCGCCCGACACCGTGGGAATTGAAGTCACAGTAGGGACACTTGCGCACGCACCAGGGCACATGGACATACAGCGCCAGCGGCGGAAGACGAGACACCATCACGAACTCGACCGACGCTCGAGTTCGAGCAGCAGCGCCGAGAGGGCGCGACCGCGATGACTCAGTCGGTTCTTCTCCGCCGCGCCGAGTTCAGCGGCGCTGGCGCCCTGATCCGGCAGCCAGAACAGTGGATCATAGCCAAAGCCGCCCTCACCGCGCGGATGGGCCAGGATCTCGCCACGCCAGTCGGCCTGGACAATCAGTGGCACTGGATCCTCGGGATGCTCGAGCAGCACCAGCACGCACCAGTAGCTGGCACCACGACTCCCTTCGGGCACCTCGGCCATGGCCTCGAGCAACTTGTCGTTATTGCGACCGTCGTCCTTGGGTTCACCGGCAAAGCGGGCGGAATAGATACCGGGGCGACCATCGAGTGCATCCACGGCGAGCCCGGAGTCGTCGGCCAGCGCCGGCAGGCCGCTGATACGGCTGGCTTCCCTCGCCTTGAGCAGGGCATTTTCGACAAAGGTCAGTCCCGTTTCCTCGACCTCTGGAACGGCAAACTCCGACTGGGCGTGAACCTTGATGCCCAGTGGCGCCAGCAGCGCGCCCAGTTCCTTGAGCTTGCCGGCGTTTCCACTGGCCAGCACCAGTTCGGTAAGTTGACTCATGGTGTCGCTCTTGATGGGTAGTTCGATAGAAGACACGTCGGCACTATGCCGGCATGTTTGCCTATACTCTATCATGCGCGGTTTGAATGCCGTTTAAGCACAAAGTTGGAAAAAAGATTCAAAAAATACCGGGAAACTGTCCGAAAATTCGCTATTTTCTAGGACCAAGGTATGAAATATTTCGGTATAACCGTGTATCAAGCCTAACTTTACTATGCAGTAGTTACAGAACCTTACAAAATGAATGAAATAGGCCCATAATGGTCACCACTTACTAGTCATACCCATCCCTGTCAGCAGGCGTCTGCGGGTGCACGGAGACACGACGATGAGCAACAACACAGGACAGATAGTGCTGGTGACTGACCACAACCCTCAGTCACTGCTCTTCATCAACTATATCAAGGACCAATTCCACTGCCCTGTCTCCATCGCCGCCCCCGCCGACACCATCGAGATCGATGACAGTCAGCAGGTGCTGGTATTGATGGACGCCGACCACGTCGACGACGCCGCCATGCAGCATTGGCAGGACGTCAGTGCACGCCACAGCGGCCTGTTGCTCACCGCCTTCAACCTGCGTGACGAAGAGCATGCGCTGGAGGTGCTATCCTTCATGCATCTGCGAGGAGTCTTCTATCGTCAGGACAGCCTCGACAGTATCTGCAAGGGCATCGCCAAGCTGTTCGAGACCGACGATCTGTGGATGTCGCGCTCGCTGATGACTCGCCTGATCGAGTTTTCCCGCCGCCAGCAGCTCAATGCCTATCGACCGGCCTGTGGCCTGACCCAGCGCGAGATGGAGATCATCGGACTGCTGGGCTCCGGCGCCTCCAACATGGAAATTGCCGAACGCCTGTGCGTCAGCGAACACACCGTAAAGTCTCACCTGTACAACGTGTTCAAGAAGATTCGCGTCAGCAATCGCCTGCAGGCGGTCAACTGGGCACGCCAGAATCTCGGCGCACCGCCACCTCGACGCTCCACTGCGACACGCTAAGGCTCGACGACCGAGCCCCGGACCTACGGGGGCACGGATGCCTCTCGGCCGAAATCGAGCAACGGAATGAAGCGACTGCATCGACAACACAGGTGCAGCCAACAAGGACGCCGGCATCGCCGGCGTCCTTGTTGGTGGAGAAAGATACCTGGCTGGTCTCTCACAGCACGCGTATGTGCTCTTCGATCAGGCTGGCCAAGGTCTCCGCCGCGTTGTCGGCCGTGCTGTCCAGCCGCACCAGGTGCAGGCGTTCCTCGTCGGTGAAGTCTTCGAAGGCGTCCTGCTGTGCCGCCAGCACCGCCAGGCTCAACGATTCGTCCCGCTCATTGCGCACCGCACGTTTGCTGATGCGCCGTCTTAGCGTCTCGTCGTCGGCCTCGAAGCTTACCAGCAGCACCGGCAGTCCCCGGGCCTCGGCCTGCCAGCGCAACAGCTCGCGCTGCTTGCGCTCGAGGAAGGTGCCGTCGACACAGACCATGTAACCGGCATCCAGCAGAATCCCGGCGCAGGCGGCCAGGCGCTGGTAGGTCTTGTCGGTGGCCTCGCGGGTATAGATATCCACAGGCAGATCGTCACTACCCTGTTGTGGATTGAATCCATGCAGCACCAGGCGCTGAACATCAGAGCTCAGTCGCACCGCCCCCTGGCGTCCCACCAGGGTACGGGTGAAACGGCTCTTGCCGCTGCCCGACACCCCGACGCCGATCACCAGCGGCGGAAAGCGGAACTCCGCGTGGCGCTCCGCCAGGGTCAGGTAGCGGCGGAAACTGTTCATGGTCTCGGCCATCAGCGACGGACGCTCCTGGCCGCTCACCTGGCGGCGCTGCAGCGCACGGCGCATGCCCGCCATGGACTCGATGACCTGCAACAGTGACAGGATCCGTGCCAGCTCGTAGTCGCCACTGCGACGTAGATAGCCATCCAGCGCCTGATGGGAGAGCGTCATCTCGCCACGCAGTTCGAGTTCCACCCTGAGACTCGCCAGGTCATGGCCGGGATCTGCCATCTCGGGATAGTCGAAGGGCTTGGGATCCTGGGCAGCACTCTGGGCGACCACCAGACGCCCGTTGTCACACAGACGTACATCGGAGTACTCCATGTACCAACGGCTGGGACGCAGGCGATCCTTGCGCACCTCGATGATCGGAGCGAGACGATCGAATTCCTGATCCAGCCACACCTTGAGGGCGTCCAGGCGCTCGACATCCTCGTCCCCGGTCAGCAGGGATCGACAGGCCGAGAACTCGGCCTCGCTGCGGTGCTTGAGCACCGTCAGCGGTTCCGGCAAATCGCTCTCCGGCGGCAACGGCTCGGCGTGAAACTCGGCCAGCGCGTCCAGCAGTTCTTCCAGGGTAAATGGCTCCAGCGCGGTGTCCGGCGAAGCGGCGTCATTGCCAGTCATGGTCGGCTCCTGTCAGGCCTGGGTCGTCATCTGGGCGAAGGCTTTCTCGGCAGCGTCCAGGGTCACCTGGATATCCTCCGGCGTGTGTGCACTGGACATGAAGCCAGCCTCGTAGGCCGACGGCGCCAGGTAGACTCCCTGCTCGAGCATGGCGGTGAAGAAACGGCGGAAGGCATCGGCGTCACAGGCGGTGGCCTGGGCAAAGTTCTCGACGCTGCTCTGAGCGGTGAAGAATACCCCGAACATCCCTCCCACGCGCTGGGTGATCATGTCGATACCAGCCTCGCGTGCCCGGCTTTCAAGCCCGTTGCACAGGGTCTCGACACGCTGCGCCAGGGCCTTGTGAAAGCCCGGCTCTTTCAGCTTGGTCAGCAGTGCCACCCCCGCCGCCATGGCCAGCGGATTACCGGCCAGGGTGCCGGCCTGGTACACCGGTCCCAGCGGCGATAGTTCGCTCATGATCTCGCGGCTGCCACCGAAGGCACCCACCGGCATGCCGCCACCGACGATCTTGCCGAGACAGGTCAGATCCGGGGTCACGCCAAAGTGTGCCTGGGCGCCGCCCAGGGCGACACGGAAACCGGTCATCACCTCGTCGAAGATCAGTACGCTCTGGTGGCGGTCACAGACCTGGCGCAGGGTCTTGAGGAAATCGGCGCTCGGCGGGATGCAGTTCATGTTGCCGGCCACCGGCTCGACGATGATGCAGGCGATCTGACTGCCGATCTCCTCGAAACAGCGCTCCACCTCGTCGATGTCATTGTAGGACAGCGTGATGGTATGTTCGGCCAGAGCGGCAGGCACCCCGGGAGAACTGGGCTCACCGTGAGTCAGCGCGCCGGACCCCGCCTTGACCAGCAGCGAATCGCTGTGACCATGGTAGTTGCCCTCGAACTTGACGATCTTGTCCCGCCCGGTGAAGCCACGGGCCAGGCGAATCGCCGACATGGTCGCCTCGGTGCCCGAGTTGGTCATGCGCACCATCTCGATGCTCGGGATGATCTCGCAGATCAGCTCCGCCATGGTGGTCTCGACCGCGGTCGGGGTACCGAAGGACAGGCCCTTGTCGAGGCGCTCGCGCACCGCGCCCAGCACGTCGGGATCGGCATGGCCGGTGATCATCGGTCCCCAGGAGCCCACGTAGTCGACGTAGCGCTTGCCTTCGACATCGAAAAGGTAGGCGCCCTTTGCGCTCTCCATGAACACCGGCGGACGATGCAGCCCCTTGAACGCGCGCACCGGTGAGTTGACGCCACCGGGAATGTGCCGACAGGCCTGTTCGAAGAGCTCAGCGGATGTGGTCATGGCAACCTCTTTGCCCAAAAGTGAAATTCAATCATCGATGCCACAGACATCGATTCAGCGCGACACCGCCTGTGGATAACCCTGTGGAGGGCATGGGATAACCCGGTGAATTGGGCGCCAATACCTTCCAACAGGGGCTGATCGGGGTCTCTCATGCCGACTGCCGTGTCGCCATCATACCTTGACCTCGTCCGGCGAAAAGCGCGGCGTCGGCATTTTCCACAGCCGGCGAGGCAACGACTGCCCCTGGCCGGGCGTCCAGCCATGGGCCAGCGCCTGCCAGGCAAACACCTGAGCCTGCTCACAAGCCTGCACCAGACTTTCTCCCGCCGCCAGTCGCGTAGCCACGGCAGCGGCCAGGGTACAGCCGGAACCATGAAAGGTCGCCGGCAAGCGGGGCCAGGTCCACTGACGATCGCTGTCCGGAGTATGCAGGGTATGGGCGACACGCCCCTTGGCCGTCTGGCCCTGGGGATCATCGGTGCCGGTCACCAGCACCGCCTGGCAGCCCTGGTGCATCAGACTGACACAGCGCTCGGTATCATCCTGGTAGTCGAGCCCGGCCAGGCGTGCCAGTTCGTCGCGATTGGGGGTCAGGATATCTACCCTCGGCAGCAGACGCTCGAAGTAGGCGTCGATCAGCTCCTGGGTCGCAAGCGGTGATCCGCCCCCCGCCTTGAGCACCGGATCGGCAACCACCGGCACACCGGGCCGGCGGCGCACCACATCGACCACCGCGTCCAGCGCCTCGAGGTCGGCGATCAAACCGATCTTGATCGCCGCGATCGGCAGGCTCTCCAGCGCTGCGGCCGCCTGGCGAATGGTCGAGGCCGGCACCGGGTGAACCGCCTGGACGTCGACGAGGTCCTGTACCGTCAGTGCGGTAGGCACGGTCAGCGCCCAGCCTCCGCAGGCGGCCACGCTCTCGGCGTCGGCCACCAGGCCGGCACCGCCGGTCGGGTCATGCCCGGCCAGCACCAGCACCATCGGCAGGTGGGGCGAAGTCGAAGGACTCAGGCTATTCAAAAGGGTTTCACCACAGCCAGGATCACGATAGCCACCAGTGCCAGCACCGGCAGTTCATTGAACACACGAAAGAAGGTGGCACTGCGACGGCAACGATCCTCGGCCAGCTGCTTCAGGTAGATCAGGCAGACATGGTGATAGGCCACCAGCGCCACCACCAGCGCCAGCTTGGCGTGCAGCCAGCCCTGGCTCATCAGGGCCGGGTTCAACCACACCAGCAGGGCCCCCAGCAGCAATACCGCCACCATCGAAGGTGTCATGATGCCGCGATAGAGCTTGCGTTCCATCACCATGAAGGTATCCATGCTGGCGTACTCGCCCTTGTCCCGGGCCATGGCGTGGTACACGTAGAGCCGTGGCAGATAGAACATGGCGGCGAACCAGGTCACGATCGACATCAGGTGAAAGGCTTTTATCCACAGATACATGGCGACTCCTCAGGCTGTGGATGGATCAGACAGGCGGTAGTACCGCTCAATGGCATCCCGGGTGATGATACCGGAAATTCGCTTCTGCTTCGGTCGATAGCCGTGTTCCACGTAGAGTCCATCCACCTTGCTTTCGTTCAGCACGTTCAGCGCCTCGGTCAGGGTCGCCTGCAGGTGGATGGCCACCAGGTCCAGTCGCTGGCCGGGGATTTCCAGCAGGTCCAGCAACGCCTCCTTGTCTTCATCAGGGCTGGCCGCCGCTGGTGACACCGGCGGTGGCGAGCGATCGACGTTCTTGCCCGCGATGACATCCGCCTGGCCACCGGGGGCGCCCCCCTTGTCCACCAACACGTCCATGGCGGCGTTGTCGTCGCTGGCTTCGCGTTGACCTTCCGGCGCCGCCTTGTGTTCCTGTTTCTCCCGCTGTCCCTGCTGCTGCTCCTGCTGCTCGAGCAGATAACGCGCCAGGTCGGCCGCCTTCAGCGCCAGGGTCGGCTTGTCGTCGGTGGAACGTTCGATGATGATCCACACCGGTTTGGCCTCGAGCAATGCCCGAGCCTGGGTCTCCGAGATCCGTCGCCTGGTGCGCACCAGGCTGCGCTCCATCACCGCCGGCACCGACACCCGCGACAACGCCTGCATCAGCGGTTGCTGGAGGGGGTGCAGACCATGACGCTTGACGCTGATAAAGAAGCCGTCACAGCGACACAGCTGGCGCGCGGTCAGGCAGGACACCACCACCGCCAGCATGCCCGGCAACAGAATATGGGGCATATGGGTCAGTTCGAGCAGGGCCATCAGCGCCGCCAGCGGCGCCTGCAGCACCGCCCCCATCATCGCCGCCATGCCGATCATCGCGAATAGCCCAGGGTCTGCGGCCTTGTCCGGCCACATCCAGCCCCCGGCAATGCCGAACAGCGCCCCGGCGGCCGCGCCGACCACCAGCACCGGGCCGATGATGCTCACCGGCACCCCGCAGCCTACCGCGAAGGCAGTCAGCAGCAGTTTGCCCAGCACCAGCGCCATCAGAATATCCAGCGTCAGGCGATTGAACAGCGCATCGGACAGGCTGTCGTAGCCGATGCCCTGGACCTGGGGGTAGCACCAGGCCAGCAGCGCCGCCAGGGCACCGACCAGTGCCAGGCGCCACCACAGCGGCAGGCTGGCGATGCGCTC
The DNA here is from genome assembly GCF_019801245.1 of Halomonas sp. DP1Y21-3. Classification (NCBI taxonomy): domain Bacteria; kingdom Pseudomonadati; phylum Pseudomonadota; class Gammaproteobacteria; order Oceanospirillales; family Halomonadaceae; genus Halomonas; species Halomonas sp. DP1Y21-3. The sequence continues at coordinate 344,222 of NZ_JAHVJM010000003.1, forward strand.
CGAGCGCGATACATGGATGAACAGACCCGCCAGCAGGCCGATACCGAAGGCCATGGCGGCGATCCAGTAGATATTGAACAGCGAGCCCATGGACAGATCGGGAACCGCGAAGGCAGGGTCGGCGCCATAGACCAACTGGGAGACCAGGGCTCCCATGCAGGCCGCCAGGATGACCGGCATGAAGCCAACGATGGTGTATTCCATCATCACCACCTCCATGGCGAAGATCACCCCGGCGATGGGCGTATTGAAGGAGGCGGCGATGCCTGCCGCGGTGCCGCAGGCCACCAGCACCCGCAGGCTGTTGTGGGGCAGGCGCAGCAGTTGGCCGAGGCCACTGGAGGCGGCGGCGCCCAGGTGGATCGCCGGGCCTTCGCGCCCGGCGGACAGCCCCCCGACCACCGACACCACCCCCACCCACCACTGGTTCAACCAGTTGCGCAGCGGAAAGCGGCCCTGGTGATAGGTCAGGCGTTCGATCACATGGCTGACGCCGATCTTGCGGGCGGCCAGTGGCTGACGCCACAGCAGCACACCAATCACCGTCACCGCGATGATCGGCAGCACCATGCGCAGGCCGGTAGACAACTGCTCGAAGGCTTCGGGATCGTCGTAGGGCATCACCAGCATGGCGCCGACCATCAACGCCAGCCGGAAGACCACCATCAGACTGCCGGTGATCAGCCCCGTCACCACCCCCAGCACGCACAGTTGCGGCAGGGCGTCGACGCTCGCCAGCTGGCGACGGAAGGCATCAAGACTGAGATCGGGCAGGCGCATGGAGGTGTGGGTCGCTTCCTTGAGAGCGAAGGGTCGAGTCCCTGACGCAAGATGAAAGGCAGGCTTACCTTAGGTGACTATCTCTTGTGTATCATAGAACGTGACTTGGCACCCAGGCCGCCGTCATCGTCGTCTCTCGGAACCCCCATCGCCTGGCCCGAGAATCTCCAGGCAGGCCTGTGGCCAGGCCATTCGGCTCGCCTTGCGGGCGGCCACATTTCCATGGCAATGCGCTGAAACAGCAAAGTGCAAAGGAGCGTTACGTGATCAAGGTTGGAATCGTCGGCGGCACCGGTTACACCGGCGTCGAACTGCTCAGGCTGCTGGCGCGCCACCCCGAGGTGGAGGTGGACGCGATCACCTCACGAAGCGAAGCCGGCCTCGGCGTGGCCGAACTCTATCCCAACCTGCGAGGTCACTACGACGAGCTGCGCTTTTCCGAGCCTGACCCGGAGCGCCTGGCGCGCTGCGATGCGGTGTTCTTCGCCACTCCCCACGGCGTCGCCCACGCGCTGGCCGGCGACCTGCTGGAGCGAGGCACCCGGGTGATCGATCTGTCAGCCGACTTCCGGCTGCGCGACGCCGGCGTCTGGGCCGACTGGTACGGCCAGCCTCACGGCGCCCCGGGTCTGCTCGAGGAAGCCGTCTACGGCCTGCCCGAGGTCAGCCGCGATCAGATTCGCCAGGCCCGCCTGATCGCCGTCCCCGGCTGCTATCCCACCGCGGTGCAGCTTGGCTTTCTGCCGCTGCTGGAAGCCGGGCTGATCGACGCCGACCACCTGATCGCCGACTGCAAGTCTGGCGTCACCGGTGCCGGCCGTGGCGCCAAGGTGCCCTCGCTGCTGGCCGAGGCCAGTGAATCGATGAAGGCCTACGGCGCCTCCGGCCATCGCCACCTGCCGGAAATTCGCCAAGGGCTCGGCGACGCCGCCGGGGGTGAGGTCGGGCTGACCTTCGTGCCCCACCTGACGCCGATGATCCGCGGCATCCATGCCACCCTGTACGGGCGCCTGACCGGCGACCCCGGTGATCTCCAGCGCCTGTTCGAAGACCGCTTCGCCAACGAGCCCTTCGTCGACGTGATGCCCGCCGGCAGCCACCCCGAGACCCGTAGCGTCAAGGGCGCCAACCTTTGCCGCATCGCCGTACATCGCCCCGGCAACAGCGACACCGTGGTGGTGCTGGCCGTCATCGACAACCTGGTCAAGGGCGCCTCCGGCCAGGCCATCCACGCCCTCAATCTGATGTTCGACTTCGACGAGACCGCCGGTCTCGACGCCCCGGCGATGATGCCCTGAGGCCCATCCCCCCGCTTGCTGCGGGGGGATGTCGACGTAACAGGCGCCTTACCTCCGAGGAAAAGTTGACCCTTTTACTCTGGCTTGGGGATAATGACCGATGCGGTCGACGTCGGCTGATCGGCGACATCGACCGCTTTGACCCTGTTTCTCGACCCCGGGAGCTCTCATGAGCGGTGCCGAATCCTTTGTCCCCACCCCGCTACTGCTGTCCGACAACGCCCAGCGCCGACTCAAGGCACTGATGGCCGAAGACGGCGCCAGCAACATCGCCCTGCGCGTCTATGTCACGGGAGGCGGCTGCTCGGGATTTCAGTACGGCTTCGACGTGGCCGACGGCGTCAACGACGACGACACCGAGATTCCCTTCGGCGATGTCTCGCTGGTGGTCGACCCGCTGTCCTACCAGTACCTGGTCGGCTCCACCATCGACTATGAGGAAGGCCTGGCCGGCGCACGCTTTCTGGTACAGAACCCCAACGCCACCACCACCTGTGGTTGCGGCGCCTCCTTTATGGTGTAGCGACCTTGCTGCGCGTCAGCCGACGCGACAGCAACACGCCTCTCCAGACAGCACTTGATGCAGCCCTTGATGTCACCCTCGACGCAGCCTCCCGGCTGCGTCTTGCGTTGTGTTGTAGCGCCGCCAGCGTTGGCCCAGCGGATTCTCCCCCAACTTGACCCCTTCCCCGCAACTCGCCATGGTAGTTGAGGATTTCACAATAACGTCAACTGGGGAAAATCATGAAAACCGCCCTTACTTCTGCCGCTCTTACCTCCGCCCTGCTCACCTTCGGTGTCATCGGCAGTGCCCAGGCCGAGACCCTGAACGTGGCCACCGACCCGAGCTTCGTGCCGTTCGAGATGATGGACCAGGAATCCGGCGAAATGGTCGGCTTCGACATGGACATCATTGCCGAGCTGGCCGAGCGTGCCGGTTTCGAATACGAACTGCGCACCATGGACTTCAACGGCATCATTCCCGCCGTCCAGACCGGTAACGTCGACATCGCCATCGCCGGTATCACCATCACCGACGAACGTGCCGAGATCGTCGACTTCTCCGACCCCTACTACGACAGCGGTCTGAAGATCCTGGTCAACGCCGACGAAGAAGGCGTCAGCGAGATCGATGACCTGTCCGGTATGCGTATCGGCACCAAGATCGGCTCCACCAGCTATGACTTCCTCCAGGAAAACCTGGGCGAGGACGCCGAGATCACCCCCTATCCGGGCACCAGCGACATGTACATGGCCCTGCTCGGTGGCAGCGTCGATGCCGCCTTCTACGACGCCCCCAACGTCGGCTACTTCTCCCAGACCCGTGGCGAAGGCAAGGTCAAGGTCGTTGGTCCGCTGTACGAAGGCCAGCAGTACGGCATCGTCTTCGTCAAGGGCAGCGAGTGGGTAGAGCCGGTCAACGAGGCCCTGGCGGCGATGAAGGAAGACGGCACCTACGACGAGATCCACGCCAAGTGGTTTGGTTCCACCAGCGAGTGATCGCAGTCCATAGCGACCTGGGCAACCGACCTGGGATTCATGGGGGCCGGTACACGACCGGCCCCCTTGGTGTTACCCGGACGTCACCCCGAGGCACTGTCTCGACCCCGGCATCAAGGCCTCTCGCCTTGTCCTGATTTCACGTGCATGACGGAGACCCACTCGTGGACGTCAACTTCCAATTCGACTGGTCGGCGGCGCTGTCCTCCATCCCCCAGCTGCTGACCGGCATCCCCTATACCCTGCTGATTTCCTTCGGCGGTCTGGCCATCGGCTTTGTCATCGGCATCATCTTCGGCCTGTTGCGCATTTCCCCGAGCGCCTGGCTGCGTGTTCCCGCCGTGGCCTACATCGAAATCTTCCGCGGCACCCCGGTACTGGTACAGGTGCTGTTCATCTTCTATGGCCTGCCGAGCATCCTTGGTGGCCCCATCGATGCGGTCACCGCAGGTATCGCTGCCATCGCCGTCAACTCCGGCGCCTACATCTCGGAGATCGTGCGCGGTGGTGTGCAGTCCATCGAGCGCGGCCAGCGCGAGGCCGGCCTGTCGCTGGGCCTGTCCCGACGCCAGACCTTCCGCTACATCATCTGGCCCCAGTCCTTCCGCCGCATGATCCCGGCGCTGGGCAACCAGGCCATCATCAGCATCAAGGACACCTCGCTGTTCGCCGTCATCGGCGTGGGCGAGCTGGTGCGCCAGGGCCAGATCTACATCGCCACCACCTTCACCGCCCTGGAGGTCTATCTGATGGTGGCGCTGCTCTATCTTGCCATCACCCTTTCCTTGTCCTTCGCCCTGCGCATGCTCGAGCGCAAGGGCCTGGTGGGCCAATGAGGTGCAACATCCCATGGAAAATTCCGACATGAACCCAGCCTCTCACGCCCAGGGCGAGCCCATCGTCCGCATCGATAAACTCAACAAGCACTTCGGCTCGCTCCACGTGCTCAAGAACATCGACCTTGAGGTGGCCCAGGGCGAAGTGGTGGTCGTCATCGGCGCCAGTGGCTCCGGCAAGTCGACCCTGATCCGTTGCGTCAATGGCCTGGAAGAATTCCAGCAGGGCGCCCTCAGGGTCGACGGCAACGACCTCAAGCCCGACGGCAAGGCCAGCCAGGCACTGCAGACCATCCGCACCGAGGTCGGCATGGTGTTCCAGCAGTTCAACCTGTTCCCTCACCTCAGCGTACGTGACAACGTCACCCTGGCCCCGATGAAGGTGCGCGGCGAAAGCCGTGACAAGGCCGAGGCCACCGCGGAACGGCTGCTCGATCGGGTCGGCATCAAGGACCAGGCCGACAAGTACCCGACCCAGCTCTCCGGCGGTCAGCAGCAACGCGTGGCGCTGGCCCGTGCACTGGCCATGGAGCCCCGTCTGATGCTGTTCGACGAGCCCACCTCGGCGCTGGACCCGGAGATGATCGGTGAGGTGCTCGACGCCATGCGTGAGCTCGCCAGAGAAGGCATGACGATGATGATCGTGACCCACGAGATGGGCTTCGCCCGGGAGGTCGCCGACCGCGTGATCTACATCCACAAGGGCGAGATCGTCGAGCAGGGCAAGCCCGAAGAAGTCTTCGACAATCCGCAGAATGAACGTACCCAGAGCTTCCTGGCGCGAGTGCTCAAGCACTAAAAAAACCGCCCGTTCGAGCCTCTGAAACGCCCTGTCGAGTGATCGACAGAGCGTTTTTTTGGCTTTTTGGGGCTGTGGACAAGATTTTTCACATTTGGCTGCGAAGCCCACTGCCACGGGGGCTGTGGGCAAGTCGGCGAGTTGTTCACCGTCACGGTGACAACCGCCCCCGAGCTCGGTGGATAACTGGTGGAAGCCGAGCCCTGTGGGCAAGTCGTGATTGTGTCCACAGGCAGATAACACGCCATCAAACGCTGGTACGCCCCTTGTCCAACAAAGGATCAACATTGTATCTATTTGTTTTTTGTAGGTTTAAATGGTTTTTCCACAGAAAGTGTCCACACCAGTAGTTACAACCACTACAGAACTTCCTTTCTTATTCTTTTATTTTTTTATAGGTAGGTAAGTGAAGGTCCTGCCTGACAGACGGGGTGTGGAAAACCCTGACGTTTACCCACAGGAGGGTTTATACTGACCGGCTATTTTTCGTACGAACCCAATATCCAGACCGCTGGCGCGCTGCGCCGAACGAGGTGAACCTTGGAGTATCCCGACCGCTTTGACGTCATCGTCATCGGCGGTGGCCATGCTGGAACGGAAGCTGCCCTGGCCTCTGCCCGCATGGGTTGCCAGACCCTGCTGTTGACCCACAACATCGAGACCCTGGGCCAGATGTCCTGCAATCCCGCCATCGGCGGGATCGGCAAGAGTCATCTGGTCAAGGAAATCGACGCCCTCGGCGGCGCCATGGGATTGGCGACGGACCTGGGCGGGATCCAGTTTCGCGTGCTCAACGCCCGCAAGGGCCCCGCGGTACGGGCGACCCGTGCCCAGGCCGATCGTGTGCGCTACAAGGCCGCGATTCGTGGCATGCTGGAAAACCAGCCGAACCTGACGCTGTTCCAGCAGGCCGCCGGCGACCTGATCGTCGACCAGGGCACCGTGCGCGGCGTGGTCACCGAGACCGGACTGCGATTCCTGGCCGAAACCGTGGTGCTGTGCACCGGCACCTTCCTCGGCGGGGTGATCCACATCGGGCTGGACAACAGCCGTGGTGGTCGTGCCGGGGATCCGCCCTCCAACGCCCTGGCCGAGCGTCTGCGCGCCTTGCCGTTTCGGGTCGATCGCCTGAAGACCGGCACCCCGCCGCGCATCGATGCCAAGAGCGTCGACTTCTCGCGCCTCGAGGAGCAGCCGGGCGACAGTCCGACTCCGGTGATGTCCTACCTGGGATCGCGGGACATGCATCCGCGCCAGGTCAGCTGCCATATCGCCCATACCAACGAGCGTACCCACGAGATCATCTTCGACAATCTCGATCGCTCGCCGATGTTCTCCGGAGTGATCGAAGGGGTCGGACCGCGCTACTGCCCGTCCATCGAAGACAAGGTCCACCGCTTCGCCGACAAGACCAGCCACCAGGTGTTCGTCGAGCCGGAGGGTCTGGATACCCATGAGCTATACCCAAATGGTATTTCGACCTCCTTGCCCTTCGACGTGCAGCTCAAGGTGGTGCGCTCCATCGAAGGTCTCGAGCGGGCCCATATCACCCGTCCGGGCTACGCCATCGAGTACGACTTCTTCGATCCGCGGGACCTGAAGCACTCGCTGGAAACCAAATTTATCCACAACCTGTTTTTCGCCGGCCAGATCAACGGCACCACCGGCTACGAGGAAGCGGGGGCCCAAGGCCTGCTCGCCGGGCTCAACGCCGCGCGTCGCGCCAAGGCGCTCGACGCCTGGTGTCCGCGCCGCGACGAGGCCTACCTCGGGGTGCTGGTGGATGACCTGATCACCCAGGGCACCAAGGAGCCCTACCGGATGTTCACCTCCCGCGCCGAGTACCGGCTGTTGCTGCGTGAGGACAACGCCGACATGCGCCTGACCGAACACGGTCGCGCACTGGGGCTGGTGGACGATGAGCGCTGGGCACGGTTCAGCGACAAGCGTGAAGCGGTGGAGCGCGAGAGCGCCCGGCTCAAGGCGACCTGGGTGCAGCCCGGGACCGATGCCGCCGCCACCATCGAGCAAATTACCGGCAAGCCGCTGGCCCGCGAGTACAGCCTGATGGATCTGCTCAAGCGCCCGGAACTCGGCTATGCCGACGTGGCTGCGGCCAAGGGTGAGCCGGTGAGTGACGAGACGGTCGCCGAACAGGTCCAGATCCAGGCCAAGTACCAGGGCTACATCGATCGTCAGCAGGACGAGATCGACAAGCTCAAGCGTCACGAGTCCATGGCCCTGCCGACCGATCTCGACTACAGCCGAGTCGAGGGGCTGTCCCACGAGATTCGCCAGAAGCTCGCCGAGGCGCGCCCCGAGACCCTGGCCCAGGCCGGGCGGATCAGCGGGGTGACCCCGGCGGCAGTATCGATCCTGCTGATTCACCTCAAGAAACGCCGGTTGCTCGATGATCGCGAGGTGGCCAGCGGATGAGTCAGGCGATGTCCCCGGCCCTGCAGCAGCGACTGCACGAGCGCTTGAGCGAGGGCCTTGCCGCCCTCGAGATCACGGCCACCGCCGCCCAGCTTGACCAGCTTCTGGCCCTGGTGGGTCTGTTGCACAAGTGGAATCGGGCCTATAACCTCACGGCGGTACGCGATCCGCTGGACATGGTCTCTCGCCACGTGCTCGACAGCGCCGCGGTGCTGCCCTGGGTCAAGGGCCCACGGGTGCTCGACGTGGGTGCGGGGCCTGGCCTGCCCGGCCTGGTGCTGGCGATCCTCAACCCCGAGCTAGACGTCAGTCTGCTCGACAGCAACGGCAAGAAGGTACGCTTTCAGCGTCAGGCGGTGATGGAGCTTGGGCTTGCCCGGGTGACCCCTATCCAGGCGCGAGTGGAAGCCTATACCCCGGCCGACGGCGGGTTCGATCAACTGATCTCGCGGGCCTTTGCCAGCCTCGAGGACTTCGTCGAGCTGACTCGGCCGCTGCTGGCGCCCCACGGCCAGTGGCTGGCGATGAAGGGGCCGGCGGTGGACGGCGAGCTCGAACGCCTGGAGGACGACGTGCGCTGTGTCTCGCGCCATGCGTTGAGGGTGCCGTACGAGTCAGCGGGTCGAGAACTGGTTATGCTGGAACCCGAGGCCGGGGGCCGCTAGGCTCGGGCTTGGGGTTCGGTTTTCACGATTTTGCCGCCACCAGCCACCCGAGAATTTCCACGCAAGGATGACGTCGTGACCAAAATCATCGCCTTGACCAACCAGAAGGGTGGGGTCGGCAAGACCACCTCTGCCGTCAACCTGGCCGCCAGTCTGGCGTCGCTGGATCGCCGCGTACTGCTGGTCGATCTCGATCCCCAGGGCCACGCCACCATGGGCAGTGGTGTCGACAAGCACAGCCTCGAGGGCAGCGTGCTCGACGTCATCCTGGGCGACAAGCGCCCGGTGGAGGTCATCCTCGACTGCCCCGAGGCGGGCTACGCCCTGCTGCCCGGCAATGGCGACCTGACCGCCGCCGAGGTCGAGCTGCTCGATCGTGGTGAAGGCCGCGAGCGGGCGCTGGCCAAGGCGCTGGACGAAGTCGCCGGCGAGTACGACGTGGTGATGATCGACTGCCCACCGTCGCTGAACATGCTCACCGTCAATGCGTTGACCGCCGCCGATGGGGTGCTGATACCGCTGCAGTGCGAGTTCTATGCCCTGGAAGGCCTGTCGGCGCTGCTCGACACCGTCGAGCAGATCAAGGACAGCGTGAATCCGGGCCTCGAGATCTTCGGGATCCTGCGCACCATGTTCGACGCCCGCAACAGCCTGACCCGGGACGTCAGCAAGCAGCTGCGGGACTACTTCGGCGATGCCCTGCTCAAGACCACCATTCCACGCAACGTGCGGGTTGCCGAGGCGCCGAGTCACGGCCTGCCGGTCACCAAGTACGCACGCTTCTCGCGGGGCAGCCAGGCCCACCGGGTGCTGGCCAAGGAACTAATTCGTCGGCTGTCGCTGTAGCCCCGGCCAGGGTGGCAAGGGCCAGCAGTGTCGAATTTTTGAGCGTGCTGTGATGAGGATGAATCGATGACGCGCAAACGCGCCCTGGGACGAGGACTGGATGCGCTGATCGGGGCCGGTGCCCGCCGCCGCGAGAGCCTCGATCTGCCCGAGGTGGATGCCGAGCTGACCACCGACGGCGACGAAGACGCCACGGTGGTGCCGCCTCCCGCGCCGGAGGAACGTCTGGAGCGCCTGCCGCTGGGCCAGCTCAGCCGTGGACGCTACCAGCCAAGGCGCGATATCCAGCCCGAAGCGCTGGAGGAGCTGGCCGACTCGATCCGCGCCCAGGGCGTGATGCAGCCCATCGTGGTGCGTCCGATCGGTCCCGACCGCTATGAGATCATCGCCGGTGAACGCCGCTGGCGGGCCTCCCAGCTGGCCGAGCTGGACGTCATCCCGGCGGTGATCCGCGAGGTGACCGACGAGGTGGCCCTGGCGCTGGCACTGATCGAGAACATCCAGCGTGAGAACCTCAACCCGGTGGAGGAGGCGCTGGCGCTCAAGCGTCTGCTCGACGAATTCGAACTGACCCAGCAGCAGGTCGCCGACGCCGTGGGCCGTTCGCGTACCCAGGTGACCAACCTGCTGCGCCTGCTGGCGTTGGACCCCGAGGTGCAGACGCTGCTCGAACGCGGTGACCTGGACATGGGCCATGCCCGCGCCCTGTTGACCCTGCCGGCGGCCAAGCAGCGCAAGGCGGCCCATGAGGTGGTCAACAAGGACCTGACCGTGCGCGCCACCGAGGCACTGGTCAAGCAACTGGCCAATGGCAAGCCAAAGGCCGCCAAGACTGCGCCGAATCAGGACGTGGCCCGGCTGGAGACCCGTCTGGCAGATCTGCTCGGCGCCCCGGTCAAGATCAGCCACGGCAAGGCCGGCAAGGGCAAGGTCACCATCCAGTACTCGAGCCTCGATGAGCTCGACGGCATCCTGGGCCACATCCGCTGAGTGGCGACGACCAGAGACAGCGACCGGGTTGCGCGTATCAGCGCAGTAAACCACTTAGGTCGCTAATCACTTTAGCGGCCTTTTCTCCGCATTTGGTCGTAAGCCAGCGCGAAGTGACGACAAATCGTCACGTCTTTGGTTGAAGCCGTTAGGGGGCTTCCCTATAATCGCGCCGGAGTCTGCCGGTGGTCTGTCGCCGGCGATCACGATGGATGACGAGTTCGCGCCAAGAGGCGCGTCGGGAGAGACACTTGGCGGCCAGGATCCAACGACCCCAGGTGCAGCGCCTGCTGATGGCACAGCTCGCTGTGCTGGCGCTGACCAGCGTTGCGGCGGCTGGCATCGACGGTATCTCCGGCGCTTCCTCGGCGGCCCTGGGCGGGCTGGTGGCCTTTTTGCCCAATGTGTTCTTTGCCTGGTGTGTGTTCCGGGCGCAGGGCGCGCGCTACTCCAAGGCCATCGTCAACAATTTCTATCGTGCGGAAGCCGGCAAGTTCGGTTTGACGGCGGCGCTGTTCACCCTGGTGTTCATCGCAGTGCCTCCCTCAAACCCGACTTTTTTCTTTGGCGCTTATGTGGTGACGCTGTTCGTTCATTGGCTGGGGCCCTGGCTGGTGAAACGACCGTCGCACACCTGACAACGAGGCAGACATGGCAGGCACGAATCCGACTCCGACGGAATATATCCAGCACCACCTGCAGAACCTGACCTTCGGGCTGCACCCGGACAATGGCTGGTCGATCGCCCATTCCGCCCAGGAAGCTTCCGACATGGGCTTCTGGGCCGTTCACCTCGATACCCTCGGCTGGTCCGTCGGTCTCGGTCTGATCTTCCTGTGGCTGTTCAAGAAGGCGGCCAACACCGCTACCACCGGCGTGCCTGGTGCGCTGCAGAACTTTGTCGAGCTGATGGTCGAGTTCGTCGACAACTCGGTCAAGGACACCTTCCACGGCAAGAGCAAGCTGATCGCGCCGCTGGCTTTGACCATCTTCTGCTGGGTCTTCCTGATGAACCTGATGGACCTGGTGCCGGTGGACTTCCTGCCGCTGCTGGCGGCCAAGATCGGCGCCCTGTTCGGCGCGGACCCGGCCCACGTCTACTTCAAGGTGGTACCGACCACCGACGTCAATGCCACCCTCGGCATGGCGCTGTCCGTGTTCGGCCTGATCATCTTCTACACCATTCGTGCCAAGGGCTTCTCCGGCTTCATCGGTGAGCTGACCCTGCACCCGTTCAACTCACCCAACAAGCTGGTCCAGGCGCTGTTCATCCCGGTCAACTTCCTGCTCGAGACCGTGACCCTGATCGCCAAGCCGATCTCCCTGGCCCTGCGACTGTTCGGCAACCTCTACGCCGGTGAGCTGATCTTCATCCTGATCGCGATGATCGGCCTGTGGCAGCTGCCGCTGCACTTCACCTGGGCGGTGTTCCATATCCTGGTCATCACCCTGCAGGCCTTCATCTTCATGATGCTGACCATCGTCTACATGAGCATGGCGGTGGAGAAGCACTGACGGTTTCGCTTCAACCCTAAACCCTTAACCCTAACCCACTGATAAACCTTAGTTTCAACTAAAAACTGGAGAGACCACCATGGAAGCACAAGTTCTGGGTATGACCGCCATCGCCGTGTCCCTGCTGATCGGCCTGGGTGCACTCGGCACCGCCATCGGCTTCGGTATCCTCGGCGGCAAGTTCCTGGAAGGCGCTGCACGTCAGCCGGAAATGGTTCCGATGCTGCAGGTCAAGATGTTCATCGTCGCCGGCCTGCTGGACGCCGTGACCATGATCGGTGTTGGTATCGCGCTGTTCTTCACCTTCGCTAACCCGTTTGTCGGTTAATGTCCGACCGCTCGTCCCGAGCCGTCGATCCGTTAACCCCAAACCCGTAACGCGAGAGGTGCTGGCGTGAACCTGAACCTTACCCTAGTCGGCCAGGCTATCGCCTTTGCGTTCTTCGTCTGGTTCTGCATGAAGTTTATATGGCCGCCGGTCATGCAAGCTCTGCAGGAACGCCAGAAGAAGATCGCCGATGGTCTGGATGCTGCCAGCCGTGCGGCGCGTGATCTCGAGGTGGCCGAGAAAGAGGCCGACGAGACCCTGCGCAAGAGCAAGCAAGAGGCGGCCGAGATCCTGGAACAGGCCCAGAAACAGGCCAACCAGAAGCTCGAGCAGGCACGCGAAGACGCCCGCCTTGAAGGCGAGCGCATGATTGCCAAGGCCAAGTCCGAGATCGAGCAGGAAGTGGCACGCGCGAAGGAAGACCTGCGCGCACAGGTGTCCCGTCTGGCGGTCCTGGGCGCTGAGCGAATCCTGGAGTCCTCCATCGACGAGAAGCAGCACGCTGCCATCGTCGACAAACTCGCCAAAGAGCTCTGAGGAGGTGCCCCATGGCGGAAACGTCAACTATCGCTCGCCCGTACGCCAAGGCTGCCTTTGAGCACGCCGTGGCCAAGGACGCGCTCGACGAATGGTCCGGCATGCTGGCCAGGGTCGCGCAGGTCGTCGGCGACGACGACATGCGCGCCCGGGTGCTCGGCAATCCCAAGCTGTCCAGCGCACAGAAGGCTGATGTTGTCGTCGACGTCTGTGGTGACGCCGTCAATGACGACCTCAAGAACTTCGTTCGCCTGGTCGGCCAGAAGGGTCGCCTGGCGGCGCTCGGCGCCATCGCCGAGCAGTTCGAGGTGCTCAAGGCCCAGCAGGAAAAGCGGGTAGAGGTGGAAATTGTTTCCGCCTTCCCGCTGGCCGAAGCCCAGGAACAATCGCTCGCGAGTGCACTGGCCAAGCGTCTGAACCGCGAAATCTCCATTACCACTCAGGTGGACAAGACGCTCCTGGGCGGCGTGATCCTGCGTGCCGGCGACACCGTCATCGACGGTTCGGTACGTGGTCGATTGAACCGCCTCCAGGAAGCCCTTTCCGCCTGAGTCTGAGGGACATGGCATGCAGCAACTGAATCCTTCCGAGATCAGCGACATCATCAAGCAGCGTATCGAGAAGCTTGACGTCGCATCCGAAGCCCGTAATCAGGGCACGATCGTCAGCGTATCTGACGGTATCGTGCAGATTCACGGCCTCGCCGACGCAATGTTCGGTGAGATGATCGAATTCCCCGGCGGCATCTTCGGGATGACCCTGAACCTCGAGCGCGACAACGTCGGTGCCGTGGTTCTGGGTGATTACCTGCAGCTGGAAGAGGGCATGACTGCCCAGTGTACCGGTCGCATCCTCGAGGTGCCGGTGGGTCCCGAACTGCGCGGCCGTGTGGTCGACGCCCTCGGTAACCCCATCGACGGCAAGGGCGACCTGGGCACCAAGGAAACCGACGCGGTCGAGAAGGTCGCACCTGGCGTCATCACTCGTCAGTCCGTCGACGAGCCGATCCAGACCGGTTTCAAGTCCATCGATGCCATGGTGCCGATCGGCCGCGGTCAGCGTGAGCTGATCATCGGCGACCGTCAGATCGGTAAGTCGGCGATCGCCATCGATGCGATCATCAACCAGAAAGGCACCGGCGTCACCTGTGTCTACGTGGCCATCGGTCAGAAGCAGTCGACCATCGCCAACGTGGTGCGCAAGCTCGAAGAGCACGGCGCCATGGAGCACACCATCGTGGTCGCCGCCGGCGCCGCCGATCCGGCCCCGATGCAGTTCCTCGCCGCCTACTCCGGCTGCACCATGGGCGAGTACTTCCGCGACCGCGGTGAAGACGCGCTGATCGTCTATGACGATCTGTCCAAGCAGGCCGTGGCCTACCGCCAGGTGTCCCTGCTGCTGCGTCGTCCGCCGGGCCGTGAAGCCTTCCCTGGCGACGTCTTCTACCTCCACTCCCGTCTGCTCGAGCGTGCCGCGCGTGTCAACGCCGACTACGTCGAGAAGTTCACCAACGGTGAAGTGAAGGGCAAGACCGGCTCGCTGACCGCACTGCCGATCATCGAGACCCAGGCCGGCGACGTGTCTGCCTTCGTTCCGACCAACGTGATCTCGATCACCGACGGTCAGATCTTCCTCGAGACCGACCTGTTCAACTCAGGCATCCGCCCGGCCATCAACGCCGGTCTGTCGGTGTCTCGTGTGGGTGGCTCGGCACAGACCAAGATCATCAAGAAGCTCGGCGGCAGCGTGCGTCTGGCTCTGGCCCAGTACCGCGAGCTCGCGGCCTTCTCCCAGTTCGCCTCCGACCTGGACGAAGCCACCCGCAAGCAGCTCGAGCACGGTCAGCGCGTCACCGAGCTGATGAAGCAGAAGCAGTACTCGCCGATGTCGGTTGCCGAGATGGCGATCTCCCTGTTTGCCGCCAACGAAGGCTTCCTGGACGACGTCGACGTCAACAAGGTGCTGGACTTCGAACATGCACTCCACGAGTACATGAAGTCCGAGCACGGCGAGTTGCTCGACAAGATCAACGAGTCTGGCGACTACAACGACGAGATCAAGGACGGCCTGAAGCAGGGTCTCGAGAAGTTCAAGTCCTCTCAGAGCTGGTAAGCGTCCACTGGCCCGCCGCAAGGCGGGCCAGGTGGTCGAACAGGATTCTGAGGGTCACCGAACAAGGGTAGATCGCCATGGCAGTCGGAAAAGAGATTCGCACGCAGATTGCGAGCATCAAGAACACGCAGAAGATCACCAATGCGATGCAGATGGTGGCGGCGTCGAAGATGCGCAAGACCCAGGAACGGATGTCGGCGAGCAAGCCTTACGCCGAACAGATCCGTCACGTGGTGGGTCATCTCGCCCAGGCCAACCCGGAATACAAGCATCCGTGGATGGAAGAGCGTGAGGCCAAGCGCGTCGGTTACATCGTCGTCTCCAGCGATCGTGGTCTCTGTGGCGGCTTGAACGTCAACCTGTTCAAGGCGACGGTCAAGGACGCTCAGGCGTGGCACGAGAAGGGCGCCGAGCTCGACTTCTGTGCCCTCGGCAGCAAGGCCAGCAGCTTCTTCCGCAAGTATGGGGGAAGCCTGGTCGCCGCCAAGAGTGGCCTGGGGGAAACGCCGAGTCTTGATGATCTGATCGGCAGCGTGAAGGTGATGCTGGATGCCTACGATGAAGGCAAGCTGGATCGTCTTTACGTGGTGCACAACGAATTCGTCAATACCATGACCCAGAAGCCGGTCGTCCGTCAGCTGCTACCGCTGACCGAGGACACCGCAAAGGTCGAGGAAGACGACGAGAACAAGCGTCCCAGCAGCTGGGACTACCTGTATGAGCCGGATGCCAAGGCGCTGCTCGACAGCCTGCTCGTGCGCTACGTTGAAGCGCAGGTGTATCAGGCGGTGGTCGAGAACACAGCGTGCGAGCAGGCGGCACGCATGGTTGCCATGAAGAGCGCGACCGACAACGCGGGCAATCTGATCGACGATCTGGAGCTGGTGTACAACAAGGCCCGTCAGGCGGCCATTACCCAGGAAATCTCCGAGATCGTTGGCGGTGCCGCCGCTGTTTAAGGCATGCAGGTTTCATTTGCAGGTATTAGAGAGGAACCAAGATGAGCGGACGTATCGTACAAATCATCGGCGCGGTGATTGACGTAGAGTTTCCGCGGGACGATGTTCCCAAGGTCTACGACGCGCTGAAGGTCACCGAAAAGGAGACCATCCTCGAAGTCCAGCAGCAGCTGGGCGACGGCGTGGTGCGCTGCATCGCCATGGGCTCGACCGAAGGGCTCAAGCGCGGCATGAACACCGATAACACCGGCGCGGCCATCTCCGTCCCGGTCGGCCAGGAAACCCTGGGCCGCATCATGAACGTGCTCGGCGAGCCGATCGATGAGGCCGGTGAAATCGGCGAGCAGGAGCGCATGCCGATCCACCGCGAGGCTCCGGGCTACGCGGACCAGGCGGCCACCAACGAGCTGCTCGAGACCGGCATCAAGGTCATCGACCTGGTGTGCCCGTTCGCCAAGGGCGGCAAGGTCGGTCTGTTCGGCGGTGCCGGTGTCGGCAAGACCGTCAACATGATGGAGCTGATCCGTAACATCGCCACCGAGCACAGCGGTTACTCCGTGTTCGCCGGTGTCGGTGAGCGTACTCGTGAAGGTAACGACTTCTACCACGAGATGCAGGAGTCCAACGTTCTCGACAAGGTGGCACTGGTCTACGGCCAGATGAACGAGCCGCCCGGGAACCGCCTGCGTGTGGCCCTGACCGGTCTGACCATCGCCGAGAAGTTCCGTGACGAAGGTCGTGACGTACTGTTGTTCGTCGACAACATCTACCGTTACACCCTGGCCGGTACCGAGGTGTCCGCACTGCTGGGCCGTATGCCGTCCGCGGTGGGTTACCAGCCGACCCTGGCCGAGGAGATGGGCGTTCTGCAGGAGCGTATCACCTCCACCAAGACCGGCTCGATCACCTCCGTGCAGGCCGTCTACGTGCCCGCGGATGACTTGACCGACCCGTCTCCGGCGACCACCTTCTCGCACCTGGACGCCACCGTGGTACTGGCGCGTTCCATCGCCGAGCTGGGTATCTATCCGGCCATCGACCCGCTGGACTCCACCTCTCGCCAGCTTGATCCGCTGGTGGTGGGCGACGAGCACTACAACGTCGCGCGCGGTGTTCAGGGCGTGCTCCAGCGCTACAAGGAGCTCAAGGACATCATCGCCATCCTGGGTATGGACGAGCTGTCCGACGAAGACAAGCAGATCGTGGCACGTGCGCGTAAGATCCAGCGCTTCCTGTCACAGCCGTTCTTCGTTGCCGAGGTGTTCACCGGCTCTCCCGGCAAGTACGTGTCGCTGAAGGAGACCATCCGTGGTTTCCAGGGCATCCTGGACGGCGAGTACGACGAGCTGCCCGAGCAGGCCTTCTACATGGTCGGCACCATCGACGAGGCCGTCGAGAAAGCCAACCAGATGAAGTAATCCCTCTAACCGGGAGACGTCATCATGACGAAAACCATCCAATGCGAGATCGTCAGTGCCGAAGCCTCGGTCTACTCCGGTAGTGCCGAGCAGGTGGTGGCGGCTGGCATCCTGGGGGATCTTGGCATCCTGGCCGGCCACACGCCGCTGCTGACCGAGCTGGCTCCGGGCCCTGTGCGGGTGCTCAACGAAGGCAGCGAGGAGCACTTCTACGTCTCCGGCGGCTTTATCGAAGTGCAGCCCGAGAAGGTGATCGTGCTGGCCGACACGGCGGTTCGCGCATCCGATCTGGATGAAGCGGCCGCCGAAGAGGCCCGCAAGCAGGCCATCAAGGCCATGGAGGACAAGTCGGCGGAGCTGGATTACACCCGCGCCGCGGCGGAACTCTCCGAGGCCCTGGCCCAGCTGCGTACCATCCAGCAGCTGCGCAGGAAGGCCGGCAAGGGCTAAGTTCCCTGGCGCCGATGCCCCACGCCCCCCGAATGGCTGACATTCGGGGGGCGTTTTCGTTGGTGATGACGGCAGCGAACCGCGACTGACGCTTCTTCGATGCTTGCCTTGTGTCTAATGTTCATCCAGACATGGCATCATGTCGCCTTTTCGAGCAGCCCCGATAGGTCGTCTCTTGGGGACACTGCGCCTCAGCGATTTGCGGCAAGGACGCCAGCCATGAGGAGACGCCCATGAATCTGACCCCCAGCCTGGATGCGCACAAGCAGGTGTTGCTGCGTGCCCTAGATCCCCGCGACAGCAAGACGCTGGAAGCCCGCCTGCCCGAGATTCGCTCGGCGGATCTGGCCGAGATCCTCGAGCGACTGATCGAGGATGAAGACCGCCTGGACAGCGCCGTGGCGCTGTTGGCCTGCCTGCCGGTGGGGCGCCAGGCCAGCGTGTTTGGTCATCTGCCATTCGAGGCCCAGGATGCCATGGCGTCGCGCATCGAGGACGCCTGGCTGTCGCGAATCCTCGACAAGATGGGCTCGGACGAACGTGCCGACCTGTTCAAGGTGCTGGGGGATGATCGCAAGGAGGCGCTGTTACGGCGCATGGCGCGGCGCGAGCGCGAGGCGCTCAAGCGCCTGGCGAGCTACGAAGAGGGCACCGCCGGCGCCCTGATGACCGCCGACTATGTGGCGATCCCGATGGGGCTCACCGTGTCCCGGGCGATGATGCGGGTGCGCCAGACCGCTCCCGACGCCGAGACCGTCTACCAGCTGTACGTGGTGGACGAGCACGGCCGCCTGGCCGGCACCATGTCACTGAGACAGCTGATGGTGGCACGGCCCCAGGCGATCATCGACGAGCTGATGATCCACGACGTCATCAGCATCGGTGTGGACGCCGAGCAGGAAGAGGTCGCCCGGGTGGTGGCGCGCTACGACCTGCTGGCGTTGCCGGTGACGGACACCGACGAGCGACTGGTCGGCATCGTCACCCACGATGACGCCATGGACGTGGTCGAATCCGAGGCCACCGAGGACATCCACAAGGGCATGTCGATCGGCCAGCTGGAAGGCGGCGTGTCCCGGGTGCCGCTGTGGAGCCTGTATCGCAAGCGAGTGATCTGGCTGGTATTGCTGGTGTTCGGCAACCTCTTCTCGGGAGCCGGCATCGCCCACTTCGAGGACACCATCGCCGCCCAGGTGACCCTGGTGTTCTTTCTGCCGCTGTTGATCGGCAGCGGTGGCAACGCCGGCGCCCAGGCCGCCACCCTGATGGTGCGAGGCATGGCCACCGGCGACGTCGGCATCAAGGACTGGAGCAAGCTGCTCGGCCGAGAACTGCTGGTGGCAGGCTCGCTGGGACTGACCATGGCCCTGGCGGTGGCCCCCATCGGGGTCATTAGAGGTGGTGAGGCGGTGGCCTTGGTGGTGGCCATCAGCATGATCTGCATCGTCTTGTTCGGCAGCCTGCTCGGCATGTGCCTGCCGTTCGTGCTCGATCGGCTGGGCTGGGATCCGGCCACCGCCTCGGCACCGCTGGTCACCACCCTGATCGACGCCTCCGGGGTGGTCATCTACTTTTCCATCGCCACGCTGGTACTGATGGGAACTTGATCGACCGCAGCGGGGGCGGCCAGGGGCCCCCTGACAGCGGACAAGAACGCCCGTGGAGTGTATGCTCTTGCGGGCGTTTTGCCTGTTACCCCTCGCTTACGGGTCACTCCATGGATTGGCTACAGATTGTCGTTCTCTCCCTGATTCAGGGAATCACCGAATTTCTTCCGGTATCGAGCTCCGCCCACCTGATACTGGTCCCCGTGTTCAGCGACTGGCCGGACCAGGGACTGGCCTTCGACGTGGCCCTGCACCTGGGGAGTCTTGGCGCGGTGGTCATCTATTTCCGCGACGAGATCCTGCGCATGCTGTCGAGCTGGTGTGCCAGCGTCGCCGGTCGCGGCACCGATCAGGACGCTCGGCTGGCCTGGTGGGTGATCCTCGCCACCGTTCCGGTGGGGCTGGCCGGACTGCTGTTCAAGGACGTCATCGAGCAGTATGCCCGCTCGCCCATGGTGCTGGCGTTCGGTCTGATCTTCTTCGGCCTGCTGCTGGGGCTGGCCGACTGGCGCTTCAGGGGCTCGCGCAGCGAGTATCAGCTGCGCTGGAGCGATGCCCTATGGATCGGCATTGGCCAGGCGCTGGCGCTGATCCCAGGCACTTCGCGCTCCGGCATCACCATCACCGTGGCACTGATGCTGGGCATGGGGCGCGAAGCCGCGGCCCGCTTCTCGTTTCTGCTGTCGATTCCGGTGATCGTGCTGGCGGGAGGGCTCGAAGCCTGCGAGCTGATTCAGACGGGTGTCGATGTGCACTGGGGTGACATGGCGCTCGGCACGCTGCTGTCCGGCGTCAGCGCCTACCTGTGCATCCATTTCTTCCTGTCGTTCATCAAGCGCATCGGCATGCAGCCCTTCGTCGTCTATCGCCTGCTGCTTGGTATCGCCCTGATCTGGCTGTTTGGCTGATATATCTGAAGAGACCCCTCATGACTGGATTCAAGACCGCTCGGCGTGGATGGCTGACAACCTGGCTGGCGCCCCTCCTGATGGCACTGCTGGTGTCCGGTTGCAGCGAAGAGACCACTACCCGTTCGCCGATCACCCTGGAAGGCGACATCTTCGGCACCTTCTACCAGATCACCCTGGCCGACCCGCTGACACGCGAGCAGGTCGAGGAGATCGAGCAGGGCGTACTCGACGAGATGCACGCGGTCGACGCCTCCATGTCGACCTGGCGCGAGGATTCGGAGCTGTCCGCCTTCAATCAGTCACCGCTGGGGCAATGGCAGCCGATCTCCGACGAATTCATGGAGGTGCTGGCCATCAGCCAGTCGGTCAACCAGCAAAGTCACGGCGCCTTCGACGTCACCGTCGGTAGCCTGGTCAATCTGTGGAGCTTTGGCCCCGAGGCCCGGCCCCGGGAAATCCCCGAGGAAAACGTACTCGAGCAGCGCTTGTCTCAGGTCGGCATGGACGCGCTCGAGATCGACACCGCCGAGGCCCAGGCCCGTCGCCTGCGTGACGTCTACGTTGACCTGTCCGGGGTGGCCAAGGGTTTCGCCACCGACGAGGTGGCGGCCTATCTGGATCGCCAGGGTATCGCCAACTACCTGGTCAACCTTGGCGGAGAGGTCAAGGTCAAGGGACGGCGTGACGGCGGCAAGGGGCTGTGGCGCATCGGTATCGAGGTGCCCGAGAACGGTGCGCCCAAGGCTCAGCACGTGGTCGGCCTCGATGACGTCTCGGTGGCGACTTCCGGTGACTACCGTCACTACTTCGAGGCCGATGGCAAGCGCTACTCCCATACCATCGACCCCCGCACAGGGCGCCCCATCACCCATCGACTGGCCTCGGTGACGGTGGTGCATCCGTCCAATGCCTGGGCCGACGCCTGGGCCACCGCGCTGAGCGTGATGGGCGAAGAGGAAGGCATGCAGGCCGCCATCGACCAGGAGTTGCCGGTGGTGATGCTGGTGCGTCAGGGTGAGGGCTGGGAAAGTCGGGTCAGCCCCGCCTTTGTGACGCGCTTTGGGCAGGAGATGGTCGATACCCTGGGGCTGACGGTGGTGACGGATGTCGACACCCCGCTAGAATAGTAGCGCTGGCCTCTCACGACGGATCACTGAAACCGTTGGTCGGTTCGCTACTGTTGCGATATTTGCTTCGATCTTTTGTTTTAGACAAGGAGTCACGATGAGCCTCGATGTGGTGATTCTCGCCGCCGGACAGGGCACCCGCATGCGCTCGAGCCTGCCCAAGGTGCTGCATACCCTGGCGGGCAAGCCGATGGTCCGTCATGTGGTCGATACCGCCCGGGGTCTCGATGCGGATCGCACCCACGTGGTCATCGGGCACGGTGGCGAGCGGGTTCGCGATGCCCTGGCCGACAGCGAGGTTCGCTTTGCCCATCAGGCCGAGCAGAAGGGTACCGGTCACGCCGTCGCCCAGGCGCTGGGCCAGCTCGGCGATGGCAAGGTGCTGGTGCTCTACGGTGACGTGCCGCTGATCCGTCGGCAAACGCTGGCGGCCTTGCTGGAGCAGGTAGACGAGCGCCACATGGGACTTCTGACCGTGACCCTGGACGACCCGGCGGGATACGGCCGCATCGTGCGTGACGACCAAGGCAAGGTGGTGGCCATCGTCGAGCAGAAGGATGCCTCTGAAAGCGAGCTTGCGATCACCGAGTGCAACACCGGCATCATGGCCATGACCAGCGCCCAGTTGAAGCGCTGGTTGCCTGAGCTGTCGTCGGACAACGCCCAGGGCGAGTACTACCTGACCGATGTGATCGCCATGGCCGCCGCCGAGGGCATTGAGGTGGCCACTGCCCAGCCGGCACGGCCGATGGAGGTCGAAGGCGTCAACAATCGCGCCCAGATGGCGCGTCTCGAGCGAGCATACCAGCGCGACATCGCCGAGGCGCTGATGGAAAAGGGCGTGGCTCTGGCCGACCCAGACCGTCTCGACGTGCGTGGCAAGCTGAGCTGCGGGCACGACGTCTTCATCGACGTGGGTTGTGTGTTCGAAGGCGAGGTGGAGCTCGGCGAAGGCGTGCGCATCGGCCCCTACTCGGTGGTACGCAACAGCCATGTTGGCGCCGAAAGCGTCATCGAGGCCCACAGCATCGTCGACGGTGCAGTATTGGCCGGGCTGAACCAGATCGGTCCCTTCGCCCGGCTGCGTCCTGGCTCGCGCCTGGCGGTCAAGGCCAAGGTTGGTAACTTCGTCGAAACCAAGAACGCCGAGGTGGGCGAGGGCAGCAAGATCAACCACCTGAGCTACGTGGGTGACGCCCGCCTGGGACGTGAGGTCAATATCGGCGCCGGCACTATCACCTGCAACTATGACGGCGCCAACAAGCACCGTACCGAGATCGGTGACGCCGCCTTCATCGGCTCCAATTCGGCGCTGGTAGCCCCGGTCAGTGTCGGCGAGGGCGCCACCGTCGGTGCCGGCTCCACCATCAGCCGCGACGTCGCCGATCATAGCCTGGCGGTGACAAGGTCTCGTCAGATCGCCAAGGCCAACTGGCCGAGGCCGACCAAGGACGAGGATTGACGGACGCTTCCGCCCGTTTCTGCCGTTGCGGCCCCCTCTCGATTGCTGGTCAGCGGTAGCCAATAACGAATCTCTCAAGGAGTGACCCCTATGTGTGGCATCGTCGCCGCGGTGGCCCAGCGCAACGTACAGAACATTCTGCTCGAAGGCCTCAAGCGTCTCGAGTACCGCGGCTATGACAGTGCCGGTATGGCGGTGCGCAGCCCCGAGGGAGAACTGGTGCGCCAGCGCGCGGTGGGCAAGGTGGCCGCGCTCGAGGCGCGACTGGAGGATTCGGCGCTGCCGGGGCTCAGCGGTATTGCTCACACCCGCTGGGCGACCCACGGTCGCCCCAGCGAGCCCAACGCCCATCCCCACCAGTCGCGTGATCGCCTGGCGGTGGTACATAACGGCATCATCGAGAATCATGAGCAGCTGCGTCGGGAACTCACCGATCAGGGCTATGTGTTCGAGTCCGAGACAGATACCGAGGTGATCGCCCACCTGCTGGAGCGTGAGTCTCGCCGCGACGGTGATCTGCTCAGCGCCTTCCAGCGGGTCGTCGCCGGCCTCGATGGCGCCTACGCCCTGGGGGTCATGGCGGTGGACGAGCCCGATGTGGTGGTCGGCGCGCGCAAGGGCAGCCCGCTGGTGGTCGGCGTCGGCATCGGTGAGGCCTTCCTGGCGTCTGACCCGCTGGCGCTGTTGCCGGTGACCGATCGCTTCATCTATCTGCGTGAAGGCGACGTGGTGCGGCTGTCTGCCAATGGTCGCATCGAGATCTTCGATGCCGAGGGGACCGCCGTCGAGCGTGAGGTCCAGACCTTCGAGCATGGTGACGGCGCCGCCAGCAAGGGCGAGTACCGCCACTTCATGCTCAAGGAAATCCACGAACAGCCGGCGGTGATCGCCGCGGCGCTGGAAGGCCGCCTGGGCGACCGCTCGGTGCTGGTGGAAAGCTTCGGCCCCGATGCCGAGCGACTGTTCCAGCAGGTCCGCCAGATCCATATCGTGGCCTGCGGCACCAGCTATCACGCCGGCATGGTGGCGCGCTACTGGCTCGAGCGCTACACCGGCATCCCGGTGCAGGTGGAGGTCGCCTCCGAGTATCGCTACCGCCAGGTGGTGGTGCCCCAGGGTACCCTGTTCGTGACCCTGTCCCAGTCCGGCGAGACCGCCGACACCCTGGCCGCGCTGCGGTTTGCCATGGAGCAGGACAACTACCTGGGCAGCCTGGGTATCTGCAACGTACCGGGCAGCTCGCTGGTGCGCGAGGCCGACCTGAGCCTGATGACCCAGGCCGGCCCCGAGATCGGCGTGGCCTCCACCAAGGCCTTTACCACCCAGTTGACCGCGCTGATGCTGTTCGCCCTGGCGCTTGGCCGGGTGCGGGGCATGGACGAGGACGAGCAGGCCGAGATCGTCGCCGCTCTGCGGACCCTGCCGGCGCTGTGCAGCCAGGTGCTGGGCCTGGACGAGGCCATCGAGCGGCTGTCCATGGCCTTCGCCGAGAAGCACCACGCGCTGTTCCTGGGACGTGGCGCCCACTTCCCCATCGCCCAGGAAGGCGCCTTGAAGCTCAAGGAGATTTCCTACATTCACGCCGAGGCCTACCCGGCGGGCGAGCTCAAGCACGGCCCCCTGGCGCTGGTGGACAGCGAGATGCCGGTGATCTCGGTGGCACCCAACGACGAATTGCTCGACAAGCTCAAGTCCAACCTGCAGGAGGTCAGGGCTCGAGGCGGCGAGCTGTACGTGTTCGCCGACGAGAATGTCGGCCTGAACGCCAGCGAGGGTATCCAGGTGCTGCATCTGCCCCACGTCCACGAGGCGCTGGCGCCGATCCTCTACACCCTGCCGCTGCAACTATTGTCGTACCACGTGGCGGTGCTCAAGGGGACCGATGTCGATCAGCCGCGCAATCTGGCCAAGTCGGTGACGGTGGAGTAGACATACCGTCGGGCGATAGTATGGCAGCGGTCGCAGACTCGGCGTGACGGAAGGGAAATCTTCCCATCAACTCCAGAGAAGGTGTTGATGCAGTCCGTTCTTGTTCTTGGAGGCTAAAGAGAGTGCGGTGACACCCCGGTGTCCCGCGCTCTTTTCGCCTGGGAATGGGGTCCACTTCAGTTCAAGGATGGAGAGCAAGTCACCGATCAATCAGTCAGGACTGCCGCCAAATAGCCCGGCACCGGATTTGACGATATCTCGTTGCGTTCTCGGTGGTGATGATTCTGATGTGCTATACAGTCATCAAGGCGCTGAACGGAAAGCGGCGTCGCTTTCGTTGATATTTCCACGCGTTATTTGCGGTCCCCCCTGTTGTGCTGACCTGCACGGGGTAGAGGGTTTCAGGGGAGGGCTGCTGTTTCCGGTGCACATATTGACGCCGAGAGCTCAATCTTTGCGCTACTGGTAAGGGAGCCTCAGCTCTCATCGCTTGTCCTGTCACACGCAACAGCGACTCACTCGGCCAGTGTGTTTCCATCCACAGGAGCATCATTCATGAGTACTCAAAGCGAGCAGGCTCCAACCCCGGTTTCGGACGACATGCAGACGGACTATACCGTCGGGCAGGACAACTTCGAGGGCAGCCTGGGGCCTATCGGCTTCGATATACATAACCGGGTCTTCGCCATCTCGGCGCTGGCCTCGATTGTCTTCATCGTGCTGACGCTGCTGTTCCCCGAGCGAGCCGGTAATCTCTTTCAGTCCATTGTCAGCTTCTCCACCGGCACCCTCGACAGCTACTTCATGATCGTGGTGGACGGCTTCATCCTGTTCTGTCTGGCACTGGTCGTGCTGCCATACGGCAAGGTCCGTTTGGGCGGCCCCGACGCCACGCCGGAGTATGGCTACCTGTCGTGGTTTGCGATGCTGTTCGCGGCCGGCATTGGCATCGGCCTGCTGTTCTTCGGCGTGCTGGAACCGGTCTATCACGCCAACGTCTCCTCGCCGCTAGGCACGCCCTCGCCCTTCGGCAGCGACGGGGAACTGAACGCTGAGGCCATCGCAGACGCCACCGCCATGGGGCTGGCCGGCACCTATCTGCACTGGGGCATCCACGGCTGGGCCGTCTACGTGGTGATGGCGCTGGCGCTGTCCATCTTTACCTACAACAAGGGCCTGCCCTTCTCCATCCGTTCGGCGTTCTTCCCGCTGCTGGGTGACCGCGTCTGGGGCTGGTGGGGCCACGTCATCGACATCCTGGCGGTATTCTCGACCCTGTTTGGCCTGGCCACCTCGCTCGGCCTCGGCGCTCAGCAGGCCAACGCCGGCATGAACTTCGTCTTCGGCCTGGACGTCAGCATCACCACTCAGGTGGTCGTGATCGCAGCCGTCACCGCAGTGGCGCTGGTCTCGGTGTGGCGCGGTCTGGAAGGTGGCGTGAAGCGGCTTTCCGAGATCAACATGGGAATGGCCGTGCTGTTCTTCTTCTTCGTGCTGTTCGCCGGCCCGACCCTGGCGGCGCTCGCCGGCTTCTGGGCCGGCCTTGAGACCTACGTGACGAAGTTCATCCCGCTGTCGGCCCCCTTCGGCCGTGAGGACGACGCCTATCGCCAATCCTGGACCATCTTCTACTGGGCCTGGTGGATCAGCTGGGCGCCTTTCGTCGGCATGTTTATCGCCCGCGTCTCCCGGGGGCGCACGGTGCGTGAGTTCGTGATCTGTGTGCTGGTGATCCCGAGTCTGTTCATCTTCATCTGGATGGGTGTGTTCGGCGCCACCGCCCTCGACCAGCTATATGCCAATCCGGCCGGCAGCCTGGTCAAGGAGTACGTGATCGACAGCTACAGTCCCGAGCTGTCGCTGTTCGCCATGCTCAACGAGCTGCCGCTGTCGGGCCTGATGTCGACCCTAGGCATCATCCTGGCGCTGATCTTCTTCGTCACCTCGTCGGATTCCGGCTCGCTGGTGATCGATACCATCACCGCCGGTGGCAAGATCGATGCACCGCGCCCTCAGCGCATGTTCTGGGCCACGGTGGAAGGTTTGATTGCCATCGTACTGCTGATCGGCGGCGGGCTCTCGGCGCTCCAGGCCGGAGTCACGGCCACCGCGATCCCCTTCTCGGTGGTGATGATTGTGATGTGCTACACCATCATCAAGGCGCTGAACGGCGAGCTTCGTCAGTTACGCCGCCGGGGTGGCTGAGTCCTCTCATCATGCGAAATCTGTCGGCTTTCTTTGGTTGTAGATGCTCTATCTGCTGGCACAACAACGTCGACTGACCCCGTTTTGCTGCATCCAACTTTGCCCGGCCTCACGAGGTCGGGCTTGTTCCCTTCCTGTTGTGTAGTTCTGAGGGAAGCGTAGGCTCAAGTGTCGCCGCAGATCCAGGAGGTGCGGTCGAGGACAACGCGATATTCCGTCTACCGGGGTATGGCTCCCCTTAGCTCGATAGATCAATGTTCAAGTCATTGATGGTAATTAACACAGTTTTTCTAGATAGGCGCTAGAAGCGTGACGCGCTCGGTGCCGGCAGCCCAAATCCACATGAAGTGACGAAGAGCTCTTTCCAGAGTGACGTCGTCCGCGAGGTATCGCCGACGGCGCGACGAGTCAGCGTCATAGCTGCGAGGCCAAAGGTATCCTGGCGCAGCGCCGGGAGGTCTTGAGGCGACAAAGCAGCTTTATCCGGAGTGTTGGTCCTGGGACATCGGAAACCTCGGCCTGCCAGAGGTAGCGCACCTGAATCCCGAGAGGAATGCGGCGCCCCTGGCGGCAGGGTGTTAAAGAGTCAGAATCATTTCATGTGTCATCTGTGTTGACAGGCTCCGCTCTGCCGGTCCGAGAACCAGATCACAAAAACAGCACGTTGATGCAGTGGTATTTTCTTGAGGTCGGCCAGGCGCCGCTTCTACTGCCTATCGATATATGCTGTACCGGTACTTGATAAAGAAGAAAGCTCGGAATTTTCCATATTTTCCGGTTCTAGCATTATGAATTTGTAAGATATATTTCTATTGTTTTGCTAATTCGGACGCTTCTTTTTCGTGCTTCATTGGGCACAATATCAAACACCGTTCTCTAACCTTCGTTTCTATAGTCGTTAGTTAAGCGCTTGGTTATACGTGGTCGCCATTCCTGCGAGTGGTTTGCCGGTCATGCTTGGGTCTCCGAGCGTGTAGGCGTCGGTGATTCAGTTCAGCGACAGCCGCCATGACGACCGCCACGACAACGATAATGAAGGGGGACGGCGATGAGCGGATTGCGATCCACAAGCGCCTTGCTGACGGGAACGGGCCTTTGTCTGCTGATGCCGATCGCGGCCGAGGCGCAGACGTCGATGCAGGAACTCAATGACCTGAAGGCCCAGATCGAACAGCTCAAGGCCCAACAGCAGGCGGCCATGCAACTGGTTGAACAGCAGCAGGCCCAGATCGATAACCTGATCAACCAGCAGGCCAGCATGCAACAGGACGTCGCCGACGTCAGCGAGAACGTGGTAAAGCGCACCGACAGTGGCGACTTCCTGGTGGGAGATACCACGGTGTCCTTTGGCGGCTACATCAAGGCTCAGGCGGCGTTCTCCGACAATGGACTCAGCGACGGCAAGGCCAACGAGACGGTGACGGCGGGGCTGTTGCGCGCCACCGACGATGACGCCGACAACCGCGTCAGTTTCAGTGCGCGGGAAACGCGTCTGAGCTTCGGTACCAGTACACCGCTGGGTGGCGATACCATGAAGACCTATATCGAGACGGACTTCTATGGCGCCGACGACGAAGCCAACGAATTTGTTTCCCACTCCTACGCGCCGCGGCTGCGCCACGCCTACCTGAGCTGGGGCAACTGGCTGGCCGGGCAGTACTGGTCAACCTTCATGGATCTCAAGGGGCTTGGCGAGATCGACGCCTTCAGTACCCATACCGGCTCGATCTTCGTGCGCCAGCCACAGCTTCGCTATACCTATCCGCTGGATTGGGGCAGCCTGCAGTTCGCGGTGGAGAACCCCGAGGACGGCGACGACGACCAGGACACCCCGGACATGGTGGCCCGGGTCAATGTGGACCAGGAGTGGGGGCATGTTTCAGCGGCCACCGTGGTCAGGCGGTTCAGCCTGGATGACGCCGAGGACGACGACAGTCGCTGGGGGGCGGGTTACAGCCTGACCGGACGATTCCCGGTGTTCGAAAAAGACGACCTCATGCTGCAGGCCAACTATGGCAACCTGGGACGCTACATGGCGCTGGGCGCCTACCCCAACGCCAAGGTGGAGGACGGCCAGATCAAGATGGTGGAGTCCTGGGGCGCCTCGGCCATCTATCGTCACTACTGGACCGACACGCTGCGCTCGAGCATCGCCTACTCGGCGACTGAACTCGACAGCAACGGTACCGGCGACGACACCGACGGCTACGACAGCTTCTTTCTCAACCTGATGTGGTCGCCCTTTGCCAACACCACGCTGTCGGCGGAGTACCAGCGCTACGACCTGGATGAGGTGGACGGCGATACCTTCGACCTGGACAGGGTTCAGTTCTCCGCCAAGTACGACTTCTAGGAGGCTGAAAATCCCCTGTGTCCGTCGGCTTTTCGGACAGAGTCCCGGCTGAGGGCAACAAGCTCCGGCGCTCGGCGCCGCTTGAAGCTTGTCAGCATCTCCCCGTTCGGCAACACCGGGCGGGGCGATGCTATGCTGGCGCCCCTGAAACCGTCGAGTCTGCCTTCTTGAACGATCGATCAGCGCAACCGCCCATGTACATTGGTCTGCCGATGTGGGCCAATCCCGACTGGCGTGGTGGTCTCTACCCACCCCACGCCGGGCGCGAGGGTTGGCTCGACGACTACGCCGCCGTATTCAACGCCGTCGAGGGAAATACCACCTTCTACAGCGGGGCGCCCAGGCCACGGACGGTGGAAGGTTGGTCCCGCCAGGCGCCACCGGGCTTTCGCTTCTGCTTCAAGCTGCCCCAGGCGCTGACACATGCAAAACGATTGCGCCAGGTCGAGACCGATGTGGGCGACTTCGTCGAGGCCCTGTGGCCACTGAAGGACCGCCTCGGGCCGGTCATGATTCAGCTCCCCAGGGACTTTGGTCCTGAGGAGGTGCCTGCTCTGGAGAAGGTTCTAAGAGATTGGCCACAAGACGTACCCTGCGCAGTAGAACTGCGCCACAGTGAATTTTTCCACAAGGGGAGCGCCGAGAGAGATATCAACGCCCTGTTGATAAGTCATGGCGCCGATCGCGTGATGCTGGATGTCAGGCCGTTGTTTTCCGGACCGCCCGAGGCCCATTCGGGATTGATCCAGGCTCGTGCGGAAAAGCCAAGACGCCCACTACACGTGATCTCTACAGCAAAATTTCCTGTGATACGTTTCATTGGCCATCTTGACAGCGCCATCAACGAGCACTATTTCACCCCCTGGATAGACCAGCTCGCCTTGTGGATAAAACAGGGGAAAACCCCTTTTCTTTTTGTGCATACGGCGGATAATCGCGAGGCTCCGGAACTGGCCAGAAACCTGTACGCCAGAGTCGCCGATAGAATGGGGTGGCAGGCATTGCCCGGGTTTCCGGGAGATCGACAGAATCAGCTGCTTTGACCATTGTTGGCTGGCGTTTGTTATTGTCATACGCTAGTTTTGTCGGCTGTTCGTCACTTGCCACGGGCCAGAGACGGTCGCCTCCTTATCCTTGGATGGTGACTCGCCTGGACCCACCGGTCTCGACCAGCGCGAACCCTGCGCTGGGGAAGAGTGGTGTGCCGGCAGTGATCCTGCTGACATCCGTCAGACCCCTTGTACATCGGTGGATCCGTGACCCGGACCATCGAGGACGTGGCGACTACAAACACAACGCCGTCATTGCATCCGATCGATCGATGACGACACGTATCCGAAGGGTGATTTATGTCCAAAACGACACACGCGCAGTGGTCATCGCGCTTTTCCTTTATCCTCGCCGCCACCGGTTCCGCTGTCGGGCTTGGTAATATTTGGAAGTTTCCCTACATGGTGGGCGAGAGCGGTGGTGCCGCCTTCGTGCTCGTCTACCTGCTGTGCATCGGCCTGATCGGCCTGCCGATCCTGGTCACCGAGTGGATGATCGGTCGGCGTGGGCAAAGCAACCCGGTCAATGCCATGGCCAGCGTCGCGGCCAAGGCCGGTCAGCCCAAGGTCTGGGCCCTGGTCGGCGTCGCCGGGGTCATCGGTGCCTTCCTGATCCTGTCGTTCTACAGCGTGATCGGTGGCTGGTCGCTGTACTACACCCTCGGCAGCGTGACCGGTGACTTCAGCGGCCAGGACGCCGACGGTATCGGCGCCTTGTTCAGCGGCATGCTGGCAAGCCCCGGTCTGCTGCTGCTGTGGCACTCCATCTTCATGCTGCTGGTCATCGGTATCGTTGCTCGCGGCGTGACCAAGGGCCTGGAAGGCGCGGTCAACGTGTTGATGCCGGCCCTGGCGCTGCTGCTGGTGGTGCTGGTGGGCTACGGCATGACCACCGGCCACTTCGGTGAGGCGTTGAACTATCTGTTCAACCCGGACTGGTCCGCACTCAATGGTGAGGTGGTACTGGCAGCGCTGGGACACGCCTTCTTCACCCTGTCACTGGGTATGGGCATCATGATCGCCTACGGTTCCTACCTCGGCGAGAAGGTCGACCTGATCAAGACCGCACGCACCGTGGTGATCATGGATACCGTGATCGCACTCGGCGCGGGCCTGGCGATCTTCCCGATCGTGTTTGCCAATCAGCTCGACCTGGCCTCCGGCCCGAGCCTGATCTTCGTCACCCTGCCGCTGGCCTTCGGCAATATGGGCGGTGGCCTGATCCTGGGTCTGATGTTCTTCCTGCTGCTGACCTTCGCCGCCCTGACCTCGGCCATTTCGCTGCTCGAGCCGGTGGTCGAGTTTGTCGAAGAGCGCACGCCGTTGTCGCGTTCCGCGTCGGCGGTGGTCTCCGGCATCGGCGCCTGGGCGCTGGGTATCGCCGCTCTGCTGTCCTTCAACGTGTGGAGTGACCCGGTACTGTTTGGCCTCGGGGTGTTCGACCTGCTGGACAAGCTGACCAGCAAGTTCATGCTGCCGTTGACCGGCCTGGGTGCCATCCTGTTCGCGGGCTGGTTCCTCAACCGCGAAGGCGTGGCCGAAGACCTCGGTCTGTCCGGTGGCAAGGAAGCCCTGTGGGTCGCCTTGACCCGCTTCGTGGCGCCCATCGGTGTGGCGGTGGTGTTCATCTCCAGCCTGTAACAGGCGTCATTGCTGCATGCCAGACCAGAGACCCGGCCTTGTGCCGGGTCTCTGCGTTGACAGGCAATGCCAGACGATCCATCGGAACCGGGCGGCAGGGCAAGACTGCCCGTACAGAGTGACCAAAGGGGGACGTCAACGAGGTGGCAGTGGGGCCTCAGCGGGAGCCCAACGAGACGTCAGTGCTTGTTCATTGATGCCTGCAGCCAAAGACATGCATTTGGGAGAGCATGCCAGGAGGGACGCTTGGCGGTGCCTTTGACGCGCCTGGGGCTTTCAGGCGACAGACACCTGATGGCGAGTCTCGTCGGTGCGATTCTCGCAAGGGATGGGCCGGCCGTCGCTCGAGCCAGCGGCCAGGCCCCGAATTATGGTACAGACCCGCGTTGTTGGCGGTCTGGCGCACGTCGGGCCGGCGGCCACGCGTGCTGGTTCAGTCTACCGGGTCAGTGCATTTCGTCGTCGTTGCCGTCTTCCGGCAGTTCGGCGATGTCTTCGGATAGACGCTTGAATTCCCGATGAAGCTCGATGCCGCGGCGGGCTCGCAGGTTACGTTGGGCCGCGGTGCGGGAGCGCCTTTCGTGTTCGGCGACTTCCATGCTCATGAAGATGTCGAGGAGTTCACTCTTGACGGAGGATAACCTTTCGACATTACGCATGATCGATTCTCCTATGCAGTGAATGTGCCGGCATCCAGGACGCTGCGCGACACTGCCCTTTTACTATACCCCAGTTGACAAAAAGATGACGGTGTGGACGTCAATCCTGCAACGTTCTGCCAACGCTAGAAAAAAATCCATCCGGTTGCGCAGGGGCGGCCTGGGGGCTCGATGCATGACGCAGCACAGGGCGCATTTGACGCCGTCATGGGGCATACTGGAACCAGACCGGATCGATAGCGACGGGCATTGCGCCCTGCCAGCTCCGGGTCCTCCCAGCCAGTCAAAGGAGTAGAGGGTGAGTCGCGCGCTGTTTGATGAAATGCGACGTCGCATGGAGCACTTCCGTCGGTCGGAGCAGAAGGTCGCACGCTTCGTATTGCGCAACCCCGACGAAGTTATCCACATGCGTATCGTCGATCTGGCCACCGAGGCCAAGGTCAGCGAGCCCACGGTGGTACGCTTCTGCCGGGCCCTGGGCTGCAACGGCTTTCAGGACTTCAAGTTGAAGTTGGCGCAGATGCTGGCGTCGGGCAGCCAGTTCGCGCAGTTCTCGATGAATGACAGCGACTCCGTGGCCGAGTTTTCCCACAGCATCTTCGATTCCACGGTGGGGACCCTGCTGTCGATCAGGGACCGGCTCGACAACGAGGCGTTGAACAAGACCATCAACGCCCTGGCCATGGCCAATCGCGTCGAGTTCTACGGCTACGGAGCCTCCGGTGCGGTGGCCTTCGATGCTCAGCACAAGTTTTTCAGGCTACAGATTTCCACCGCCGCCTACGCCGATCCGCACATGCAGAACATGTCGGCGGTGACCCTCAAGGAAGGCGATGTGGTGGTGGCGATCTCGCAGACCGGCCGCACCCGGGCACTGGTGGCCAGCGTCAAGCTGGCACGGGAGGCGGGCGCCACCGTGGTCGGTCTCTGTCCCAGCGGCTCCCCCCTGGCGGACGAGGTCGACCTGCCGCTGTACATCGATGTGCCCGAAGACACCGAGATCTACACGCCCATGAGTTCCCGTATCGCCCATCTGGTACTGGTCGACGTGCTGGCAGTGGGAGTGGCGAAGACCCGGGGCCCCAAGCTCGCCGAGCAGCTCAAGGCGGTAAAGCGCAGCCTCAACCCGCTGCGCTATCCGGAGTCTGATCCTTCCTGACCGAGGGCGCCCTGCCTGTCCATTTATCCAGCATCGCTGTGGTAGACTGGGCGCCCATTTTCGATCTCGAGCGGTGCCTTCTCCATGGACGACGTCACGGCGATCATCGACGGCCTCAATGCGGCGCAGCATGAGGCGGTCTGCGCTCCCCAGGGCAATATGCTGGTGCTCGCCGGCGCCGGTTCCGGCAAGACCCGCGTGCTGGTCCATCGCATCGCCTGGCTGATGCAGGCGGAAGGTCTCTCGCCCTACGCGGTGCTGGCGGT
Organism: Halomonas sp. DP1Y21-3; assembly: GCF_019801245.1. NCBI lineage: Bacteria > Pseudomonadati > Pseudomonadota > Gammaproteobacteria > Oceanospirillales > Halomonadaceae > Halomonas > Halomonas sp. DP1Y21-3. The sequence goes on from NZ_JAHVJM010000003.1 coordinate 378,059, forward strand.
GACCTTCACCAACAAGGCCGCCAGGGAGATGCGCACTCGCCTGGAGGCGTTGCTGGGGATCTCGTTGCGCCATGTCTGGGTGGGTACCTTTCACTCCATCGCCCACCGCCTGCTGCGTACCCACTGGCAGGATGCTCGTCTGCCCCAGCACTTCCAGATCATCGACTCCGATGATCAGCTACGTCTGATCAAGCGCCTGTTGAAGGACAACAAGATCGACGACGAGCGTTTTCCGCCCCGTCAGGTGCAGTCGTTTATCAGCGGCTGCAAAGAGGAGGGATTGCGTCCTCACCAGGTCCGGATCAACGGTGACGCCTACGTGGAGCAGATGGTGGCGCTGTATGACGTCTACCAGCTGACCTGCGAACGTGGTGGCCTGGTCGACTTTGGCGAGCTGCTGCTCAGAAGCCTCGAGCTGTTGCGCGACAATCCTGCTCTGCTGGCCCACTATCAGGAGCGCTTCGCCCACGTACTGGTCGACGAGTTTCAGGATACCAACACCCTGCAGTATGCCTGGCTGAAGCTGTTGACCGGACAGCGCACGCCGATGACGGTGGTCGGCGATGACGACCAGTCGATCTACGGCTGGCGCGGGGCGCGGGTGGAAAACATTCGTCGCTTCGAGCAGGAGTTCAGCGACACCAAAACGGTGCGCCTGGAGCAGAACTATCGCTCCACCAGCGCCATCCTCGACGCCGCCAACGCCCTGATCAAGCAGAACTCGGATCGCATGGGCAAGGAGCTGTGGACCGCCGGCAGTCGTGGCGAACCGATTTCTGTCTACGCCGGTTTCAACGACATGGAGGAGGCGCGCTTCATCGTCGACACCATCAAGGAAAAGGTCGACGAGGGGTTCAAGCGCCAGGAGGTGGCCATCCTCTATCGCTCCAACGCCCAGTCCCGCGTCATCGAGGAGACCCTGATCCGCCAGGGCATGCCCTACCGCATCTACGGGGGCCAGCGCTTCTACGAGCGCCTCGAGATCAAGAACGCCCTGGCCTACCTGCGGCTGCTGCTCAACCGCGACGACGATGCCTCGCTGGAGCGGGTGATCAATGTCCCTGCCCGCGGTATCGGTACCCGCACCGTGGAGGGGCTGCGCGATCGCGCCCGTCGTACCGAAGTGTCGCTGTGGCAGGCGATCCACGACACCCTGACTGACGGCTCGCTCAAGGGGCGTGCGGCCAACGCCGTGGGTGCCTTTGCCAATTTGATCGAAGGCCTCGACAACGACACCTCGGGGATGGCGCTTCACGAGATCATCGCCCACGTGAATCAACGCAGTGGTCTGATCGACCATCATCTGAGCGAGAAGGGGGAAAAGGGGCAGGCCCGGGTCGAGAACCTGGAAGAGCTGATCAACGCCGCCCGTGCCTTCACCCAGGGCGAGACGCTGGACAACGTCGAAGCCGGGGAGGGCATGGCCGCGCTGGAAGCCTTTCTGGCCGAAGCTGCCCTCAACGCCGGCGAGCACGAGGCCGACGAATTCGAGGACAGCGTCCAGTTGATGACGCTGCACTCGGCCAAGGGACTCGAATTTCCCATCGTGTTCGTGGCCGGGGTCGAGGAAGGCCTGTTTCCCCACCGCATGTCGCTGGAAGAACCCGGGCGCCTGGAGGAGGAGCGCAGGCTCTGCTACGTAGGGGTCACGCGCGCCATGCAGAAGCTCTACCTCACCCACGCCGAGATCCGTCGCATGCACGGCAAGGAGACCTTTCAGCGCCCGTCGCGCTTTCTGCGTGAATTGCCGGAGTCGCTGCTCGAGGAAGTGCGTCTGCGTGGCCAGGTGTCACGTCCGGTCAGCGCCCGGCCAACGCCGTCGCGCTTCGCCCAGACGACCGTGGAGGCCAGCGGCGATCTACCTGCCTTGTCGCTGGGCCAGCGGGTACGCCATCCGGTATTCGGGGAGGGGGTCATCCTCAACGCCGAAGGAGAGGGCGAGCGGGCCCGTGTCCAGGTCAGCTTCGAAGGCCACGGCGACAAGTGGCTGGTGCTGGGCTTCGCCAAGCTGGAGGCGCTGTAGCGGGGTCTCAGTCTAGTCATCAAGGCGCCGGTGACCGCCATGGGCCTGCTGACACTGATCCATCTGATCAGCATCCCGGTGACCAACACCTCGGTCAATCCGGCGCGTAGCACGGCGGTGGCGGTGTTCGTGGGTGACTGGGCGCTGGCGCAGCTGTGGTTATTCTGGGTGGCGCCGCTGATCGGTGGTGTGCTGGGTGCGCTTGTCTACCGCCTGATCGGATGCGCTCGACCGGTGGGCGAGCAGGCGACCTGAGGTGACTTGAGCAAGACGCAGGAAACCGGCCCGGCCATCTCCGGGCCGACCTGCGTGGTGGTGGCTTGCAGGCGAATTTCGCTTTGCCGCATACTGCTTGGCGGACACCACGCCGAGCGCGGGGAATGGCGCTTCAGCGCGGCTCCCTGCGCTCCCGGCGTCGACACTACAAGCTTCAGGAGCTCGCCCCATGGAACGTCGTTCCTTCCTCAGGACAGCCGGCCTCGGCGCCGCCGGCGTGGCCGCCGCCCCCTTCGTCAATACTGCCAGCGCACAGGAAACCATCACCTGGAACATGGTGACCTCCTGGCCCAAGAACTTTCCGGCCCTCGGCACCGGAGCCAACGATCTGGCAGCGCGTATCGAGCGGATGTCCGGCGGACGCATGAAGGTCAGGGTCCATGGTGCCGGCGAGATGGTACCGCCGATGGAGGTCTTTGACGCCGTGTCCCAGGGAACCGCCGAGATGGGCCACTCCGCTTCCTACTACTGGCGGGGCAAGGTCGCGGCTTCTCAGTTCTTTACCGCCGTGCCCTTCGGCATGACCACCACCGAGACCAACGCCTGGCTGTACTACGGCGGCGGCCAGGAGCTGTGGGACGAGCTCTACGCCGACCACAACCTCAAGCCTTTCGCGGTGGGTAACACCGGCACCCAGATGGCTGGCTGGTTCAAGAAGGAAATCAACTCGCTCGAGGATATGCAGGGCCTCAAGCTGCGTCTGCCAGGGCTCGCCGGCGAGGCGATGGCCGGGATCGGCGTGACCACACTGACCATACCGGGTAGCGAGATCTTCACCTCCCTGCAGACCGGCGTGCTCGATGCCGCCGACTGGGTGGGGCCCTACAATGATCTGGCCTTTGGTCTGCATCAGGTGGCGGACTACTACTACACCTCGGCCTGGAATGAACCCAGCGCGGTGCTGGAAGGCACGGTCAACCTGGATGCCTGGAATGCGCTGCCCGATGACCTCAAGGCGGTGGTCAACGAAGCCGCCAAGGCCTCCAACCTGGCCATGATCAGCGAATTTGCCTTCCGCAACGCCGAGGCCCTGGACGCCCTGGTCAATGAGCATGGCGTCAAGCTGCGCTCGTTTCCGGAGGAAGTACTGGCGGCCCTGCATGACTCCTCGCAGCAGGTGCTGCAGAAGCAGGTCGACAACGACGAGGCGTCGGCGCGGATCTACGAGTCCTATCGCAATTTCCAGAGCCAGGTACGCAAGTTCTCTGACGTCGGTGAGTTCGCCTACCTGAAGGCCCGCGATAGCGTGCTTGGCCAAGGCGAGTCCTGACGCCAGACGAGGCTCAAAAGTGGTGGCACAGACCCGGCGGTGACGGGCCTGGCGAGGTGATGAAGGCTAGCGACGGAAAACCAGGCGCGCCACGGGCGCGCCTCTCTTGAAGGGCTATCTTGCAGGTCTAGTTCGCAGGACTAGCTTGCAGGTCTAGCTCGCACCTCTCTCTCGCCGGTCGCGTTCCCAGCTCTTGCTGAGGTATCGCTCAGGTATCGGATCGGACGCCGCGTATGCGACCGTTGTCATCCAGTGCCACCATCACATGGCGTGCCTCGGTGACCTTGTGCAGGTCGGCGTCTTCGGCGTCCTGGAGGGACCGGATCCAGACCTCCACGTCGATCTTGATGGAACTGTGGCCGATATCGCGCACCTCGGTGTAGACGCAGACCAGCGAGCCGACACGCACCGGGCACAGAAAGTCCATGCCTTCGATGGCGACGGTGGCGGTACGTCCCATCGCCTCGCGGCTGGCGGTCCATTCCGCGGCCTGATCCATCAGGCCCACCAGCCAACCTGCCGGGATATCGCCGTGGGCATTGGTATGCTGTCGTGTCGCGGCCAGCTGGAGCGTCAGCTGTCCCTTTGGCACGGGAACGTCATCGAGTTCTGTCATCATGGTGGGCGGCGCCTGGTCGTGGATGTTGTTGTGTCGTCATGGTACCCACCCGGGTCAGTCTTTCTCTACCGTTGGTGTCATGAAACGCCCAGGGGAGCGCATGTCTAGGTTGTCGCGTTGCATAGGTGCGCTCAAGCGCACGCTGTTGTCTTCAAGCTCGGGACCAGGAGCGGTGTCGAACGTGGCATCGAGAGCGGCCTCGAGCCTGATATCGGGTCTGGTGTTGGCCGCCATGCTGGTGTCGGCGAAGGTTGCCGCCCATGACGTGGCCGGCTCTCTCGATGCGATAGGCTCGGATACCATGGCGGAGTTGATGCTGCGATGGGGCGAGCAGTTCGAAGAACAGCGACCGGGGGTCAGGCTGCAGCTTCAGGTGGCTGGTTCGGCCAGTGCACCGCCTGCCCTGATCGCCGGCACCACCCTGCTGGGCCCCATGTCCAGACCCATGCAGGAGGACGAGTCCGCGGCCTTCATCGAGCGCCATGGCTACGCGCCAACGCCGGTGGTGGTCGGCAAGGATGCCCTGGTGGTGGTGGTCAATCGCCACAACCCCTTGTCTCGACTGTCTCGAGCAGAGCTCGATGCGATCTTTTCCGACACCCTCGCGTGCGGTGCCAGCGAGAGCATCGAGCGCTGGCAGCAGCTGGGGCTCGAGCGTCCGGGGGGCACCATCCACCTGTATGGGCGCAACGCGGTCTCCGGCACCCATGGATTGTTTCGTCGCCGCGCCCTGTGTGACGGCGAATTCAAGGTATCGGTCATGGTGTCGGCGGGCTCTGCCGCCGTGGTGGCCGCCGTGGGTGACGATCCCGCAGGCATCGGTTACGCCGGCCTGAATCACTTGAATGCGGACGTCAAGGCGGTAGCGATCGGCAACGCCGAAGACGGGATTCTTCCGCGCCGACAATCGCTGCGAAGCGGCGGCTATCCGTTGTCACGGGACCTGTTGATCTACGTCAATCGCCCCCCCGAGGGCGAGCTTCCCGACGTCGAACGGGCCTTTCTCGACATGGTGCTGTCACCCTCGGGCCAGCGGGTGGTCAAGGAGCTGGGTTTCGTGGCGCTACCGCCGTCTGTGCTGGCCGCTCAGCGACATGCCCTGGGGCTGGCTGAACTGCCACGGGACGGGCCTTGAGAGATGCCAGGCCCCGGTCGGGTTGTCATCTGGGTGTCATGAAGTTGTCGTAATCTTTCGCTATATACCGATGGCCCAAGATCAATGTCTGACCCTTCTCCGATAACCTCACTGCACCAGACGAGACAGCGACGTGACCGCCTGGCGACCATGCTGATCACGGCCGGAGGGGTTGGCGTGCTGTTGGCGGTGGTCGCCATTGCGGTATTTCTGCTGGTCGAGGTGCTGCCGCTGTTCTGGCCGGATGGCGCAAGCTTTCCGCTGGAGGCGCTGTGGTCATCGCCAGACGTGAGCGGCGAGCCCGAGTATCGCTGGCTGCCCCATCGGCTGGATGACGCCGCGGTGCCCCAGGCGAGCCTGGCCCCGCTGTTGTGGGGCACCCTGGAAGCGGCCGCCTGGGCGTTGGTGGTGGCGATTCCCCTGGCGCTGGGTGCTGCGGCGCACTCCAGCCTGTACATGTCTCCCGGCCTGCGCGCACGGCTCAAGCCGACGCTGGAGCTGATGGAGGCGATGCCCAGCGTGGTGCTGGGGTTTATCGCCGGTCTGGCGCTGGGGCCCTGGGTCGAACGTCACCTGGCGCAGTCGCTGTCGATTGTGGTGGTGCTGCCCGCGGCGGTGGTGCTGCTGGCGTTGGGCTACCGGTGGTTGCCCGATCGGCTTAAGGCTGCCCTGACGTTACGCTGGGCGGCCCTGTGGTTGATCCCCTGCCTGTTGCTGCTGGTGTGGCTGGCGATGAGCGTGGCGCCGATGTGGGAAGGATGGTGGTTCGATGGCGACTTGCGCCTGTGGGTCGAGGATTCCTGGGGACTCGACGTGCAGGCACGCAACGCCTTGATCGTCGGGCTGGCCATGGGCTTTGCGGTGATTCCCGGCATCTACGCGCTTGCCGAGGATGCGCTGAGCGATGTGCCTCGGGAGTTGGCCGAAGGCGCCCAGGCCATGGGCGCGACCCGCTGGCAGACGCTCACCCGGGTGATGCTGCCGGTGGCGCTGCCCGGTGTCTTTTCGGCGATCATGATCGGCGCCGGGCGCGCCGTGGGCGAGACCATGATCGTGCTGATGGCCAGCGGCAACAGCGCGCTGATGACGGCGAGCCCGCTGGATGGCTTGAGGTCGCTGGCCTCGAGCATCGCCATCGAACTGCCGGAAGCCGCACCCGGGGGCAGTCACTATCGGCTGCTGCTGCTGGCGGCCCTGGCCCTGTTTGCCTTCACCTTTCTGGTCAACACCCTGGCCGAGGTGGTGCGTGCCCGTCTGAAGCGTCGTTTTACCCGGCGTAAGGGGGACGCGTGAAGATTCCCGGTCACACCGCGGTGGGCATGCCCGGCAAGCGGCGCACCCGAGAGGGCCCCTGGGCCTGGTTGGCAGCGGCCTCGGTGGCGCTGTCGCTGATCATGCTGGGGGCCTTGCTGGTGCTGTTGAGCGTCAAGGGCCTGGCCAATTTCTGGCCAGCGACGGTCCACCAGTTGACCCTGAAGAGCGGTGAGACGGTGATAGGGGTTCCCCTGGAGACCCGCGAGCTACCCTCCGGGCAGGGGCTGGAGCGGCGCTATCTGACCGCCAATCGTGATGACGGCGGTGGCATCTGGCGGTGGCTCGCCAATGACCAGATCACCGAAGACACCACGCCGGAGGATCTGGTGGTGCTGGAGCGGCGCCACTGGGGCACCTTCCTGGGGCGTCTGGTGGCCTTGCAGTCGGGTGATCAGCGCTTGACCGGTCCGGATGCCTGGACGGTGCTCGAGTCCCGGCTGAAGGAGATCAATGCCCTGCGCGACGAACGTCGGCGTCTGACCCACGACGAGATATTACCGCTGATCCGCAGCATGGAAGACCAGGATGGCCACCGCTCGGAGGATCGGCGTCTGGCCGACCTGCAGCGCCGGGCCAGTGAGCTTCAGCAGCGCATGCAGGGTGACCTGGTGGTGCTCGAGAATGGTCAAGGGCGCCGTCAGGAACAAGCCCTTGCCGAGATACTCGAGGCCTGGCGCCCCAACGCCATGGCCTGGCATGAAAAACTCGGCCACTGGGTGCGGGAGCTGTGGCAGTTTCTGTCCCAGGGGCCACGCGACGCCAATACCGCTGGTGGCGTCTGGCCGGCGATCTTCGGCACCATCCTGATGGTGCTGTTGATGTCGATTCTGGTCACGCCTTTCGGGGTGCTGGCGGCGGTCTATCTCAATGAGGTGGCCCACCAGGGTCGATTGACCCGACTCGTCCGGATCGGCGTGCGCAATCTGGCCGGGGTGCCGTCCATCGTCTACGGCGTGTTCGGCCTGGGGGTCTTCGTCTATGGCATCGGCGGCAGCATCGATCGCTGGTTCTTCGAATCGACGCTGCCCTCGCCGACCTTCGGCACCGGCGGGCTGCTGTGGGCCTCGCTGACCCTGGCGCTGTTGACCTTGCCGGTGGTGATCGTGGCCACCGAAGAAGGTCTTTCGCGGATCCCGCTGCACCAGCGTGAAGGCGCCCTGGCGCTTGGGGCCACGCGCTTCGAGACCCTGACGCGGGTGGTGCTGCCGATGGCCACGCCGGCGATGCTGACCGGCCTGATCCTGGCGGTGGCCCGGGCCGCCGGCGAGGTGGCGCCGCTGATGCTGGTCGGGGTCGCCAAGCTGGCGCCGCAGGTGCCGCTGGACGGGGAGTTTCCCTTCCTCCACCTTGAAAGGAAGTTCATGCACCTGGGGTATCACATCTATGACGCGGCCTTTCACTCCAGCGATGTCCAGGCGGCGATGCCGCTGGTGTATGCCACAGCGCTACTGCTGGTCACGGTGATTCTGGTGCTTAACCTGACTGCAATATTCATGCGTCACTATTTGCGTAAGCGTCATGGTGCCCCGGTGCGCCGATGATGCAGGGAGAGGCAATGTCCATCGATGGCGAGCTGCCCAAGCGTCAGCTGGCCCAGGCAAGACTGGGAAATCGACGCGGGGCGGTCATGGAGTTTTCCGCGGCCGATACCTGCCTGGATATCCAGGGTTTGACCCTGGCCTATGGCGGCAAGACGGCGCTCAAGGATCTGACCCTGCGCATTCCACGCCATCGGGTCACGGCCTTTATCGGGCCGTCGGGCTGCGGCAAGTCGACGCTGTTGCGCGCCTTGAATCGTCTGCACGACCTCAATGAGGACGTCAGTCGTCACGGCCAGATTCATCTGGACGGCCACGATATCCATGACCCCAGGGTGGCGGTGGCCGAGCTCAGGCGTCGGGTGGGCATGGTGTTTCAGGCACCGAACCCCTTCCCCATGTCGATCTACGACAACGTCGCCTTTGGCCTGCGTCTGCAGGGAGGCTTGAGCAAGCGCCGCATCGACGATGTGGTCGAATGGGCACTGAAGTCGGCGGCGCTGTGGGACGAGGTCAAGGGGCGTCTACGGGCGTCGGCCTGGTCGCTCTCGGGAGGCCAGCAGCAGCGTCTGGTCATCGCCCGGACCCTGGCGGTGGAACCCGAGGTGCTGTTGCTCGACGAGCCGGCCTCGGCCCTGGATCCGATCTCGACGCTGAAGATCGAGGAGCTGATTCGCACACTCAAGCCGCATCTGACCCTGGTGCTGGTGACCCACAACATGCAGCAGGCGGCGCGGGTGTCGGACTATACGGCGTTTTTGCACAACGGTGAGCTGGTGGAGTACGGCCCGACCGACACCCTGTTCACGCATCCGCGCCTGAGGCGCACCGAAAACTACATCACTGGACGCATGGTGGGCTAGCGTCCCGTCCCATGCTTCTTCAGGAGACCTTCATGGATATCACCAGCGATACCCACAGCCAGCACATCTCGAGGCAGTTCAATCATGAGCTCGAGGAACTCAAGACCCACCTGATGGCCATGGGTGGCCTGGTGGAAAAGCAGGTGCAGGATGCCGTCAGTTCGTTGCTCGACGCCGACTCTGCACTGGCCTCTCGTGTGGTCGACAACGACCGTGCGGTCAATGACATGCAGGTCAAGATCGACGACGAGTGTACCCGCGTGCTGGCACGCCGTCAGCCGGCGGCCTCGGACCTGCGACTGGTACTGGCGGTGATTCGTGCGGCGTCGGATCTCGAGCGTATCGGTGATGAGGCCAGCAAGATCGCGCGCAACGCCATCGAACTGGTCGACGGCAACAACGGCACCCGCGGCTTCGTCGAGGTGCGCAATATCAGCGAGCACGTGCGTCACATGATGCGTGACGCCCTGACCTCCTTCGCGCGTTTCGACACCGAACTGGCGATGCAGGTGGTGCAGGAAGACGAGCGGGTCGACAGCGAGTATCAGAGCGCCATGCGCTCGCTGATGACCTTCATGATGGAGGATGCGCGTTCGATCTCTCCGGTACTGGGCATCATGTGGATCCTGCGCGCGCTGGAGCGTGTCGGCGATCACGCCAACAACCTGGCCGAGTACGTCATCTATCTGGTCAAGGGCCTGGATATCCGTCACATCGACCCTGACGACCTCAACCAGGAACTGCTCGACGACAGCAGCACGTCTTGACCTCGACGCCCTGAGCGGCGTCAATAGGCCGGCCCCGTCAGGGTCGTTGCCTGCACTCTGAGCATCGGGCCATCGTCGAGACGATGGCCCGATGTCGTTGGGGCACTGTCATCTTCAGCCACTGCCAAGGATCGATGTCATGCTGAATGCCCTCGAGGCGGTCCGCCGCGGAACCCGCCTGGTCTATAGCCAGGGCCTGCGTCGTTATGTGTTTCTTCCCATTCTGGTCAACCTGCTGGTCTACGCCGGCATGCTCAGCTACGTGCTCGGTGAGTTCGGTGGCTGGCTCGATAGCTGGATGGCCATGGTGCCGAGCTGGCTGGAATGGCTCGACTGGCTGATCTGGCCGTTGTTTGTGGTCAGCCTCGTGCTGATCGTGTTCTTCAGCTTTACCTTGGTTACCCACCTGATCGCCGCCCCCTTCTACGGCTTCCTGGCAGCCCGGGCCGAGGTCGAGCTGACCGGCCGCGAGCCCATCGATGATCGTGGCTGGCTCAAGACCGGTCTCGACGCCCTGGGCAGGGAGCTGTTGAAGCTGGCCTATATCCTGCCGCGCATGATCGGGCTGTTTATCCTGAGCTGGATTCCGGTGGTCAACCTGATCGCGCCGCTGTTGTGGGCGGCCTTCAGCGCCTGGGTCATGGCGATCACTTACCTCGACTACCCGATGGATAACAACAAGGTCAGCTTCGCCGATATGCGCAAGCGCCTGTCGGCGCGCTGGTGGCCGAGTCTCAGCTTCGGTGGCCTGGTGACCTTGATCACCTGGATCCCGCTGGCCAACCTGTTTCTGATCCCCGGGGCCGTGGCCGGCGCGGTGCTGATGTGGGATCAGCACTATCGGCAGTTGCCGGTGGTTCGGCGTTGAGCAGCAGTTTGATCACCGCTATCGGCGCTGTCGATGGCCGTACGGCGTCAAAAGGGGATAGCAGGGAGTGGCCATGACGGCGCTGTTGCCAAGTCTTTTGCTCTATATCGCGGCGGCGCTGGCCGAGATCGCCGGTTGCTTTGCGGTGTGGCGCTGGTGGCGAGATGACGCCTCGGCATGGTGGTTGCTGCCCGCGGTGGCGAGTCTGGTGGCCTTCGCCTGGCTGCTCAGTCAGATCGATGCCGACTACGCAGGGCGTGCCTTTGCCGCTTACGGGGGCGTCTACATCGTGGCGTCGCTGGGCTGGCTGTGGTGGGTCGAGCAGCGCCTGCCGGATCGCTGGGACCTGATCGGGGGCGCGCTGTGTCTGGTGGGTGCCGCGGTCATCCTGCTGGGGCCCAGGAGCTGATGGGAGCACGCCCTGTTCGTCCTGGCGGGGCCTAGGCGCTGTCCGAAAAGTCGACGAGCGAAGGTTAGACAAGGCAAAAATCGGTGAGACAGCGCAGTTTACGGGGTGTAAATGAGCATTTTGATCCGATTTTTAACGCCGTATTACCGAGCGCAGGCACTTTTCAGACAAGCCCTAGTGCACAGCGCCGGCGCGGCCGAGCGCCACCGGGTCGGCCGCTGCCAGCCGGCTCGAGGGAAAGATGCAGCGGAAGGTTGCGCCCTCGCCGAGTCGGGAGTCGATATCCAGGCGTGCCTCGTGGCGCAGCAGCACGTGCTTGACGATGGCAAGCCCCAGGCCGGTACCACCGGTGGCGGTGCTGCGGCCCTTGTCGACCCGGTAGAAGCGTTCGGTAAGGCGTGGCAGGTGCCTCGGATCGATGCCTTCGCCGTCGTCTTCCACCTCGAGGCAGGCGCCTTCGCCGTAGGCACGCCAGCGTAGCGTGATATGGGCGCCGTCACCGGCGTAGCGCACCGCATTGAAGGCCAGGTTGGAGACCGCGCTGTGCATCTCCTTCTCGCTGCCGGTGAGACTGCGCGATTCTTCGACGACGACCTCGATCTGCTGGCGCCCGCCTGACAATGCCTCGGCGTCGCGCTTGACCGCCTGCAGCAGGGTGGTGGGGTCGAGGCGAACGTGGTCGCTGCCGCCCTGGTCGTTCTCGAGTCGTGACAGCAGCAGCAGGTCGTTGACCAGATTCTGCATGCGGCGCGTCTGGCTCTGCATCTGGGCGACCCCCTTGCCCAGGCGCTCCGGCAGCATGTCGGCCATGTCGCTGTAGGTCTCCAGGTAGCCGGTGAGCACGGTCAACGGCGTGCGCAGCTCGTGGGAGACGTTGGCGACGAAGTCGCGGCGCATCTGTTCCAGGCGATGCAGACGGGTGATATCGCGGGCCATGACCAGGCGTTCATCGTCACCGTACAGGGTGATCTGGAACTGCAGGATCATGTTCTCGTCGATGGGGGAGGGCAGGCTCAGCGGTTCGCGGTAGTCACGGGCATTGAAGTAGCCGACGAAGCGCGGGTCGCGCAGCAGGTTGGTGATGTGCTGGCCGCGGTCCAGCGCCGGCTTCAGGCCGAGCATGCGCTCGGCAGAGCTGTTCCACCACTCCAGGTCGCCGTGGCGATCGAGCATCACCACGCTGTCGCGCATCGCCTCGGACGACTCCTGGATACGCTGGAGGGTCGAGCGCAGGCGGCGCTGGGTGATCCGCTGGCCTTTCTGGTAGCGATAGAGGCGATCGAACAGCTCGCCCCACAGGCCACTGGCGGTGGGAGGTTCCTGCTGGGGACGGTGGGTTAGCCAGTCGTGCATCGCGTGCAGGTTGCGCAGGTGATAGCTGAGCCCAAGCGCCAGGCCCAGGCCGATGCCTACGCTGGACAGCGAGAAGGGCCAGCCCAGCAAGGCGCCGAGACCCACCAGCACGGCCAGGCGCCAGACTTCTCGTCTCCACAGACGACCCACGTCAGTTCTCGGCTCCGTTCACCTCATCCCTCCTGGTGCTGCGTTGCGTCGATGGCTCGCTCAGACCTTGGCCGAAAAGCGATAACCGGTACCGCGTACGGTCTGGATCAGTTGCTGATGGGGTTCCCCCAGGGCCTTGCGCAGGCGGCGGATATGCACGTCGACGGTACGTTCTTCGACGTAGACGTTGCCACCCCAGACCTGATCGAGCAACTGGCCACGGGTGTAGGCGCGCTCCTGGTGGGTCATGAAGAACTGCAGCAGGCGATATTCGGTGGGGCCCATGTCCAGCGACTTGCCGTCGACGCTGACGCGATGGCTGACCGGGTCGAGCTTGAGGCCTTCCACCTCCACCGGGTCCTCGACGCCCCGCGGAGTGGCGCGTCGCAGCACTGCCTTGAGTCGGGCTACCAGTTCTCGCGGCGAGAATGGCTTGGTGATGTAGTCGTCGGCGCCGGCTTCGAGGCCCTGGATTTTGTTGTCCTCCTCACCCTTGGCGGTGAGCAGGATGATCGGCAGCTCTGCGGTGGTTTCCTCGCGCTTGAGCCGGCGGGCCAGTTCGATGCCGCTGGTACCCGGCATCATCCAGTCCAGCAACAGCAGGTCTGGCTGGTCATCGACGATGATGGCGTGGGCGGCCTGAGCATTGTCCGCCTCGAGCACCCGGTAGTCGGCCATTTCCAGCGCCACCGCGATCATTTCACGGATCGGAGCTTCGTCATCGACGATCAGTACGGTCTTGGCGGTCATCCCGGGAGCCTCTTGGTCAGGGTCTTACACTCGACGGTGACAAATGACACCACGTCAATGTGACAATTAGATGACATTGTATCCATTGTCGTGCGACCGAGACGGGCATTTCCCTCACCCGAGGGAGGGATAGAGGCTCAGTCCGAGTCCGGCGAACAGCAATAGGCCCGACCAGTGGTTGTTGAGAAAGGCTTGGAAGCAACGGTCGCGGTCACGGCTCTTGATCAGCCGCTGCTGGTGGACAAAGGTCGCGCCCATGGCCAGCCAGCCGAGCCAGAAGAAGCCGCCCAGCGCCAGCAGGCTGCCGGCCCAGGCCAGCAGCCCCAGGGTGGCCAGCTGCAACAGCGCAATGATGCGGGTGTCCCAGCGGCCGAACAGCACCGCGGTGGACTTGATGCCGATCTTGAGGTCGTCGTCGCGGTCGACCATGGCGTATTCGGTGTCGTAGGCCACCGTCCACAGCACGTTGGCGGTAAACAGCAGCCAGGCGACCATCGGGACTTCGCCGAGCACCGCGCCGAAGGCCATCGGAATGGCCCAGGAGAAGGCCGCGCCCAGCACCACCTGGGGGAAGTGGGTGTAGCGCTTCATGAAGGGATAGCTGGCGGCCAGCACCGCTCCGATCAACGACAGCCACACGGTAAAGCCGTTGGTCAGCCAGACCAGCGCGAAGGCCGATCCCAGCAGACACACGAACAGCACCTTGGCCTCCCGCTCACTGATGCGGCCGGTAGCCAGCGGTCGGTTCTTGGTGCGTTTGACGTGGCCATCGAAGTGGCGATCGGCGTAGTCGTTGACCACGCAGCCCGCCGCTCGCATCAGGTAGACGCCGGCGACGAAGATCAGCAGGGTGTCACGGCCCGGAATGCCCTCGGAGGCCACCCACAGCGCCCACAGGGTCGGCCACATCAACAGCCAGGTACCGATGGGGCGGTCCAGACGCATCAGCGCCAGAAAGTCGGGAATTCGGTTCAGGTATCCAGGGGGACGCAGCAGCGAACGATCCATCGGTCTCTCTCATGCTCTGGCGCAGGTCAGGCGAAAATGAGGCGTAAGCCGGGCAAAAGTCGCTTCTCGGAGAAACATCGCCGAGAAGCCTTGGCGCAGCCTAGCGCGAGCCGACGGCCATGACCAGCAAGGCGAGCCCAGCCAGGCTCGACCGGCACGACAAGACCAGTAGGCCATCATCATCCGTACAGGGCTTCGGCGGGCTACCGTCAGCCCACGCCATGGTTGGCGCCTCGGTGTCCGAAGAGGGCGACAACAGGGAGTCAGCCGGTGGCCGAGGCGGCTAGCGACAACGCCCGGCCCATGGCCGGCATAAAGCTCTCCTGCACCAGCAGCACCCAGCCGCTGTGACGAAATACCGAGCGGCGTTGCCACAGCCCGGTATAGCCGTGGATCGGCCTCGAGTTACGGCCGATCTGAATGGCGCTGCGCTCGAGATCGGGCTGGCGAAACAGCCAGCTGCCGAGAGAGGTCTCGCCGAGGCCTTCGAAGGGAGCGTCGTGACGCTCGACGATCGGTGCCACGCTGCGCGCCACCACCCAGGGCTCCTCGTCCACGCACAGGGCGACCTCGCGCAGCCAGGCCTGCTCGTCGCTGGCCAGACCCAGCACGTGGGCCTCGTCCGGCCACGGCAGGCCCTTGGCCTCCGCCAGCAGGCGTACGCGAAAGTGCCCGGCGCCTGCCGCCTCGATTAGGCGTTCTGTCAGGGAGTCCCGCGAGGCCAGCCAGGCGTGCCAGTCAGCGGGCACCGCGATGCCACCGGAGGCCAGCGACACCCAGCCGGGGTCGACGATATCGGCCGCGTCGGCATTCGGCGAAGAGGCTGTGGCTGGCGCGGGATTACCCGGTCCGGACCCCGAGCGCTCCCCCAGGGAGCGGAATGTGGAAGGAAGCTGTGTCATGCGGCCTCGGCAGGGCTGTCGTCACCGGAGGCGGTGCTCCGGTCGGTCGGCGCATAGTGTACCATGTGGCCCAGCACTCACCCGCTGGTGTGGCCCCGTGCGGGCCGGCCCAGCTTCAACAGCGACCGCCCGGCGGTCGTCGGCAGAGTCGAAGGAAGCGATGCAAGGACCCTTGACCATCATCGGTACCGGCATGGCGGGCATAGGCCTGGCACGCCAGGTGCGGGCGCTGGACGCCCACCGACCGATCACCCTGATCAGCGCCGACTCAGGCGATGACTATTCCAAACCGCTGCTGTCCACCGGCTTCGCCAAGGGCCTGGCGGCGGACCGGCTGGCCGCGCGCTCGGCGCTGGAACTGGCCGATCAACTGGGCGCGGTGGTACGTCCCCACACCAGGGTCGATGCCATCGATCTGGCGTCGCGCACCCTGTGCCTGGGCCAGGAACGCCTGCCCTGGTCGGATCTGGTGATTGCCACCGGTGCCAGCCCCGTGGCGCCCTTCGAGATTCCCGATGCCCTGGCCGGACGGGTGTTCTCGATCAATGATCTCGACGACTATCGGCGTTTTTCGGCAGGCCTCGAGGCGCTGGGGCGCCCGGCTCGGGTGGCCATCGTCGGCCTCGGACTGGTCGGCTGTGAATTTGCCAACGATCTGCACGCCGGTGGTCATCGCGTCTGCCTGGTCGGCCCTGAACCCTCGTTGTTGCCCAGATTGCTGCCCCGGCGACTGGGTCAGACTCTGAGCCAGGCCTTCATCGAGGCCGGCATCGACGTCATCCATGGCCGTCTGGTGAGCAGGCTCGAAGGTGCCGGCGGTGACATCGGTGTGCACCTCGACGACGGCCATGAGCTGGAGGCGGATATGGTGCTGGTGGCCACCGGTCTGAAGCCGCGCTCTCGGCTGGCGCGAGAGGCCGGTATCGCGACAGATGGTGATGCTATCGTCGTCGATCGCTATCTTAAAAGCTCCGATCCTCGTGTTCATGCGCTGGGTGATGTGGCCTCGGTGGATGGTGTCAATGCGATGTACGTGCAGCCGCTGCAGGCTTCGGCCAAGGCGCTGGCCGCGACCCTGTGCGGTCGTCCCACCCAGGTGCGCTACGGGCCCTGGCCGGTGCTGGTCAAGACGCCGCTGCTGCCGGTGGTGGCGCTGCCGCCGATGACCGACAAGGTGCATTGGCGAATCGAGGCCGACGGCGAGGATATCAGCGCCCTGGCCGAGGATGACGAAGGGCGTCTGCAGGGCTTTGCGTTGACGGGAAAATGCGTTCGTCGGAAAGTCGAACTGGCGCGGGCGGCACCGCCGTTGCTAGGCTAGGTTCGTCAACGGCGCGGGTTGTACGCGATACAGCCGTCGTTGAAGGTGCCACCGAGGCAGGGCAATTCTATCGGGGACGACCGCCACGACGTGTGGCTGGCCGGTGTCGTATCGCCGGTTTCGTACCGATGGAAGAGGCAAGGTCCCGTCGGCGGTGGCTCTCGCTAGTCGAAAGACAGTCAGGAAGCGCTGAGCGCACCGTGATGTTCATCGTCGTGGTCAACGATCCTGTTGTCACGGCGCAGGGCCGGGGACTGCCCGTGTGGACACTCGGACAGTGTTTCCATAACAATGATGCCGGTGTCACGGCACCGGAGTATCAAGCCAAACCAGGAGGGCTGTATGCGCAAGCCAGAACTCGCCGCGGCGATTGCCGAGCGTGCCGATCTATCCAAGGACAAGGCCAGCCAGGTGTTGAACGTCATCCTCGACGAAATCACCGGTAGCGTGTCTTCCGGCCAGGACGTGTCGTTGATCGGCTTCGGCACCTTCACCGTGCGCGAGCGTGCCGCCCGCACCGGCAAGAACCCTCAGACGGGCCAGCCGCTGAAGATTCCCGCCAGCAAGACAGTCGCCTTCAAGCCCGGCAAGGGGCTCAAGGACGCAGTCGCCCGCTGAGGTGACGACTACCACCGCCTGTCCTCCAGGCGGTGGATCGATATCGCGGCCCGGTAGCGGGCCGCGCCTACCCGTCGACCGGTGAGGCAACATGACCCTGAGACTGATGCTGTGGCTGCTGGGCGTCATGCTCAAGCGGGCCTTCAAGCGCAAGGCGCGATTCCGCGAACGTCTGCAAGACCGGGGTGGGCTCGACTGGGGCATCGCCACCGAAGATCTGTCCATCGCGCGCCACTATCGCATGCGTCCCACGGGGATCGAGAGTCAGCGCGGACTGCCGGTGGATCTCGATCTGGAACTACGCTTCCAGGACAGTCAGACCGCGATCAAGGTACTCCGGCGCCCCTCCCAGCGCACCTTCCTCGATGCCATGATGGCCGGCCAGCTGCGACTGGTGGGCGACGCCCAGGATCTTGATCGGCTGCAGCGTCTGCTCAAGCACCTGTGAGGCACACCTGATTCATACCCGGCCCACACCTGGCCCACACCTGGCCCACACCTGGCCCACACCCGGTTCACACCTGGCCATAGCGGCCGGCTTCCTCGCCCAGCCAGCGCCTGATTAGTGGCCTGCTGGCCTCCGCTGCCTGCTCGAGCAGGGCATCGGCCAGTGGAGTGATGCGCGGCAACAGGTCGGCATCACGCTCCAGGTCGGCGATCTTCATCTGGGCCAGCCCCGTCTGGCGGGTGCCCAGCACCTCTCCGGGGCCACGAATCTCGAGGTCCCGCTCGGCGATGCGGAAGCCGTCGGTGGTCTCGCGCATGACCGACAGGCGCTGTTTGGAGGACTCCGACAGCGGCGGATGGTAGAGCAGCACGCAGTAGCTCTCGGTACTGCCGCGCCCGACCCGGCCACGCAGCTGATGCAGCTGCGATAGCCCCAGACGTTCGGGGTTCTCGATGATCATCAGGCTGGCGTTGGGCACGTCGACACCGACCTCGATGACCGTAGTGGCGACCAGCAGGTCCAGCTCGCCGCTCTTGAAGGCGGCCATCGTCTCGGCCTTCTCGGCCGCCTTCATGCGCCCGTGGACCAGGCCGACGGCCAGGCCCGGCAGAGCCTCGGTCAGCTCCTCGTGGGTCACCTCGGCGGCCTGGCAGGTCATCACCTCGGACTCCTCGATCAGGGTGCAGACCCAGTAGGCCTGGCGGCCCTCGTCGCAGGCCGAGCGGATGCGCTGAATCACCTCGGGCCGGCGTTCGTCCGGCACCACAGCGGTGGTCACCGGGGTACGCCCGGGCGGCAGCTCATCGATCACCGAGACGTCCAGGTCGGCGTAGGCGCTCATCGCCAGGGTGCGAGGAATCGGGGTGGCGGTCATCACCAGCTGGTGGGGCGTTAGCCCGCCCTGTTCGCCCTTCTCGCGTAGCGCCAGACGCTGATGCACGCCAAATCGGTGCTGTTCGTCGATGATCGCCAGGCCCAGACGAGAAAACACCACATCATCCTGGAAGATGGCGTGGGTGCCGACGATCATGCGCGCTCGACCGTCGGCGATGGCGGCCTTGGTGTCCAGGCGCGCCTTGCCCTTGAGCTTGCCCGACAGCCAGGCCACGTCGATGTCCAGCGGCGCAAACCAGTCGCGGAAGGCGCGGTAGTGCTGCTCGGCCAGCAGTTCGGTGGGGGCCATGATGGCGGCCTGGCAGCCGCCGGCGATGGCCGTCAGTGCCGCCATCGCCGCCACCACGGTCTTGCCCGAACCGACGTCGCCCTGGACCAGACGCAGCATTGGCGCGGGCCTGGCCAGGTCGGCTCCGATCTCGTCGAGCACGCGACGCTGGGCGCCGGTCAACGAAAACGGCAGCTGGGCCAGAAAGCGAGTCTTCAGGCTGCGACCGCTGGGCAGCTCCGGCGCGCCGTCCGACTGAATGCGCAGGCGCACCTCGCGCAGGCTCAACTGGTGAGCCAGCAGCTCTTCCATGGCCAATCGCCGGGTGGCCGGGTGATGCCCGTCGCTTAGTGCCTCGACGTCGCTGTCGGGGGGCGGATGGTGCAGGGTGGCGAGGCTATCGTGCAGCGAGGCCAGGCCGAAGCGCTGACGCAGGTTTTCCGGCAGGTAGTCCGGCAGCGCCTCGGGGGTCTCTTCGAGCAGCGTCATGGCCTGGTCGATCAGCGCCCGCAGACGTGCCTGGGCAAGCCCCTCGGTGGTGGGGTAGATCGGGGTCAGGTGGTCTTCCACCGGCGGTTCACTGCCACCGATCAGACGATATTCCGGGTGGTAGATCTCCAGACCGGTCGCGCCGGCGCGGGCCTCGCCAAAGGCGCGCACCCGCACGCCGGGGCGAAACTGCTGCTGCTGCGCCGGCGAGAAGTGGAAGAAGCGCAGGCTGAGGATGCCGCTGCCGTCACGCAGTCGTACCAGCAGGCTGCGGCGGCGACCGCGGACCACGTCGGCGGCGGATACCTCGCCCTCGACCACCGCCTCGTGTCCCCCCCGCAGGGTGGCGATGGGGGTGATCCGGGTGCGGTCCTGGTAGCGCAACGGCAGGTGAAACAGCAGGTCCTCGATTCGCTCCACCTTGAGCCGGGCCAGCTTCAGGGCTAGCGCCTCGCCGACCCCCTTGAGCGTCGTGACCGGGTCCGCCAGCCCGCTCACGGAGTCTCCGATTCGGCGGCGCGGCAGCGCGCGATGGCTTCGGTCACCGCATCGATGGCCTTGGGCCGGGGAAAGCTGGCGCGCCAGGCGATCGCCACGGTACGTCCGGGGGGATCCGTGAAGGGGCGGCTGATCAGCATGCCGCTCTCGTAGTGGCTGGTGCCGATGGCCGAGCGTGGCAGCACCGTGATGCCGAGTCCCGAGGCCACCATATGGCGGATGGTCTCGAGCGATCCGCCTTCGGCGGTGAGGGTATTGTTGGGGCTGTTGAGCTTGTGGCTGATCGCCGGGCAGGCCTCGAGGATCTGGTCGCGGAAGCAGTGGCCTTCGCCCAGCAACAGCAGGCGTTCATCGAGAAGGTCTTCCTTGGCGATGGTCTCGCGCTCGGCCCAGGGATGCTCCGCTGGCAGCAGCACCTCGAAGTCTTCCTTGTAGAGCGGCTTGGTGACGACGTCGGTCTCGGTGAACGGCAGCGCCACGATGATGGCGTCGAGCTCGCCATTTCTGAGCTTGCGGCGCAGCCCGCCGGTAAAGCCTTCCTCGATGTACAGCGGCATCTGGGGCGCGCCGCGGGTCAGCTCCGGGATCAGGTGCGGGAACAGATAGGGCCCGATGGTATAGATCGCACCGATACGCAAGGGGCTTGCCAACTGGTCCCGGCCGGCGGTGGCCAGTTCCTTGATGGCGCTGCTTTGCTCCAGTACGCGCTGGGCCTGTTCGACGATCTTTTCGCCGAGGGGTGTGACCTGTACCGTGGACTTGGAGCGCTCGAACAGGGCAACCTCCAGCTCCTCTTCCAGCTTCTTCACCGCCACCGAGAGGGTCGGCTGGGAGACGAAACAGCGCTCGGCGGCGCGGCCAAAGTGGCGCTCCTGAGCCAAGGTTACGATATAGCGGAGTTCTGTTAGAGTCATGATGGTGCCGATCGGCATCCTCTATCCGGGGTATTGATCGAGGCGCCAGACGCTGGACGCGCGGGTCTCCGGGCCGGAGCCTCATAGGGATTTTATATCAGGGGGACGCGGTAAAGGTGAAGACAACGACACTGATTGTTGGTTGTGGCGACATTGGCATAACGCTGGGACGCGAGCTGCTCGCCAGTGGACACCGGGTGATCGGCGCGCGTCGCCGGCCCGAACGCCTGGCGGATTCGGGCATCGAAGGCGTCAAGGTCGATCTTGCCGACCCCGAGACGCTGGCTGAACTGCCCGATGCCGACATCCTGGTCTACGTGGTCAGCGCCGACCGCTTCGAGGAGGAAGCCTATCGCGCCGCCTACCCCGAGGGCCTTAAGGCGGTACTGGCGACCATGGCCATCCGTGACAAGGCGCCTCGCCACGTGTTCTTCGTGTCCTCCACCAGCGTCTACGCCCAGCGCGACGGCGAGGTGGTGGACGAGACCAGCCCGGCAGAACCCACCGGTTTCTCCGGTGTGCTGATGCGAGAGGCCGAGCAGGCGTTGATCGAACATGATCTGCCTGGCAGCGTGGTGCGTTTCTCCGGCATCTACGGCCCTGGGCGTGACCGCCTGATCCGCCAGGTGGGCGAGGGCCGCATCGCGCCGGCGTCGCCGACAATGTACTCCAACCGCATCCACCGCGATGACTGCGCCGGGGTGCTGGCCCATCTGATCGGCAAGGCGCTGGAGGGAGCCACCCTCGAGCCCCTGTACCTGGCCAGTGACACCGAGCCGGCCCCGCTCAACGAGGTAATGACCTGGCTGGCGAAACAGCTCAAGGTGGAATGTACCGAAACCATTCAGTCACCGCTGCGTCGCAGGGCCAGCAAGCGCTGCGACTCCAGCCTGCTGATCGATAGCGGGTATCGCTTCCGTTACCCGACCTTCCGTGACGGCTATACCCAGGTGCTGAAAGAAGGCGGTTTTCTCAAGGCCGGCGTGGTGGAGTAAGGCCGGCGTCGAGCACCGGATCGACGAGGGTTTCAAAAGGACCGACAGCGCAAGGTCCGACAGCGCAAGGCCGGCAACGGAAAACTGCCGGCCAGGTAGCAGAAAAGCCCGCAACAAGGTTGCGGGCTTTTTCTTATCGACTTTTTCTTGCGGACTTTTTTGCGGTAGTGGCAACGCAGGGGCGATCGCTTGCCCCGCCTTGTTCAGGACGAACGGGGAGTCACCGCTAAAAATGGCATGACCAGATAGTGCAGCGCACGTCTTGTCCAATAAAAGCGTATTCGCTCTGGTGTCGCGAGTGCGCCGAATGCATCGCCAGGGTCTGACCCTTGTCGGTCACATCCCGCAAGGCTTCAGTAGGCAAGGCGCCAGTTGAGCGCATACAGCTCGAAGCCATCGTTGGGCTCCTTGATACTGGCGTTGGAGTAGTGGGTGGCACTGATCGACAGATCCCCGTAGGGGCCCATCCGTAGACCCAGGGCGAGACGATCCTCGAACTGGAAGGAGCTCCCCAGATCACGGTCCTCGATATGGGTATCGATAAAGGCCGAGGCACCGATGCCGCCTTCCACGAAGACGTGGTCCCAGCTGTAGCGCAGCGCAGGACGCAGGTAGAAGGCCTGGTTGGCGCTACGGTCGTCGCCTTCGAACAGGATCACCCCGGTGCCCAGGCGCAGGTCCAGTGAGGGGTGGTAGCGACTCAGGTCGAAGGTCCAGTCATAGCCCAGATCCAGTGCCCCGGTGCCCTCGCTGGTGGAGCCGAGACCGAGGGTGGGGCCTGCCGTGGCGGTAGAGGCGAGTCCCATGAGCAGGCAGCAGGCCAGCGGGCGGGCGAGTGAGGTAGTCATGGCGATTCCCCTATCCTTGTTGTGTCCTCGGGTCGTGAATCCCGCTGGCCCGAGCGCTGTTCGTTATTGTCTTTTGCAAATGGCTTTCGACACTGGCATTCGCACTCGTGCCACTGTCGCGTCTTGCCCGGATATCGTTGACGTTGCTGTGCTGTAATACGCTAGTCCCGGGTCCCACCATCGTTCGTGATTCAGGTCACATTCTTCTGCATAGCCGTGAGGTTTCTGCACAGCGGAAAAGCTCTTGTCGATGGGCCAACCCCAGGTAGATCGGTCAACAGGCAGACCCTCCGGGTGTACGAAAGGTGGTGTTCCTGTGCCTGGCCGGAGCCTACGCTCAAGGGTGCCACTATCGGTCAGATGGCAGAGCTACCTATGCCGAGTTATCGACTGGTTGCGAGCGTGGTATATCGGCTGCCTTCATGACTAATTGATGACTGTATTAGTTGAATTGAAGTATAAGGCCAGCAGAAACAATCTTCTGATAAAGGTTGTGCTGATTGAGTCATCGCACTACGCAGTAACGATACATGGGGACGAAATTGCTGCGGTTGGTGGGGCAGGCCCCATCGGGTGAGCTGTCGCGACAGGTCGCTCTGCAGCTTGAGAAGGGAATCGTGGGGAGAGGAAGGACCGATCCAGACGATGCCGGGCCGGTGGAAGTAGCCTACGTGGTCGAGGGTTAGCCGACCGGGCGCACAGGGGTAGCGCTGGACCCAGCGACGCAGCTTCAAGGCGGAGGTGTCGCTCTGCTCACCGAGGAAGGCCAGCGTCAGATGAAGGTTGTCGTCGGGGATGCGGCGCCCGCCCAGTTCGGCGTGCAGCCGGTCGGCCAGCCCGCCGAGACGTTGGCGCAGCGCAGTCGGCGGCGTGAGCGCAAGAAACAGTCGCATCCCCGGGTTGCCCAGGCAGGGAGCGAGGCCGGAAATCCAGACGCCTCGGACCCTGACCTCAGGCTCCGTCCATCAGTCGCCGATGACCATCACCGCCTCGGCTTCGAACTGGGCGCCCTTGGGCAGGGCCTTGACGCCGACCGCGGCACGCGCCGGGTACGGCTTGGTGAAGACCTCTTCCATCACCTTGTTGACGGTGGCGAAGTTGTCCAGGTCGACCAGGTAGAGGTTGAGCTTGACGATGTCCTGCAGCGAGCCTGCGGCCTCTTCACACACCGCCTTGAGGTTGGTGAAGACCTGGCGCGCCTGGGCCTCGAAGTCGTCGGAAACCAGCTCCATGGTGGCCGGGTCCAGCGGAATCTGGCCAGACATGTAGACGGTGTTGCCGGCCTTGATGGCCTGGGCGTAGGGGCCGATGGCGGCGGGCGCCTGGTCGGTGTTGATGACAGCCTTGTTGCTCATTGTTGACTCCTGATGTCGTGTCAGCGGCAAATAGCAACACCACCACCAGGGCCGTCATCGGGATGACGGCCCTGGCGTCGGGGCTCAATTGCCAAGTCGAGAGATCTTGCCGATATGCGAAAGGTTACGCAGTCGTTTGATGATGCGTGCCAGATGGGTCCGATTACGCACAGAAAGTGTCAGATTGACGATCGAGAGACGGGCGTCACGCTCCTCGATGCCGATGCGCTCGATATTGGCGTCGGCGTCGGTGATCAGGCCGGCCAGCTCGGCAACCAGGCCGCGACGACTCTCGACCTCGAGGCGCAGCGCCACGGGGAAGTCCTCGTCGATGGTGTCCGACCAGTTGAGCGTCAGCAGCTTCTCCGGGTCGCTCTTCAATTCCTGCAGGTTGCGGCACTCGGAGCGGTGTACCACGATGCCTTTGCCCACCGACAGATGGCCGATGATCGGGTCTCCCGGCAGCGGGTGGCAGCAGCGGGCAAACTTGATCACCATGCCTTCGACGCCGCTGATGGTGACCCTGGAGCTGTCCTCGGCGGCCTCGCTATGGGAGATTCGCTCGCCACGGTGCAGTTCCACCAGACGACGGGCGATCACCTGGGTCATGCGATTGCCAAGGCCAATGGCTTCGAGCAGGGCGGATTCGCTCTGCAGCTCCATCTCCTTGAGCAGCCGTGCCATGACGTCTTCGCCGACGTCCTCCAGATGCACGCCAAACTCGCCCAGCGCCTTGGTCAGCAGGCGGCGTCCCAGCTGTACCGCTTCGGTATGCTGCTGATGCTTGAGCGCATGGCGGATGGCCGAACGCGCCTTGGCGGTAACGACGAAATTGAGCCAGGCGAGGTTCGGCTTGCCGCCCGGAGAGGTGATGATCTCCAGCGTCTGGCCGCTCTCCAGGCGCGATGACAGCGGGGCCAGATGGCGGTCGATACGACAGGCGATGCAGGTGTTGCCGATCTCGGTGTGCACGGCGTAGGCGAAGTCGATCACGGTGGCGCCCTGCGGCAGCTCCATGATGTCGCCTTTCGGCGTGAACACGTAGATATCATCGGGGAACAGGTCGTTCTTGACGTGTTCGATGAACTCCAGCGAATCGCCGGCATGGCGCTGCATCTCGAGCAGCCCCTTGACCCATTCCCGGGCCCTGGCGCGGCTGCCTTCGGCGATCGGGTGGGAGGTCTGCCCGGCCTTGTACAGCCAGTGGGCGGCGATACCGTTGTTGGCCATCGCTTCCATTTCCCGGGTACGGATCTGGACCTCGATGGGCATGCCGCTGTTGCCGAACAGGGTGGTATGCAGGCTCTGGTAGCCGTTGGCCTTGGGGATGGCGATGTAGTCCTTGAAGCGCCCCGGGACCGGCTTGTAGAGATTGTGCACCATGCCGAGGATGCGATAGCAGCTGTCGACGTCGTCGGCGATGATGCGAAAGCCGAACACGTCCATGATTTCGGCGAAGGACTTACGCTGGTCGCGCATCTTGCGATAGATCGACAGCAGGTGCTTCTGGCGCCCGATCACCGTGCCCTTGAGCTCGTGCTCGTCGAGCCGGGTCTGCAGCGCATTCTGCACCTGACGGATGGCCGAGCGACGGTTGCCTCTGGCGCTGGCCACGGCGCGCTTGATGCGTTCGGCGCGCATCGGGTGGATGGCCTGGAACGACAGGTCCTCCAGCTCGACCCTGATGGTATTGATGCCGAGGCGGCTAGCCACCCGGGCATAGATCTCGAGCGTCTCCCGAGCGATGCGGCGCTTCTTGTCCGGGCGCAGCGCGCCCAGGGTACGCATGTTGTGCAGCCGGTCGGCCAGCTTGACGATGATTACCCGGATATCCCGGGACATCGCCATGACCATCTTCTGGAAGTTTTCCGCCTGGGCGACGGCCTTGTCCTCGAAGGTGATCTGGGTGAGCTTCGAGACGCCGTCGACCAGTTCGGCCACGGCTTCGCCGAACTGCCCGGCGAGGGCATCCTTGGAGACCCCGGTATCCTCGATGACGTCGTGCAGCATGGCCGCCATCAAGCTCTGATGGTCCATGTGCATGTTGGCGAGGATGTTGGCCACCGCCAGCGGGTGGGTCACATAGGGTTCGCCGGAGCGACGACGCTGGCCGTCGTGGGCCTGTTCGGCATAATAGAAGGCACGCCTGACCTGCTGGATTTCCTCGGCGGGCAGATAGCCTCCGAGTCGGTCAGACAGATCGTCGATCGTGAACATGTGGCGTGCCCTGACTGCGTGATGAGAGGTCCGAAGGGCGACCCGCGGCCGCCTTCGGCACGATCATTCCTCGGAGGGCGAGGCCTGGTACTCGGGACGGAAGCGGCTGGGCGCCTCGACCGGCTCGTCCAGCACGCTGTGGTCGATCAGGCCCTCGGCGATCTCGCGCAGAGCCATGACCGTGGGCTTGTCGTTTTCCCAGGGAAGCAGCGCGTCGCGTGAGCCACGGGCCAGCTGCCGGGAGCGCTGGGTGGAAATCATCACCAGCTTGAAACGGTTCTCGACGTGTTCCAGACAATCTTCGACAGTAACTCGCGCCATTGGGCCCTTCCTGATCTGACAGACGGTGTGTCGGGCAGGTGCTGGCCTTTCGCGGTCGGCGAGACGGACTGTGCCCCCGTCGACGATTGCGCCCGGGGGTTGCACCTGCGAAGTGACAGGCTAGATTACTCGAGTCACGCCGCCTGTGACAAGACGCCGGGGTCTGGTTGCAGCGCCGAAAAGCGAGCCGCGGGAGGCGTGGGTTGCCCGCGCTCCTCGGCGACTTGCCTTTGATAGCGTGTTCTAGTCAGACAGAAGCGCCTCGAGCAGCGGGGCATGGCGCTGTCCAAGGCGCGGTGTGGCCAGGCGCTGGCTCACTACCAGGGCGCGCAGCTCGTCCAGTGCGGTGGTGAAGTCGTCGTTGATGACCAGGAAGTCGTATTCGCTGTAGTGGGACATT
This sequence comes from Halomonas sp. DP1Y21-3, assembly GCF_019801245.1. Classification (NCBI taxonomy): domain Bacteria; kingdom Pseudomonadati; phylum Pseudomonadota; class Gammaproteobacteria; order Oceanospirillales; family Halomonadaceae; genus Halomonas; species Halomonas sp. DP1Y21-3. Next base: position 404,890 of record NZ_JAHVJM010000003.1, read on the forward strand.
TCGCTGACCGCCTCACGCATGCGCGCGCTGACCACCTGATGGTCGTCGGTGCCGCGGCTCGACAGGCGGCGTTCAAGCTCTTCCCGCGAAGGCGGCAGGATGAACACCGAGACAGCCTCTGGCATCTGCTCGCGAACCTGGCGGGCGCCTTGCCAGTCGATCTCCAGAATCACGTCCTGACCGGCGGCCAGCAGTGTCTCCACGGCGCTGCGCGAGGTGCCGTAGCAGTTGTCGAAGACCCGAGCGTGCTCGAAGAAGTCACCCTGCTCGATCATCGCCTCGAAGGTGGCCATGTCGACGAAGTGGTAGTTGACGCCGTCGACCTCGCCCGGGCGCATGGGGCGGGTAGTGTGGGAGACCGAGACCTGAATGCCGTCGAGACCCTCGATCAATTCACGCACCAGGCTGGTCTTGCCGGCGCCGGAAGGGGCAGAAACGATAAACAGCGTACCTTGGGACATGGGCGGGGTCTTCACTTGGAGGCCTTGGGGATCGAGCGCCGTTCGCGGGCGACTTCGCGGGCGACAAGGTGGCGAAGTATGGCACAGTTGGGCCTGGGCCTGCATCCGCCCAGGCTGACCCGCGACGTCGCTCGGTGGGGCCATCGCTCCCCCTGGACTCTCCGTGAATTCCCCCTGAACTCCCGTGAAAAAGCGCCGTGGAGAGGGAAACGGGACCGCCTGGACGGGCGGCGAGATCGGAAAAAGGCAAGCCGATGGCGGCGGTGGATCCGGGGAGCGTCATTCAGCCGGGGCGGAACAACGTCCGAGCATGGGCAAGGGAGCATAAGACATGAAAGGAACAGCCTGGCGGGCGGCGTTGACGGGGGTGCTGATCCGGCTGGTGGCACGGCTGGTGACGGCGCCCAGGCCGATCTGGTCGGGGGTCGCGCCGGTGGCACGTCAGCGGCTGTACTTTGCCAATCACTCGAGTCATGGCGACTTCGTGCTGATCTGGACCACCCTGCCGCCGCGCCTGCGGGCGCGCACCCGCCCCGTGGCGGGCGCCGACTACTGGCTGGCGTCACGGCTGCGGCGCTTTCTGATCCACGACGTCTTCAAGGGGGTGCTGGTCGACCGCCAGCGCAAGCCCGGCCAACCTGACCCCCTGGCAGTGCTGCGTGAGGCGCTCGACGGCGGCGACTCGCTGATTCTGTTTCCCGAGGGCACCCGCAATACCGATGACAAGGGCCTTTTGCCGTTCAAGCCGGGGCTCTACCACCTGGCCTGCGACTATCCCGAGGTAGAACTGGTGCCGGTATGGATCGATAACCTCAATCGGGTGCTGCCCAAGGGCGAGGTGGTACCGCTGCCGCTGCTATGCACGCTCAACTACGGCGAGCCGCTGGCTCGGATAGAGGGCGAGGACAAGGCCGATTTTCTCGCCCGGGCGAAGCGAGCGCTGCAGGCGCTGGCGCCGGCCGGGGCCAGCGTTCCCAGCGACCCCGTGTCTCCCGACACCGCGCCACCCGACACCGCTCATCCAGGTTCTACCACCCCTGGCTCTACCACCCCAGCTACCAGCACCCCAGACACCACCACCCCAGCTAAAAGCACCCCAGGCTCCGCCACCGAGGCATCTGGCCCCAGGGAGGGGGCGCCGAATGACTGATATCGTGATTCCCGCCGGTCTCGGCACCCTGCTCGCCGCCATCGTCGGGATCTTGCTGGTGGCCAGTAGCGTTGGCTTCGTACTGGCCCGCCGCTATTCGCCCGAGGGCGAAAACGAAGTGATCGAAAACCTCAACCAGCGCATCCGCTCCTGGTGGATCATGACGCTGTTGATGGGTATCGCCCTGCTAGGCGGCAGGACCGGGGTGGTGCTGCTGTTTGCCTTCGCCTCGTTTTCCGCGTTGCGCGAGTTCATCGGCCTGGTGCCGTCACGACGGGCCGATCACTGGGCCCTGGCGCTGGTGTTCTTTGTGGTGCTGCCGGTGCAGTACCTGTTCATCTGGCACCAGTACTACGGCATGTACTCGATCTTCATTCCGGTCTACGCGTTCCTGCTGTTGCCGGTGGTGGCGGCCCTGAGAGGGGATAGTCAGGGCTTTCTCGAGCGGGTCAGCGAGGTCCAGTGGGCGCTGATGGTGTGCGTCTTCTGCGTTTCTCACGTGCCTGCGCTGTTGAGCCTGGACATCCCCGGCTATGAGGGGCGCAACGTGCTGCTGATCGCCTTTCTGATCGTGGTGGTGCAGCTCAGCGATGTCCTGCAGTACGTCTGGGGCAAGCTGCTCGGACGCCGGCGTATCGCCCCCAGGCTATCGCCCTCCAAGACCTTGGAAGGCTTCCTCGGCGGGGTGGCCAGTGCCACCCTGGTCGGGGCCGGATTGGCCTGGATGACCCCCTTTTCCATGGGCCAGGCGGCGCTGCTGGCGCTGATGATCGCGCTGCTCGGCTTCGTCGGGGGGCTGGTGATGTCGGCGATCAAGCGCGATCGCGGGATCAAGGACTGGGGTCACCTGATCGAGGGACATGGCGGCTTTATCGATCGTCTGGATTCGGTGATCTTCTCGGCACCGATCTTCTTCCACGTGGTGCGCTACTTCTGGTCGGTGGCATGAGGCCCTGGTGGCGTCACAGCGCAATGCATGGACTGGTGGGGTTCGTCGCCATGGGCGGCTGGACCGCCTGGGCAAGGGCGCGGCGCCTGCATCGTTTCCTTGCCGAAGGCGGTAACTAAGCCTGGGGACGCGGCGCGGCGCCTGTCATTGCGGTTCTCGATTGGCGAAGGCGGCGCCTGACATTGCGCATTCTGCTCAACGAAGGCGACGCCTGAGTCCGGGGCGAACGATCAGCTCTCGCTGGCGCAGTCGGTGGCCGCGGCGCGGCGCCTGTCGCTGCGCTTCTCGGCGCGCAGGCCGATATAGAAGACCACCAGGCCGCCAAGGGCGAGCCCGGCGCCGACCAGGCCACTGGAGGACCAGGGCGCACCGGCCTTGATCGTCACCCCGGCCAGATAGGCGCCCAGCGCATTGGCGCAGTTGAAGGCGGCGTGATTCATCGAGGCGGCCATGGTCTGGGCGTCGCCGGCCACGTCCATCAGGCGTGTCTGCAGCGCCGGACCCAGCGCCATGCTGGTGCCGACCAGGCCGACGAACAGGATGCCGGTGTAAAGGTTGTCGGCGGCAAAGTAGAAGGCGCCCTGGACCACCAGGCACCACAGCAGGATGCGCGGCACCGCCTTCATCAGATTCTTGTCCGCTGCCCGGGCGCCCACCAGATTGCCGATGATGCCGCCGATGCCGAAGATCGCCAGCACCCAGGGGCCGACCATCTCGGGCATGTCGGCCTGGGCGCGCAGGGTCGGTACCACATAGCTGAACACCGAGAACATGCCGCCAAAGCCGATGCTGGCCACGCCCAGGGTGTAGAGCACCCGCTGTTTGACCAGGGCGGTCAGTTCGCGCTTGGGGCTGGCCTTGACGTCATGCGGCTGACGCGGCACGAACAGCTTGATCAGGCCCATGGTGACAAAGGCCACGACGCCCACCGCGAAGAAGGCGAACTGCCAGCCGAACCACTGGCCGGCCCAGGTGGCCAGTGGCGCGCCGATCACGATGGCGCTGGTCAGCCCCAGCATGACCCGGCTGATGGCTCGGGCGCGTTCTTCCACCGGTACCGCTGCTGCGGCCACCAGGGCGGCCACGCCGAAGTAGGCGCCGTGGGGCAGGCCGGCAAGAAAACGCAGACCGACAAAGGGCCAGAAGCTGGTCGCCAGGGCACTGGCGATGTTGCCCACGGCGAACACCAGCATCAGGCAGATCAGCAGGGTGCGCCGGGGCACCCGCGCGGCCAGCGCCGAGATCAGCGGCGCACCGACCACAACCCCCAGGGCATAGGCGGAGATGGCGTAGCCGACGTCGGCGGCGCTGACCGACAGGTCCTGGGCGACACGCTCCATCAAGCCCATGATCACGAACTCGCTGGTACCGATGCCAAAGCCACCGAGGGCCAGGGCGAGCTCCGCCAGGCGAGGATGACGAGCTCTGAGATGGGTGATGGAGATTGCCATCGGGCCTCCTGGAAAACGAAAACGATCCCGACGGGTGTCGAGATCGTAAATTTACGACAAAAGTATAAGGCATCCGAAAGGTGGGTTCTAGCGCCGAAAACGTCAATCTTGTCGATTAGATAGGGCTAAAATGCGGGTAAGTGACGGTTATGTGTCGTCGAGCCGGGGCGCTCTCCAGCGCCACGGCGAGCTATCGTGTTGTTAATTTTACCACTGTGAAAAAGCGCTCAGCTTTAGCGCATTTCTGTTGAAGAAGTTTCACCTATACGCAGTGTACTGTTTTTCTGTGCTCTTTTTTTGACACGACCAGCAGGCTGATCTCTTCAAAACTCTCCACTGCGCTTAACATTTGATTGAAAATCAATAGCCTGGCATGTGTTCACCGGCAAGTGATCGTGCCGATGTCGACGCGTGATTGTCGTGACGAGTGATGGCGGCGAGTGAGGAACGAACTACCTTAGTAGTTCAGTACCACCCGACTAAGTCCGTTGAGCCCCATTCCCCGGTTCAGCGGCGGTCGTCGTGGCGACGCCGAAACCGATGGTTCGGTGCACGCGCTGACGGCAGGGAGTCGACATGAAGGTCGAACTGCATCAGGCAAGGAGCGGCGACGCGACGCTGACCGAGCGCGTCGAGAAAGCCGGTGGCTGGCTGGTGGAGGCTGGACGCAAACGGCTGCTGGTCGCCGCCAACGCCCGCTGGCGGGCCGTCCGCGAGGCCATCAGCCTGCATGACGCCGATGACGCGATGGTCCAGGACCTGGGCCAGGGAAGGCTGCACGGTGTCTGCCAGAAGGGTCGGCTGTTCCAGCAGGCCCATCCCGAGGTCCCGGTGCTGCTGGATGCGGGGCGCTATCTGGTGGTGGACCTGCCCAGGTCCGAGGCCAACAGGATCAACAAGCCCCTTGAGCAAAGTGAAGCGCCCTGCTTCCGCCTGTTCCCTTTACGCGAATCGACCCGTCTGTTTCGCCAGGTTGCGCCTCGTCGCGACGCCGCAGGATCCCGGGCCGTCGACGCTGTCGTCGCGTCGGCCTCCCAGGCCCGCTACGTCACCCTGCTGAGTCAGCTGGTGTCCTATCCGACGCGCCTATCATCGAGCGCCGAGTACGCCCAGGCGGTGGACTGGGCCGAGTCTCAGCTGACCACGGCGGGGCTGGCCGTGGATCGCCAGCAGGTATCGCTGCCCGGCGGCGCCAGCAGCATCAACCTGCTGGCGCGGCTGCCGGGGCAGGCCGTCAGCCCCCGTCACTGGCTGGTGGTCGCTCACCTGGACAGCGTCAACCATCAGGGCGGTACGTCCGCACCGGCGCCGGGCGCCGACGACAACGCCAGTGGCTCGGCGGCGCTGATGCTGATGGCCGAGGTGCTGGCCGGGCAGCGTTTCGATGATGACCTGAGCTTTGTGCTGTTCGGCGGCGAGGAGCAGGGGCTGCACGGTAGCCGCCAGTTCGTGGCGGGACTCTCCGCTGCCGAGCGGGGGCGCATCGCCGGGGTGCTCAACATGGACATGATCGGCTCGATCAACGCCACACCGGCGGCGGTACTGCTGGAAGGCGCGCCCCTCAGCCAAGACATGATCGATGGCCTGAGTGCGGCGGGAGGCCGCTTCACCGATCTCGAACTGCAGGTCTCGCTCAACCCCTTTGCCAGTGATCATGTGCCCTTTATCGACGCCGGGATACCCGCCGTGCTGACCATCGAAGGGGCCGACGGCGCCAATGACGCCATCCATGGACCGAACGATGTCCTGGCCACGGTGGATCCGTCCTACGCCATGAAGATCGTGGCAATGAACCTGGGGTTTGTGGCCACCAGCGCCGGCCTGCACGCGGTTGACGCCCCGCCCCTGCCGGAGTGCCACTGTCGTGGCGACGAGCGCCACCACCTGGGCGACCCCTGGCGCCAGCTCGAGGCCCACCATGAAGCACTGCTGGCCCAGTATCGTCGCTGGCAGGGCCAAGGCGTCTGGTCGGCGCAGCTGGACGCCGGCTGGCGTCAGGCCTGGCAGCGGTTGGAGTTGCTGCGCTCGCGCAGGGGATGGGAGCGACGGTCTCGGTCGACAGGCCGTTGAACGAGCCAGTGGCAAGGCCGCTCACCCAGCCGCTCAGCCAGCCACTCGCCCAGCCATTAACCCAGCCAGTGATCGAGTGACGCCCCGGCGAGACGAGAACAGGCAAGACAAGATCAGGTAAAGCAAGACAAGACCGATCAGGAGGATGTGATGCCAAAGGACCTGTGCGGAGACTGGATCGAGATGCGCGAGGAAGGCATCGGCGACTGCACGGTGCTGCGACACCCGGATTCGCCGGCTGTCACCCCCTCGCGGATGCCGCGAAGGCGCCTGTGTCTGCACCAGGACGGCGCCGTCGAGCTCCACACCGGAGACGCCGCCGACCGCCTTGCCTGCGATGCCCGTGGTCAGTGGCGGCGTGATGGCGATCAACTGCACCTGACACTGCCCGGTTGGGACGGTGACTACGATATCGATGCGCTGGAGGACGATCTTCTGATCATTACCCGTCATTGAGGCCACCAACGCCGCCAATACCGTGCGTTGTGGGGCCACTTGAGGCCAGTTGCTGGCCATTGAACCTGTACTCACGACGCCGACCGGCTGGCCGGCGGGGAGGCTTGCATGTCCGATAACACCACCCATCCGGAACGGTGTCGCTGTTGTGGCACCATGGCGGTTCACCGGCGACTGCTGGACCAGGACCCGGGTTATGCCAGGCGGCGATCGCGCATCGAGGAACACGCCTTTCGCGCCATGCGCGGCACCATCGTCCAGCGTCCGGGGTGCACCCGCATCCCGGTGGTCGTCCACGTGGTCTACAACACCGACGAGCAGAACATCTCGCGGGAGCAGATCGACAGCCAGATCGAGATCCTCAATGAGGACTTTCGCAAGGCCAATGCCGACATCTCGACGGTACCTGCGCCCTTCGCGCCGGTGGCCGCCGATGCCAGGCTATTGTTTGCGCTGGCCACCAGCGATCCCGACGGCAACCCCACCGATGGCATCACCCGCACCCGCACCGACGTCAGCGGTTTTGTCGATGACGACAAGGTCAAGGCCGACGCCAGCGGCGGCAAGGATGCCTGGCCCGCAGACGAATACCTCAATATCTGGGTCTGCCCGCTTTCCGGGGGCTTGCTCGGCTACGCCCAGTTCCCCGGCGGCGCCGCCGCCACCGATGGCGTGGTGGTTAACTACACCGCCTTTGGCAACATGGGCACCGCTCAGGCCCCGTTCAACCTGGGACGCACTGCCACCCACGAGATCGGGCACTGGCTCAACCTCTTTCATATCTGGGGAGATGACGGTAGCGGTTGCTCAGGTTCGGACTTCGTCGACGACACCCCCAACCAGGGCGGGGCCAACGTGGGTAAGCCGGCCTTCCCCAAGGTGTCCTGCGACAATGGCCCCGACGGTGACATGTTCATGAACTACATGGACTACGTCGACGACGACACCATGGTGATGTTCACCGAGGGTCAGGTGGCGCGTATGCAAGCCTGCCTCGATGGGCCACGCAGCGCCATCGGTGAGACGGTGTCATGCACGCCGATGCAACCCAAGATTCTGCCCAAGGACAATCCCAAGGATCTGGCCAAGGAACCGATCAAGGAGCTCGTGAAGGATCGACCCAAGGAGTTTGTCAAGGAAAGGCCGAAGGATCTGATCAAGGATGGCCCAAAGGACGGGTTCAAGGACGGGCCGAAGGATGGGTCCAAGGACGGCATCAAGGATGGCATCAAGGACGGTGGCAAGGAGATTCCCAAGGACAGTCCCAAGGACAACCCCAAGGACTTTGGCAAGGATCCAGGCCTGGAGCCGGGCAAATGGAAGCCGCTTGACCCGCCTCCCAAGCAGATCTTCGAAGTGCCGACCAAGCAACTGGTGGAAGGCCCCGTGGGCGGCAAGCAGGCCTTCGAGAATCCGCTACCGGGGGGCTGGGGCAACCAGCCCGTCCAGCCGATGCAACCAATGCAACCAGCCCAGCCGCTGCAGCCCTTTGTGCTGGCCACCGGTCAGGCGCCGTCGGGCGCCTCGCTCAAGCCGCCGGTGGCGGACGGCGGAGGCGAGCAGGATCAGAGCCAGGCGTTGCTTGGCGAGTACGCTCAACTGCTGGCGCAGTACGCCCAGCTCTACCAGCAGGGCATGCTCGATCAGCAGGGGATGCTGGCCTGGCAGCAGGCCTGGGCGGCCTACGTGCAGCTTGGTGGACGGTGAGCGATGACAGGACCCGCGGGCACCCTGTCGGTGCCCGCCTTTTTCGAGGGAGCCGAGCATGATCCTGATCCTGTCGTTTGCCGACAATGCCCACGTCGAGCGGGTACTGCCCCATCTTCACTCGCCGGTGGAGGTGATCGACGTCGCCGACTTCCCCCGGCGCCTGGGAATCCTGGCCTACGCAGGTGCCAGCGGTGACAGCCTGTGGCTGGAACTTGGCGACGGGCGCCGGCTGGCGCTGGACGAGGTGCGCTCGGTATGGAACCGGCGCATCCGTTCCTTTGACCTGGACCCTGCCCTGGGCGACGGCACCGAACGGCTGTTTGCCTGGTCCGAGACCCAGGAGGCGGTGCTTGGACTGTGGTATGCCCTGGATAGCTTCTGGATGAACCATCCGCTGGCCGACGAACGCGCCCAGCGCAAGCTGACCCAGCATCGTCTGGCCCACCGGCTGGGGCTCGAGATTCCCGATACCCTGATCACCAATCGCCCGGACGCCGCTGCCGAGTTTATCGCCCGCCACGGCGACGGTGGAGTGGTACGCAAGGCCTTTCGCAATATCGTCGAGGCGCCGCGAGAGACCCTCAAGGTCGGCCAGGACGAGATGGCCAGGCTCGAGGCGGTTCGTCTGGCGCCGGTGATCTTTCAGGAGTACATCCCGCTGGCGCTGGACCTGCGCGTCACCGCGGTGGCCGGCGAGATGTTCGCGACCGCCTTCAGGAGCGAGCCGCAGTACGAGGTCGACTACCGCAGTGGCGTGGGCAGCGCCGAGGTCTTCCCCTATACCCTGCCGGATGAGGTGGAGGCCGGACTGCGCGCGCTGATGAGAGAGCTTGGACTGGCCTACGGCGCCATCGATCTAAGGGTCACACCCGAGGGGCGTCATGTGTTCTTCGAGGTCAATCCGGCCGGCGAGTACCTGTTCGCCAGCGAACGCAGCGGCCAGCCGATTCCCCAGGCCATCGCCGCCGCCCTGGAGCGCGGCGGCGGCGAGTGGTGACGTCCCCGGCCGGTGGCAGCAGGGCCCCCGGTCGGTGGGATCAGGGCCCCCGGCCGGTATCAGGTCAGTAGGGTCCCTGGGACCCGTCGCCAGGGCTGGTGGATGAGTCTTCCTGCGAATCGGCCGCCTGCGGGCCAAGCGCAAACTCTGATGCACGCTGGCGCACCGCCTGCATCATCAGGCTGACGTCGAGCCCCACCGCCACGAAGCTGGCACCAAGGGAGAGATAGTGTCTGGCAAGCTCCGGGTCACCGGTGAGCACGCCGGCGGCCTTGCCGCTGGCAACGATGCGGGCGATGGCCTCGTCGATGGCGGCCTGGACCTCGGGATGGCCCGCGTCACCGAGATGGCCCATGGAAGCGGCCAGGTCGGCGGGTCCGACAAAGACCCCGTCGACGCCGTCCACCGCGCAGATCGCTTCGAGGTTATCCAGCGCGGTCACGCTCTCCGCTTGGACCAGTAGGCAGATCTCGTCGTTGGCCCGATGCACATAGTCAGGCCGTGCATTCCAGCGTGACGCCCGGACGATGGCGGAGGCTTCACCTCGCACCCCGTCCGGTGGGTAGCGGGTGGCGGCGACCATGGCGCGGGCCTGCTCCGGGGTGTCGATCATCGGCACCAGCAGGGTCTGGGCGCCGATGTCCAGCAGTTGCTTGATCCGCGCCGTCTCGCCGTTCACCACCCGAACCACCGGGTGGCTGTCGTAGGCGGCGACCGCCTGCAGCTGGGCGAGCATGGAGCGCACATCATTGGGGCCGTGCTCGCCGTCGATCAGCAGCCAGTCGAAGCCGGCGCTGGCGCACATCTCTGCGCAGTAGGGGTCGCCCAGCGACAGCCACAGGCCGATTCTGGCCTGGCCACTGGCCATGGCGGTCTTGAAGGGATTGCCGGCGGGGACACCCGCGCAGTGGGAAGGGGTCATGGGCAGCGTCCTTGATGAGTGTCAATCGTCCAGCATCGCCTTGAGCCGACGGAACACCCCGGGGTCCTGGCGCAGCCCGTCGTGCTCGTGCTCGTTGGTGATCCAGTAGCGTAGCCGCGGGATCGCCTCGGCGGTGGCCAGCGACAGCTCGGCGTCCACGTACATGTCGTCGAAGTAGATCAGCGCCGCCACCGGCACCCGGTTGGCGGCGAGCTGTCTGGCGTCGTAGAAGGGGCTGGCCAGAGGTCGCCGGGCCAGCTGGTGTACCGCCCCACGGAAGGGCTTGAGGGCGCGAATCTCGTCGAACATCCAGGGGTAGATCATCTCGCCGGTCAGCCTGAGCGGGCGATGACGCTCGTCGAACTGCGGCCCCTGCTGGCGCTCGGCGGCCCAGTCGCACAGGCGCTCAGGGTTGGCGTAGATGTTCTCGTGGATGGCGCCGAACAGCGGATTCTCGTCGAAGCCGGTCAGCGTCATCACCTCCACCAGAAAGTGATGGTTGAGCGCGCTTCGCGTGTCGTCGGTGAAGGCCTCCTCGAGCAGCCAGTGGAGCTGCTCGGCGCCGTCACCCATGCCCAGCATCAGTCCCAGGCTCTGGAAGCGGCGCACGCTCAGTCGGTCGCCGTCGGGCAGGCGGACATCGTGGTCCAGCAGATGGTCGGCGATGGCGTCGATCCGCTCGCGATCATCGGGAAAGCGCGCCAGATACGCCTCAAGCTTGCGCTCCACCCGACGGTGAGTGCGCCGATAGACCTCGTCGGGGTCGGCGTCGAGCGCCGGCAAGCCGCCGGTGATATAGCAGCGGCTCAGTCCCTGAGGCGCGTAGGACAGGTAGGTCAGGGTCAGAAAGCCGCCGTAGCTCTGGCCCAGCGTGGTCCAGGTGGCGCCCTGATAGCGGGTCTTGCGCAGGTGCTCGAAGTCCGCGACCACCGCGTGGGCGTCGAAGCAGGCCAGGTAGTCACCGCCTGCCTCGTCACTGTCGAAGGCGGCCATGGTGGCCTCGGTGATGCGCGAACTGCGTCCGGTGCCACGCTGGTCGGGCAGGATCACCCGATAGTGCTTGAGCGCCTCGTGCAGCCATCCCGGTCCATTGGCGGTGGGGCGTGGCGACTTGCCGCCTGGGCCACCCTGCAGGAACAGCAACAGCGGCAGTTCCTCGTCGACACGGTCTGACGCGCAGACCTCGCGGTAGAACAGGCTTAGGTTCTCGCCGCTGTCCGGGTGGGACCAGTCCAGCGGCACCTCGAGGCGATGGTCGCTGATGGAAAGGCCCGGGATGGCGTGGTCGGAAGGCATGCCTGCATCCTGTGTCGAAAGAGTGACGAGAGAGTATCCGGGCGGCCATGGCCGCCCGGTGCCGAAAGAGACAAGGTCGGCCAGCTTCTTGTTGCCAGCGCTGGCCGACCCTGGCGGTAGCTCAGTCTGCGCCGCGCATGGCCCGGCGAATGAACGGCAGGCAGGCCGCCAGCAGCAGGGCGCTGACGCCACCGATGGCCGCCATGGCAATAAAGTAGCCGACTTCGGTGTCCTCGGTATAGAAGGCGCCGAGCTTGCCGCCGGCGGCGAAGCCGAGCGCCAGCGAGAGAAAGAACAGTGCCATCATCTGGGTCTGGAAGGCCCGCGGTGCGAGCTTGGTGGTCACCGACAGCCCGATCGGCGACAGGCACAGCTCCGAGGCGGTGAAGCCCAGCAGCAACAGCACCAGCATGGCCAGCGGCATGTTCGACCCTTCGCTGCCGAGAAACGGCAGGTAGCCGAGGAAGGTGGCGCCGATGATCGCCATGGCGATCACGAACTTGCCGGCCGACGACGGCTGGCGCTTGCCCAGCGTCGTCCACAACCAGGCGAACACCCCCGAGAACAGGATGATGGTCAGCGCCTGCACCGATACCAGCCAACCCACCGGAATCTCCCAGCCGAACAGGCTGCGATCCACGCGCTGATCGAAGAAGGCGGTGATCACGGTGTAGGACTGGCTGTACAGCGCCCAGTAGGCGGCGCTGGTCAGAAACAGCGGAATGAACGCCAGCACCCGGCTGCGTTCCTCGGGGCTTACGTGGGTGGAGCGCAGGATCACCGCAAAGTAGCAGAGCGCCGCTACAGCGATGATGCCAAGCATCACTCCGGACAGATTGTCGGCACGAATCCAGCCCGCCAGGGCCGCGCCGACCACGAGGGCGAGCACCACCAGGGCGATACCCAGGTAGCGCTTGAGGGTCGCTGGCGCGATGGGGTCCGGCGCGGCCTTCTGATCATCGGGCAGCCCCTTGCGTCCCGCCGTGTACTGGGCCAGACCGATCGCCATGCCCACGGCGGCGATGCCGAAGCCATAGTGGAAGCCGGCGTTCTGCTGCAGCAGACCTGTCAGCAGCGGGCCGACGAAGCCGCCGATATTGATACCCAGATAGAAGATCGAGAAGCCGGCGTCGCGCCGGGGGCTGCCGGGCTCGTACAGGGACCCCACCAGCGCCGAGCAGGTGGCCTTGACCCCGCCGCTGCCCAGCGCCACCAGAATCAGGCCGGCGGTGACGCCGTAGACACCGGGCAGGATGGCCAGGGCGATATGCCCGAGCATGACCACAATGCCCGAATAGAACAGGGTGCGTTCGGCGCCGAACACCCGGTCGGCGAACCAGCCGCCGAGGATGGTGGCCAGATAGACCGAACTGCCGTAGGCACCGACGATACCGATGGCCACCGACTGGTCGATCGCCAGGCCCCCGCGGCTGGCCTCGTAGTACAGGTAGATCAACAGGATCGCCTGCATGCCATAGAACGAAAAGCGCTCCCACACCTCCATGCCGAACAGGGTGGCGAGAGGCCAGGGATGGCCGAAGAAGCGGCGTTTGCCGCTGTCGCCGTGCTGGCGGGCGGCGGCCTCGGTGGTTTTCATCGAGAGCTCCTGCTTTGACGAGAAAATCGGAACGAAAAATACATTTTCCGCCCATGAAAACCCTAAAGCGTTGCGAATTACAGGGCAAAACTCATGTCCGCGATCGGAAAGGCCAAGACGAAAAACGACAAGCGGGAGCGAGGACGTTGGCTCACAGCAAAACGAGCGGAACTGCTGCTGCACAGTGATGCTCTGGAGACAGCCCGTCGTGGGGGAGAAGGCCTGCCTGGCTGGGCGGCACGGGCCCCGCCCCTTTCGACGCATAGCCCGCCCCTTTCGGCGCATAGGTAGTGCACGTTTAGCGTGCTACTATCCGCGCGAATGTGCAGGGATAACGTCAGAAGGCGACATGATAAGAACGTTTTTCAAGAAAAAGGTGGCCGAAACGCCACTTGGGAGCATCACCGTCCAGGACCGGACCATCACCGATCTGACGCCTCTGGGCAGCAAGCATTCTCCCGGCATGACCAAGGCCGGCAGGCTGTCGTTTGCCGGCTGGATGAACGGTCGCAAGGTCAAGGTCTATAGCGCCTTCTCGCCGCGTCAGATCGCGTTGAGTCACGCCATTCGCGAACTGCCGGCGTCGGGGCTCAGCTTCCCGGCGATACTCGCCCACGACGACGAGCTGGTCGTCGAAGAGTGGATCCAGGGCCCGTCTCTCAAGCAGATCGAACGCTCCAGGGCAGACAAGGCGCCTATCGCCGCGGCGGCGGAGGCGGTGAGTCGTTTTCTCGAGATGGCGCAGTCGGACGAGCGCTATCGCGCCCTGGCCGACGAGCACGCCGGGGCCTTCTGTTACATTGACGACTACCTGCTCAGACGGGTGGACGGCTGGAAGCACCTGGATGCGATCGGTGGCTTTCTGGCCCGCTGGCAGCGTGAGGACGAGCGCCACCGCGCAGCGGTGGGCGCCAGGCTCAGCCACCCTGACCTGTCGCTGGCCAATATCGTGATGGAAGAAGGCAGCGGCCGTTTTGTGGTGATCGACAACGAACTGGTCGGGGTCGGTCCGGGCTGGGTCATCGACTGGCACAATTCCTTCCTCAAGCGGCGCAGCATGGCCGATGCCCCCGTCGTGCCCGAGGCCATCCGCCCCTTCATCGACCTGACCTGGCGCCTGCGTCTGCTCGGGTCCGCACTGTCCACCGGCAAGCTTCATCGCGCCATCGAGCAACTGGACGCCGAGACCGCGCCGAGCTGGTAATGCCCACAACAAGGCGCTGCAGGCCCCCACCGGCAGCGCCTTCCCGCCTCTCGATTGCTTTCCTTCCCGTCGAGTCCCTGGCCGGGGTTCGACTACCTGTTCAGCAGGCCCCAACCCCATACCCCATACCCCATACCCCATACCCCATACCCCATACCCCACCATTGGCTAGTTGCCATTTGCGCTGCGAGTACGGTTGTGCTTTATTGTTCACATCGCACGCAGAATTGCGTGCAATCCTGACAAGGCCGCCAGACGGTCGATAACAACACCAACAATCAGGGTCGTCGCTTGCTTGGCGACCTCAGGAGAAACGGGATGCTCCCGCAGCGTGATCTGGTCGGCTACGCCGATACTCCCCCCACCGGGGCCTGGCCCAACGGCGCCCGCCTGGCGGTCAATATCGTGGTCAACTACGAGGAGGGCTCTGAAAGGTCCTTCGCCATGGGCGACGACGACCAGGAGTCGATGACCGAGTGGGGGAGTTACGTAACTCCCGCTGGCACCCGTAATCTGGCGATGGAGTCGATGTACGAGTACGGCTCGCGGGTCGGCATCTGGCGCATCCTCGACATCCTGCGCGAGGCCGACGTGCGTTCGACCTTCTTTGCCTGCGCGGTGGCGCTGGAGCAGAACCCCCGCGTTGCCCGTGTCGCCAGCGCCGACGGCCACGAATTCTGCAGCCACGGCTATCGCTGGGAAGAGGTCTTTCGCCTCAGCGAAGACGAGGAACGCGAACATATCCGCCTGGCCATCGAGTCGATCACCGCCACCACCGGCAAGCGCCCGGTGGGCTGGTACTGCCGCTACGGACCCAGCGTGCGCACCCGGCGCCTTTTGGTAGAAGAGGGTGGCTTCCTCTACGACTCCGACGCCTACAACGACGACGTACCCTACTTCACCGAAGTGGCGGGCAGTCGTCAGCTGGTGGTGCCCTACACCACCGACATGAATGACTTCCGCTTCTGGCTTTCTCCTGGGCTTACCTCGGGGCGCGAGTTTCTCGACAACCTCAAGGAAGGCTTCGACGTGCTGTTCGAGGAGTCGGCCCGCGGCCCCAGGATGATGTCTGTCGGCCTGCATCCGCGCATGGTCGGGCGCCCCGGCAAGATTCGTGCGCTCAAGGACTTTATTGCCTATGCCCAGGCCCACGAGGGCGTATGGTTCGCCACCCGGGAAGAGATCGCCCGGGCCTGGCTTGCCCGGGAAGGTGAAGCGACCGGCGCCGTCTGACGTCGCCGGTGAACCCCTGTGTTTTCTGCTGTACCTGCAACAACGACAATAACCAGAGGAAATATCCCATGAGCCTTTCCTACAAGACCTTCTCCAAGCGTTCCCTGGTGCTGGCCACCGCCCTTTCCGCCGGCCTGGCAGCAGGCGGCGTGATGGCAGAGACCCTCAAGGTCGGTGCCAACATCGGCAACCTGCCCTGGGAGTTCCAGGACGACAGCGGTGACTACGTTGGCTTCGAGATCGACCTGGTCAACGAGGTCGGCAGCCGCCTGGGCTACGACGAGGTCGAGATCAGCAACATTCCGTTCAATGGCCTGTTCTCGGCGGTACAGTCCGGGCGTATCGACGTGGCGGTGTCCTCCATCACCATCACCGACGAGCGTTTGGAGTCGGTGTCCTTCGCCCAGCCCTACTACGACAGCGACCAGTCCCTGGCGACCCACACCAGCAAGGGCATCAGCGGGCTCGAGGACCTGGACGGCAAGGTGGTCGGCGTCGATACCGGCTCCACCGGCGACATCTGGACCAGCGAGAACCAGGAGCAGTACGGCATCAAGGAAATCCGTCGTTATGAAGGCCTGCAGCCGGCCATGCTGGACCTGTCCAGCGGCCGCCTGGATGCCTACATCTCCGACATTCCGGCGGTGCAGTACTACGTGCGTGACAAGCCCAGCCTCGAGGTGGTCAGCCGCATCCCCAGCGGTGAGCAGTACTCGATGATGTTCGCCAAGGACGCCGAGCTTGCCGCCAAGGCCAGCGAAGTGATCAGCGAACTCAAGCAGGAAGGCTTTGTCGCCGAGCTGCACGAGACCTGGTTCGGCGCCGCTCCGGATGCCGGCACCAGCACCGTCGAAGTGCGCGATATGCCTTCCGCCCAGTAAACCTGGCCCAGCAAGTCCCGTGGCCGCGGCGGTGACCGCCGCGGCCAGCGTATTACCCTCGATCGTGGAGACGATCCATGGACCTGGTCCAGACATTCTTCAACTGGGAGGTGCTGGTGCGCACCTTCCCGATGCTCCTGCAGGGGCTCGGCATGACCCTGATGCTGGGCTTTCTGAGCATCCTGCTGGGGCTGATCGGCGGGCTGGGGCTGGCGCTGTTGCGCCTCTACGGCCCCAAGCCGCTGCGTTTTCTCACCATCGCCTACATCGACGTCTTTCGCTCGCTGCCGGTGCTGGTGTGGCTGGTCATCGTCTACTACGCGCTGCCGTTCGTCGGCATCACCCTGTCACCGTTCGCCGCGGCCTGTACCGCCCTGACCATGATCTCGAGCGCCTACGCCGCCGAGATCTACCGCGCCGGTATCGAGGCGGTGCCACGGGGCCAGTTCGAGGCCGCCCAGTCGATCGGCCTGAGCCAGTATCGGGTGATGTGCGACGTGGTCCTGCCCCAGGCGATCCGGCTGATCATTCCGCCGCTGACCAGCAACTGCATCAACGTGATGAAGGACACCGCCCTGGCCTCGGTGGTGGCCATGCCCGACCTGCTCAAGCAGGCTACCCAGGCCCAGGCGCTGGCGGCCAACCCGACACCGCTGATCGGCGCGGCGCTACTCTACCTGGCGGTGCTGCTGCCACTGGTGCGCCTGGTCGGTCTGCTCGAGAAACGCTTCGCCCAGGGCCGGGCCTGACAGGAGAACTGCCATGATCAATGAAACCCGGACAACCCAGGGCGCTACCCAGGGCACTACCCTTCCCCCGCTCGAGGCTGGTCTGCCCGAGGCGCCCAGAGCGATCATCTCGCTCGAAGGGGTCAACAAGTACTACGGCGACTTCCACGCCCTCAAGAACATCGACCTCAAGGTACGCGAAGGCGAGGTGGTGGCGATCCTCGGCCCGTCGGGCTCCGGCAAGTCGACGCTGATCCGCTGCATCAATCATCTGGAGGCCTACAGCGCCGGCGACATCTACGTCGACAGCGTGCGGGTCCAGCCCGGCCCCGAGCTGATCGAAGTACGCAAGGACGTCGGCATGGTGTTCCAGAGCTTCAACCTGTTTCCCAACATGACGGTGCTGGAGAACGTGACCCTGGGACCGATCCGGGTGCGTGGCATGAGCCCGGGGGATGCCCAGGCGCGGGCCAAGGAGTTGCTGGAAAAGGTCGGCATCGCCGAGCAGATGTACAAGTATCCAAGCGCCCTGTCCGGCGGTCAGCAGCAGCGGGTCGGCATCGCCCGGGCGCTGGCCAATGAACCGCGCGTGTTGCTGTTCGATGAGCCCACCTCGGCGCTGGACCCGGAGATGGTCGGCGAGGTGCTCGACGTCATCAAGACCCTGGCCGGCACCGGCGTGACCATGCTGCTGGTGACCCACGAGATGGGCTTCGCCCGCCATGTCGCCGACCGGGTGATTTTCATGGAGGCCGGCCAGATCGTCGAAGAAGGCGCTCCCGAACAGATCTTCTCGGCGCCGCAGGAAGACCGAACCCGCGCCTTTTTCCAGTCGGTGCTGGCTCACTGAACCGTGGCGCCTGTTCGGTTGCTGGCCGGCGCTGGTTTCGCCCCAGCCTTGTCTCTCGACGTCCATGTATCGCCTCTCGACCCCTATTCAAGGACTTCCCATGTCACTCGATTCATCCTCAGACGCTCGCCTTGATCTGACACACGTCAGAGCCCAGTTTCCCTCGCTTGAAAGCGACTGGGTGTTCATGGACAACGCCGGCGGCGCCCAGGTGCCGAAGATGGTGGTGGAGCGCATCAGCGACTATCTGCTGGGCGACAACGTGCAGCTCGGCGCGAGCTACGCCCCCAGCCAGAATTCCAAGGCCAAGGTCGACGCCGGTCGCCAGGCGGTGGCGACGCTGGTCAATGCTCGCCACGTGGAAGAGCTGGTGTTCGGTCCCAGTTCGACCATCCAGTTCCGCCTGCTGGCCGACGCCATGGCCAGCCAGTTCGCCCCGGGCGACGAGATCATCGTCACCAACACCGACCACGAGAGCCACGTCGGCCCCTGGATGCGCCTCGAGCAGCGCGGCGTCAAGCTGCGCTTCTGGAACTGCAATCCCGAGACCCTGGAGCTGGAGCTGGATACCCTGGCGGAATTGCTCAACGAGCGCACTCGTCTGGTCTGCGTGACCCACGTCTCCAACCTGCTCGGCACCATCAATCCGATCAAGCGGATCGCTGCCATGGCCCACGACGCCGGTGCTCGCATCTGTGTTGATGGGGTGGCCTTCGCCCCCCACCGGGCCATCGACGTCCAGGACTGGGATGTCGACTACTACGGCTTCAGTCTTTACAAGGTATTCGGTCCCCACCACGCGGTGCTCTATGTGAAAAAGGAGTGCCTGCTGGAGCTGGATAATATCTACCATCACTTCTTCACGCGTGAGCAGATTCCAGGAAAGATGGAGCCGGGAAATCCCAACTACGAGCTGACCTACGCCGCCACCGGTATCCTGGATTATCTGACCTCATTGACGGGCGATAATGGTGAAGGTGATAAGCGGAAAAAGCTGGAAACAGCCTTCGATACCATCGCCAAGCATGAAGCGATATTGAGCAAGAAACTGCTCGATTATCTCGCTGGAAAAGAAGGCGTTCGCATCATCGGAAGGCGGGATTCCGATATCGAACATCGCGTCGCGACCATCAGCTTTACCGTGGAAGGTCATCAGTCTGACGAGATTGTGCACAAGATCGACGAGGCCAAGGTAGGAATCCGCTACGGCGACTTCTACGCCCGCCGCCTGACCGAGGACCTCGGTCTGATGGACATCCAGGGCGTGGTGCGGGTGTCCATGGTGCACTACAACACCGAGGCCGAGGTGGACCGACTGATCGAGGCGCTGGACGCAGCACTCTGATGGCGTGGGCCAGAAGCTGGCAATGACGTCGTGGAAATGCAGAAAAGGGACCTCAGGCCCCTTTTCTGCTGCGGATGTCCCAGGCTTAGGGCCGGCTTTGTTTCCTGCTTGCGTTGGTTTTTCGGCCTGGCGTGGGTTTTTCGGCCTGGCCGGCCCTTTAGCCCAGCGGATCGTCGATGTCGATATCGTAGATGTTGGCCTCGGCGCGGCGGCGCTCGGACAGGTCCAGGCTGTAGAAGATGTGGCGACAGTGCTCCATCATCGACGCGGCGGCGCCCTCGGCGTCGCGCTTTTCGATCAGATCGACCAGGGTCTGGTGCTCGTGGGTCAGGCACAGCACGCCGGTGGAGCGTTCGTAGAGCGACTGGATGATGCAGAAGCGTCGAATGATCGGGCGCACGATGGCAATCAGCTCGTCGTTGCCGGTCAGCTCCGCCAGCATCAGGTGAAAGTCGCCGGAGATGCGATTGACGCTGGGCTGGTGCTCCTCGAAGACCTGGTGCTCCAGCGCCAGGTGGCGACGTAGCGTGGCGATGCCTTCGGCGTCGATACGCTCGCAGGCGATCCGCGCTACCGCACCCTCGATATGCAGCCGCGTCTCGAAGATATCGTAGGCTTCCTTCACCGATGGCAGCGAGACGAAGGCCCCCCGGTGCATCTCGAAGCGTACCAGACGCTCCGCCGTCAGCCGGTTCAGTGCGCGACGCACCCGGCTACGTGGCGTCTTGAAGGCGCTGGCGAGCTTGGCCTCGTTCAAACGCTCGCCGGGACGCAGACGCTTGTCGATCAGGGCGTCGACAATGCGGTCATAGACGAGCTCCTCGGCCAGGGCTTCCGGCTTGGATGGTGCAGCGGAGGTGGCGTCACTCGTCATGGCATGGTCTCGCCAGAAGGCTCGACCATCATCAGGGGGAAATCACCGGGATGGTTGAGCATTGTGAAAGGTGAAATAGCGTCAATTTACGGCCGTCGTGCAAGGGACAGATTATCACGATGTCGCTCGAACGGTAACGTTGGATCGACCAAAGTTCAGGCGCCCAGTGTGCTGCATTTTTGCCATCCGGTCAGCCAGGGCGTACTACTATGAGCAAGCTTCTCGATAACTCCGGACGAACCAGGAAGGATCGGGTAGCGTCCCTTGCCTCGTTCTGGCGCCCGGCTGGGGGTGAGGTTCGCTGTTCCGCTGCCACCAAGGAACGATCAGATGCAGACATTGAAGCCTTCCAGCAAGGCCAGCGTGGCGGTATTTGACGACGCCCTGATGAGTCAGGTGCGTGCTCGCTTTCACCACGTCGACCGCTGCCCCTACACCGGCCCCCGGATATTCTTCGAAAACGCCGGCGGTTCCCTGACGCTAAAGGCCGTGGTGGCGCGCATGGCCGAGGTTGCAGCACTACCGGACAACGAGCATCGCGACAACGACGCTTCCCGGGCCATTTCGTGCATGATCGATGACGGTCGCGATGCCATGGCCAGCCTGCTGGGGGTGGAGGACGGCATCGTGTTTGGCGGCGAGACCGGCACCGAGTGCCTGTTCCGGGTGATTCGCGCCGCCGCCAATGCCGCGCCAGCGGGGGGCAACATCGTTGCTTGTGAGCTCGAGCATCCCGCCACCTTTGATGCCACCGCGCAGTGGGCGAGGCGCACCGGCAGGCAGCGGCTGACGGTGCCCTTCGATCCGCATCAGGGGCGCGCCACCGCCGAGGACTATGCCCGCGTCGTGACGCCAGAGACCCGCGTGGCCACCATTTTGCACACCAGCCCGGTGACCGGCATGACCCAGGACGTGGCCGCCATCACCGAGGCGATTCGCGCCATCGCACCGGACTGCTACACCATCGTCGATGGCATCCAGCATGCCCCCCATGGTGCCCTGGCGGTATCGCACTACGGCGTCGATGCCTACGCGGTGTCGCTGTACAAGGTGTTCTGCCCGTTCAACGACGGCTACGCCTGGGTCTCGCCGCGACTGGGTTGCGCCGATCACGACCGCCTGGCGGGCAAGCCGGAAGACGCCTGGGAGCTCGGTAGCCGCGATCCTGCCGCCTGGGCCGGCGCCCACGAGATGGTCCGCTATCTCGAGTGGCTGGGAGGACACTTCACCGAGGAAACTGGCCGCCGGCAGCGGCTGCTGGCCGCCGGCCAGGCCATGCATGATCAGGAGGCGGCGCTGATGGGTCGGCTGATTGATGGCGCCGATGGTGTCACCGGACTCAGGGACCTGCCCGGCGTGACTCTGATAGGCGAGGCGGATTCGCCCTGGCGGGAGGGGGCGGTCTCGTTTTGCGTGAAGGACCGAGACCCACTGGAGATCGTCGCCGAGCTTGGCGAGCGTGGTATCCGCGTCCACGCCCGCAAGGACGACGCCTACTCCGGCAATA
This sequence comes from Halomonas sp. DP1Y21-3, assembly GCF_019801245.1. Classification (NCBI taxonomy): domain Bacteria; kingdom Pseudomonadati; phylum Pseudomonadota; class Gammaproteobacteria; order Oceanospirillales; family Halomonadaceae; genus Halomonas; species Halomonas sp. DP1Y21-3. The sequence continues at coordinate 426,571 of NZ_JAHVJM010000003.1, forward strand.
TTCTGCGCCCCCTGGGCTTGCCCTCGGTCACCCGGGTGTCATTGGCCCACTACAACACCCCACTCGAAGTGGACGCCTGTCTGGCGGCGCTGAAGGACGTCCTCGGAGCCTGAATCTGGCGGCCCCGCCGAATTGCCCATTCCGGGCGCCGCTGATCAGACCTGGCTTGCCAGGACACCGTGTTCAGGAGATGGCTTCGACGCGCACTCGCCGAAGACACGCTTGGCGCAGCCCTGGCAGACGTCTGGGTTCAGAACCGGCGTAATCGAGGCAATGGCCGCCTCGGGATTTTCGAAAAAGCGAGCTTCGCCGATTCTCTTCAGATCCCCGCGACGGCGCAGCTCATCCATCACCGTGCCCTTGAGCGAGCTGATCATCAGCTCGCCCCCCTGGTCCGTCAGGCGCCGGACCTCCTGCAGCAGCATCTCCACGCCCGCCGTATCGATGAAGTTGATGCCCTTGCCGATGATCAGCGCACGGGAGCCCGGCTCTGCGGTGAAGGCGCGAAGACGACGTTGCACGTGGTCGGCGGCGCCGAAGAACAGCGAGCCGTCGATGCGCAGAATCTTGAGCTGTGGGCACTGCTCGAGCTGGTAGCGCCTGACGTTGCGGATGATCCGCCGGGGATGATCCTGGCGCGGCGCCACTTCCAGCACGGTGGGACGAGAGGTGCGCTTTAGATAGAGCACCAGTGACAGCAGCACGCCGATATAGATGGCGAACTCCAGTGCCACCAGCAGGGTAGCGGAGACGGTAGCGACCAGCACCATCGCCTCGTGGCGACTGACGCGTACCAGATGGACGATGTGCTGGACGTCGATCAGGTTCCAGGCGATCAACAGGATGCCTCCAGCCATGGCGGGTAGCGGCAGGTAGGCGGTGATGCCCGGGGCGAAGATCAGGATCAGCGATAGCAGCAGGGCGGCGAACACCGAGGCCAGCGGAGTGCGGGCGCCTGCGTCGTAGTTGGCACCGGAGCGGGTGAAGGAGCCCGAACTGGCGTAGCAGGAGAAGAACCCCCCCACGATATTGGACAGGCCCTGGCCGATGAATTCCTGATTGCCGTCGATCACCTGACGCGAGCGCAGGGCAATGGCGCGGGCGATGGATACCGCTTCGATCAGCCCCAGCAGGGCAATGGCGAAGGCGCCGGAGGTCAGCACGCGCAGGCTGTCCGGCGTCAGTTCGGGCAGCGTAACGGGTGGCAGGGTCCCGGGCAGGGCGCCGACCAGCGCCACACCGTGGGCGGCGCCATCCATCAACCAGCAGGCCAGGCTGCCGGCGGCCAGGCCCAGCAGCAGGTGAGGACTACGACGATGGAGGCGTCGTGCTACCAGCGAGGTGATCAGCGAGATCAACCCGATGGCCAATGCGTAGAGGTTGATATCCGGCAGCGCCCGGAACAGCGCTGAAAGCTCGGCCAGGAATCCCTGAGCGTCGATGGACACGCCAAGCAGGTGCTCCATCTGACTGGTGGCGATCAGGATGGCCGCACCAGAGGTGAAGCCGATGACCACCGTGTGAGAGATGAAACTCACCAGATTGCCGAGGCGCAAGAGCCCCATGGCCAGCTGGATCAGTCCGACCAGGAGCGTGATGGTCAGTGCCGCTCCCAGGTATTGGTCGGGTGTCAGCGTGCCGAGGCCACCGATCACGCTGGCCAGCACGATGGAGAGCGCCGCAGTGGGGCCGGAAATCATATGCCAGGAACTGCCGAACAGCGCCGCCACCGTGGCCGCGACGATCGCCGTGTAGAGCCCGACCTCCGGTGGCAGCCCCGCGATGAAGGCATAGGCCACGCCCTGTGGCAGTACCAGGATGGCGCCGGTCAGGCCCGCCATCATGTCCGCCGACAGGGTGCGGCGGTCGAGGCCGCGTCCCCAGCGCAGGAAGGGCAGATAACGCTTGGGGGAAGACGCCATGGCGGAACCTCAGGTGGGCAGAAGTAGGGGGTCGGGCAAGCCTAGAGAAATGCGGGTATCCTGAAAAACAAAATTTTTTGCGCCTCATGAACAAAAAAACCGCATAGGTGAGCCGTGGATACCCAACTGCTGAAGACCTTTCTCGAGGTCAGCCGGCTGCGCAATTTCGGCAAGGCCGCAGAGAGCCTCTGTGTCTCGCCCTCGACAGTCAGCGCACGCATTCGTCAACTCGAGACGCAGCTGGGGTTGTCGCTGTTCAGCCGCGGCCATCACCACATCGGTTTGACCCCGGCCGGCGAGCGCATGGAGCGCCACGCCCGCTTTCTGCTCGACGCCTGGGAGCGAGCCTACGAGGACACCGCCCTGAGCGAGCGGCACCAGCGGCGGCTGGTGGTGGCGGGGGTCGCCAGCCTCTGGGATATCTTCCTGCAGGACTGGCTCGCCACCATCTACCGTGCCTACCCGACCCTGGGTGTTCGCGCCGAAGAGAGCACCCCGCTGCGCGTGGTCGAGAAGCTGGAGCGCAACATGGTCGACGTCGGCTTCCTCTACGACACCCCGCGCATCAGTGGCGTCGGGGTCGAGGAGGTGGCGACCATCCCGCTGGTGATGGTCTCAAGCCAGCCGGATAGAAGCGCCGAGCAGGCGGTGGGCGAAGGCTACATACGGGTCGAGTGGGGCACGGCGTTTGCCAGCATCCACGAGAGCAGCTTTCCGCAGCGCCAACTGGCGCGAGGCAGGGTCAACAGCGGCCGCATCGCCCTCGGCCTGCTGCTTGAGTGTGGCGGCGCCGCCTACCTGCCGCAGGACATCGTCGCCCCCTGGTGTGACCGGCAGCGGCTGTTCGTGGTCAAGGACGCGCCCGTCATCGAGCTAAAGGCCTATGTGGCCTACCACTGGCACGGCGAGCACCGCGAATTGATCGGCGAGTTGATCGAGCATCTGGGGTGATCTGCTATGGAGTCTGTGTTGCTTGCGCAGGTCGCTGCGTCATCGTGCCTGGTGTCTTGGCATCATCACCCTGTCGGATCATCGAACCATGACCATCCGGTTCTCCAAAAACCGCTGGAACACGGTTGAGCCAAGTCGCCCCTACCCACACTGATCGACTTGGAAAAACGGTGGATACAAAAAGCGAAAAGTCCCAGTGAAACCACCGAGGCTGTAGCGCCGACCGGGAACTCCCAATCCACTTGATTCACAGTCAAGTGGATGCGCTAACCAGGGTCAAGGCGTCTTCTGTGCTGAATGCTCGGCTGGCCTTGGCGGATACAGCGGCCCTCACTCAATATTCTGAATCTGCTCGCGCATCTGCTCGATCAGCACCTTCAATTCCACCGCGCAGCGGGTGGTGTCGGCGACCACGGACTTGGATGACAGGGTGTTGGCCTCGCGGTTCAGCTCTTGCATCAGGAAGTCCAGGCGGCGGCCGATGGGGCCCTTTTGCTTGAGCTGGCGGCCGACTTCGGTGACGTGGGTATCGAGGCGGTCGAGCTCCTCGGCGACGTCGGCCTTCTGGGCCATCAGCACCACCTCGGCCTCGAGCCGGTGGGGGTCGAGCTCGACGTTGAGGTTGGCGAGCTTCTCCTCGAGCTGGGTGCGCTGGCGTTCGAGGATCTGCGGCATCCTTTCGCGTACCTCGGCCACCAGCTCATGGATGGCCGCCAGGCGCTCCTCGATCAGCGCCTTGAGCTGCTCGCCTTCCCGCGCACGGCCTTCCACCAGGTCATTCAGGGCCTGCTTGAACATCTGGTTGGCGGCTTGCTTGACCGCGTCCAGATCGAGCCCACCGCCTTCGAGCACCCCAGGATGGCCGAGCATGGCCAGGGCGTCGGGCATGTGCACCTCGGGCAGGGTGGCGCGTACCTCGGCCAGTGCCGATGACAGGGCGGTGAGGCGCTCGTGGTTGACGCTCAGGCTGTCGCTCTTGTCGCTGGCATCGAAGCGCAGGGTGCACTCGATCTTGCCCCGGGCCAGGCGCTTGCGCAGGGCGTCGCGGAAGCCGGGTTCGAGGTCACGCAGGGCCTCGGGCAGACGGAAGTGCGGCTCCAGGTAGCGCTGGTTCACGCTGCGCAGCTCGAGCTGCAGGCTGCCCCACTCGGCCTCGAGGTCCTGGCGCGAAAAGGCGGTCATGCTGTGAACCATGGCGGGTCTCCTGGCGATTTCCTGGTGTCGGGCACGGTGGTGTCGCAGGGCCGTCGAGGGTGGGCTCGACACCGGTGAGCGCAGTGTACCCGATTCATCGGCCAAGGCGTGTAGAATGGGCGGCCTTCGTTTTCCATTCCATGATCGACGTCGTCCCCTTCGCTGCGCCAGGCGATGCCGCGGCAAGAGGCGTGTCGACCAAGAGAGGTGCCATGTCCACGGACATCCGTCGTCCCAGCGGACGCGCTTTTGACCAGACCCGCGAGATTCGTCTCACCCGTGACTACACCCGCCACGCCGAAGGCTCGGTGCTGGTCGAGTTCGGTGATACCAAGGTGCTGTGCAACGCCAGCGTCGAGGCCGGCGTGCCGCGCTGGTTGCGGGGCAAGAAGCAGGGCTGGGTCACCGCCGAGTACGGCATGCTGCCGAGGGCGACCCACTCGCGCAGCGGGCGCGAGGCGTCACGCGGCAAGCAGGGCGGCCGCACCCTGGAGATCCAGCGCCTGATCGGGCGTTCGCTGCGTGCGGCGGTGAACCTGAAGAAGCTTGGCGAGTTCACTATCACCGTGGACTGCGACGTGATCCAGGCCGATGGTGGCACGCGTACCGCTTCGATTACCGGGGGCTGTGTGGCGCTGATCGACGCCATCCGCTACCTGCAGCGCGAGAAGCTGATCAAGACTGACCCCTTTTCGCAGCTGGTAAGCTCAGTGTCGGTGGGGCTCTATCGCGGTCAGCCGGTGGTGGATCTCGACTACCCGGAAGACTCCAGCGCCGATACCGACATGAACGTGGTGCTGAGCGAATCCGGCGAGCTGATCGAGGTCCAGGGCACCGCGGAGTCCGGCACCTTCACCCGTGGTCAGCTCAACGCCATGCTGGATCTGGCCGAAAAGGCCGGGAACGAGCTGTTCGAGCACCAGCGTGAGGCGCTCGGCAATCGCGCCTGAGCGGTCGCCGTGACGAGATGAGTCGCATGAACGAAGGCGCCGGCCCCCTGAGGGGCCGGCGCTTTCGTGTCCGGCCCCGGACCCGGGCCAGACGGCGACGAAGGGAGGCTTACAGTTGCAGGTCGTACTCGACGATCAGCGGCGCGAACTCCGAGAAGGTGGCGTCGTAGTCGATCCAGGCGTCGGTGATATGGCGACGGAAGTTCGGCCCGACGATCTGGTAGTCCAGGCGCCAGCCCTCCTGACGGGAGCGCGGCTGATCCTGGTCCAGCGCCGGCCACCAGGTGTACTCGTCACCGTCGCGGTTGATCTCGCGGAAGGTGTCGATGAAGCCGGTGGGACCGAACACCTGGTCCATCCAGGCGCGCTCTTCGGCCTTGAAGCCGGGCGTCGTCTGGTTGTCGGCCCAGTTGGCCAGATCGATGGTCTTGTGGGCGATGTGCCAGGTGCCGCAGATGATGTACTCGCGGCGCTTGCGAGCCATCTTCGACAGGTACTCCTGGTACTGGGCCATGAACGCCTGCTTGGCGTCAGGATCGCTGCCGTCGGGCATCAGGAAGCTGGCGATCGAGAAGCGATCGTAGTCGGCCTGCAGAAAGCGTCCTTCATGGTCGCACTGGGGGAAGCCCAGGCCGTACATGATGGCCTTGGGGATCTTGCGGCAGTAGAGGCCGACCCCTGAGAAACCGTCCTGTTCGGCGTCGAGGAAGTAACCCTCGTAGCCCTCAGGATAAAGAATGCTGTCGTCCAGCTCGAAGCTTTTGGCCTTGATGTTCTGGACGCAGACAACGTCGGCGTCCTGGTTGGCGAGCCAGTCGAGAAAGCCTCGACCGACGGCCTCGCGGATGCCGTTTACATTGATGGTGGCGATTTTCATACGTGGTCCCTTTTGCGTCGCGCGTGTATGATACCCGACGTTTCGACGTTTGGGTAAATGGCCGGTCGAGAAAAACGTGATAAGGCCAGGCAATTGGACAGGAGGCCTCGTGGCTGACATGGCACCTCAACCGCCAGGCGCGGCGCGCCTTCATCCCTACCAGCGGGAGTTCATCGAGTTCGCCATCGGCGAGGGCGTGCTCAGTTTCGGTGAGTTCACCCTGAAGTCGGGGCGGGTGAGCCCGTACTTCTTCAACGCCGGCCTGTTCAAGACCGGCCGCGCCCTGGCGCGCCTCGGGCGCTTCTACGCCAAGGCCATCGAGCAAAGCGGGATCGAGGCCGACGTGCTGTTCGGTCCGGCCTACAAGGGCATTTCGCTGGCGGCGACCACCGCCGTGGCGCTGGCTGACCATCATGACCGTGATCTGCCCTTTGCGTTCAATCGCAAGGAGGCCAAGGACCACGGCGAAGGCGGCAACATCGTCGGGGCCGCGCTCGACGGTCGCATCATGATCATCGATGACGTGATCACCGCCGGTACGGCGATCCGTGAGGTGATGGGGCTGATCGACGGCGCCGGCGCCCAGGCCGCCGGGGTGGTGGTGGCGCTGGACCGCCAGGAGCGCGCCAGCGACGACACCGACAAGAGCGCCATCCAGCAGGTGCAGGCCGAGTTCGGCATCCCGGTGGTCAGCATCGTCGGCCTCGACCAGGTGCTGGCCTACCTCGAACAGAGCGGGGGAGACACCCTCAAACCCCACGCCGAGGCCATCCGCGCCTACCGCGAACGCTACGGCGTCAGCGCCTGAGTCGCTATGGCTTCCTTGCGCCGAGGTCTTCCTCCCAGGAGGGCCTCGGTGATCTCCCTGCCTCACATCGTCCTCCGCCGCGATCCTGGTGATGTCCAATGCTCGACGTGGTGCTCTATCAACCCGAGATTCCGCCGAACACCGGCAATCTGATACGCCTGTGCGCCAATACCGGATTTCGCCTGCACCTTATTGAGCCGTTAGGCTTTACCCTAGACGATAAGCGCCTCAGGCGCGCGGGGCTGGACTACCATGAGTGGGCGCGGGTCCGGGTCCACGCCGACTGGCAGACGTTCATCGACGAGGTTTCGCCCTCTCGGGTCTTCGCCGTCTCGACCCGTGGGCGGCGTGGTTACCATGAGCCCGACTATCGTTCCGGCGACGCCCTGGTATTCGGCCCCGAGACCCGAGGCCTGCCCCAGGCGATGCTCGATGCACTGCCGCCGGAGCAGCGCCTGCGCATCCCGATGCTGCCGGACAGCCGCAGCCTGAACCTGTCCAACGCCTGTGCGGTGCTGGTGTTCGAGGCCTGGCGACAACTCGATTTCGACGGCGCGGCGCGACTCGATGTCCAGCCCGGCGCCCAGGACGACGCATGAACGCACCTGTGAAGACGATCCGCGAACGCATCCGCGGCCTCAACCCGCGTCAGCGCGAGGCCGTGCACTTCATCGACGGTCCCTGCCTGGTGCTGGCCGGGGCCGGCTCCGGCAAGACCAGCGTGATCACCACCAAGATCGCCTACCTGATCCAGGAGTGCGGCATGAGCGCCCGGCGCATCGCTGCGGTGACCTTTACCAACAAGGCCGCCCGCGAGATGAAGGAGCGGGTCAGCTCGATGCTGCAGGGGCGTGAAGGCCACGGCCTGACGGTCTCGACCTTCCACACGCTCGGCCTCAACATCATCCGCGGCGAGCTCAAGGCGCTGGGCTACAAGCCGGGCTTTTCGCTGTTCGATCCGGAAGACGCCAAGGCGCTGCTGCGCGACCTGATGAACAAGGACGCCCAGGTCGACGCCGACCAGATCAATCAGGTCCAGGGAGTGATCTCCAACTGGAAGAACGACCTGATCCTGCCCGGCCAGGCGCTGTCCCACGCCGCCACCGAAGACGAGCAGTACGCCGCCCGGGTCTACGAGGCCTACGTTCGCCACCTCAAGGCCTACAACGCGGTGGACTTCGATGACCTGATCCTGCTGCCGGTGGTGTTGCTGCGCGACGACCCCGAGGCGCTGGCCCGCTGGCGGCGCAAGATCCACTACATGCTGGTGGACGAGTATCAGGACACCAACGTCAGCCAGTACATGCTGGTGCGCATGCTGATGGCCGAGCGCCAGACCTTCACCGTGGTCGGCGACGATGACCAGTCGATCTACGCCTGGCGCGGTGCCCGGCCGGAGAACCTGGTGACCCTGGGCGAGGACTTTCCGCGGCTCAAGGTGATCAAGCTGGAGCAGAACTACCGCTCCACCGGCACCATCCTGCGCGCCGCCAACACCCTGATCGCCAATAACCCCCACGTCTACGACAAGACCCTGTGGTCGGACATGGGCCAGGGCGATCCGATCCGGGTGGTGGTCACGCGCCACGAGGAGGCCGAGACCGAGCGGGTCGCCAGCGAGATCCTGACCCGCCGGATCAAGGAGCGCGCCGAGTGGCGCGACTTCGCGGTGCTCTACCGCGGCAACTTCCAGGCGCGCCTGCTGGAATTGAAGCTGCAGCACTACCAGATTCCCTACAAGTTGTCCGGCGGCACCTCGTTCTTCTCCCGGGGCGAGATCAAGGACGCCATGGCCTACCTGCGGCTGTTGATCAATCCGGCCGACGACAACGCCTTCCTGCGTATCGTCAACGTGCCGCGTCGCGAGATCGGCCCGACCACCCTGGAAAAGCTCGCCAACTACGCCACCGAGCGCGGCGTCTCGTTGTTCGCCGCCTGTCACGAGCTGGGACTGGCCGAGCAGCTGCCGGCCCGCGCGGTGGAGCGGCTTACGCGGTTCACCCACTTTATCGATGGCGTGCGCCGTCGCATGGACCAGGGCGACGCCATCGCCGCGATCCGCGAGATGATGCGCGAGATGGACTACGAGGCCTGGCTCTACCAGAATGCCAGCGCCCCCACCATCGCCGAGCGGCGCATGGCCAACGTGTGGATCCTGATCGACCAGCTCGAGAAGTCGATGCAGGCCGACCCGGAAGAGAACACCGCCAGCACCGATACCGAAACCGACGACGTGGAATCGGCGATCTCGCGTCTGGTATTGCGCGATATCCTCGAGCAACAGGCGGAAGAAGATGACTCGGATCGTGTGCAATTGCTGACCATGCACGCCTCCAAGGGCCTCGAGTTCCCCCACGTCTACCTGATGGGTCTCGAGGAAGAGCTGTTGCCTCACCGCAACTCCATCGAGGCCGGCACCGTGGAGGAAGAGCGCCGCCTGGCCTACGTTGGCATCACCCGTGCCCGGCGTACCCTGACCATGACGCTGGCGCGCCAGCGCAAGGCCTACGGAGAGCTGATGGACTGCGCCCCCAGCCGCTTCCTCGACGAGTTGCCGCCGGATGATCTGGAGTGGGAAGGACGCGCCGATCGGGAAGACCCCGAGCGCAAGCAGGAGCGGGGCAAGAGCGCCATCGCCGGGCTGCGCTCGCTGCTGGACTGAATCCATCCACAGCCGCTGATTGCCATGGGCTGTGGATAAGCCCGAAGGCATCAAGGCCTGGCACGACCCGAGAGCAGGGCCAGGCCCCGCCAGCAGACCAACGCAAGCGGGGCGCCCATGGGCGCCCCGCTGCTATATCGCGTGAGTCGATTTACTGGGTCATGTAAATGACGGCCGCCTTGATCTCGTCATCGGACAGGCTCGGATTGCCACCCTTGGGCGGCATCGCGTTGAAGCCGTTGATGGCGTGGTCATAGAGGGTGTCCATGCCCTTGGCCAGGCGCGGCTCCCAGGCGGCGGCGTCACCGCGAACCGGGGCGCCGGCGACACCGGCTTCATGGCACGCCATGCAGATGCCGCCGTAGACCGCTTCACCATCGATGGCCGCCACCGCCGGGTCGACCTCGGCAGAGCCTGCATCGGCCGCAGCGGCGTCGCCGCCTGCTTCGTCGCCAGAGGCATCGGTGGCAGCGGCGTCCTCACCTGCTGCTTCGTCGCTGGCAGCGGCGCTGTCATCCGATGCTGACTCTTCGGCGGGGGCCGCCTCGCTGGCGCCTGCGTCGCTTGACGGCACTTCCATCACCGGCTCGACCAGGTAGGCCACCGCCGCATGGACTTCTTCATCGGACAGGTTCGGGTTGCCGCCACGGGCCGGCATCGCATTGAAACCGTTAAGAGCGTGATCCAGCAGGGTGTCGAAGCCCTTGGTGGTGCGTTCGGCCCAGGCCGCTTCGTCGCCGCGCTTGGGTGCACCGGCGACGCCGGTATCGTGGCAGGCCATGCAGATGCCGCCGTAGACGGCTTCGCCATCGACGCCACCGCCCGACGCTGCGGCGTCATCGCCGCCTGACGCGGCGGCCATGGCGCTGCCGCATTCCTGGCCTTCGAGGCACACAGAACCTACCGGGGCCAGGCGCTCGGCCATGGCGTCACGCTCGGCATCGTCCTGTGCCATCGCCTGGCCGGAGCCCAGGCCCAGGGTGATCAGACACCCCATGATCAGCTTGCTGGATTTCACTCTCACCACCTCTGTAACGGTCGCTTGATGGAAGTTATTGTTGGTGGCGCCGAGCACGGCCATCGTCCCTATCGCCGGGCGTCACGCTGTGCCGGCAGTATAGCGAGATCGTTCGAGACGGGAAAATGTCGCCCGTCGCCGGGAAGGTGGCGCTGCGGGGCTTGGGCATGGCCTTGGGTGGACACCGGCGGGTGCGCAAGGTAGGATATGGCTCGCCGCGTGACAGGTTCAGGCGGCACCGCGCGCCCTTAGCTCAGCTGGATAGAGCGTTGCCCTCCGGAGGCAAAGGTCAAAGGTTCGAATCCTTTAGGGCGCGCCATAGAATTCAAGGGCTTACGACACTGTCGTAGGCCCTTTTTCATGTCTGGAGGGTGGGTCGGCAGGGGGGCATCGAGCGCTCGAATCGGGCCATTCACTGCCGTTGAATTTGCCCATTGCTGCACGAGCACATGCTTGAAAGTGCACGGTTTTCTGCCGAAGTTCGCCCTTGAGGCGAAAGCGCCTTTGCTGATCTGGATCAAGTCGGCCTTTGTTGCCGAGCGCCGTAGGCCAGGAGCGAGCGGCAGCTTCGCCCCTGGCGCGAACGTTACGCTTCTCTGGCGTGGACGTTGCTCTTCTCTGGCGTGGACGTTACCGGGCGCTCGCTGGACACTTACTCGACCGGGCCGCTATCCAGCTCGCTGAACACGACCTGGGCGTAGTCGCCGTGTTGCTGGTCCGTCTCCCACACCCCGGTACCCAGGCAGGCGCCAGATTCCGGCTTGGTATTGCACTGGTTATAGGAACCCGCCTTGAAGTACATCCAGTCACCGGCGTAGCCGTGCGGATGGTCGGCCTCGTCGACCTCGCCGTCGGGACCGACGTTGTCGGCCAGGTTCTGCTCGAAGGTGCGGGTGGGGTGGCCGTCTGACGCGAAGGTCAGGTGCATGACGTCGTCCTTGACCTCGACCCGATAGCGGAAGCTCTCGCCCAGGGCGATGCCCGCCTCGCCCGGATCCTCGCTGCCGCTCCAGTCGTTGCCCCACACCGCGTGGCTGATATCGATGCGCTCGGGGTCATCTTTCTCGAGGTTGCGTTCGTAGTTCCAGAACACCGAGCCGGTCTCGTGGTCGGGAAACTTCTTGTAGTAGATCTTCAGCGGTTCGTTGCCGTGGCCGAAGCCATTTTCCTGGGCCAGCACCGCTTCGTCCTTGCCGGCGTGGATCTGGCCGATGACCACCGAGTAGGCTGCCGCCCGGTCGGGCTTGTCGGTGCGCTCGGCGACGTGATCGACCCGCAGCGTGGCATCGAGGTAGCCGCCGATCTGGGCGTAGCGGTCAGCCTCGGGGTGGGAGGCGAGGGCAAAGTTTTGCTCAGGTGCCTTGGGGCCGAAGGCGTCGTCGGCGCCGGCCAGCATCTGACGCAGTTCCGTGCGTGCATTGCTGGAATTGGGGGTGGTGAAGGCGCTATTGGGGGTCACGAAGACCAGATTATTGTTGTCGTTCAGATAGTAGTAGTCCGGATGTTGATAGGACTGAAGCTCGCCGACCGATATCTCGTCGACGTCGTCGTCGCCGTCGACGTCCATGGGCAGGGTTAACTTCCAGGTCGTCAGGTCGAAGACCTGCGCCGGTGGCGTATCCTCGGCGGCGGCCATGGAGGATATACCGAAGGAGGAGACGGCCAGGGCCGACAGCGCGACGATCAAGGGCTTGCGAAGGGGGTGGCGAGGGGACTGGTAAAGGGGCTGGCAAAGGGAATGGCGATGGGAGTGAAAACGGCTGAGATGGTCGTGTTCGAGCACGGCGTTGTTCCTTGTTGTGCTGGGGTGGCATCAGCAAGGCTAGAATTGCGTTTCAATATTGTCAAAGACGATTCATCAAAAATAAAACGAGGTTTTGTTTGTATGGGTTCCATGCCTGATAAAAAAAGCCGCCCGGAAGGGCGGCAAGGCGGGGAACCTGTAGGGCCTATGCGTGGCAGTCGACAAGGGTGGCCTGGGGTGAGCCAATAAGCGGCCCGTCTTCCGACGTGGCGTGAAGGGCCGTTGGCACATCGACCTTGAAGCGGCCCACCAGCGAGGCCATGTCGCGAGCCCGCTTGTCGAGGGACTCGCTGGCGGTGGCAACGCGTTCGACCAGGCCGGTGTTGCGCTGGGTGACGTCCTCGAGTTGCGCCAGTGCCTGAGTGATCTGTTCGATACCCAGCGACTGCTCGGTCGCCGCGGTGGAAATCTCCGACACCAGGGTCGCCGTCTGCTGGGCATGCTCGGAGATGGTGACCAGCGCCTCGCTGGTGGAAGCCACCAGTCGCTCCCCCTTGTCGACCCGCTGCGTACTGGTGGTGATCAACCGGCGGATCAGGGTGGCTTCCTCTGCGCAGCGGCTGGCGAGTTTCTGCACCTCCGAGGCCACCACCGAAAACCCTCGTCCCTGGTCGCCGGCGCGTGCCGCCTCCACCGAAGCGTTCAGGGCCAGAATGTTGGTCTGGAAGGCGATGTCGTCGATGGCCTCGACGATCCTGGTGACTTCCTGGTTGGCGTCGCGAATCTGTTCCATGGCCGTGTGGGTCTGGGCGGCGTTCTGGCTCAGGTCGTTGGCGCGGCAGGCGACTTCACGGGTCATTTCTTGCGCCTGGCGAGCGGAGTCCGAGGTCTGCTTCACGGTGGCGGTGATCTGCTCCATGCTGGAAGCGGTCTGGATCAGTGAGGCCGCCTGCTGCTCCGTCCTGCTCGCCAGGTCCTGGTTGCCCCTGGTGATTTCTCCACTGACCGCCTCGACGGCGCTGGCGCTCTTCTTCAGGTTGACCACCAGGCTGGCAATATTGCTCAGCGAGTCGTTGAAGGCGCGGTAAAGCTGAGACAGCTCGTCCTTGCCGGGTACCGCCAGTCGCTTGGTCAGATCATCCTTCTGCTCGCTGATGTCCATCAGGGCAATCTTTAGAGGACGCACCACGCTGCGGGCGGTGATGATCGAAAAGGCAAGGGTGACGAGCAAGACGGCAAGCATGACCAGGGCGTGCTTGAGCAGGTAGCTGAAGGACGCTTTCTGCAAGTCGTCAATACGTGCCAGAAGGTACTGCTCTGCCGACCGGGAGATCTGCTGAATGCCATCGATATACTCGGTCTGGGCCTCGAACCACTCCTGGTGATCGATACCGAAGCCACCGCTTGAGGCCTTTTCGAGGACCACGCTGCGCATGGCATTCAAACGCTCGCCAAGTGCGCTGTCGGTCAGCGTCTTGAGCTCCTCCTGAACCCTCGGTGATGAAAGCTCGAAGAAGTTCTTCTTGTGCACATCGGACTTCACGATCAACGAAAGCAGCTTCCTGAACATTGCAGGCGATATCGCGTCGGCGCTGAAAGATGCCGCCAGTACCGCCCGTTCTATGCCGGCCAGCTCCTTGATGTTCAAAAGGTCGTAATAGGCCGTCAGCTGACGGGCGACTTCTCCCTGATCGACGCCAAAGGTCAGCTTGGCGACGATATCGATCAGCGCCTCGTTGATGTTGGTATAAGCGTCCGTCGATGCTTCGACAGAGATGTCGAGACCATCGACCTTACGCCGTAGGTCATCCTTCTCCTCAAGCAGACGCTTCGCCAGATCGACCTGTGCTTCGATTCGAGGGTCGTGGTGGGAAAAATCGATGTCAGCGATGTAGCGGTCAAATGATTCGGCCTGGGTATTGGTCGCCTCACGTTGCACCGGTAGCTCTGCGTGATAGTTGCGGCCCTGACTGCTGAGAAAGGCGGCCGTCATCCCCCGTTCGCGCTGAAGTTCGTGCACCAGATTGGCCGAATGACGCCCGAGGATCGCCACCTCTTGAAGATTGTCCATCCGGGTAACGACCGCCTGACGTTCCAGCACCGTGGAGAGCGTCATCCACAGGATGGAAAGCAGCGGCAAGAAAAGCACCAGGAAGAACTTTCTTCCCATGGTCAGGCGATCAAGGAGTGATGTCATTGGCAGCGGGCTCATGCTGGGAGGGGCCAACCGGCAGTCATGGCATGAGCGAAGTCATTTCCTGGCTTGCTCATCGCTCGGACTGCCTCCGATTAGCAGCGATGCCAGGGTTATCGACCCATGAAAGCGTCAAGTTGAGAGGAATATGCTAAAGCGCTTTGCACCAATGATCTGGGTCATGAGAGCAGCGGGTTCTCGGCCCTGATGCTCAGGTTCGACCGCGACTATTCGCTGGATGACGGAGGTTTCACGAGAATGGCCGCCTCGGAAGGCGGCCTGTCTTTTTGCCCAAACCTCAGAACTCTGGTCCTGAGGCGAGTCGGGGGGGGGGGTCTTCGGTCAAGCAGGGTGGTCAGGGAGGGATGCGTTCGGATGGTGGGCATGGGCGCGATGGCTGCGACCGACGAGGGTCACGCCGATATACAGAGCCGACGACACCACGCAGCCGGTCAGCGGACCGATCAACCAGCCCACATCGGCGAACAGCATCATGTAGCCGCTGGTGAAGAAGCCGCCGAGCATGGCCGCCAGCGCCCCCCAGGCCGAGCCCTGCCAGAAGGTCGAGATGAACACCGGTCCGATCAGGCTGGCGAGCAGGGTGCCGGTGCCAAGGATGCCGAGCCAGGACAGCATGAAGGGCGGTGCGTAGAGCATCAGCAGCAGCGCCAGCACCCCGAGCACCAGCACCGCGGCCCGGTTCAGGCCCAGGACGCGCCGTGCCGAAGGCTGGCGTTCGGCAAAGATCGCCAGGCGCAGGTCGTGGGAGACGCTGGAGGCCACGGTGTGCAAAAGGGAGTTGGCGGTGGACTTCATGGCGAAGATGATGAACAAGGTGATGACGCCCTGGATCGCCGGATGCATGAACTGCTCGAGATAGACCGGCATGGCGCTGTCGGGGTCCGCCAGTCCCGGCAGCTTGACCCTGACGTAGAGCCCGACCAGCGGAATCAGACTGAGCAGGCCGCCGAGCACCGCGACGTAGATACCGACCTTGTGCAGCTTGACCTCGGGCTTGAAGGCCAGGAAGCGGATCGCCATGAACGGCAGCACCGCCGCGAACAGAAAGGCGTAGGGCAGGACCAGGAAGACGTTGCCTCTGGAGGCGCCGTAGTGGGCCCCGTTGGTCGGGTTCAACAGCTCCGGGTCGATGGCGTTCAAGCCGCTTTCCCACTCGTTCACGTCAATGGTGGTCAGCATCTGGATGACGATGATGACCGCCGCCAGGGCCATGCCCCAGACCATGATGGTGTCGGTCCAGGCCACCGCGGCCAGCCCCCCGAGCATGGTGTAGAGGATGATCACCCCGACCATCAGCATGGCGCTCTGGTCGAGCTCGATGCCCAGCCAGCTGGCCCCCAGAAGCCCCACCGCCTTGATCTGACTGGTCAGGAAGACCAGCAGCAGCACCACGGTGATGATCGCCGATACCGCCTGCAGCACTCGCCCCATGGCGCCGCCGCCGTGGGACTGGCCGATGTACTCGGGGATGGTGTTGCTGCCCATCTCGATCGCCTTGCGCTGCATGAAGCGGGCGAAGTAGAGCACCGCGATGACCATCGCCGGTGCAAAGAAGAAGTTGCCCAGCACCTCGATGGCACCAAACTGGTAGGTGACCCCAGGCGAGCCCATGAAGCCCCAGCCGCTGAATCCGGTGGCAACGATGGTACCGGCACCGACGAAGGCCCCCAGCGAGCGCCCGGCGACCAGGAAGCCCGCAGCGTCATCCTTGTGCATGCGCCGCGAGGACAGGTAGCCCAGATAGAGCATCAGGCCGAAGGTCATCAGCAGAAGCGCCCAATTGAACAGGGTAAAGGAGTCCATGTGCGTCACCTCGGTTGGCGGGCCTTGAGTTCTCGACGCAGGTAGGCTGCACCGGTGTGAATCAGCATGTAGAGCGTTAGAATGGCAAAGGTGGTCAATACCCAGGAGTTCATGAGGAAGCCTCTATTGTTTGTTGTTGGACGTCGACAATCGGCAGTCGTCGAGAGGTAGCGTCGATTTCCATCGACAGATTCAAGGTATTTTCTTGCCGCTGATGCGACCAATAAGAACGACAAATCGATGCATGATCTATGCCAATGAGGCCCCAGGTTGAAGACGATACCGAGTGAGTTATTGCGTACCTTCGTGACCATCAATGAGCTGGGAGGCTTTACCGCGGCAGGAGAGCGCCTGGGGCGTTCCCAGCCCGCCATCAGCCTGCAGATGAAGAAGCTCGAGGAGATGCTGGGTACTCGCCTGTTTCTGCGCGGAAGTCAGCTGGAAATGACCCAGGATGGTGACTATCTCTACCAGGAAGCCAGGGCCATGCTGGCGATCAATGACCGGCTGGTGGAGAAGCTTTGCGGAGGGGGCGTCAGTGGCAAGGTAAGGCTAGGTATTCCCAACGATTTCGAGCTGGCATTTGTGCCGCGAGTGCTGAGGAATCTGGCGCGGGTCTACCCCAATATCGAGGTCGAGGTCGACTGTGAGATCAGCAGGGTCATACTCCAGCGTTTTCACAGGCACCACTACGATATCGCCCTGGTGATGGAGCCGGAAAGGGTCGACGATGATCGCGATGCTCGGGATATCCGGGTAGATGACCTGGTCTGGGTGGTCGGCGACACGGCATTGCTGGAGGGTGAAGCGCCGCTGCCTCTGGTCACCTATCCCCTAGGGTGCCTGTACCGCTCTGCGGCGGAAGCGGCGTTGAGGGCCAGGGCGATGCCCTATCGGGTGAGCTACGCCAGTACCAGCCTGCTCGGTATCTTCACCGCGGTGGAGGAGGGCCTGGGCGTGACCGCCCTGGCGCGCAGCGTCAGCCCCGACCACTTGCACTGCGTGGATGGGGCGGATCGGCTGCCCGAGCTTGGGCGCGTCACCTTCGGCCTGCACTACCAGACCGGCGAGCTGTCCGTGGCGGCGCACCACGTGCTGGACTACCTCAGGGCCGGGCTCGCCGACATGGGGGGCGAGCGGCCCCCCATGTCACGTCCCGGCCGGTGATCGCCGGATCGGTTCAACCCACGATGTTATGCGCCGGCCCGTAGGGGAAGCCGGTGATATTGTCGGCGCCGTCTTCCTTGACCACCAGGATGTCGTGCTCGCGGTAGCCACCGGCGCCGGGCTGGCCTTCGGGAATCATCAGCATGGGCTCCATCGACACCACCATGTTGGGCTCCAGTACGGTGTCGATGTCCTCGCGTAGTTCAAGACCCGCCTCGCGGCCGTAGTAGTGGCTCAGGGTGCCGAAGGAGTGCCCGTAGCCAAAGGTGCGGTACTTGAGGACGTCGTGTCTGGCGAAGATCTCGTTGAGCTCGTGGGCGATGTCGCTGCAGCGGGCGCCGGGGCGAATCAGCTGCTGTCCGCGCTCATGGACCTCGCAGTTGATCTCCCACAGCCGCAGATGGGCATCGCTTGCGTGCTCGCAGAACAGAGTGCGCTCCAGCGCCGTGTAATAGCCCGAGATCATCGGGAAGGTGTTCAGGCTCAGGATGTCGCCGGGACGCACGCGACGGCTGGTGACCGGATTGTGGGCGCCGTCGGTGTTGATGCCGGACTGGAACCACACCCAGGTGTCCATCAGCTCGCTCTGCGGGTAGGTCTTGGCGATCTCGCGCACCATGGCGCTCTGGCCGGCCAGCGCCACTTCGTACTCGGGCACCCCGGCGGCGATGGCGTCGCGTACCGCGACACCGCCCACGTCGGCGATACGCGCGCCCTGACGGATCAGTGCGATCTCTTCGGCGGACTTGATCATGCGCATCTGCATGGTGGGTACGCCGATGTCGACCAGCTCCACCTCGCCAAGGGCGCTTTCCAGCTTGTCGCGGTTGGCCAGGGTCAGATGGTCGAACTCCACCCCGATGCGTCGTTTGCCTTCGCATAGCCGCATGATGGCCTTGAAGAAGTTGTCCTTCTGCCAGTCGGTGTAGACGATGTTGTCGCCCAGACGGTTGCGCCGATACGGTTGGCCGCCGTCGATGTTGGCGGTGACGGTAGTAAAGCCTTCCTGGGTCACCACCAGTCCATAGTCGCGGCCAAAGCGACAATAGACGAAGTCACTGAAGTAATTGATGTTGTGATAGGAGGTCAGGACCACGGCGTCGACCTGCTGCTCGGCCATGTGCTGGCGCAGACGGGCTAGGCGGCCCTGCATCTCGGCGTCGCTGAAGGTGGGGGTGACCTTTTCACCGTTGGGGATCTCGATCAGAGAGGGCAGTTGCATAGGGGCTCCTTGTAATTCTTGGCCGACAGGGCGGTGGTTCTCATCCTGCGCTGGCGCCAGCCTCGACGCTGACCACCACGCTGGATTGACTATCGCCGTGGAGCCGTCAACGGCGCCAATCACAACCGCAAATGTCCCCATTTGCGCCAGAAAAATGGTTCTTGAACAGTGCGTTAAAGAAGTGTCTGCAAGCGCTTGTGGTTGCCGCCCGAGGCCTGTCGAAGGGCCACCCTGACCACTGTCCAATGGCTTTGCATAAATCAGGCTTATGCAAAGCATAAAATCTTGAAAATTGTCTAATACGCCTACCTGGCCGAGTCTCAAGTGACGCCTGTCTTGCCGTCAACAAAGCGGTGGCGGGCCCAGATCACAATCACAACGACTCAACGGGTACCCCCATGACCTCCAGGATGCTCCCCCTGCTGGCGCTTGGCGCCTTCGCCGGTCTTTCCACCTCGGCCCAGGCCCTCGACATCAAGCTCGGCCACGTGCTGGCCCCGACCCATAGCTGGCATATCGCCGCCGAAGGCTTCGCCGACGAAGTGCGCGAGGCCACCGAGGGTCGCGTCAACTTCCAGGTCTTCCCCAGCGGCCAGCTCGGCAACGAAAAGACCATGGTCGAAGGCATGCAGATCGGCAGCGTGCCCGCCGGGGTGATCGGCTGCGGCTCCTTCCAGCCGCTGGACGCCCGCTTCGGCATCGTCGAGCTGCCCTACTCCTGGGCGGACCGCCAGGACGCCTACGCCGCCTACGACGGTGAGCTGGGCGAGGCGCTGGAAGCCATCGCCTCCGACTACAACATGAAGATCCTGTCCTGGTGGGAGAACGGCTTCCGCCACGTCACCAACAACCAGGGCCCGGTCGAGACCCCCGAGGACCTGGCCGGTCTGAAGATCCGGGTAACCCCGGACAAGATGCGACTGGATACCTTCACCGCGCTTGGCGCAAGCCCGGCTCCGCTGTCCTTCGGCGAGCTCTACTCGGCGCTGCAGCAGGGGGTGTTTGACGCCCAGGAAAACCCGCTGTCGATCATCCACTCCTCGTCCTTCTTCGAGGTCCAGGACTACGTTTCGCTGACTGGGCACGTCTGGGCACCGGCCTGCCTGACCGTCGCCAACAACGTCTGGCAGCGCCTGTCCGAGGACGACCAGGCGGCGGTCCAGCAGCTGGCCGACGCCTGGCGTGACGAACAGCGCCGGATGACCCAGGAGGACGACTCGCGCCTGGTGGCCGAGCTCGAGGCCGAAGGCATGAGCGTCAACGAGGTCGATACCACGCCGTTCAATGCCGCCGTCCAGGGCGTCTGGGCCGACTACGAAGACGTCTTCGGCAGCGACCTGATGGCGCTGGTGAAGCGCTACCGCGAAGGGCAGTGAGCGCGATGACCGTGCACGGCCTGCTGCATCCCGTGGCGCGTCTCGTCTCGCGCCTGTGCCTGGCGCTGGCCGGCATCGGCGCCGCCCTGCTGGCGGCGCTGGTCGCCTACTCGGTGTTCATGCGCTGGGTGGTGGGGGCGCCGCCCCACTGGGCCGAAGAGCTGCCCCAGCTGGTGCTGGTGTGGACCGCGCTGCTGGCCGGCGTGGCCTGCACCTACAAGCGCAGCCACCTGAGCGCCGGACTGATGCCGCTGCTGGTCGGCTCCCCTGCCATTCGCCGGCTGATCACCCGGGCCACCGACCTGCTACTGCTGGTGA
This sequence comes from Halomonas sp. DP1Y21-3, assembly GCF_019801245.1. Classification (NCBI taxonomy): domain Bacteria; kingdom Pseudomonadati; phylum Pseudomonadota; class Gammaproteobacteria; order Oceanospirillales; family Halomonadaceae; genus Halomonas; species Halomonas sp. DP1Y21-3. Next base: position 446,798 of record NZ_JAHVJM010000003.1, read on the forward strand.
TGCTACTGCTGCTGGCCAAGGCCGGCTGGGACCTGGCCTGGTTGACCATGAGCCAGACCACCACGGCGCTGCAGCTACCTGCGGGGCTGGTGTATCTGTCGGTGCCGGTGTGCTGCGCCGGCATGGCGCTGGCGCAGTGTGACCATCTGCTGGCGAGCGATCCGCTGTCACAGGAGGACGCCTCATGACCCTTGGTGCCTTGACCCTGGTGGGCGTCTTCGCCCTGGCGATCCTGATCGATATTCCCATCGCCTTCGGCCTGATCCTGGCGGTGCTGTCCTATCTGCTGATGTTTGGTGCGGCGCCGATGATGGTCTCCGCCCAGCAGTTCGTAGCGGGCATGGAGAGCTTCACTCTGCTGGCCATCCCGCTGTTCGTGATGGCCGCCCAGTTGATGAATCACGCCGGACTGACCCAGCGTCTGGTGCGTCTGTGCATGGCGCTGGTGGGCGACATCCGTGGCGGCCTGGCGGTGGTCGCGGTGCTGGCCTGCATGATGTTCGGGGCACTGTCAGGCTCCGGCGTGGCCGACGTCATCGCCATCGGCAGCATGCTGCTGCCGGCGATGCAGCGCAGCGGCTATCACCGCGGCTTCAGCAGCGCCCTGGTGGGCACCGCCAGCTCCATCGGCACGGTGATCCCGCCGAGCATCGTGATGATCGTCTACGGCACCACCTCCAACACCTCGGTGGGCAAGCTGTTCATGGGCGGCGTGATCCCCGGCCTGCTGCTGACCCTGGCGCTGGTGGGGGTGGCCATCTATGTGTCACGCCGCAACGGCTGGTCCGGTGGTACCCGGCCCGAGCCCGGCGAGCGCAAGCGTGCCTTTATCGCTGCCCTGCCGGCGCTGCTGGTGCCGGTGCTGATCATCGGAGGCATTCGCTTCGGCGTCTTCACCCCCACCGAAGCCGCCGCCTCGGCCATCGTCTATGCGCTGATCGTCGGCACCCTGGTCTATCGCAGCCTGAGCCTTCGGGACATCGTCGACAGCGTCATCGCCACCGCGGAGACCTCCGGCGCCATCCTGGTCATCATCGGTGCCGCCGGCATGTTCGCCTGGGGCCTGACCTACGAACAGGTGCCCCAGGCCATCGCCACACTGATCGGCGAGATCACCGACAGCCGCTATGGCGTACTGCTGCTGCTGACCGTGGTGTTGCTGGTGCTCGGCTCCTTCATGGAAAGCATCGCCATCATCATCATCGTCACCCCCATCGTCATGCCGCTGCTGGTGCAGTACGGCATCGACCCGGTGCACTTCGGGGTGCTGCTGACGGTGAACCTGGCGATCGGCGCCAATACGCCGCCGCTGGGGGTCGACCTGATGGCCGCCTGCCGCATCGCCGGAATCAGCGTGATGGAGTCGTTGCGCTACCTGGGACTGATGCTCGGGGCGATGATCGCGGTACTGCTGCTGATCACCTTCGTGCCCGACATCGTGCTGTTCCTGCCGAACCTGATGGAGTGACCCATGGCGTCCTTGATTCCGACTCCTTTGTCCCTGACCCAGTGTCGCAGCTGGCTGTTCGTGCCGGGGCATGACCCGGCACGCCTGGATCAGGCGCTGGATAGCGGCGCCGAGGCCATCATCGTCGACCTGGAGGAGTTCACCCCGGCCGCCGATCGCCGCCAGGCCTGCGACGACTTTGTCGCCTTCGCCGAGCGCTGCCGGCAGCACCAGCGGCTGCCCATGGCGCGCATCAACCCGCTGACCCAGGGCGGCAAGGGCGAGCTGGCGGCGCTGATGCGGGCACGACCAGCGGCCATCTTCCTGCCCCAGGTCGAGTCCTCCATGGACATCGTGCTGCTGGCCCTGGCACTGGCCCGCGAAGAGCGTCGCGTCGGCCTCGAACAGGGCTGTACCGCGCTGATACCGACGCTGGAGAGCGCCGTCGGTGTGGGCGCCGCAGCGGAGATCCTCAAGGCAAGCCCAAGGGTGAGCGCGGCGCTTCTCGGCAGTGGCGATCTGTCGCGTGATCTGGGCGTTGCCGCCGACGCCGAGCCAGGCGAGCGGGCCAGCGTCCTGGCGCCCTGGCGCCAGCGCTTCGTCGACGCCTGCGCCAAGGCCGAGTGTCTGGCCATCGACGGCCCCTGGACTTGCCGAGAGGGCTTCGAGCAAGACCTCGAGTGGGCCATGGCGCGGGGCTTTCGTGCCCGCTGCGTGGTGCTGCCCGAACAGATCGCCCCGCTGCACCGCGCCCTGACAGACGCCTGAACCGTCTTTACCAACAACGATATCGAGAACCCTGACATGAGCCTGCCAGCCTCCACGCTTTCGCCAACCACGTCCCTTGCGCGCCGCAATGGCGGCCAGATCCTGATGGACCAGCTGCGCGCCCACGGCGCCCGCCGGGTCTTCCTGGTGCCGGGGGAAAGCTACCTGCCCTGCATCGACGCCCTCAACGAGCATCGGGGCGCCATCGAGCCCATCGTCTGTCGTCAGGAAAGCGGCGCCGCCTACATGGCCGAGGCCTACGGTAAGCTGACCAACGAGCCGGGCATCTGCTTCGTGACCCGTGGCCCGGGGGCCACCAACGCCTCCATCGGGGTGCATACCGCCTTTCAGGACTCGACCCCGATGATCCTGTTCATCGGCCAGGTAGGGAACGACTTCGTCGAGCGCGAGGCCTTCCAGGAGATCGACTACCGTCGCATGTTCGGCCCCATGGCCAAGTGGGTCGCCCAGATCGATGCCACCGATCGTATCCCCGAGTACATCGCCCGGGCCTATCGCGTCGCCACCAGCGGGCGTCCCGGTCCGGTGGTGCTGGCGTTGCCGGAAGACACCTTGTGGGGCGAGGCCGAGGTGGCCGACGCCCAGCCCATGGCCAAGCTGCATTCCCACCCCGGCGCGGCTCAGCTCGAGGCGCTCAAGGCGCGTCTGGCCGAGGCCGAGCGGCCCTTCCTGCTGATCGGTGGCAGCGGCTGGACGGCACAGGCTCAGGCCCAGATGGCGGCCTTCGCCGAGCGTTTCGATCTGCCGGTGGGGGTGGCCTGGCGCCGGCTCGAGTGCTTCGACCAGCGCGATCCGCGCTTTGTCGGCCACGTCGGCTTCGCCATGGACGACGCCCTGCGCGAGCGGCTTGAGCACAGCGACCTGCTGATCGCCGTCGGCACCCGCATGGGCGAGGCCACCAGCGAAGGCTACTCGTGGATCCAGTCGCCGACCCCGCGCCAGACGCTGGTGCACGTCTACCCGGATCCCGAAGAGCTGGGCCGGGTCTATCATGCCGAGCTTGCCATCAACGCCGACGTGGTGGGCTTCGCCGCCGCCCTGGACGGGCTGGCGCCGGACACCTCACCGCGCTGGGCCGACCAGACCCGCGCCGCGCGCGCCGACTACCTGGCGACGCTTGAGCCCCAGCCGGCCCCGGGGCCGCTGAGTCTCGACAAGGTCGCCGCCAGCGTCGATCGTCGCCTGGATGGCCAGGGCTGCATCAGCGTGGGGGCCGGCAACTATGCGCTGTACGCCCACCGTTACGTGCGCTTCGCCGGGCTTGGCAGCTCGCTGGCGCCGACGGTGGGCTCCATGGGCTACGGCCTGCCGGCGGCGATCTCGTTCAAGCTCGAGCACCCCGACCGCCCGGCGGTGTGCTTCGCCGGTGACGGCTGCTTCCAGATGAACCTGCAGGAGTTGGGGGTGGCGCTGCAGTACGATGTCGGCCTGGTGATCCTTCTGTTCAACAACGGCATGTGGGGTACCATCCGTGCCCACCAGGAAAACGACTTCCCCGGCCGCGAGATCGCCCTGACCTTCACCAACCCGGCCTTCACCACCCTGGTCGAGTCCTACGGCGGCCTGGGCGAGATCGTCGAGCGGGACGAGGACTTCGACGCCGCCTTCGAGCGCGCCCTGGCCTTCGCCGAGCGCGAACGCCGTCCGGCGCTGATCGAACTGCGCTACGAGGCCGACGGCATCGCCCCGGGCAAGCGGCTGAGTGCCATCCGCGAGGCTGCCCTGGCGCGTTGAACAGGCTGCCCTATGGCGTATCGTCAAAAGCGAGGGGTGCCTGGGCGGCGTCGGCCACGTCGATACCGGTGGTCAGGCGGTGCTCCATGGGCACCTTGGCCATGCTGGTGAGGAAGAACTCGATAAAGGTTGTCTCCGCCACGCTGGCGCGGCCTTCGCGGTGCCACATCAGGTGCAGGTCGATGTCGGCCACGCCGTCGTAGGGCGGCAGCGGCCACAGTTCGCCGTCCGCCACCTGCCGGGCCACCAGGTGCTCCGGCAGGCAGCCGATGCCCCAGCCCGCCATGACCATGCGCTGGATCTCCTGCAGACGACTGGACTGCCCCACCACCGGGCCCTTGAGGCCGTGCTGGGCGCGGAACACCGCCAGCGGCGACAGCACCCCGTCGAGCTGCTCGCTGCCGAAGGACACGTAGGCCTCCTGCTTGAGTTCTTCCATGGGCAGGCTGTCGCGGCCGAACAGGCGGTGGCTGCGCCCGCAGTACAGCCGATAGCGCTGGCGCGCCAGCACCTGGCTGTCGAGGTTGTCCGGGCAACTCTGGGCCAGACAGATACCCAGCGCGCTCTGGCGTTGTGACAGGGCGTGCTGCACCTCCTGACTCGACATGTCCTCGATTTCGAAGGTGATCTGCGGATAGCGACGATGGAAGGCCGCCAGCACGCTGTCGAGAAAGCGACACTGGATACCGGTGATAAAGGCCAGCGAGACGTGGCCGGCCACCTCCGGGTCCGACTCCCCCACCGAGGCCGCCAGGCGTGCCACATTGGCGTAGATATCCACCGCCTCGCGGTACACCAGTTGACCCGCCTGGGTCACCCGAAAGCGATGGCTGTCGCGCTCGATCAGCTTCTGGCCCAGCCGTTCTTCCAGCCGTTTCAGCGACAGACTCACCGCCGGCTGAGACAGGTACAGGCGCACCGCCGCCTTGCTCACGCTCTCTTCCTGCACGATGACGATAAAGGTCCGCAGCAGGTTCCAGTCCAGGGTGTCGTGAATCGGCCGCATCACCGGCTCCTTTCATTTCTGTCAGCAAGAGGCGCTCGTGGGGACGATCTGTCCTCGCCGAAGGCGCCCTGATGTTGGCCTGTGTATGGTTGGCCAAGCTGTTGTCAGAGAATACACCGTCGGCCGTTGTCGGGCATGGGTTACCTCCTGCCAGCTTCGGCCTGGTCGAGGGTAACCGGCCAGGCGAGTCGATCCCTTCTTGCTGGAAATAGTTTTTCTTCTGCTGAAAGGTGGCCGATAGGGTGTCGAAATTGTCGCCTGTGGCAATAACGACGATGGAGCTGGGCGGGCGTCTGTGCGAAAGAGGGTGTTTTATATAAGTCGTTGTATTATTTGCTTTATCAGGCGTTGTCGGGGTTTTGTCTCATCATGTTTGGCGTAAAATACTTCGAGATAATAGCCCTTTAATACGAGATTTTTCACAAGATAGTGCTCTTTATTTTTCTGGTTTTTATATTTTCATTTTGTTGTATAAATTCCGTAAATTCTACATATTAAAAATCGAAAAACTCGATCGGTGCCTTTCCATTGACCCCGGTGTGTCGGCCTGACTAGATTGAAGTGGTATCGAAGATCCTTCTGCCGGACGCATCCCGCCTCGGCCACGGATGATAACAACCATAAACGCGAGGAAGACCATGAATCGCTCCCTGTCCCGACTCTCCCGCTCCATCCTGACCGTGTCCGCGCTGTCGCTGTCTGCCCTGTCACTGTCGGCGCTGTCACCCGATGCCCAGGCCACCGATCTGCGCATGCTGTCGAGCTACGACCTGACCTCGGCCTACACCCGCGAAGTCGCCCAGCGCTATATCGACAAGGTCCAGGGCGCCAGCGACGGCGAGGTCTCCATCAGCCTCAATGGCCCCGACGTGGTGCCGCCGTTCGAACAGCTGCAGCCGGTCTCGGTAGGGGTGTTCGACCTGCTCTACACCCACGGCGCCTACCACACCAACACCACCGGTGTCGGCGCGGCCATGGACGGGGTCTTCGTCGATCCTGCCAAGACCCGCGAGTCCGGCCTGTGGGACTTCATCGACAGCCACTACAACGAGCTCGGCCTGAAGCTGCTGGCGATTCCGCCGCTCGGCTCCAGCGGTTTCCAGTACGTGCTCAAGGAGCCCATCGAAGGCTCGCCGGGCCTCGAGGGACGTCGTCTGCGCGGCAGCCCCACCTACACCAACGTGACCCAGGGCCTGGGTGGCACGCCGGTGCTGATGTCCAGCGGCGACGTCTACTCCTCACTGGATCGTAACGTCATCGACGGCGCTGCCTGGGGCCTCAACGGCGTCGAGGATCTTGGCTGGCACGAGGTGGCGGGCTACTTCTCCAAGCCCACCTTCGGCCAGACCTACACCTACCTGCTGATGAACCTCGACACCTTCAATGGCCTCGACGAGCAGCAGCAGTCGGTGCTGCTGGCCCAGGGCGAGGCGCTGGAAAGCGAGATCGCCGGGGTGCTCGACGAACTGGCGGTCGAGGAATGGGCGCGCCTGCGGGAGCTCGGCATGCACGAAACCGAGTTCGCCCCGGAAGACGCCGAGCGTCTCGACGAGCTGGTGACCGAAGGCATCTGGCAGCTCGGCCTCGACAAGTCGCCGGAGGCGGTGGCCAAGATGCGCGAGATCGCCGAAAGCAACGACATGACCCCCTGATCGGATCGCTCCCATGCTGGCTACCATTGCCCGTTGGCACGATGGCCTCACGCGATTCGGCTTCTACCTCGGCGGTGCCACCCTGTGTGGCATCGTCGTGTGTTTCTGGATCGAAGTGGTGGCCCGCTACTTCTTCAACGCCCCGACCCTGTGGTCGAGCTCCATCGTCGCCTACTGTCTGTGCCTGTCGGCCAGCCTGGCCATGCCGGAACTCGCCCGGACCCGTGGGCACATCGCCATCAGCGTGCTGCAGGACAGCCTGCCCGCCGCCCGTCGACAGGGCTTCGAGCGCTTCACCTCGCTGCTGACCGCGGCGGTGTGTGCGCTGGCAGCCTGGATGCTGATCAGCGAGAGCCTTCGCCAGTTGGCCAGCGGCACCACCACCGCTATGGGGCTCGATATCCCCAAGGTGTGGGTGTCGAGCTTTATCGGCTACGGCTTTTCCAATACCGCGCTGCACTTTCTGCGGCGCGCGCTGCTGCCCGCCACCGTCGAGTGGCCCAGCGACAGTCCACGGCAGGAGGCGTAGACGATGGAGTGGTATGTCACCCTGGGCCTGGCCGTCGCCCTGCTGATGGGGCTGTTCGCCCTCGGCGTGCCGGTGTTCGTGGCCTTTCTGGCGATCAACGTGGCCGGCACCTTCTGGCTGATGGGCAGCGCCGGCTTCGGCCTGTTCGCCAACAGCGTCTATGACACCGTCATCTCGGAGACGCTGACCACCATCGCGCTGTTCGTGCTGATGGGCGAGCTGCTGTTCCGCTCGGGCTCCATCGACGTCATCTTCGACTCCCTCGACACCCTGATGGGACGCATCAAGGGCCGCTTGTACTTCTTCGTGGTGGCCCTGTCGACGCTGTTCGGCGCGCTGTCCGGCTCGGCCCTGGCGGTGACCGCCATGCTCAGCCGTTCGGCGCTACCGACGATGCAGCAGCGTGGCTACGACGACCGCCTGTCGATCGGCCTGATCCTCGGCGGCGCCGGCCTTGCACCGATCATCCCGCCGAGCCTTCTGGTGATCATCATCGGCTCCATGGTCGACGTCTCCATCGCTCGCCTTTTGATCGCAGGCATCATTCCGGGCATGCTCCTGGCCGGGTTGTTCGTGACCTACGTGGTGGTGCGCATGATGCTGGACCCGTCGCGGGCACCGGCGGTGGACGACTCGGGCGGCGGCAACTGGCGCCAGCGCGGTCGGGCGCTGGCCAACATGGCGCCGTTCTCGATCATCATCTTCTCGGTGCTGGGGCTGATGATGCTGGGGGTGGCGACGCCGTCTGAGTCCGCCGCCACCGGCGTGCTCGGGGCCATTCTGGTGGCCTTCTACTACCGCAAGTTCAGCCTCAAGATGGCCGGACAGGCGCTGCTGTCGTCGCTGTCGATCAGCGCCATGATCATCACCATCCTGGCTTGCTCCAAGCTGTTCAGTCAGCTTCTGTCCTTTACCGGGGCCACCTCCGGGCTGGTGGCCGCCGCCACCGCCATGGACCTGGACACCGGCCTGATGCTGCTGCTGTTGATGCTGATCCCGCTTATCGCCTGCATGTTCATCGACCAGATCGCCTTCATGATGGTGGTCATCCCGATCTACGCCCCGCTGGTCAAGGCCTACGGGTTCGACCCGGTGTGGTTCTGGACGCTGTTTCTGATCAACCTGGCGGTGGGCAGCCTGACCCCGCCGTTCGGCTACAACCTGTTCGCGGTCAAGGGCGGGGCACCCTCGGTGTCGATGCCGACCATCTACGCCGCCGCCTGGCCGATCGTGCTGTGCTTCCTGTTCGGCATGCTGATGCTGTACTGGGTGCCGGGACTGATCACCTGGCTGCCGAGCCTGATATAAGGAAAAACGCTGTGTACACCATCGCCGACCTGCCCGCCCCGCTGGACCCCGCCCGCCATCAGCGCCTGCTCGAGTGCGAGACCGCCACCATCGGTCACTTCCGCGAAGAGGGCTTTATCGACCCCGAGATCCGCTGCCAGCTCGACGAGGTGCGGGTGGCCGGGGTTGCCGTGACCCTGTCGCTGCCGCCGGGAGATGGCACCCTGCTCAACCACGCCATGCGCCTGTTACGTCCCGGCGATGTACTGGTGATCGATCGCCAGGGCGATCGTCGTCACGCCTGCTGGGGCGGGGTGCTGACCGAGGTCGGCTCGCGCCTGGGACTGGCCGGGGTGATCATCGACGGCACCGCCACTGACCTGGCTACCCTGCGCGCAAAGCGCTTCCCGGTGTGGAGCCGCGGCGTCTCGTCGCTGACCACCAAGCTCGCCGACCAGGGCGGTGCCATGAACCTGCCGGTCAGCGTCGGTGGAGTGGTGGTATCCGCCGGCGACGTGGTGCTGGCCGACGAGAATGGCGTGGTGGTACTGCCGCCGTCGGAGGTCGACGCGGTGATCGACCACACCCTGGAACTGCAGCGCCAGGAAGAACGCATCCTCGAGCGACTCGCCCAGGGCGAGTGCCTTCCGGACATCAGCGGCGCAAGTGCCATGGTCGAAAACCGGCTGACGCCGTCGAACTAGCGAAGCCGACGCCGTAGGCAAGCTGTCTTCCGCTGACATTCGGGTCGCGCAAGTGCCATGGCCGAATATCGGCTGACACCGTCGAACTGAAGTTGCAACAGTGACCAACGATCAGGCCGCTCCCCACGGGGAGCGGCCTGATCGTTTTTGGGCGCTTGGGAAATGCTATCGCGGGCGAGGCGACATCAGGGTGCGTCGGCTGCATCGATGGCGTCGAGCATGCTCGCCAGCAGGGCTTCGCCTTCACTGCCGTAGCGCTCGCTGATCACCTCGCGCACCGCTGGCTGGGCCTTGTCGATAAAGGCCTGACGGGCCTCGGGGGTGATGGCGTTGACTTCCATGCCGTCGGCCAGCTTCGGCAGGCCGTTGTCGGAGGCCTCGATGATCCGCGACATCGAGCGGCCGGCGTCCACCGCCACATCGGCGGCCCAGTCGATGACCTTCTGCTGCTCGGGGTCGAGCCCGTTGTAGAAGTCCTCGTTGATCAGCCAGATGTAGGGCGTGATCAGGTGGTTGCTGACGGTCAGGTAGGACTGCACCTCGTCGAAGTTGGCGAAGGACGTCTGCTGGATCGGGTTCATCTGGCCGTCGGCCACACCGGTCTGCAGCGCGGTATACACCTCGGACCAGGCCAGTGGCGTGGCCTCGGCCCCCAGGGCATTGATCATCGCTTCGTGGGTGGGCAGCGTCATGGTGCGAATGCGCAGTCCGTCCATGTCGTCGGTGGTCTCGATCGGACGCTGGGAGTTGGTGAACTGGAAGAAGCCGCCGCTGTCGAGCAGCCCCAGCACCTTGAGGCCGTCGGTCTCGGCTTCGAGGTCCTCGGCCAGGGCCTTGCCGAAGTCGCTGTCCAGGTCGATGACCTCGGTGGCCACCGCGATGTTGGGGAAGGCGAAGGGAATATCGAAGATGCCGATACGCGGATAGTGTTCCGCGACGCCACCGGCGGAAGAAATGGTGGACTGCACGATGCCCTGGCCGACCTGATTGATGACGTTGGCATCCTCGCCCAGCTGCCCGGCGGGGAAGATCTCGATCTGAATCTCGCCGTTGGTGGCGGTCTCCACCAGCTGCTTGAACACGGCGGTCATCGCGCCGGAGTTGCTGGCGGTGGGGTCCGGCGGATTGAGGTGGGCGATGCGCATGGTGGTCGCGGCCTGGGTCGAGGCGCTGGCGACCAGGGCGGCGGCGAGAGCGGCGCCCACCAGGGCAGTACGCGGGGTGACGGGGAGGGGCAGTCGAGACATGGTTCACTCCTTGCGTTGTTGTTGGCGCCCGCCGAGCGAGCCAGGCGCCTTGGGTGTTGCACTGCGTCGAGGACAAGCGGCGCCTGGCGCCGCAATAGATTAGCCCGCCAGTCCCAGCATGCGCGGGATGGCCAGACTGATGGGTTCCCAGTAGGCGGTGGCCAGCAGCACCAGCAGCTCGACCACGATGAAGGGCCACAGCGAGCGAGTGATCGATTCGATGCGCTCGCCGGTCACCGACGCCAGCACGAACAGGCAGGCGCCGACCGGTGGTGTCATCAGCGAGATGGTCAGCGACAGGATGATGATCATGCCTGCGTGTACCGGCTCAAGCCCGATGGTCGCGGCCAGGGGGGCGAGCACCGGCGCCAGGATGATCAACGCAGCGTTGATATCCATGAACAGGCCGATGAACAGCAGCAGGGCGACGATCATCGTGACCACCACCACGGGTGACTGCGACACCGACAGGAAGGCGTCGGCGATCAGCTGGGGGATCTGATTGAAGGTCATCCACCAGCCGAGGATCGAGGCCGAGGCGATGATCAGGAAGATGACCCCGGTGATCAGCGCGGTCCTCGCCAGCATCTCGTAGAGATCACGCCAGCCGATGTTGCGATAGCACACGCAGCCGACAAAGAGGGCGTAGAACACCGCCAGCGCAGCGGCTTCGGTGGGCGTGGTGATGCCGGTGAGGATGGCGCCGAGGATGAAGACCGGCAGGATCAGCGCCAGCAGGCTCAGGCGAAATTCCTTGAGAATACGAGCAAGGCTGGTGCCCTGTTCATCCTTGGGCAGGTTGAGGCGGCGGGCGGTGGCCGCGATCAGGCACATGCACACCAGACACAGCAGCAGCCCGGGGATGATCCCGGCGGCGAACAGCCCGGCAATCGACACCCCCATCAGCGAGCCGTAGATGATGGCCAGGGTGGATGGGGGGATGATCGGACCGATGATGGAGCCGGCCGCCGTGACGGCGCAGGCGTAAGGGCCACTGTAGCCGGCCTTCTTCATTGCCGGCACGAGGGTATTGCCGAAGGCGGCGGCGTCGGCGGTGGCCGAGCCGGTGAGCCCGGCGAACATCACCGACGCCAGCATGTTGGAGTGGGCCATGCCGCCGCGCAGCCAGCCCACCAGTGACTGGGCGAAGTTGACCAGGTTCAGGGTCAGCCCGGAACGGTTCATGATCTCGCCGGCGAGGATGAAGAACGGCATCGCCAGGAACGGGAACAGGTTCAGCCCAGAAAAGAACTTGTCAGGGACCATGGCGAGAAAACTGCCACCGCCCATGTCGACGAGTCCCAGCAGCCCGGCGACGCCGAGCACGATACCCACCGGCATGCCGATGACCAGCAGCAGAAAGAAGGCAGAGGCGACTAGCACCATGAGGGCGACTCCTGTTCAGGTGCGCTCGAGCGCCGGTTGGGGGGACGTACGCTTCATGTCCTTCAGCGCAGACAGAGCGAGCTGCAGGCACGCCACTCCGGAGGCGATGGGGAGGATCAGGTAGGGGTAGCCCTTGGGAACCCCGAAGATCATGGTGGACTGACTGAAGCCGCGTTCGACGTAGGTCAGGCTGTAGAAGAACATGACCGCGAAAAAGGCGATGCCGATAAGGTCGAAGGACAGCGCAAGAACACGCTGGAGAAGCGCCGGAAGTCGGTCGAAGAGTACCAGCATGCCGACATGCTGGCGCCGACATATCCCCATGGAGATTGCCAGCAACGCGACCCAGATCATCAGATAACGGGCCATCTCTTCGGTAAAGGTGAGGTTCCAGGGAAGGACATAGCGGGCGAGGATGCCGGTCCAGACGGTGACGACCAGAACGGCGAGCAGAATGACGCAGCAACGCTCCACCCATTGGTCCAGGGTGTGGCTCAGTCGTGCCGCCAGGTCAAGGGTTCGTGACATGGTGATTGGCTCCCGTCGTGTCTTGTGTTTGTTCTTTACATCTTTGGTGCCAGAGTCGGGTTTCTATCGGTTTTTCAGTATTTTGCTGTGTTCAATGTTCCCTTTTTCGACCTGATAAAGCTCGAGGCGATAATAAATGGTGCAAGCGGATGTTCACCTTGGTGCAGACTGACTTTCGCGCTTGAACCCTTGTGGTGAATGTGTCGGTTTATCAGAATATAGGGTTTCTAGAAATTTTCCGTCATGAGATAAGTAGTCACTGGGTTAACGGCTTTTTTGGCACATGATTCCCCCCGTATATTCATCACCACAGAAGATGTTGTTAGAACCTGGAGAGCTCATCCAGGCTGTCATGAAGCGCTTCGACCTCCCTCAGGCGCTGCTGACAGGTATCGATATTCTGACGGTAAAAAATGGTGCAGATCGCCTGGATCATGCTGAGGCAGGAGGCGTAGCTGTCGAAGGGTGAAGCCGAGGCCACCCGTGCTTCCAGGCGCCAGTCGCCTGCCAGGGTGGTCGGGCAGGTCGGATCGACCAGCAGCAGGGTCTTGGCTCCCTGCTGACGGCAGCAGTCGAGCAGGCTGGTCTCCTGGCCGGTGCGTCGCCTCAGCGCGATCAGTATCACCAGATCATCCGCTCCTACGTCGACCAGGTCCTCGCCGAGGGTCTGGCCTGGCCGGGGCAGCAGCTGGACATCGGGCCTGAGCAATTGCAATTGACGATGAAAGAAGCTCGCCAGCATCTGGCTGTTGCGAAACCCCGCTAGATGTACCCGGGGCGCCTTGCCCAGGGCCGAGATGGCCTCGCCTAGCGCCGCCTGGTCCAGCTCGGCGAAGCTGCGCGCCAGGTTGTCCTGTTCCTGCGCCAGGTGCATCCCGAGTGCGCTATCCGCATCGAGCCCGCCCAGTGCACTCTGGCTCCCTGACAGCGCTTGGCCCTCCGTCCCGCGTGCCGACGGCTGGCGCGAGCTGCCGCCCTGGGCGGCACTTTCCAGGCCGGTACCCTGCTCAAGCGCACCGCTGTCATGGCCGGTGGCGTTCTGGCCTGTCGCACTGTTGTTGCCAGGAGCCGGTCGACGGGCCTCGGTGGCGCTGGACAGGTACAGCGGCGAGCCCCAGCGCTGGGCGTCACGCACCTGCTGTCTGGCCTCGTTGAAGTCGCGGTAGCCGAGCCGGCGAAACAGGCGTGACGCCGCCGCTCGAGAGGTACCGGCGGCCTCGGCCAGTTCTCCCGCACCGTAGCGCGAGATGTCACCGGGAAAGTTCAGCAGCAGCTCGGCCAGTCGGCGCTCCGCCGGAGGCAGGTCCTGGTGGTGGGCGCGTAGCCTGGCTTCGAGGCTCTGTTCGTGGCTGAGGCTCTGTTCGTGGCTCATGTCGGCGTGGGTCGTGTCGGTCATGAAAGCAGTATGGCACGTGGTAAAGCGATGTGAAAATGTATTTTCAATAATTGACAAAGTGAAAATATGGTTTCAGATTGAGGTGAGATATTCAGGCCAGGTGACCTTTGCCAGGCCAGGGCCCCACCGCCCTCGCTTTGCCCGCCACCCCGCGCACGGGCTCGACGACCGCTTCCCACCGACTCCAGGAGACCCCATGACCGCGCTGATCGAACATTCCCGCTGGCGCCACGTCGCCAACCCACGCGTGACGCCCGGTGCGCCCATCGGCGAGCGTCAGCGCGCGATCCTCCACCAGGCAGCGCTCGAGCAGGCGCGGGACGAGATACGCCGCTGGCCCGGCTACGCCGCGACCCCGCTGGTGGGCCTCGACGGCCTGGCGGCGGCGGCGGGAGTGGCGGCGATCCACTACAAGGACGAGTCGGAGCGCTTCTCGCTAAAAAGCTTCAAGGCCCTCGGCGGCGCCTACGCGGTGCTGCGGTTGATCAAGCGTCGGCTCGGCGAGCAGGTCACCAGCGAGGCGCTGATGGCCGGCGAGTATCGCGACGCGCTGGACGGTTTGACCGTGTGCTGTGCCACCGACGGCAACCATGGTCGCTCGGTGGCCTGGGGCGCTCGTCAGTTCGGCGTGCGCTGCGTGATCTATCTGCACGCCACCGTCTCCCCGGGCCGGGAACAGGCCATCGCCGACTTCGGTGCCGAGATCCGCCGGGTCGCCGGCAACTACGATGATTCGGTCCGTCAGGCCGCCAGCGACGCGGCCGAATACGGCTGGTTCGTGGTGTCGGACACCTCGTATCCCGGCTACATGGAGGTGCCACGGGATGTGATGCAGGGCTACAGCGTGATGGTCGATGAGGCGGTGGATCAGCTCGATCAGCCGCCCACCCACTGCTTCGTCCAGGGCGGTGTGGGGGGGCTCGCCGCCGCGACCCTGGCCCAGCTGTGGGAGGCCTATGGGGTGAATCGTCCGCGCGTGATCGTGGTCGAGCCGGAGCGCGCAGCCTGTCTGCTGGAAAGCGCCCGCAGCGGCGAGCCGGTGGCGGTCGACGGCGACCTCGATACCCTGATGGCGGGGCTCGCCTGTGGCGAGGTGTCGCTGCTGGCCTGGGAGGTGCTCGATGAAGGCATCGACGACTATCTGGCGGTCAGTGATGAAGCGGCGGTGGAGGCGATGAAGCTGCTGGCCGAGGGCGTTGGCGGCGATCCGGCGCTGGTCGCCGGGGAAAGCGCGGTCGCCGGTCTGGTGGGGTTGCTGCTGGCTAGTCAAGAGCCGGATCTGGGCGCCCGGTTGGGCCTCGATGGCAATAGCCGAGTGCTGCTGATCGGCAGTGAAGGTGCCACCGACGCCGAGGTCTATCGTGAACTGGTCGGTGCCAGCGCCGAGGACGTCATCGCACGCGGGAGGGCCAACCATGTGGAATGATCTGCGTATCGACGGCGAACGCCTGTGGCAGCGACTGAACGAATTGGGCGAGATCGGCGCGTTGCCGGGGGGCGGAGTCTGCCGCCTGGCGTTGAGCGAGGAAGATCGCCTGGGCCGTGAGCGAGTGATGGGCTGGATGCAGGAACTCGGCCTCGAGATTCACCAGGACGCCATCGGCAATGTGTTTGGTCTGCGTCCGGGGCAGCAGCCCGGCCCACCGGTGATGACGGGGTCGCATATCGATACCGTGCGCACGGGAGGCCTCTACGACGGCAATCTTGGGGTGCTGGCCGGTCTCGAGGTGGTCCAGACGCTCAATCAGGCCGGTATCGAGACGCGCCGGCCGCTGTGCGTGGCCTTCTTTACCAATGAGGAAGGCGCGCGTTTCGCGCCGGACATGATGGGCAGCCTGGTCTATGTGGGCGGCATGCCACTGGAGCAGGCGCTGTCCACCCGCGGGATCGACGGCGAGAGCGTGGCCGATTGCCTGACGCGTATCGGTGCCGTGGGCGAGCGGCCGGTGGGCCGTCCCGAGGCGCACGCCTTTGTCGAGCTGCACGTGGAACAGGGGCCGGTGCTTGAACAGCAGGGCATCACCATCGGCGCGGTAGAGCAGGTACAAGGCATTTCCTGGTCGGAGTATCGCTTCGACGGCTGCTCCAATCACGCCGGCACCACGCCGATGTCGCTGCGACGTGACGCTGCCCATGGGGCGGTGGCCACCGCCGCCTACGTCCGGCAACGCGTCGAGCAGGCAGGTGGCCATCAGGTGGGCACCGTGGGACGTATGGCGTTCACCCCGGATCTGATCAACGTGGTCCCCCTGAGCGCCAGCATGACGGTGGATCTTCGCAATACCGACGATAGCGTGCTGCGCCAGGTCGAAGAGGACGTGGAGCGCTTCGCCCGGCAGGTCGCCGAAGAGGAGGGTCTGGCGTTCGAGCGACGCTCCCTGGCCCGCTTCGAGCCGGTGGACTTCGATCCTGAAGTGGTGGGGCTGGTCGAGACCACCGCGCGCCGCCTGGGCTACAGCGTGCGTCGCATGCCCAGCGGCGCCGGCCACGACGCCCAGATGCTGGCGCGGGTCTGTCCAACGGCAATGATCTTTGTGCCGAGCGTGGGCGGCATCAGTCACAACATCGAGGAGTACACCGCGCCCGAGGATGTCGCCGCGGGAGCCAACGTGCTGCTGCAGGTGCTGCTCGAGCTGTGCCAGTCCCCTGACGTCCCGAGAGAGAATCCATGAGTCGACATATCGTGGTAGGCGCGGCCCAGTTGGGCCCCATCGCACGCAGTGAGCCACGCTCCCGGGTGATCGAGCGGATGCTGGCGCTGCTGCACAAGGCGCACCGGCGTGGCGCGACCCTGCTGGTGTTTCCCGAACTGGCCTTGACCACCTTCTTTCCCCGCTGGTTTTTCGACGATGCCGATGAACTCGATGGTTTCTACGAAGGCGAGATGCCGGGGGAGGCCACCAGGCCCCTGTTCGAGGCGGCCAGGCAACTGGGTATCGGCTTCTACCTGGGCTACGCCGAACGCATCGAGTCGGGAGGCCGGGTGCACCGTTACAACACCTCGATCCTGGTCGACCAGGCCGGTGAGCTGGTGGGCAAGTATCGCAAGGTGCATCTGCCGGGCCATCATGAGCACGAACCCTGGCGGCCCTTCCAGCATCTGGAGAAGCGCTACTTTGAACCTGGCGAGGACGGCTTTGGCTGCTGGGAGGCCTTCGGCGGCAAGATGGGCATGGCGCTGTGCAATGATCGCCGCTGGCCGGAGACCTACCGGGTCAGCGCACTCAAGGGGGTCGAGCTGCTGATGCTGGGCTACAACACCCCGATCCACTATCCGCCGGTGCCGGAGCATGACCACCTGCAGGGCTTCCACAATCATCTGTGCATGCAGGCCGGGGCCTACCAGAACGGCATGTGGGTGGTGGGCGTCGCCAAGGCGGGCCGCGAAGAAGGCTGCGACCTGCTGGGGCAGAGCTGCATCATCGCCCCCACCGGCGAGATCGTCGCCATGGCCAGCACCCTGGAGGATGAGCTGATCGTCCACGAATGCGACCTGGACCGCACCCGGGAAATACGAGAGCACATCTTCAACTTCCGCCTGCACCGGCGACCGGAGTGCTACGGCGTACTGGTGGACGACGATCAATAGACCAAAAAAAACCGCCCCGAAGGGCGGCAGGCTAGTCACGACCTTCCTGGTCGTGGACACCGCGGCCAAGAAAGCCAGACGGTGTCTTCAGGGAACACGGCTTTGTCGTGGTCGAGGGCTCGACCTTACTGACGAATCAGGTAGTCGAAGGCGCCGAGGGCGGCGGTGGCACCTGCCCCCACGGCGATGACGATCTGCTTGTAGGGCACGGTGGTGACGTCGCCGGCGGCGAAGATGCCGGGGACCGAGGTCATGCCATGGGCGTCGGTGATGATCTCGCCGCGCTCGGAGAGCTCGATCGGCGAGTCCTTGAGCCATTCGGTGTTGGGCACCAGGCCGATCTGCACGAACACACCTTCCAGCTCGACCTGCTTGAGCTCGCCGCTGGCGCGCTCTTCATAGCTCAGGCCGGTGACGCGGTTGCCGTCGCCGTTGATCTCGGTGGTGCGGGCACCGGAGATGATCTCGACGTTGGGCAGACTGCGCAGCTTCTTCTGCAGCACGGCGTCGGCACGCAGCTCGTCCATGAACTCGAACAGGGTCACGTGGGCGACGATGCCGGCCAGGTCGATGGCCGCCTCGACGCCGGAATTGCCGCCGCCGATGACCGCGACGCGCTTGCCCTTGAACAGCGGGCCGTCGCAGTGCGGGCAGTAGGCCACTCCGCGGTTGCGGTACTCGGCCTCGCCGGGCACGTTCATCTCGCGCCAGCGGGCGCCGGTGGCCAGGATCAGCGTCTTGGCGCGCAGGCTGGCGCCGGAGGCGAAGCGCACCTCGTGCTCGCCGCCCGGCTCGCTTGACGGCACCAGAGCTTCTGCACGCTGCAGGTTCATGATGTCGACGTCGTACTGCTTGACGTGCTCTTCAAGCGCGGTGGCAAGCTTGGGCCCTTCGGTCTCCTGCACCGAGATGAAGTTCTCGATGGCCATGGTGTCGAGCACCTGGCCACCGAAGCGCTCGGCGGCGACGCCGGTGCGGATACCCTTGCGCGCGGCATAGATGGAGGCGGCTGCTCCGGCGGGACCGCCGCCGATGGTCAGCACCTCGAAGGACTCCTTGGCGCTGATCTTCTCGGCTTCACGCTTTTCGGCGCCGGTGTCGACCTTGGCCAGGATCTGCTCGAGGGTCATGCGGCCCTGGTCGAAGGGTTCGCCGTTGAGGTAGACACTCGGCACCGACATGATCTCGCGGGCCTCGACCTCGTCCTGGAACAGGGCGCCGTCGATGGCGTCGTGGGAGATCCGCGGGTTGAGAATGGCCATCAGGTTCAGCGCCTGGACCACGTCCGGGCAGTTCTGGCAGGACAGCGAGAAGTAGGTCTCGAAGTGCATGTCCGCGTCCAGCGCCTGGATCTGTTCGATCACCTCGGCGCTGGCCTTGGGCGGATGCCCGCCGACCTGCAGAAGCGCCAGTACCAGTGAGGTGAACTCGTGACCCATGGGGATGCCGGCAAACACCACCCCGGTGGGGGCGCCATCACGATAAAGGGCGAACGACGGCGTGCGTGGGTCCGTGCCTTCGGTGGACAGGCTGATGTGGCCGCTGAGCGCGGCGATGTCGCTGAGCAGGCCGTGGAGTTCCCTGGACTTGTCGCCGTCATCGAGGGTGGCGACAAGCTCGAAGGGGCGGGTGACACGTTCGAGATAGGCTTTCAGCTGTTGCTTGAGAGAGTCGTCCAACATGACAGCGGCAATCCTGATAAAAATCGGAAAATGGTGGTCTGCGGCGGGGGCGTAGTGCCGGTATCGGCGAACTGGCCGATCATTGGGCCGCAGAATCCCCACCGGGCCGAAGGACCCGATCTCGCATAAGCGACTGGTAGGACGACCGAGACGAACGACCCGGTGGGGAAAAGGGTGTCACCTCAGGGGTGACGGGCGCCTCTGGCGAGGCGCCGTGACTGCGACAAGGGACACTAAGGCTGAGTCAGCCAGCCTTGGCGCAGTCACATCTTGCTCAAGACACTTTCGGTCAAGTGTCAGATCTGGCGGACAAGTGCCAGATCTTGCGGACAAGGCTTAGATCTTGCCGACGAGGTCCAGGGACGGCGCCAGGGTCTCTTCGCCTTCTTTCCACTTGGCCGGGCACACCTCGTTGGGGTGGGCGGCGACGTACTGGGCAGCCTTGACCTTGCGCAGCAGCTCTTCGGCGTTGCGGCCGATGTTGCCGGCGTTGATCTCGACGATCTGGATCTTGCCCTCGGGATCGATGACGAAGGTGCCACGCTCGGCCAGGCCGTCTTCCTCGATCAGCACCTCGAAGTTGCGCGAGATGGTCAGGGTCGGGTCGGCGATCATCGGGAACTGCAGCTTGCCGATGGTCTCGGAGCTGTCGTGCCAGGCCTTGTGGGTGAAGTGGGTGTCGGTGGAGACGCTGTAGATCTCGACGCCCAGCTTCTTGAATTCTTCGTAGTTGTCCGCCAGGTCACCAAGCTCGGTCGGGCAGACGAAGGTGAAGTCGGCCGGGTAGAAGAAGACGATGCTCCACTGGCCTTTCATGTCGTCGCTTGAGACGTCGACGAACTCGCCGTTGTGGTAAGCGGTGGCCTTGAACGGCTTGACTTCGGTGTTGATCAGGGACATTCCCGTCTCCTTTGAGCGATGGGTGTATTGTCTGAAGACAGGGCTCACCTTACGCAGAAACGAGCAATTGGATAAATTGAATGGTCCGATAATCCTGATAAGAGATGGCTATGGGGTGGCTGTTCCCTCTAGTCGGCCGCTCTTTCTAACCTGCCGTTTTGCCAGTGGTCTTCTTCTTTCGTTTTCTTCTTTCGCTTTCTTCGCTGAGTTGTCGGAGCGGCTCAGTGCTCGCTTAATCGCGCGCGCAGTCGGCTCACCGCCTGGCTATGGATCTGGCACACCCGGGACTCGCTGACCCCCAGCACGGCGCCGATCTCCTTGAGGTTGAGTTCCTCCTGGTAGTAGAGCGCCATCAGCAGTTTTTCCCGCTCGGGCAGCTCGGCGATGGCGGCGACCAGCGCCTCGCGGCGTTCGCCGTCGAGCAGTTCGGCCAGCGGTGCCATGCCGATCTGGTCACTGAAGCGATGCTCGTTGCCTTCGGCGAGCAATTCCTCGAAGGGCATCAGCTGGCCGTTGTTGACGTCGCTCAACAGGCGTCGGTAGCTGACCAGGTCCATGTCCAGCGCCTCGGCGATCTCGTGTTCCTCCGGGGGGCGGCCGAGGCGCTGCTGCAGCTCGCGGGTGGCCTCGTCCAGTGCCCGGGCCTGGCGGCGTACGCTGCGCGGCAGCCAGTCGCGGCTGCGCAGTTCGTCGAGCATGGCGCCGCGCACCCGCTGGCTGGCGAAGGTCGTGAACTGGGCGCCCTGGCTTGCATCGAAGCGCCCCAGCGCCTCCAGCAGGCCGACGATGCCGGCCTGGATCAGATCATCCAGGTCGACCCCGGCGGGCAGCTTGACCTGCAGCGCCAGGGCCTGGCGACGCACCATGGGGAGGTAGGCTTCGAGCTGGGACTGATGCTCCATTCTGCCTTGTGCGGTGTACATGGCACTTTCCTCTGGGACAGCCTCAACGGTGGTTGACGATCACGCTCATGCCGTCGACAACGAGCGGCGACTCACCATCCAGGAGACGGAAACGAAAGACGAAGGGGCCGGCGGCGTCGAGGCCGGCGAAGTGTTCGGTGCTGCCGTGGGCGGCCTTCAGGCGCAGGCAGCGCTGTCCATGGCACAGGCGACCCTGCAGGCGGGCGCCAGGCGCTGTGCGATAGCGCCACACCACCCGCTCGATCACGCCCTCGACGCTGGCGGAGGGCGGCGTCAGCGGTCGCGACGACTGGTCGAGCTGGCTCGAGGCGACGGTCATGCGCGGGGCGTTGGCGGTCCAGGCACCGGGGAAGCCCTGGGCGCCGCTGGCGATCAGCCACAGCGCCAGCAGGGCGAGTGTCGCCAGGCGTCTCGGCGTAATCCGGGTTCTCCGGGCAAGGATCAAGGCTGGGAGCATGGTCACATCCCCCCGACCTGATGGGTGACGCGCAGCATGCGGTCGTCGGGGATCTCGGCCTGGGACATCACCACCAGGTGGCGCAGACGGCGGCGCAGGAAGCGTGCCAGCACCGGGCGCAGGCTCGGGGTGACCACCAGCACCGGCGGCTCGCCGGTGGCCTCGTGGCGGCCCAGCGCCGCCTCGGTCTGGTCCATCAGGGTCTGGGCCAGGCCCGGCTCCAGGGCGCCGTTGCCGTTCATGGCCTGGTGCAGCACCTGTTCGAGCTGGGGC
The DNA here is from genome assembly GCF_019801245.1 of Halomonas sp. DP1Y21-3. Lineage (NCBI taxonomy): Bacteria > Pseudomonadati > Pseudomonadota > Gammaproteobacteria > Oceanospirillales > Halomonadaceae > Halomonas > Halomonas sp. DP1Y21-3. The sequence continues at coordinate 468,327 of NZ_JAHVJM010000003.1, forward strand.
TCGAGGCCGATGACGTTGAGCGATTCCTGTCCGGCGAACCACTGCTGGGTGATGGCGCGGCCGAGCGCGATGCGCACCAGGGCGGTCAGCTCGGTGGGGTCCTGCTGATGGGGTGCGTGCTCGGCCAGGGTATCGAGGATGGTGCGCAGATCACGGATCGACACGTCCTCGTCCAGCAACTGCTGCAGCACCCGGGTGAAGGCGGTCAGCGACAGCGCCTTGGGCACCACCTCCTCGACCAGCGACTTCTGCTCTGCGCTGAGCTTGTCGAGCAGCTTCTGCACCTCCTGGCGCCCCAGCATCTCGGAGGCGTGGCGGTGCAGCAGGTGGTTCAGGTGGGTGGCGACCACGGTGCTGGCGTCGACCACGGTGTAGCCGTAGACCTGGGCGCGTTCGCGCTGGCTGGCGTCGATCCACACCGCCGGCAGGCCGAAGGCCGGGTCCTGGGTCGGGGTGCCGTCCAGCTCGCCGGACACCTGGCCGGGGTCGATGGCTAGCCAGCGCCCGGGCCAGGCCTCGGCGCGGCCGATCTCGGCGCCCTTCAGGGTGACCCGGTAGGTGGAGGCGTCCAGCTCCAGGTTGTCGCGGATATGCACCACCGGTGGCAGGAAGCCGACCTCCTGGGCGAACTTCTTGCGCACGCTCTTGATCCGACCAAGCAGCTCCCCCTGTTGGCGCGCGTCGACCAGCGGAATCAGCCGGTGGCCGACCTCCAGGCCCAGGGTATCGACCAGCTGGACGTCGTCCCAGCTCGCCTCCGGGGCTTCCGGGGGGGGCGCCGGGGCGGTGCTTTCCTGCTCTTCGACCAGGCGCTTCTCGGACTGGCGGGTCAGCCACCAGGCCAGGGTCGCAAGCAGTACGGTAAACAGCAGGAACACCAGGTTGGGCATGCCCGGCACCAGGCCCAGCAGGCCCATCACCCCGGCCGCCAGGATCAGCACCTTGGGATTGACGAACAGCTGGCTGATCATCTGCTGGCCGACGTCCTGGTCGGTGTTGACCCGGGACACCGTGACGCCGGCGGCGGTGGAGATCACCAGCGCCGGGATCTGGGCCACCAGTCCGTCGCCGATGGTCAGCAGGATGTAGGTGCGGGCGGCGTCGGAGAAGGCCATGTCGTACTGCATCAGGCCGATCATCAGCCCGCCCAGCACGTTGACCACCATGATGATCAGGCCGGCCATGGCGTCGCCGCGCACGAACTTGCTGGCGCCGTCCATGGAACCGTAGAAGTCGGCCTCCTGGGCCACCTCGGCGCGCCGCCGCTTGGCGTCTTCCTCGCCGATAAGACCGGCGTTGAGGTCGGCGTCGATGGCCATCTGCTTGCCCGGCATGGCGTCGAGCATGAAGCGTGCGCCCACTTCGGCGATGCGCCCGGCGCCCTTGGTGATGACCATGAAGTTGATGATCACCAAGATCAAGAACACCACCAGACCCACCGCGAAGTTGCCGCCGACCAGAAACTGGCCGAAGGCCTCGATGACCTTGCCGGCGGCGTCGCCGCCTTCGTGGCCATTCATCAGCACCACCCGGGTGGAGGCCACGTTGAGCGATAGCCGCAGAAGGGTGGTGAACAGCAGCACCGCAGGGAAGGCGGCGAAGTCCAGCGGCTTTTCGGTGAACATGCTGACCAGCAGCACCATCACCGCCAGGGCGATGTTGAAGGTAAACAGCACATCCAGCGCGAAGGGCGGCAGCGGCAGGATCATCATCGCCAGGATCATGATGATCAACAGCGGGCCGGCCAGCACCTTCATCGGGATCTCGGCCATCCAGTCGCGGCGGGTCAGGTACTGGGACAACGGCTTCATCCGTGGTCTCCCGCCGGGCTGGCGATGGCGCTGTGGTCAGGCGCTGGGGTCATGGTTGTCTCTCGTCTGCTGTCACATTGCGCTCTGGCGTGGAGGCGGCCACGGCCAGTTCGGCGGGCACCTGGATGGATTCTGGGGCGGGCGGCGGCGTCTCGCCTTCGCTGGCGGCGCGTTTGAGGCCGAAGGCCCAGGCCAGCACCTCGGCCACCGCGGTGTAGAGTTCCATGGGAATCTCGCGATCCAGGTCCACGTGGCGGTACAGGGTGCGCGCCAGGGGCGGCGCCTCGAGCAGTGGCACGCCGGCCTCACCGGCCAGCTCGCGGATGCGCGCGGCCACCGCGTCGGCGCCCTTGGCGACGACCCGTGGTGCGCCCATGCTGCCTTCGCGGTAGCTCAGCGCCACCGCGTAGTGGGTGGGGTTGGTGACCACCACGTCGGCGTCGGGCACCTGGCTCATCATGCGGCCTCGGGCCATGGCCTGCTGCTGCTGGCGGATGCGGCCCTTGACCTGGGGGTCGCCCTCGGACTCCTTGTGCTCCTGCTTGATCTCTTCCTTGCTCATGCGCAGCTTCTTGGCGTGGCTCCATAGCTGGTAGGGCACATCGATCAGGATCACCACCACCAGGGTCAGCACCATCAGCGCGCTGGCCTCGGCGGCCAGCTTCATCGATGCCGCCAGCGCCGCGGCGATGGGCAATTCCATCAGGCTCAGCGCCTCGCCCCGATGCAGGTAGACGAAGCCCAGGCCGACACCGCCCACCAGCACCGACTTGGCGATGGCCTTGCCCAGCTCCGCCAGGGCGTGGGTGGAGAACATGCGCTTGAGGCCCTTGACCGGGTTCAGCTTCGACGCCTGGGGCTTGAGTGCCTTGGCCGATACCAGCCAGCCGCCGAGCAGTGCCGGCGCCACCAGCGCGATCAGGGTCAGCAGCAGAAACAGCGGAATCAGGCTAAGCAGGGTGCGACTGCCCAGGTCCAGCGCCTGGGACAGCATCGGCATGGTCTCCATGGCCTCGCGGCGCTCGAACAGGAAGGCCTGCTCCATCACGCTGCCCAGCTGGCCGTAGAGCATGGCACCCATGGACCACAGCCCGACCACGCCGCCGAGCAGCAGCATGAAAGTGGCGAGTTCCCGCGAACGCGCTACCTGGCCTTCCTCGCGCGCCTTCTCAAGGCGTCGCGGGGTGGCCTCTTCGGTCTTTTCCTGATCGCTGGAGCTGTCGGCCATGGGGGATCAACGGGCACAAGTTCTGGTATGGCCCATTGTCCCTTGGGCAGGCCAGTTCAAAGGCCCGAAAAGGTGACGAGAAAGAGGGCTTACCCCCTGATGGGGGAAGCCCTGTCTGATCCCGGGAAGGGATGGTAGGCGCGCGGCCCTCGGCGAGGCGGCTAGAAACCCAGTTCGTCGAGCAGGTCGTCGACCTGGTCCTGGCTCGCCACCACGTCGCTGCTCTCAGGCTTGACCTGGGGGCCGTTGAGCAACGAATCCTCGTTGCGCCGGCGCAGGCTTTCACGGGCTTCGCTCTCGGGCACGCTGTCGATCAGCACCTGCACCAGCTGGTCCTCGATCTCGCGGATGACGTCCATCATGCGCTTGATCACCTGGCCGGTCAGATCCTGGAAGTCCTGGGCCATCAGGATCTCCAGCAGCTCCTTCTGGGTGGCCTGGGTGTTCTCCGGCACCATCGTCAGGTAGGCACGGGTGTCGCTGACCAGGTCGCGGGCCTCGTCGAGCTCCTTGGGGGCGTCGAACCACTGCTGCCAGCGATCGTCCAGCGCCTTGGCGTGTTCGCTCAGACTATCCTGCAGCGGCTGGGCGCGGTCGATGGCGTTGAGCGAGCGTTCTGCCGCCTGTTCGGTCATGGTGGCAACGTAGCTAAGGCGGTCACGGGCGTCGGGGATGGCCTCTGCGGCCTTTTCGATCTCCTTGTCCAGGCCCAGCTCGCGCATGCTTTCACGCAGCATGCGGGTCAGTTGGCCGATGCGCTGGACCAGGTCGTCGCCCTGGGCGTTGGGCCCGGGGGCGGCGCTGGCGATCTGCTGTTGTGTCATCGTTGTCTCCTCGTGGCGCCAGGGCGTCACATACCGAGCTTTTCGAAGATCTTGTTGAGTTTTTCTTCGAGGGTGGCGGCGGTGAACGGCTTGACCACGTAACCGTTGGCGCCGGCTTGCGCCGCGGCGATGATGTTTTCCTTCTTGGCCTCGGCGGTCACCATCAGGACCGGCAGTGACTTCAGGGCATCGTCGCCACGGATGGCCTTGAGCATCTCCAGGCCGTCCAGGTTGGGCATGTTCCAGTCGGAGACCACGAAGTCGAAACCGCCTTCACGCAGTTTTGCCAGGCCGTCCTGGCCGTCCTCGGCCTCTTCCACATTGGTGAAGCCCAGCTCCTTGAGCAGGCTGCGCACGATGCGGCGCATGGTGGGAAAGTCGTCCACCACCAGGATGCGCATGTTCTTGTCGGCCATTGATACGGGTCCTCGTCGTCGTTATCGCTTGGGGTGGAGGCCTAGAAGGCCTCCCATTCGGTTTCGTCGTGTCGCTGGCTCGCGCGGGCCTCGGGCTCGCGGCGACCATCGCTGCTGTCTGTGCTGCGGCCATCGTCATCGAGGTCGTCAGGGACGCTGCCGGTGCTCGCGGTCAGCGACTGCCCCGGCGCGCTTGCCAGCGCCACGGGGCTATCTGTCTCGAGCCCTGCTGGCAGGCGGAACACCTCCACCTCGGCGGCCAGCTGGCGCGCCTGCAGTGCCAGGTCTTCGGCGGCGCGTGACACCTGCTGCACTAGCGAGGCGTTCTGCTGGGTGGTCTGGTCCATCTGTACTACCGCCTGGCCGATCTGTCCGATGCCGTCGCTCTGCTCGCGGGAGGCCACGGCGATCTCGTCGACGATGTCGAGCACCCGGCGCACCGAGCTGACCACCTCTGCCATGGTCTCGCCGGCCTGGCGGGCGAGTCGGGTACCACCGTCGACGCGGCTGGTGGAGGTCTCGATCAACGACTTGATGCGACCGGCGGCCTCGGCGCTGCGACTGGCCAGGCTGCGGACCTCGCCGGCGACCACCGCGAAGCCGCGGCCCTGTTCGCCGGCCCGTGCCGCCTCCACCGAGGCGTTGAGCGCCAGGATGTTGGTCTGAAAGGCGATGGCGTCGATCATCCCGGTGATCTCGCTGATCTGGCGCGAGTCCTGGCTGATGGTTTCCATGGTCTCCACCACCTGGCTGACCACCTGGCCACCCTGCTCGGCGGTGGTTGAAGCCTGGCTTGCCAGATGGCGTGCCTGGCCGGCGTTGTCGGCGTTCTGGGACACCGTGGTGGTGAGCTGCTCCATGCTGGCGGCGGTCTGTTCGATGGAGGCCGCCTGCTGTTCGGTGCGGGTCGCCAGATCGACATTGCCCGAGGCGATCTCGTGGCTGCCGCTGGCCATGCGTGTGCCGCCCCGGCGAACCTCGCTGACGGTCTGGCCAAGCTTGTGCTGCATTTCCTGCATGGCGCGAAATAGCTGGCTGATCTCGTTGTCGCCCCGCACCTGGATCGGTCGCGACAGGTCGGCGTGGGCGATGGCGTCCAGGCTCTCCACCGCCCGTGCCAGCGGCTTGATCACCAGGCTTTTCAACAGCAGGTAGGCGCCGGCGATGGCCAGCAGGATCATCGCCAGGGCCGCCAGCTCCAGCCCGCGGTCCAGGCGTGACTGACGCTCGAAGTCGCTGACGATGGTGTTGCCGCGGGCGTCGGCGTAGCTGCTGAACGCATCGAGTGCCTGGTTGAGCTCGGCAAGTTCGGGGGCAAGCGCCAGGCTACCGGCCTCGAAGCCTTCGCTGTTGCCCTCGCGCAGTGCCTCGATCAGCTTGACGGCGCCGTCCATGACCACCGGGTAGCGGTCCTCGATGCGCCCGCCGACGGCCTCGCCCTGGGGGGTGCGCGGCACCGCTGCGAAACGGTCGAAGTGGGACTCGGCACTGACGATCAGCTCCTGGGCCTTGTCCAGCCGATCCAGTTGCTGGCTGGTGGCGGCGACCTCGATCTCCAGCAGTGCCTCATTGAGCAGGGCGTCACCGCGATTGACCGCGTTGAGCTGCTCGACGTTGATGCGGTTGAGCAGCGACAGGGTGTCGGCAGCCTTGTGACTGCTCAGCATGCCGATCCCCAGGCCGATGACCGAGGCGACCAGCAGGCTGGCCAGCATCACGACCATCAGGGTGTGCAGGCGAATATTGCGTAGTAGTGACACGGTGAACTCCTTGAGCGAATACGCCCGTCCCTGGGCGACCATCAGACGCGCTGGGCACGGCCAGCGGCGGCGACCAGCGCGAGAATCCTCGGCGCCACTTCAGGCAAGGCGACGGTTTCGTCCGCCCCTCCCAGGGCGATGGCTTCCCGCGGCATGCCGAACACCACGCAGCTGGCCTCGTCCTGGGCCAGGGTGGAAGCGCCGGCCTGGCGCATCTTCACAAGGCCGGCGGCTCCGTCCTTGCCCATGCCGGTGAGCAGTACGCCCACCGCGTTGGCGCCCGCCAGGCGTGCCACCGAGTCGAACATCACGTCCACCGAGGGGCGGTGGCGATTGACCGGCGGTCCGTCGTGCAGCCGGGCGATGTAGTTGGCGCCACTGCGGGCCAGCTCCAGGTGCATGTCACCCGGGGCGATGTAGGCGTGGCCGGGCAGCAGGCGCTCGCCGTCGCTGGCCTCCTTGACCGAGATCTGGCACAGCCGGTCCAGGCGCTCGGCGAAGGAGCGGGTAAAGCCGCCGGGCATATGCTGGGTAATGATGATGGCGGGGCTCGCCGCCGGCAGCGGCTCGAGCACCTGGCGGATGGCCTCGGTACCGCCGGTGGAGGCGCCGATGGCGACCAGCTTCTCGCTGCCGATGATGGGTGCCGACAGGCGCCTGGGCGGCTCCTGGTTCGGGCGCGTCTGGCGGGGGCGCGAGCGTGCCGCGGCGCGGATCTTGGCGGCGATGTCATTGGCGTAGTCGAGCATGCCGTCGCGGATGCCCAGGGTCGGCTTGGCGACAAAGTCCACCGCACCCAGCTCCAGCGCGCGCAGGGTGATGTCGGAGCCGGCCTGGGTCAGCGACGACACCATCAGTACCGGCATCGGGCGCAGCCGCATCAACCGCTCGAGAAAGTCGAGGCCATCCATGCGCGGCATTTCCACGTCCAGGGTCAGCACGTCCGGGTTATGGCGCTTGATCAGATCCCGTGCCACCAGCGGATCGGGGGCCACCGCCACGACCTCCATGTCCGCCTGGGACTGGATGATTTCCTTCAACAGGTTGCGAATCAGGGCCGAGTCATCGACGCACAACACCTTGATCTTGGGGGCGCTCAAGCAGCTCTCCTAGGGGGATGGGCCAGTATCTGTGTTATCGGCGACCGGAAAGGGATCTTTAGGCGTCGTTCAGCGCCCGGCCAGTCGATAGACGGTCTGGCCACGCAGACGGAAGGCGTCGCTGATCTGGGAGAAGTTTTCCGAATGGCCGGCGAACAGCAGGCCGTCGGGCTTGAGCAGCGGTGCAAAGCGTTCGAGGATCCGCGTCTGGGTCGGCTTGTCGAAGTAGATCATCACGTTACGGCAGAAGATCGCGTCAAACTTGCCTTCCAGGCCCCAGCTCGGGGCGAGCAGGTTGAGCGACTGGAACGCAACACGTTGGCTGACGTCGGGATGAATCCGCGCCATGCCCTCGTGGCGGCCCTTGCCGCGCAGGAAGTGGCGCCGCTTGAGGCCCTCGTCCAGCCGCGCGAGCTGCTCGATGCTGTAGACCCCGGCGCGGGCCCGGGCCAGGGCGTCGGTGTCGATATCGGTGGCGATGACCTCGAACTTGCCGGTATTGCCGCTGAAGACGTCGCTCAACGTCATGGCGATGGAGTAGGGCTCCTCGCCGGTGGAGGCGGCGGCACACCACACTCGGTAACCGCCGGTACGGCCACTGGCGTGCTCGGCCAGCAGCGGAAAATGGTGGGCCTCCCGGAAGAAGGCCGTCAGATTGGTGGTCAAGGCATTGGTGAACGCCTCCCATTCCCTGGCATCCGGACGTCGTTCGAGTCTTTCCAGATAGTCGCTGAAGCGGGTCAGACCATGATGGCGCAGGCGCTTGGCCAGACGGCTGTAGACCATCTCGCGCTTGTGCTCGGCCAGCACGATGCCGGCCCGCTCATGGATCAGCTGACGAATGCGGCTGAAGTCGCGCTCGGTCAGCAGCAGGTCACGCTCGAGCGAGGGGATCCCCTCGCTCGTGCTCCAGCTGCCTGGTGGTGCCAGGGGCTCGTTCAAAAGGCTTCCCACTCCTCATGGTGTGTCTGGGCGGCTGGCGCCGGCTCGCGTCGCGGCGCACTGTCGTCGGTGCGTGGGTCCTGACGCTCGCGCTTCTCTCTCACCGTTTCCTGGGCCGAGCCCTTCAGGCGGAAGGCGCGAATGGCGAAGGCCAGTGCCTCGCTGTGGGCACGCAGCTGGTAGGCGGCGGCGGCGGAGGTCTGGACACGGGCGGCGTTCTGCTGGGTCACCTGGTCCATCTCGGTCACCGCCTGGTTGATCTGGACGATGCCGTTGCTCTGCTCGTTGGAGGCGGCGGTGATCTCCGCCATGATGTCATTGACCCGGGTGGTGGCTTCCATGACCTCGGTCATGGAGGCTTCGGCCTGGCGCACCAGCTCGGCGCCGCCGTCGACCCGCTGGTTGGCGTCGTCGATCAGCCCACGGATCTCGCTGGCGGCATCGGCGCTGCGGCCGGCCAGCTTGCGTACCTCGCCGGCCACCACCGCAAAGCCACGACCCTGCTCGCCGGCCCGGGCGGCTTCCACCGAGGCATTCAGCGCCAGGATATTGGTCTGGAAGGCGATGGCATCGATGGTGGAGATGATCTCCGCCATCTTGCGCGAGCCCTCGGTAATCTCGCCCATGTTGCCCACCAGGCGCTGCATCAGCTCGCTGGTGGCCTGGGTGCGCTCGGCGTTGTCCGAGGCAAGACCACTGGCCTGACGCGCGTTGTCGCTGTTGTGGGCGACGGTGGTGGTCATCTCCTCCATGCTGGCGGCGGTCTGCTGCAGCGACGACGCCTGCTGCTCGGTACGCGCCGACAGGTCCTCGTTGCCCCTGGCGATATCGGCTACCGCCGGGGTGACCTGGCCGATGGCCTTGTTGACGTCGCCGATGATGCTGCCGAGGCTCTTGCGCATCACGTCGAGGCCGGCGATCACGCGGCCCATCTCGTCGCGCCGGGCGCTGGGCACTTCGGCGCCCAGGTTGCCTGAGGCGATCTGCAGGCTGAAACGCTCCACTTCGCGCAGCGGCTTGAGCATGGCACGCAGGGTCAGGCCACCGATCAGCACCAGCAGCAAAAGGCCCGCACCGAGCACCCCGGCCAGCACCATCAGCATGGTCTGCTGCATCTGGCTGGCTTTTGCCGCCAGGGCGTTGGCGGCGGCCTGCTTGTCCTGGATCAAGGTGGTGACCCGGTCGGACAGCGCCTTGCCCTCGGCCTCTACCACACCGATGTGGTTGGGCAGGGCGACGAACACCTCGTAGCTGTCTTCACCCGTGAGGATCTCGATCGACTTGCCCAGGGAGTTCTCCAGGTACTCATTGAGCTGGCGCTCGAAGATGTCGGCCAGGGCGGTCTGGTTGACCTCGCGCTCGCGATAGCGCTCCCACAGTCCGCCGAGGCTCTGCTGGATCACCGAAAGCTCGGCGGCGTGCTCCTCACGCTTGTCCATCAGCGCCATGCGCTCCTTGCCCACCAGCGACGAATACCCCTGGGTGATCAGTTGATCCATGCGCTGCAGGCTGGCCACGTCCTGCAGGCCGTCCTGGTGGATGGACGCCAGATAGCCCACCGACTGACGCTCGGCGTAGAGCCCGATCGCACCGCTGGCCGCCAGCAGCACCGCCGCCACCCCGATCAGCCCGATCAGACGCGCCTTCATGCTCTTGAGGTTCAGCCGTCCCAGGGCGCCGAAAAGCCCGCGCCGGCGCAGCTGGCCCTGGCGCAGGGCGTAGCGGGGGCGGCGCTTGCCGGCGCGGTAGTCGGCGTAGGCGCGCTCGGCCAGGGCGATCTCGTCACTCGATGCCTTGACACGCACCGAGGCGTAGCCGACCACCTCGCCGCCCTCTTCCAGCGGCGAGACGCTGGCCCTGACCCAGTAGTAGTCGCCGTTCTTGCGGCGGTTCTTGACCAGTCCCTGCCAGGTTCTGCCGGCCTGCAGGCACTTCCACAGGTCGGCGAAGGCGGCCGGTGGCATCTCGGGGTGGCGCACCACGTTGTGGTGTTCGCCGATCAGTTCGTCGCGGGCATAGCCGCTGACCTCGACGAAGGCCGGGTTGGCGTAGGTGATCCGGCCCTGGAGGTCGGTGCGGGAGATCAGGAAATGATCGTCATCGAGCACGAATTCCCGCTGGGTGGTCGGTTGATTGTTTCGCATCTTGCCCCCTGCATGGTCGTTTTCTTGTGTGGTTGTCGCGGGTGCTGCCCGAGGTCATTAGGGGTGTCCCCGGGCAGCCCTGAGTGAGGTCGTCAGAACGACTCCCACTCGTCGTCGCTGCTGCTGTCGTGCTGGCTGGTGCTGGTACTGGTGTTGCTGTTGGTCTGGCCGGCTCCGGGTCTTTGCCCGGCGTGGCGGCTGGCCTCGGCGTCGCGCTGGCTCGATCGCAGTGCCGGCATCCAGCGGGCCAGTTCGTCCTGGCTGTGGTCGGCATCGGCCCCGCTGTCGGCCAGCTGGAAGCGGCTCATGGTGGCGGCCAGACGGCTGGCCTCGGCCTCGAGCTGGTTGGAGGCCGAGGCGGCCTGCTGCACCATCTGGGCGTTCTGCTGGGTCACCTGTTCCATCTGGTTGATGGCGTCGTTGACCTGGCCGATGCCGTGGCTCTGCTCGCTGGTGGCCGAGGCGATCTCGTCCATGATGTCGCTGACGCGAGTGACCGAGGTGACCAGTTCCTGCATCACCTGGCCGGCCTCATCCACCAGTTCGGTGCCCGAGCCGACCTGGTTCAGCGAGGCATCAATCAGCTCGCGAATCTCCCGTGCCGCCTCCGACGAGCGGCTGGCCAGCTTGCGCACCTCCTCGGCGACCACCGCAAAGCCGCGGCCGTGCTCGCCGGCACGCGCCGCCTCCACCGAGGCGTTCAGCGCCAGGATGTTGGTCTGGAAGGCGATGGCGTCGATGGTGCCAACGATGTCGGCGACGCGATGAGAGCCCGAGCGGATGTCGTGCATGGTGGTGACCACGCTTTGCATCACCTCGCCGCCGCGGCCGGCGGCGCTGCTCGCTTCGTTGGCCAGTTGGCTGGCCTGGCGGGCGTTGTCGGCGTTCTGGCTGACGGTGGAGGACAGCTCCTCCATGCTCGAGGCGGTCTCCTCCAGCGAGGCGGCCTGCTGTTCGGTGCGGGCGGACAGGTCGTTGTTGCCGCCGGCGATATGCTGGGCGCCCTGGTAGATCAGGTTGCCGCTGTCGCGTACCGCGCCCACGGTGCCGGCCAGCCCCGCCTGCATCTTGGCCAGTGAGGCGTAGAGACGGCCGATCTCGTTGTTGCCGCGCTCGGGAATCTGCAGGTCCAGGCGGCCGGATTCCACCGCCTCGAAGTAGCCGACCAGCCGCCCCAGCGGACGAATCACGTTGACCGTGACACCCCACAGCACGCCGCCGATGGTCAGGGCGGCGACGATCAGCACGGCGACGATGGCCCACTGCAGCAGACCCATGTTCTCGAGGAAGGTGTCGTAGAGCGCGGCGCCGTTGCTCTCGGCGGCGACGAAGAAGTCCACGGCTGACTGGTAGAAGGCGTCGCTGAGCGCGATCAGGCCTTCACGATTCTGGGTGAAGGCGTCGGTGTCGCCCTCTGCCAGCGCCGCCCGCTGCGGGATCAGCCCCTGGTCGATCAGGGCGCGGAAGGCCGCTTCCACCGCGGCGATGCGCTCGGCCTGTTCGGGGCGGCTCGGCAGCGCCATGAACTCGGCGAAGGTGGCCTCCAGGGTGGCCAGGTCGTCGTCGAGGGCAGCCGCTGCCTCGATCAGCGGTTCGCGCTCCTCCGGCCACACCGCGTCGAGCAGTCCGGCCTGGATGTCGCGTAGCTCGAGCTGCAGGAACAGCTGCTGGGAGTTGGCCCGGTTGAGGGCGGATTGCTGGTCGACGTTGACCTCGTTCAGGCGCTGGATCGAGTCTTCGCTGAGCGAGGTGATATAGAGGCCGAGGGCGCTGAGCAGCGCCACCAGCAGGGCGAAGGTGCCCAGTACCAGCGTCCAGCTCAGCCTTACCGTCATGTCATTGAGTCGCTTCACGTGCCTTTCCTGTACGGGCGTCGTTTCAAGGGTCCAGGGACCGGATAGATCGGGAGCAGAGGGCGTCAGGCGCTGTCACCGGCGTGTTCGACCAGGGCCATTTCGTCGCTGGTCAACAGCTTGTCGATGTCCACCAGCACCAGCATGCGGTCCTCGAGGCTGCCCAGGCCGCTCAGGTAGTCCGACGACAGGGTCACGCCGAACTCCGGGGCCGGCTTGATCTGTTCCGGGGCCAGGGTCATCACGTCGGATACCGCATCGACCACGATGCCCACCACGCGGGTGCCCACGTTGACCACGATCACCACGGTCTGGCCGCCGTACTCGACCCGCTCCAGGCGGAACTTGATGCGCAGATCGACGATGGGAACGATGACGCCGCGCAGATTGGTCACGCCCTTGATGAAGGCCGGGGCGTTGGCGATGCGGGTGACGTTCTCGTAGCCGCGGATCTCCTGGACCTTGAGGATGTCGATGGCGTATTCCTCGTCGCCCAGGGAGAACACGAGGAATTCACGATGGCTCAGGTCAGTGGCCGCCTGTGCTGCCAGATCGGTGTGCTGGTTCATGCTGAAAGGTCCTCCGTCAGGGGCTGGGATTCAGGCAAAAGGTGGGCGCCGCGAGTATCGTGGTGGCGTCGCTGCTTCTTCTCGCGGTCGAGGCGGTGCAGGTCGGCGATGTCCAGGATCAGCGCCACGCTGCCGTCACCCAGGATGGTGGCGGCGGACACGCCCGGCACTCGCCGGTAGTTGGTTTCCAGGTTCTTGACCACCACCTGCTGCTGGCCGATCAGGTCGTCCACCAGCAGGGCGTAGCGGCGCCCTTCGCCCTGGACGATGACGGCGATGGTCTCGGTGATCTCGGTGCGGGCGTTGGCCACGTCCAGCGCCGAATGGACCGCCACCACCGGCAGGTACTCGTCGCGCACCTGCAGCACCTGGTCGTCGCCGGCCATGGCGTAGAGGTTGTCGCGGGAGGGCTGCAGCGACTCCAGCACCGCCGACAGCGGCAGGATGAAGGTCTCCTCGCCGACCCGAATCGACATGCCGTCGAGGATCGCCAGGGTCAGCGGCAGCACGATGCGGGTGGTGGTGCCCTGGCCCTGGCGCGACAGGATCTCGACGTGACCGCCCATGGCCTGGATGTTGCGCTTGACCACGTCCATGCCGACCCCGCGGCCGGAGACGTCGCTGACCTGGGCGGCGGTGGAGAATCCGGGGGCGAAGATCAGCTGCCACACCTCGTCATCGCTCATCGCGTCGGAGACGTTCAGGCCGCTTTCGCGGGCCTTGGCCAGGATGCGCTCGCGGTCCAGGCCGGCGCCGTCGTCGATCACCTCGATCAGGATGTTGCCGCCCTGGTGCTGGGCCGACAGGGTCAGCCGCCCGGTCGCCGGCTTGCCGGCGGCAAGACGCGCCTCGGGCGACTCGATGCCGTGGTCCAGGCTGTTGCGTACCAGGTGGGTCAGGGGGTCGATGATGCGCTCGGTCAGGCTCTTGTCGAGCTCGGTGGACTCGCCCTCGGTGGTCAGTTCCACGTCCTTGTCGAGCTTGGAGGCCAGATCGCGGACCAGCCTCGGATAGCGGCTGAAGACGTAGTCCATCGGCACCATGCGGACCGACATCACCGCCTCCTGCAGATCCCGCGCATTGCGCTGCAACAGGCTCATGCCGTTGAGCAGGCGCGGATCGGCGGCGGCGTCGAGCTCGCTGACGGTCTGGTCGAGCATCGACTGGGTGATGATCAGCTCACCGACCAGGTTGATGATCTGGTCGACCTTGTCCACCGAGACGCGGATGGAGCTGGCCTCCTTGACCGGCTTGGCGCTGGTCTTGCGCTGCTGGCGCGGCGGGGACGAGCCGGCATCCGCGGTCGTGGCAGCCGTGGTGGCGGGGGCAGTGGCTGCAGCAGCGGCGGCGGGGCCGGCATCAGTGGCGGGCGTCGCTGGGGCTGGCTCGGCCGCAGGCGCTGGGGCGGCGGGGGCTTTTTCTGCGCTGTCGCCGGCGCCGGCGCCGTCGCCGGCGCTTTCCGGGGCGCTGTCAGTGCCGGTAACAGGGGCTGTGCCAGCGACACTCCGGCAGGGACCTATCTCGACCTGGTCGGCCTCGGCGATAAAGCACATCACCGCCTCGATATCCTCGGCGCTGACGCTGGTGGACAACACCACCTCATGGCGCTGGGCGTCGCCGCGTCGCTCCAGCACCTCGCCGAGCTGGGCCAGCTCTTCCACCAGCAGCTCGCGGTCCTTGTCGGCCACGCCGATCAGCGCCACCACCAGGGCCGTGCCGTCGTCCTGTGCCGGCGCTTCACTGGTGGCGGCCTGATCCGCGGGCGAGTCGGCGGGCGGAGCCGTCGCCGCCGGGGCGGGGGCCGGATCGGCCGCTGCTACCACAGTTGGCGCCGCCGGTGCCGCAGGCTCGGCGCCACCGTCCAACGCCTGGCCAATCTCCTCCAGTGCCAGGGTCTTCAGGGTCTGACAGATGCGCTCGTAGGCCTCCTGGTCCGGCGCCTGTTCGTTGCGGTAGGCGTCGAGCTGGTCGTTGAGCATGTCCTTGGTTTCCAGAAAGGTGTCGACGATGTCGGGGCGAAGGCGCAGCTCGCCGCGCCGGGTATGGTCGAGCAGGTTCTCGAACAGGTGGGTGGTGCGCTGCAGGATCTCGAAGCCGAACGTACCGGCGCCGCCCTTGATCGAGTGGGCGGCGCGGAAGATGGCGTTGAGCTGCTCGGTGTCCGGCGCTGCTGGATCCAGCTCCAGCAGATGGCGTTCCATGTCCGCCAGCAGTTCTTCGGCTTCCTCGAAGAAGGTGTCGTAGAAGTCGGTGATATCCATGCCTGTGTCACCCTTGTTCTGGTTCAGTGCGGCTCGTCTGGCGGCGACGCTGGGGAATTGGCCAGGGCGGTGTGAAAGCGTGCCTCGATGTCCTCGAGGGGACCGGCGAGCTGGGCCTCACCGCTTCCCCTGGCGGGCCTGGGGGCTCGCGGATCCAGGGTGCCGGGGTGGCGAATCAGCTCGGCGACGCTGGGAAACAGCACCACCAGTTCGATACGTCGATTGATCGGGTCATCGGCGTCGGTGCCAGGCATCACCACCTGGTCAGCGAGGCCTGCCACCCGCAGCAGCTTGTCGCCCTCGAGGCCGCCATCGAGCAGCTCGCGGCGCGAGGCGTTGGCGCGGTCCGAGGAAAGCTCCCAGTTGCTGTAGCCGCCCCGGCCGTTCAGGTAGGCCAGGCTGTCGGTATGGCCACTGATGCTCAGGTCGTTGGGCAGGTCGTTGAGCAGCGGCGCCATGGTGCGCAGCAGATTGCGCAGGTAGGGCGCCACGCGGTCGCTGCCGAGGGCAAACATCGGCCGCTGCTCGTCGTCCAGTAACTGGATGCGCAGCCCCTCCTGGGTCATGTCGAAGCGCAGCTGGTCACGCAGTCCGCGCAGACTAGGGTCCTGCTGGATGGCCAGCTCGATGCGCTGCTGCAGGTCACGGAAGGCGCGTCGTTGCTGCTCGCTGGGGCGGGTCTGGCGCTTGAGGTCGATGCGCATGCGCTCGCCCTGCTGGCTGGTCACGTCGGGCCCACCGCCGGGGATGACCTGGGGGCTCATGGCCACGCTGTCGCCATTGGTCATGGCGGCCAGCAGCGGCATGCTGAAGTAGTCGGCCACGCCCTCGCGGGTCTCGCGGCTGGCGGAAGACAGGATCCACATCACCAGAAACAGCGCCATCAGCGCCGTCATGAAGTCAGCCAGGGCGATCTTCCAGCTACCGCCATGGTGGCGATGCACCACCTTCTTGCGGCGGATGATGATCGGTCGGCGCTGGTTGGGGCTGCTCATGCGGCCCCCGCGCTGGCCTTGGCGTCACGCACATGGTCCTCGAGCTCCTTGAAGCTCGGGCGTTCGCTGGTGTGCAGCGCCTTGCGGCCGAACTCCACCGCCAGCTGCGGCGGATAGCCGTGCAGGCTGGCCAGCAGGGTGACCCTCAGGCACTGCAGCATCTTGATCGACTCGCCGGTCTGGCGTTCGATGCGGTAGGCCAGCGGGCTGATGAAGCCATAGCCGAGCAGGATGCCGAGGAAGGTGCCGACCAGGGCGTGGGCGATCATCACCCCCATCTCGGCGGGATCGGCGGCGGTGACGCTCAGCGCCTTCACCACCCCCATCACCGCGGCGACGATGCCGAAGGCGGGCATGGAATCGCCGACCTTGGCGATGGCGTCGGCAGGAATATGCGCCTCCTGCTCGAACATCTCGATCTCGTGGAGCATCAGCTCGTCGATTTCCATCGGGTCCATGCTGCCGGCCACCATCAGGCGCAGGTAGTCGGTCAGGAAGTTCATGATCATCGGGTCGGCGACGACCTTGGGATACTCGCTGAACAGCGCACTTTCGGCGGGGTTGTCGATGTCGCGCTCGATGCCCAGCATGCCGTCGCGGCGCACCTTGGCCAGCAGCCGGTAAAGCAACGCCATCAGCTCCATGTACATGGCCTTGTCGTAGCGCTTGGAGCGCCTCAGACGAGGAAAGATGCGGAAGGTCGCCTTGAGCGCCTTGCCGTGGTTGGAGGCGATGAAGGCGCCAACGCCGGCGCCACCGATCATCAGCAGTTCGGTCGGCTGGAACAGCGGGCCGAGGCTGCCGCCGGAGAGCACGAAGCCCCCGAACACCGACAGCAGCACGACCGCGAATCCAATAGGTATCAGCACGACGACTATCCTTTGCAGAGACGTGGAAGACGTTCTGCTTCAGTTATCGGCGTGCCGGCGACAGACTTGAGCCGTGAAATCACCGTTCAACGAAAAAATATGCAGGATCGGTGGGCCCAAGGAAGAAGGGGGAGAGTAAAGACAGAGTGAAGGTAGAGAGGTAGAGAGGGAGAGAGCGGAGAAAGAGAGGGTAAGAGAGTGAGAGGGCGAGGGGGTGGGGCCTAGCGAGAAGGGAGTAGGGCGAGTGAAACAGGGCGGATAACCGCAGACTGGACTGCCGCAGGGCGCCCCGACAAGGAGCGGCCCTGCGGCCTGCGATGCTAAAGAGGGGTCAAGCCAGATGCTTGACCGGTCCTGCAATCGCTGGCGTCTCTGCGGCCTTGGCGGCCTCGTCCTTCTGCGCCTGGCGACGGCGGGTCTTGCCGGCGCGGGACGGCGGCTGGCAGATGCCGCAGACGTAGTCGTGGCTCGGCGAGTGAGCGTGGGCCACGAAATTGCCATGACAGCGGGTGCAGGGCGTCAACTGCAGCAGGTCGCTTTCAAAAAAGCGGATCAGCGTCCAGGCCCGGGTCAGCCCCAGCACCGGCTCGGCGGCGTCGATGTCGATCTGCTCGGTGTACAGCCGGTAGGCCTTGACGAAGGCCTCCATGCGCTCGCATCCCTGGTCCTGCAGGCGCTGATAGAAGGCATAGAACAGCGACGAGTGGATGTTCGGCAGCCAGGTGATGAACCAGTCGGTGGAAAACGGCAGCATGCCCTTGGGCGGTGACATGCCGCGGACCTCCTTGAACAGCCGGATCAGGCGGGCCCGACTGAGGTCGGTCTCGGTTTCCAGGACCTGCAGACGCGCACCGAGTTCGATCAGGTCGATGGCGAGCTGCACCTGATGCATCTCCTGGACCAGGCTCTTGGTGCTCATGTCAGCGCGCCTCCGGTAGAGGCCGCGCTGCAGGCCATCAACAGCGAGGAGTGGAGGTGAGCCAGGCCCTGTTCCCGCGGGTTGTCCACCACCTGACGCAGTTGCTCGGTGGAGCCGAGCCCCAGTTGGCAGAGCAGCTGGTTGGTGCGTGACAGCCGGGTCAGCTGGCGTGCATTGAAGCTTTCCAGCAGCTCAGCCTGTTCTTCGCTGATGTTCAGACGTAGACGGGCGGTGGTGCGGTCTTCGGCCAACAGACGTTGGGCCAGTAGAAGATAGGCAAGATTCAACTCCTGAATCTCGTCGATCAGTGACTGATTGCTCATGGGTTCCCTGCCTTGATCGTTTTTTTTGCTGATCATCGCCAGCTTTAGGTATTGCCGATATACCTGAATAGGTGCGGACGGACACTATCGGAACTTTTTGACGTTTAAGTGTCAGGTCCGTGTCCACCATTCGAGGTATTGTCGATTGCTATCAGTGTGGCGCAAGCCAGGAGGGAGGAAAAAGCTTCAACGGTGTCCGTTTGATGTGTATCAAGAAAAGTGAATATTCAAAGAAAACCGATATTTACGACGCCAAAAAAACCCAAGTTTAATTAGCCCTGTACATTTTATTACATTCTGTTTCGCGAGTCGCTCGCATTTAGCTCGCCCACCCACACCAGCAGTTCGGCGATCACCTGGTAGAGACGAGGCGGAATCTGCTCGTCCAGATCGAGCTGCATCAACAGGCCCACCAGCGCCGGTTCATCATGGACGTGGATTCCCTGGCGGCGGGCTTCGTCGATGATGCGCTCGGCGATATCACCGTAGCCCTTGGCGATCACCCTCGGTGCCTGATCATTTTCACCATAGCTCAGCGCCACCGCATGGCGGCGTGAGGGTGCGGGTTGGTCATCGCTCACTTGGGAAGCTCCTCGGCAGACCTGCTGTCACCTTCGGTGATGGTCAGCTCCACCCGGGCGAAGCCATGGCCCTCAAGGCGCTGTATCAGTGTTTCGCGCCCTTGCTCGAGTCGATCCCTCAGGCCCTCGGCGGACGTCGCCAGGCGCAGGCTCAGGTGCTCTTCACCGAGCAGCGCGGACACCCTGAGCGAGCCATGTTCGGCCAGCTCCAGTTCCAGCTCGGTGCGCCAGGCGTGTTCCTCGTCCTTGCTGTCGTCGCGGCCCTTGCCGCCGCCTTGATGATCCGGCTCCCGTTGCGGCGGATGAATGGCGAGCGCCATGAACAGTCCGCTCCAGACGTCGCCTTCCCAGCGCAGCACCGGGGTGGCCAGCATCTCGAGCTGGTGGCGCACCAGCGGAGCGAGGCTCTCGTGGACGCCGCTTGGGGATGCGCCCTCGCGACGGGCGGCGGCGGCATCGGCCGACGTGCTCGAGACGCCCTGGGCATCGGCGGCGATCGTCGTCGCCAGGCTGGGCAGATAGCCGGCCGGCTGGGAGCTGCGCCAGGGCGCCAGCGGGAAGGCGGGCGCCATGTTCTGTCGAGAGCTCGGTTGAGTGCCCGGTTGAGAGCTCGATTGAGCGCTCGGTTGCCCGGCCATTGCGCCCGCTTGAGTAGAGAGCCGACCAGGGCCTGAAGCGGGGGAGTGCCCAGAGGTCTGAGCATTCGCCTCGCTGGCCATTGGCCGAAACACCAGGGCGCGCCACATCTGGGGCTCCCGTGCCAGCTGGGCGCGGTCCAGGTTGCCGTGAAACCAGCGATTGAGGTGGGACTCGTAGAACAGGCCGCTGTCGCGCACGCGCTCGCCCAGACGCTCGGCGAGCATCGTGACGGCGGGCCCTGACGGGCCAGTGGCCAGCCCGGCCGTTGCGCTGGTCGCCGTGGTTGCCGTGGTTGCCGTGGTGGCCGGGGCGCCGTGTGTGGCGCCTAGCGTCGACGGCGACGCGCTCTGGGGCGCTTGTTGGGCGGGGCTCGCCGTCAGCAGGGGACCCGTCGATGTCAACGCCGAGGGCGGCGCCGGAAAACGCGCCAGCAGCTCGGCGATGCGAGCGCCCGGTGCGCTCAATCGGGTGATGGTGGAGGCGGGACGATCGCTGTCGGTGGGGACCTCGGCGTTCGGTGTTGCCGGGCGCTGGCCGGTGGTGGCGGCGGCTTGCTGGGGCCGCCGTGCGTCCAGGCGCGAGTCGCTATGGACCGCGCCTGGCCCCCGTCCCGGGTCCACCGGCTGGACCGGGGCGTTGGGGTCCTTGGTCGGGGGCACGTCGACACGCTTGCCCAGCACCTGGTGGAGCAGGGTATCGATCAGCGGTGTGATGCCGCTCACGGCGTCTCGCGTCGAAAGCGGGTGCCGGCGTTGACCACCCGGCCACCGGCGTAGGCGCGGTGCAGGTCCTGCTGGTTGCGCGACACCTTGAGCAGTTCGCCGAGTTCGTCACGGCGGTGAACCAGCTTTTCTCGCAGCGCCAGATCATTGACCAGAATGGCCTCCAGCAGGCTGCCGAGGCGCTGGCGCTCGTCGGCGTCGAGGCTTGCCATCGGTGCCGCGCCATCGAGTGTCGCTCCATCACGTGCAGCGCTGTCGAGAGCGGCAACCTGGCTGACATAGTCGCCCTCAATAGCAATCAGCTCGTCCCAGGCGTGGTCGGCGGCCAGCGACAGCATCCGTTCGGTCATCGCCAGCAGTGCCTCGTAGCGAGACAGCAGGGGGCCTTGGGTATCTGGGCCGTGGTACTCGGCAAGCGGTGGCATCTAGGACCTCAAGCGCTCAGGAGTGGGTGGTGGTGCCGATCTCGCGCCAGGCCGAGGCGATATCCTCGATCAGGCGTTCGGCTTCGTCGAGGCCACTGGCGTCGTTGCGCAGGTTGGCGTCGAGCAGGCGGCGCGCTATGTAGTCATAGAGGCTGTCGAGCTGCAGTGCCACCTCGCCGCCCTGTTCGCCGTCCAGCACCGCGCGCAGGCCGCTGTTGACGATATCCAGTGCCTTGGAGATGGCGGCGCCCTTGGCCGGAATATTACCGTCTTCCAGGTGCAGGCGGGCGGCGCGAATCGACGCCTGGGCGCCGTCGAACAGCATCACGATCAACTGGTGGGGGCTGGCCGACATCACGCCGCTCTCCACCCCCATGCGGGCGTAAGCGCCGGCGCCGCGGCCATAGGTGGCCTGTGCTTGTGTCATTGGTTGTCTCCTCGGCTGGGTCTGGCGGGCTCAGGGCTATTGGTTCAGCTGGGCGTTCAGCGCATCGAACTGCTGGGTCAGGTAGCTGCTGGTCTGGTTCATGCTGGCGATCATGCTGTCCAGCTGTCCGAATTGGCTGCGGTAGCGCTCCACGGTGGCATCGATGCTCTGCTCGGTGCGCTCGTACTGGCGGTCGAGGCTTTCCATGCGGGTCTCGAGCCCGCTGGTAGCATTGTCGAGCAGGCCGCCGTCATCGAGGATGGCGCCCAGGGTGTCGTCGAGGCTGTCGGCAAGACCTACCCCGTCCTCGCCACCGGTAAAGAAGTCGGCCAGGTCGCCGCGCTCGCTGGAGATGACCTCGTCCAGGCGCTCGTCATCGAGTTCAAGGGTGCCGTCGAGCTGCAGGGTGATGCCGATATCGCTGAGGGTGCGGAAGTCACCCTGGGCCACGCCGCCGGACAGGGTGCCGCGCAGCCGCGATTCGATGCTGCGCAGGGTGGCGTCGCCAAGCAGTTCGCCCGAGGCACCGCTCTCGGCGTCGAAGCTGGTCAGCGTGCCCATGGTGTCCTTGAGCTCGTTGTAGCTGTCGACGAAGCCGCTGACCGCCTCACGCAGGGCCAGGTTGTTGTACTCGACCTTGACCGTGGTCTCGCCGACGTCCGTCAGGGTCAGGTCGACGCCCTCGATGGCTCCCTCGACGCTGTTGGAGGCACTGGTGATGGCGATGCCGTTGACCGTCAGTGCCGCGTCTTCACCGGCCACCGATTGGTGCATGCCGGCGCCGGTGTCGTCGGGGTCGGGGCTTGAGATGTCGAACGCCAGCTTGGCCTGCAGCTCGGTATCGGCGGCGTCATCCGGCACGAAGCTCACGGCGCTGATCGAC
The DNA here is from genome assembly GCF_019801245.1 of Halomonas sp. DP1Y21-3. Classification (NCBI taxonomy): domain Bacteria; kingdom Pseudomonadati; phylum Pseudomonadota; class Gammaproteobacteria; order Oceanospirillales; family Halomonadaceae; genus Halomonas; species Halomonas sp. DP1Y21-3. The sequence goes on from NZ_JAHVJM010000003.1 coordinate 490,018, forward strand.
GCCTCGGCGCCGGTCTTGTCGCTCGACAGCACCAGACGGTAGGGGTTGTCGGCGTCGCCGGTATTGATGATCGAGGCGCTGACGCCGGCCTCGGCGTCATTGATGGCGTCGCGCAGTCCCTCCAGGGTGCTGTCTTCCTGGCTCAGGCTGATGCTGACGTCTTCGCCACCCACGGTAAGGCTCAGGGTGCCGGCGCCCAGCTCGCTGTCCCTGGCGTCGAAGCCGTCGCTGGCCAGGCTCTGGGCTCGGGCCAGCCGGGTCACCTCGACGTCGTAGCGGCCGGGGCTCGCCAGTTCGCTGGCGCTGGCACTGATACCCTCGCCCTCGACGCTGCTGGACAGGCTCTGGTAAAGCGCCGGGTCGCCGAGCTTGTCGACCGCCTCCTGGAAGCTGTTCAGCGCGCCTTCCAGGGTGCCGTAGGCGGAGATCTTGGCCTGATAGCTCGCCTGCTGGGCCACGATGGGCTCCAGCTGCTTTTGCTCCGCCGCCTCGAGCTGATCGAGCAGCCCGTTGAGGTCGAGACCGGAGCCGATGCCGAGCGATGAGATCGAGGCCATGTCGTCCTTCCTGTGTGATGGGGGCAGTGTGACAGAACGCCGGCAGGCCAGTGGCTCGAACAGGCGTCCTTGTGCTTGGTATATCGGGTTATCGGCGGGTGCTCATCGGACTTGAGCGTCAGGCGCCGATGATCACCTCGGCCTGGATCTCGCCCAGCGCGGCCAGCGTCTCGCCTTCCACCAGCGGGCCGATCAGCGGCTCCCGTGGGACCTGGCTGGGCGGCTTGCCGGCCATGCGCTGTACCCGCGAGGGCCGGCCCTGGTCGTCCAGCGCCAGTACCCAGCCGAGCGAGGCGTCGTCAAAGCGCACCAGCGAGCCGATCGGGTACAGACCGAAGCGCCGGATAAAGCGCTTGACCCAGCTGGTGTCGAACTTGTCGGGGTGGTCGAGCAGGTAGCGGTAGATCGCCGCGAGACGCCAAGGCGGACGGTCGGGGCGCTGGGCACGCATGGCATCGATGGCGTCGACCACGGCACTGGCCCGGGCCAGCTCACGTAGCTCGTCGTCGCGGATGCCGGCGGGATAGCCGCTGCCGTCGAGGCGCTCGTTGATCTGGCAGGCGGTGGCCTCGAACACCGAGGCGTTGATCCAGGCGCAGTGGCTGAGGCGCTCGCGCAGCCAGCCCACGTGCTGGATCAGACGATTGCGTTCGGCGTCGCCGAAGGTCGGCGTCAGGCGCAGGGGCTCGGGCAGCAGCACCTTGCCCAGGTCATGAATCATGGCGCTGGCGACGATGGACTTGCGCAACTCGCCGGGCAGGCTGTCTTCCAGCAGATCGATCAACAGGATCGCCACCGACAGGCCGTGGCGTACCGGCCAGGACTCGCGGGTCAGGAACCTCAGCGCGAACAGCACGCCGTCGCGGTCCTCGTCGTACAGGGCCAGCAGGTGGTCGGCCTGGCGCGACAGGCGCGGGCCGTGGATGCAGCCGCCCTGAATCAGCTCCATAGCCTGGGCGTGCAGGTAGCCGGCTACGCGGGACAGCCGCTGGGTCATGACGGTGGGGTAGGCTTCCGCCTCGCGACGGCCAAGGCGCGGGCCGCGGCGCCCTGCCGGTGGCTGAAACAGCGGCGATGGCGGACGCCTGGAATCCACCCCTTCGGCGATGCGCGCGGCCTCGCGTTCGACCTCGCGTACCAGCTTCCACAGGGTGCGATCCTGGTGGGCCCCGACGCCGATGAAGCGAAAGCCGGCCTCGACCAGCCGCCGTTCGGGGTCGAAGCGATGATGTTGCACGACGGCCTGGAGCGCCAGACGGGTACAATCGGGAAAGCCCAGCTCCAGCGGCACCGGCAGCTCTCTGTTGGTCAGCACAGGAGCGGCGGTGCGCGGGAGGTCGAGGCGACAGCCGTCCACCGACAGATCGATCAGGTCGCCGTGCAAGTCCTGGCTGTCGCCGTCTCTGAGCACCGCCTCGGCGGCCATGCCCAGGCGCAGGCGCGCGCGAAAGCTTTGACGGCGCTGTAGCCGCTCCAGCTGGTCCGGGTAGGGGCAGCGCCACAGCCGGCGCAGCGGCACGCCCTGGCCGGGTGCGCGGCTGACTTCCCGCGACAGCTCCGCCTCACTCGGCGCCGTGGTCACCTCTCCGTCCGCGGCCGTGATCGCCGGAGTGCGGGTGATCATGCCCTCGCAGTAGCCGACCAGACGAAAGGACTTGCCCTGCTTAAGCTGGCGGTGAAGCCCCTCCACCGCGGTGATGTCCAGGGTGATGGACTCCCCCGGGGCAATCTCCATCAGCAGCACCGGTGTCGGCGTTCCATTGCCTTCCTCCCACGCCAGTGCGGCCCCCTGGGGGCCGCTCAAGCAGTCCAGCAGCCTGGCGATTTCCTGGGGGGCGCGTACTTCCTCGAATTCTTGTTGGTCCGGCACCAGCGGGACTCCTCGACGACATCTGGCATACGTTGTCTCGGAGTATCGGCAGAATGTGCCGGATCTTTAGGCTGCCAACCGTGCTCGGGCTAGACACTCGGCGGGGGCGTGACACCGATCAAGCGTTTTCAGGCCTGGGAGTGACGCTTGCGCCGGGAGCGGTCGATGGCATCGCGCTGGCTGGCCAGGCGATGCTCGCCGAGAAAGCGGGTCAAGCGCTCGAAGGGCATGGGGTGGGCCAGGTGGAAGCCCTGGAAGGCGTCGCAATGATGCTGCAGCAGGAACTCGTGCTGGGCCTCGTGCTCGATGCCTTCGGCCACCACCATCAACTCCAGGTGGTGGGCCATGGCGATGATCCCCTGAAGGATGGCGCCATCCTCCTGGTTGTCCGGCAGCCCCTGGACGAAGGTGCGATCGATCTTCACCGTGCTGACCGGCAGGTGCTTGAGGTAGCCAAGGCTCGAGAAGCCGGTGCCGAAGTCGTCGATGGCCACCTCGACACCCATGTCGCGCAGCGACTGCAGCGTCTCGATGGCGTTCGGGGTGTCGTGCATCAGGATGCCCTCGGTCAGCTCGAGGGTGAGCTGGTGGGCCTCGATGCCGGTCAGGTTCAGGGTGTCGCGTACGGTCTCGAGGAAGTTGGCCCGGCGGAACTGCAGCGGCGACAGGTTGACCGCCACCGCCAGGCCCTCGAGGCCGGCCTCGTTGAGGAGCTGCAGGTCGCTGCAGGCGCGGGTCAGCACCCAGTGGTTGATGGCGATGACCTGGCCGGTCTCCTCGGCCAGGGCGATAAAGTCCTGGGGCGGCACCTGGCCGCGTACCGGATGTTCCCATCGCAACAGCGCCTCGACCCCGATGATCGCCCGGTGGTTGTCGAACACCGGCTGGTAGTGCAGGCGTAGCTGCTCACCGTCGATGGCGGCCTGCAGGTCATGACGCATCGCCACCCGCTCGTTTACCCCCCAGGTGATGTCCTGGCTGAAGTGCTGCAGCGCATTGCGTCCCTGGTGCTTGGCCTGGTACATGGCCATGTCGGACTGCTGCAGCAACTGCATCGGTTCGATGGTGACGTCGCTGGACACCGCCACCCCGATGCTGGCGGTAACGTGCAGCTCATGCTCGCCGACCCGGTAGGCCTGGGCCACCTTCGGCAGCAGGCGTTCGGCCAGGGTCACCGCCTGCTCGGGCTCGTCGAGGTCCGGCAGCAGCACCACGAACTCGTCGCCGCCGAAGCGGGCCACGGTATCCCCGGGCCTGAGCGCCTCGGTGAGCCGCTGGGCGACCTGGATCAACACCTTGTCGCCGACGTCGTGGCCGAGGCTGTCATTGATCGGCTTGAACTCGTCCAGGTCGATGAACAGCACGCCAAGGTGGTGGGACTGGCGCTTGGCCAGGGCGAAATCGTGGCGCAGACGATCCTCGAACAGGGCGCGATTGGCCAGGCCCGTCAGGGCGTCGTGGCTGGCATGGTAGGCCAGGCTTTCCTCGTAGGCCTTGTGCTCGGAGATGTCGTGCTGGACGCCGACGAAGTGAGAGACCTCGCCATCGGTGTCCATCACCGGCGAGATGTAGAGGTCGTTCCAGAAGGCCTCGCCGTTCTTGCGGTAGTTGAGCAGGGTGGCGCGGACTTCGCTGTGGTTTGCCAGCTGGCGGCGAATACGTGCCACCACCTGTGGATCGCTCTCCTCACCCTGCAGGAAGCGACAGTTGCGCCCCAGCACTTCTTCCTCCGGATAGCCGGTCATGCGCATGAAGGCCGGGTTGGCGTAGATGATCGGCAGCTCCGGCGAGCGCGCATCGGCGATCACGATGCCATTGATGCTGGCCTCGACGCTGCGCTGCAGGATGCGCAGCTGGGTCTCCTGGGCGTGGCGCTCGGTCACGTCCTTGGCGATGCCGAAGGTTCCACTGATGTCGCCGTCGATGATGATCGGCAGGTTGGTGATGTCCATTACCCGCCTGCCCAGCGGAGTAGTGATGGGCAGGGTGTAGCGGGTGACCTCGCCCTTGAGCGTCTTGCGCACCGCGTCGCGCACCCAGGAGCGATCCGATTCCTTGACGAAGACTTCGTAGTGCCGCCCCAGGATGTCACCCAGGGGTACCCCGGTGAGGGTCGAGCAGGTGGTGTTGGCGGCGACGAAGATGCCTTCGTGGTCGAGGGAGTAGATGGCGTCGGGGTTGTAGGTGAACAGCGAACGGTAGCGCTGCTCGCTCTGGAACAGCGCCTGGCGGTCCTGGTCGCGCTCCACCGCCAGGGCGACCAGCTCCAGGCAGCGCTCGATACGTCGGCTGTGCTCCGCCTGCTGTGCCGGCGAGTGTCGAAAGAACAGGCTGACCACCCCCAGCAGACGTTCATCGCTGGCGACGACCGGATAGGCCCAGCAGGCCATCAACTCGCCGTCGCGCAGGCGCGGGTGCACGCCGGCGCAGGCCGGGTCCTCGGTGATGTCGTCGCTGGCCCGGGGGGCCCTCGCCGCGGCGGCGCTGGCCCAGGTGCCGAAGGTGCCGCCCACCGGGGTTCTGGCGAGCAGTGGTGCCATCTCAGACGGCAGGCTGTGGCCCGCGGTCAGGCTCAGGGTCTCGCCGCCGGGGTCCAGCGTCAACACGGTGGCGATGGCATTGGGGAGGTGGCCCTCGAACAGCCTGCAGCAGGCCTCCAGGGTCTCGGTCAGTGGTGCCTCTCGGGCGATCATCGACTGGATGCCCTGGTAGCTTTCGAGCTGGTCCTGGGCGGCCACCAGGCTCTGGGTCTGCCACAGCAGGGTGCGCATCAACGACAGGCTGATGGCCAGGCTGTAGGACATGATCAACCCGATCAGGGTGATCAGCGCCGGCAGGCTACCCGCCAGCCACCAGTCACTGTCCGGGCCTGGCAGTGCACGCAGGGACAGGGTGCGCCCGTCCAGCTCCAGGGTCTGCTCGGCCAGTCTGGGTAGGGTCGGGTCCTTGACCTGCCAGGTGTCTTCGCCAAAACCGCACCACCAGACGCCCTGGCTGTCGGTGACGGCCAGCAGGGTGCGGTCGGCAACGCTGCGGTTACTGGGGGCCAGGGTGCCGGGCAGATCGATGCAGGCGACCAGGCGCAGGTCGTCATCGGCCAGGGTCCTGACCATGCGTGCCGACGTCGCCAGCGGGTTGTCGGGCAACTCCAGCCGTAGTTCGCCGCGGGCCGGCCTGGGCAGTGCCTCGCTCAAGCGGCAGACGCTGTCCTGAGCACGCCGTGAGCGCAGCCATAGCCGCTGGTCGCCGCGATACAGCGCCAGGCTCTCCAGGCTTTGTACGTCTCGCAGATAGAAGGTGATGACGTCGGCCAGGGTATTGGCGTCGGTCGTCTGCTCGCCGGCACGGTTGGCCAGGCGGTCGAGCCAGCGCTGGTGTAGCGCCATCTGGCCGCGTGCGCGCTCTTCGATGTTGGTCAGGGTATTGGCGGCGTCCTGCTGGACGTGGCTCTGGCGCACATGGTTGAGCGACAGCCAGGCCAGGCTGCTGAGCAGTACCCCGGCACAGGCCACCGCGATGCTGGCGCGTTGTAGGCGCAGCGGGCGGTTGGGCGGGCGTGAGGCAGCCACCAGCGAGGCCGGGCCGGCGATCAGGTAGAGCAGACACACCGCCATGGGCGAGGTGCTGCGGGTCACCTCCCAGACTTTGGGTGCCTGGCCAGGAATCACCAGCCAGACGGTAAAGATCGCGCCGATCAGCAGCAGCAGCCCCCCCGACAACCGCCACCAGAAGGAGCCCTGGCGATGCTCCACCCCGATCATCAGGGCCACGCAGCCCGGCAGCATCGCCAGGCCCGCCCAGCTGGTCATGCGCGGACCGCCGGTCAGCAGCGACTGCACGTCGGCAGGGCCGCTGGCGACCAGGTCATGGACGATGGCGTACAGCGCCAGCAGCAGCATCATCAGGCCGCAGACGCTGCGGCCACGCGGTCTGCGCAGTACCTGCAGCAGAACGCCGCCGCCGCCAGCGAGGCTTGCCAGCGCCACATCGGGGACCAGCAGCGGCTGTTCCACCGGGTGGATCAACCAGGCGGCGAGACCCGCAGCGCCGACCATCAGCAGTCCGCTGGAGGCCATCAGCAGCCAGGCATCTTCCGCCACATCGCGCAGTCTAAACGGCATCCTACCCACGACCCCCTTGGCGACCCTGCTTCCGGGCGCTCATTTCCTTGTCCTTCCGACGCTATGACGAAGACTCGCCATCCTCACAGCATGGCAGGCGACAGCGTTGATAGCGGCCACCGTGGTGCGTCTACCGCCCGAGGCAAAGGCGCCTTTGGACGGGCGGTCCGGTATCCCTGGACGCGTTTGCTCGAAATGGCACCAAAACAGTCTTCAACATACCTCAATCAACCGCGAGTGCTAGCCCCTGATGTCAGCATCCACCACCAGAGTCAGCGTCCAGCAAGGGCGAGAGGGGGACAACCGTAGAGAAGATGCGTCAGCGAATAGGCACAAAGAAGGCACAGGAAAGCATGCAGAACAGTCACAGACCCGATGGGAGGCGGGTAGCGAGCCGGTAAAGAGCAGGCGCAGGCCTGATGCAGACCTGATGGAGAGCGGGTGCAGACCCGGTGAAAAGCAGCCGTAGACGGCCCAGCAGGCGGTCAAGCAAGAGCCTTCCAAAGAAATTTGCAGGCCAGGGCTAAAGCTTTTCGGCGAGCCACCGATAAAGAGGGTAACGGCCAACGGCGCCGTTGCGGCAGGCCAAGACGGTCCGCCAATGGAGCCCAACTCTTTAAGGAAGGATGACACCATGTCCGTGATCAATACCAATATCACTTCCATGATTGGTCAGCAGAACCTCAACGCGTCCAAGAGCGCCCTGACCACCTCCATGGAGCGCCTGTCCTCCGGCCTGCGCATCAACAGCGCCAAGGACGACGCCGCCGGCCAGGCCATCGCCAACCGCATGTCTGCACAGATCACCGGTTTGTCTACCGCTCAGCGTAACGCCAACGACGGTATCTCTGTCGCACAGACCGCGGAAGGTGCTCTGAATCAGGTCAACGATAACATCCAGCGTATCCGCGAGTTGACGGTACAGGCTCAGAATGGCACCAACTCTCAGGACGACCTGACCTCCATCCAGAACGAAATCGGTCAGCGTCTTAATGAGATCAACCGTATTTCCGAAGAAACCAGTTTCAACGGCGTTAAAGTGCTTCAGGAGGACAACAGCCTCAATATTCAGGTTGGTGCAAACGATGGTGAAGCTATAACTATCGACCTGAAGGAAATCAATGCTGAGACATTAGGTCTTAAAGGATTTAATGTTGATGGTACCGGTGAAGCAAATAAAGCCGCTGGGAAAAATGACATTCTTGCTGCGGGGTTTGCAGTCGACGGTTCTGACCCGAGTAAATACAATAAGGCAGATTTTAATAAAGCTGCTACAGTGGATGACGTTTTCTCGGCTCTTGAAGACGATGATGCTGAAATTCAAGATACAACTAACTCTATTACTTATGATTATGACTCAGCATCAGACTCATTTACTTTTGACAGAACAGGCGTTGATCTGAGTGCTTCTCTAGCCAATGATCTTACTCCTCCCGATGGGGAAACCAAATCTTTGACCATTACGCTTGGTGGTAAGGATCAAGACGTAATTGTTGCTAGTGATGGTTCGCTGACGGATGCAGCAACTGGGAATAAGCTATACTTTAATGGTTCGGCAGGGTCTAAGGAGCTTAGCCAGACTGATTCCGCTGGTTCCGACACCCAGGCCACAATTTCTGCTGTCGTCACTGAGCTGTCCCAAGCTGGCGTTGTGGATGCGGCTAACTCTGAAGACAGAATCACCACTTCAGAAGGTACTATTTATAAGGCCACTTCGACAGCGAACGAATTTGACACTGTCGGTGAGGTGAAATCCAAGGATGCGCTTAAAGACCAGATTAAAGGCGATGGAAATGCCTATACTGTAGATCTGGATGGCGACGCGGTAACTACTAATAATAATTTTACTATTGATGCAAACGAGGTGGTTGGTGGTGCAGCCTCTTTTGTGTCCGGGTTTGATGGATCTTTTGTGGCAAGTGCTGCTGCCTCTGTGTACGTTAATGATAATGGGAAAATCACCGATGGCGCGGCTAATGAGATCTACGTTAAAGCAGACGGTGGTTTAACCTTTGATGCAGTAAGCGATGCAACTGCTACAGAAGATCCGTTGGAAGCTCTGGATTCTGCTTTGAATACCGTCGATGCCCTGCGCTCCGATCTCGGTGCGATCCAGAACCGCTTTGAGTCTGCGATCACCAACCTGAGCACCACCGAGACCAACCTGTCTGCCGCCCGTTCGCGTATCGAAGACGCCGACTACGCGGTGGAAGTGGCCAATATGACTCGCGCCCAGATCCTGCAGCAGGCCGGTACCTCCGTGCTGGCCCAGGCCAACCAGGTGCCGCAGTCTGTGCTGTCCCTGCTGGGCTAAAGGCTCGGTGGGTTGTCAGCCCTCGGCTGACGTGTTCCTCAGCGGGTCGCGCCTTTGCGGCCCAACCCCGACAGGCGCCTCTGGCGCCTGTCGGCATTTAGAGGCCCGGCCAACCTTGTTGCGGCTATCTCGGCAACGGCAGGCCCGGTCACGGCAGTCTCGGTCACGGCAGTCTCGGTCACAAGCCCCCCATCAACAGCTGTCTTGGCCCCAGGAGTCACGAATGAATAGCACCCACCCGTCAAGCGTTTCGCAGGATGTCCTGGTCGACGATGTCCTGGTCGATGGCGCCGTGGAGGTGGTCTCCGACGAGGCCCTGTTGGATGCGCTTGCCCGGTATCAGGAGGTGGTAGCCTGGGCGAGTGAGTTACTCGAGCGCTTTGAGGCGACGGGCATGCAGGACGCCCTTGGCGAGGACTACCGCCATCTGCTCGATATTCATCGTCAGGCCATGGTGGGGCAGGCGGAGCTGGCATTGCGACTTGCCTGAAAAGTGCCTGCGCTCGGTAATACGGCGTTAAAAATCGGGTCAAAATGCTCATTTACACCTCGTAAACTGCGCTTTCTCAACGATTTTTGCCTTGTCTAACCATCGCTCGCCGGCTTTTCGTACAAAGCTTAGGGCTTGCCTGAAAAGTGCCTGCGTTCCTCGAGCCTTTCCCCGCGCTCAGCGTGACGCCTCCTCATCTCTGCTTCTCTTCCATCTCTCAACCCTTTGTCTACCCTCTGTCTTCCTTCTGCACGCTCACTTCCTCTTTTCGCCTCTCTTCTCAGGCCCTCTCTTCTTCCTCCATAGCGATAGCCCGCCGGGCTGACCTATTCATCGTATCTATCTCTCGTAAAGGTCAGTGAGCAACGCCTAAGCCATTGGCCTGACGCCCCTGGTGCTGCTTCTGTCCTGAGCTTTTTCTGTTCCACGTCGTAGCGACAAAAATGCATTTAAAACAGGGTGTTGCGATAAGTTATTCCACATCCACTAAGACGTTTGTCTTATCCGTCATTCCTTGTATTCCCGTGGTTCCTCGACTAGTTTCTCCTTCACTAGCTAAATTCATCTGATCAATTGTCTCGATAACCACATACAAATACATTCAAGGAGTCACTTGTGGATGCATCCTCTACCGCGGCGGCTGAGCAACAGTCGGCGCCGGAAAAGTCCTCTTTTCTGCACAGGGGCATGACCTTGCCCTTTGTGCTGATCGTCACCTGCTTTGCCGCCTGGGGTCTCGCCGGCAACCTCACCGATCCCTTGGTGTCGGTGTTCGGCTCGGTGTTCTCGATGAGCGCGCTGCAGGCGTCGCTGGTGCAGTTCGCCTACTACGGCGCCTATTTTGCCCTGGCGATCCCGGCGGCCTGGATCAATTCGCGCCTGGGCTACAAGGGTGGCGTGCTGATCGGCCTGTTGCTGGCGGCCACCGGCGGGCTTCTGTTCATGCCGGCCTCCCAGATGATGACCTACTCGATGTTCCTGGTGGCGCTGTTCACCCTGGCGGCGGGGCTGTCGATCCTCGAAACCTCGGCCAACCCCTACGTGATGGCGATGGGCCCGCGCGAGAACGCCACTCGGCGGCTGAATTTCGCCCAGTCCTTCAACCCGGTGGGGTCGAACCTGGGGGTGCTGCTGGCCGCGGTGTTTATCCTGCCCCACGTCAATCCGGCCACCGCCGAGCAGCGCGCCTCGCTGACCCAGGAGGCGCTGGCCGAGATGCAGTCGGCGGAATTGCAGGCGGTGATGGGCCCCTACATCACCCTGGCGCTGGTTTATGTGGTGATCGCGATCGCCATCGCCATGGTGCGGGTGCCGCGCCACGAGGCGCTGATGGCGGACCGCAAGAGCGAGACGGTGGCGCTGTCGGGGAGTCGTCTCGGGCGGCTGGTGCGCAACCGTCGCTACGCCTTCGGGGTGGTGGCGCAGTTCTTCAACGTGGCCGCCCAGACCTGTACCTGGACCTTCACCATCCACTACGTGACCGAGGCGCTGGGCGTCGGCAGTGAAGAGGCCGGCTACTGGCTGCAGGCCTCCTTGCTGGTCTTCCTGGTGTCGCGCTTCGTCATGGTCGGTGTCATGGGTCGGGTGGACCCGCGCAAGCTGATGACCGGGATGTGCGTGCTCGGTGTCGCGCTGTCGCTGGTGGCGGTGTTCAGCGGCAACCTGATCGGGGCGGTGGCCCTGGTGCTGCTGAGCGCCTGTATCTCGCTGCTGTTCCCCACCATCTACGGCATCTCGCTGGAAGGGCTGGGGCAGGACACCAAGTACGGCGCCGCCGGTCTTGTGATGGCTATCGTCGGTGGTGCCCTGGTGCCGCTGGCCCAGGGCTGGCTGATCGATATCACCTCGGCCCAGATCAGCTACCTGGTGGTGGCGGTGTGCTTCGCGGTGATCGTGGCCTTCGGTGTCTATGTGCAGCGTCATCCGCGGCCCGAGACCAGCAACGAGGGTGATCTGGCCTGAGCTGGCGTCTCTTGAACTGGCAGCGCCTCAACGCGAATCGGGGGTGTCCCGCAGCACCACGGCGACCTGAGCGAGGTGAGTCTGCATGGCGGCATGGGCGCCCCTGGGGTCGCCGGCGACGACGGCATTGAGGATGGCCAGGTGCTCCTGGTGGGTGATGGCGATACGACCGCCGAGGTGGATCGATTGCCACAGCCGCATCCGCAGGGTCGGCCGCGACAGTGCCTCGAGCAGGGCGACCAGCACGGGGTTGCGGGAAATCCTCGCCAGGCTGAGGTGGAACTCCAGGTCGGCGGCCATGGCACCTTCGTGGTCCAGCGCCTGGATGGCGGGCTCGGCCTCGGCCAGTACGGCCTTCAGGCGCTCGATGTCCTCGTCGGTTCGGCGCAGCGCCGCCACCGCCGCGGCCTCCACCTCCAGCGCCTGGCGCACATTGTGCAGGTCGCGGGACGAGGTCCCGGCCTGGATGCCCGCCCAGAACTCCAGGGGCTTCAGCAGCAGCCCCGGGTCCAGCGAGGTAACGGTGGTGCCGGAGCCCTGGCGGGTCTCGAGGATGCCCATGGCGACCAGCGCCCTGACCCCTTCACGCAGCGAGCTGCGCGAGACAGCGAAGCGGGTGGCGAGGATCGACTCGACGGGCAGGCGGTCGCCGGAGGCGATTTCACCGGAGACGATCATCTCCTGGATGCCTTGCACCACCACCTCGTACTGGGAGGGGCGGCGTTGGTCGCTGTCGGACGGGGGCGGCGGCGTCATGGCAGGGGCTCCGGCTCGGAAGGGGTGATCGAATCCCGCCATTCTATCGAAAACTTCGGCAGCACTTTAATACATCTGATGAATCTGGAGGACGATACGTGTCCGTCATCACCTCAATCGAACTGGTGGATCTGCGTTTTCCCACCTCGGACAGCAGCGACGGCTCCGACGCGGTCAACAAGGACGCCGACTACTCGGCGGCCTATCTCAGGCTGGTCACCGATGACAGCGCGCTCTATGGGTGTGGTTTCACCTTTACCATCGGTCGTGGCAACGAGATCTGCCTGCAGGCCATGGAGGCTCTCGCCCAGCCGCTGGTCGGCCGGGACGCGGCCGAGGTCTGCCGGTCCCCGGGAGCGGTCTATCGTGAACTGGCCGCGGATTCACAGCTTCGCTGGCTGGGCCCGGACAAGGGGGTGGTGCACCTGGCGCGGGCGGCGGTGATGAACGCCGTCTGGGACCTGGCGGCCCGGCATGCGGGGCTGCCGCTGTGGCGTCTGGTCTGCGAGATGGAGCCGGAGGTGCTCGTCGAGCAGTTGGATCTCAGCTACCTGGGTGACGTGCTGAGCGCCGAGGAGGCGGTGGCCATGCTCAAGGAACAGCGGCCCTTCCAGCAGGAGCGCATCGCCGAGCTGAGCGAGCAGGGCTTCCCCTGCTACACCACCTCGGCGGGGTGGCTCGGCTATTCGGACGAGAAGCTGGCCCGCCTGTGCCGGGAAGCGATGGACGATGGCTACCGCCATATCAAGCTCAAGGTCGGCGCCAATCCCGAGGACGACGAGCGTCGCCTGGGGATCGCCCGCTCGGTGATCGGCCCCGACGTGGCGCTGATGATCGACGCCAACCAGATCTGGGAGGTGCCCGAGGCCATCGAGCGGGTCGAGGCGCTTTCCCATCACGACCTTCTGTGGATCGAGGAGCCCACCAGCCCGGATGACGTGCTGGGGCATCGCAGCATCGGCGATGGCGTGCGCCCGCTCGGCATCGGCGTCGCCACCGGCGAGCACGGCATGAACCGGGTGCTGTTCAAGCAGTTGCTGCAGGCCAACGCGGTCGACTACGTGCAGATCGACTCCTGCCGTCTTGCCAGCGTCAACGAGATCATCCCGGTGCTGCTGATGGCCAGGAAGTTCGGCAAGCCCGTCTGCCCCCACGCCGGCGGGGTGGGGCTGTGCGAGCTGGTCAATCACCTGGTGATGATCGACCACATCGCGGTGTCGGGGCCCGTGGAAGGGCGGGTGGCCGAATTCGTCGATCACCTGCACGAACACTTCGTCGACCCCTGCGTCGTGAGAGATGGCGCCTATACATTGCCGCGTGAACCGGGGTATTCCGCCGAGATCAAGGCCGAGACGCTGGCGGCCTGGGCCTGGCCGAACGGCACCGAGTGGACCCGTCGGCGCCAGGCGGTGCCGGCATGATCCGCGGGCCGCTGCTCAATCCGCCCTTGCTTAAGGGCCTGGCCGCCGCCGGACATGGTGCCAGGGTGCTGGTGGCCGACGCGCTCTATCCGCATTCGACCGGTGCGCCGCCAGCGGCGAGCCGGGTCTACCTCAACCTGTGCGAGGGCATGGTGCCGGTGCTGTCGGTGATGGAGACGCTGGCCCAGACGGTGTTTCTGGAAGAGGTCACCTACATGGCCAACGCCGAGGGCGGCGCCTCCGAATCCGTGCTCGAGTGCCGCCAGCGGCTGGCCGACCACCGACATGGGGGAGGCCAGCAGATCGCCTGGTCGAGCCTGGATCGCTGGGCCTTCTATGACGCCTGCCGCGGCCCCGAGGTGTGCCTGGTGGTGGCCACCGGCGAGTGCCGCCCCTACTCCAACTTTCTGCTGACCATAGGCGTTCCGTGATGATCGATACCCACCTTCACGTCTGGGACACCGGTGCGGTGCGGATTCCCTGGCTCGCCGGTGCGGGCCTGCCCGCCAGGGCGCCGATTCCCGATGGTCAGGACCGCCGCTACGTGCTGGTCGAGGCCGACGCCCCGGACCCCGCCGAGGAAGCCGCCTGGCTGATCTCGCTGGCCGAGCAGGACCCGCGGGTCCACGGCGTGGTGGCGAGCGTCGCGCTGGAGCTTCCCCAGGCCGAGCGGGCGCTGGCGAGTCTGGCCGAGGTGCCCCAGGTGGTCGGCGTCAGACGCCTGCTGCAGGACCGGGAGCTGTTTGACTCGGCGGCCCTGGTCGAGGGCCTGAAGCGTCTGGCCGACTGGGGCCTGCCCTTCGATGCCTGCGTCAGGGACCGAGAGCTGCCGCGCCTGTTGGCGTTGCTCGAACAAGTGCCGGAGCTGACGGTGGTACTCGACCATATGGGCAAGCCGAACCCGCGTGATGGCGTCGCGCGAGAGGCCTGGCAGTGCAATCTGGCGCGCCTGGCCGAACTCGACAGGGTCCACTGCAAGCTGTCCGGGCTGCCGGCGGAGTGCCGCGACGCCGACGAACTCGAGCGCCACGCCCCAGACATCGTCGACGTCGCGCTTGAGACCTTCGGTGCCGAGCGCTGCCTGCTCGGCAGCGACAGCCCGATCAGTCAGGACCCGAAGGACTGGTGCGAGCGGGTGCTGGCGCGGGTGCCCGCAGAAAAGCGCCAGGCCGTTGCCGAGGACAACGCCTTGAACATCTATCACAGGAGGGATGCCCGATGACGACATCGCCGATCGCCAGCCGTCTGCCGCCCAAGCTGCGCCGTGCCTTCGAAGGCCTCGGCGTCGGTGCGGCGCAGTTCGGCAACATGGGCAAGGTCACGCCCGAACAGGACTGCCTGGCCGCCGTGGACACCGCCTGGGAGCTGGGGCTGAGGTTTTATGACACGGCCCCGCACTACGGGCTCGGGCTGTCCGAACAGCGCCTGGGCAAGGCGCTCAAGGGACGCTCGCCGGACGACTACGTCATCTCCACCAAGGTGGGGCGCCTGCTGGAGCCCAATCCTGCCCCGCAGGGCAGCGACGAGGCCAACGGCTTCCACGTGGCCGATGACCTGACCCGGCGACGTGACTACACCGCCGATGGCGTCAGGCAGAGCCTGGAGGCCTCGCTTGCGCGCCTCGACATGGCGTCGGTGGACATCCTCTGGATCCATGACCCGGAAGAGCCCACGGATCGCTTCGAGGAAGCCCTGACAGGGGCCGTCCCCGAGCTCGAACGCCTGCGCGAGCAGGGCAGGATCGCGGCCTGGGGCGTGGGCTCCAAGGACGCCGCCATGCTCAAGCGCTTCGTCGATCAGGCCAGGCCTGACCTGATCATGCTGGCCGGTCGCTACACCCTGCTGGAGCAGGAACAGACAGGACTGATGGCCGCCTGCCTGGAACGTCAGGTCGGTGTGGTCGCCGTCGGCGCCTTCAATTCGGGCCTGCTGGCGCGTGACGAGCCTCCCGCCGACGCCTGGTACGAGTACGGCCAGGCACCAGAGGCGGTGCTCGAACGTGCCCGCGAACTCGCCGCGGTGGCGCGAGCCCACGGCGTCAGCCTGCCGGCGGCGGCGCTGGCCTTTCCGTGGCGCCACCCCGCCGTGGTCAACGTCATGGCCGGAATGCGCTCGCCTGAGCAGGTGAAGCGAAATCATGCACTGGCCTCGTGCGATATCCCCGAGGCCTTCTGGAACGAACTGCAGGCGCGAGGCCTGCTGAAGGAGAACACATGAAGCTGTTGCGCCGTGGAACGATGGGTAACGAGATGCCGCTGGTCGAGGTCGAAGGCGTGCTCTATGACGCCTCGCCGGTGGGCGACTTCGGGCCAGGCTTCTGGAAGGACAACGGCGTGGCGCGTCTTCGCCAGCTGCTGGACGCCGGACGGCTGACCGCCGTCGAGCTTGCCGACGAGGTTCGCCACGGCTCGCCGGTGGCGGCGGTGGGCTCGGTGATCTGCATCGGCCAGAACTACGCCGCCCACGCCGCCGAGTCCGGCGCCGAGTCGCCGAAGCAACCCATCGTCTTCTTCAAGACGCCCAACACCGTCGCCGGCCCCGACGACACCGTCACCATCGCGCGCGGTTCGGAAAAGACCGACTGGGAGGTCGAGCTCGCCATCGTGATCGGCAGCACCGCCAGCTACTGCGACTCGCTGGAGGAAGCGGCCAGCCACATCGGTGGCTATGTGCTCGCCAACGATCTGTCGGAGCGCAAGTTCCAGCTCGAGGTCTCCGGCGGCCAGTGGAGCAAGGGCAAGTGCAGCCCGGGCTATATGCCACTGGGCCCCTGGATCGTGACCGCCGACGCCTTTGATCCCGCCAATGTGGGCCTGCGCTCCTGGGTCAACGGCGAGCCGCGCCAGGACTCCCGCACCTCGGACATGATCTTCGGCTGCGCCGAGATCGTACGCGATCTGTCGCAGTACATGCAGCTCGAGCCCGGCGACGTCATCTCCACCGGAACCCCCGAAGGGGTAGCGGTCTCGGGGCGCTTCGACTACCTCAAGCCGGGCGACGTGGTCGAGGTGGAGATCGACGGCCTGGGCCGCCAGCGTCAGACCTTTCGTGCCTGGGAGGGCTAATCCATGACAGCTCGATTCGAAGGACGGGTGGCCATCGTCACCGGCGGCGCCTCTGGCATCGGCGCGGCGATCGCCGACTGCCTGGCCGCTGAAGGCGCCCGCGTCGCCGTGCTGGATCGCGAAGATCCCGCCAATCAACACCACTGGGAAGCGTGTGATGTCGCCAGCAGCGAGCAGGTAGAGCGCGCGGTGGCGGCGGTCGCCAGTGCGCTGGGGCGTATCGATATCGTGGTCAACAACGCGGGTATCGGTGCCCAGGGCGATGTCGCGGGCAACCCGGATGAGGAGTGGGCGCGTGCCTGGGAGGTCAACGTCGCCGGCATGGCGCGGGTGTCTCGGGCGGCGCTGCCTCATCTGCGCGAGTCGGACGCCGCCGCCATCGTCAATATGGCGTCCATCGCCGCCACCGCGGGGATTCAGCAAAGGGCCCTGTACTCGGCGACCAAGGGCGCCGTGCTGGCCTTGACCAGAGCCATGGCGGCCGATCATCTGCAACAGGGCATTCGGGTCAACTGCGTCTCGCCCGGCACCGCGGATACCCCCTGGATCGGCCGTTTGCTTGCGCAGGCGCCTGACCCCGAGGCCGAGCGTGCGGCGCTGGAGGCCCGCCAGCCCCACGGACGGCTGGTCGCCGCCGCCGAGGTGGCCCAGGCGGTGGCCTATCTGGCCGATCCTGCCAATCGCTCGACGGTGGGGGTCTGTCTGCCGGTGGACGGTGGCATGGACGCCCTGCGCCTGCGTCCGCGCTAGCCCTGTTCATGTAAAAACCGTTCATCTCGGTCCTCAAGAGTACGCCGGCCTAGCCGATAGTGGTTATATTAGGTAATGCGCACCGCTTACCTCTATCTGGGCAGGGCTCATGGCTAAGGATCGATCAGCGGGCTTGGGCCCGACGACGCTGTTGCAGGCGGCCTCCGCCGGCAAGGTCGCCCATCACCCCTCGGTGGTGGCGGGGCTGGTGCTGGACCGCGCCCCGGTGGGGCTGGCGCTGATCGATGCCAACGACCGCCTGGTATGGGCCAACACCGCGCTGACGGAGCTGGCCTGTCCCACCGGTGGCGAGCTGCAGGGCCGCAATCTCAACGAGCTGTTTCGCCCCTTCGTCAATCTGCTGGGCGAGCGGGGCAGCTACCATACCCTGTCACCCGGCGAGGACTGGCAGCAGGCCTGGCTTGCGGTGGATGACAGCGCCAGCGCCCGGCTGGGGCTGATGTCCTGCGTGGCCTTCGACCGAGGCGCCGATGCGGCTCTGGACAGTGGCACCGATCCGCTGATGTGGCTGGTCACCTTCGTCGATCTCGACGCCGACGCCGACGCGGTACTGGATCGCCGCCATGCCGATATCGGCAACGTGGCCAGTACCTGGATCTTCGAGGACCGCCTGTCCCACGCCTTCGATCGTGCCGACCGTCTGGGTCAGCGCCTGGGCGTGATGCTGGTCGAGCTACACGGCCTGTCGCGCATCCTGGTGGACCATGGTGGCGAGATGGCGTCGCGGGTGTCGCGCCGGGCCGGACGCCGACTGGTCAACGTGCTGCGCCGGGAAGACAGCGTGGTGCAAGTCGATCGCGAACGCTGGGGGGTGCTGCTCGAGCACCCCGTCACGCCGGAGACCCTGCAACTGGTGGCCGACCGCTGCCTCGAGGCGCTGGAACCGCCCTTTACCCTGTCCGGCTATCAGCCCGCCCTGATCGAGCCGCGTATCGGCATCGTCCTGTGCCCGGAAGATGGCGAGGAAACCGGAGAGCTGCTGGCCCACGCCGAAAAGGCGCTGGAAGAGGCCGTGCCTGGTGGTTTGGCCTTTTACGACGGCAGCCTGCAGCGTCTGATGGAGCGCCAGCAGCGCTTCCGTCACGAGCTGCAGGAAGCGCTGATGTTCCCCGATCAGCAGCTCTATCTGGTGTATCAGCCCCAGTTCGATCTGCTCACCCGGCGCTGCTGCGGGCTCGAGGCGCTGGTGCGCTGGCGCCATCCCCAGCGTGGCGAGGTCGCGCCGGGGGAATTTGTCGCACTCGCCGCCGAAATGCAGCTGGTCGACCGGCTAGACCGCTGGGTGCTCAAGGAAGTCATGGCCCAGCGCAGGCGCTGGCGCGAGGCCGGCTCCGAGCTGGGTGACTGGGATATCTCGGTGAACATTCACCATTGCCTGCTGGATCAGGACGGCTTCGATGGCCGCGCCCTGGATCTCTACCTGCGCCAGCTATGCGAGTCTGGCGCAAAGGGGGAGGCGGGTGCCCAGAAGGAGGCGGGCGGCCACTATCGCCACGAGTGCCTCGACTGGTTGTGCCTGGAGGTGGATGGCGCGGGGTTGTTCGAGGTGGGCCACCGCCAGTCCCACCTGTTAAGGCGTATCGTCGCTTTGGGCGTGCGGCTCGGCGTCGATGGGCTGGGCCGCTCCCCGGTGGACCTGTTCGGCATGGCCTCGCTGCCGGTGACCCTGGGCAAGCTGGGGCCGGAGACCCTCAAGACCCTGGCCGATCCCTCCACCAGCATGCGCCAGAGCGTGGCGGCGCTGATGCGCTGCCTCGAGGCGCTGGAGTTCGTCGCGGTGGCGGTGGGGGTCGAGACCGCCGAACAGCTCGATACCATCAAGGCGCTGGGGCTTGTCCGGATTCAGGGGCGTCTTGTCGGTGCGCCGCTGGAAAGCGAGGCCCTGGTGGGCTGGGCGGCCTCCGGCGCGCATCCCGCGATAGCGATCTGAGCCAGCCATTGATGCCGCCAAGGTGGCGGTGCCGGCAAGGTGGCAGAGCCGGGCAGGTGTTTCCGAGAGGAGGCGTCAGGCCCGATGTCGAGAGTCCAAGCTGCGAGCCTAAGCTGCGAGCCAGGACCTTGAACCAGGAAATCAGGCCGAGACGTTGAGCCGAGAGGGCTGCAGCCGGGTGCGGCCGTCGGGCTGGTAGACGCTGGCGTTGGCGATGCGGTGGATCTGGTCGAGCATGCGCTGGTTGTGCTCCATGCGTAGGGCCAGCAGTTCGCCACAGCGCAGATTGGCGCGGGAGACTTCCCTGGCGAGTGCCATGGTGGCCTGCCAGGCGGCTTCGCAGCCGGCGTCACGGGCGGCTTGCAGGGTGCCCTCGCGGTCATCGGGGTAGCCCAGTCGGCACTGCACCTGATGGCGGCGCGCTTCCGTCTCGGCAAGCCTTTGCTGGATCTCGGACTTCTGGCCGGCGAGCGCCACCAGCGCCTCGCTGTCGACCTGGCCCTGAACCAGGCACTCCTGTTCCTCGCCCAGCAGGGCCAGCAGCTCGGCGAGTCGCTCACGCTGCTGGTCGAGCAGTCGGGCCAGACTCACGACTGCGAGCCCTCTGAACCATCGCCGAGCATGTCGCGGACGCTGTCGATCAGGCCGTCGGCGATGCGTTCAGGATGGATTTCCAGGCGTCCCTCGCGGATGGCGTCACGAATCTGTTCGACCCGGGCGCTGTCGATGTCCTGGCTGGAGTCCGCCGCCGGGCGGCTCAGGTGGGCCTGGGCACCGGCTTCGACGCCGGCGCCAGCGGTTTTTTGCGTCTCGCTTTGCTGGAGCTTGTCGCTCTGCTGCGGCCCCTCGCTTTGGGCGGGGCGGGTCAGAGGATGTTGCGAATCGATCTTCACGGGCAAGGCCTCACGAGAATGGCGATGGGACCAGGCGCTGGCTGTCGCCGTTGATCCGAATGTCTGCGTCTATGTACATCATCGGCCGCAAGAACAAGAACTTTAGGTCTGGCGCACCAGCCAAATTTTTAACACCGTATTGCCGAGCGCAGCCGCTTCGTGGACATGTCCTGAGCGTTTTACGAAAAGTCGCCGAGCGAAGGTTAGACAAGGCAAAAGTCGGAGAGACAGCGCAGTTTACTAGCAGTAAATGAGCATGTTGACCGGGCTGGCGCACCAGCCGGTTTTAACGCCGTACTACCGAGCGCAGGCACTTTTCATCAATGTCCTAGGCGCTGTCCGAAAAGTCGACGAGCGAAGGTTAGACAAGGCAAAAATCGGTGAGAAAGCGCAGTTTACGGGGTGTAAATGAGCATTTTGATCCGATTTTTAACGCCGTATTACCGAGTGCAGGCACTTTTCAGACAAGCCCTAGTAGGTTACCGCCAGCCGGCCATGTTCGACCACCCGGGCGTCGAGGATCTGGCGCCGATCCACCCTGACCCGCACGATATCGCCGAGGCCGCCGGCCTCCAGCGCCTCGCCCTGGCGGCTGATGCGAAAGCCCCGGCCACTGGCTTCCACCGCGACCTGCTCGCCGCGTCTCACCAGCTTGGGTGATGTCAGCTGATGGGCCGACAGCGCCTGACCCTGGCGAATCCCGCGTCGTGCGATCTGACCGATGGCCGCTTGTGGATCGGTCAGCGCCTGGGACGGCAGACGGCTTACGTCGAAGCGCTCGCTGGTCAGCATGTCGGCGCTCAGGCGCTCGCCGGGGACGATGTCCCGCGCCGCCACCAGTCGCTCGCCCAGCCGGGTGATCTCGGCCTGCAGATAGCGGCTGCGATGACGCTCTCCCTCGCAGCGAAGCCCCACCGAGACGCGTCCGGCCAGCCGACTCCCCGCCCGGGGCAGGAAGGGCTCGGGCTGGCGGCAGTCGGCCAGGCTCGCCGCCGGCGGGAATACCTGGATCTCCAGATCGCCCGGACGGGCGCCGTCGGCCAGGGCCTGCTCGAACAGAAAGCTCTCCACCCGTGTCAGCGCTTCGCCGGTGCCCGCATCGACACCGCCGTCATCGACCGCCTGGCCGCTGGCCTGGGCGACGCTGGCGGCAAAGCCTGAGCTTACACACAGCACCAGCGCCGCCCGGGCGATGACCCAGGACAGGGAAGCAGTGGCTTGTACAAGAGATGAGGATCGAGACATCGGGATACCGGTGGTCGGTGCGATCTTTAGCGCCCGGGGCCGTTTGAAGGGCACTTTCCTGGCCATTCAAGGGCGCTTGCCTGGCCATTCAAGGGCCATGGCACACCAGTGTAGAGAAGCCGGCATCGACGCATGGTCTGAAATGGGCGTGGTAATGGGGGCTGTTCACGGCTTTGTGCAGACAGGGGGCTGGGTATTCTTCATCGTCGAACCCCTTGTCTCTTTGTTCCCTTGCTTACGGAGCGCACCGGGATGATCGATCAGCTCGAGGCCTCGCTCGCTTTTCACCAGCAGGCCCTGTCGCTTAGACAGGAACGCCAGAAGGTCCTGGCCAGCAATATCGCCAATGCCGATACCCCCGGCTACAAGGCACGCGACATGGACTTTTCCCAGGCCCTGGAAGCCGCGACCAAGGGGGCGAATCAGCCTGGTCTGGCCCTGGCGCGGACGTCCAGCCACCACCTGTCGGGTCATGGCCAGGCGATGTCGCTTGGCGGCAGCGAGCTCAAGTACCGCGTACCGGAGCAGGCCAGCCTCGACGGCAACACCGTGGACATGGACCGCGAGCGGGCCGCCTTCACCGACAACTCGGTGCGTTACCAGGCCGCGCTGACGATCCTCAACAGTCGCATCCAGGGCCTCAAGCAGGCCATGCAGCCCGAGCAGTAAGCCCGGTCCATCTCAGTTTCCAAGCAGGGAGAGCGCCCCATGTCGATGTTTTCGATCTTCGATATCTCCGCCTCGGCGATGTCCGCCCAGGCCCAGCGCATGAACGTCACCGCCAGCAATATGGCCAACGCCGACAGCGTGGCCGGCCCCGACGGCGAGGCCTACCGCGCCCGCCAGGCGGTGTTCGAGTCCCGCGCCGCCAGCGACGGCATCGGCGGCGTCGGTGTGCGCGAGGTGGTCGAGGACCCCTCGCCGCTGCGCCAGGAGTATCGCCCCGAGCATCCGCTGGCCGATGACGCCGGCTACGTGGCGATGCCCAACGTCGACCCGGTGGGCGAGATGGTCAACATGATCTCCGCCTCCCGCTCCTATCAAGCCAACGTCGAGGTCATGAACACCAGCAAGCAGCTGATGCTCAAGACCCTGACCCTGGGCGAGGGCTGATCCCATGGCCAACACCATCGATGCAAGCGTTTACCAGTCGGTCAACGCCGCCACCGCTCAGGCCAGCTCCAAGCAGGCGTCCGACGAGCTCGGCGACAACTTCATGACCATGCTGGTGACCCAGCTGCAGAACCAGGATCCGCTCAATCCCATGGACAACAGCGAGATGACCTCGCAGTTGGCCCAGATCAACACGGTGTCCGGCATCGAGTCTCTCAACGAGACCATGTCGTCAATCACCGGCCAGATCAACGCCGGCCAGGCGCTGCAGGCCACTGGGCTGATCGGCAAGGGCGTGCTGGTGCCGGGGGATCGCATCGTCATGGCCCACAACGATGAAGGCGCGCCGGTCTCCACGCCCTTTGGCGTCGAGCTGGAAAGCCCCGCCGCCGAGGTCAAGGTGACCATCACCAACGAGTCCGGTGAGGTCATCAACAGCTACAACCTGGGCCCGGCCTCCGCCGGGACCGAGTCGTTCCAGTGGGACGGCATGACCGGTGAAGGCGTGGCGGCCCCCGAAGGTGCCTATCACGTCAGCATCGAAGCCACCGGTGTCGAGGGCGAGGAGCTTACGGTGACCGCGCTCAACTACGCCCAGGTCGGCGGGGTGTCCCCGGCGGATGACAGCGGCCAGGTGCAACTCGATCTGGGTGCCGTCTACGGGCAGGTGGCGCTGAGCGATATCCGCCAGATTCTGTAGCGAACGCAGGATGACCGTCGGGTCATCGACGCAGGGAAACGTATAAGGAGAGTGACATGGGTTTTTCACAAGCGCTGAGTGGTCTGAACGCCGCCGCCGATAGCCTGGACGTGCTGGGCAACAATATCGCCAACTCCCAGACCGTGGGCTACAAGAGCGGTAGTGCGCAGTTCGCCGACGTCTTCGCCAACTCCCAGATCGGCCTGGGTACCAAGGTCTCCACCGTGCTGCAGGACTTCAGCGGCGGCAACCTGGAGTCCACCAACCGGCCGCTGGATCTGGGCATCAGCGGTGACGGCTTCTTCCGCATGGAACAGAACGGCCAGGTGGTCTACAGCCGCAACGGCCAGCTGACCATGACCCCGGACGGCTACCTGCAGAACGCCCAGGGCGCGCGCATCATGGGTTACGGCGTCAACGCCGCCGGTGCGGTCCAGGTGGGCGGCCAGCCCGAGGTGCTGCAGATCGAGGCCGACGAGATGCCGGCCAGCGCCACCACCGAGGTGTCCACCACCTTCAACCTGGACTCGCGCAAGGTCGTCGACGAAGACCTCAACAGCGTCACCCTGGCGGGCTCCGACGGCTCCACCGGCGTCGAGGTCGACTACCACTACTCCAACAACTTCACCGCCTACGACTCGCTGGGTAACCCGCGCAATGTCACCGTTTACTACGAGAAGACGGGCGCGAAGACCTGGACCGGCACCATGGCGATGGATGGCAAGGTGTTGATGGACGAGACCGCGACACCTGTCGCAGCGCAGACCCTCTCCATGGAGTTTGACACCAATGGTCAACTGGTCACCCCTGCTGATGGCAAGTTTCCGGTCACCTTTGCCTCGGCCGACTACTTCAATGGCGCTGCCAATGACATGACGCTGGACTTCGATATCTCCGGCTCCACCCAGTTCGGCAATAACGCCAGCACCACCGCACTCAACCAGAACGGCTACACCTCCGGCGCCCTGGTCGGTATCAGCATCGACAGTGACGGCACCGTGGTGCGCAGCTACTCCAACGAGCAGACCCGCCCGGCCGGCCAGATCGCCCTGGCCAGCTTCCGCAACCCCGAGGGCCTGTCACCCGCCGGTGACAACACCTGGGCCGCCACCGACGCCTCCGGCCAGGAGCTGGTCGGTGCCCCGGGTACCGGCCTGCTGGGCGGCATCCAGTCCGGCGCCATCGAGACCTCCAACGTCGACATGGCCAAGGAGCTGGTCAGCATGATCGTCACCCAGCGCGCCTACCAGGCCAATTCGCAGACCATCAAGACCCAGGACGAAGTGCTGCAGACCGCCATCAACCTGCGCTGATGACCACGCCGGCCGCTGCCTCGGGCGGCGGCCTCTCACACCTTCCAGGGGAGTCGTAGATGGATCGCATGCTCTACACCGCCATGAGCGGCGCACGCCAGACCATGGAGCAGCAGTCGGTGGTCAGCCACAACCTGGCCAACGCCTCGACCACGGGCTTTCGCGCCCAGCTTCACGCCATGCGCGCGGTGCCGGTCGAGGGCGAGGCGCGTCTCGACACCCGGGTGTCCACCGCCGCCTCGACCCCGGGAGCGGACTTTTCCCCCGGAGCCATCACCCGTACCGGTCGCACCCTGGACGTGGCCATCGACGGTGACGGCTTCTTCGCGGTGGAAAGCGACGACGGCAGCGAGGCCTACACCCGTCGCGGCGACCTGCAGGTGGATGGCAACGGCCTGCTGACCTCGGTGGGGCGCCCGGTGATCGGCGAGGGTGGGCCGATCCAGGTGCCGCTGGAGGCCGAGCTGTTCCTCGGCGCCGACGGCACCATCAGCGCCATCGGCATGGGCCAGGATCCTGACGCCCTGGCCGAGATCGGCCGGCTCAAGCTGGTCGAGCCGCAGCCCGGCGAGCTGACCCGTGGCGGCGACGGTCTGTTCCGCGCCATCGGTGAGAATGGCGAGCCTGCTGCGCTGGCGGCCTCCGACCAGGTACGGGTGGTCAGCGGGGCGCTGGAGGGCAGCAACGTCAATCCGGTGGAGTCCATGGTGGCGATGATCGATGTGGCGCGGCGCTACGAGCTGCAGACCAAGATGATCAGCACCGCCGACGAGAACGCCCAGAAGGCCAACAGCCTGCTGTCGTTGAACGGCTGAGCCCTTCAACCGACGGCCAGGGCCGAATTATTGAGCGGTCAGGAGAGTCTCCTGACCGAGGGAGAGAATAACCATGATCAAGTCGCTGTGGACGGCCAAGACCGGACTCGAATCCCAGCAGGTCCAGCTGGACGTGATTTCGAACAATCTGGCCAACGTCTCGACCAACGGCTTCAAACAGTCCCGGGCGGTGTTCGAGGACCTTCTGTACCAGAACATGCGCCAGCCCGGCGCCCAGAACAACGTCCAGGACCGCCTGCCCTCGGGCATGCAGATCGGTTCCGGCGTGCGTCCGGTGGCCACCGAGCGCCTGCACACCCAGGGTGGGCTCGAGGCTACCGAGAACTCGCGTGATCTGGCGATCAACGGCAAGGGCTTCTTCCAGGTGCTGATGCCTGACGGCACCACCGCCTTCACCCGTGACGGCAGCTTCCAGCTCGACGAGAACGGCCAGATGGTCACCGCCAACGGCTATCCGCTGGAGCCGGCCATCATCATCCCCGACAACGCCCTGTCGGTGGACATCGGCGAGGACGGCGTGGTCTCGGTGACCCAGCCCGGTACCAGCGAGTCCGACGAGGTGGGCCAGATCACCATCTCCACCTTCGTCAACGCCACCGGCCTTCAGTCCATCGGCGGCAACCTGTACCTCGAGACCAGCTCATCAGGACCGCGCAACGAACTGATGCCGGGCATGAATGGTGCCGGCCGACTGCTGCAGGGCTATGTGGAAACCTCCAACGTCAACGTGGTGGAGGAGATGGTCAGCATGATCCAGACCCAGCGTGCCTACGAGATCAACTCCAAGGCGGTGCAGACCAGCGATGAGATGCTGGCGCGCCTGGCACAACTCTAGCCACGACCCCGACAATAATTTTGCCAACGCCCCTCGGTGGCACTGGAGACGGCCATGCACCCTGACACGACCTCATCATCTGGCGCGCCATACGGTGGGGCTCATGCTGTTCTGCGCCTGGCGACGCTGGCGCTGGCCCTGGTGCTGCTGACGCTTGCCGGCTGCGCCCAGATTCCCCACGCCTCGGTGGTGGGCGAGCAGGAGCAGATCGAGATTCCCGATCGGCCGCTGCCGGTGGCCAATGGATCGATCTTCCAGAAGGCCCGGGGCTATCAGCCGCTGTTCGAGGATCGTCGTCCGCGCAGCGTCGGCGACATCCTGACCATCGTGCTGGACGAAGAGGTCAGCGCCAGCAAGAACTCCCGCTCCAACGCCGACCGAGACGGCGGCTCCAGCCTGACCTTCTCCCAGGTGCCGGAAGGCCTGGAGGAACTGATGGACTACGGCTTCGAGATCGACGGCGATACAGATTTCGAGGGCGGCGGTGGCTCCGAGGCCAACAACTCCTTTACCGGCACCATCACCGTCTCGGTGATCGAGGTGATGAACAACGGCAACCTCAGGGTACGCGGCGAGAAGCAGATCGCGATCAACCAGGGCACCGAGTTCATCCGCTTCGGCGGGGTGGTCAATCCGCGTTTCATCACCACCCAGAACACCGTGCCGTCCACGGCGGTGGCCGATGCGCGCATCGAGTACGTGGGCAACGGCTACATCAACGAGGCGCAGCACATGGGCTGGATGCAGCGGTTCTTCCTGAACGTTTCCCCCTTCTAGGCCGAGCATGATGAGAAACCCTGTCTCCCGTCGCCCCACCCTGACCCTCGGCAGCCTGATGCTGGTGCTGCTGATCGCGCTGTTGGCCTTCTCCCACCTGGCTCGCGCCGAGAAGGTCCGCGACCTGGCCAGCTTCGCCGGGGTGCGCGACAACCAGCTGGTGGGCTACGGCCTGGTGGTGGGCCTGGACGGCTCCGGTGACCAGACCATGCAGGCGCCGTTTACCGGCCAGAGTCTCAACAACATGCTGTCCCAGCTCGGCATCACCGTGCCACCGGGGACCAACATGCAGTTGCGCAATGTGGCGGCGGTGATGGTCACCGCGGACCTGCCGCCGTTCGCCCAGCCCGGCCAGCGCCTCGACGTGGTGGTGTCTTCCATCGGTAATGCCCGCAGCCTGCGCGGCGGCACCCTGTTGATGACGCCATTGAAGGGCGCCGACGGCGACGTCTACGCCCTGGCCCAGGGCAACCTGTTGATCAACGGTGCCGGCGCTGAGTCCGCCGGCTCCAGCGTGCAGATCAGCCACCAGGCCGCCGGGCGTATCGCCGGCGGCGCCATGGTCGAGCAGACGGTACCGCTGGCGCTGGGCAGCCGTGACGGCGTGCTGGAGCTGCAGCTCAACCAGGCCGACTTCGGTACCGCCGAGCGCGTGGTCCGGGCGATCAACGACACCTTCGACTACCCGGTGGCCTCGGCCAGAAACGGCGGCGTCATCGCCCTGAATGGTCCGACCAACGCCAACTCCCGGGTCAACTTCATGGCCCGTGTCGAGAACGTCGACGTCACCCCGATGCCGGCCCGGGCCAAGGTGGTGCTGAATTCGCGCACCGGCTCCATCGTGCTCAACGGCAGCGTGACGCTCAAGCGCGCCGCCGTGGCTCACGGCAACCTGTCCATCGTCATCGACACCGCCTTCGGCGTCAGCCAGCCGGCGCCCTTCAGCCGCGGCGGCGAGACCACGGTGGTGCCGGACTCCGATATCACCATCGACGAGGGCCAGGGCACCCTGCAGGTGGTCGAAGGCGCCAATCTGCTCGACGTGGTGGACGCCCTCAACGCCCTCGGCGCGACCCCCAACGACCTGATGTCGATCCTCGAGGCGCTCAAGGCCGCGGGATCGCTCAGAGCCGAGCTGGAGATCATCTGATGGCTATCTCGGATCTTTCATCGGGGCTGGCTTCGGGGCCCACAACAGGGCTGGCTTCGGGGCCCATGACCGGACTCTCGGGTTCTGCCCTGTCCGGCGCCAGCCGGGCCACCGGCAGCGTCGGCCAGGCCGGCTTCGCGCTGGACATGCAGGGGCTGGCGCGACTCAAGACCAGCGCCCGCCAGCAGGACCCGGCGGCGGCGGCGGAGGCGGCGCGCCAGTTCGAGGCGATGTTCATCAACATGATGATGAAGAGCATGCGCGACGCCGTGCCGTCTTCTGGCCTGACCGACTCGAAGCAGACCCAGTTCTACCAGACGCTGCTCGACCAGCAGTGGTCCCAGACCATGGCCAGCCGCGGCATCGGCCTGGCCGACCAGCTCATGGCCCAGCTACGTGGCCCCGAGGCCAGCCAGGCCAAGGATGTCGAGGCACTGATTGCGGGCATTCCCCGTGGCACGCCGCGTCCGCTGTCCAACGCCCTGAGAGCGGACGCGCCGGCAGACAGCGAGGTCGAGGCGCCGACCAACTTCCTCGACGAGCTGGGCGCCGTCAGCCAGGGCATGACCACCGCCCAGGCCGAGGAGCGCATCAGCGGGCGCGAGGCCCGCGACACCCCGGCCCACGTCCAGGCCTTCCTCGACAAGCTGGCCGCCCCGGCCCAGGCCGCCAGCCGCGCCTCCGGCGTGCCGGCAGAATTGATCCTGGCCCAGGCGGCACTGGAGACCGGCTGGGGCCGCCACGAGATCGCCACCGCCGACGGCAACAACAGTCACAACCTGTTCGGCATCAAGGCCGGCAGCAGTTGGGACGGCCCCACCACCCGTATTACCACCCATGAGGTGGAAGACGGCCAGCGCCAGCGTATTCGCGATGACTTCCGGGTCTACGGCTCGTTCGAGGAAGCCTTCACCGACTACGCCAGGCTGATCAGCAACAACGCCCGCTACGCCGAGGTCACCACCGCGCCGGACGCCGAGGCCGCGGCCCACGCGCTGCAGCGGGGCGGCTACGCCACCGACCCGGCCTACGCCGCCAAGCTGATCGCGGTGATGCACACCTTCGGCCCGATCGATGACGGCGCAGGCGCCACCCGCGTGGCGGCCGGCGAGGCTCGACCCGCGAATGTCGGCGCATCGCCTACCGGTGCCGCCGAGAAGGTGGATGCCGCTTCCACCACGGACAAGCGTGGCAGCGACTGGCTGGCCAGGGCGGATATAAGCGCCAACCCCACCCAGGTCTTCTAGGGCTTGTCTGAAAAGTGCCTGCGCTCGGTAATACGGCGTTAAAAATCGGATCAAAATGCTCATTTACACCCCGTAAACTGCGCTTTCTCATCGATTTTTGCCTTGTCTAACCTTCGCTCGTCGACTTTTCGGACAGCGCCTAGTCGCCCGGAAAATTAATGGTTTTTGCGGCACCGAGGCTCTCAAGCCAGCGGCCATTCGGCCGATAAACAGGCTATCGGCGAAAGGAATTCCACCATGAGCATGTTCTCCATCGGCTTGAGCGGCCTGAATGCCGCCCAGAACGCCCTGACCACCACCAGCAACAACATCAGCAACGTCTATACCCCGGGCTACAACCGCGAGATCACGGTGCTGGGCGAGGGCAGCGGCGGGACCCAGGGCGTCCAGGTCAACGACATCGAGCGTCAGTTCAACCAGTACGTGGCCGACCAGCTCAATGGCGCGGTGAGCTCAAGCTCGGCGCTGGACGCCTACCAGACCCAGATCAACCAGATCGACAGCCTGCTGGCCGATCAGGACGCCGGTCTGGCGCCGCTGATGCAGAACTTCTTCTCGTCGCTGGAAGACCTGGCCTCGGCTCCCTCGGACCCTGCCGCCCGTCAGGGCGTGCTGGGCGCGGCGGACACCCTGAGCGCCCAGTTCCGCGCCTTCGACAGCTACCTGCAGGACATGCAGGACGGCATCAACAGCCAGATCCGCGACGAGATCACCCAGATCAACAACCAGAGCGAGCAGCTGGCCTCGCTCAACCGCGAGATTTCCCTGGCCAAGGCCAAGACCGGCGAGGCCCCCAACGCGCTGCTCAACCAGCGTGACCAGCTGGTCACCGAGATGAGCGAGCGTATCGGGGTGGAACTGACGGTACAGGACGGTTCTTCCTATCGGGTCAGCCTGCCCGGCGGCCAGCCGCTGGTGGCCGGCACCGAGTCCTACCAGTTGAAGGCGGTGGCCTCGGCCAGCGATCCCCAGCGGGTGGTGGTGGGCTACCAGGACCCCGGCGGCGGCCTGCAGCGACTCGACGAGGACAGCCTGCAGGGTGGCTCGCTCGGCGGGCTGATCCAGTTCCGCTCCGAGACCCTGGATCGCACCCAGAACCAGATCGGCCAGCTGGCGGTGTCCATGGCGGTGGCCTTCAATAAACAGCACGCCGATGGCTACGATCTGGATGGCAATAGCGGTGGCGACATGTTCGACATCGGCGAACCGCGGGTCTTTGCCAACGACGCCAACGGCGGCGGCGCCACGGTCACCGCGAGCTTCAACATCGACAAGATCGAAGACCTCGAGGCGGCCGACTACGAGGTTAAGGTCAGCGACGCTTCGGCATCGCCGCCGACCTTCGAGGTCACCCGCAAGGACACCGGCGAGGCGGTGGACGCGAGCTTCGACGCCACCGAGAACACCCTGACCTTTGGCGGCGTGACGCTCGCCATCGATGACCCCAGCGCCCTGGCCGACGGCGATCGCTTCGAGGTGCAGCCGGTGCGCCGCGCCGCGGGTGGCTTCGATACCGCCATCAGCGATCCCGACAAGATCGCCGCCGCCGGGGAAACCGGCGCTAGCGGCGACAACGAGAACGCCCTGGCCCTGCAGGGGCTGCAGGACGAGATGAGCGTGGGCGGCAGTGCCACCCTGAGCCAGGCCTACGCCTCGCTGGTCGGAGACGTGGGTAACCGTACCAACGTGGTGCAGGTCAATCTGGCGGCCCAGCAGGGGCTGACCGAGCAGTTGAGCGCGGTGAAGCTGTCCGAGTCCGGGGTCAACCTGGATGAGGAAGCGGCCAACCTGATCCGCTATCAGCAGTACTACCAGGCCAACGCCAAGGTCATCGACACCGCCACCTCGGTGGTCGACACCATCCTCGGACTGCGCGGCTAAGGAGAGCAGAGCATGCGTATCAGCACCGTCACCATGTACGACCAGAGCGTCAGCTCGCTCAACCGTCAGCAGTCCGAGTTTCTTCACCTGAGCCAGCAGCTCGCCAGCGGCAAGCGGGTGGTCAATCCCTCCGACGACCCCCAGGCGGCGTCCCGGGCGGTGGCGGTCAGCCAGGCCCAGGCGGTGACCCAGCAGTACACCGATGCCCGGGTCAGCGCGCGCAACGCCCTGTCCCAGGAAGAAAGCGTGCTCAACAGCGCAAGCGACGCCCTGGCCAGCGCCAAGGCGCTGGTGATCCAGGCCTCCAACGACACCCTGAGCGATGCCGACCGGCAGTCCATCGCCAGTGAACTGCGCGGCGTCTACGAGACGCTGATCGGTCAGGCCAACGCCACCGACGGCAACGGTCGCTACCTGTTCGGTGGCTACGCCGATGGCGCCGAGCCCTTCACCGACAGCGGTAACGGCATCGAGTACGTGGGCGGTGACAAGGTGCGCGAGCAGCAGGTGGACGCCTCGCGACTGATGTCGGTGGGGGATACCGGCGCCGACATCTTCACCAGCGTGCCCAGCGGTGCGGGCTACGTGGCCGAGCAGGGTGACAACAGCGGCAGTGTGACCTTCGCCGGCCCCGATGTGGTCGACAACAGCGACGCCGGCTACGGCAAGCGTTACCAGGTGGAGTTCGGTGGTACCGACGACGCTCCCACCTACAGCGTCAAGGTCGAACAAGACGATGGCTCCTGGGTCAGCGCCGGTGCGGCCCTGGAAGATCAGCCCTACGACCCCGAAGGCACCAGCGTCGAGGTGGGTGGCCTGCGCCTGGAGCTTGAAGGCGCGCCTGCGACCGGCGACAGCGTGACCTTCGGTCCCGCCGACACCATGAACACCAACGTCTTCACCACCTTCGAGAAGGTGCTGTCGGTGCTGGAAGCCCCCGCCGACACCCCCGAAAAGCAGGCGACGCTGCATAACACCATGAACGGCGCCATGCGCGAACTGGACGCCAGCCTCGACAACGTGTTGACCAAGCGGGCCTCGGTCGGCGCGCGGCTCAACGAGCTGGACGTGATCGACTCGGTCAGCGGCAACCGCGAGCTCAACTACGCCCAGACCATGTCGGACCTGGTCGACCTGGACTACAACCAGGCGATCTCCGAGTACAGCATGCGTCAGGTAGGCATGCAGGCCGCCCAGCAGGCCTTTATCGGCATTCGCGACCTGTCGCTGTTCAACTATATGTAGGGTCGATGTAGCGCTGGTATAGCGCGCAGGTAGCACGACTCGATCGTCGTCGTGTGACAGCCCCCTCAACCAAAAAGCGGCGCGTCTTGCTGGACGTCGCCGCTTTGTCGTTCTTGGCCAGGGTGACGGCAAGCGAGATGCCCTGGATCAAGAAGTACTTGACCCGCACATCAATATGTCCATAATTCCGGACATATGGACAAAGACGATCTGCAACCGACCCTCGACACCTTTGCTGCGCTGTCTCAGCCCACCCGGCTCGCTGCCTTTCGCCTGCTGGTGCGCCACGAGCCCGAAGGCCTGCCTGCCGGCGAGCTGGCCCGCCGCCTGGAGGTGCCCCACAACACCCTGTCGGCCCACCTTGGCGTGCTCAGCCGGGCGGGGCTGGTCAGCCAGCGCCGGGAAAGCCGCTCCATCGTCTATCGGGCGGACCTGGCGCACATGGTGGCCACCCTCGACTTTCTGGTGCGCGACTGCTGCGCCAGCCGGCCGGAGGTGTGCAACCCCCTGGCCGACCTGCTGGGCCCCGGCACCGGTGACGACACCAGGACCTGCTGAGCCACGACAGCCTCGATAGCCAAGAGCGCCTCCCGGAGACCCCATGACGCTGATCTACCACAACCCGGCCTGCGGCACCTCGCGCAACGTGCTGGCCATGCTCGAGGCCTCCGGCGAATCGCCCGAGGTCATCGAATACCTGAAGACACCGCCCAGCCGCGAGCGGCTGGGCGAGCTGATCGAGGCCATGGGCATCACGCCCAGGGCACTGCTGCGCCAGAAGGGCACGCCCTACGACGAGCTGGGCCTCGGCGATGACCGCCTCGACGACGAGGCCTTGATCGACGCCATGATGGCTCACCCCATCCTGATCAACCGACCCATCGTGGTGACCACCAGGGGCGCGGCGCTGTGCCGTCCCTCCGAGCGGGTACTGGCGCTGGTCGAGGCGCCGCTGTCGGCCATCGAGGGCGACAGCTTCACCAAGGAAGACGGCGAGACCGTCACGCTGGAGGCAAACCGCACATGAGCCCCGATACCCTGCTCAAGGACCTGCCCAACATCGATCCGGAGCTGTGGCGGCCTATCGCCGTGGACGAGCTGGCCCCGCCCAGCGCGCCACGCCATGCGCCTCGCATCCTGGTGCTGTACGGCTCGCTGCGCGAGCGTTCCTACTCGCGGCTCTTGGCCGAGGAGGCCGGGCGCTTGCTCGCGGCCTTCGGCGCCGAGGTGCGTACCTTCTCGCCCCAGGGGCTGCCGCTGCCCGATGGCGCCGAGGCCGACCACCCCAAGGTCGCCGAGCTGCGCGATCTGGCGAGCTGGGCCGAGGGCATGCTGTGGGTCAGTCCCGAGCGCCACGGCGCCATGACGGCGGTGATGAAGGCCCAGATCGACTGGATTCCGCTGTCACTCGGCGGGGTTCGCCCGACCCAGGGCAAGACCCTGGCGCTGATGCAGGTGTGTGGTGGCAGCCAGAGCTTCAACACGGTGAACCAGATGCGCCAGCTGGGGCGCTGGATGCGCATGCTGACCATCCCCAATCAATCGTCGGTGCCCAAGGCCTTCAACGAATTCAACGAGGCGGGGCGGATGCGCTTGTCCCCGCTGTATCTGCGCGTGGTCGACGTGTGCGAGGAGCTGATGAAGTTCACCTGGCTCAACCGTGGCCGTGACGGTTACCTGACCCAGCGTTACTCCGAGCGGGTCGAAAGCGCCGAGCAGGTGTCTTCGCGGGTCAATCAGGACAGTCTCTGACAGGGAGTTTTCCATGCTGGCATTCGCCATCTTCGTCGTGACCCTGGTGCTGGTGATCTGGCAGCCAAAGGGCCTCGGTATCGGTACCAGCGCCCTCGGGGGCGCCGCGGTGGCCCTGGCCGTCGGGGTGGTGCAATTGCCCGATGTGCTGGTGGTGTGGGACATCGTGTGGGACGCGACCTTCACCTTCGTCGCCCTGATCCTGATCTCCTTGATCCTCGACGAGGCCGGGTTCTTCTCCTGGGCGGCGCTGCACGTGGCGCGCTGGGGCGGTGGCAACGGACGCCGCCTGTTTCCGCTGATCGTGCTGCTGGGGGCGGTGATCGCGGCCTTCTTCGCCAATGACGGGGCCGCGCTGCTGCTGACCCCCATCGTCATGGCGATTCTGCTGCGCCTGAAGTTCTCGCCTCAGTCGTCGCTGGCCTTCATCATCGCCACCGGCTTCGTCGCCGACTCCACCAGTCTGCCGCTGATCATCTCCAACCTGGTCAATATCGTCAGCGCGAACTTCTTCGATATCTCGTTCAACCACTACGCCATGGTGATGGTGCCGGTGGACCTGGTCTCGCTGGCGGCGACCCTCTTGGTGCTGACCTGGATGTTTCGCAGCGATATACCGGAGCAGTACGACGTCGAACGCCTCGAGGCGCCGAGCCACGCCATCCGCGACCCGCTGGTGTTCCGCGCCGCCTTCCCGGTGCTGGCGACGTTGCTGGTGGCGTTCTTCGTCACCGCGCCGCTGGGCGTGCCGGTGGCGCTGGTGACCGGCAGCGCGGCGCTGGTGCTGGTCGCTCTGGCCGGTCGCTGGCACCAGGCCGGGGGCAGCACGGTGATCTCGCTGTCGCGGGTGTTCAAGGGCGCGCCCTGGCAGATCGTGCTGTTCTCGGTAGGCATGTATCTGGTGGTCTACGGGCTCGGCAACGCCTGGCTGACCGAAGACGCCAGTGCCCTGCTGACCTGGCTGGGCCAGCAGGGCACCCTGGTGGCGACGCTGGGTACCGGTGTGGCCTCGGCGCTGCTGGCCTCGATCATGAACAATATGCCTTCCACCCTGGTGGGGGCACTCGCCATCGACCAGGCCCAGGTCGGCGACCTGACCCGGGAGCTGATGATCTACGCCAACGTCATCGGCAACGACCTGGGGCCCAAGTTCACCCCCATCGGTAGCCTGGCCACCCTGCTGTGGTTGCACGTGCTGGCGGAAAAGGGCACCCACATCAGCTGGGGCCAGTACATGAAGGTCGGGCTCAAGCTGACCCCGCCGGTGCTGCTGGCCGCGCTGCTGGCGCTATGGCTGTGGCTACCGCTGGTATCGTCCTGAGGGTGCGGCGTCGGACCCGTGCCGATCCGCTTGCAGCCCTGCGCTCAATACGCCACTCACGGTAAGCTTTGCACCATCGATTCCCGGGGAGGCCTGGCCTTCCCGGTACTTTGTATCGGCCCGTCGTGTCGACCCCGACCGGGCCTTATATCAAGGAGTCTTGCGTGCCCGTTTCTCTGAGCAGTGAACACAAGGATGCCCTGGTCGCCGGCGTGGAAGAGGCCGGTCGACTGGTGCTCGAGATCTATCAGCGCGACTTCGAGGTCGAGCACAAGGACGACAATAGCCCATTGACCGAGGCCGATCTGGCCGCCCACCACGCCCTGGTGGCGCTGCTGGGACGACTGACGCCGGAGGTGCCGGTGCTGTCCGAGGAATCCGGGGAGATTGCCACCGAGACACGTCTCGGCTGGTCGTGCTATTGGCTGGTGGACCCGCTGGATGGCACCAAGGAGTTCGTCAATCGCAACGGTGAATTCACCCTCAATGTGGCGCTGATCGAGCATGGCGTCCCGGTGCTGGGGGTGGTCCACGCGCCGGTGCTGGGGGTGACCTGGTTCGGTGATCAGGACAATGGCGCCTGGCGATCCGAGGGCGAGTCGCGCCAGCCGATCCATGCGCGTGAACTGCCGGACCCCGCAGAGGCCCCCTGGGTGGTGGTGGGTAGCCGCCGCCACGGTGCCGAGGCCTTCGAGGCTTTCTGTGCACGCTTGCCGGCCACCGAGTGCACTTCGATGGGTAGCTCGCTGAAGCTGTGCCTGGTGGCGGAGGGAAAGGCCGATCTCTACCCGCGCCTGGCGCCGACCTGTGAATGGGACACCGCCGCTGCCCAGGCGGTGGTCACCGCCGCCGGTGGACAGGTGCTGGACGCAGAGACCCTTGAGCCGCTGCGCTGCAATCGTGGTGAGTCGTTGCTCAATCCGTTCTTTGTCGTGTGTGGCCAGCGCGACGCGCGCTGGGAGCAGGCATTGGTTGCTGCCCTGGCACAGTAGTGTTTGTGATCTAGAATTTTATGCCGATCCGGGCCGTGGCTCGGATCGGCCTTTTTTGCCACATAGGGCGTTTTCTTTCTGTGGCTTCAGGTGTCCCGAGGGCTGTGGCCCTTGGCGGTACGCTATCCCTGGCTGTCCTGGCCCCATAGGTTTCTCACTCATTTTTCTGAGTTTTTGCTTGCTGGAGGCGCGGCCGTTGGCCCGCCTGAAGGTAGGCTCTGGCGTGGCTATGCTTGAGAAGTGACGAGGAATCAGGCAATTGTCGCAAGGCGCGTTGAGAGATCGCTTGCTGCGGTAGCGGCACAAAAGTGGTAGTAATATGCCTCTTTGGTCGACATGTGCTTCTTTGGTTGAAGCGTCTTTCCCGCATTCTCTCTTGCCGGTGCCGTGACGGACCAGGCATGGGAGATGCGTGCCTTGGCTCGTTGGAGACGGAAGATGAGTGCCTCGGACGATATCCAGGATTTCCTGCGCAAGACCGGTTCCGATACCGCAGGCTACCAGGCGTTTGGTCGCACCAATGAGGAGGCGGGGCAGCCACGCTGGGGGCTGCTTGGCCAGCTCTCGGGCCACGACGTCGATCCTGGTGACAGGCCGTCACGCGCCGAGCCAGGTGCTCGCCTAGAGCCCTTGCAAACGGCAGCCGAGGTGGCCCCTGCGCGCAAGGGGAAGGCCTGGGCGACGCTGGAAAAGCTTCCCGCAGCCCCGGCACCTGAGCCTGCCTGTGGTCCTGCCGCCCGGCCCGCCCCCTCGGCCGTCGCTGAGCGTAGCGAACCACCCGCTGGGCGGCGGGTCGAGCACCAGGCGCCTGCCACCAACGCCTTGAGCGTGGGCGAGGCCTCGCCTCCGGGGGAGGCACGTGTGCCGCCTGCCGGGCGCTTTGGCCATCTGTTTCGCAGTGCCTCGGACAAGGCGTCGTCCGAGGCCGCTACCGGCAAGGAAACGCCGCTGAAACCTCTGCTCAAACGAATCTCTCAATGAATCTGGTTTCCCTGTCGTCGCCCAAGGGCGGCGTCGGCAAGACAACGCTGACCGCCAATCTGGCTCACGCCCTCAAGCGCCTCGGGCACCGGGTGGTGGTCATCGACTTCGACGTGCAGAACGCTCTGCGATTGCACTTCGGGCTGGGATTCGGCGAGGGGCGAGGTTTTGTCGCCCAGGCCGTGGAGATCGATGACTGGCGACGCCTGCTGGTGCCCAGTGCCAGCGGTATC
The DNA here is from genome assembly GCF_019801245.1 of Halomonas sp. DP1Y21-3. Classification (NCBI taxonomy): domain Bacteria; kingdom Pseudomonadati; phylum Pseudomonadota; class Gammaproteobacteria; order Oceanospirillales; family Halomonadaceae; genus Halomonas; species Halomonas sp. DP1Y21-3. The sequence continues at coordinate 527,789 of NZ_JAHVJM010000003.1, forward strand.
GAGCTGTTGCCCTATGGCGAGGTCAGCGACGCCCAGCGCCTGGCGTTCGAGTCCTGGCTCAGCGCGCACCCCGAAGCGGTGGCCCAGCGTCTGGGGCCTCTGCTGAACGAGCCACGCTGTGTGGTGCTGGCGGATCTACCGCCTGGGCCGTCGCCGAGCCTAACCGCCATGGGTGCTGCCGATGCCATCCAGGTGGCGGTGCTGCTGGCCGACAGTGCCTCGCTGTCGGTGTTGCCGCGTATCGAAGGCGGCGACTTCATGGGGCCTGGTGTCAGGCCCTACTACATCATCAATCAGGTGGATCGACGCCGCAGGCTTTCCAGCGACGTGGCCGACTTCCTGCAGGATCGTCTGGGCAGTCCGTTGCTCGGCAACGTGCATCGTGACGAGGCGATTCCCGAGGCGCTGGCCTGTGAGCAGTCGATCTTCGACTACGCGCCAGCCTCGGCGGCGGCCCACGATATCGACACCCTGGCCCGCAGCGTCAGTCGTCTGCTCCCCTCACTCCAGTCCCATGGGGTGGTCGCCCCGGCGCTATAGGATGCCCATGAACGTCTCTTCCTCTGCGTCACTGGGCGCGCGTCTGCTGGCGCTGATCCTGGGGGCGCCCCTGGCTGCTCTGCTTGTCACCACGCCGTTGACCCTGGAGCGCCAGCTGGTGTTCGCCGGTGTCGGCATGCTGGCGTTGCTGGTGCTGGCTCGCCTTCGTGGTGGCTGGGTACGCCAGGCGATGATGCTGCTGTCGGTGCTGGTCTCTACCCGCTACCTGTATTGGCGTCTGAGCGAGACGCTGGTGTTCGATACCCAGGTCGAGGCGGTGTTCGGCTACGGTCTGCTGGCCGCCGAGTGCTACGCCTGGGTGATCCTGGTGCTGGGGTACTTCCAGATCGCCTGGCCGCTGGAGCGGGCGATCCGGCCGATGCCGCCGGATGCGACGCGCTGGCCGACGGTGGACATCTATATCCCCACCTATAACGAGAGTCTCGAGGTGGTGCGGGACACGGTGCTGGCCGCCCAGAACATCGATTACCCGGCGGATCGCATGCGTATCTATGTGCTGGACGATGGCAAGCGACCCGAGTTCGGCGCCTTCGCCGCGGCGGTGGGCGTTGGCTACATCACCCGGGAAGACAACAGTCACGCCAAGGCGGGTAACCTCAATCACGCCATGGGGCTGACTGACGGCGAGCTGATCTGCGTATTCGACTGCGACCATGTGGCGACCCGGGCCTTTCTGCAGGCCACGGTGGGGGAGTTTGTCGCCGACGAGCGGTTGGCACTGCTGCAGACGCCTCACCACTTCTATTCCCCGGATCCGTTCGAGCGCAATCTCGTCGCCGGGGCGGACATCCCCAACGAAGGGGAGCTGTTCTATGGGCCGGTGCAGAAGGGCAATGACTACTGGAATGCGGCCTTCTTCTGCGGTTCCTGTGCACTGATGCGGCGTAGCGCGCTGGAAGAGATCGGCGGCTTCGCGGTGGAAACCGTGACCGAGGATGCCCATACCGCCCTCAAGCTGCAGCGGCGTGGCTGGAACACGGCCTTCCTGGGGGTGCGCCTGGCCGCTGGCCTGGCCACCGAGCGGCTGTCTCTGCACATCGGCCAGCGGGCCCGCTGGGCCAGGGGCATGACCCAGATCTTCCGGCTGGACAATCCGCTGTGGGGGCGTGGTCTGCGCCTGCCGCAGCGGCTTTGCTACCTCAACGCCATGCTGCATTTCCAGTTCGCCATGCCTCGCCTGGTGTTCCTGACCGCACCCCTGGCCTACCTGTTGTTTGATCTGCACGTCATTGCCTCGTCGCCGCAGATGATCGCCGTCTACGCTTTGCCGCATCTGTTTCACGCGATCTACACCAACTCGCGGCTGGTGGGGCGCTTCCGCTACTCCTTCTGGGGCGAGATCTACGAAAGCGTGCTGGCCTTTCACTTGCTCAAGCCGACCCTGGTGACTCTGCTCAGCCCGCGTCGGGGCAAGTTCAATGTCACCGAGAAGGGTGGACTGCTGGAGGAGGGCTACTTCGACGGTGAGGCGGTGCGTCCCCATCTGTTCGTGCTTGGCCTGTTGGTGGCGGCGGTGGTGTGGGGGCTGGTGCGGGTCTTCTGGAATGATCTGTTCGATGTCCAGACCAGCGTCATGCTGTTCAACGTGATGTGGGCCTCCGTCAGCATTCTGGTGCTGCTGGCGGCCATTGCGGTGGCACGGGAAACGCGCCAGCTGCGGCGCTCAGTGCGGGTCGAGGCGCGTCTTCCGGTGGTGTTGCATCTGGCCAGTGGCCATGCGGTGCAGAGCTGGACCGCCAACCTGTCCATGGGGGGCGCCCTGGTGGAGGGCAAGCGCTCGGCCCTGGGCAGCGAGGTGGAGTGCCTGGAGATCACCTTCAATCGACGGGGGCTGATGTTCCCCGTGTGTTCGGTCAATGCTTCCGGTACCGATGACTCACTGCGCTTTCGTTTTGATGAGTTGCCGCTGCGCCAGCGCAGAGAACTGGTGCGGGTGGTCATGGGGCGTGCCGATGCCTGGATTCCCGAGGCACCGCATCCCCAGGACCGGCCATTGGCGTCACTGTGGCATGTGGTGCGCTCGGTGGTGGGACTGTTCTTCCACCAGTGGCAGCAGAAGGGGCTGCACTTCCGTAGCCCGGTGCGGGGGCTGACCCAGGGGCGCTTTAGCCGAGGTTGGCTGGCGCCGGTGATGCTGGTGGCCACCATCGTGCTCGGGGTATTGATGGTCTCGCACCGGGTCTGGGCCCAGGTCCCGGCGCCGACGATCGGCGTGACGCACGAGGCCGGCGGTTTTGGTGACGTTCCGGGTGACACCTCGGTACCGGGCGAGACGTTGCCTCCGCTGCGTTTCGGCGAGGACGGCCGGCTGGATCTGGACAGTGTCAGCCAGCCGTTGCAACCGACCCGGCGCGAGTTGTCGATCCCGCTGCTGGCCGCTGACGAGACCTTGCGACTGACCCCGAACACCCGGCTTTCGGGCACTGCATTCTCGCTGCGCGATGATGAGGTGGCGGTGGCTGCGTCGCTGTCGCTGTCGTTGTCACACAGTGACCTGCCGGCCGACAGCCAACTCGGGGTGCTGCTCAACGGCGAGACGCTTCAGACCATCGACCTTGACCAGTTCAACGCCGGCGGCATGACCCAGCGCCTGGATATCCCTTCGGCCCTGATCCTGCCCTTCAATCGCCTGGAGTTTCGCCTGCTGGGGCAGGCGACCCAGCAGTGCCACGGTGATGACCAGGCCGTCGGCAGGGTGGAGATCGCCCCCGAATCCAGGCTGGCCTTGACCCTGCAGCGGCTGCCGACCCCCGACGAGCTGGCCCGCCTGCCGAGGCCCTTCATCGATGTCGCGACGGCGGATGTCAGTCGGGTGGCGATGGTGATGGCCCGCGATGCGTCTGAGGCCCAGTTGCGCGGGGCGGCCATCATTGCCTCGCACTTCGGACGCTACGCCGAGGCCGGGCAGCTACAGGTCGAGGCGCTTTACGATCGCCTGCCGCTGGACAACGCGGTGGTGATCGGTCGCTCGGGACAGCGCCTGGCGGGATTGACCCTGCCGCAGGTCGAGGGGCCGACCCTGTTGATGCGCCCCAATCCGCGCAACCCGCTGTTCAAGCTGCTGCTGGTGGTGGGCAACAGTGACGTCGAGGTGGCCCGGGCCGCCCGCGGCCTGGCGCTGTCGGGACTCGGGGAGAGTCTCGATAGCGCAGCGCCGGTGACGCTGAGCGGCGAACGGCTGCGCCTGGATGACGAACGACTGAGCCCGCCAGCCCCTCGCGAGCCCTATGACGCGCCGCGCTGGGTCGATGTCGAAACCCCGGCCCGCCTGGCCTCATTGGGCGAACCCGAGGGCTTCGTGGCACGCGGGCTGTCCGCCCGGGAGCACGCCCTGAGCCTGAGGGTGCCGCCGGATCTGTTTCTGTGGCCCGGTCAGAACTATCGGCTGAGAGTCGACTATCGTTTTCCCGACGAGCCCTGGCTCGATCCCATCGCCTCGAGCCTCGATGTCAGCCTCAACGGCGAATATCTCGCGGCCTTGCCGGTGGAGTCGGGCAAGGCGCTGGAGCGGCTGTGGCAACGCCTGGTAGGCGCCGGCCGGGAGCAGAGCGCCGAGGTCCTGCTGCCCAGGGACCTGCTCTACGGCAACAATCGCCTGCAGTTCTACTTCCACCTGGCGGTGGCAGACGGGGTCGACTGCGCGCCCGGGCTGGGTGAGGACGCCATCAGCCGAATCCTGCCCACCACCACGCTGGACCTGCGGCGGGCAGAGCACTTCAGCGTCATGCCGTCGCTGTCGTCCTTCGTCAGCGCGGGGTTTCCGTTCTCGCGTCAGGCGGATCTTGGCGCCAGCGTGGCGCTGGTGCCCGAGGCCCCCGACGAGAGCGAGCTGTCGGCGCTGTTGACCAGCGTGGGCCGTATCGCCGGCGCTACTGGCTATCCCGCCCTTGGCATCGAGGTGCGTCGAGGGCTTTCCCTCACCGGCGATCTGGTCGACAAGGATCTGCTGGTGGTCGCCGACCTCGACAGTCTGGCGCAGACGTCGCTGTTCGACGCCGGCGTTTACCGGGCCGACGAAGGGCGTCTGGCGGTGGCCGAGGTGCCCTGGATGAAGCGCTGGCGCTACTGGCTGTTGGGTGACTGGCGGCCGCTGTGGCGAGAGGTCGCCCAGGCGCTGCAGGACAGCGAGGTGTCCCAGGGGCTGGTCAGCCTGCCGTCACCCTTGAACCGTTCGCGCTTCGTGGTCGCGGCGGTCGCTGACGACGCCGAGGCGCTGCCGTCGCTGGTGGCGCGATTGGGCGACGATGAGATCAGCCGCTCGGTGTATGGCGATCTGGCGCTGATTCCTGTCGAGGGCAGTGCCGAGAGCTTTCGCGCAGGGCCGCGTCAGGGCGTCGGTGAGATGCCCTGGCACATGAGGTTGCGCTGGATGCTGGGCCAGAACCTGGTGGCCATGGCGGTTCTGCTGCTGGTGGTGGTGACACTGCTGGGGCTGGTCTGCCACCGAGGACTGGCTCGCCGTGCTGCACGGCGCCTGCAGGGGGGCCAGGCCGAAGGCTCAAGCGGCCAGGCCGACGCTCCTGAAGCCCAGGCCGACGCTCCTGGAAGCCGCGTCGACACCCCGGTGGCCGACGGCAAGGGACAGAGTGACAACACCAGGGGAGCGCCACGCCGATGAAACGCTTGCGTTTGTTCAAGGTTCGCCGCGCCGGTGCGGCAGGACTGCTGTCGTGCTCCCTGCTGTCATTGACGCTGTCTTCTGTTCCGGTGCTGGCGCAGGACCAGAGTCCGGCCCAGGCCCAGGGGACCGATCAAGCCCTGGCGCCGCTGTTCGAGCAGGCTCGCTTCTGGCGGGATCGGCAGCGCGCCGATCTGGCCGAGCAGTCCCTCGAGCGGGTGCTCGATGCTGACCCGGGCAACCGGCGTGCCCTCTACCTGCTCGCGGAATATGCGCTGACCGATGGCGATATGGAAAAGGCCAGCCGCTGGCAGGCGCGGTTGGCCGAGGTGGCCCCGGAGGATGACCGGGTCGAGGCGCTGGCGCAGGAACAGAAACTGCGGCGTGCCGACGGCCAGCGGCTGGCCGAGGCCCGCTCCCAGGCGGCGGCGGGCGACTACGCCGAGGCCATGGCCAGTTATCGGGCGGTGCTCGAGGGCGACGCGGTTCCGCCGAGGCTGGCGCCGGAGGTCTACCTGACCCTGGCCGGTACCGACAATGGCTGGAGCGAGGCTCGCGACCGCCTGGCGGCGATGGCGCGTGAACATCCCGACGAGCCGGCGCTGGCCACCGCGCTGGGCCAGGTGCTGAGCTATCGTGAAGCCACGCGTCGCCAGGGTATCGAGCGCCTGGCCGAGCGCGCTGCGACCGGCGATGCGGCTGCCGATCGCGCCTGGCGTCAGGCGCTGGAGTGGCTCGAGGCGACCCCCGCAGACGAACATCTGTATGCCGCCTATCAGCAGGCGCATCCTGAGGATAGCCAGATCGCCGAGCTGTTCGCCGACAAGATGACCCTGCCGCCGGAACGTGAGGCGGCCCAGGCCAGGGCTCAGGGGTACGACAGCCTGGAGCAGCAGCGGCTGGACCAGGCCGAGGCGCAGTTCCAGCAGGTGCTCGAGCAGACCCCGGACGATGCCGATGCCCAGGGCGGACTGGGGCTGACCCTGCTGCGCCAGCAACGTTTCGCCGAGGCGCGAGACGCGCTGGAGCAGGCGATCCGGCTGGCACCCGAGCGACGCGACCAATGGCAGGCCGCCTACGAAAGCGCGGCCTTCTATGCTCGACTGGGGGAGGCGCGGGCCCAGGCCAGGGCGGGGCGACTGGATCGTGCGCTCGAACTGGTGACGCCGCTGACCCGTGGTGGTGGCGACGGGGCGCGGGCGGCGATCTTGCTGCAGGCCGATCTGCTCAAGCGCCAGGGACGTCTCGATCAGGCCGAACAACGTTACCTAAGTCTGGGCAATGACACCTCGGCACGGCTCGGTCTGGTCGACGTCTATCGACGCCAGCAGCGCTGGTCCGAGGCCGAGGCGCTGGCCGCCAGTCTGCCGGCCAGCGCTCGTGCCCAGCTTGGCGACCTGGGCGCCGCCCGGGCCCAGGCGCTGCGGCAGCAGGCCTCCGGTCAGAGCGCCAGCGAGGCGGAAGCGACCCTTCGCGAAGCGTTGGCGCTGGCGCCCGCGGACCCCTGGGTGCGCCTGGATCTGGCTCGGTTGCTGGACCGCCAGGGGCGCGTCGAAGAGGCTGGCCACCTGGTTCGCCCGCTCAACCTGAGCGAGGCCAGCGCGCCCCAGCTTCAGGCCGCGGCGCTGTATGCCAGTGAACAGGGCGACTGGGACCAGGCCCGACGCTATCTGGCGGCGATCCCGCTGGCGCTGCGCGACGAGGACATCCAGCGACTGGCCGATCAGGCCGAGGCTCAGTCGGCATTGGCGGCCGCCGAAGCGGCCTGGAACCGGGGAGATCGCGCCTCGGCGCTGGAGCGTCTCGATGAGGTACTGACCAGCACCAGCGATCCGGGAGTCCGCGCCGAGGTGGCCCAGCGCTATCAGCAGATGGGCCTGACCAGCCGGGCCCTCGAGCTGGTCGAGGCCGATACCGCCGGCGAGCTGGACGCGCCGGTGGAAGCCTTCACCGGCTACGTGGCGGTGCTGGCGAGCGCCGGCCGCGACCGCCAGGCCAAGGCGCTGGTGCAGCGACTCGAGGCGCGCGACGACTTTGGCCTGGCGGCGCGTGCGGCGCTGGACGAAGCGATGATCGGCGCCCGTGTCGCCCAGGCGGACCGGCTGCGCCAGCAGGGCCAGCTGGCCAGCGCCTATGATGTGCTGGCCAGCGCCCTGCGCGAGCGCCCCGAGGATCAGGCGCTACTGCTGGCGATGGCGCGGCTGTATCAGGACGGGGGGCGCCAGCGTCAGGCGGGGCAGCTCTACGACTACACGCTGAGCCGTTTTCCCGAGAGCGATGACGCCCGCCTGGGGGCCGCGGATGCGGCCCTGGCCCAGGGCGATAGCATGCGAGCGTCGCGGCTTTTGGTGGCGCCGCCGGCCAACGCTCAGGATCGACCTCGCTGGCTGCTGTCGCGGGCGGGGCTGGCCCGGGCCCAGGGACAGGACCGCCAGGCCCTGGCGCTATTGCGTGAGGCGCGCAGCGAGCTGCGCGCCGATCCGCAGCAGTCGCTGGCGCTGGCCTCGACCACCGGCGACAACCCCTTCGAGAACGCCAGTGGTGGCGCTGGTGGCGGACGACCCGCCTGGCTGCCTGGCGGCTCGTTGTCCGCGGGCGCTGGCTCAGGGACGGGATCAGGGGCTGGTGCCTCGGCCGATGAGGCAGCTCCCCAGGCCTCGCCGCTGATCGACGAGGTCGAGCGGATGATGGCCGAGGTGCGCCGCGCGGTGTCGCCCAAGGCTCAGGGCGGGCTTGCCCTGGTGGTGCGCAGTGGCGAGGAAGGCCTGAGTCAGTTCGATCGGGTGGAAACGCCCACCACCTTCACCTCCGGCGATTTTTCCTCGGTCTTTGGTCGCTCCCGCGCCGAGCTGACGCTGACCCCGGCCTACGGTTCCGCCGGTACGCCCTCCGGCGACGCCGAGCGTCGTTTTGGCCGCATGGCGATCGTCGAGGCCATCGGTGAGCTGGCAAGCGATGACGATGTCAGCGCCGCGGTCACCGGCGACTACCTGTCCCGACTGGGGCAGGTGGGGGGCGACGGCCTGGACGTGTCGGCGGATTCCCAGAGCGACGCCGGGGTGGGGCTGTCGCTGGGCTTTCGCAGCGATCTGCTGGACGTGGACGTCGGCACCACTCCGCTGGGCTTCGACCAGTCCCAACTGGTCGGGGGCCTGCGCCTGCACCCGAAGGTAGGCGATTCCGGGGAGTTCACCCTGACCGCGGAACGCCGCGCGGTGAAGGATAGCCTGTTGTCCTACGCCGGCACCCGTGATCCGGTCAGCGGCGAGAACTGGGGCGGCGTGGTCAAGACCGGGGGGGCGCTGGGTTACAGCTTCGACAATGGCGACAGTGGTGCCTACGTCAGCCTGGGCGGCTATCGCTACACCGGTGACAACGTGGCCGACAACGACTCGCTGGAGGCGGGCATGGGGGCTTACCTGCGGCCGATCAACGAGCGTGACCGCGAGCTCAAGGCCGGGGTGCACGTCAACTACCTCGACTTCGATCGCAACCTGAGTCGCTACTCGTTCGGGCACGGGGGCTATTTCAGCCCGCAGGACCATATCAGCGTGGCCTTCCCGGTCAGCTTCAGCGAGCAGCGTGGGCGTTGGTCCTATTCCGCCAGGGTGTCGCCGGGCTTCCAGAGCTACTCCGAGGCGGCGGAGGACTTCTTCCCCACCGACGGCGAATCCCAGGCGTTGCTCGATGACCTGGCCGATGCCGACGCGGCGGTGGAGTCGCGCTACAGCGCCTCCAGCGAAAGCGGCTTTGGCCTGACCCTGGGAGGCGACGCCTCCTACCAACTGACCAATGACATGAAGGTGGGCGGACGCCTGGGCTACGACACCTTCGGCGACTACGACGAGACCTCGGCATGGCTGTACCTGGACTACACCCTTGGGGGAGCAGATGAGTGACCTTGACGCGGCCCGGCGCCGTTCGCTTGCGTACTTTGACAGCACCCACTGTGCGTCACAGTGGAACGATGTGCTGCGCTTCCTGCTGGAAGAGCTGTATGTCTCCGGCGGCGAGCAGGATGCAGGCGCTTTTCTGCGCCATATCGGGGCCAGAATGGCCAGTGAACTGACGCTGCCCGACCAGCAGACCCTAGAGGGGCTCGAGCGCACCCTCAACGAGCTTTGGCGTGCGCGCGATTGGGGCTGGGTGTCATTGACCGCCGGGGAAACTCGGCTGACCATCGAGCATGGTGCCTACCCCGTTGCCGGTCACAGCGAGGCCGAGCGAGCCCGCGGCGCCCGTGCCGCCAGTGCGCTGCTGGCCGGGGCCTATGGTGTATGGCTGGAACGCCAGGGGGGCGATAGCACGGTGCCCCTTCGGGTGGTGACGGCAGAGGCGGGAAAACCTCTGGAGTTCGTCTATGCAAGGGAAGAAGTTGCCGGCCACTGATGCCGGCCTGTGCTGGCGCCGAATGACGGCGATGTTGCTGGTCGCCGTGGCCTCCTTGACCTTTGCCCTCGCGGCGCCGGCCGACGAGAGCTGGGAGCGTTACAAGAGCCGCTTCATGAGCGCCGACGGTCGCATTCTCGACAGCGGCAACGGCGACGTTAGCCACTCGGAGGGGCAGGGCTTCGGCATGCTGCTGGCGGAGGCCCAGGGGGATCGCGAGGCCTTCGATCGGCTGTGGCAGTGGACCCGACTGCATCTGGCGCGGACCGATGTGGCGCTGTTTTCCTGGCGCTACGACCCCACCAACGTGCCACCGGTGGCGGACCCCAACAATGCCAGTGATGGCGACATCCTGATCGCCTGGGCGCTGCAGCGCGCCGCCAGCCGTTGGCAGGAATCCCGCTACGCCCAGGCGGCCGCGATGATCCGCGAGGCCATCGCCGAGTATCTGGTGGTGCAGCGCGGCGGCTACCGGGTGCTGTTGCCGGGGGTGCAGGGGTTTCGTGGCGAGGATTACGTCGACCTCAACCTGTCCTACTGGGTGATGCCGGCGTTGCTCGAGTTTGCGCAGGCGGAGCCGGACGGCGGCTGGGAAACGCTGGTGGAAGACGGTCTGAGGTTGCTCGAGCAAGGCCGCTTCGGTCGCTATCGATTGCCCACCGACTGGCTGCGGCTTGACGCCGACGGCAGCCTGGCTCCGGCGCCGGGCTGGCCGCCCCGCTTCGGCTTTGATGCGGTGCGTATCCCGCTCTACCTGGCCTGGGCAGACCAGCTCGATCGTCCGGGTGTCTCGCCGATCCTGGCCTTGTGGAACGATCCCGCTCGCCAGCCACCGCCAGCCTGGATCGACGTCTACAGCGAGGCCCGGGCGGAGTACGCCGCCTCCCGCGGGGTGCTGGCGATTCGCGCGCTGGCCGGTCGCGACCGCCGGGCGATGCCTGCGGGCCTGGCCCCCGGCGACGACTACTATTCGGCCTCGCTGCTGCTGCTGGCGAGACTGGCCCAGCGCGAGTCCGCCCCCGCACCGGACTAGGGCTTGTCTGAAAAGTGCCTGCGCTCGGTAATACGGCGTTAAAAATCGGATCAACATGCTCATTTACACCCCGTAAACTGCGCTGTCTCACCGATTTTTGCCTTGTCTCACCTTCGCTCGTCGACTTTTCGGACAGCGCCTAGTCTTCGTTGAGGGACTAATGCTCGAGCACAAGCCTGTTCCCTCAGGCTGTCCTGGAAGGCCTAGAAGTCGTAGGACAGCGAGGCGCTGATCACGTCGTATTCGGTAGCGCTGCTGCCCAGTGTCGTCTGGCCTGCGAGGGTAAAACCCACGCCGGGGCCGAGTCGCTGGGTGGCACCGAGCTCCAGCACGGTACGATCGTCATCGCTCCCTTCGAGAAAGTCGGCGTCGTCATCCACGTCGCTGGACACGTCGTAGTGGTAGAGCAGGCCGGCGAACAGGCGGCCGGTGAAGACGTCGGCACCCAGTCGAACTCCGGCAAAGACTTCGCCGGTTTCTTCGCCGTAGTCGGTTTCCGCCTGCAGGTAGTCGCCATCCACATCGTCATCCAGATAGGTCCCACCCAGGGTCAGGCTTGAGTCGATCCGGTGCTGGCTCGTCAGCTGATAGCTCGGCAGGTGGTAGGTGGCGGCGCCGCGCGCGCCCCAGCGATCGCCGTCGAGATCGATGCCCTCGACCAGATAGTCGCGTCGTGCGCTGCCGTCCAGGTCCTGAAACAGCAAGGTAGCGTCCAGCACCAGGCGGTCGTTCAGCAGGGCGATGGCGGCGTAGGGCGCGATCATCTCGCCGCCCAGGTCGGTGTGGCCACCACTTTTTCCATCCAGGTACATCTCGCTCTTGCCGGCGGCCACGCCGACCAGCAGGTTGCGGTAGCGGTAGTCGATGCCCAGCAGGGCGACCTTGCCATCGCCTGAGTAGTCCGAACTTCGGGTGTCGCCGTCGAGATCGCCGATCTCGGCGGTGCTCCAGACACTTATCCCCGGCGGACGCTGATAGGGGCCGTCGCCGAGTGGCGCCATGGTGGCGTCGATGCGCTGGGTGACCGGCCGGAAGTTCTGGGCCATAGCCTGTTTCTGTGCGCCGTACAGGGTCTGGTCGAGTTCCAGCAGGCCCAGTGCATCGGCCAGGGCGAGGGTGCGATCACGGCCGAGCGCATCGAGGCGCCCGGCGAGCAGCACCTTGCCTTCGCCGTCGGTGAGCACCACCGGGGTCTGACCATCGACCTCTGCCAGGGTGATGCCCGCAGGTAGCCTCAGGGTGACGGGTCTGTCATTGATGCGCACGAACATGCGGCTTCCTCCTGTCACCGCCTGCTGACCGAGCAACTCCAGGGTCAGGGGGCGATCTTCCAGGGTGCCGACGAAGGTGGTGGGGCTCTGGTCGAGTGGCGCGAGGTCGACGTCAAGAGCAAGGGCACTCGACGAGGCGCTGCCAAGGATCAGGGCGAGGGGAAGGTATCGCCAGGCACGCAGCACCGAGGCGGCATGGCGGGGAGTCCTGCGGGGCGGGGAGAACTGTGGCTCGTGCATGGGATCATCCTTGATGGGCGAAGCCGGCTTCTTGCCAGGATGTCTGGCGTAGCGTCTGACGCTGGCGGGGCGATCGTGAAGATCAGGGGGCGATGACGTCGACTTCAGGGGTTGGCATGAGTGACGGCCATTGTTAAGCATCAAGGGGCGTGGGGTGCGAAATCCTGTGCAGATAATGCCTGTGCGAGGGAAAGTTGGCGTTTTATCGGCAAGTTTTGGTGTCAAAGCCGACGTGATTGATGAAATTCGGGCGTCAGCAGCAGGGGCCTATGTGGCCACTGCTGCCTTGGTGTCTAGCGCAGACGACATCAGGGCACGCCGTAGCCGAACCATCGTATCAAGGCCTGTGCCAGCCTCGGCGGCAACAGGGTCAGTCCCTGGGTAGCGAGGCACAGTGGCAGTGGGAAGCTGACCCTGGGACGATTGGCGTCGAGGGCCCTGGCGATGCGCCGAGCCGCCCTTTCGGGGGAACACATGAATGGCTTGGGGCCGGGCATCGCCCGGGCCATGGCCGAATCCACGTAGCCGGGCATCACCAGGGTGACGCCGACGCCATCGCTGGCGAGCCCTCCGCGCAGAGCCTCGGCGTAGGCCTTGATGCCAGCCTTGCTGGCGCTGTAGCAGGGGGTGACCGGCAGCCCGTGCCAGGCGGCCAGCGAGCTGATGAAGACCAGCTGGCCACGGCCTCGACGCTGCATGGCAGGGGCAAGCTGGCGTGTCATTTCCATCGGCACGCGTAGATTGATCTCCATCAGCTGACGTCCTGCCTGAAGCGATTCGCCGTCGCGGCGATCGACCACGCCGGTGTTGATGCCGGCGCACATGATCACGATATCCGGCGTCCGTGACAGCCCCGCAAGCCAGGCCTGTCGGGCGTCGTTGTCTTCCAGGGGGCCGCTCGCCAGGCTGACCTCGGCGCCTTGGTCGCGACAGCGCTGCCCTATCTCTGCCAGCGTGTCCTGGCGACGCCCATGAAGCACCAGATGATGCCCTGGCCTGGCGTAGTGGCGCGCCAGGGCGCCGCCGATGGCGCCGGTGGCACCGGTAATCAGGATCAGGCGCTGGGGGGCCGTCATCTGTCGAGTCCTCCTGTGGTGGCAAAGGGGCAAGGGGCAAGGACTGGCGCGCCGTCTCAATAGCGCCCGTACAGATAGCGCCGGACGTGTCGGTAGAGGCGTTGCCACAGCCTCAGCCTTGGCCCTTGCTGGCGTTGGCGTTCGAGCAGGGTGATCGCGGTCTCGACGTTGATCGGTTGGCGGGTAACGGGGTCCACGTAGCCGGGGTAGTGGATCAGTGCCGCTGCGACCAGTTCTTCCAGGGTGGCGCGCCGACATCGCCGAGGGGGTGTCGCTGTCTCATCCCGGGTCAGTCCCCAGCCGGCGTAGAAAGGCAGGCCATAGGTAATCACCGGGCGATTGCGGAGTAGCGCCTCGAAGCCCGCCAGGGAGGTCAGGGTGTGAACCTCGTCGACCTGATCGATCAGGGCCGTGATGTTGCCCTCTGCTGCCAGCACATCGTAGGCCTCGGCGGGAACCTGCTCGCCCTGGCGTACGCCGGCGACCACGTCCGGATGGGGACGATAGAGCAGAAAGGCGTTGGGGTGGCGGCGGCGCACCTCTGCAAGCAGGGCGCGATTGGTGCGGATCTCGCAGGCGCCGTGACGTACCGAAGCGTCACTTTCCACCTGGCCGATCACCAGCAGCCGGGGACGATCGCTGGGCAGCGCTGGCAAACCGGGCTTGGGCGAGGCGTCGTGGCCGTCGTTGTACTTGGATAGACCCCGTTGTACCAGCCGCGAGATCAGCCTGCGTGCGCGCAGGTGGTCCCGCGGGCTGAACTCGCCATTCTCGATCAGTTCCTCGAGCTCGCTGGGACGGGTGGGGTCGTAGTGGATGCCGGCCCCGTCGATGACCAGCGACAGCGGCCGAGTGAGATCGATGCCGAGGCCCACCGAGCGCAGGAAACCGTCTTCCATGCGATGGACATCGTCTCTTCGGGGATATTGGCTGCCCCACACCAGATGATTCACTGGCTTGGGTGCTGGGTCGGATGCCGTTTCAGACGATGAATCGGTCGATTTCAGCGAGCTCAGTGGCAGCTGTTCGACCCGCGACAGGGGGCCGAGGAAGTCCGTCACGAAGCCGCGCTTCCATCGCGACAGACCGTAGCATCGCCAGTGCCCGGCGCCGCGCTGTATCTGACGGCGCTGATCCTCCAGCAGGTCCAGGGTGTCGTCCAACGTCGCTGGCTCGCCGGTATAGGGGTTGGCGTAGCGTGTGTAGCGCAGGTAGGCGGCGGCGAATACCCGGGCCAGGGAGGCTCGTCGCTGGCGCCGCGCGCAGCCTTGTCGGTCCTGGGTGAGGCCCCAGCCGGCATAGAACGGCAGGCCGTGACAGGTGACCGGCAGGCCCGCCAGCAGCGCCTCGAAGCCGAGTTGACTGGTGACCACATGGACCGCATCGACCACGTCGAACAGGGCCCAGGGATTGATGTCGTCGGTGATCAGGCGGCAGCGGGGACGGCCGGCGGCCCCCAGCAGGTGGCCCTGGCGTCGCCCGGCGATCACCTCCGGATGGATCTTGATCAGGATTTCGGCCTCGGGATGGCTTTCCAGGGCCTGTTCAAGCATACGAACAAAGGTGGCCTCCGAGGCCCCGCCGCCGACAATGGAAGCGTCGTCCCGGGTCTGGTCCACCACCAGTACCCGGGAGCGGGACGAATCTTCCAGTCGAATGTCAGGGGCGTGGTTGTACTTGGACAGTCGGGCGAGCCGCAGGCGCGCCATCAAGGCGTTGGCCCGTGCCTCTTCGGTGGCGTCGATGTCGGCGTGGTTGATCAGGGTCTCGAGATCGGAGGGCCGGGAGGCGTCGTAGTGGATGCCGCTATGATCCACCACCAGGGAGAGGCTGGCGAAGCCTTCATCGGCGGGCCCCCAGGAGCGCACGAAACCGTCTTCCAGGGCGACGAAGGGCAGGCCCTTGTCCGTCGCCAGGCGCCTGGCGCGACGGGTGGTCCCCCGGTTGCCCCAGCCGAGCACGGCGGCGGGGCGGCAACGGTGGCGCTGACGCCAGGGCCGTATGCGGGAAAATTCCGGCAGGCAGGGGGCGAGTATCGGTAGCCGGGCCAGGGCATCGGTCGCTGTCAGGGCCTGGTTGTCTGTCGGGGCCTGGTCGTCTGTCGGGGCATGGTTGTCTGTCGAAGCATAGGTCGCCGTCAGGGCGGTGGGCTGCCTGTCCTGCTCGTCCGTGTGTGGTGAAGCGCCCATGCGTGCCTGCATCTCGCCGATGATCGGGGGTCCATCGTATCAGCGTGGCGCTAGCCGCCCTGGTCTCGGGTGTGCCGCTGCCTGCAGCCCGGTGAGTCACGGCTTGATCGGGGTCGTTCGCGAGTCTGATATCGCGCCTGGCTTCCAGTCGCTTCCAGTCGCTTCCAGTCGCTTCCAATCGCTTCCGGCACCGTCAGCTTGCCAGGGGCGCCAGGGTGTCGAGCAGCGACTGCAGGAAATCCAGACCCTGGTGGAAGTGGCGCTGCAGAAAGCGACCGAGGTCGGTCATCAGAACCATCAGCAGTGCCAGGCCGACGCTGAGAGAGGTGGGGAAGCCGATATTGAATACGGTCAGCTGGGGTGCTGCGCGATTGAGGATGCCGAGTGCCAGGTTGATGGTCAGCAGCGGGGCGACCAGTGGCAGCGCCAGCAGCAGGCCGGTGGCAAAGATGGTGCCGCCGTAGCGGGCCAGCAGGATGAAGGCTTCGGGGTTGAAGCGCTGGATGCCGATGGGCAGGGTCTCGAAGCTGGTGATCAACAGTTCCAGCACGATCAGGTGGCCATTCACCGCCAGGAACATCAGTAGCGTGATCATGTACAGAAAACGCGAGATCACGACCATGTTGGTGCCGCTGGAAGGGTCGAAGAAGGTGGCGAAGGCCAGGCCCATCTGCAGCCCGATAAATTCACCGGTGGCCTGTACCACCACCAGGATGATCCGCACGCACAGGCCCATGGCCACGCCGATGATCAGCTGTTCGACCACCAGGCCGAGGCCCGCCCAGGAGGCCACCGGGACATCGGGCAGCGGTGGCAGCATCGGCGAGATGACCACACTGATGGCACCGGCCAGCCCGATCTTGGCCTGGGTAGGCACCGCGCTGTGGCCCCACAGGGGGGCGCTCAGCATCAGCGCGGTGATGCGCATGAACGGCCACAGGAACAGGCTGAGCCAGGCATGCAGCTGGGTGAAGGTGATCTCGACCATCAGGACGCGGGCGCCTCGGGGATAGGGCCGGTGGCTTCAGCGCAGGTGGGCCCGGCTCAGGACACCAGCGCCGGGATACTGGTAAACAGCTCCCGGGTGAAGGTGATGATCAGCTGCAGCAGCCAGGGACCGGCCAGCACCAGCACGGCAAACACGGCCAGGATCTTGGGAATGAACGACAGCGTCATCTCGTTGATCTGGGTAGCGGCCTGGAACAGGCTGACCAGCAGGCCGGTGAACAGCGCGGTAAGCAGCAGCGGCGCACCCAGCAGCAGGGTCACGCGCATGCCCTGGTAGGCCAAACTCATGACGGTTTCGGGATGCATGACGAGTCTCCTTGCTGGCGCAGCCTTGTCTGGGCCCGTAGGCCTGTGCCGGGGCCCTGTCGTCGGGGGCCTATAAATAGAAGCTTTCCGCCATCGAGCCGATGATCAGCTGCCAGCCGTCCACCAGCACGAACAGCATCAGCTTGAACGGCATCGAAATGGTCACCGGCGGGACCATCATCATGCCCAGTGACATCAGCACGCTGGCGACCACCAGGTCGATGATCAGAAAGGGGATGAAGATGGTGAAGCCGATCTGGAAGGCGGTCTTCAGTTCGCTGGTGACGAAGGCCGGTACCAGCACCTGCAACGGCACGTCCTCGGGACCGGCCAGGGGGCCGACCTCGGACAGGCGGGCAAACATGGCGAGGTCCGGCTCTCGGGTCTGGCCCAGCATGAACTCGCGAAAGGGCTGCTGGGCGAGCTCGATGAACTGGCCAAAATCGATGGCGTCGGTGGACAGTGGCAGCCAGGCGTCCTGGTAAACGTCGCTGAGCACCGGCGACATGATGAAGGCGGTCAGAAACAGCGCCAGGCCCAGCAGCACCTGGTTGGGTGGCGTCGAGGCGGTGCCCATGGCGGTACGCAGCAGGCTCAGCACGATGATGATGCGGGTAAAGCTGGTCATCATCAGCAGCGCCGTGGGCAGAAAGGCCATGGCGCTGAGCAGCAGCAGGGTCTGCAGCGACAGCGACCATTTCTGCCCGCCGTCGGCCATGGGTTCACTGATCAGGCCCGGGATCTGCTGGGCCTGGGCCGGGCCGGCAGCCAGCAGACAGACAACCAGGGCCAGTCCGAGGCTGGCCACCAGTGGCGTCCAGGGACGGGAGTAGAGGCTGCGTTGAAGAAGTATCAACTGTCGCATCACCGCTCTCGCCGACCAAGGTTGGCCTTGAGAGCCTGGCCCAGGCGCTCGCCAAAGCTGTCACCCTGCGGCGCGTCCGGCTGGGCGGGCGTCGCCTCGTCGGTCGGAGCGGGCAGGCTGTCCAGCCGATTGACCTGACCGCCGCCGACGCCGAGCACCAGCCAGCGATCCTGGACCTGGACCACCACCACGCGCTCGCGCTGACCGACGGCGGTGGAGCCGACCACCTTGAGTCGGGACTGCTGGCCGTGAAAGCCGCCGCCCCGCCGCTTCAGCCAGGCGGAAAGCCCCAGCAGGATGGCGATGATCAGTGCCAGGGCGGCGGCGGTCTTGCCCAGCATGGCCAGCCCCAGCAGGCTGTCGCCTCCCTGGGCCAGTCCGTCGACGGCGGCGCTGGAGGTGGTCTCGTTCATCGGTTGAGCTTCTGCACCCGCTCTGAGGGGGTGATGATCTCGGTGATACGGATGCCGTAGCGGTCTTCGACCACCACGACTTCGCCCTGGGCGATCAGGTAGCCGTTGATCAGGATGTCCATCGGCTCACCGGCCAGCCCCTCCAGTTCCACCACCGAGCCTTGGGCCAGTTCCAGCAACTGCTTGATGGTCAGGCGGGTGCGACCAAGCTCCACGGTCAGCTTGACCGGGATATCCATGATCATGTCGAGCTCGCGGGCAGCGCTGGAGGAGGTGCTTTCACCGAGCGGGCGGAACACGCTGTCTCCTGCGGCGCGCGCTGCGGCAGGGGTATCGCTTGAGGCCTGCTCGCCCGGGTTCTCCTCGGCGGCCTGCTGTTCGGCCATGGCATCGGCCCAGGGGTCGTCCTCGCCAGCGCCATCGCTGGTGGCATCGTCCTGTTGTTCGGACATGGCGGCGGCCCAGTCGTCGTCGCCGACAGGGGAGTCGGGTTTATTGGGGTCAGTCATGGTGCGATTCCTTGGAAGGAGGCCGAGAGCCTTTGACGAAGGCGTTGCTGGGCTGGTGACCGGCGGCGTGGTCGAACATCCGCAGGACTCGGAGGGCGCGCTGGTCGCGCTGGCTGCCGTATTCGCATTCCATCACCGGCACCTCGTCGACCTGGGCGGTGACGGTATCGGGCAGTTCGAGCGGCAGGATGTCACCGACCTTCAGCGCCATCACCTCGGCGATGCGCGAGTCGATGGTGGCGAAGTTGGCCACCAGCTCTACCTCTGGATGACGCAGCTCGCCGGCCATGCGCCGGTGGAAGGCGCCGTCCTTGTCGCGACTGTTCTCGCTCAACGGGTTGGTCAGCAGGTCCTTGAGCGGTTCGATCATGCTGTAGGGCATGCAGATCTGGAAGCTGGACGAGAGGTTGCCGACCTCCAGATGAAAGCTGGTGCTGACCACGATCTCGTTGGGCGAGTTGGTGATGTTGGCGAACTTGGACTGCATCTCCGAGCGCAGGTAGCTGATGTCCAGCGGGTAGACGGACTTCCAGGCCTCGCGGTAGCCATCGATGGCCATGTTCAGCACGCGCTGGATGATGCGCTGTTCGGTATTGGTGAACTCGCGCCCTTCGGACTTGGTGACGAAGCGGCCGTCACCGCCGAACAGGTTGTCCACCACCATGAACACCAGGCTCGGGGGAAACACGATCAGGGCCGAGCCCTTGAGCGGTTTCATGGCGATGATGTTGATGTTGGTGGGCACCGGCACGTTGCGCGAGAACTCGCTGTAGCTGAGGTAGCGCACGGCGTCGACGCTGATGTCGGCGCTGCGCCGCAGCAGGTTGAACATGCCGGTGCGGAAGTGACGGGCGAAGCGCTCGTTGATGATGTCCAGGGCCTGCAGACGCTCGCGGATGATGCGCTGCTGATTGGCCGGATCGAAGGGGCGCAAGCGCCCTCGAGCTGCGTTGTCTTCGCCCTCGGCATCGTCGTCGCCGCTGACGCCCTTGAGCAGTGCGTCGATTTCTTCCTGGGACAGGAGATCGTCTTGAGACATGGGGGCGACCTATTGGACGATGAACTCGGTGAACAGCACATCATCGATATGGATGCGCGGACGCTCGGGGCCGAGCACGTCTTCCAGGGTGGCGACGATATCCTCGGCCAGGGCCTTCTTGCCCGATGCGCTGACCAGTGTCTCGGCCTCGCGGTCCGACAGCAGCAACAACAGCTGGTTACGCACCTGGGGACGGTGCTGTTCCAGCGTCTCGAGGCTAGCGTCATCGCTGAGCTTGAGGGTCAGGCCGGCGTACAACAGGCGCGGTCCGGCGTTGTCTTCGGCCAGGTTGACGGTGAAGGGCTCCAGTTTCAGGTAGATGGGCGCCGTATCTTCAACCGCGCCGGTGCTGGCCTGAGCCATATGCTCGCCGAAGGTGTCTGCTGATTCTGCGTGCGCCTTTTCCTGGTACAGCAGGTAGAACCCGGCCGCGGCACCGAAGGATGCGAGGATGACCAGGATCACCAGACACCAGATGAGCCGTCGAGATTTCGCCATGTCCTGAAGTCCTGAGCCTGTGGCCCCTCGAGGGGCGGTAATGTACTAGCGTGCGGGCGTGCCGCAACCTTAGTATGCCGTCAGGCATCGGCGATCGATGGCGAGAACAGGCACCGAGTTCGTGCCTATCTTGGGTATTTGTGGGGTGAGCCCCGCCGCTCACGCTGTGTAGCGGCAGGGGGTGCCTGGAAGGGCGTGGGTCAGGCGCAGGTCAGGCGCGTGTCCAGCCCTATGCGTCAGGCGTAGATGTCCACGCGGCCATCGTCTGACTCGTGGCGCTGGTCAGGGGCAGAGCTTGCCGTGGTGGCCGGCTCCATCGACTCGCCCTTGCCCTGGCCGGAGGCTGCCAGCGATGGCTGGCCGCGAGAGTCCGAGGGTTGCTGGCCGCCAAACTGTGCGCCCTGGTCGCTCACCGAGGCGTCACCGAGCTGGATGCCCTGTTCGGCCAGGGCTTCGCGAAGCTGGGGAATGGCCTGCTCAAGGGCCTGGCGCACCTGGGAGTGGGCCGAGAAGAACTGGGCCTGGGCACCGTGCTCGCCCAGCTTGAGGGTCACCCCCAGCGAGCCGAGTTCGGCGGGGTGCAGGCGCAACTCGACCTGCTGTTCGCCCGCACCGCCCTGGCTGGACAGCCTTGCCAGGGTCTGGCCGAGCTGCTGCGGCCAGGCGGCCTGGTTGAATGACAGTGAGGCATTGGTACCCGGGGGCATGGCGGCGGCCAGGGAGGAGCCAAAGGGCGACGCGCCCCGTGCCTGTGAGGCGGTGGGCGAGAGCACGGCATCCAGCGAAGCGTCGGCCTCGCCCCGGGCAGCGCCAGCAAGGATCTCGCCGGGACGAAGTTCCGCAGCGCCTGACCCTGTGCCCTGGGCCATCCAGCCGGACGTGTCTGGAGCCAGGGCGCCGGGTGCGAGGCCCGCCGGGGCAACGGGTGCCTGTCCTTGTAAATTACCCTGCGCATTGCTGCCGGCGGCCATGGCTGCCTGCTGCGCCGCCGAGGGAGCGCGATCCACCGGATGCTCGGCCCTGGGGAGTCGATGCAGCGCCGGGAGCGCGTCCTGTGCCAGGCGTGACTGGGCGGGCGCATTTTCCGTGGCGGCGGTGGCGTCGAGGGCGGCGCTCTGCAGTGCTGGGGCCTGATTCTGGACCTGGACCTGGACCTGGGCCTGGGGCGAAAGCTGAGCCTGCGCCGACGGCCCTGATGGCGGAGACGTCGCGAGCGCCGGTGTGGCCTGGGCTGCGACGTCCAGCGGTAGTGCCTGCTGACTTGCGGCGCCGCCTTGTGTCAGCAGTGCATGCGCCCCGCCGGGGAGCTGCCCGGCAAGCGCTGCGCCTGTAGCGTCCCGCGGTGCGCCGTTCAAGCCTGGTGCGCCGAGTCCTGATGACGCCAGCTGGCCTGCGTCAGCAGCGGGCTGCCCGTGGGGGCCCGGGGCCGATGAGGCAACGGCCAGCAGTGCCAGTGTCCAGTCCTGGGGCTCGCTATGGTCCTGATCACTGAGCGCCGTGTCGCTGGCCTGGCCATTGGCGGGGCGCCCGGTATTGTCGAGGGGGGCCGCCTGGCCGCCGAGTGCGGCCAGGCGCTGGGCGAAGTCGCCACCGATCGGCGCGGCGGCGCCCTTGCTGCCACTGGCCTGGGAAGAAACGGGGCCTGCCAGGCCCAACAGGGTGAGGTCCATGGTGAGTTCCTTTGAGGTCAGTAGCCGCCGGGCATGGCGCTGCCGCGCTGCAGTCGGCTGTTGATCAGGTCGTCGCTGGAGCGCTGTTCCTGGCGGGCCTGCTGGCGCAGGCCTTCCTGGGCACGGCGTTCGGCCAGGGTGTCGTAGGCGCTGAGGCGCTGCTGTTCGTGTTGCCACTCGCGCTGGCTGTCGCTGACCTTCTGGCGCTGTTGCTGGAGCGCTCGTCGTGCGGTGGCCAGGGCATCGTCAAGCGACAGCAGGAAGCGCTGAGTATTGTGCAGGGTGGCCGGATCGATGCCACTGCGCATGTTCTGGTGCAGACGCTCTGCGTATTCCTGTCGGTAGTGTTCCAGCGACGACAGCTGATCGGCGACCTGACGCTCGTCTCGGCGGGCGCTGGCAAGGTGCTGCATCGCCTGGTCGCGGGCGTCCCGGGCCAGCTCGGTCAAGGTGTCCAGAGGGGTTCTCATGGGGTTCCTCCCAGGGTGGACGAGAGCGCCTGACGCGAGGCCTCGAGGGTGGCGCATTCGTCGATTCGCTGTTGCAGAAAGGCTTCCAGATCCGGATAGCGGCGCACGGCTTCGTCCAGGCGAGGGTCGTGGCCGGGCTGGTAGGCGCCCACGCTGATCAGGTCACGGTTGCGCTGGTAGCGCGAGAACATGGCCTTGAAGCCCTGGGCCTGGCGGCGCTGGCCGTCGTCGACGATGGCGTTCATGGCCCGGCTGATCGAGGCTTCGATGTCGATGGCGGGGTAGTGGCCGGATTCCGCCAGGCTGCGCGACAGCACCACGTGGCCATCGAGGATGGCGCGGGCGGAGTCGGCGATGGGGTCCTGCTGGTCGTCGCCTTCGGTCAGCACGGTATAGAAGGCGGTAATCGATCCCCCACCGGGCTCGGCGTTGCCGGCGCGCTCCACCAGCCCCGGCAGTTTGGCGAACACCGAGGGCGGATAGCCCTTGGTCGCCGGAGGTTCGCCGATGGCCAGGGCGATCTCGCGCTGGGCCATGGCGTAGCGGGTCAGCGAGTCCATGATCAGCAGCACGTTCTTGCCGTCGTCGCGAAAGCCTTCGGCCAGGCGGGTGGCGTAGGCGGCGCCCTTGAGTCGTTGCAGTGGCGAGGTGTCGGCGGGGGCCGCCACTACCACGGCACGGCGCCGGCCCTCGGGCCCGAGGATGTTGTCGATGAAGTCCTGGACCTCGCGGCCACGTTCGCCGATCAGTCCGACCACGATGACGTCGGCTCGGGTGTAGCGCGCCATCATGCCGAGTAGCACCGACTTGCCGACGCCGGAGCCGGCGAACAGGCCCATGCGCTGGCCGCGGCCGACGCTGAGCAGGGCGTTGATGGCGCGGATGCCGACGTCGATCTGTTCCTCGATGGGAGCACGAGACAGGGGGTTGAGCGGCGGTGTGGCCAATGGCGCCCGGGGGGCGTCATCCAGTTCACCGAGACCGTCCAGCGGAGCCCCGGTGCCGTCAACGACCCTGCCCAGCAGGCTCTCGCCCAGCGGAAAGCGCCGCGAGGCATTGACGCTACCGTCGCCCAGGGGCAGCACCCGGGCGCCGGGCATCAGTCCACTGATCTCGCCAAGCGGCATCAGGAACAGGCGATCGCCGGCGAAGCCGACGACCTCGGCCTCGGCGTAGTCGTGCGCTGAGCCGGCAGCGGTGTGATCTGCCGTGCCGGGAAGCTCGATGCGACAGCTGTCACCCAGCGCCACCTGCAGGCCGACGGCTTCGATGACCATGCCAGTGGCGCGCACCACGCGGCCTGTGGCCCTGGTCATGGGCAGGGGGTCGACGCGATGGGCGACGGCCTTGAGGGCGTGCTGCCAGCGCTGCTGGTGGATCTGGGGGCCGTTCATGGCGCATCGTCCTCGTGGGCGACGCCATGATCCTCTGGTTCGGGGGTGTGGCGCGGGGCCCTTCTGCGCACCTGGCGATTCACCGCCTGCCAGCGACGCTCCCAGGTGGCGTCGATATCGCCCTGTTCGCCGCTGACCCGGCAGCCGCCACGGTGCAGACGCTCGTCGGCGCGCAGGGTCCAGCCGGCGGCCTCGAGCTGCTCGCCCAGGTGGCGCTCCACCAGGCGCAGGTCGAGCGGGTGCAGCCACAGGCGCTGGCGTCCCACCAGGGGCGGATCGGTGTGCAAAAGCCGCTGGACCAGCTCCACCACCTGGCGTGGCCGGGCCTTGAGGGCGTCATCCGCCAGCTGCCGGCCGGTGGCCAGGGCCAGGTCGGTCAGATCCTCGGCCACCGCATCGTCCAGCTCGGACAGTGCCGTGCGGAATTCGTCGACGAGTCGGCCAAGCGGTGCCAGGGCCTCTTCACAGCGTTTGTCCAGGGCGTCGGCGATTTCCTGCTCGGCGCGGGCGCGGCCCTCGGCCAGGCCCTGCTCGAGGCCCTGGGCCAGTCCTTTCTGGTAGCCCTCGTCGTAGCCCTTCTGGTGGCCCTGGGCATGGCCCTCGCGGTGGCCCGTCTCGCGGGCCCGGCGGCGTTCGTCATCGAGTTCCTGGCGAGTGGGCGGGCGCGGGGTCGCTGCGGCCTCGGTGGTGCCGTCGTCGCCTTCCTCGGGCAGCTCGCCCATGTTCCAGCGGCGCCATTGGCTCATGCCGAGACCCTCCTCGCCGGCGTGCCAGGTTCACTGAATCGAGGTGTCCTAGACATAGGCTTCGTCGCCTCCGCTGAGCACGATTTCGCCGTTGTCGGCCAGGCGACGCACCACCTGCAGGATGGCCTTCTGCTCGGTCTCCACCTGGGAGATGCGAATGGGCCCCCTGGCGTCCATGTCTTCCTGCAGCAGGTCGGCGGCGCGCTGGGACATGTTGACCAGGAACTTGGCCTTGAGCGTTTCCGGGGCTCCCTTGAGCGCGATGACCAGGCTGTTGGTCTCGATCTCCTTGAGCAACAGCTGGATGCTGCGGTCGTCCAGATCGCCGATGTTCTCGAACAGGAACATCTCGTCGATGATCTTCTGAGCCAGGTCCTCGCTGTGGGCGCGCACGGTGTCGATGGCGGCCTCTTCCTGGGTGGTGTTCATCAGGTTGAGGATCTCCGCCGCGGTACGTACACCGCCCATCTTGCTGCGTTTGAGGTTCTGGCCGTCGAGCATGCTGGTGAGCACTTCGGTGAGTTCCTGCAGTGCCGCCGGCTGGACGCCGCTGAAGGTGGCGATGCGCAGCACCACATCGTTGCGCTGCTTGTCGTCGAACAGCTCGAGCACGTCGGCGGCCTGGTGGCGCTCAAGGTGGACCAGCACGGTGGCGATGATCTGTGGATGCTCGTCACGGATCAGCTCCGCCACCATGGACGGCTCCATCAGGTTGAGGGCGTCGATGCCGCTGCTGGTGCCGGCAGTTTCGAGGACGTCCTCGATCAGGCTGGAGGCCCGTTCGGTGCCGAGCGCCTTGGTCAGCACCGAGCGGATGTGCTCGCTGGAGTTCATGTTGAGACCGATGAACTCCTCGGTCTCGGTGTGGAAGTCGTGCAGCACGCGACGCATCTCTTCGTGGGAGATCTGCCCGAGCTGGGTCATCTCCCTCGATAGCTGCTGGATTTCCTTGGCATTGAGAAACTTGAACACTTCCGCCGCGCTGTCCTCGTCCAGGGCCAGCAGCAGTACGGCGCTGCGGCGGATGCCGCTCGAGGCTTCGATGTTAGTCATTGGCGTTCATCCAGCTGCGTACGATCATGGCGACCATGCGGGGATCTTCCTGGGCCAGCTCGCGCAGGTCGTTGAGGTTCTGTTCGTAGGCGCTGGCCTTGCGCCGGCGGCGGTTGTCGCGGCCGTAGGTGGCGTCCTCACCGTCGGTCGTCTCGCTGTCACCCTCGGACGCCTCTTCGTCGTCGCTCTCGTCGTCGCCGACCCGTGCCGAGAAGGCGCTGGGCATGGGGGCCGGGGCCACCGGAGCCTCGGTATAACGACGGATCAGCGGACGCAGCACGAGCAGGTAGAGCAGAGCGACGGCCAGGATGATCAGCAGATAGCGACCGAGTTCCTTGGCCAGTTGATGGACCATCGGGTCCTGCCACCAGGTGGGGGCTTCGACCTCGGGTGCCTGGGCGAATGCACTGTTGACCACCGACAGGGCGTCGCCGCGGCTTTCCGAGAAGCCCATGGCCTGACGCACCAGTGCCTCGATCTCGGCGAGTTGTTCCGCTGACAGGGGGGTGAGAGTGGCTTCGCCTTGCTCATCGACGCCGTCCTGGTAGTTCACCACCACCGCGGCGGACAGGCGTTCGATGCCTCCCTTCTGGTACTGCACATGCGATACCTGTCGATCCAGCTCGTAGTTGGTGACGTCATCGCGCCGCAGGCGTTGCGGTGACGCCTCTTCCTGTTCGGCGGTATCGGCGGCGGCCTCGTCGTTCTCCTGCTGCGCGGCATCACCGTTGTCGATGGGTGACGCAGCGGTACCTGGCGCGGTGTTGCTCAGGGCGCCGGGAATGCCGCTGGCCAGGTCACCCTGGCCATTGATGTCCAGGCTGGTCTGGCGACTGCGGACCGCCGCCTGTGCGGGCGGCTGGTTCGGGGTGTAGCGCTCCTGGGTCTCTTCACGCTGGGAGAAGTCGATCTGGGCGGTGACCTGGGCACGCACGTTGGCATGGCCGACCAGCGGCGCCAGGATGTCCTCGATGCGCCGCTGGTAGGAACGCTCGATCTCGGCGACGTAGTCCAGCTGCGAGCCGTCCAGCCCCAGCCCACCCGCGTCGGCCGATGACAGCAGGCGCCCGTTCTGGTCGATCACGGTGACGTCTTCACCGGCCAGGTCGGGCACGCTGGAAGAGACCAGGTGGACCATGGCAGCCACCTGGCCCTCGCCGACACGTCGGCCAGGCTCGAGTGTCAGCACCACCGAGGCCTTGGCCGGCTGACGCTCGCGTACGAACACCGAGTCCTTGGCCAGGGCCAGATGGACACGGGCGTTGGCCACCGGGCCCAACGAGGCGATGGATCTGGCCAGCTCGCCTTCCAGGCCGCGCTGGTAGTTGATCTGCTCGGCGAACTGACTGATACCGAAGGCCTGATCCTGCATCAGTTCGAGGCCGACGTTGCCGCCGTGGGGCAGGCCCTGTTCGGCAAGCTGCAGGCGCAGGGTGTGCAGCTGGTCGTCCGGCACCATCAAGGCGTGGCCGCCGGCGGAAAAGCGATAAGGCACCCCGCGGCTATCGAGTTCAGTGATGATGGCGCCGCCGTCGGCTTCGCTGAGATTGCTGAACAGGACTCGGTACTGTGGGCGCGAAGCCCACATCACCAGGGCGATGATCAGAGCAATCGCGGCGGCGCCCCCGATCATCAAGGGAATCAGGGGTTTGCCGCGTAAGCGGGACGTCAGCCCGGACAGGGGGCCGGAGCTTGAGGCGGAGGCCGCTGAGCTCATGGACGACTCCCGTCGGGGGACGGCAAATGGGGGCTGTTCATTGGCATGACCGGTGGTCCGTGGGTCGGGTGGCCGCGGGCGGTGCCCGGTTCTGTGTTGATGCCCATTATCCCGGGGCTGTGGCCAGCCAATGATCGAAATAGCCCATGTTTTGACGGCCATTTGCTTCGATGACGGTGCGCTCGCTCTTGTTAGGCTTGCTGTCGTGGAGGCGATGCGCCTCCGTCACCGGCCAACGAGACACAGGACCCGTCATGTCGACTCCCGCGATGCAATCGGCCCTTGCCCAGATGACCACCATGGCCCGCGAGGCCAGCCAGGTGTCGTCCCCGACACTGGGGGGCAACACCGAGGCGGCCCAGGCCGACGCCGGCTTCGCCGACGCCTTGAAGTCGTCGATCCAGCGCATCAATGAGCTCAAGGCCACCGCCGATTCGCAGGCCAAGGCCTTCCAGGCCGGGGTGCCGGGGGTCGAACTCAACGACGTCATGGTCGACATGCAGAAGGCCAGCGTGGCCTTTCAGATGGGCCAGCAGGTGCGCAATCGCCTGGTATCGGCCTACAGGGATGTGATGAACATGCAGGTGTAGGTGCCGCGCTCGGCTACCCCCTCGGCGATCCCCCCATCGTCTGCCGACATCTTTATGTAATGTTTTGCTGATATTCCTTCGGCACCCGCTCGCCCGAGAAGCGGGGCAACCAGGGATATTCGCTCCATGACGTCTTTTCGAACGCTCTCCATACGTGCCAGCGGGCTGCTGGCGTTGTCTCTCTTCCTGATATTGATGGTCGGACTGGGTGGGCTGGGCCTATATGCCAATCAGCAGGGACGAGAGGCTTTCGATGTAATGCGCGACGAGCACGTCGGTCAGTTCCGTCTGCTCAATCTTGCCCAGACCAGGGTCTTTCGTTCACGCGTCGAGATGGATCGGGCGGCCAGGCTGACGCGGGTGCCGTCCTTCGATCGACCGGGTCCGGTGATCGCTTCTGCCGAGACGCTGCTGAGCGAGGCCAGGGAGGCCTTCGAGGCCTTCATGGCGATCGATGTCGGCGAGGCCCAGGCAGACAACAAGGCGACGCTCGAGCGCCACTTCCGCTCACTGGTATCCACCGGCCTGGAACTGCAGTTGATGTTGCTCAAGGAGGGAGACCTTGGCGCCTATGATTCGGGCCAGGCTCGACTGACCAGCATGAGCCAGGCCTTTGTCGATAGCGTGGAGGCCTTTTCCACCCTGGCGCTGGAGCAGGAAGAGGGACTGGCTGCCGGCTTCAGGCACCTGGCAGACAGCATGAACCTCGCCCTGGCGGCGGCGCTCACCCTGGCTCTGGTGCTGGCCATGGCAATGGCTCTGACGGTTCGACGCTACCTGCTGGTGCCGTTGAAGCAGCTGCTGGAACACTTCGAGGCGATGGCCCAGGGCCGACTCGAGCGTCGCCTGCCCGATATGGGCAGCATCGAAGTGGGCCAGCTGTATCGGGGCGTGGAGTCACTGCGACGGGCGTTGGTGAAGAACATTCGCGGGATTCGCGAGACCAGCGATGACCTGCGTCACAATGCCGAACGCATGCTCGATGATGGTCGCGAACTGGCCACCCGTACCCAGCGCCAGGCATCGGCCCTGGAGCAGACGGTCGCCAGCCTCGAGCAATTGACGGCGACGGTGGCCCAGACGGTGCAGCATCTGGGGGACGCCAACCGCCTGGCGGGCGATGTGGGCAAGCGTGCCAGCAAGGGCAGTGAGGGCGTTGCAGCGGTGGCGGCGGCCATGGACGAGATCCAGCGCCACGCCGACCAGGTGCAGGCGATGGTCAAGCTGATCGACGATATTGCCTTTCAGACCAACCTGCTGGCCCTCAATGCCTCGGTGGAGGCTGCCCGTGCCGGCGAGCACGGCAGAGGCTTCGCGGTGGTAGCGGCGGAGGTGCGCGGCCTGGCGGCGCGCAGCGCCGAAGCGGCCGGCGAGATTCGCAGCCTGACCGGTGCTTCCAGCAAGAGCGTGGCCGATGGCGCGAGGCAGTCCCGCGCCGCCGATCTGTCGATCCAGGGGATAGCGGCGGCAGTCGGGCAGTTGGGGGGCCGAATCGCAGAACTGGAACAGGCCGCCGGAGAGCAGCATCAGGGCCTCGATCAGATTCATCGGGCGATGGCCGAGATCGATGCTGTTACCCAGCGCAACGCCCAGATGGTCGAGCGCTCACGGGAGGAAGCCGAACGTCTGACTGGCACCGCCCTGGCGCTGGGGCAATCCAGTGCGCACATGCAGCTGTCCGACGAAGACGACGACACCTGCATCGGCGAGATGACGGTAAGAACGCAACGCTCGTGGTGGCGGGGGCTGCAGGCCTGGCGCGAGCGCCGGCAGGCCAGACGATTGACGCAGGGTGTCAGCGCCTGACGGGCGCGGCCCGTTTCCCTATCGTCGATGAGTCGCTCGGGAGCCGTTCGGGAGCCATTCGGGAGCCATTCGGGAGCCATTCGGGAGGCGAAAGGGGGTAATCGTCAAACTTGGGCTAAAGAGGCATTCTCGATGGCCGATAGTCGCTTGTGTCGACCTTGCAGCCGCAAGGCGTAACCCTTGACAGAGAGCGACATGATTCATTCCTTGAGATTTCGGCTCCTGCTGACCACCGTGGCCGTCATAGTGGTGGCCCTGGCCATCAATGGAGCGGTCAACCTCAGCATTCTGCATCACCATCAGGAGCGCCAGGATGCGCAGCAGCTGGCCTCGGTCGCCGAAGGCAATCGGGTGGCCATCGATGAGTGGGTGTCGAGCCACGCTCGCCAGCTCGAGGCACTGGCGCCGGCAGTGTCCGATGCCGATCCCCTGGCGGCGCTGCTGCAGTTGCAGGCCGGTGGCGGCTTTCTCACCACCTATCTGGCCGAGGCCGCGAGCGGAGATGCGATCTTCTCCGACGGCTGGGATGCCCCCGCAGACTATGATCCGCGTCAGCGCCCCTGGTATCAGCAGGCCGTTGAGGCTGAAGCGACCGTGGTGACCCCTCCCTACAAGGATGCCAACACGGGGGGGCTGGTGGTGACCTTCGCCACGCCCTTCTTTAATGAGGGCAGGCTCGAGGCGGTGGCGGGTGGCGATATCACCATCGACGGTGTGATCGATGTGGTGGCCGACATCGCGCCGACGCCGAGCAGTTTTGCCTTCCTCGTCGATGGTGAGGGAGCCCTGGTGGCGCATCCTGATGCCACGCTGAGCCTGGCGCCGGCGACCGAGCTGTCTGCGCGTCTGACGCCGGATTTCCTGACGCAGCTGGGTGACCAGGCACGCCCTGTCACCGTAGACATCGGCGGACGGCAGCGCGAGCTTCTCGCCACGCCCATCAGCGGTACCGACTGGCGACTGGTGATTGCCCTGGACAGCCGGGAGGCCGGTGCCAGCCTTCAGCAGGTGACACAGGCAGCGCTCTGGACTCTGGTGATCGTCGGCCTGGTGGCACTGCTGCTGCTGAGCGTGCTGTTGACCCTCGCGCTCAAGCGACTGTCGATTGCGCGGGATGCCATGGCCGACGTCGCCAGTGGCAACGGAGACCTGACCCGCCGCCTGCCGGAGGACGGCAAGGATGAGGTGGCCCAGATCGCGAGTGCGTTCAATCGCTTCGTGTCGCGCATGGAGGCGGTGATGATCACCATCCGGGACAGCAGCGAGTCGGTGCGGGTTGCCGCCGGCGAGATCGCACTGGGAGGGCAGGACCTGTCGCGGCGCAGCGAAACGACCGCATCGAGCCTGCAGCAGACCTCGGCATCGATCGAGGAGATCACCAGCACCGTGGCGCATACGGCGGCGGCCTCGCGCGATGCCAGGCGGCAGTCGGGGGAGGCCACCGACGTCGCCGAGCGAGGCGGTGAGGTGGTGGACCAGGTGGTGGACACCATGGAGTCGATCACCGAGTCCTCTGTGCAGATCGGCGCCATCGTCAAGGTGATGGATGGTATCGCCTTCCAGACCAACCTGCTGGCGCTCAATGCTTCGGTGGAGGCGGCCCGGGCCGGGGAGCATGGCCGTGGCTTCGCCGTGGTGGCCAGTGAGGTACGCCAACTGGCCACCCGATCCGCCGAGGCTTCCCGTGAAATTCGTAGCTTGATCGAGACCTCCGGCGAGCGCGTGGCCAGCGGTACCGAGCTGGTGCGCCGGGCGGGCGAGACCATGGGCGAGATCGTTCAACAGGTCGGGCGCGTCACGTTGAGCCTGGACGAGATCAGCGTGGCGGCGGAAGAGCAGAGCGAAGGTATCGCACAGGTCAATATCGCGGTGGCGGAGCTGGACCGCATGTCGCAGCAGAACGCGAGTCTGGTCGAAGAGTCTTCTGCTGCCACCGAGCACCTGCTGGAACAGGCCGACCGACTGGGGCGGATGGTGGCAGGATTTACCCTGAGTGAGGCTGCCAGCTCTGCCTCAGCGCCGGCCAATCACCCCGAGCGGGTTGCCGCGCCAACCCCCGCTTGATGCCCTGTTCGTGGGTCGGGGGCCGGGTCTTTCCGGCCCCCGCTTCAACCCTCCACTTCAACCCTCCAGTTCCAGCCCAGGTTCTGCCCCCTGGCGGCGCAGAGCCTGAGTGGTTGCCCCGCCATGCTTGTTACCCCAGGCCAGCAGGCACTCTGCGTCCCGGCCTCCTCTCGACGTGGGATGCCGGGGCGCGCGGTGTCCCTTGGTGGTCTCTCCCATGACAGGCCCCACGCTATCTACTTTCTACCTTTCTCTGTCCCTCTGTCCCTCTGTCCCTCTGTCCCTCTGTCCCTCTGTCCCTCTGTCCCTCTCTGCCTCCTGATTCTTGTGTTCCTCCGCGCCCTGCAGGGCGCCCGTCACCACGTGCCCGGTGACGGCGGAACGTCGATTGGGGGCCAGGAGGGCCTCCTTGAGAAGGATCAGACTGGAGGAAGCGCGCGCCTGGAGCGGCCTGGGAGCTAAAGTTCGGCACAGTTAGTTGCCCTGCTCAATGGCGACTCCCTCATAAAAGCGGCCCTCCGGGCGCCCCCTCATGGCCTTGGCGCCGAGGCGGGGCGTTAGAAGATTACATTTGTTGGATGCTGGCACTTCTGACGATCAAGAAATGTTCTTCGCCAAGATGGTGAAGTTTTAATGAAAAACAATACCGTCGCAGTTAATTATTAAAGTTCTATGCCGGTCGTGACTCACGCCTAACCTAAATTATCCAATACTTGCTTTAATTATTGTACCGAAGAACTAGGCACGAAGCTTTTAAATGTGCCGTAACGACATTATTGCAATGAGCATGCTTTTTCTGGTCTTTGTTTTTTTTGTTATGCCTTTGATTTTTTTGATCTTTTGCTGATTTTTTTGGCGTGTGTGGATTGTGGCCTTTTAGATATTTTTTTGTATTGCAGCATAGTTAAAGGGAGGCGGATTACTCTCTATGCAGTAACCGTTTATTGCCCGCCAATAACCTCGCCCGTGTCTGGATGGAGAAGTACAAAAACATTAGTATCGATGATTGTGATCAAGTGTTAATGAACCGTTATCAATGTTACTCGTCTGTTTGCTACCACGGTCGAGGGCAAAATTCGTTGAAGCAGGGCATGGGAAGGCGTCCGTGACATCCCGGGGCGGTAGCGTGCTTCATCGCCATCAGGTCCAGTGCCCCTCTCCTGCACCAACTCGCGGATCACATGCCGCGCCCACTCTCCGGTGCCTGGAGCCTTGGTGCTGCTGTGGGCTATTCGGGCCAACGGCTGCGGCTACGTCACGCGGGTCGAGTCGGCCGAGTCCACGCATTCCGCCGGCGAGTGTTTCCCTTTCCGAGGACTTCGATCCGTCATGGAACTACTACCCGATCGCCAGACACACCTCCGACAGCTGGAGGCCGAATCGATCCATATCATCAGAGAAGTCGCAGCCGAGTTCCGTTCTCCGGTCATGATGTACTCGATCGGCAAAGATTCATCGGTGATGCTGCATCTGGCGCGCAAGGCTTTCTTTCCCGGCACGCCCCCCTTTCCGTTGATGCACGTGAACACCACCTGGAAGTTCCGCGAGATGATCGCCTTTCGCGATCTCATGGCGAAGCAGTCCGGCATGGAGCTGATCGAGCATATCAATCAGGAGGGGGTCGCGGCCGATATCAATCCCTTTGATCACGGTAGCGCCAAGTATACCGACGTGATGAAGACCGCCGCTCTCAAGCAGGCACTTGATCACCATGGATTCGACGCAGCCTTTGGGGGTGCCCGCAGGGATGAGGAGGCGAGTCGTGCCAAGGAGCGCATCTTCTCCTTCCGTGACAGGCATCATCGGTGGGAGCCGAAGAGCCAGCGTCCCGAGTTGTGGAGCCTGTATAACGCCAAGGTGAACAAGGGGGAGTCGATTCGCGTCTTTCCTCTCTCCAACTGGACGGAACTGGATATCTGGCAATACATCTATCTCGAGGGAATCCCCATTGTGCCGTTGTACTACGCCGCACCGCGGCCAGTGGTGGAGCGGGATGGCATGACGATCATGGTCGACGACGACCGACTACCGCTGCGGAAGGGCGAGACGCCCCAGGAGCGCTGGGTAAGATTCCGTACCCTCGGCTGTTATCCCCTGACCGGTGCGGTGGAATCTCGAGCCGCGACTCTCCCCGAAATCATCCAGGAAATGCTGCTGACGCGGACCAGCGAGCGCAGCGGTCGAGCCATCGATCATGATCAGGCGGGGTCGATGGAAAAGAAGAAGCGCGAGGGGTATTTCTAAATTAGTTGGAATGAATGTTCGTCTGCCGTCTTGTCCTGAACTCGCGAATTGCCGATGGGTGGTGTTCCCGGGAAGGCGGCTACACCCATCGCTTCACCAGACGGCAAAGGCCGCGACCGCGTGGCTCGCCGCATTCCTCCACGCTCCGCTCTTCCAGTCTCCAGATTGCACTCCGGTTCAGCCCTAGTCTCCTCGGCATCCTTGTCCGGGTGCTGTGGCTTGCGCCTCTACCAGGAATTCGTCATGTCCCATCAATCCGAGCTGATCGCCAGCGACATCGAACGCTATCTGAAGGAACACGAGAACAAGGACCTGCTGCGCTTTATTACCTGCGGCAGTGTCGATGATGGCAAGTCCACTCTGATCGGGCGCCTGCTGCATGACTCCAAGATGATCTACGAGGATCAGCTGGCCGCCATCACCCAGGCATCTCGCACCAGCGGCACCACCGGTGACGAGGTGGATCTCGCGCTACTGGTGGATGGCCTGCAATCAGAGCGTGAGCAGGGGATCACCATCGATGTGGCCTATCGATTCTTCTCCACCGATAGACGCAAGTTCATCATTGCCGACACGCCGGGGCATGAGCAGTACACCCGCAACATGGCGACCGGCGCTTCCACGGCCAGTCTTGCGATCATACTGATTGATGCTCGACACGGTGTGCAGACCCAGACGCGTCGCCATAGCTTCATCTGCGACCTGCTGGGCATAGAGCACCTTGTGGTAGCGGTCAACAAGATGGATCTCGTGGCGTATGACGAAGATCGTTATCTGCAGATCGTCGACGAGTATCGGCTCGTCATGGATCGACTCGAGGCCCGGGATATACATTTTGTCCCGCTGTCTGCGCTGAAAGGCGACAACGTGGTCGAGCCCAGCAGCGAGATGCCCTGGTATGACGGCCCCAGCCTGCTCACGCTGCTGGAAGAGGTCGAGATCAGGCACGACCAGAATCTGCGAGATGTGCGCTTGCCGGTTCAGTTCGTCAACCGCCCCAATCTGGATTTCCGGGGATACGCGGGCACCCTCAGCTCCGGTGTCTTGACTCCCGGACTGGCGGTCAAGGTGCTGCCGAGCGGTACCACCAGTCAGGTGAAGCGCATCGTTACCATGGATGGTGATCTCGATGCGGCATTTCCCGGGCAAGCGGTGACCATCACCTTGTGCGACGAGATCGATGCATCGCGCGGAGACTGGATCGTCGGGGTCGATGATCAGGTGCCGCTTCGGTCGGAATTCGTGGCCGATATTGTGTGGATGCACGAGTCCCCGTTGGAACCCGGGAAATTGTATGACATCAAGCTGGCCACTCGGGACCTTGCGGGAAAGGTTGTCGCCATCGACTACCTGGTGGACGTCAACACCCTGGAGCAACGGCATGGGGAGCAGCTGGATCTCAATGCTATCGCGCGTTGCCGTGTCGAGCTCACCACCGCGATACCTGTCGACGACTATCGTACCCACCCTGGCACGGGCTGCTTCATTCTGATCGACCGATTGAGCAATCTTACCGTCGGTGCCGGGATGATCCATAGTCCGTCGGATGCGGAGCTGCCCTACGAATTCCGCAAACACGACAGCAAGGCCAGCGTGGTGTGGAACCGCACCACGGTAACCCAGACCATGCGAGAGAGGATCAATGGCCACCGTGGCTGCTGCGTCTGGTTTACCGGCTTATCGGGCTCCGGCAAGTCGACCCTCGCCAATGCTCTGGAGGTGGAGCTCAATCGACGCGGGTATCACACCATGCTGCTGGATGGCGACAATGTCCGGCATGGGCTATGCAAGGACCTTGGCATGGGGGAGCAGGACAGGGCGGAGAATATTCGGCGAGTCGGTGAGGTTGCTCGGCTTTTCGCAGAGGCTGGGGTGATCGTTATTACCGCATTTATTTCGCCGTTTCGAGCAGATAGAGAGGCGGCCAGGGCGCTGTTTCTTAGCGATGATTTTGTCGAGGTGTTTGTCGATACGCCCCTGGATGTCTGTGAAGAGAGAGACCCTAAGGGACTGTATCAGAAGGCGAGGGAAGGCAAAATTCTGGATTTTACTGGCATCAATAGTCCTTATGAGGCGCCTGTAAAGCCAGAGGTTTCCGTCAATACAGAGATAATGAGCGAGCAAGATATTATTGCGAAATTGCTAAAACATCTGTAACAGTTATTCGTCGTTTATCGCATGACGACGTCGGGAATTTCGCTATGATTATGCTTCGATATTGCACGTTTTTAAGGTCGATTTCAGCCGATGGAAGGGCGCCTGAAAGGGCCTCGGGCCTTTCGAGGAAAAGCGTCTTTCGCCGGGGTGCCACGGTCACGCTTCTTCTTGCTACGGTGCTGATCACCGGCTGTGTTCAGCGTCCGCTTACCCAGCCGAACAGTGCCCAGGGGATCATGAGCGAGCCTTCCGGGATCCCTGCCTCCAGCGACTTGTCGCGGTTTCTTGCCCAAACCCCCGCCGGGAGCGCCACCACACTATCGAGTAGCCCCTGGGGAGCGAATGTGGAGGTGGTGGCTGACTCCCCCTACTTCTCTGCCAGCAGGCGCATATGTCGTCACTTGACAGTGACTCGCCGGAGCAACGGGGATCGACTGGCGGCCGTTGCCTGCAAGTCGGGAGAAGGCGCCTGGTTTACCAGTCGCCTGGTAACGGCGCTGTACAACGGAGCGGAGACCTGGTGATGACGATCATGGATGAACGGCTCGGCAGGGCGGTGCTGTATCTGGCAAGACGGCTGGCGTTGCCTGTGTTGTTGCTGATGGTGAGCTGGTCGATGGCGAACTCGGTCGCTGCGCAGGGTATTGCTCTGCCGGACGATATCTTGCCTCAGGCTCGGGAGCAGACGGATGAAGGGACGATCAATGACTCGCCTCGCGCCAACTGGAGCAACGATCGCTACGGGCCGCCCTCGATACCGTCACCGATCGATGTGGAACTGCTTCCTCCCTTTGGCGCCAACCTCTTTACCGGTGGGTTTCGAGGCACCATGGCAGATGGGCTCAACCGTGACTATCGCATCAAACCTGGTGATCAG
This sequence comes from Halomonas sp. DP1Y21-3, assembly GCF_019801245.1. Classification (NCBI taxonomy): domain Bacteria; kingdom Pseudomonadati; phylum Pseudomonadota; class Gammaproteobacteria; order Oceanospirillales; family Halomonadaceae; genus Halomonas; species Halomonas sp. DP1Y21-3. The sequence goes on from NZ_JAHVJM010000003.1 coordinate 564,592, forward strand.
GTCACCCTGAGAGCATGGGGGGCGGTGGAATTCGATCGAGTGGTGCCCGTGGATGCCCAAGGCAATATCTTTCTCCCGTCGATCGGCCCCCTCGCCGTGCAGGGAATGAGTCATGGCCAGTTGGATGCTCGGGTTCGAGAAGCGATCCAGAGCATCTATCCCGAGAACGTGCAGGTGTACACCAACCTGCAAGGCGTTCAGCCCGTCGGTGTCTATGTCACCGGCTATGTGCACAGCCCTGGACGTTACGCGGGCACCCCCTCGGATTCGATTCTGTACTTTCTCGATCAGGCCGGGGGGATCGACAACGCCCTTGGCAGCTATCGCAGCATCAGCCTGATGCGTCAGGGGCAACGCCTGGCCAGCTTCGATCTCTACGACTTTTTGCTGGATGGCAGGATCGCTCGGCCTCAGTTGCGCGACGGCGATACTATCGTGGTGGGTGAACGAGGCCCCTCCATCGCGGTGACCGGTGATGTGGAACGCGCCTACCGATACGAACTACAGTCTGGCCAGTTGAGTGGCAGCGATCTGGTAAGCCTGGCCCGCCTGAAGAGTGGTGTGTCTCACGTATTGCTGCGCGGAGAGCGTGCAACAGGCCCGGTTGCCACCTACCTGACGCTCGACGAATTTCTCGCGCGCCAGGTCCAGCCTGGTGATGAGGTGATCTTCAATGCAGATCATCAGGAAGGCACCATCGTGGTTGCCCTCGAGGGGAGTTTTCTGGGCCCGTCGAGGTTTGCCCTGCCGCGGGATGCCCGGCTCGGAGAGTTGCTGGACGCCGTCGCCATCCTGTCCGACATGTCGGCCAGCCACAATGTGTCGATTCGCCGAGAAAGCGTAGCACGGCAGCAGAAAGAGGCGCTCGAGGATAGTCTCCGTCGTCTGGAAACGACCTATCTGGGAACATCGTCATCCACCGATGAGGAGGCCAGAATCAGGATTCGCGAGGCCGAGCTGATTCAGATGTTTGTGGCGCGGGCGCGACAGCTCGAACCCAGCGGTCGACTGGTGGTCGCCAGTGATCAAGGGGTTGCCGACATTCGGTTGCAGGACGGTGACGTCATCACGTTGCCGGAGGCCATGGATTCGGTGCTCATCAGCGGAGAGGTGGTCGTGCCACAGGCGGTGGTCTATCAGCCGGGTTCTGGTCTCGACCACTATCTTGATGCCGCAGGTGGTCTTACCCAGCGTGGCGATGAGGACAACATATTGGTGGTTCGCCAGAACGGCGCGGTGCGGAATGCCGACGATATCACCCTGCGTGCAGGAGACGAGATTCTGGTGATGCCGGCTGTCCCCACCAAGAATCTTCAGTTGGCAACCAGCCTGACCCAGATCCTTTATCAGATTGCCGTGGCCACCAAGGTGGCGATCGATCTCTAGAGGGGGGCAGCATGTCGATGATTGGCAACTCCGTGCAACGCCACCCTTGGGTGGTGACGCGTAGCGTCTGGTACGCCATGTTCCTGCGAGAGGCCATTGCGCGCACCATGTCGGATCGCCTGGGCTGGTTCTGGATGATCGCGGAACCTGTGTTCTTCACACTGATCATGGTGGCCATCCGCAGTCTCATCCGCGGAGACGCCCTTATCGTGGGAGCCCCTTTCATCCCATGGATGGTGGTCGGACTGATGGGATTTTTTCTGGTTCGCGAAGGGATGATTAGAGGGCTGGGAGCCATCAAGGCCAACCAGGCGCTGTTCGCCTATCGGCAGGTCAGGCCCGTGGACCCGGTGTTGGTGCGCAACGCCCTGGAGGGGCTTCTGCGATCACTGATATTTCTCTTGTTCATCTTCGGCGGCATGTTGCTCAAGGTCGAGGCGCTGGCACCTGACGACGCCCTGTTGGCACTGGCGTGGTGGCTCTCGCTCTGGCTGCTGGGCCTGGCGCTTGGGCTAATTGTCTCCGTGCTTGCCACCCTCATCGCCGAGGTGGCGATCGTGCTACGGATGATGATCATGCCATTGTTGATCCTATCCGGTGTCATTTTCCCGATCCATCACATGCCCCACTGGATGCGTGAGTACCTGTTGCTCAACCCGATTGTTCATGGTCTGGAGCGACTACGTGGCGGTTTTTTTGAAGGGTATTGGCAGGTCCCTGGTACCAGTGCCCCCTATTACTGGATGGTGACGCTGGCACTGCTGTCACTAGGATTGATGCTACACCTTCGGTTTCGACATCGGCTGATGGCGCAATGATCCAGATAGAACACCTCTACAAGCGCTATCACCATCACAAGGTCAGGGACTGGGTGTTGAAGGATATCAACCTGACCATCCCCCACGGCGTAAGCGTTGGAGTGTTGGGGAGAAATGGCGCGGGAAAGTCGACCCTGCTGCGATTGATTGCCGGCATGGATACGGCTGAAAGGGGCTCTATCCGGCGCGATGCTCGGGTCTCCTGGCCGATGGGACTGGCCGGAGGTTTTCAGGGGGCCTTGAGTGGCCGTCAGAACGTCAAGTTTGTTGCCCGTGTCCATGGTGGTGGTCGTGACGTCGGAGCCATCATCGACAAGGTGCAGGAATTTGCAGAGCTCGGGCCGGCCTTCGATGACCCGATTCGTACTTACTCCTCCGGGATGCGTGCGCGACTCAATTTTGGTCTGTCGCTGGCGTTTGATTTCGATGTCTATCTGTCTGACGAGGCGACCTCGGTGGGCGATCGGGTATTCAAGGCCAAGGCGACCCGTGCCTTCAAGGACAGGGTCAATCGCGCAAGCCTGGTCATGGTCTCCCACAGCGAAGGCATACTGCGCGAACTGTGCCAGGCAGGCATCTATCTGAAGCATGGCGAGGCGTTCTGGTTTGACGATATCAGAGACGCCATTCGCAGCTATCACCAGGACAGTGACAGCAAGGCCAAGGCCAAGGCCACCGGCGGCCCCGGCAATGGGCCACGCCACGATGGCGAGCCGCAAGCACCCCGGTATCCGTCACCTGCGCCGACACCGGGTATCGACACAATGTCCCTGGATACGCTCAAGGCATTGCTGGGCAAGCGCAGACAGCAGCTGGAGCGTATCCAGAAGCGCCTCGATGCTCTGGAGATGGGGCGTGAGAACGCAGACGAACTGGTCGACCCGAGGGTCCGTCAGGAGCTCATCGCTCGCCTTCACCTGGCGAAGCAGCGCTTGCATGAGGTTCGTCGCGCGGTACAGACGAAAAAGCGGGCCGCACCCGCGAGCAGCAAGGACGATTCGGGGAAGGATTCGCGGAAGGATTCGGAGAAGGGGTCCGAGAAGAAAGAACGGTAGCCACCAGGCGATGGCAAGGCGTCGCTCACTGAGGACTAGATCCCGACGGTGGTGCTCGCATTCAGAGGCGTCCGGATGCCCCGCGACGTCGCTCCAGCAAGGAAGCCAAGATAATGTTGCGATGGATTGCTCGGCAGCCCCATTGGGCATTTGCCTGCCTGTCGATATTGGCCATGTCCTTCTACTGGCTAGTCTGGGCCGAGGATCGGTACGTATCCGAGGCCGTCGTGGTACTTGAAAGCCCACAGATCGCTGCCCCAACCTTCGACTTCTCGAGCCTGCTTTCCGGTGCCAGCGTCGATAGCGATATGTTGCTTTTGCGGGAGTATCTGCTTTCTGTGGATATGCTCAAGAAGGCTGATGAACGGCTCGACCTGAGGTCTCATTACAGTGAGAACGGTGACTTTCCTGCTCGTCTGTGGGACGCCGAGGCTCCCATCGAAGACCTTCATGAGTATTACCTGAGTCGCGTAGAGGTAACGCTCGATGACTACGCAGGGGTCCTGAAGCTGGAGGTCCAGGGCTTCTCTCCCGAGTTTGCCCAGCAACTGACCTCGCTTTTACTGGCGGAAGGTGAAGCGCACATGAATGCCATGGGGCAGCGCCTGGCTCAGGATCAGGTACGGTTCCTCGAGCTTCAGGTAGAGCGCCTGTCCGATCGGTTGGATCAGACGCGCACGGATCTCCTGGACTATCAGAACGAGCATGGTCTGGTGTCTCCTACCTCGACGGTGGACAGCCTCAACCAGGTGGTGGCCAGTCTGGAAGGTGAGCTGGCAAGACTGGAAGCCCGGCGTAGCGCCTTGGCCAGCTTTTCCAGCCAGCGTTCATCGGACATGGTGAGAGTCGAGAGCGAAATCACTGCGTTGCGTCGTCAGATCGATCAGGAGCGTGAGCGACTGGCAAAGGCCACAGGAGACTCCCTCAACCGCCTGTCCTCCGAGTATCAGCGGCTCGAGCTGCGGGCTCGCTTTGCCCAGGAGACCTATGCCAGCGCTCTCGGTGCATTGGAGGGCACGCGCATCGAGGCTGCTCGCAAGCTTAAGCAGATCAGTATCTTGCAGAGCCCTCTATTGCCCGAGTACGCCACGCGTCCAGAGCGCCTCTACAACCTGACCATCTTTGTGATCGTCACTCTGTTCCTTGCCTTCATTGCCAGCATGCTGTGGCTGATCGTCCAGGACCACAGAGACTGACGCTCTTCCTGATGCAACTACCGATAGCTGTCGTCGGACGGCTGCCGCAATGAAGCCCTTCATGTTGAAGAGCTCAGGGCTCACGCTTCCTGTCATCCTCTCTTCCTTCCCGCCCGTATGCCATTTCTAGCGTCCTCCCTGGCGGGGCGGGCAGAATTTCCAGTCCTCTCGGGGTTCTTTCATGATCAAGACGTTTCTCGTGACCGGTGGTGCCGGTTTTATCGGCTCGGCCGTGGTGAGGGAGTTGATTACCCACACCCCTCATCGTGTCGTCAATGTGGACAAGCTGACCTATGCCGGCAATCTGGCATCCGTTGCGTCTGTCGCCTCCGATCCTCGCTATATCTTCGAGAGAGCGGACATCTGTGATGGCGCGGCAATGAGCAGAATTCTGGACAAGTACCGCCCCGATGTGGTGATGCATCTGGCCGCTGAAAGCCACGTTGATCGCTCCATCGACGGGCCTCGCGCCTTTATTCAGACCAATGTGGTGGGCACTCTGGTATTGCTCGAGGCGGTACGCGGGTACTGGGAAGGAATCAGGCAACAGGACAGCGACAAGGCCGATGGTTTTCGGTTTCACCACATCTCCACCGACGAAGTCTACGGAGACCTCGAGAATGATGGCAGCCTGTTCACCGAACAGACCCCCTACGCGCCTAGTTCGCCCTACTCGGCCAGCAAGGCGGGATCGGATCACCTGGTGCGGGCGTGGACGCGCACCTATGGCTTGCCTTGCCTGGTGACCAATTGTTCAAACAACTATGGTCCGTTTCACTTTCCTGAAAAACTGATTCCTCTGATGATCCTCAATGCGCTGCATGGAGAGGCTCTTCCTGTCTACGGTGATGGTGGACAGGTACGAGACTGGCTCTACGTCGAGGACCATGCGCGCGCCCTGGTGCTGGTTGCCAGTGAGGGAAAGGTTGGAGATACCTACAACATTGGCGGCCATAACGAGAAAACCAACCTCGAAGTGGTACACACAATCTGTGACCTGTTGACGGAAATGGCTCCGGACAAGGGCGAATATCGTGATCTGATCACCTACGTCGCCGACAGGCCTGGCCACGACCGGCGCTATGCCATCGATGCATCCTACATTCAGCACACGTTGGCCTGGGAGCCACGAGAGACTTTCGAGTCTGGCCTTCGCAAGACAGTGTCCTGGTATCTGGCCAACGAGTCGTGGTGGAAGGCGGTGCAGGATGGTAGCTACCGGGCCGAGCGCCTGGGGGTGTTGTCATGAGTGGGCTCTTGCTTGGTGCCTCGGGCCAGGTGGGCCATGAGCTTCACAAGGCGCTAGCCATCCATCTGGATCTTCATGCGCCTGACCGCAGGACCCTGGATCTGACCGACCTTGATGCGGTGAAACGCTGTCTGGACCACTATCGCCCCCAGTGGGTGATCAATGCTGCTGCCTACACCGCGGTGGACCAGGCAGAGACCGATACGGCGACTGCCTTTCGACTCAATGCAGAGCTGCCTGGCTGTCTCGCACGCTATTGTGCCGATCACGGGGCACTGTTGACGCACTATTCCAGCGACTACGTCTATCCAGGCGATGGCATTCGGCCCTGGACGGAAGATAGTCCAACCGACCCTTTATCTTGCTACGGCCAGTCCAAGCTTGCCGGCGACGAGGCGGTGCTCGCCAGTAGATGCGACGCACAAATCTTCCGGACAAGTTGGGTTTACAGTGCCAGGGGCAACAACTTCATGAAGACCATGCTGCGTCTGGGGCGGGAGCGGGCGTCCCTGGCAATTGTCGACGACCAGGTAGGGGCCCCTACGCCCGCACGCCTGATTGCTGACGTGACCTTGCATGCGTGGCAAGTCTACCGCTCTCGTCCCGAACTGACCGGGCTCTACCATCTGGCACCACGGGGTTTCGTGTCCTGGTATGACTTTGCCCGAGAGATTTTTCGTCTCGCCCGTCTGCACGGCCTTCCTCTCATGCTCTGCGACGACCAGCTGTCTCGTCTGGCGACGAAGGACTATCCCACACCAGCAAAGCGTCCACCCAACTCCCGGCTGTCGGTCTCTCGTCTTGAGAACGCCTTCGACATCTCGCTCCCTGACTGGAGGGGACAGTTGTCTCTCACCATGAAGGACTATCTAAGGTAGGCCTGCCGCCGCAAGGCGTTGTCCGAAAACTAGAGGTTACCGCCATGAATCGGAAGGGAATCATCCTTGCCGGAGGCTCCGGTACGAGACTTCACCCCATTACCCATGGGGTCTCAAAACAGCTTCTCCCTGTCTACGACAAGCCGATGATCTACTATCCGCTCTCGGTGCTAATGTTGGCAGGAATAAGAGAAATACTGGTGATATCTACACCGGATGATCTACCGGTCTACCGTCAGTTGCTCGGTACCGGTGACCAATTTGGTGTTTCCTTGTCCTACGCAGAGCAGCCAAAGCCAGAGGGACTGGCCCAGGCTTTTATTATCGGCGAGAAGTTTATTGGTGATTCTCCTGTCTGTCTCGTCCTTGGCGATAATATCTTCCACGGACAACACTTTTCCGAGCAACTTCTGAGAGCCTCCGACCAGGCTCGAGGTGCCACAGTGTTCGGCTATTTCGTCAAAGACCCGGAACGCTTTGGTGTTGTCGATTTTGATGAGAAAGGGCGTGCGGTCTCTATTGAGGAAAAGCCCAAAAAACCAAAGTCATCCTATGCGGTGACGGGCTTGTACTTTTATGACAACTCCGTGGTGGACATCGCGCGGAGCGTCAAGCCATCGGCTCGGGGAGAGTTGGAGATAACCTCGATCAACAATGAATATCTACACCGTGGTGAACTTCACGTAGAGCGTTTGGGGAGAGGATTTGCCTGGTTGGATACAGGTACTCATGACAGTTTACTTGAGGCAGCGCAGTACGTGCAGACAGTCGAACATCGACAGGGGCTGAAGATAGCGTGTCTGGAAGAGATTGCCTGGACTCAAGGCTGGATCAGTGACGAGTTCCTGCTTTCACAGGCAAACAGCCTTTCCAAGACAGGATACGGGGAATACCTGCTACAGCTTCTGGCCGCGAAGGCTGTTGGTCAGTGACAAGGCTACCTGATGGTGGAGGTGACGTGCATGAAAGTTGAAAGGCTGGCTATTCCTGATGTCGTGCTATTTACGCCAAAAGTGTTAGGTGACGAAAGAGGTTTCTTTATGGAAACCTTTCGCCAGGAAACATTTGATGAAGTCTGTGGTGAACACAAGTTTGTTCAGGACAACCATAGTAGGTCGAGTCGCTCGATACTCAGGGGACTGCATTATCAGCTGAAGCATCCCCAGGGAAAGCTGGTGAGAGTAATCAGGGGAGAGGTATTCGACGTAGCCGTTGATATGCGAACGTCCAGTGCCACCTATGGTAAGTGGGTAGGCGTTTTCTTGAACGAAGACAACCGGCAGATGCTCTGGGTACCACCTGGATTTGCACATGGTTTCTACGTTACCAGTGACGATGCCGAGTTTGTATACAAGTGTACTGACTATTACGCGCCTTCAGACGAAATGTCGGTGCACTGGGCAGATACTATCCTGTCAATCGACTGGCCATTGGACAACATTGAGCCACGAGTTTCCGATAAGGATGCTCGAGGGATGTCGTTTGTCGAGGCTCCTGGCTACTAGTAATTGCCTGAGGAAGTAGACGTGGTAGAACATGAACCAAGAAGCGGCCCTCCCTCTTCGCAATCACCACACTTGGCTACACTGGCGTTGTCGGCACGCCTGAGGCGAATGCAGACTTCCTTCAGTTGGCGAGCGACCAAACCGCTGAGAGATCTCGGTGGGTTGTATCACAAGTACATCAAAAAATGCTCCCGCATGGACTTGCTGCCGATCCATGAACTGGAGCTGATGACCCGCAATAACAAGGTGGTCTGGGTATCTCGCGGTGGAGATCCACAGTTCCTGCTCACCCCGATCAATCCCGCTGTGCTTCGCCAAGGTGGATGGTTCAGTCTCGAATACGACTTTTCGGCGACTCAGGCAGTGGATCAGTGTCTCTATATTGATTATGGCGATGGTTTCCAGGCAGATATCGTGTGGGCCCGTCATGTGGAAAAGAGCGGCCACCAGAGCCTGGTCATTTACTTGCCGATGGGAACACAGGCATTGCGGCTGGACCCGATGACTCGACCTGGAGAGTTCCGGTTGGAGGATCCGGTGCTGAAAAAGATCGAGACGCCACAGATTCCGCACCCTTGGTCGGGGCTGGATGGATATCTGAAGTGCTGCGAAGGCTGTGAATTTACGCTTGCCGCTGCCCAGCAGCTCGAGCGCCGCCTGGAAGGGGAGTTCCATTGGCGTTCCCACGGTACCGATCCGGCCTTCGTCGTTCGTCATCGCCGAGGTCGAGTCATCGAGCCTGGGTGGTGTCGTATCGAATTTGTTCTCAGTGGCGAGTATCAGCACCAGGTCGCCAAGCTATATATCGATCACGGAGAGGGCTTCAGTGAAACTCACGCCTATCCCATACCCTTCCAGTCAGGGAAACTGGCGACAAGGGTGATTCAGCTTGAGCGAAGTATTGTCAACATACGCTTTGACCCATGGGAGCGGGAAGGAAGCTTCCGTCTGGAGCGACTATGCATCGACAATGTCGATGCCGAAGAGGCTTGGGATGCGATTGCCGGGCGTCTTGTCGAGACTGCTCCTGAGTACATGGACTTGAAAAAGGCCGAGGTCCTTGCGGGAGTGGGTAGATCTGCTCCGGAAACGGATGAAGGTGACGGGACGGCAAAGAAAGCCGAGTTGGCGGATGCCGAGGACGACGCCGCACGCGAGACCCGCCTTCTCGAAGAGTACGCGGAAACCTTTATTGTCAACGAGGCCGAACTCTCCTACCAGAAATGGATAGATGAGGTAGAAGTCAATGGCCTGCCGAGCTCTGAAACCATCCGCAGCTATCTTGAGGGCCTTGAGAGTCCTGCATTAATTTCGGTGTTGGTGCCGGTTTACAATACCGATGAAACGCTTCTGAAAGCTTGCATCGACTCGGTCATCGCACAGTCTTATCCCCACTGGGAGCTTTGCCTTGTGGATGATGCCTCTCCATCACCACATGTCGAAAAAGTCCTCAGGCACTATGCCAGCAAAGATAAACGCGTAAAAATACATTTTCGGCCGGATAATGGGCATATTTCCAAGACAACTAATGACGCCCTGTCGATGGCCACTGGTGACTATCTGGCATTGCTCGATCACGATGATGAATTGGCCAGAGATGCGTTGTACTTTATTGCAAAAGAGCTGGAAAAGAATCCCGATGCCCAGTTGATCTACAGTGATGAAGACAAGATCGATGTTCAGGGCATGCGCTGCGAGCCTCACTTCAAGCCAGACTGGAACATCGACCTTCTCTATTCGCAAAACTATGTTTCTCATCTGGGCGTATATCGACGCTCGTTGATCGAGAAAATTGGGGGTTTTCGAGTCGGGGTAGAGGGATCGCAAGACTATGATCTGGTGCTGCGTTGCATACCACACCTGACCGCTGGCTCAATTTCCCACGTTTCCAGAGTTCTCTATCACTGGCGCGCTATCGAGGGTTCGACAGCACTGGCTGAAGAGGGCAAGGATTACACGACCTCAGCTGGTGTAAAGGCGCTGAAAGACCATATTGAAGGAATAGCAGATGGGCGTGCGATTGTAGAGCAGGGGATTGTGGGAAATACCTATCGTGTGCGTTGGCCTATTCCTGAGCCGGCACCGTTGGTGAGCATGTTGATTCCTACGAGAGACAAGAAGGACGTCACAGAGCTGGCAGTGCGCAGCATCCTGGAGAAGTCACGTTATACAGACTACGAGATTATTCTCCTTGATAATGGCAGTGTAGAGCCTGAGACGCATGAATTTTTTGAAAAAATTCAGGCTGAAGACTCCAGGGTAAGCGTTCTCAGGTACGACCACCCCTTCAACTACTCAGCTATCAATAATTTTGGTGCAGAGCATGCCAAGGGAAGCATCATTGGTTTGGTAAATAATGATGTTGAAGTGATCAATGGAGACTGGCTCCGGGAGATGGTTTCTCATGCCTGTCGCGAGGATGTCGGCTGTGTCGGCGCAAAACTATACTATGGGAATGACACCATTCAGCACGCAGGCGTCATCGTTGGGCTTGGCGGAGTAGCAGGGCACTCTCACAAGCACTTTCCTCGAGAGTCCGGCGGTTATTTCAACCGTTTGAAGGTGGTCCAGTCTGTATCTGCCGTGACAGCGGCGTGTCTGCTCGTGAGAAAGTCGGTGTATGAGGAAGTCGGAGGCCTGAACGAACAGGACCTCAAGGTCGCTTTCAATGACGTTGATTTCTGCCTGAAGGTGCTCGATGCCGGGTATCGTAATATCTGGACCCCATACGCTGAATTGTATCACCACGAATCCATCAGTCGTGGAGCAGAAGATAACCCAGAAAAAGTTGCCAGATTCAACACCGAGATAGATTACATGCAGAAGGCCTGGGGAAAAATAATCGAACACGACCCCAGCTACAGCCCTTGCCTCACAAGAAGCCGAGAAGACTTCTCCATCGGAGGTCGTTGATGGCTTTCTTGATGGGTCGTCGTATTCGGAGAAACTACGTATCCCAGGAGGGGACATGCCCAAGAATGATGCCTTGATCAACAAGGGAGTCGTGGTCATAGGGGACCAGGATGACAAGATGCCATCTCCTATCATCGTCATTGGAACCGCGCGAGGCGGGACCTCGATGGTCGCTGGCGTGTTGGCCAAGCTTGGCGTCTTCATGGGCGACCGTGCCTCACACCCTGTGTACGAAGACGTCAGACTTTCCGAGGCTTTCGAAAAGCAGGACATGGCTCAGACAGCTTTGATTGTGAAGGAGTACCAGACCAGGTACACCCGCTGGGGCTGGAAGCGACCTTCCATCATCGACCATCTGGATGAAGTAGACGCTCTATTGCCGAATGCCAGGTATGTGTTTATCTACAAGGATATTCTTTCAATAGCGCAGCGGAATTCTATTTCCATGTTGGCCGAAATTACCGAGGGCATGGACAGAGCGCTGTCACAGTATAGAAAGACGCTTCGCTTTGTCAGGCAGAAGTCTCCGCGTGCCATGCTCGTCTCCTACGAAAAGGCCAGTGCTTATCCCGAAGCCTTTCTTTCCACTCTCGAGTCCTTTTGCGGAATTTCTCCCTCGCAGGAGGAACACCAGACGGCACTGGCCTTTATCGATCCTGAACCAGAAGACTATATAGAGGCAACCCGGATCACCAAGTCACAGGGAAAACTTCTTTCATGTGATTCACGACGTGTCAGCGGTTGGGCGCGCTATGTACACAAGAAACAGCATGCTGAGGTAGAAGTTTTTGTTGATGACCGGTCCGTGGGTGTGGTGGTGGCGAACGAACCGAACCCCGGTGGCGGTGCTCCCGCGAACGAGCCATGTGGCTTCACCTTCACCCTTCCTGCCGGTGAAAGCTTGAGCGAGGACGCCAGTGTCAGAGCCAGAGTAGTGAACGACGTTGTCGATCTTGGCAACTCTCCGGTCAGGGTGGGCTAGAGATGGCGAAGTTCTGTGTTGCCGGTATCGTCCGCAATGAGGTGGATTACCTTGTCGAGTGGGTAGCTTGGCATCGGCTTGCCGGGTTTGGGCATGTCATTCTGGCCGACAACGGTTCCGACGACGGCACCCGCTCTTTGCTCGAAGCGCTGGCAGATCTGGGAGAGGTCAGCCTGCTGTACCAGCCGGTGCTTGAGCGCAGGTCGCAGCAGTTGGCCTATCGTCGCATCCTTGGGCTGGCTCTGGGAAAGCATGACTACGTCATGTTTCTCGATGCCGATGAGTTTCTTGTGCACGAAAGCCAGCGTCACGGTGAGGAATGTCGCGAGCTGGAAAGGCTGGTGGCGTCGGGTGATGTGGGAAGCGTCAGTGTGAACTGGAAATGCTTCGGCTCCTCGGGGCTTGAAGAGGCGGGATCTGAACCGGTACTGCAACGTTTCACCCGTTGTGGCACTGCACCAGGCGCGAGCGCAGATTGTCACACCAAGAGCCTGGTACGCGTCGACCATGTCAAGGCGCCCTATTGTCATTCCTCTACCCTGGTATCGGCCTGGAAATATGTCGATGCCACAGGGGACGTGATCGAGGACTTCGTTGGCTCGCCGGACGGCAGTGGTGAGTCGGACCCACGTGGTGGGCGTACGCGGTCGATCCATCAGGGACCGCTTCGGGTTCACCATTACGCGGTGAAGTCGCGTGAGGAGTTCTCGCGCAAGCGATTGAGGGGGAGTGCTACGCGAGGCGCCAACTTCGACAAGGGCGAGGCATATTTCGGACGTTACGACATCAACGACGTTGCTCATGAGTTCCAGGCCGGCAAGCTTGCCCGCCTGGCTCGGGAGATGTCGGCGCTGAAACAGCGTCTGGCAGAGCGCACCGTGCTAGATCGCCCTTTGGTGGGAGCCATCGATCATTTTGACGCCAACGCAGTCTGTGGTTGGGTGACGGACCGCAACGGCAAGGCCAGTGGTCTGGCAGTGAACATCTTCGTCAATGGTGTTCACGCGGGGCGTGCAAGGGTGGGGTTCTATCGACCCGATCTACGACGTTCCGGCAAATCCGTGGATGGTTATTGCGGGTTTCGCTGGCTGCATCCGGCGCCTTTGAAAGAAGGCGATCATGTGACCGTTTCTCTCCATGCCAATGCTTCAGTGCTGGTGGGGGGGAGTGATCTTGTTGTCGGCACATCGTGACGCGTCCGGAGTGTGGAGGTGGCTCCGCCACCGGATCCCGTGTCGTCTTCCCCTATCCCTTTTGCCACGCCGCGCCGCAGGACTGATTCCTGCGGCGCTTTTGTCAGGAGACTCCACCATGAAACCCTTGTTTTTCGTACATATACCCAAGACGGCGGGAACCAGTTTTCGTCACGGTGCTGAGCGCGCCTTTGGCTTCGACAAGATCGTCTATGACTACGGCCAGGATGCATCTCAGACCAGCGTCCTGACACGCGAGTGCATGTATGGCGAGTCCCCCGATCCTTGGCGCCTGTATCGCAGGAGCCTGGACAACCAGGCGATGATGCTGGCAGGACACGTCACCGCGGCCAAGTATGTCCCGCTGTGTGGCGTCGATCGCGCGGTGACCTTTGTTCGCGAACCGTTGCAGCGGGCGGCTTCCGAGTATTCGCACTTTCAGCGGATTCATCAGTACAAGGGCAGCTTCCGCGACTTCATGAAGATTCCTCTGATGCTTGATCGCCAGTCGAGCATCTTCAAGGGGGTCGATGTCGAGGCGATCGGGATGGTCGGCTTGACCGAACGCTACTCGGAGAGCCTGGAGTTGATCAATGCTCGCTTTGGCATCGATATCGCCCAGCGTGAGGACAACCGGGGGAAGCCGCAGGTGGGCGAATTGCATGACATCGCGCCGGAGGATGAACAGGAGTTCCGCAAACTCAACCCGCTGGATCTGGCGCTCTACGAGCGTTGTCGCAAGCTATTCGAATCGCGCATCCAGCTCTATCGCGACAATCTCCCCTTTGCTCACGCTCGACTGACGCAGTTCGATGCCGAGCGGGTGGGGGGGTGGGCCTGGTGGGAAGGTGGTGCTGATACCCCGGTGGACGTCGAAGTCTGGGTCAATGACGAACATCGCGACACTGTGTCGGCCACCCAGCTCCGTCCGTCCATGGCTCGCTTGAAGCTTCCCCGTGGCGGCTATGTCGGCTTCCAGCTGAAGGTGAATCTGTCTGCGGGTGACAGGGTCCAGTGTCGTGTTGCCGAGACCGGACAATGGTTCCCGCCGGGGCCGCGTCGAGTCGCTGTGGCCAGCAACTGAGCGGCGGGTATGGAAGGTGCCAATCGAGGTGGCGGAACACGGTCGTGGCTGAAAGGTCTTCTCGATCTGTGCCACCTGGTCGTTCAGCCTCAGCGACACTGGCAGCCTCATCATGGCCTGAGACAGCAGGCGAGTGGAGGGGACTGGGAGTGGGAGTCGCTGGATGAAGACCCCCAGTTCCTGCTGTGTCGGCACCTACCGTTGCCTGGCTGGCATATGGTGGAGCTGGACCTGGACCACGACCAGCATAGCGTTGCTGTCAGGCTTTACTTCGATACGGGGGAAGGCTTCAGTGAAGACGAGTCGTTGACCCTTCCGCTCAAGGGTGGACGTATTACCAAGCGGTTGATCTACGTGAAGCGGCGACTGCGCCGGTTGAGATTCGACCCGATGGAGTCGCCGGGATACTTTGCGATCCGCCACTTTCGCGTCGTCTGGCTCTCTCCCTGGTTCGCGCATGATCGCCTGAGCCAGCGTCTGGTCAATATGCACCATCGCTGGCGTGATGTGTCGAAGCAGGAAGTGTTGGGAGTGCTTCGCCACCGCGCCCTCCAGGACGGCACCTGTTGGCGCGACCTTGCCCTGTCGGACTACGAGGAAACGTTCGAACGATTCTGCTCGGGACGAAGCTATGTGCAATGGCTGCGTGAGCGCGGATGGGATAAGAATTCGGATAGCAGTTCAGATAGTAGTTCGGATAGTAGTTCGGATGATTGCGACAAGACCTCTATGGTCTCGGCGCTCGAAGGTGGGTGTCGTTCCAGGAATAGAAGAGCTGAGCTGGACGAGATTCGTGGTGGGCTTGACGGGTGGCGGGGCAAGGATGAACGCCGCCGTAGCCTGGCGCTCGAGCGTCGTTGTGCTGCTGCCGAGCGAGCTGCGCAGTCATGTGTGGACACCGCAGTTGAAGCCAGGACGAATACGTTCAGGCCGATTGTGTCGATCTTGCTGCCGGTACATGATCCTGCGCCGGAACATCTGAAAGACTGTCTCGAGTCTGTGCTTCGCCAGGACTATGATCATTGGCAACTCTGTATCGTTGATGACGCCTCCAGAAACCGCGAAGTCATAGTGTTGCTGGAGCAATTTGAGGGTCGCGATTCTCGAATAGTTCTGCGTCGCCAGAAAACTAATGGCCATGTCTGTGAGGCCTCCAACGCGGCCTTGAGCATGGCCGCTGGACCCTACGTGGCGCTACTGGACCATGATGACCTGCTGACTCCGTGTGCCTTGAGCTATGTCGCCGAGGCGCTGAGTCGCTCACCACGACCGGTGCTGGTGTACAGCGACGAAGACAAGGTGGATCAGCGTGGTGTACGCTGCGAACCTCACTTCAAGCCCTGCTTCAATCCTGATCTGCTGCTGGCCCAGAACTACATGGCGCACTTGAGTGTCTTCGACACCGCGCTGGTACGGCAACTGGGAGGCTTCCGCAAGGGGCTGGAGGGCAGCCAGGACCATGATCTGGCCCTGAGAGTCTGTGCCCACACAGAGCCTGATCGCATCGTCCATATTCCCAGGATTCTCTATCATTGGCGTGCCAGTCCCGGCTCCACGGCGATGACCAGCAACGCCAAGGATTATACGTCCCGTGCAGGGCTGCGAGCGGTCGCCGACCATCTGGCACGAAGCAGCCCCGGCGCCACCGTCGAGCTTGGGCGCCTGCCCAATACCTATCGTGTCCGCTGGCCTCTGCCGGATCCGCTCCCGCTGGTCAGCCTGATGATCCCTACGCGTGATCGTGTCGATCTGTTGGCACCATGCGTCGATGCGATCCTGTCTCGTACCCGCTATTCCAGGCTTGAGGTGCTGATCCTCGACAACGGGACGCGATGCGAAGAGACACTGGCTTATCTGGCCGAGATCGGCAAGGGAGACCCCCGGGTCAGGATTCTGGCCTGGAACCATCGCTTCAACTATTCCGGCATCAACAATTTCGGAGCGTATCACGCACGTGGTGATGTGCTCGGACTTATCAATAACGATATTGAACCCATCAACGAAGAGTGGCTCGAGGAAATGGTGCGGCACGTCGTGCGGCCGGACATCGGTTGTGTCGGCGCCAAGCTCTATTATCCCAACGATACCATCCAGCACGCCGGTGTCGTGTTGGGTATCGGGGGCGTTGCGGGCCACGCTCACAAGTACTTCAGCCGCCATGCCAACGGGTATTTTTCTCGCCTGGCGCTAGCGCAGAATTACTCTGCGGTGACCGGTGCCTGCTTGTTGATACGCAAGGCGCTCTATCGGCAGGTGGGCGGCCTCAACGCGCGAGATTTGCCGATCGCTTTCAATGATGTGGACCTGTGTCTAAAGGTTCGGGAGGCGGGTTATCGAAACGTATGGACGCCCGACGCCGAACTCTATCACCACGAATCCGAGTCGCGTGGTGCCGATGACAATGCCAGCAAGCGAGCCAGGGCCATCGGAGAGGTACTCTACATGCGCCACACCTGGGGTGAGCAGCTTGATCGGGATCCGGCCTACAACCCCAATCTGACGCTGGTTCACGAGGATTTTTCTCTGCGTTGAGAGGCGTTCACCACGGCCCGGGGTTCTGGCATTTGTGGTTCTCGCTGGCTGTTGCTGAGTGATGGGGCTCTGCCCACCGAGGACATCTACTTCATGGCGACGGCTGCGCCCTGGCTTCGCTATGCAGGTGCGACAGTGACTCGCCTTGATACCCGTCGGTGGGCGTCTCCTCTGCTGTGCTGGCCCTGGCTGGATCGCACCTTGGCCGGGGCACAGATCATCGTTTGTCGAAGCCTGTCCGAAGCCTGGATCGATCTGCTGGAGACGCGCCGAGCTCAGGTCGCCAGCGTACATTACCTGCTGGATGATGATCTTGATGCTGCCGCCAGGGATCCTGGCTTACCGACGGGCTATCGTGAGCGTATGGGGTGGGTGTCGCGCCGGATTATGCCCAGGCTGCTGGCCCTGGCCGACGAAGTCGTCGTACCAAACGAGGAGCTGGCGGCACGAATCAGGCCGCGCCACTCCCGGGTGGTGACGCTGGCACCTGCGCTGCTTTTTTCCCCGGAGATGGCCACCCCCGAGGCAACATCGACGGGATGGCGATTGGGTTACCACGGTACGCGGGCCCACCGGCGGGATCTGGAGCAAATCAGCTCGGCACTGGTCAGCGTTCTCGAGGCCCACTCGGGACTGATGCTGGAAGTGGCAATGGGGCGCTACACTCCGCAATCCTTGCGTCAGCATGATCGTGTGGGCGCGCTCGCCCCCATGGCCTGGCATACCTATCTGAGGCACTTGAAAGGTTCGCGGTTGCATCTGGGGCTGGCTCCCTTGTGGCCGACAACGTTCAACACTGCCAAGTCCCATATCAAGTTTCTGGAGATTGCCGCCATGGGTGGTGTGGGTCTCTTCAGCAGGCGTGCCCCCTACAGCAATATCGTCAGCGACGGAGAAGATGGACTGCTGGTCGATGATGATCCCGCGGATTGGCAGCGCTGCCTCGTCCGGTTGCTGGAGTCTCCGCGGGAAACCCATCGCATGGCCCAACGGGCGTTGGAAAAGGCCCGGGATATCGGCAGTGCGGCCCACCACCATGCCTTCTGGGGTGAGCGTCAGTGCTGAAACAGACAACAGTTTCCAAGGGAGCAAATGCTGTATAGACAACAGTGATTGGTGCTTTCTTCTCTCCTTCTCTCCTTCTCTCCTTCTCTCCTTCTCTCCTTCTCTCCTTCTCTCCTTCCTCCCCCCTTCCTTTCTAACCTCCTTCCTTCCTAACTTCCTTCCTTTCTTACTCTCTCTTTCTCTCTTCCTTATCTAGCCCTGCTTCCTGTTCTTTCATTGAAGCTTGGTACCTATCCCTATCCCTATCCCTATTCCCTCTCCCCATCCGTGGCCGCCGCTCGCTATCTGTTTTTGTGGCTGGGCTGCCTGCAAGGTGGGGGAGCGTCAATCTGAGTTGATCAGCCCTCCCAGGGCCGACAGGGTCTGATCGATCTGGTCCGGCTGGTGCTCGCAGCTGACAAAGAAGCGCAGCCGAGCGCTACGTTCTGGCACTGCAGGGTGCAGGATGGGTTGCACATTGATACCCGCCGCCAGCAACGCATGGGACAGCTTGGCTGCCCTGGCGGAGCTGCCGAGAATAAGTGGCACGATGGCATGTCCCTCGCTGCTGCCGGTATTCAGCCCCAGGGACTGGATACCGTCCAGCAGACGTCGAGCGTTCTGCGTCAGCCTGGCGGTTCGCCAGGGCTCTTCCTGCAGCACTTGCAGAGCGCGGCGTGCTGGTGCGGCCAGTTGCGGTGCCAGCCCGACGCTGTAGAGAAACCCTGGCGCAAGGTAGCGCAGCGTATCCACCAGTGCTTGGCACCCGGCGATATAGCCTCCGCAGGAGGCAAGGGATTTGCTCAGGGTGCCCATCCAGATGTCTACATCTCCCGGAGCCACTCGGCAATGCTGGTGAAGACCTAACCCGGTTGCCCCCAACACGCCAAGCGAGTGGGCTTCATCCACCATCAGCCAGCAGTGGTGCCTGCGCTTCACCTCAACGAAACGTGCCAGGTCCGGGGTGTCACCGTCCATGCTGTAGTGGCCTTCGATTACCACCAGTACGCGCTCGAAGCGATCGCGATGGTCGAACAGCAGACGATCCAGGGCTTGGGCATCGTTGTGGGGGAAACTCATGCGAGTGGCGCCGGATACGCTGGCGCCCACCACCACACTGTTGTGGATCAGGCTGTCGTGGATGATCAGGTCCCTGGTGCCCACCAGCATGGCGATGGTGGAGACATTGGTAGCGTGGCCGCTGACGAAGGCGAGCGCATCATCACTTTGGTAGCAGTGTGCCAGCTCACGCTCCAGGGCCCCGTGAAAGGGGCGTTCGCCGGCGACAATGCGACTGGCCGATACCGAGGTGCCGTAGTACTCGATCGCCTGATGGGTGGCGTCCAGGACACGTCGATCGCCGGCCAGGCCGAGATAGTCGTAGTTTGCAAAGTTGATGACGTCCTGATCGCCGAGTCGGCTGGTAGCCCCCGCCCTACGCTGATGACAGCGAAAGAAGGGGCTGGTGATACCGAGGGAGTCTCCTAGCGTCCTCATCATGGCGATGCGGCGATAGCCTTCGAGGCTGCGGAAGTCGGTGGTTGTGACGAGTGTTTCGGTCAGCGGGTAGTGCTCTGAGGTTGAAACAGCGCGGTCGATGGGCGTTGCCTGGGCATGACGAGCGCTGTCGATCGCCCTGGCCTGGTTGAGCAGGCGGTCTTTCAATGCCTTCCGGTCATCAGGATTCATGTCACCTCCCGTGCAGGAGCAGGAGGGGAGACTGCGTGGCTGTAGGCCAGCGCAGCGTGTTCGTCGGTTGCATCGAGCTCGGGGCTTTCCAGCAGGTCGCAGATCAACAGGGTGGTGCGATGCAGGGTCGCGGCGTCGGCGAGGGCCAATGCGGACACCTTCACGCCAAGCCGGGTCTCGATGGCCGATACTAGCTCGACGGCCATCAGCGAATCGAAACCGAACTCGGAGAGCCTGCGCCCACTGTCGATGCGTTCCGGGTCCAGCATCAGGATGCTCGCCAACTGTCGACGCAGGATGGCTTCGACGGCCTTGCGGCGGGACGATTCATCGAGCGCCGATAGATCGAGGTCGTCGTTGCTACTTGCCTGGCGGTCCGCTTCACCGGAGTTCTGGCGCAACTCGATAAAGCGCCGCTGGATGAAGCCATGGTCGATGGCACCGATGACGGCGGCGTTGCTGACGCCTGCCGCGAGTGCTCGTTCCAGCGCGTCCAGCGCCTGCTCTGCGCTCAGCTGCCCACCCCCCATACGCTGGGACAGGGCCTGACGCTTGGTCTGGTGACGAGCCAGAAAGCCGGTGTCCTCGATGATGCCCAGGCTCAGGCAGGTGGCGGGTTTCCCCGCCTGACGGCGCCGCACGGCCAGCGCTTCCAGGCCAAGGTTGGCCGCCACATAGGCGGACTGCCCGGGACTTCCGAACAGGGTGGTGGCCGAGGAGTAGAGCACAAAGTGCTGCAGGTCGTGATGGCGAGTCAGGCGGTCCAGCAGGATGGCGCCCAACAGCTTGGGGCCGAGTACCGCGTCCAGCTGCTCGCGAGTCAGCTGTCGCGCGAGGCCGTCTTCGATGACGGCGGCGGCGTGAATGACGCCACGCAGCGGTGGGCGCCGGGAACCGCATTCCTCGATCAGTCCAGCCAGGGCCTGCTCATCGGTGACGTCCAGCGCTGGCGCTTCTACCGTGACGCCCTGTCTTTCCATGGCGGCGATAGCGGCACTGGCCTCCGGGCTGCTGACGCCCGAGCGACTCAGCAGCAGCAGATGGCGAGCGCCGCGCCTCACCAGTCGCTCTGCACTGGCCAGGCCCAGGCCGGACAACCCACCGCTCACCAGGTAACAGCCTTCGGTATCCAGCGCCATGCAAGCCGGATTGGTAGAGCTATTGGTGGTGTTTCTCGGACCGCCATGCGGGTGCATGGTGGTCTTGGAGGCTGAGCCTGTGCGGAGTGTGTCAGGAGACGGACTGGCAGCGGCTGAAGGGTGCGTCACGATGATCTTGCCGATATGCCGCGCCTGCTGCATATGGCGGAAGGCCTCGACCACTCTGGTGGTCGTGAAGGTGGTATAGGGCAGGGCGCTGAAGGCGCCCTCGGCAAAACGGTCCATGACCTGTCGGAACAGTTGGCGGGCGAGCGCGGGACGATGTGACAGCAGTTGATCGGAGTCGATGCCGAAGTAGCTCAGGTTGTGACGGAAGGGGCGCAGCCCCATCGGGGTATCCTGGTAGAAGTCTCGCTTGCCAAGCTCGAGAAAGCGCCCGAAAGGCGCCAGCACACGCAGGTTCTGATGGATGGCGTCGCCGGACAGGGAGTTGAGCACCACATCGACACCCTGGCCATCGGTGTCTGCGAGGATCTGTTCGGCGAAGGCCAGGCTGCGTGAGTCGTAGCAGCGCTCGGCACCCAGCAGTGTCAGCAGATCACGCTTGTGCGGGCTGCTGGCGGTGGCCAGCACTTCAGCCCCTCGCCACCGGGCCAACTGTACGGCAGCCAGACCGACACCGCCGGCAGCGCCGTGTATCAGCACCCGTTCCCCGGGCGATAGCCGAGCCAGATGCTCGAGGCTGTACCAGGCGGTGAGAAACGCCGTGGGCAACCCGGCAGCGGCCACCGGGTCGAGACCTGTCGGCACCCTGGCCAGCGAGTCGGCCTCGACCACCAGATGGTTAGAGAAACAGGCCGACCCCAGCCCGACCACCGGGTCACCAATATCGAACTGGGTGACCCCTTCGCCCAGCGCCTCGACGATACCGGAGAACTCGAGCCCCAGGGTGGCGCCGGAAAAGCCCTGCTCGAGCGCCTCATCGGTGAGCACGCCGAGAGCATACATGACGTCACGGAAGTTCAGACCCGTGCCCAGGACCCTTACTCGGACCTGGTCCTTGGCGAGCGTCGACCGTGCCGGGTGGGCTCGCCACTGCAGGCGCGAGAGCTGACCGGGATGAGCGATTTCCAGGGTCACCCTGGACGCTACTCGGTCTGGCGTGGGGGGTGGTGTGAGCGCTGGCGGTGTGTCGGCGACAGGACGCACGCGCAGTGCCCGGCGATGTCCGTGGTGGTCGATGACCACCTCATCCTCGCCATCGTCGTGATGCAGATCCTGCGCCAAGGCCACCAACGCCGCTTCTCCCGAGGCCAGGTCGACCAGCCGTACGCGGGTGTTCGGCAGTTCGTTGTCGAGGGAGCGACAGCCCCCCCACAAGCCAGCCTGGTACAGGTCGATATCGGGGGTATCAGCGCCGAACAGCGCGGCGACATCGCGAGTCACCACGACCAGCGTCCCGTGGCGATCCGCCAATGTCCTTGCCCAGTCACCCAGTCGCTCAAGGGCATCCAGGCCCGCCTGGTGGGTCTCGAGGTCACCGCCTGTCTGCCGAGACGGTACGGCGGCTCGCAGGTCGACAACTTGCGGGGCGACCACTTTCCGGGCACTCGGCGCTTGCTGCGCGTTCGAGGCGCGCGCTGAGGTGACCTCCGCAAGCGAGGACGGGGCGGCAAGCGTCAACTCGAGATCATTGTATGTCACGCAGCGGGTAGCACCCGAGGGCATGTGTTGTACAAGCCGCTCACCCAGAGCACGACTGGCAGCATCCACCACCAGCAAGGTGGCTGCGTCGCGCTGTGCAAGAGGCTCGTCCGAACCGGTCTCGGTGGTGGGGCGAGCGCTTGCCGAGGGCACGGCACTCAGCAGAGTCGGAAGATGGGAGGCCTCTGTCGGGGGACGCGCCTCGACGCTGAACCCGGCCTGGCTCAGGTGGTGGCAGATCGCCTCGACAGTGGCCGGTCTGGCGTCAGGACGCAGGGAGCCCAGCGCTCGCCACCACCCTGTAGGGGGCAGGACCAGTATCAGCAGTTGCCCGTGCGGTGCCAGGCGCGCCGTGGCCTTGTCGATTGCCTCGATGCTGACCTCGAGATCCGTCGGTGTGCTCACCACCCAGGCCAGCTGGGCGCCGGGGGCGGTATGGAAGGGGGGCAGCGATGCGGCACCGTTGGACGCTTCGATCAGCGGTTGGGTGCGTTGGCTGGAGCCATCATCTGGGGGCAGGATGTCCACCATGAGGCGATCGGGGTCCAGTGTCTGGCTCAACGCCTCGCCCAACCGAGGCGCCGCGCATCCCGCCTCGACCAGATGCAGCCGTTGTGCCGAGGGTAGCGTCGACAGGATCCGGGAAACGCTGGCGAGAACCTCGTCGTGCAGGGCCTGCCACAACGCTTCCGGGATCAGCGAAGCGGCGTCGAGGGTCAGCCCTTCGATGTGCTCGACCGAGCCCTCCAGCAGGCCGGGAAGATGCAGGCCAAAACGCCCGAGTGAGCCAAGCAGAGGGAACTGCCGAGGGTACTCCGCCAGCAGCAGGCGCCAGATATCGACCGCCGCAGGAGACGCTTGCACCTCCGAGGAGGTCACTGTCGCGTCTGTCGGGTACTGAGCCAGAAGTCGACGGTAGAGTTCATTATTGCCGAGGCCGTCGCCTTCGATATCGGGCCGAGCGGCGACGAAGGCCTCCTCGAGCCAGGCAACGTTGAGACGCTCGAACAGCAGGCTGAGCTCCTCCAGGTCGCGCCCCACTGGGCCTGACATGATGCCGGCAAGGGCATTGGCCAGTCGCCTGCCTTCTTCGCCCAAGGGGGTAGGTACCAGTGGCGCCGGGGTCAGGCGGGTGGTCAGCCACTCGGTGGACGAGGAGGTTGGCAGGGCTAGTGGCGTTGTCGCGAAGCGGACCTCCTCGAGGGCAGCAACGCAACGATGCTTGCGGTACAGCCAAAGGTCGGCGGTGAAGGAGTGTGGTGAGCGTCGCGTAATGACGGCGCGGGCGTGGGTCGGTCGACCGCCGTCCTTGTCGAACTGCATGCGCGACAGGCGCACGGGCAGGTAGCCCTGCGTCGGCGGCGTCTGAGCGTTGTTCATCAGTGGCAGGCACAGTTGCAGGGCGCCATCGAGCAGACCGGGTGGCAACCACCAGCAAGGAGTGTCTTCACTGACGGTGAACTCGCCGATGGCTTCATCGTCCTGGCACCAGATCCGGCCCAGGCTACGGTACTCGCCGCGGTAGTCGAGCCCCATCGACCTGGCGAGCGCCAGGTGGGCGTCGCTGTTTATGCAGGCCTTTTTATCCAGCCAGGTCTCGCCATCCAGGTGCTCCTCACTGGCCGGCTCAAGCGGAGGGGCCGAACGCAGCAGACTGCCCTGGCAGGCAGGGGCCAGGCGGGCGCTGAGGTGTAACTGCCAGGCGGCTGCCGGGTTGAGGTCGCGTACCGTCAACTGAACACGCCCCTGATCGGCCAGGGTGAGCCGCGCCAGCTTGCCCACAGAGGCGTCCAGTACCAGCGGCGCCAGGATCTCCAGGTCGTTGATTTCGAAGGTGGTGTCTGGCGACGAAGTGATGGCGGCAGCCAGTACCATCTCGACGTGCGCCGCTGCGGCCAGCACCGGTGTCTCCCCGACCCGGTGGTCCGCGAGAGCGGGCTGCGTGGCAACACTCAGACGCTGGATCCACGTCGACTCGTCCGGGGCCTGGCGAGCCCCCAGCAGGGGATGTTCGTCACGCTGCTCCAGCGGGTTGCGGCCCAGGCCACTCGGGCGGGTCCAGTGGTGGCGACGTTGCCAGGGGTAGGCGGGGAGTTCGATGGGGGCAAGGGGCCGTTCGAACCAGGGGGAAAAGCCATCCAGGGCTCCACTGAGCCACAGACGCGCCCGTGCTTCGGTGAGTTCGTCCAGGGCCCGGCCCTGGCGTGTCAGGGTAGCGATATGCAGGACCTGATGCCCCCGCAGGCGACACTGCTCCTCGATGTATCGCTTCAACAATGGATGGGCGCCGATTTCCACCAGCACCGAGTCACCGCGATCGATCAGCGACTCGATGGCCTGGCGAAAGCGCACAGGCGCCCGCAGGTTTTGCCACCAGTAGTCAGCGCCGAGGGGGCGGTGGGTCTCGCCACCCTCGACGGTGGAGATCATCGGCAAGCGTGGAATTGATCCGTCCAGATCGGCAAGCGCCTCGAGCAGCGGGGTCTTCAAGCCATCCAGCAGTGGGCTGTGGAATGGGTAGTCCAACGCCAGGCGAAGGTATCGATGGCCCGCGGCCCGCAAGGCGTCTTCCAGTTCGGCCAGCGCCGGCAACGGTCCCGCCAGCGTGACATTCCCTTCGCTGTTGTCCCCGGCCAGGGAAATCTCGGCGAAGCGTGGCTGTGCGAGCCAGGTGGCGATGGTGTCAGCGGAGCAGGACACCGCGGTCATGCCTCCCTGATGACGGATCTTGCCCTGCAGGCGGCTGCGGTGGGCAATCACGGTCACCGCCTCAGCCAGTGATAGTGCGCCGCAGGCCCAGCCCGCCGCGACCTCACCGACGCTGTGACCGACCACCGCGGTGGGCGTGATCCCCGCCTCGTCAAGCCAGGCGGTGATCCCGACCTGAATCGCAAATAGCGCCGGTTGGGCCACCACGGTGTCTTCGAGCAGGGCCGGATCATCGCTGCTGGCCAGTACCTCGAGCAACGAGAAGCCGGCGATGGGCAGGAAGTGCTCATCCACCCGCGCGACGGTATCGGCGAAGGTGGGACTGGTCGAGAGCAGGTCACGCCCCATGCCAAACCATTGGCACCCATTGCCGGTGTAGACGAATACCGGCCCCTGGGGCGCATCCAGGCGTCGCTGGCGCCACACCCTGGGGGCGCTGCTGTGGGGAGCGGTCGTCGTGTCCTTCAGCGAGTCCAGGGCCGCCTTGGCCTCGTCATGGTCCCGCACCAGGGTCAGCGCCTGTTCGTCAAGGCGCTCGCGGTGGTGAACCAGGGTCCAGGTCAGGGCATCGAGGGCTGGCTGGTGCGTTTCGAGGTGGTCGCTTAGCCGCCTTGCCAGTGCAGCCAGCGCTTCCTCGTCGTGGGCCGAGACAAGCAGCGGTAGCGGCTGCTCGAAAGAGACTCGTGGCGTCGGTCGCGATCGCACCAGTGACGGTGGCGGCGGCGTGGTCAGCACTACGTGGGCGTTGGCCCCCCCGAAACCGAAGCTGTTGATACCGACGGTTAAGGGGCCGCTTTCGGGGAGCGTCCGCGGTGTCAGCACCACGTCCACATTGGCCTCGTCGAGGTGCAGCTCAGGATTGAGGCGATCGACACCGATGGTGGCGGGGACGAAGCGCTGGGTCAGGCAACCCAGCGCCTTGTAGAGTCCGGCGATGCCGGCCGCTGTCTCCAGGTGGCCGATGTTGCTCTTGACCGAGCCGATCGGCAATGGGTGGTGACGATGTCGCCCAAGGGCCTGGCCGATGGCGGTGACTTCGATGGGATCTCCGACGGCGGTGCCGGTCCCATGGGCTTCCAGGTAGTCCAGTCCGTCGGGATCGATCCCCGCCCGGGCGTAGACCTCGGTCAACAGTTGGGCCTGAGCCTGAGCGCTGGGTACCGTGAGTCCTGACTTGTGTCCGTCGGTATTGGTGCCGCTGGCGGCGACTTCGGCGAGGATGGGGTCGCCGTCCGCGAGCGCCTGATCGAGCGCCTTGAGCACGAAGATGCCGGCCCCTTCCGAGCGCACGTAGCCGTCCGCGTCTTCGCTGAACACGCGACAACGGCCTCGCGGCGACAGCATGCCGGCCTTGGAGAAGGCGACGAAGCCGAAGGGATGCAGGTGCAGGCTGACGCCGCCGGTCAGGGCGGTGTCGCATTCACCGGCGCGAATGGCCTGACAGGCCTGATGAAAGGCTACCAGGGAAGACGAGCAGGCCGTGTCGATGGCCATGCTGGGTCCCTTGAGATCGAACACGTAAGACAATCGATTGGCGGCGATGCTGAAGGTGTTGCCGGTGGCGAACAGATTGCCCAGAGAGGCCAGGTCGGCGGTATGCCGATAGGCGAAGTCAGGACTGGAGATGCCGATATAGACCCCGCAGCGGCTACCGCGCAGGCGCGAGGGGGGGACGCCCGCGTGCTCGAGCGCTTCCCAGGTCAGCTCCAGCAGCAGGCGCTGCTGGGGATCCATGGTCGCCGCTTCCCTGGGAGAAATTCCGAAGAAGTCGGCGTCGAAGCCGCCGATGTCGCCGAGTGATCCGGCGGCGAAGGTCACGCTGGTACCGGGCGAACGACGGTCGGGATGATAGAACCGGCGCCAGTCCCAGCGCGATGCATGCACCTCTGTGACCAGATCCCGACCCGCCAGCAGGCTCTGCCACAGGGTTTCTCCGGGGACTCCAGGAAAGCGGGTAGCGTTTCCGATGATGGCGACGCGCCTGGTCATAGCGGTTCCTTGCAATGGCGGTGGAGGGAGCGCCCGAGGGAGCCTGTGGCGACGGTCGTGGTCTGGCACCCGATGGTGTGGAGCAGTGCTTCGGCCAGTTGCGACAGGTCGGACGGTGGCTCCGGCCGTCGTGTGGTCTGGGGTCGGTTGCTCCAGATCATGAAAGGCGTTGTTCCATCGGGCTCTCCGTGCCAGCGATAGCTGGGAGACAGGATAGGGACGTGGTCGCCATAGGCGCACAACAGGCCCGGGCGCGATTGCCTGGTGAGGGTCGCCGCCAGGGCGCCGAGCATGGCGTCGGTATTGGCCAGGTGATGGAGATAGATATCGAGTTCGTGGGTCACGGCCATGGGGCGCGAGGCGTCGGCAGCGAGCCAGCGCAGTGGATCGGGCGCTGGCTCCAGCAGAAAGGGGCCGTGGCTTTCCATGGTGATCACGAACACCATCAGTGGGCGCGGGTCTGGATCATCCAGGGCTTGTGTGACCCGCCTGGCGAGCTCGACGTCGGCGATGAAGGGGCCATCTCGACGGCAATGCCTGAAGCTTTCGATGTCCTCGAATGCCTGAAATCCCAGCCGAGGCATGACCTGGTCGCGCTGGTAGAAGTCGCCGGGGTAGGGGTGCAGCACCAGTGTGCGGTAACCCAGGTGAGCGCAGGCACTGGCCAGACTGGGAACCGGCTGGCGGGACAGCTGACGATAGGGATTGAAGCGATGCATGCCCAGAGCATCCTCGTCCAGCCCGCACAGAAAGGCCGTTTCGCTGCGTATGGTGTTGGCGCCCCAGGCCGGCACCTTGAGGTAGCCGTGGGTGATGGACTGCTCGTTCAGGCGATCCCAGTGGGCGAGCACATCCAGGGGTATCTGGTCGTACCAGGGGCGTGGATCGAAGAACGACTCGCCCTGGACAATCACCAGGTGTGGCAGTGAGTCCTGGGAGACTGGTGATGGCGGTTGGCGCAGGAGCGCTGGAGCCTGGGTGGTGTCGATGGGGGTATCGGGGAAGCGGGCGTAGGCCCAGAAGCAGCTCCACAGTCCCAAGTGGTGGTGGTCTTGGCACGGAACCAGGGAGGCCGCCGGGAGTCGCCGCAGGCCAAGCCCCAGAGCAGTGGCTGGCCCCAGTGCCAGGCCGCCCAGCAGCAGCGCCATGGAGGATAGGGAGAGCTGATCCAGCAGCCAGGGTTCGAGGAAGACGAAGACCGACACCGCCATCAGGGCGGCGAGGCTGGCACCCAGGGCCAGGCCGATACCGAAGAACGGCAGGTAGAGCCTTGGATGTCGGATGGCATCGAGGAAGTACTCGAAGTCCTGCACCAGGAAGGGCTCCTTCAGGCTCTGCCACTTCGCCTGATGGCTGCGCTGCACCACCCATTGCAGGGTAAGCACCGTGGCCAGGGCCAGCGCACCTCGTTGCAGCACCGCTACGGCTAGTACGTAGCACAGCCCCCAGGTGCCCGCATGGACCAGCCAGGGGGCCGGAGGGCGGTCGCGCCAGTTGCCCAAGCCTCGACAGCCTATGGCGTCCATGGCGAGGCTTAGTCCCGTGCCGAGGGGGAGTCCCAGTACGCACAGGATGAACGCCAGGTCTCGGGACGCGATCCACGTCAGCATCGGCGGTCAGAAAGAAGCGGGCCAGCGAGCCGAGCAGCTACGACGTGCCGCGAGTCGGCCCCTGAAACCGCCAAAGCCGTATCTGGCACGGGGAAAACAAGGGTCAGGCGGCGGCGGGCAGGCATGACAGTAACTCCTCCAGGGGAGAGCGTTCGGCGACGAGTCGCCTGGCGCTGTGGTGCACACCGAGACGAATACCGAGGCGGCAGTAGAAGCTGCCGTTGAGCTGAACGGTTCGCAGCAGGGTGGTCCTGAGCGCCTGATACAGGGCGGCGTTCGGTGCCGGTGGATCGTGCCAGAAGCCCGCGGGGACCCGTTGCCGGCCTGTCGCCAGTCCGGGCATGGTGTAAATGGCTTCGCCCAGGGTCAGCAACGGACAGCCGTGCTCCAGGGCCACGAAACCGGAAGTACTGTTGACGGTGATGGCGCCAGTGGCGCCCGGCAGGAGGTGATTGAGGTCACCGCCCTCGATGAACAGTACCCGCCGGTCGATACCCAACTCTCGTGCCAGTCGGCGAGCGCGACGATGGTGTGCGCTGAGGCCGGGGTCGAGAGGGTGGTTCTTGATCAACAGACGTGTCCGGGCCGGCGCGTCGCGAGCAAAGGACGTCATGGTTTCTTCGAGTACCCGGGCCATGTCGGGAAAGGGCGAGTGGCAGCGGATCTGGGCGTCGCTGTCCAGTTGCAGCAACAACACGAAGTAGGGCGCTGGCGCCGAAAGAAATGCCATGATGCGGTTAGCTTCAAGGCCAGCCAGCAGGCGTTTGCGCGTCAGTTGCTGCGCATAGGCGGCGTACTCCCGGGGAGCGCTGACCGGGGCGTGGCCGCGATAGCCCGGGAACAGCAGAGGGTTAAGGACGCCTGCCAGATGGTAGATCACGTCGTGGGTGGCACGGGTCAAGAAGGGACTGATGCAAGGAACGGGAGGCTCTGCCGGCCCAAGACAATGGGCGGCCTCGAAGACCCAGGCCGGGTCCCTGGGAAAACGGGAACATCCGTTGACACCTTGGGGCTCCAGGGTGATCCAGTGGGGACGCAGGTAGCCTTCCTCGAATACATGGACCCGCAGCCGTTGACGCTCTGCGGCCTGAACAGCGAGCCGATGCAGAGGGCGCTGGTCGCCGAAGACCACCAGGTCGGAGATTCCCCGTTGACCGAGAAAATCATCGATCAGCTCGCCAAAGCCTGCGGCGTCGCCACGGTAGCGTTGGCCCCCGAGGCGCCAACGATAGAGCAGGTCTCCACCACACAGGTCGAGCACATGAACACCGTGTCCCTGGTCAGCAAGGGTGCGAGCCAGTTGCGTGAAGAAGGGAGAGCATGGCCCCTGAAGCAGCAGAAACTGACGCGCCTTGAACGGGCCCATGTTCAGACCTCGCCCCCATGCACAAGAGACGCCGGGCGTCGACTCAGGAAAAGAAATGAAGATGCCATCATGCGGACGGGTGGGCTCCTGTGGCAATGAGGAGCATGGGGAATGATCGTTCTCAAGCACCGCTCAAGATCATTTGCCAAGCATTAGTTGAATGGGTCTTTCAGAGGTTACGAGGAACATAGCACGTGCCCCGCCGAGTCCGGCTGACGAACTTCGCAGCGTCGAGCCGGGGAAATGGAAAACTTGCCCACAGTCATTACAGGTGGCATGTAGCGGCACAGCGCCACGGTTCATGGGGGGAGCGGCGGCTTGTCAAGAGCCTATCCACAGCGGGTGGAGAACTTTTCCACCGAGTTGTTCACAGCCCTGACAGGGGCGGCTGCAAGAGAGGGGCTGCGAGCGGTGATCAGCGAGCGAAGATCAGCGGCCGGACATCTGCCGGTGCCAGCGGTGGTTGGCTTCGATGCTCGCTCAATGGACTTCCGCTGGCTGCGGTCAGCAGGATCTGCAGGGGGTCACCATGGCCGACCAGCAGGATGGTGGCATCATCGAAGCGCTGTTCCAGCGAGATGATCAGGTCGATGAGTCGGCGGGAGACGTCGCCGACGCTTTCGACGCCGTGGGTGCGGTGTTCGGCATTCTCGCTATCCATTGCCCAGACGTCCGCGTAGGCCGGGTCCGGCCCCTGGTCGTAGTCACCGAAGAAGCGCTCTCGCAGGCGCGGTTCAGGGTGTGGGGTGACGTTGAAGTGTTGCCCGACCAGTGCTGCGGTTTCGGTGGTGCGCAGAAAGTCCGAATGGAAGACCTGGTCAGGCGCGGCCAGGTGCCAGCCGGTCAGCCGTTCGTGCAGCTGTTCCTGCCCCTTGGGCGAAAGACCGTAGCCCTCGAGTCCCTGCTCGGGGGAGGAAACGATCAGGCCCATGGCATTGGCCTGGCTATGGCCGTGGCGCATCAGCAGGTAGTGATTGCGGCAGCGTGGAAAGTCGTTGGCCTCAACGTTTGACATAAAAGTGTCACCTCCTAGATTGAACTCAACGATGTTTGTTTTCGAACATCGCTGCGTCGCTGGCGCTCGTCTTCGCACTTGGCAGAGCCTTCAGCCCATGTGATAGAGCCTTCAGCGTAACGCGGGAAGTCTTCAGCCCATGTGGCAGAGCCTTCAGCGTAACGAGTGAAGCCTTCAGCCCATCTGACAGAGCCTTCCCCAAGTCGCCAGTCGTCGACCGCCAGGCTGTCCGCTGCCGCCGGGACCCGCGATGTCGGCGCGAGAGGCCGGGGTCGATTCCCACCCTATAACAAGACTCAGCATAGGTGAGCCACGCCATGACACAACGCTCAAGCCGGGGACGTCAGGTCCTCAACGCAGGTCTCCTGCTCACTTTCGGCGCTGTTGCATCCGTCGCTGTCGCGGAGGATTGCCCCCGAGGTGATCTGGATGCGCTCTACTGCGACCGCAATGGCGATCTGGTGGCCGACCCGCCCGCCAATCAGGACGAACTGGTCGACCCCGACACCCTCATCTTCGCCTACACCCCGGTGGAAGACCCCGCCATCTATGCCGATATCTGGGAGCCCTTCATCGATCACCTCCGGGAGGTGACGGGCAAGGACGTTCGTTTCTTCGCGGTCCAGTCGAACTCGGCCCAGGTCGAGGCCATGCGCAGCGGGCGTTTGCATATTGCAGGTTTTTCCACCGGCCCCACGCCCTTCGCCGTCAACCTGGCCGGCGCCGTTCCCTTTGCCTTGATGGGCTCCGACGACGGACGCTTCGGCTATACCCTGCAGGTCTACACCCAGGCCGATTCGGATATCCAGTCGCTGTCCGACCTGGCCGGCAAGCGGGTCGCCCACACCTCACCCACCTCGAACTCGGGCAATCAGGCGCCGCGTGCGCTGTTCCCCGAGGAAGGCGTGGTGCCGGACGAGGACTACGAGGTGGTGTATTCCGGCAGTCACGACCAGTCGATGCTGGGAGTGGTAGCGGGTGACTACGACGCTGCACCGGTGGCGTCCGAGGTGGTGGAGCGCATGGCCGCACGGGGGCTGTATGACGAAGACAGCGTGCGCATGATCTTCGAGTCCCAGCCCTTCCCCACCACCTCCTATACCTACGCCCATGACCTGGCGCCGGATCTGGTCGAGCGCATCGAGGAAGCCTTCTTCAGCTTCGATTTCGCCGGTACCGCGCTGGGTGAGGAATTCGAAGGCGTCGAGAAGTTCATCCCGATCACCTACCAGGACCAGTGGGAGGTCATTCGCACCATCCAGGCCTCGAACGGCGTCAGCTACACCGCCGACAATCTGGAGTGACGACAGGGTATCCCAGGGACAGGAGGGCCGGCGCACGGCGCTCGGCCTTCCCGGGGAACGAGGATGTGCAATGCTCGAGATTAGCCAGCTGGTCAAGCGCTATGGCCACGATGACCCCGTGCTCAAGGGGCTGGATCTTCGCGTGGAAGGCAACTCCGTGGTGTCCATCGTGGGGGCGTCCGGGGCGGGCAAGAGCACCTTGCTCCGCTGCATCAATCGGCTGATCGAACCCACCTCGGGGTCGATCAGGCTCAATGGCCAGGAGTTGTCCAGCCTCAAGGGCGCACCACTGCGCCAGGCCAGGCGGCGCATCGGCATGGTCTTCCAGGGCTTCAACCTGATCGACCGATTGACGGTGATGGAGAACGTGCTGGCCGGTCGGCTTGGCTACGTCGGCTTCTTTCAGGCATGGCGGCGGCGCTTCCCGCCGGAGGATATCGAACGCGCCTTCCACCTGATGGAGCGAGTGGGCATCGCCCAGTACGCCAACAAGCGCGCGGACGAACTGTCCGGCGGCGAACGCCAGCGCGTCGGGGTCGTCCGAGCCTTGATGCAGGAGCCGGACATTCTGCTGGCCGACGAGCCGACCGCCTCGCTGGACCCCGTCACCAGCGAGCAGATCATGAAGCTGATGAGAGCCCTGGCCAGCGAGCTGTCATTGCCGGTGCTGATCAACATTCACAATGTGGCCCAGGCCAGGGCCTACACCGAGCGTATCGTCGGCTTGCGCCACGGTCGCATGATCTTCGATGGCACGCCGGAGCGCTTTGATGCCGCAGCGCTGGAGGAGATCTACGGTGGCATCGAGGCCCCGGACGAGACCTCCGCATCGACCGTCGCGGAAGGGGAACGCTGATGGTCAACGACAAGGCTCGGACCTGGCGCAAGCCGCCCTTTATCGCCAGTCCTGTGGTGCGCCTGCTGCTGGCGCTGGGCGTGTTGGGTTACCTGGGCTGGGCTCTGGCCACCCTGCCGTTCGACTGGGAGCGGATCAGCGATGGGCTGCCGCGGGCCGCGCGCATCTTCGGCGGCGGCTTTCCGCCCAGCTTCGAGCGCTTCGAACTGCTGCTGACCGGCTTCAAGGAAAGCTTCCAGATTGCCCTGCTGGCGACTCTGCTGGGGGTGGCACTGTCGATCCCCTTTGCGGTGATGGCGGCGCGCAATATCGCCCCGCGTCCGGTCTATCTGGTGGGGCGAGCGGTGATCATCGTGTCGCGCAGTTTTCACCCGGTCATCGTGGCGATTCTGTTCGTCAAGGCGGTGGGGTTCGGACCCCTGGCCGGGATCCTGACCCTGACGCTTTATTCCATCGGCTTTGTCGGAAAACTGCTGGCCGAAGAGATCGAGGAGATCGACTGGGGGCAGGTGGAGGCCATGAGGTCGGTCGGTGCAGGGTTCATGTCCACGTTGCTGTACGCCGTCTTCCCCCAGATCCTGCCACGCCAGCTGGGGCTTTCCATGTATCAGCTGGACAGCAATCTGCGCGCCTCGGCGGTGGTCGGTATCGTCGGCGCCGGTGGTATCGGTGGCACCCTGATGAACGCCTTCGGGCGCTACGACTATGACTTTGCCTTCGCCATCCTGCTGGTGATCATCGCGGTGATTCTGGTCAGTGAGGGCATCAGTGGCTGGGTCAGGAGACGACTATGGTAGCGACGCCGACAGAACAACGGGTATGGCAGCGCTACAGCCGACGGGAGCGCTGGACGCGCTTCGTGCTGCTGTTGCTGGTCGTGGCGGTGTTGAGCTGGGCGGCCAGGGATGTCGATATCTTCTGGCCCTGGGTGTGGGATGCGCCTGCCCAGATCTACAGCCTGGCCGACCGCATGTGGCCACCCGACCCGCGGCGCCTCGGCGAGATCGTCGAGGCATTGGTCGAGACCGTCCATATCGCCACCCTGGCCACGTTCTCGACGATCTTTGTGGCCCTGCCCGTCGCCTACCTGGCGGCCCAGAACACCACGCCCAATCGTGCCTGCCTGTGGTTTGCCCGTTTCGTGCTGGTGGCCAGTCGTTCGGTCAATACCATCATCTGGGCGCTGCTGTTCGTGGCGATCTTCGGCCCCGGCGTGCTGGCGGGCATCCTCGCGATCATGTGTCGCTCCATCGGTTTCGTCGGCAAGCTGATGGGCGAGGCCATCGAGGAAATCGACCGACGGCCGGTCGAAGCGATGGAAGCGGTGGGCGCCAGTCGGCCCAAGGTCATCCTCTACGCGGTGGTGCCTCAGGTCGTTCCGGCCTTCTTTGCCGTGATCATCCTGCGCTGGGACATCAATATTCGCGAGTCCACCGTGCTGGGGCTGGTCGGGGCCGGCGGTATCGGCGTTATCCTCCAGGGGGCCATCGACACCTTTGCCTGGCCGACGGTGGCCACCATTCTCTGTGGCATCGTCATTCTGGTGTTGCTGGGAGAGGTGTTGACCGGATGGTTGAGAAGCCGAGTGCTTTAGGCTCGTACGACGGAAGGCTGTACGAATCTGTGCGATTGCCGGCATGAACCGTTGATGCTTGCGGCTTAGTGCTAACGTTCTGTTTTCTGGGACAGTTGTCTTGGAGATGTCGCCGTTTTCTGGTGCCGGATGATGTCTGGTCCTGGGGGAAACGGCACAGAATGCCAGGGCGAGGCGGCGGGGTGCCCCGAAGTTAAGCTATCCTCGATACCATTGATTACCTTGTTCAGTGGATCGTCGCCCGGCCTATGAAGATGGATGCCCGCAGAGCCTTTCAAAGCCTAGCCGACAGCCTGTCGCGGGATATCGGTGATGACTTCTTCATGCATCTGGTCGATCGGCTGGCGGTAATCCTCAACGCTGACGCCATGATGATAGCGACCCCTGTCGCGGACGGCTCACGCCTGCGGTCCATGGTGCTGATGGCAGATGGCAAGCATCAGCCAGACGTCGAGTACGAGACTGCCGGCACCCCCTGTCGCGATGCCCTGGACGGCGGAGCCTGCATCTATCCGGAGAACGTCTGCAGTGCCTTTCCGGACGACGTCCTGCTGCGAGATTTTGGTGCAGAAGCCTATGCCGGTGTGGCGATGCGAGGGCCCGAAGGTGAGTTGCATGGTGTTCTGGTTGCCTTGCACCGCCATCGACTGCACCAGCGTCGCCTGGTCGAGGAGGTGCTGAGAATTGCCGCGGCGCGCTGCGGGGCCGAACTGTCCAATCGGCGCACCGAGCAGGCGCTGGAGAAGACCGCCACCCAACTGGACACGACCAACCGACAGCTCAAGCGCGCCCACCGCGCCTTGACCCTGCTGCGACTGGTCAACCGTGCGGTGATTCGGCTCTCCGACGAGATGGCAATCTTCCAGGAGGCCTGTCGGCTGGCGGTGGAGCAGGGCGGCTACCGCTACGCCTGGGCGGGGCTGGCCCAGGACGACCCCGAGCGCAGCATCCTGCCGCTGGTCAGCGCCGGTGGCGCCGATGATTTGTTGCGTCACGCGCGTTTCAGCTGGGATGTGACCACGCCTGAGGGCCTGGGTCCCAGCGGGCAAGCGGTGCATGAAGGCAAGGAGCAACGGGTAGCCGACTATACGACAGGTACGGTAGCGCCTCCGCCTTGGGCCGAGCGATTCGGGGTCGTGGCGGAGGTGGCCTTACCGCTGAGTCTGGGAAGCGAGCGACGGGGCGTGCTGGTGCTGTTGATGGATCAGCCCTACCACGCTGGCGCCGACGAACTGGCGCTGCTGAGGGAGCTTGCGGACAACCTGTCGTTTGGCTTGCAGGCCATGCGTGCCCACCAGCACCAGCAGAACACCCAGCAGGCGGTGCTGGACATGGCCGAACTGGTGACGGCGCGCAGCGACGACGCCTTCTTTACCCTGCTGGTGCGACGTCTGACCGACGCCCTCGGCGCGGACGCCGTGTTCGTGTCACGCGTCGAGGAAAGCGTCCCGTTGCAGGCGACGCTGATCGCCGGCCTGGTATCGGGCCAGCCGGTGGAGCCCTTTCACTACAGTTTCGAAGGGCTGCCCTGCGAGAGGTCCTTTCGCGACAGCGAGCATGTGATTGCTCGAGGCATGAGCCAACGCTATCCCCGCGCCGAGGAGATGGTCGGCTTCGCTGTGGAAGCCTACGTCGGCCGACGCCTGGAAGACGCCAACGGCGACGCCGTCGGTATCCTGTTTGCGCTGTATCGCCAGCCGCTGCATGATCCTGAACCCATCTGTCATCTGTTGCGGATCTTTGCCGCAGGCGCCTCGGCGGAGCTCGAACGGCGCCGCAGCGACGCCCATATACGGCATCTGGCCTTCTTCGATCCCGGGACCGGTCTACCCAACCGGGTCCACTTCATGGAGCGTCTGCAGGCGGCCATTGTCCGGGCTCGCACCGAGCAATATCGGGTGGCACTGATGTTCCTCGACCTCAACCGCTTCAAGGAGATCAACGACGGTCAGGGCCACGACGTCGGTGATCAAGTGCTCAAGGAGGTGGCCGCTCGCTTCAGCGGTTGCCTTGGCAGGCTGGAAAGCCTGGCGCGGATGGGGGGCGATGAGTTCGTCGTCATGGTGGAGCAGACCGACGAGATCGGAGCCGCCCAGGTCGTGGGGCGTCTGCTCAGCGCCTTGAATGATCCAGTGGTGCATGAGGGGCATCGATTCAACGTCGACGTCAGCATCGGCGTCGCCTTCTTCCCCGACGATGGCGATAGTTCCCGGGAACTGCTCAAGCACACCGACATCGCCATGTACCATGCCAAGGAAAGCCGTAGCGGCTATCGCTTCTACGCACCTGAGATGGGACGTGATCTGCGGCGCCGACTGGTGCTTGCTTCTCGACTGGGTGAGGCGCTGGACACGAAACGTCTCGAGCTCCGCTTTCAACCTTGCGTCGACCTCAAGAGCGGGGACCTGATCGGCGCCGAGGTACTGTGTCGCTGGCACGACGCCGAACTGGGATGGATAAGCCCGATGGAATTCGTCGCCGTGGCCGAGGAACAGGGGATGATCGAGGCCCTCGGCAGTTGGGTCATGGAGCAGACCTGCCGACAGCTGAAGCAGTGGCAGCAGGCATCGCTGGACCGGCTTCCCGAGCGACTCTACGTCAATCTGGCGGCGGCCCAGTTCGAGGACCCCGAGCTGGCAATCAAGCTTTGCGAGATCGCGGCCCGGGCTGGCGTCTCCCCCTCGCTGCTGGGGCTGGAAATCACCGAAAGCGGCTTCATGAAGGATCCCGAGCAGGCGATACGCATCACCGACACCCTGCGCCAGCAGGGATTCGCCCTGGCCATCGACGATTTCGGGACCGGCTATTCCTCGCTGGCCTACCTCAAGCGCTTTTCCGTACAGGCGGTCAAGATCGATATGTCCTTCGTCAGCGACATGCTGACCGACAGCAACGATCACGCCATCGTCGCCACCATCATCGCCATGGCCGATCGTCTGGGACTGACGGTGGTGGCGGAGGGCATCGAGACGCCGGCGCAGTTCGAGGCACTGCGTGCCCTGGGTTGCGATCTTGGGCAGGGGTATCTGCTGTCACGGCCTTTGAGCGGTGATGACTTCGCGCGGCGCTGGTTGAGCCGCGATGGGCAGCGGCAAGATGGTCTGGGAGATACCTTGCAGGCGATGGAGCGGCCCGCCTGAGCGGCCTCAGGGGACCCGGTTCAGGTATTCGGGGAAGGTCCCCGAAGAAGGTCCCCCGAAGAAGGTCCCCCGAAGCAGGCGCGCCGCTAGCCCTCGCAGGGATCATGACGCCCGCACCTTTATATTGCCTCTGGAATTGCTGCCGGATCAGGAAGCCCTGCACAGGGTCTTCATCCGCTGCCATGCCGTAAAGGCGCCATTCAGTGAAAAGCTCATGAACCAGTAGTCGCTGGTATCGGGCGTCATGCGCAGGCGCAGATGCAGCTGCTCACCGGTGGCGAGACGCGAGGCCAGCAGGTCCATGTCGATGCCATTCACGCGCACGTAGAGGCCGTCGTCACCGCGTTGGGTGGACAGCACCGCCGTGCCGGTCTGGGCACGTTGCTCGTCTACCAGCAGGTCGATGGGAACGCGATTGACCACTTCGCTCACGGCCTGGCGCTGGCCAAGGTCGCTTCTGACCTCGATCCAGGGCGTGCGGCAATGCCCTGGCGTGGCGTTGACGCTGAGCATGGCGTCGCTGTAGCTGGTCCTTTGGACCGCTCGCACATGGGACTCGTCGCCGAGGGTCGCGATCAAGGTCTGCCAGTTCTGGTGGGTCTGGTGGGCCGAGGTGTCGAAATCCACCGCCATGGCTTGGCTGCTGACGCCTGTCAGCCCGAGTACGGAGACCAGTGCGGCGGCGACACTCAGGCGAAGAAGGCGGGCGCGGCGAGGTGAAAACAATGGCGGAATCGGCATGCTGGCTCCTGACGACCGAGAGAACTCAGAGGTCAGGAGGCTAGCATTCTCGGAGTACGCTGTCGTGGCGTTACCCTGTCTTGCCTCGGCGCGTCAGGCGGGCTCGGCTTCAGGCTCCGGCTCGAGCTCGATCAGCTTGAGGGTGTGCAGGCGCTGGCGGCACTGGGGCGTCATCAGGTCATCCAGGGTGTAGCGATCCAGGACCTCCAGAAATGCGGTCAACCCTTCGTTGGCGATCTGCTTGAAGCGGCAGATGGGCGCGATGTAGCAGGCGCTGTCGTCCCCTTCGCACTCCACCAGGGCGAGGCTATGTTCGGTATCCCTGACCAGGGCGCCGAGGTGGATGCTGCCCGGCGCCTGCTTGAGCGACAGTCCCCCGTGCTTGCCACGGACGGCGGAGACATAGCCAAGGCGACTGAGCTCCTGAACCACCTTCATCAGATGGTTGCGTGAGACCTCGAAGCGTGAGGCGATCTCGGCGATCGTGGTGCGTTCGCTGCCGGATTCGGCAAGGTACATCAGAACGCGCAATGAGTAGTCGGTAAATCTTGTCAGATGCATTGGTCGTGCCCCGGCGCCCCTTGGGCGACTTGGTAAAGAGAAGGGAGGCTTTCGCTCATGCTTTCGACTCTAGCAAGGGACGAGAAATCTCACGCAGGCTTGGCGCATTAAAGCGTAGCGATGTGCGATTATTCCTACGCCAGATGACCTATATCAATGAGATAACATGCGCGGTTTAACTCCTTGTCATGGATGTTCCATCCATCTTATTGTCTCTTGAATGTAGCATGGTAAATCCATAAATTTAGCAATTTTTTTGGTCGGCTTTTGTCGCTGCATATTTGTGGGATTTTCTATACCTATTCAAGGGTGGTTTGCTCGGCTCATATGGGTTAACTGGTCGATTTCAAGCTCATCAAAGCGCTCGATGATGCCGCCGTGGTCGCGCTGAAAAGCCTCCGCATCGTTTCTTGTGGCAAAGGTCGCCAGCGGATGTCCCATGCCGCCGGGCCGCGAATGGCCAGACACGTACCAGGCCTCCTGTGCACTGATAAAGGCACCGTTTTCGGGGTGATCCCAGTCGGTGCGAGCCATGTCATGAACCCAGGCATGGGCAAGGCGTTCGACGTTTTCCGGTTGAAGAAGAAATACCAGCATTTCCGCCGCCGAGCAGAACTTGGTGACCTCGCTGTCACCATCGAGTGCGAGTTCTCCCTTGGGGCCTGGCATGGCCTCGATCAACATCCCGCATACATGGCAGATGTCGTCATCACCGATGGGGGCGGGGCCGATAGTCGTGTCAGAGGTGCCGTCGTTGCAGCCGATCAACAACAGCATCAGGCCACCGATGGCAAAGCGTTGCAGCATAGAAGGAAGGGACATGGGAGTTCTCCAGGCGAGCGTCCTGGCGGACGGAGTGGGGGGGACCGCTGGCAGCAAAAGCCAGCAGCAATAACCCGCAGTAATGGCTGGCAGGCAGCGTCGGCATTCGGCTGAACTAGGCGCGCGGGTTACAGCGCTCGATGCTCGAATCGCCTGATCGCCAGACACAGGGGTAGCAGCACCCAGACGACCTGCAGCAGCGCCAGCAGCAAGGGCGACCTGGGGGTGGCGCTGGCCAGGGCGGTGATCGCGGAGGCCTGATGAGACTCGATCGCCGAGAGCACCAGCAGTCGGAAGCACTCGGCCGGGTTGGCCAGCATCAGCCAGGGCAGCCAGGCCCCTCCCTGGCGCACGCCTACCAGCAGGGCGAGCAGCGCCAGGTCCAGTACCAGCACGAACACGAACCAGGTGATCAGGGCCTGGCTGGCAGCAGCCTGCTTGCTGCCGGCACGGGCGCTGATCCAGTACGCCAGGGCCAGAAACGACCAGCCCAGCAGCACGCTGGAGACGATCAGGGTAGTGAGCCCTGCGGCTACCTCGGCCAGCGCGGTTTCCGGTGTGGCGAAAGCGATGACCACGCCAGCGACTGCAAAGCCGCACACAGTGGCCAGGCCCAGCACCCAGGCGTGGCCCATGAACTTGCCGAGCAGCCAGGTCCGGCGTGACATGGGGTAGGTGGCGAGCAGCAGCAGGGTGCCGCCCTCGTCCTCGCCGACGATGGCGTCGTAGGCCAGCATCAGGGCGATCAGCGGGATCAGCAGCATGGACAGCGTCGACAGGCTGATCAGGGTGGTGGACAGGCCGGTAAAGCCGGTACCACCACTGGCGGCAGCACCGAAGGCGGCGATACCCAGCGCCAGTACCCCCAGCAGCACGGCGATCCCGAGCACCCAGCGGTGGCGCAGGCCGTCACGGAATTCCTTGTGGGCGATGGTCAGTAGAAGGCGCATCAGGGCGTGTCCTCGGCGGATGGTGAGACGGTGGTGTGGTCGGTCTCGTCGATCACCTGGTAGCGGTCGCTGGCGTCGCTCTCGCTGCTCCCGTCACTGCCATTGCCTGGATCGCGGCCGCTGGGGTCCTGGACACGTCGGTACAGTGCCTCGAGGCTGGGGGGGCGAATCTCCAGGTCCTTGAGCCCCTGAAAGGCAGTGCACAGCCTCAAGGCGTTCATGCGGTGCTCCGGGGCCACTTCCAGTCGCAGCCGACCACCGTCCGCCAACGAAGAGCGGGCGGGGATGCCCTCGCGAATCAGCCTTAGTGCCAGATCCTGGGGAGCACCCCGCATCTCGATCACGTAGGGCAGCGCAAAGCGTTCGCGCAGGCTCGCCAGGTCGCCCAGCGCCAGGCACTTGCCCTCGCCGAGGATCAGCGCACGATCGATCACCGGCTCGACCCCCGGCAACAGGTGGGAAGACAGCACCACCGTCACGCCACGCGCCTTCAGCATTCCGATGGTGGCGTAGACCGCCTCGGTGGCGGCGGGGTCGAGCCCGCTGGTGGGCTCGTCGAGCAGCAGCAGCCGAGGCTCGCCAAGCAACGCCTGGGCCAGCCCCAGGCGCTGGCGCATGCCCTTGGACCAGGTCGCCAGGCGTCGGTCGGAGGCCCCACCAAGCCCCACCTGCACCAGCAGCTCGTCCACCTCTGCCGTGGGCCGACCCTTGAGTCGGGCCAGATAGGTGAGGGTCTCTCGCCCGCTCAGGTTAGGGTAGAAGCGGACATTTTCGGGCAGGTAGCCCAGGTGCTGGCGAAAGGCACGGTCACCGGCTCGGTCCGGCCGTTGCCCAAGCACGCTGAGACTTCCCTGGGTGGGCGACAGCAGTCCCAGCATCAGTTTCATGCTGGTGGTCTTGCCGGCGCCGTTGTGGCCGAGCAGGCCGAGCACCTCGCCCCTGTTCACCTCGAGGCTGAGGTGCGACAGGCGGGTCACGCCGCCGTGTTCCAGGCTGACGTCGTCAAAGGCGATAGCGCAGGTTGTGGCGCAGGTCTTGGCGCGGGTCATGGATAGGATGTCCGTGTGGCGGAACGAGGTCTCGAAGGCGTCATCAGGGGAGCGCTGTCGCTGACGCCGGCGGGGCGAAATACCGGGAAGGCGCGCTGTACCCAACGCAGCGCCAGCACCGCCGGGCTGGCCATCAGCACCTTGGCCTCCGGGTGTCGCCACAGCAGCTGGTCCATGGCGTCATTGGGCTGGTAGCGGGTGTCGCCGATGCCGTCCTCGTCAAGGTCCCAGCCCAGGTAGTCGCTCCAGTAGTTGCCGCGACCGTGCTCGGACCATTCCTGCTGTCGAGTGGCCACGTACTTCACCTGGCGGCGATTGTGGATGAGGGCGTTGCCGCTGATGCGGTTGTCCTCGGAGCCTGCGGTCAGGTGAAGCCCGATGTCGCTGTCCTCGAGGCGGTTGCCGCGAATCACGTTGAACTGGGCGTTGTAGACGAAGATGGCCTTGCCATCGCCACCGCTGACCAGGCCCCGGTCATGGGCGTCGCGTGCCTGGCGCACGCCGATGATGTCGTTGTCGATGATCCGGCTTTCGGTGATGTTGTTCATCAGGATGCCGTAGTTGCGATCCTCGATGGAGCGATTGGCCCTCACCGTCAGCCCACGGGACTGCATCAGGGCGTAGCCGGTGCGGGTGTGACGGGTCAGGTTGTTGGTCACGCTATTGTCGTGGGCGTACATGTAGTGGACGCCGTAGCGAAGGTCTTCGAGCAGATTGCCGTCGATCACGCTGTCGCTGCTGGTGTCGATATAGACGCCGTCGCGCACCTGGCGGATATCGTTGCCGGAGACCAGCGCCCGACGCGCATTGAATAGCTGCACGCCGTTGCCGCGGTCCTGGGAGCGTACCCGGGTATCGCCGCGAATCTGATTGTCGAGGACCCGGGCGTCGTCGACGCCATCGAGCCAGATGCCGAAGCCAGGGCCGGACAGCCGGCAACGCTCGATGCTGGCGCCATGGGCGGTCCTTTCCACGTGAACGCCCGCATCCATGGCGGTCAGGTCCGCGCCCCAGTGCTGAAGGGTCAGCCCGGACAGGGAAATGCCAGGTGAGCGCAAGGTCAGCAGGGTCCCGCTGCCGCCGCCATCGATCACCACACCGGCACCGTCGGCGACCAGGCTAAGCGGTTTGTCGATGATCACCGGGCCTGTCGTGTAGTGGCCCGGTGCGAGCCGCAGGATATCGTTGGGCTCGGCCTGCTCGACCCAGCGCTTGAGCGGTGTGCCCGCGGTCACCTTCAGCTCAGCGCCCAGCACCTCGCTGGGACTCAGTATCGCCAGTAGCGCCAACCCTGCGGTCAGGGCCAGCGCCATCGGTGTTGCTCGGCCGGATGCCGAGCCACCTGCAGGAAAGGAGAGAGCTCGAAACATGGTGATGTCGCCTGGGCCGGGCCGAGCGCCATCGGCGCCCGGCCCGGCCGCTCCTCAGGCCTTCTCCACCAGCATGCGACCGAACATTTCCATGTGCATCGCGTGGCAGAACCAGTTGCAGTAGTACCAGTGCACCCCGGCGCGTTCGGCGGTGAAGGTGACGCTGGACGTCTGCTGCGGACCGATCTCCATGGACACGCCATGGTTGACCATGCAGAAGCCGTGGGTCAGGTCTTCGACGGTATCCAGGTTGGTGATCACCACCGTGACCTCGTCACCCTGCTTCACCTTGAATTCGGTGATGCCGTACTGGGGCGCGACCGAGGTCATGTAGACGCGCACCTTGTTGCCGTCGCGGATGACCTTGTTGTCGCTCTCAAGGGTGATACCGTCGGCCTCGGCCATGGCGCGGGTGGGCGCGAAGAACGGATCCTGGCGGTCCCACACCTGGATCGGGTTGAGCTGGTCGGCGCGCATCATGATGGCGTCATGGGGCTCGGCGTAGGTCGGGCCGTCATGCACCAGCTTCATGGTGTCGCCGGAGATGTCGATCAGCTGATCGTTTTCCGGGTGCAGCGGTCCCACCGGCAGGAAGCGGTCCTTGGAGAACTTGCACAGCACCACCAGCCACTTGCCGTCGGCATCGCGGGTCTCGCACAGGCTGGCGTGGTTGTGGCCCGGCTGATAGTGCACGTCGAGCTTCTGGTGGATGTAGTTGACGTCCTCGCCGTTGTAGGCGCGGATCGCCTCCTCGATGTTCCACTTGGCCACCTGGCTGTCGATGAACAGGGTGGTGTAGGCGAAGCCGCGACCGTCGAAGGTGGTGTGCAGCGGCCCCAGGCCCAGCTCTGGCTCGGCGACTACGCTGTCGCGGGGCTCGATCTCGTCGGCGAACAGCGCCGGCAGCTTGTCGATGGCGATGATCGACACCGTCGGCGACAGCTTGCCGTTGGCGATGAAGTACTTGCCGTCGGGTGAGGTATTCAGGCCATGGGGGTTCTTGGGCACCGGAATGTAG
Source organism: Halomonas sp. DP1Y21-3 (assembly GCF_019801245.1). Classification (NCBI taxonomy): domain Bacteria; kingdom Pseudomonadati; phylum Pseudomonadota; class Gammaproteobacteria; order Oceanospirillales; family Halomonadaceae; genus Halomonas; species Halomonas sp. DP1Y21-3. The sequence goes on from NZ_JAHVJM010000003.1 coordinate 609,014, forward strand.
CGGGTCAGCGGTGAGCCCTTGCGTCCGTCCAGTACCGGCACCGGGGAGTCGCCCAGGGTCTCGAACTGGCCCTTCTCGACGGCGGCCTCGATGGCTTCGACGTCGTACACCACCACCCAGTCACGCTCGGCACGCATGCTGTCGGCCAGGGTCATGCCCTTCTCGGAGTTGTAGCAGGTCGAGGCAACGAAGCGGCCGGTGTAGTCGGCGTCGGTGTTGTCCAGGTTGCCATCGACGATCACCTGCCAGGCCACCTCCATGGTCTCGGCGTCGATGGCGTTGAACATGGTGTAGTAGTTCGCAGGATTCTCCAGGTCGCGACCGTCGTTGACCTGGGGGATCGGGAACTCGGCGTTGGCGAAGACGTACTTGGTGTAGGGCACCTTCTGCAGACGCAGGCCGTGGATGGCCTGGACGTTGGGAATAGTGGTGACCTTGTCGGTCTTCATGATGTCGAGGCGGATCCGCGCCACCCGGGTATTGGCCTTGTCGTTGATGAACAGGTACTTGCCGTCATAACGACCGTCGGTGAGCGAGGCGTGGGGGTGGTGGGCGTCGCCGTTGTGGAAACGCGCGGACTCGCCGAGGATGTGCTTAGACTCGTTGGTGATGCCCCATCCGGTGGCGCTCTCGGTGTTGAACACCGGAATGCGCATCAACTCGCGCATGGAGGGGATGCCCAGGACCCTCACTTCACCGGAGTGGCCGCCGCTCCAGAAGCCGTAGTATTCGTCGAGTTCACCGGGGGCCACCATGGCGTCGCCTTCACTGGCGCGGGCGCTGCGGCTGCCGAGCAGGGCGCTGGTGCCAACACCGCCGACCACTCCGCTGGCAAGGCCGGCGCCGGCGACGCCGGTCACCGCACTGTTGCGTAGAAAGTGGCGTCGGGCCAGATTCTGGATACTGCGGGAATCGTCACTCACTTCAGTTCTCCTCAAGGCAGGGTATACGCCGCGGGTCGCCGTCCTGGCTTGATCCGCGGGGTTCTGCGTCACCCACGTCGCCGTGCGTCCTCGCCGCATTCCGTTCCAGGCGCTTTCTGCGCTTGACCCGGGGCGGACAGCGACGGTCGTCGTCGTAGGTGATCTGGCAGTCCAGGCAGTAGTGGCACTCCGAGGCCTCGATACGGCCGTCGGGATGGATGGCCACCAGCTCGCAGTCGTTGGCGCAGATCTGGCAGGGCGTGCCGCACTGGCCACGGTGCCGCCTGAGCCAGTCGAAAAGGCGCAGGCGACCGGCGATGGCCAGGCTCGCACCCAGCGGGCAGACGTAGCGGCAGTAGGCCTTGTGCATGAAGGCCGAGCTTGCGATCAGTGCCACGGCGTAGAGCACATAGCCCCAGTCGCGCAGGAAGTGCAGGGTGATGGCGGTCTTGAACGGCTCGACCTCGGCCAGCCGCTCCGCCTGTCCCAGGTCGTAGAAGGACACCCCGACCAGGCCAAACAGGATCAGATACTTCACCACCCACAGCCGCCGGTGCACGGCGAAGGGCAGCGTCAGTTGCGGCACCTTCAGGTGACGGGCGAGCTGGTTGACCAGGTCCTGCAGCGCACCGAAGGGGCATAGCCAGCCGCAGAAGATGCTGCGGCCCCACAGCACCAGAGTGACCGCCACGAAGACCCACAGCACGAACATCAGCGGGTCGATCAGGAAGGCCGACCAGCTGAAGCCATGGCTGGCGGAATTGGCGACGGCAGGGATGACGGCATGGATCAGCGCCAGCACATTGACCACCGAGAGCTGGGCCAGCGACACCCAGCCGATATAGACCAGGGTGTAGAGCAGGAAGGCCTTGCGCAGCAGGCGCGGGCGACGCGCCAGGGCGTCCTGGAACGCCAGGATCAGTGACAGCGTCACCAGTCCAGCACCAAGCCCGATCAGCTCTAGCCGACTCTGCTGCCACATCTCGAGCCACAGCGGGGCGGGCTCCACCGGCTCGGGGCGCTCGATAAAGGCCTCGGGCAGCGCCTGGTCGAGATGAAAGCGGGTGAACTCCTGGGTCAGCGGCCCCGAGGCCCGGCGCACCAGCAGGTTCAGCCGCCAGGGCGTGCCCGGGTCGAAGTGGGCGTCCTCGTGGATCACGAAGATGTCGCGTTCGCTTAGTGCGGGGGCTCCGTCGATGGCCAGGCGCGGCAGGCGGCGCTGGTCGCTGTCGTGGAAGCTGATCGAGGCGTTGCCCTGGACCAGCTCGATACGATCGAAGATGCCGCCGCGCACGTAGCCCGACCCCTTGTAGGAAAAGCTGCCATCGGCGAGCAGGGCAACGGCGTGTTCGCCGGGGGCGAGGCTCGCCATCAACTGGTCGTAGCCGCGCTCGCCGAGCAGATTGCGGCCAACGCTCGGCGCATTGAGGTAGCCCAGGTAAAGATCGATGAAGGTGGCGTCGCGGGGCGGACGCTGGCCGCTCAGGTAGTGCTCCGCCGGGGTGCCGGCGAAGGCGTCATCGACCTCTCCCTGGCGCAGGGTCAGGTGACCCAGTGCCCCCTGGTCGAGCAGTTCCTGCCAGTCGGCGGGCGCGTAGACCTCGTCGCGCACACGGGCGATTGGCGCTGCCGCGGGGTCTTCGATCAGCCCAAGGGCGGCGGCGACCAGGCGTCCTGCCCGCATGATGGTGTCGTTGACCACGATGACGGTCACGGTGGCGCCGGAGATGGCATCGACGTCCTCTCCCACCTCCAGGCGCGACGTCACCGGGGTGCCGAGGTGCTGGTCGGCGAAGTCGTCCAGGCGCTCTGACGGGATACCAACCAGCATGATCGGCTCGGAATGATTGAGCACCTTGGCCAGGCGCAGGCTGGCGGAAGGATCGATGGCGATCAGCAGGTTGACCGGCTTGCCCGAGTAGGCGGGGATCGGCGCGACCTCGGCGCTCTCGAAGGCGTAGCCGACCAGTTCGTCGCCACGGTAGAGCGCATTGACCGGCCACGGCAGGTCGGCCACCGGCTCTATTCTGTCGGTACCGGGAAAGGCCTGCTGAAACAGGGCGAGGTCACCCTTGGCGCTGCCAAGGTCACCGGGATACTGATCGAATTCCAGCGCCAGGGCGGGCAGGCTCAACCACATCGCCAACAGCACGACAAGCAGGCGCAGGAGAGAAGACCAGTGGCGGGGAAATTGGCGGGGGGCTTGGGTCATGGCATGACCTCGAGGCGCAAAGCGCCCCAAGGACGCTTCGCGCACCAGGGTGGGATCAGGGCGTCAGCGACGAGAAGTAGGCGGCGATGTCGGCGATATCCTGATCCGACAGGGCCGCCGCCTGGGGCGCCATGATGGCGGACATGCCACCACCGCGCTGACCCTCGCGGTAGGCCTTGAGCGCGCTTTCCAGGTACGGAGCGTTCTGACCCGCCAGGTTGGGATAGATCGGTCCGGTGGCCTTGCCGTCGGTGCCATGGCAGGCGGCGCAGGCGCCGATCTTGGTTTCACCGGCGGCGGCGTCGCCGGCGGCCTGGGCGTTGAGACTGAACAGACAGGCGGCGCCAAGCGCGGCCAGGGGGATCCATTTCATGATGAGCGCTCCTCGGTCTTGGGGCGTGATACCTGACGCAAGCGGCGTGCGGCTTGGGTCAGGCATCACGGTTTGTGCGGGATGTCCCTTGGGACTCTCGAGTATTGGAGCGCTCAGCGACAATACCCTATGACGTTGGTCAACTTTAGGCGGGGAGAGGTACGTCTTCCGTACTATGCTTGATCGGGATCACTGGGATGGCAGGGGCATCATTGCGGTTGGCTCGCGTTTGCACTACCTCGGGCGAGAACACGCCACAGGGGCAAGCGCCGTGATGCCGCTGCCGTGATTTGATGCAGATCATGTCTGGCTTCGTCTTGCCGGGACGGGCGGATTCGACGTGCGACAATGCCGACAGATGCCGCCGTCGGGCGGTCGTGTCACGAGGGGCCTTGTCGATGTCATCCGATGTTTTGCCGTTTCAGCGTGCGCTGGTCGAGAAGTACGACCGTCCAGGGCCGCGCTACACCTCCTATCCCACCGCGCCGCACTTCCACGACGGTTTCGGTGTCGCCGACTATCGCCAGGCGGTCGAGCGCAGCCAGCAGGGGGAGCCGAAGCCGCTGTCGGTCTACGTCCATGTGCCCTTCTGCGAAAGCCTCTGCTACTACTGTGCCTGCTCCAAGATCATTACGCACAATCGCGAGCGTGCCGCCGACTACCTGGCGCTGCTCAAGCGCGAGATCGCCCTGCAGGCGGCGCTGTTCGACGAGACCCGGGAGCTCAACCAGCTGCACCTGGGTGGGGGCACCCCGACCTTTCTGTCCAATGACCAGCTCAAGGGGCTGATCGACGCCCTGGCGCGCCACTTCCGGTTCGCCCCGGAGCAGCGCCGGGAATTCTCGCTGGAGGTGGATCCGCGTACGGTGACCCCCGCCCAGATCCATGAACTGCGCGAGATGGGCTTCAATCGTCTGAGCTTCGGCGTCCAGGACTTCGATCCGCTGGTGCAGAAGGCGGTCAACCGCGTGCAGAGCGAGGCCCAGGTGGCGGCCCTGGTGGACGCCGCCCGGGACGCCGGCTTCGCCTCGGTGTCGGTGGACCTGATCTATGGGCTGCCGCTGCAGACCCGCGACAGCTTCGACGCCACCCTGGCCAAGGTGGTGGCGCTGAGACCCGACCGCATCGCCGCCTACAGCTACGCCCACCTGCCGTCGCTGTTCAAGGCCCAGCGGCTGATCCGCGACGAGGACATGCCGCCGCCCGGGCGCAAGCTCGAGTTGCTCGAGCTGACCATCGAGCGGCTGACCCAGGCGGGCTACGTCTATATCGGCATGGACCACTTCGCCCTGCCCGAGGACGAACTCAGCAGAGCCCGTCACGACGGTACCCTGCAGCGCAATTTCCAGGGCTACTCGACCCACGCTCAGTGCGACATGATCGGGCTCGGGGTCACCTCCATCGGCAAGGTCGGCGACGCCTACAGCCAGAACGTCAAGACCACCGCCGAGTACGCCGAGCACCTCGAGGCCGGGCGGCTGCCGGTGTTGCGGGGCTATCGGTTGAGCGACGAAGACCAGCTGCGTGCCGAACTGATCACCTCGCTGATGTGTCACGGCGAGGTGCGCTTCGCCGAGTTCGAAGCCCGTCACGCTATCGACTTTCGCACGCATTTCGCCAGCGCCCTCGACCAGCTCGACGAGATGCAGGCCGACGGCTTGATCGAGATCAAGCAGCAAGCGCTCAGGGTACTGCCGGCAGGACGCCTGATGATGCGCAACGTGGCCATGGCCTTCGATGCCTACCTGGTCCCCGGCAGCGGGCGCTTCTCGCGCACCGTCTAGCCGGCTCTATCGCGGCTGCCCCGGGGCGAGACGCCCGGGGTAGGCCGCGCTACCTTTCATGCGCCAAAGCCGAATTAACGATCGGGTCTTCCATGGCCCGATTTTTCGTTTATATTGTGCCGCCGGTCGAAAATTTTACTATATCTGGTAGGGTGCCCGAGCTTATCCGGAGCGCGCATCCGCCCCTTTACGACCCCGTTTATTTGCCGGTAACTTCATCGGAGACAAGCTTTCATGACCACATCCGCCAAGGCCGCCGCCCTGTCGCAGGAGGTTCCCATGCAGGGCCCCTCGTATGACATCTGGGACGCCAAGTATCGCTTGAAGGACCGCCACGGCCAGCCCGTCGACGCCGACCTTCAGGCCACCTGGGACCGCGTGGCCAAGGCGCTGGCCGCCGTCGAGGGCGACGCCGCCGACAAGTGGCTGCCGAAGTTTCGCTGGGCGCTGGAAAACGGCGCCGTGCCGGCAGGCCGGATCACCTCCAACGCCGGAGCCGAGGGCTACAAGCCCGCGGTCAGCCTGATCAACTGCACGGTATCGCGGACCATTCGCGACTCCATGCACGACATCCTCGACAGCGTGGTGGATGCGGGCATGACGCTCAAGGCCGGCTGCGGCATCGGCTACGAGTTCTCCACCCTGCGCCACAAGGGCGCCTTCGTGTTCGGCGCCGGTGCCGGCACCAACGGCCCCCTGGCGTTCATGGATATCTACGACAAGATGTGCTTTACGGTGGCCTCCGCCGGCGGCCGTCGTGGCGCCCAGATGGGCACCTTCGACGTCGGTCATCCCGACGTGCGCGACTTTATCGAGGCCAAGCGCGAGGCCGGTCGCCTGCGCCAGTTCAACCTGAGCCTGCTGATCACCGACGAGTTCATGGAAGCGGTGAAACAGGACGCCGACTGGCCGCTGGCCTTCCCGCTGCACGAGGGCGAGAAGGGCGACGTCGATGACAGCGAGCTGATCTACCGCGACTGGCCGGTGATCGAGGACGGCTACACCCAGGACGCCGAAGGCCGCGTAGCCTGCCGCGTGGTCGAGGTGATCAAGGCCCGCGAGCTGTGGGACACCATCATGCGTTCCACCTATGACTACGCCGAGCCCGGGTTCATCCTGATCGACCAGGTCAATCGCATGAACAACAACTGGTTCTGCGAAGAGATCCGCGCCACCAACCCCTGCGGCGAGCAGCCGCTGCCGCCGGAGGGCGCCTGCCTGCTGGGGTCGGTCAACCTGACCCGCTTCGTGATCGATCCGTTCGGCGACAAGCCGCGCTTCGACTGGGACAAGTACCGCGAGGTGGTGGCGATCTTCACCCGCATGCTCGACAACGTGGTCGAGATCAGCGGCCTGCCGCTGTCCGGCCAGCGCCGCGAGATCGAGGCCAAGCGCCGCCACGGCATGGGTTTCCTCGGCCTCGGCTCGACCATGACCATGCTCAAGATGCCCTACGGCTCGGCCGAGTCGCTGGGCTTCACCGAGGAAGTCAGCCGAGTGCTGGCCGTGGAGGGCTGGAAGCAGGCGCTGGAGCTGTCCCGCGAGAAGGGCATGGCCCCGATCCTCGAGCAGGAGTTCGAGCTGACGCCGAAGATGCTGCGCGAGCGTCCCGAGCTCGGCCGCGACGGCTATGAGGTCGGCGACAAGGTGCCCGGGCGCATCCTGCACGCGCGCTACAGCCGCTATATGCAGAAGATCGCAGAGGTCGAGCCGCAGCTGGTGGCGGAGCTGGCCGAGCACGGTGCGCGCTTCACCCACCACTCGTCGATCGCCCCCACCGGGACGATCAGCCTGTCGCTGGGCAACAACGCCTCCAACGGTATCGAGCCGTCGTTCTCCCATCGCTACTTCCGCAACGTGATCCAGGCCGGCAAGAAGACCAAGGAGCAGGTCGAGGTGGTGTCCTTCGAGCTTGCCGCTTACCGCCACTTCATGCACGCCGACGCGGTGGAAAGCGACCTGCCCGACTACTTCATCACCGCCGACGCGGTGACCCCCAAGCAGCACGTGGCGGTGCAGGCCGCGGCCCAGGCCTGGGTCGACTCGGCGATCTCCAAGACCGTCAACGTGCCCACCGACTTTGCCTTCGAGGCGTTCAAGGACCTGTACCTGGACGCCTACCAGAGCCGTCTCAAGGGCTGCACCACCTTCCGCTTCAACCCGGAGGCCTTCCAGGGCGTGCTGGTGCGCGAGGATGACCTCAAGAACACCACCTATATCTTCGAGCTGGAGAACGGCGAGACCCTCGAACTCAAGGGCGACGAGACGGTGATCTACGACGGTGAGGAACACAACGCCGCCAACCTCTACGACGGCTTGAAGGAGGGGACCTATGGCAAGTGGTAATCGGTCCAGCGGCAAGCCAGCCTGCCTGCCAGTCGGCGAGCCGCAATATCATGCCTGGGTCGTGAGCGTGTCACGCCCGCATCATCTTTCTGGAGGAGCCCGCTGATGGCTGTCGAAATCAATTCCAAGATCGTGGGCTACCGCGTCAAGAGCGAAGAGGCCGCCCCCGCGCCGGCCCCGCTGCCCGAGGAAAACCCGCTGACCATGCGCATCCCCTCGCGCCCCGAGGGAACGCTGGAGGCGGTGTCCGAGAAGATCTCCTACGTCGGCGCCGAAGGCCGCAAGAAGGTCTACCTGCTGGTGTCCTTCATGCCGGTGGAAGGCGTGCTCAACGGCCAGCGGGTGATCATCGAGCGCCCGGTGGAGTTCTTCTTCCCCTCCGGTCAGCTGTCCAGTGAGCACCAGTGGATCACCGCCACCATGCGCAGCCTGTCGCTGGCGGCCCGCGGCGGCTACGTCACCCAGGCGGTGGCGGATCTGCGCAAGGTGGCTTGGGACAAGGGCCTGGTGCGCTGCGGCATGAACCGCTGGAACAAGCCGATGTTCCACGACTCCGAGGTCGCCGCCATCGCCTGGTCGATCCAGCAGATCCTCTACCGTCGCGGCTTTCTCGATATCGACGGGAACCAGGTGCCGGTGGAGGACCTGGTCAGCCGTTACGCCCGACGCCAGGCCTCCGGCCACGGCTGGTACCCCGCCGAGGTCGAGGACGAGACCCCGAGCGGCGCGGTCGAGCCGCTGGATGGCAAGCCTGCCGAGTCCGCCGCCGAAGGCGCCGGCCCCGCCGTGGTCGGCAACTGCCCCGAGTGTCGCGGCGAGCTGATCATGATGGACGGCTGCCCCACCTGCTACGCCGGCTGCGGCTGGTCGAAGTGTGGCTAGTCGACGTTTGGTTGGAAAGCACGACTAGAATACGTGGCTAGAAAGCACGGCTGGCGCGCGAATAGGCCAGCGTCACAACGATGGGCCCTTCGGGGCCCATCGTTGTGTCTGGAGGGGGGTGTCGTTCAGCCAGCGTCGTGACAGCAGGCGCTATGACGCCCCAGGCGGCTGAGCCTGGCCGGAGCGGGTGATGTTGTAGACGGGGTGGCCGCAGGGGCAGTGGTGGTTGATGAACCGGCTGCGGAAAAAACGGATGTCGAACTCCCGGACGTAGCTGGTCTTGTGGGCGGCCAGCACGATGTCAAAGGCGTAGTCGCGGTGGGCCTCGCCCCGACTCTGGGCGTCCAGGTAGGGCGTGTAGTCGGTGGTGATATGCAACTGGAGATGGGCTTCGCACAGGTGCCCGGTGAAGTAGGGCAACACACGTATCTGGCTTTCCTCCTTGGGCGCCGAGGGTTCGGGCATGCCAGTCACGTTGCCGATGATCACCTTGCGAGAATCCAGCACGAACATGCAGAGGCCGCTGCCGGTGCCAAGCAGGCTGCCAAGGTAGAGGGTTTCGGCATGGTCACCCTCTATCAGCTTGCGCATGGCGTGGACGGTGAAGCGATAGCTCTGCCAGTGGCACCACTGTGCTGCTCGTTGCAGTCGGTGATAGACACTAGCCCCGACGCTGCGACGCGCAAACCCGGCCAGGCGCTGGCGCAGACGGGATTGGCCCAGATAGAAGGCATAGTACCAGGCCACCAGTTTCGTAAACGCCAGGCAGATGATCGCAATGGTAAGGGTAACCAGCGACGTCTGAAGGAAGGGCTCGCCGAAGGGCTCGCCTTGGGTGTCTGGGTTGGCGTAAGGAGAAGCGGAGGGGGCAGAGAAAGCGTGCAGGAGGTAGAGCACAGCGAAGACCGGGAGGGCGGCCCCAAAGCCGGCGATGGCGCTGCGCAATGTCAGCTGTTGTCCGTTGGCACGAATGACGTAGCGTCGCCAGGAAGGGATCGAATGGCATAGCAGAAAGCCGGCCACCAGCAGGACGAAAGGTGGCAGCAGCTTGATGCCGCTCATTCCGGCTTGCTGTCCCTGCGATCGAGGCTGCGGCGAAGGGCTCTGACGTTGCTCTTGACCTTGCGCGACCGCACCAGCTCGGCGCTGTCCACGGAGACGGCGCCGCGATGCGATATCTTCATGCTACGCAGGTGGCCACCCTCTTTGGCCTTGAGGTAGCCTTCGAAGCTGGTTTCGATGGACATCGTTGCTCCTTTTCCGCTTGTGAACTTGATGCTCTGCGGAACCTGGGTGAAGCCAAGGGGCCGAACCCTATGATGTCCGCAGTGTAGCAGAGTTCCCATTTCGACCCCGGCATTCGGCTGTGTCAGAGCGTTCAACGAGCGCTACGCCAGAGGGCTTGATGGGCGTCATGAACCGAGGGCGACGGGATCGCTAGCATGACCCGGCGGCGTCGTGCCGCTTGACCAGGAACCCGTCATGTCGCTGTCACCGCTCGGCTCGCTGTCGTTGCCTTCTCTTGCCCTTCCTGCCTTGCCCACCCTTCCTTCGCTGTCGTCGTCGTTGACGTCCGGCGCCTTGACCCGGGTGCCCCATCGTCTGCATCTGTCACTGATGCGCCGTCTCGGCCCGCTGCCCCTGCCGCTGTTGCGCACGAGTCTCGAGCCCTGGCTCAACCGCACCCTGGCAGAGCCGCTGGCCGACGGTGAGTTCGACGTGCTTGAAGGGCGCCGTGTATGTCTGTCCATCGACGATCTGGCGCTGGCGGTCACCCTGACGCTTACGCACGGGCGCCTGCAGGTCACCGACGCGCCCTGGGAGGTGAAGGTGGCGGGGGGCTGGCGCGAGTTCGCCTGCCTGGCCAGCCGTGAGGAGGACCCGGACAGCCTGTTCTTCCAGCGCCGGCTGTGCCTGGAGGGTGACACCGAACTGGGGCTGACGGTGAAGAACTTGCTGGATGGCCAGGAAATGGAACTGCTGCATCCCTACCTGCTCGAGGTGCTGGGGCAGCTGCAGCGCTGGCTGCCCCGCCAGGCCTAGGCTCCTTGCTGACGGGTAGCGCAGGAGGCCGGCGAACCGGCCTCCTGAGTGAGGTGGCGTGGGAGGGAAGGGGCTTTCAGTCTTCCAGCACCGGCGCCAGATCCATCCCTGCCTGGCCGTGCCAGTAGCCGTTGCACAGCTCGGCGTCGACCAGCGCCAGCGGCGAGGGCGCCGGGTAGCGTCCCTGGCGGGCCAGGTCGAAGTCCGCCACCACCTCATCCATCCCCTCTGAACGCGGACTTAGCCGGGCCGTGGTGACGCCCATTGTGGCCATCTCGGCAAGCTCGTGGCGCAGGTCCTGACAGGCCCCGGACAGGGTCTGGATACCGTTCAGGGTGAACAGTCGACGGCTGTCGTCCTGGGTGGTCAGCGACAGCCCTTCCGGATAGTCCTGGCAGACGAACTGGCAGCGATCCTTGGGGTGCTGATGGTGACGCGCGGTAAAGCAGCGCGGCGACCAGGCCAGCGGCAGGTGGCCGTAGGCCAGCACCTCGCAGTCCAGCGCCAGCCCCGCCTCGCGGGCGTCAGACAGCAGCCGGGCCAGGTCGGCGCCGGGCAACTCCACCGGGGCGACGAAGCGGAACATGCCGGCGCGCTTGAGGATCTCCAGGGTCGGCACATTGTAGAGGTTGAGCGCCGGGCCGCCGACGAAGGGCAGGCCCGCCTCGGACAGCCGGTGCACCGCGCTCATGTCGTTGGCCTCGACCAGGAAGTCGCCGTTGTCGCACAGCCTGGTCAGGTCGCGCAGGTCGGCGTTGGACTCGATCAGGGTCTGCGAACCGAGGATCACCTGCTTGCCGGCGGCGGCCAGCTGGTGGCCGATCTCCAGCCAGTCGGCGAGCTTCATGTCGCGCCGTCGCGAGCACACGGTCTCGCCTAGGGTGACGCTGGCCAGCGGCCAGTGGCAGGCCTGTTCATAGAAGGCGAAGTAGCGCTCGCGGGTCCAGTAGAAGGACACCGGGCCAAGGCTCAATTCCAGTGAAGCAGCGGTCATCTCGCCTCCTGTCATTTCCAGTCGCGCTCGTAGGCGCCGAGAGTATGGGTGGAGCCTTCGGCCAGCGGCGCCAGGGCGGCGCTCCAGTCGGCCTGGGGGCGATAGTCGTCGCCGGCCCGGTCCAGATGGTCCAGTGCCTGGCGCCACACGCGGGTGACGCTGGCCACATAGGCCGGACTGCGCTGACGACCCTCGATCTTGATCGCCTTGATGCCCAGCGCCGCCAGCTGGGGCAGCAGGTCCAGGGTGCTGAGGCTGGTCGGCGCCTCGATGGCGTGGCCGACGTCGCCCTCGACGTTGAAGCGTCCCTTGCACAGGGTCGGGTAGCCGGCCTGTTCGTCGGCGCGGTAGCGATCGATCAAGACGCCGTTCAGGCGCGATTCGCGTCCGCTGGCGGTCTCTTCCCAGCGCACGTGGGCCGCCGGCGAGCACACGCCGTGGGTGTTGGGCGACTCGCCGGTCAGGTAGGACGACAGATAGCAGCGGCCCTCGGCCATGATGCACAGGCTGCCGAAGGCGAACACCTCGAGCTCCACCGGGCTGTGGCGGGCCAGGTCGCGCACCTGGTGGATCGACAGCACCCTGGGCAGCACCGCACGGCGGATGCCGAACTCGCGGTGGTAGAAGGCCAGCGCCTCGTGGCTGGTGGCGGAGCCTTGCACCGACAGGTGGCGGGGGATGTCCGGGTGGCGTTCGGCGGCGTAGGCCAAAAGGCCCGGATCGGCCAGGATCAGGGCGTCGACCTGAAGCGAAGCCGCCTGGTCCACCGCCGCGCGCCACTGGGCCAGGCTCGACTGCTGCGGGTAGGTATTGATCGCGCAGAACACCCGGCAGCCCCGGGCGTGGGCGTAGTCGATACCTTCCCGGGCGCGCTTGTCGGTGAAGTTCAGCCCGGCGAACTGGCGGGCGTTGGTGGCGTTCTGAAAGCCGAAGTAGACCGCGTTGGCGCCCTCGTCCACGGCGCGCTTCAAAGCGGGCAGGCTACCCGCGGGACAGACCAGTTCCATGTCGATCTCCGAGCGAAGAGAGGCGCCATGCTAGCCCCACGCGGACACCGCCGGCTTGATGCGTATCAGTGTCCGCCAATGAAGTGAGGGATGGAGCGAAGGGATGACGCGCTGCACCGGGGCCGGGTGTGGACAACCTGGCGATGGTGGGAATCCGACTTGCGGGTCAGGCGTGCAGATAAAGGTGGCGATGAGCTTGTGAGTCGTTCTGTGGATAACCCTGTGTGGCACCTTGTGAAAAGCGGTGGGCAGGCGGTGCAGGGGCTGTGGGCAGCGGTGTATAAGTCGCCTGTCAGTGGTGGATCAGCGGCTCGCTCGCTGTGGTAAACGAAAACGGGCCCCGCAGGGCCCGTGGTCTTCTTGCCGGAGCCTACTGACCGCCGGAGGGGAAGTGGAACTCCGCCTGGGTGGTCTCGAAGGGCGAGGGCCAGCGCTGTGACACCGCCTTGCGACGGGTGTAGAAGCGCACAGCGTCAGGGCCGTAGGCGTGCAGGTCGCCGAACAGCGAACGCTTCCAGCCGCCGAAGCTGTGGCTGGCCACCGGCACCGGCAGCGGCACGTTGATACCCACCATGCCGACCTCGATGGCGTCGGTGAAGCGACGCGCCGCCTCGCCGTCACGGGTGAACAGGCAGGTGCCGTTGCCGTACTCGTGGGCGTTGGTCAGGGCGATGGCCTCGTCGAGGCTGTCGACACGCACCACGCACAGCACCGGGCCGAAGATCTCCTCGCGGTAGATGGTCATCTCCGGGGTGACCCGGTCGAACAGGCAGCCGCCGACGAAGAAGCCGTTCTCGTGGCCCGGGACCACCAGGTCGCGGCCGTCGGCCACCAGCGTGGCCCCTTCCTGCACGCCCTTCTCGATATAGCCGAGCACCTTGTCGCGATGCTGGGCGGTGACCAGGGCGCCCATGTCCAGGCCCTTGTCGGTGCCGGGGCCGATCTTCAGCGCGGCGATCTTGGGGCCCATGGCCTCGATCAGGCGGTCGGCGGTGTCATCGCCGACGCACACCGCCACCGAGATCGCCATGCAGCGCTCGCCGGCGCTGCCGTAGGCGGCCCCCATCAGGGTGTTGGCGGCGTTGTCGATATCGGCGTCGGCCAGCACCACGGCGTGGTTCTTGGCGCCACCGAGGGCCTGCACCCGCTTGCCACTCTCGGCGCCACGCCGGTAGATGGTTTCGGCGATGGGGGTCGAGCCGACGAAGGACACGGCCTTGACCTCGGGGGCGTCGAGCAGCGCCTCGACGGTCTCGCGGCCGCCCTGAACCACGTTCATGATGCCCTGGGGCAGGCCGGCTTCCTCGAGCAGGCGGGCGACCGCCAGGGCGGCGGACGGGTCCTTCTCGGAGGGCTTGAGCACGAAGGCGTTGCCGCAGGCGATGGCCATCGGGTACATCCACAGCGGCACCATCGCCGGGAAGTTGAACGGGGTGATGCCGGCCACCACGCCCAGCGGCTGAAAGTTGGAGAAGGCGTCGATGGACGGCCCCACGTTGTGGGAGTACTCGCCCTTGAGCAGCTCCGGCACGCCGCAGGCGTACTCGACGTTCTCGATGCCGCGCTTGAGCTCGCCCATGGCGTCCTCGAGGGTCTTGCCGTGCTCCTCGCTGATCAGTTGCACCAGACGATCGGCGTCACGCTCCAGCAACGCCTTGAAGCGGTACATCACCTGGGCGCGCTTGGCCGGCGGGGTATCGCGCCAGGCCGGGAAGGCCGCCTGGGCGGCGTCGATGGCGGCCTTGATGGTGTCGGCATTGCCGTCGGCGACCTGGCGAATGGTCTCGCCGGTGGCCGGGTTGGTGACCGGCAGGTGGCGGCTGGCCTCGAGATCCTGACCATTGATCCAGTGATTGACGTTGTCCATCGAGGGTCCTCAAGTGTCGAAAGGGCGGACGGGCATGGCCCGTCCGCGCTGTGGATAACGCTGTGAACAGTGGGTGTAAAGGTTGTCCACAGGCTGTCGGTTTCAGGTGGATAAGCCGGGCGCTCGGTACCGGCAAGCGGCCTCAGTAGTGCGGCCCCAGTCAAGCGGCCTCAGTCGAGCCGGTCGAGGGTCTCGGCGACGGCGTCGAACAGGCGCTCGAGCTCCGCCTCGGTGGTGGCGAAGGGAGGGCCGAACTGCAGGGTGTCGCCACCGAAGCGCACATAGAAGCCGGCCTCCCACAGCGCCAGGTGGGCGTCGCGCGGGCGGATGGCCGGATCACCGTCGCGCGGGGCCAGCTGGATCGCCCCGGCCAGGCCGAAGTTGCGGATGTCTACCACATGGGAGCGGCCCTTCAAGGCGTGCAGGCGATCCTCGAAGGCCGGGGCGATAGCCCTGACCTGGGCCGGGAAGTCCTCGCGCTCGAGCAGGTCCAGCGCGGCCAGGGCGGCGGCGCAGGCCACCGGATGGCCGCTGTAGGTGTAGCCGTGGGGAAATTCAATGGCGTGCCCCGGGCCGCCGGCGTGCATGAAGGTGTCATGGATCTCGCCAGAGGCGATCACCGCACCCATCGGCACGCAGCCGTTGGTGATCTGCTTGGCCACCGTCATCAGATCCGGGGTGACGCCGAAGGCCTCGGCGCCGGTGCGCGCGCCGCTGCGGCCGAAGGCGGTGATCACCTCGTCGAAGATCAACAGGATGTCGTGGGCCGAGCAGATATCGCGCAGCCGCTCGAGGTAGCCCTTGGGCGGCACGATGACCCCGGCGGAGCCGGACATCGGCTCGACGATCACCGCGGCGATGTTGGAGGCGTCGTGCAGCGCGATCTGCTCGAGCAGCGCATCGGCGAGTTCGGCCCCGGTCTCGGCCTGGCCCCGGGTGAAGGCCTGGTTCGGCTGCAGGGTGTGGGGCAGGTGGCTCGAGTCCAGCAACTGGCCGAAGTGCTTGCGGTTGCCGCCGATGCCGCCAAGGCTGGTGCCGCCGATGTTGACCCCGTGGTAGCCCTTGGCGCGGCCGATCATGCGGGTCTTTTCCGGGCGGCCCTTGAGCCGCCAGTAGGCCTTGGCCATCTTCAGCGCGGTATCGGCGGACTCGGAGCCGGAATCGGTGAAGAACACATGGTCGAGCCCGGCCGGAGTCAGGCTCGCGACCTTCTCGGCCAGCTTGAAGGCCAGCGGATGGGACACCTGAAAGCTCGGCGCGAAGTCGAGACTGCCGAGCTGGTGGGCCACCGCCTCGCGGATCTCTTCACGGTTGTGGCCGGCGCCGCAGGTCCACAGACCCGACAGTGAATCGAACACCCGGCGGCCGCGGTCGTCGATGAAGTAACGGCCCTCGGCGCCCTGGATCATCCGCGGATGCTGGTGGAAGTCCTGGTGGGCGGTGAACGGCATCCAGTAGTGATGGTTGAGCCCGGCCCCCGCAGGGCGCTCGGCGTGGGCGTCGGGACGGGTATCGAGGGTGTCGAAGGTCAGCATGGCGAGTCTCCAGTCAGGGGCCGCAGGGCGGGCATGGACTCAGCATGGACAGGGCTTCAGGTTTGTAAAATCACTCTTTGTTGTCGTTCACGTGAGTAAAGATAAACGTTTAGTGTCGGCGATTTCTTTTCTTGACCAATTCACGCAACGGGTCTAATCCTTATATTTATTCGAATAAATGACCGAGGCGATCCGTGCCGACTTCCTTTCCCCAGCGCCGACAGAAGCTCGCGGACCTGATCTGCGAGGACATCAAGCAGAAGATCGTGATGGAGAACCTGTCGCCGGGTGACCGCCTGCCCAACGAGAAGGCCCTGATGGAGCGCTATGAATGCGCCAAGGGCACCATTCGCGAGGCGCTGCGGGTGCTCGAGGTGGAAGGCCTGGTCGCGCTCAAGACCGGCCCCGGTGGCGGCGCCATCATCCGCGAGGTGACCGTCGATCCGGCCTGCCGCGCGCTGCGCAACTTTCTGCACTTCCAGCACGTGGACGGTAGCCAGGTCTATCAGCTGCGGCGGATGGTGGAGGTCGAGGTGGCGGTCTCGGCCATGGACCGGCTCGATGCGGCGGGGCTGACCCGGCTGCGGGACAACATCGATCAGTGCCAGCGGCCCCATGAGGACGAACTCAGCCAGCGCCAGCACCGCATGCTGGAACTCGAGTTTCACAACATCCTGGCCGAGTACTGCCCCAATCCGCTGCTGCGCTTCATGAGCACCTTCCTCAACGACCTGCTGCGCGACCTGGTCGTCATCAAGAAGGCCTACAAGCCAGAGCGCCACGCCTTCGATGAATCGAACATCCGCTATCACATCGCCCTGCTGGAGGCCTTCGAGGCCAGCGACCGCGAGGCGGTGCGCCGCCTGATGTACGAGCACATGTGTGACGCCGAGCACCATATGTCGGCCCTGGAGGGCGAGATGGCCAAGCAGTTCCTGGTCTCACCTGACGCCCTCGGCGAGGCGGGCGGCTAGCCTCCTGGCCCCCGACCTGCGGCAAACCAACCAACAATGACAACAACTGCCACCCCACGCCAGCGACCCCTCATCCACTCCGATGACGTCGAAAAAAGAGGAACAACAATGACTGTGCGCAAGACCTCCCTGATGCTTTCCGCCCTGGCCCTTGGCCTGGCGACCCAGCCGCTGCTGGCCCAGGATCAACAGCCGCTCACCTTCTACGGGGTGAAGTCCCTCTCCGGTGCCTTCGCCAGCTACGGCAAGTACGCCGAGATGGGCTCCCGGCTGGCGGTGGAAGAGGCCCGAGAAACCCTCGGCCGCGATATCGAGTACGTCAGCCTGGACACCGAGGGCAACGCCGGCCGCGCCATCCGCAAGGTGCAGGAAGCGATCAACCAGGACGGCGGGCGACTGTTCAACGGTGCCACGCTGTCATCCACGGCGCTGGCGGTGGGCAAGGAAGTGGCCGGCGTCGAGGGCGTGTTCATGACCCCCGCCGGCGCCGACGAGCTGACCGGCAGCGAGTGCAACGCCTCCACCTTCCGCTGGTCGGTGCCGACCTACGGGGCCATCCGCGAGACCCTGGTGCCGCTGATCGAGGCGTTACCCGAGGCCAAGCGCTTCTACACCATCACCCCCGAGTACGTGTTCGGCGAGGCGCTGCTGGACAACGCCAAGGCGGTGTTCGAGGAGTACGGCGTCGAGCACGTCGGCAACAGCTATCACTCGCTGCAGGAGCAGGAGTTTTCCGGCTACCTGACCAACGCCATGTCGGCGGCGCCGGACGTGCTGGTGCTGTTGAACTTCGGCTCCCAGTCCTCCAACGCCCTGCGCCAGGCGCGCAACTTCGGCCTCAACGAGCAGATGGACATCCTGATGGTGTGGTCGGCGGGCCTCGACCAGTTCGAGGAACTCGGCGCAGCCAACGTCGACGGCATCTACTTCGGCGCCCAGTACTGGCACGAGGTCGACACCCCCTTCAACCAGCAGCTGGTGGCCTCGGTGCGCGAGGCCTACGACATCACTCCGACCTATCCCCTGGCTGCCGACTACACCATGACCCGCGTGATGCTTGAAGTGGCCGATGCCAGCGGGGCCAGCGAAGGTCCGACGCTGATCGAGGCGCTGGAAGGCTACACCTACCAGGGCCCCACCGGTGAGGAGACCATCCGCGCCTCCGACCATCAGGTGATCAAGGACTACTACCTGCTCAAGGGCAAGGCCGAGGGCGAGATGGAAGACCCCGACGACTACGCCGACGTGATCAGCGCCGGGCGCTCCTTCGTCACCCCTGAGGACTCGCCCTGCCAGCTGTAAGGCTGTCAGCTTGCCAATCTGCCGGGGACGGCGTCCCCGCCACGACAGGAGTCGGGACCATGCTTAACGTCTATCTGTTCCAGATCCTCAACGGTCTGGGGCTCGGGATGATCTATTTCCTGATTTCGGTGGGATTGACGCTGATCTTCGGACTGTTGAACTTCGTCAACTTCGCCCACGGGGCCTTTTTTCTGGTGGGCTCCTACCTCTGCTACACCCTGGTCAGCCTGACCGGCAACTTCTGGCTGGCGCTGATCGCAGGCCCCTTGCTGGTGGCGCTGCTGGCCTGGGCGCTGGAGCGCAGCCTGATCCAGCGCATCTACCACCTGCCGCATACCTTCCAGATTCTGGTCACCCTGGGCATCGCGCTGATCATCCAGGAGCTGTCGATCATGATCTGGGGCCCAGTGGGCAAGAGCATCCCCACCCCGGAGGCACTGCAGGGCGTGGTACGCATCGGCAACTTCGCCTACCCCTACTACCGGCTGTTTCTGATCGGCTTCAGCGCCCTGGTGGCGGTGGTGCTGTGGCTGCTGCTCGAACGCACCCGCTTCGGCGCGCTGGTGCGCGCCGGCAGCGAGTCCACCGAGATGGTATCGCTGCTGGGTTCCAACATCTTTCGCCTGTTCTCCATCACCTTCGCCCTCGGGGTGGGTCTGGCCGGGCTTGCCGGGGTGCTGTCGGCGCCGCTGCGCGGGGCGCACCCCTTCATCGGGCCGGAGGTGCTGGGCCTGGCCTTCGTAGTGGTGGTGATCGGTGGCATGGGGTCCTTCACCGGCGCCCTGGTGGCGGGGCTGATCGTCGGCGTAGTGCAGAGCCTGATGACCTCGCTGTGGCCCCAGGGCGCCAGCCTGATGATCTACGCCGCCATGGCGGTGGTGATCCTGCTGCGTCCCCACGGACTGTTCGGGAGAGCATGAGATGATGACCAAGACACTCGATACCGCCGCTGCCAACCCGGGCCGGCGCCGCTTCAAGGGGCGTCTCGGCGCCGGCACCACCCTGGCGATGCTGGCGGTGATGGTGCTGCTGCCGCTGGTGCTGCCCTCCGCCACCCTGGCCACCGAGATCCTGATCTTCGCCATGGCCGCACTGGCCTGCAATCTGCTGCTTGGCTTCACCGGACTTCTGTCCTTCGGCCAGGCGATCTTCTTCGGCGCCGGTGCCTACATCAGCGCCCTGGCGATGATCCATCTCGACGCGGGACTGATCGGCGCGCTGCTGATCGCCGTGGTGTCAGGCTGTGTGCTGGCACTCGGCGTGGGCATGCTGTGCATCCGGCGCAAGGGCATCTACTTCGTGATGCTGACCCTGGCGCTGACCCAGATGGCCTACTTCCTGGCCTACACCCTGAGCGACTGGACCGGTGGCGACAATGGCCTGCTCGACGTGCCGCGCCCGCCGCTGGCGGTGGGCGAGACGACCCTGATCAGCTTCGCCTCGCCGCTGGCCTTCTATGCCCTGGTGGCCACGCTGTTCGCACTGATCTACGTGGTGGCCCGGCGCATCACCGACTCGCCGTTCGGCAGCACCCTGCTGGCGATCCGCGAAAACGAGCAGCGCGCCTCGGCGCTGGGCTACGACACCCGCCTGTTCAAGATCATGGTGTTCGTGCTGTCCGGCGGCATCACCGCCCTGGCCGGGGCGCTCTACGGCATGCTGCTGAACTTTGTGCCGCTGTCGAATATCGAGCTGTTGATGTCCGAGCAGATCCTGATCATGACCATCATCGGCGGGACCGGCTCGCTGTTCGGTTCGCTGCTGGGCGCCGGCGCCATCGTGCTGCTGGGCGACCTGCTGTCGTCGATCTGGCCGCGCTGGATGCTGCTGCTGGGCGTGGCGCTGATCGCGGTGGTGATCTTCATGCGCGGCGGTCTGTGGGGCGGGCTGTCGAGCCTGCTGGAGCGACGCCGTGGCAACCACGCCGAACCGCACAAGGAGGCCAGCCATGACTGACGTACTGCTGGAAACCCGCGACCTGGCCTTGGCCTACGGTGCCTTTCGGGCGGTGGACGGAGTCAGCCTGCGTATCGCCCGCGGCAGCATCCATACCGTGATCGGACCCAACGGCGCCGGCAAGACCAGCCTGTTCCATTGCCTCACCGGTGAGCGTCGGCCCACCGCCGGGCGCATCCTGCTCGATGGCCGCGAGATTACCAGGGAGCCGCCCCACGGCCGGGTCGGCCTGGGCATGTCGCGCTCCTTCCAGGTCACCAGCCTGTTCCAGGAGCTCAGCGTCCACGAAAACCTGCGCCTGGCCGCCCAGGGCATCGACGGCTGGCGTGCGCTCAACTTCTGGCAACGCCTGAACAAGCGCCGCGAGCACCTGGCTCGGGCCGACGAGATCCTTGAGCGCATCGGTCTTGCCGAGCGCGCCGGGGTGGCGGCAGGGGAGCTGTCCCACGGCCAGCAGCGCATCCTCGAGGTGGGCATGGCGATCTGCCCGCGGCCCAAGCTGCTGCTGCTGGACGAGCCCACCTCGGGCATGGGCATCGACGATATCCCCAGCATGACCTCGCTGATTGGCGAGCTGGGCAAGGACCACAGCATCCTGCTGATCGAGCACAACATGAGCATCGTGATGTCGATCAGCGACACCATCACCGTGATGAACCGCGGGCAGGTGCTGGTCGAGGGCGACCCCGAGACCGTGCGCAGTGATGCCCGCGTGCGTGACGCCTATCTGGGGGAGGCCGCCTGATGCTCGAGATCAAGGATATCCACAGCTACTACGGCAAGAGCCATGTGCTCGAAGGCGTCTCTTTGACGGTGGGCGAGGGCGAGCTGGTGACCCTGCTGGGGCGTAACGGTGCCGGCAAGACCACCACCCTGAAGAGCATCATGGGGCTGGTCGACACTCCCGCCGGCAGCATCGAGCTCAACGGTCAGTCGCTGCTTGGCCAGCCGCCGTTTCGCATCGCCCGCCAGGGCGTGGCGCTGGTGCCGGAGCACCGCGGCATCTTCAGCATCCTCAGCGTGGAGGAAAACCTGCAGATCGCGGTACGCGCCGGCAGTCGCTGGCAGATGGCCGACATCTATCGCTGGTTTCCGCGCCTCGAGGAGCGCCGCCGCAACCGCGGCAACGCCCTGTCCGGGGGCGAGCAGCAGATGCTGGCGATCGCCCGGGCGCTGCTCAACGACCCGCGGATCCTGCTGCTCGACGAGCCCACCGAGGGCCTGGCCCCGGTCATCGTCGACGAGATCGTCAAGATATTGAAGGCGATCCGCGAGGAGGGCCTGTCGGTGCTGCTGGTCGAGCAGAACCTGCGGGTCTGCGAGGCGGTGGCCGACCGCCACTACATCCTCGAGCAGGGCCAGATCGTCTACACCGGCAGCGCCGACGACTTCCGTGACGATCCCGGCGTGCGTGATCGCTACCTGGCCCTGAGCGCCTGAGACCACTCTTTTGCAAGGACGATACCCATGACCGTTTCCGTGACCCCATCCGAGGCTGCCGGCGCCGTGCTCAAGAGCGACGGCGAGCGCCTGTGGCAATCCTTGATGACCCTGGCCGAGCTGGGCGCGACCCCCAAGGGGGGCGTCAATCGCCAGGCGCTGACCGAACTCGACTGTCAGGCCCGTGACCTGTTCATCGACTGGTGCCGGGCCGAGGGCTGCCAGATCCGCATCGACGCCATCGGCAACATCTTCGCCCGACGGGCGGGCAGCGAGCCCGGCATGCCGGCGGTGATGACCGGCAGTCATATCGACACTCAGCCCACCGGCGGCAAGTACGACGGTTGCTTCGGCGTGCTGGCCGGGCTCGAGGTCATCCGCACCCTCAACCAGCACGCCATCACCACCCGGGCCCCGGTCGAGGTGGTGGCCTGGACCAACGAGGAAGGCTGCCGTTTTCCGCCCTGCATGATGGGCTCCGGGGTGTTCACCGGCGAGCTTGGCCTCGATGAGATGCTGGCCCGCTGCGACGACCAAGGGGTCAGTGTCGGCGAGGCGCTGGACGCCATCGGCTATCGCGGCAGCGACCGTGTGGACCTCGACGAGGTGAAGGCCTACTTCGAGGCCCATATCGAGCAGGGGCCGCTGCTCGAGGATACCGCCACCACCCTGGGCGTGGTGATCGGCGCGCTGGGGCAGAAGTGGTTCGATGTCACCCTGACCGGCGTCGAGGCCCACGCAGGCCCCACTCCCATGCACCTGCGCAAGGACGCCCTGGTCGGCGCCGCCGAGATCA
Organism: Halomonas sp. DP1Y21-3; assembly: GCF_019801245.1. NCBI lineage: Bacteria > Pseudomonadati > Pseudomonadota > Gammaproteobacteria > Oceanospirillales > Halomonadaceae > Halomonas > Halomonas sp. DP1Y21-3. The sequence continues at coordinate 631,448 of NZ_JAHVJM010000003.1, forward strand.
CCCTGGCGGTCAACCGCATGGCCAACGAGGCGGCGCCCCACGGGCGCGGCACCGTCGGCGTACTGACGCCCCACCCGGGCTCGCGCAATGTGATTCCCGGCCAGGTGCGGATGACCGTCGACCTGCGGCATCTGGAATCGGACGCCCTCGAGGACATGGCCGCCCGGCTCGCCGAGGTGGTGGCCGAGGTCAGCCAGCGCCACGGTCTGCGGGCGGAGCTCACGCCCACCGCGGACTTCCCGCCGGAGGCCTTCGACGAGACCTGCGTCAAGGCGGTGCGTGCCGGCGCCGAGGCCCATGGCCTGTCGCACATGGACATCGTCAGTGGTGCCGGTCACGACGCCATCTTCCTTGGCCGGGTGGCGCCCACTGCGATGATCTTCGTGCCCTGTGAAGGTGGCATCAGTCACAACGAGATCGAGTACGCCACGCCGGAGGACCTGCACGCCGGCTGCAACGTGCTGCTCCACGCGGTGCTGGACAGCGCCGGCGTTGCCGCTCGGGCCGAGGGAGGGCAGCGATGAGTCAGGCAACGCTCCCCCCTGGGCGTCAGGCCAGCGACGAGCCGGCCCTGGCCGAGCTGGGCGCCTGCCAGGCGCTCGAGGCCTTTCGTCAGCGGCGATTGACCCCGAGCCAGGTGATCGAGGACTGCCTTGCGCGGATCGCCCGGGACAACCCAAGGGTCAACGCCTTCGCCCATGTCGCCGGCGACGAGGCGCTGCGTGCCGCCGAGGCCTCCACCCGGCGCTGGCGCGAGGGCACGCCATGCGGCCCGCTGGATGGCATCCCGGTCACCATCAAGGATTTGACGCTGACCCGTGGCATGCCGACCCGCATGGGCTCGCGCACCAGCGACCCGGACGCCGCGATGGAGGTGGACGCCCCGGTCAGCGGCTTTCTGCGCCAGGCCGGAGCGATCATCGTCGGCAAGACCCTGTCGCCGGAGTTTGGCTGGAAGGGGGTGACCGACAATCCGCTCCACGGCATCGCCCGCAATCCCTGGAATCCTGCGCTGACCCCGGGGGGCTCCTCCGGGGGCGCCGGGGCGGCGGCGGCGCTCAACCTCGGCATGCTGCACCAGGGCAGCGACGCCGGCGGTTCCATCCGCATCCCCTGCAGCTTCACCGGCACCTTCGGTATCAAGCCGACCTTCGGCTGGGTGCCCCAGTGGCCGGCCAGCGCCATGAGCACCCTGTCGCATCTGGGACCGATGACCCGCAGTGTCGAGGACAGCGCCCTGATGATGAGCCTGCTGGCGCAGCCGGACGCTCGCGACGGCTACCTTGGCGGCCCCTGTCCCATCGACTGGCGCGCGCCGCCGCCGCAGGACCTGCGTGGCTGGCGCGTCGCGCTGAGCCTGGATCTGGGCTACGTTCAGGTGGCGCCGGATATCCGCGCCCGGGTGGAGCAGGCCGCCAGTGAACTCGAGGCGCTGGGGGCTCGGGTCGAGCGCCTCGACCCGGGCTTCGAGGATCCCATCGACACCTTCAATACGCTGTGGTTCTCCGGCGCCTCCCAGGCGCTTTCGAGGCTGTCGCCACAGCAGCAGGCGCTGCTGGACCCCGGCTTTCTCGAGATCGCCCGTCGCGGCGCCGATATTCCCCTGGCCGAGTATCTCGACGCCCGCCGCCGGCGCGCCGAGCTGACCGCTTGCATGGCCGACTTTCATCGGCGCTTCGATCTGCTGGTGACCCCGACGATGCCGATCTCGCCCTTCGAGGCCGGGCATAATGTGCCGCCGCGGGGCCCCTACCGGGAATGGATGGACTGGACCCCCTTCACCTATCCATTCAACCTGACCCAGCAGCCGGCGGCGTCGCTGCCCTGTGGGCTGGACGACCAGGGCCTGCCGGTGGGGCTGCATCTGGTGGGGCCGAAGTTCCGCGATGACAGGGTCATGCAGGCGGCCGCGCTGCTGCAGGCGCGCCTGCCTCGGCTGAACCCGCCGGGGCTCGGTTAAAGCGCTCCGTCCTTCAAGGCGGATACAGCGGACGATGCGGCGAGGGTGATAGAGAGTCGACCGCAAACGACAGCGGGGCCGATCGGCTCCCCTGTCGTTTTTCATGGCGCCCGATTCATGCCGCGCCGTCTTGTGGCGCCCAGTTGATGAAGCGCCTTCTTGTGGCGCCCGGGGCCGCGCCGACAGACGGATATCCCTCACTAAAGTCGCATTTCGCCGTCGTCATGCTCTGGCTATCTTGGGTACACGAATGCTTTGTATTATGTAATACCTTAAGTGCAAAAGCCGAAGTAGTCGTCACAAGAGCAGCAACCACAAGAGCAGCAGTCCCCACAGGAACGGCCACACCGCCTTGCGTCGGCCGTCCCCGCAAGCCAACAACAAGCACTGCCCTGACGGTGGCAAGGAGTGGAAGAGATGCGCAAGTCGATGAGCATGACCCTGGGTGGCCTGGCGCTGGTCGTCAGTGCCTCGGTCGCGGCGGACTATCCGGAGCGCGACGTTCGCATGATCGTGCCCTGGGGCGCCGGCGGCGGTACCGACGGTATCGTGCGCAAGATCTCCAACCTGGCCGAGGAGCCGCTGGGGGGCACCGTCTACGTCGAGAACATCGAAGGCGGCATGAGTGCCAACGGCCTGGTGCAGGCGCTGGGCGCGCGCCCCGATGGCTACACCCTGATCGCGTTGACCTACGACAGCGTCGTCACCATCCCGTGGCAGGGAATGCTGGCCGGCTACGATATCGACAAGCTGGATCTGATCGCGCGGATCACCAGCGAGCCGGACGCCGTCGTGGTGCCGGAGGATTCGCGCTTCGATAGCCTCGAGGCATTGATCGAGGCGGCCAAGGCCGCGCCGGGGGAGATCCGCGCCGGTATCCAGAACATGGGCTCGCGGACCCACCTGACGCTGCTGCAGTTGCAGGATCAGGCCGAGGTGGAGTTCAAGATCGTCTCCTATCCCGGTGGCGCGGCGCCCCAGAAGGAGGCTCTGCTCAACGGCGAGGTGGACCTGGCGCTGACCAGCCTCGGTGACTTCGAATCGCTGATCTCGGCGGGTGACGCCCGTGGCCTGGTGGAGTTCACCGACGTCCAGAGCGAGAGCTTCCCCGACGTGCCCCCGGCAACCGAGCTGGGCTACGACATCCAGATGGGCAGTTTCGTGATCCTGGCGGCGCCTGCCAATACGCCGGACGACGCCGTGACGGCCCTCGAGGCGGCCTATCAGCAGGCCTACGACAGCGAGGAATTCCAGAACTGGCTGGTCGACGTCGGTGTCACCCCCAACTGGCTGGGCACCGATGAGGTCGAGGACTGGGCCGAACAGACCCAGGGTGAGCTGTTCGCGCGCATGGACGAGCTGAAGGAAGCCGGCCTGATCGGCCAGTAAGCCCGCGCCGCCACCGCGGTGGCGGCTCTTTTCCGGAGGACTCCCGATGAAATCGCTCTCCCGCCTGGGGACCTGGCTGACGGGGCCGACAGGTGTCGTCGTCTGCCTGTTGGCCCTGACCCTGATCTATCTGCTCGAGGCGTTCAAGATCGCGCCGCCCATCAACAACGGGGCCCTGACCGCCTCCTTCTTCCCGGTGGCGCTCGCCGTGGTCATGCTGCTGGCGCTGGGTGGCGTGATCCTCGCCGATCGACGCGAGGCGGCCAGTGGCGAGGCAGGTGATGAGGCCGGCGCCGGGGAAAGCGACGAGGGCGGCGACAACCGTGGCGATGCAAAGGTGGCGGCGTGGCGGGGGCCGGTGGCGGTCACCCTGCTCACCGCCGTCTATATCGCCCTGTTTGCCCACCTTGGCTACTTCATCGCCACCTTCCTCTACGCCTTCAGCATGACGCTGGCCTTCGCCACCGGGCGGCCCTCGCCGCAGGCGCTGGCGTTCAAGGCGCTGGTGGCCGGCGTGATCACCCTGCTGGGATACGGGCTCTTCGAGCTGGTGTTCCAGGTTCGCCTGCCGACGCCCTGGATCTGACCCATGGACTATCTGATCGAACTCTCCAAGGGCCTTGCCGTGCTGATGCAGCCCGACATCCTGCCCTACCTGATCGGCGGCTACCTGATCGGCACCTTCTTTGGCGCCGTGCCGGGGCTTACCTCGATGCTGGCCATCGCCCTGCTGTTGCCGTTGACCTACAGCCTCGACATCACCGCGGCGCTGGTCGCCTGCGCCGCCATCTTCATGGCCGGCATGTGCAGTGGCAGCATCACCGCCACCACCATCAATATTCCCGGTGCCCCGGCCTCGATGATGACCGCCATCGAGGGCTACCCCATGCAGCAGCGGGGCGAGGGCGCCAAGGCGCTTGGCCACGCCGCCCTGGCGTCGATGATCGGCGGTGCCCTGGGCGCCATCATGCTGATGGTGATGGCGCCGCTGGCCACCGAGGCGGCGCTGCTGATTCGCACGCCGGGCAAGTTCTCGCTGATCGCCTTCGCCCTGATCGTGATCGTCATCTCCCAGCGTGGGGCCATCTCCAAGGGCCTGGTCGCCACCACCCTGGGGGTGATGGTGGCCACCGTCGGTATCGATGTGATGCAGCCGGTCACCCGCTTCACCTTCGGCACCGGCGTGCTGATGCAGGGCATCGACATCATGCCACTGGTCATCGGCGCCTTCGCCGTCAGTGAGCTGCTGGTGCAGTCGCAGAACCGCGCCTCGCGCACCGTCGAGGTCGACGCCATCAAGGCCAGCGTCATTCGCCGTCGGGACTTTATTCCGCCCTGGAGCGAGGTGCGTGAAATCGGCGTCTATCGCTACGTCAAGACCGCCATCATCGGCTACAGCGTCGGCGTGCTGCCGGGCGCCGGAGGCTCCATGGCGGCCTTTGTCGCCTACGCCGAGTCCATGCGCAGCTCACGCCACCCGGAGAAGTACGGCAAGGGGGCGGTGGAGGGCATCGCGGCGGCGGAGGGCGCCAACAACGCCATGTGCAGCGGCGCCTTCGTGCCGATGCTGTCGTTCGGCATTCCCGGCGATCCCACCACCGCCATCGTGCTGGGCGTGCTGGTGATCAACGGTCTGCAGCCCGGGCCACAGTTCCTCGACAGCCAGCTTGCGCTGGTGGCACCGATGTTCATGGCGCTGCTGGTGGCGGCCCTGGTGATGGTGCCGCTGACGCTCTACGTGCTGGGGCCCTGGTTCGTGCGCATCGTCTCGATCCGCCGCGATGTGCTCTACGCCAGCATCGCGGTGATCGCGCTGGTCGGCTGCTACGTGGCTACCTACTCGATCTTCCAGATGGGACTGGCGCTGGTGTTCGGGGTGCTCGCCTTCCTGCTGCGGCGTCAGGGCTATCCGGTGGCCTGCCTGCTGCTCGGCTTCGTGCTCGGCCCGAGCCTGGAGGAATACTGCCGACGCTCGCTGTCGCTGTCCGACGGCAACCCGCTGATCTTCCTCACCAGTCCTGACAGCCTGTTCTTTCTGGCGCTGACCGGGGTGTTCTACTACTTCATGGTGGTGAGAAAGCCCGAGGCGCGACAGCACGCCTGAAACTCAGGTTGGTGAGTGATGGCTGGGAGACACGACAAGGCCGCGCCCTCGGGCGCGGCCTTGTCGTGGTGGGCTGAGTGGAACGCGACGGTCAGACGTGCTTGTCAGGCGGCGCTCTTGGTAGGTTCAAGCGGACGCGAGGGACCGAAGTGCTCGTAGTGACGGCGCTGCTCGGGGATACCCAGTTCTGCCAGATGACTGTCGATGGCGCTCATGAAGGGCGGCGGGCCGACGAAGTAGCACTGGGCGTCGCCGCCGGGCAGCAGGCGGGCCAGCAGCTCACGCTCGAGGCGGCCCTTGATGTCGCCGCCGTCGCCTTCCTCGTAGGCGCAGACCCGGGTCAGCAGCTGCGGATACTCCTGGGCAAGGGCGTCGACCTCACCACGGAAGGCGTGGTGGTCGATGTTCCGGGCCGCGTGGATGTAGCAGACCCGGCGTCCCTGGGCCAGGGCCTGGCGTGCCAGCGGCAGCATCGGGGTCTGGCCGACGCCGCCGCTGATCAGCATCACCGGCGCGTCGCCATCGTCCAGGGTCAGCTCACCGGCGGGGGGCAGCAGTTCCAGGGTGTCGCCGACGCGCATCTGCTGATGCAGGAAGTTGCTGACCAGACCGCCCGGCTCCTGTTTCACCGAGATACGATAGCTACGGCCGTTGGGGCTGCCGGACAGGCTGTAGTGGCGATGCACGATTGCCTCGTCCACCGCCAGACGCAGGCCGATGTACTGGCCGGGCTCGGCGTCGGCCACCGGCTGGCCGTCGACCGGCTCCAGGGTGAAGGAGCGAATCACCTCGCACTCGCGCTGGATCTGGGCGACACGGAACTCGCGCAGACCACGCCAGCCGCCGGGGCGCTCGGCGAAGGCCTGGTAGCGCTCGGCTTCGGCAGCGATCAACAGCGCGGCCAGGTCGTTGTACAGGGCCGCCCAGGCGTCGGCGATCTCCGGCGTCACCACCTCGCCCAGCACCTCGCCGATGGCGGCCATCAGGCATTCGCCGACGATGGGGTACTGCTCGGGCTGGATACCCAGCGAGACGTGCTTGCTGATCACCGTCTGCATCGAGTCGATGACCTCCTGGGGCTGGCGGCGCAGGCCGACATAGGCCAGCACCCCTCGCGCCAGCGCCTTCGGCTGGCCACCGTCGGCCTGATGGGCCTGGTTGAACACCGCCTTGACCTCCGGGTAGCGCTCGAACATCAGCGGATAGAAACGGGCGGTGATGGCGTCGAGGTGTTCGGCGACCAGAGGGGCGGTGGCATCGATGATGGCGTCTTGGGCAGCGGTGGTCATGGCGTCTCCTGTCAGGGATATGGCGCAGCGCGCTCCCACTGTGGCAAAAAACCTTCACCGCGTCGGAGGCCTGGCTCGTTTGGGCTTACTTTGCTCTATGGCTTGTGAACAGAGCATCGGTTGATATGCCTCGACACCTTCGGTGCTTCCACGGGGTCCGGGCGTATCGCTCGTTGCCTTTCTGTACCCTGTATGGAGCAAGCGATATGCCGCTTCGCTTGAGGTGCGCCAACTTGCCACAGTGCGGGTGACCCAGAGCGGGTAATGAGCGGGCAGTGTGGATCCACAGGGCGCTTGCCAAGAGCGCTGGTCACGCTACCCGGCTCCTTTTTTCTGGCGCGGTTCCCGGCCACGTTTGCGACCCGATTCTGTCCCGGTATTCGCCCAGGACAGTGGTAACTCTTGCGAATGAGATCGAGGTTGCATGTCGATCTGACACTACAAGTGCTATCGTTTTGACACTATTGATAGTCAAAAGGACATTCTAGGTGGTCAGCTTTCTACGACGCCTGCGTGCCCTGCTGCAGCGCCTGGGCGATGAGCAGGGCCCCGAGCTCGCCGAGGCCTGGCAGGGCGTGCTCGAATCACTGGTGGCCCCCACCGCGGCGGATGCCAGCGCGCTGCTGGTGGCGCAGGGCTCCGGCCTCAGGCCGGTGGCTACCATCGGCCTGCCCGAGGGCGTGGCCGGCAGGACCTTCGCCTTGGGCGAGCATCCTCGCCTCGCCGCCATCGCCGAGGCGCCGGGGGTCTGCCGCTTTGCCGCGGACTCGCCCCTTCCTGATCCCTACGACGGGCTGCTGGATGACGGTCTTAGTCCTGTCCATGACTGCCTGGGGGTGGCGTTGCGCGACGGCGATGAGCTGATCGGCATAGTCACCCTGGACGCCCTGACCCCGGGGGCGCTGGCCGAGCTGGATGACCAGGGCCTGCTGGCGGCGGCCGAGTTGCTGGGCACCTGCCTGCGGCTGTCCCGGCGTCTGGACGGCGCCCGCCTGCAGCTCGCCCTGCAGCGCGATGACCACGGCCAGTTACCGCGTCGGCTGACCGGCTGGCGCAGTGGCGCCATGCGCAAGCTGATGGCCTCGGTGGAACTGGTCGCCGCCACCGACATGAGCGTGCTGGTGCTGGGCGAGACCGGCGTCGGCAAGGAGCGCATCGCCCATGCCCTCCATCACGGCTCGCGACGTGCCGATGGGCCACTGGTGGTGGTGAACTGCGCCGCGCTGCCGGCCTCGCTGATCGAGAGCGCCCTGTTCGGCCATCGGCGCGGCGCGTTCTCCGGGGCAACCAGCGACCATCGCGGGCACTTCCAGATGGCCGACGGCGGCACCCTGGTGCTGGACGAGGTAGGCGAGCTGCCGCTGGAGCTGCAGCCGAAGCTGTTGCGGGTGCTGCAGGAAGGCGAGGTCCAGCCGCTGGGCAGCGATCGGCTCCAGCATGTCGACGTTCGGGTGGTCGCGGTGACCAACCGGGATCTTGCCCTGGAGGTCGCCCAGGGGCGCTTTCGCGAGGATCTCTATCACCGGCTCAGCGCCTTTCCGCTGGAGGTACCCCCGCTGCGCCAGCGTCCCGAGGACCTGGCGCTGCTGGTCGGACACTTCCTGGAGCAGAACCGGGTGCGTCTCGGCGTCGGCAACCTGCGCCTGAGCGAGGCCGCGCGGGTGTCGCTGGCGGCCTGGCACTGGCCCGGCAACGTACGTGAGCTGGAGTCACTACTGGCACGTGCCTCGCTGCTGGCATTGGCCTCGGTGGACGTGCTCGGGACGCCCGATGCTCGCCGCCGTAGCGTACGCATCGAGGTCGAGCACCTGGGGCTGGCGCCAGCGACAGCCCGGGTCACTGGCGCGCCCGCTGCGCAAGGCGACACGTCCCGAAGCGCCGTGTCGCCGGCCGATCGGCCAGCGGGCGAGGCGCTGGATCGAGAGCCCTCGCTGCGGGAGGCCACCGAGGCCTTTCAGCGCGAGCGCATCCGGCAGGCTCTGGACACTGAAGGCAACTGGGCTGGGGCGGCTCGCCGGCTGGGGCTGGACCCCGGCAATCTGCATCGCCTGGCGCGGCGGCTGGGGCTAAAGGCCTGATTCTGTCCTGGTCATCGCCAAGGGCGTGCGAGGCTGTCGCGGGGTTGGGGCTGGGTTGGGGGATGCAGGGCTTGCCAGGGTGAGTCAGGTTTGCGGCATCGGCAGTGCCTTTGATGTGCATCATGGTGATGTTGTCCAAAGCGGGCCAGACTTCACAAGACCAAGTGAATTACTCAGGTACTCGCCATGTCATCCGTCGCCGCTCGTCTGCCTCTTGCGCGCCTCGCCTTTCGTCCCTTCTTCCTGCTGGCGGCGGCCTTCAGCGTGGTGGCCCTGCTGGTGTGGCTCGCTTTCTGGCACGGCATCTTCGTGCTGTCGCCCCGGGCGGGCATGCTGTGGTGGCACCAGCACGAGATGCTGTTCGGGGTGGTGGGGGCGGTGGTGTCGGGGTTCTTGCTGACCGCGGTGCAGACCTGGACCGGCCTCAGGGGGCTGCATGGCGCCCCGCTGCTGGGGCTCGTCGCACTGTGGCTGGCGGCCAGGCTGGGGCTGGCCTTTCCCGTCTTGCCACAGGCGCTGGTGATGGCCCTGGACGTCGGCTTTCTGCTGATCGTCTGCGCCGTGATGGCGGTGATGGTGATCCGGGCAAAGCGCTGGCGCAACCTGATCTTCGTGCCGGTGCTGGCGATCCTCGCCGGTGCCAACCTGGGCAGCCATCTGGGCGTGCTCCAGGGTGACCCTGAGCTGGTGCGCCAGTCGTCCTACCTGGCGGTGCTGCTGGTAACGCTGATCATGGGGGTGCTGGGCGGTCGGGTGATCCCGATGTTCACCGCCAACCGGCTGGGCCTGAAGCGCCGCCCGGCGCTGCCCTGGCTCGAGGGGCTGGCGCTCGGCAGCCTGGCGCTGGCGGTGGTGCTGCAGCTCACACGCACCCTGGGTGGCGGTCTGCCCGACAGCGTACTGGCGCTGGCGCTGCTGGTGGCGACGCTGGCCCACCCGCTGCGCCTGATACGCTGGCAAGGCCGCGCCACCGGACGTGAACCCCTGCTGTGGAGCCTTCACCTGAGCTACGCCTTCGTGCCGCTGGGGCTTTTGCTGTGGGCCCTGGGACTGTGGGGCGTCGGCCGGGCTGAGCTGGGTGTCCACGCCATCACCGTGGGTGCCATGGGCACCATGATGCTGTCGATGATGTCGCGGGTGTCGCTGGGCCATACCGGCCGCCCCATGCGCTGCCTGCCGGGCATCGGCGTGGCTCTGGGCCTGCTGGTGGCGGCGGGACTGTCGCGCTCGCTGGTGCTGGCGCTGTGGCCCTCGGTCACCCACTGGGTCTACAGCCTGAGCATCCTCCTGTGGTGTCTCGGCTACGCCATCTTTCTGGCCCACTATGTGCCGATTCTCGGCAGTCCGCGTGTCGACGGTCAGGACGGCTAGGCTCAGATGTTACCGCTCTACCTCACCCTCAAGTCCCTGCATGTGTCGCTGGCGCTGGTCAGCGGTGCCCTCTTTGCCCTGCGCGCGCTGTGGTCAGTGACCAGCTCTTCCTGGCTAAAGCGCCCCTGGGTGCGTGTGCTGCCCCATCTGCTCGATACCCTGCTGCTGGCGGCGGGGCTGTCGCTGATGGTGCTCACCACCCAGTGGCCTCACCAGACGCCATGGCTGGCGGCCAAGCTGACCGCCCTGCTGGCCTACATCGGCTTCGGCACACTGGCGATACGGCGAGCAGCCAGCGTTCGAACGCGGGCGCTGTCGGCCTGCCTGGCGCTGCTGATCTTCGTCTATATGCTTGGCGCCGCACACCGACACAGCGTCCTGTCCTGGCTGGGATAGCCTCTTTATTGCAATGCATTGATTTACCTCAATGGCGTTGATTTTTTCTCCTGACAGCGGCGACATTGTCGTCATCTTGTCTCGTCAATTTCATCGTTTGTCGCCGATAGTTCAGGCGACTGTTTAAGTGGTTGATGGGGCGAATCAATCAAGAATTTTGGTGATGCATGTCATATTCCGAGTGTTTAACTCAGGTATAGAAGAGCGCTCCTCAATACAATGGTCAACGGGGCCAGGGAGGTCTGACTCTCCGGCACCATGGGCCAAACAATGAGGAGACGTGGTCATGGCCGAGGGTCTGACAAAATCCGCAGCACGCAACATCTTCTACGGGGGCTCACTGTTCTTTTTCCTGATCTTTGTAGCGCTGACTGCTCACAGTCACTGGTACATCGTGACGGAGTCCACCAGCGCACTTCCGCTGACCGATTCGGTACGCGAAGGCAAGCATGTGTGGGAAAAGAACATGTGTATCAACTGTCACAGCATCATGGGTGAGGGGGCCTATTTTGCGCCTGAACTGTCCAATGTCTGGACCCGCTATCACGGGCGCGAAAACCCCGAGGCGGCAAGGGCGGGACTGGCGGCCTGGATGCGCGCTCAGCCGCTGGCCGTACCCGGTCGGCGCAAGATGCCGCAGTTCGATCTGAGCGACGAGGAAATGACCTCGCTGATCGATTTCCTCGAGTGGACCGACGCTATCGATGATCAGAACTGGCCGCCCCACGTATCGGGATAGGTCGGTAGGTTCGCGTGACATATCGACAAGATCGCAATGGCGTACCCGTCGCGTGAGGGGAAACCGTGGAGGAACATGAAAAATGAAATATGAAACACAGAAGGTGGCCTACGCCTTCTTCCTGGTGGCGATGGGGCTTTTTGCCCTTCAGCTGGTGTTTGGCATCATGGCGGCGCTGGTCTACGTCTTTCCAGACTTCCTGGCCCAGTTGATGCCGTTCAACATTATCCGCGTCAGCCATACCAATCTGCTGATCGTGTGGCTATTGATCGGCTTCATGGGCTGCACCTACTACCTGATGCCGGAAGAGGCCGAACGGGAGATTCATAGCCCGATGCTGGCCTATCTGCAGCTGGGCATCTTTGTGGTGGCCGGGGTCGCCGCCCTGGTGTGCTATCAGCTTGGCATCCACGAGGGACGTGAATTCCTCGAGCAGCCCTTCTTCGTCAAGGTGCTGATCACGGTGTCCTTCCTGATCTTCCTCTACAACACCAGCATGACCCTGCTCAAGGGCCGCAAGACCACCATCAACCTGGTGCTGATGCTGGGCCTGTGGCTGGCGGCGGTGTTCTGGCTGTTTGCCTTCTACAATCCCGGCAACCTGGCGGTAGACAAGGTCTACTGGTGGTGGGTCGTGCACCTCTGGGTGGAAGGCGTGTGGGAGCTGATCATGGCGTCGCTGCTCGGCTATCTGCTGATCAAGATGTCCGGTGTCGACCGCGAAGTGATCGAGAAGTGGCTCTACGTCATCGTCGGCCTGTCGCTGTTCTCCGGACTGCTGGGCACCGGCCACCACTACTACTGGATCGGTACGCCGGGCTACTGGCAGGCCATCGGCAGCATCTTCTCTACCCTTGAGGTGATTCCGTTCTTCGCCATGGTGGTGTTCGCCTTCGTGATGTTCTGGAAGGGGTCGCGCAACCACCCCAACAAGGCCGCGATGCTGTGGACCATGGGCTGCCCGACGGTCGCCTTCTTTGGCGCCGGCGTGTGGGGCTTCATGCACACCCTGTCGTTCATCAACTACTACTCCCACGGCACCCAGGTCACCGCCGCCCATGGCCACCTGGCGTTCTACGGTGCCTACGTGATGCTGATCCTCGGCGTGATCACCTACGCCATGCCGCAGCTGCGTCGGAGCCAGCCGTTCAACCAGGTGCTCAACATGTGGGGCTTCTGGATCCTGACCTCGGCCATGTGCTTCATGACCTTCACCCTGACCTTCGCCGGTGCGGTGCAGACCCATCTGCAGCGGGTGCTGGGGATGAACTACATGGAGGTGCAGGACCAGCTCGGCCTGTTCTACACCATGCGTCTGGGCACCGGCATCGCGGTGACGGTGGGCGCGGTGCTGCTGCTCTACGCGCTGTTCGGTCCGGCCCGTCGGTCGGCCTCTGGCCAGCCGGCGATGTCCGCCAGCTGAACCCGATCGAGGCCGCCGTCAGGCGGCCTCGATGGTCTCGAGGACCCTGTTCATGACCCAAGCAACCCTGTCTCGGTGCGCCTTGCACCAGGACCCTGTGCGTGACGACATTCCCTTCTACCAGCCGACCGGCCAGGAGGTCGCGCTGTTCGAGCACGCCTTCCGCCAGCGTCTGCCGCTGCTGCTGAAGGGGCCGACGGGCTGCGGCAAGACCCGTTTCGTGCGCCATATGGCGGCACGTCTCGGACTGCCGTTGCACACCGTGGCCTGCCACGACGACCTGACCGCCTCCGATCTGACCGGACGCTATCTGTTGAAGGGCGGTGACACCGCCTGGTCCGACGGCCCCCTGACCCGGGCCGTGCGCGAAGGCGGCATCTGCTACCTCGACGAGGTGGTGGAGGCGCGCAAGGACGTGACCGTGGTACTGCACCCGCTGACCGACGATCGTCGTCTGCTGCCGCTGGAACGTACCGGCGAGCGACTCGAAGCGCCGGACGACTTCATGCTGGTGGTGTCCTACAACCCTGGCTATCAGCACATTCTCAAGACCTTGAAGCCGAGCACCCGCCAGCGCTTCGTGGCGATCTCGCTGGACTTCCCCGATGCCGACACAGAGGTCGACATCGTCGCCCATGAAAGCGGCCTTTCGCGTGGGCGCTGCGAGGCCCTGGTCAACCTGGCCGCACGCCTGCGGGCGATGAAGGGCCAGGACCTGGAAGAGGGGGTGTCCACTCGCCTGTTGATCTACTGCGCCAGCCTGATCCAGGCCGGCATGCCGGTGCTCGACGCCGCCCGGGCGGCCCTGCTCGAGCCTCTCAGTGACGATCCCGACGTGCTCAAGGGCATCGAGGACGTCGTTACCGCCACCTTCGGATAGCCACCACCATGCTGGAGTTTCTCGAGGTCGAGGAGTTCGTCGGGCGTCACTGGCACCGCTGGGCGTCACGTGCCGCCAGTTATCCTGAATATCCCGAGGCGGCGGTGACCCTCGAGGAGGTGTCGCGCTCGCTGGGGGTGCTGTTTCGCGCCAGCGGCGGAGACCCCGGCGTCACCCTGGATGCGATCGGCAAGCGCGCCTCGCGCCATCGCCTGTCACTGCGTCAGCGCCTGGGCTTCGACGAGGAGGCGCTGGAGGTCTCGCGGCGTGACGACGAGCACCTGCTGCTGCCGCAGCGACTGGCGCTGCTGCCTGAGGTTGAGCTCAATCGCGATCTATATCGCTGGCTGGCCATGTCGCTGGCCGAGCGCCGTCCGGTGGCGCGCTGCGACGATCCACTCGAACAGGATCGGGTGCGCCTGGCCGAGGCCCGGCGCTCAACCGAGGTGACGCTTGCGCGCTACCCGGGCTTCGTCCGGCGCCATGCCCGGCTGTGCCAGGCGCTGCTCGCCGTGCGTCCTCGGCGCCGCGGCCTGCCTCCGCAAGAAGCTGCGGTAGAGACACTGGTCCGGCGTCTGTTGGGCGATGACCGATCCTTCGATAGCGAGGCCCAGGCGCAAGACAGTCCCGAAGGCGACGCGTGCCAGTGGTGGGCCTGGCTGCAGGCGGCGGATGACCAAGGGCACCCGACGGTGCGCGCGCCACGGGGGTATCGGCCCTTTCTGCCGGTGCCGCTGTGGGGCGATGCGTCGACGCTCGAGTGCGTCTCGAGGTCGACCGATGAGGATGACGAGGACGAAGAGACGGCTCCGCCCCAGGCCGCCGAGGTGGAAGGTGCCCGGCGCAAGGCCGAGCGCCGCTACCAGGATCAGGCCGAGCGGGACGACCCGCTGATGCTCAATGCCTCGGAAAAGATGCTGTCCTGGGCGGAGATGGTTAACGTCAACCGCCACCTGGATGACGAGGAGGAAGACGCCGCGCGCGAGGCGGCCGACCAGATCGACGAGATCACCTTGAGCCGCAACCGGCGACGCGCCGCCTCACGGCTGAAGATGTCGCTGGACCTGGCGCCCGACGCCGCCTGTGGCGAGTCGCTGGCCGCTGGTTCCAGCGTCGAGCACCTCTATCCTGAGTGGAACTACCGCAAGAGCCGGCTGTTGCCGGCCCACTGCCGGGTGATCGCCGAACCTGCCATCGAGGAGGGCGAGCCCTGGCAGGGCGACGAGGCGGCGACGCGGCGGGTACGCCGGGTGCGCCGCCAGTTCGAGGCCCTGCGGCCTCGGCGAGAGTGGCTGCGGGGCCAGGCGGACGGTGACGAGCTGGACCTGGACGCCCTGGTCCGCAGTCGCTGCGACCTGGCCGCCGGCGGTCAGGCCAGCGACCGCCTGTTCGTCGACGCCAGGCCCCAGGGGCGTGATCTGGCGGTGTCCATCCTGATCGACGTGTCGCTGTCCACCGATGCCTGGCTGGAAAGTCGCCGCGTGCTCGACGTGGCCCAGGAAGCGCTGATGGTACTGGGCCACGGCATCGCCGGCTGCGGTGACGACGTCAGCATCCACAGCTTTACCTCCCAGCGTCGGCATCGGGTCTGGGTCAGGCAGTTGAAGGCCTTCGACGAGGCCATGGGCGAGCGGGTGGAACGACGCATTTCGGCGCTGACGCCGGGGCATTACACCCGCATGGGACCGGCCATTCGCCACCTGGCCAGGGAGCTGGGCCAACACCCCAGAAGACATCGGCTGCTGCTGGTGCTGACCGACGGCAAGCCCAACGACACCGACTACTACGAGGGGCGCTACGCCATCGAGGACACCCGCCACGCGGTGCGCGAGGCGGCGCGAGAAGACGTGCGGGTATTCGGGGTGACCATCGATCGCGAGGCCAGTCGCTATCTCGGTCGCATCTTCGGTCGAGGAGGCTACGCCATCGTGCCACGCCCGGAGCATCTCGCCCTGGCGCTGCCGGGCATCTACCGACAGCTGGTGGCCCAATGAACGTCATGTCTTCGTCACAGACTCGCTGGCGCCAGCGGCTGGCGCTCGCCACCGCCGGCCTTGCGGCGCTGATACTGTTCACGCCGCTGGCCTGGCTGATCCATCACCGTGACTGGGGCATCGTGTTGATGGCGCTGGTGCCCCTTGCGGTCTGGCTCACCCTGCGGCTCTGGCGCCGGCTCGAACGCTGGGCGCTGCGGGGCTGAGTGGTCGCTCGCCGTTGGTGGCCGTCAGTCGCTAGCAGCTCAGCGCACCAGGTCGTTGATGCCGGTGATCTCGTAGCAGAAACGGGCGCTGCCGGTGCGGTAGGTGTCGACGCGATAGACGCGCTGGCCAAGGGCCACGGCGGGGGATGAGAAGTTCAGCGCACTCTCGGTGCAGTCACCGTAGCCCCAGCGGATCTGGTAGTGATCATCGCCCGCTCGATCCAGCACGAAGGGGTAGGTCACCAGTTCCTCTTCCGCGCGGTCGCGGGCGAAGCCGTAGACCTGAGTCGAGGTCAGGTCGCCTCGGTCGTTGACCACCGCCACCAGGCGAATGGTCTCGCCGGGGTCTTCCTCGAAGGTCATGTCGATTTCCACGGCCTTGTTCATCTGGGCTCCTGTGCCTGTCGTTCGTTGTGTCGTTCAGTGTGTCTATCGCTGCGTCGATCAGTGGTGTTATTCGTTGTGGTGCTGTGGATCGAGACCGGGATGGCGGTCGCACCGGAGGTCGCACCAGGAGCCTCGATCCAGCGAGGCAGCAGTCCAGCAGCCGCCAGCCCAAGCCCCATCACCCCGACCAGTACCAAGAGTCCCCCTCGCCAGGAGGCGGGGGCAATACGCAGGTTGAGGTAGATGGAGAGAATCTGTTGCGCCTTGACCAGGCTGGCAACGAGCACCAGCGCCAGGGCCCAGAGCGCCAGCGGGCCGCGATGCAGCGCGCCGCTGGCCATGGCGATGAGGGTCATGCCCATCAACAGGGCCCAGGTGCGCCACAGGCGTCTGCGCTGAGTATCCGTGTCATGCATTGTCGTCACCGCACCAGATAGAGCAGGGGATACAGCAGTACCCAGATCAGATCGACCATGTGCCAGAAAGCGCAGACGGTCTCCACGGTGTCCGCTCGCGGGCGCCATATCGCGACGCCCAGCAGGCACAGGCCAAAGATGACGTGGGCGGCGTGGAAGCCGGTCAGGCCGATGTAGAAGGTGAAGAAGTTGCCGCTGTCCGGCAGTGGGCCGGTGAAGAACTCGAGGTGATACTCGACGGCCTTGATCAGACAGAAGGCCACGCCCAGCACCGCGGCCAGCGCCAGCCACTGGCGTATCCGGCGCTCGCGCAGGGCGTGGGGTGGACACTGGGACTGCGTGACCGCCATCGCCGCGGCAAGGCCACTGGTGAGCAGCACCAGGGTATTGAGGCCGCCAAGCAGCGGCTCGAGATGGCGTTGCCCGGCGAGAAAGCCCTCGGGGTCGAGTACCCGCTGCCAGGCAAAGACGCCAAAGAAGGCGGCAAACACCAGCAGCTCACTGATGATCAGCACCCAGATCAGCGGGTTGCCCGGCAGCCCCGACAGCGGCCCCCAGCCAGGATTGGGCAAGCCAGAGCCCGGCAGCTCGCAAGCGCCGCGATCGAGGTTCACCGGTCGGCGTCCGTAAAGCGCACGCGGCAGCCACCCAGCAGCGGGGACAGGGGGCGCGGGACGGGCAGGTGGTGCAACAGCCGGCGGATACCCAGGGCGCAGCGTCCCACCATCCAGATGAGCGCCAGGGTGAAGCCCAGATAGCCGTAGGCCCAGCCGGTGAGGCCCGGCAGGTCGATGTGGCCGATCAGCCCCCACAGGCCAAGGCCGATCGCCCCGGCCAGCACGCCGTACCAGAAGGTCGCAAGCTGAAAGCGCAGGTGGCTCACCAGCACCGCATCGGTGGGTCTTCTGATGGCCAGCCAAAGATGAGCGACAAGCGCACTGAGCGGGGCGGTCACCACCGCCATGACGCTGCCCAGCATCAGGGCGTAGAGCAGCAGCACCTTGCGCTGCCCGGTAGGCGTCGTGACGACGGCATTCTGTTGTGATTGCGACTGGCGAGTTTCCAGCGAAGCAGGGTGCATGGCGTTCTCCCGCGGCCTACAGGCCGATGCGATGGGCTCGATCGGTGAAGAAGATGCCACTGGGCGACTCGGCCTCCAGGGTCGCCAGGCGCTCGAAGGTGGCGGTGTCGTAGACCACCACCTGGTCGGAGTCCCGCGCCGAGATCCAGACCTCCTCGCCGCGCGGGCTGAACTCCATGTGCAGTACCGCCTGGCCGGGGGTCAGGGTGCGGATGATCTCGCCGCTTTCACTGTCGATGACCTGGACCACATCGTTGTCGGGGTGGGCGAAGTTGACCCACAGCTGGCGCTGGTCCGGCCGGCTCATCACGAACACCGGCTGCCCGTGCACCGCAATCCGTCGCTCCAGGCGCCAGTCGTCGAGGTTCGCCATCAGCACCTCGTGGCGACCCACCGCCGGCCACCAGGCGTGGTCGTTGGCGATGGTCCAGCCCTCCAGGTGGGGCATCTTGTACACCGGCAGCTTGTCGTCGCCCTGGCGATAGCCGGACAGGACCGGCTCGACCCCGTTCTCGGGATGCCACAGATCCAGGCGCGCCAGGTGGTCCTCGCCGAACAGGCCGGCCACGTAGAAGCGCCCGATGGGATCGATCAGGGCGTCGTAGGGTTTCTCGCCGATATCGGAAAAGCGGGTGATGGCGGGGAGCTCGCTGGCACCTTGTTCGTCCGCGATGAGCGTCGAGGCGTCGAGCACCTGGATCTCATCGGCGTCCCACAGGCTGTAGACGAAGCGGTTGCCTGGGGCGTCGACCAGGCCGACCACCTTGGACAGCGCCTGACTGCCGTCATCTTGGGTGTAGCGCGCCGGTACCTCGGCCAACAGCTCAAGGCTGTCGGCGTCGAACAGCTTCACGCCGCCCGGCTCGTAGTTGGCCACCGCGATGATGCGGCCGTCCTGGGAGATGGCCCCGCCGATGCTGTTGCCGGACTGCAGCACTCTCTTGTCGATGGTGGCGCACACCAGATCCACCTTGGTCAGACCGCCGTCGCGGCCGAACACATAGGCGAAGCGCTCGTCGCTGGAGAACTTCACCGAAGCGTGGGACAGATCGCCCAGTCCCTCGACACGAGTGATCACGCGATGCTGGCGGCGGTCGACCAGAGCCAGGCGGCCATCGGCGCGTTCGACCACGACCCCGAGTCCGCCGGTGGCGAGGTTGGCGCAGCTAGCCTCCGGCGTGCCGGCGTCGGTGCTGTGGGCAACGGCGGCTGAGCCGTGCGGGCTCTGGCCCCAGGCGATCAGGCCGCAGGCCAGTGCCAGGCCAAGCACGAAGCCCGGGGCGTGAAAGCGCCGAAGACCCTTGGCGGCGGGGGGATGGGGCAATGCAGAACGGTGCCTCATGGGAGCTCCTGAGCGTCGGTGTGCTTGAGCGTCTCGGCGATCCAGCGGGCCTCTTCGGCGCTCAGCAGATCGCGCCAGGGCGGCATGGCGGTGCCGGGCAGGCCTTCGAGGATGATGGTGGTCAGGGTGTCGACGTCGTAGACCGCCAGACGCTCCTGGGTGAGAGCAGGGCCGAGCCCCCCCTTGAGGGTCATGCCGTGACAGGAACCGCAGTCCTGGAGGAGCAGGTTGCCGAGCGCCTCCGGGTCCACTGCTGCGCCGTTCGAACCTGTCGCTGAAGCGCTGGTCGTTTGCGTCGCCGAGGCGCTGGTCTTGTGTGTCGCCGAGGCGCTGGGCGCTGGCGCCGCCGATGTATCGGCAGCCCATGCTCCCATCAGCAGAAGGCAGGCGAGGGCGGCACGCCATCGTGGCAAAAGCACTGAGCACGCATGGCACCTGAAAGGGTGCTGGGAAATAGGTGTTGCCATCGACAAGTGTCCCCCGGCGAAGGTCCCTGTAGGACCCGACAGTGTCCTTGATTCATCGAAAATGTTTATTGATATGGGTCGTCGTTTTATCCCGAAGGTATTGGTGTTTCTTGAAGTGGCAAGCAGTAGTCGAGTTTCGTCCTGCTGTCGATAGCGGCTGGAGCCATTGGATGATGCGCGTCAACGTCTTGATCAAAAAGTACTGAAATGCTCCTTTCGAGGTAGCTCCGAAAGTCTTATTTGGTCATTAAGCTTAAGAAATTAAAGGGGAAAAATTTCTATTGGTGCGCGGGGGAGTGATTGTTGATAGGGGTCAAGAGTCGGCAAGAGACCCAGTGAAATCGTCGGGAATGCGCGCTTCCATGGTAGGCAGGGCAAACGCGAAGAGAGCGGGCGTCTTCGCGGCCTTCATCTGGAAGGAAGATGTGTCGCTTATCCAGGGAAGGGATTGCCGTACCAAGGGAAATAACTCGCTCAAGAGAAAGCGGAAAACCTGGCGACATTTTCATCTTGTGGCACGACATTGGCGACAGGATGAAAGACACGTGGATCATGACTCGAGGTGAAAAGATGACCAGAAACGTCACGACTCTCAAGCCCCTTGCCGCAGCGATAGCCATCGTGATTGCAGGCCTGGGAAGCGCCCATGGCGCCGAGAAGAACCTGTCTCCGGAAGAGGCGGCCTACCAGAGCAATCCGTCCGGCGTCGACCCGGCGGCGGTGATGATGCCCGATGAAGAGGGCGCCCCTGCGATGACGCGGGAAGAGTTCGATCACGCCAAGGAGATCTACTTCGAACGCTGTGCCGGCTGTCATGGCGTGCTGCGCAAGGGGGCCACCGGCAAGCCGCTGACCACCGACATCACCCGTGAACGCGGCATGGACTATCTCAAGACCTTCATCACCTACGGCTCACCGGCGGGTATGCCCAACTGGGGTACCTCCGGCCAGCTGACCGATGACGAGATCGAGATGATGGCGAACTACGTCATGCATGAGCCACCGGTACCCCCGGAGTTCGGCCTGGCCGACATGAAGGACAGCTGGACCGTGTTCGTGGCGCCGGAAGATCGCCCCACCGAGCAGATGAACGACCTGAACCTGGAGAACCTGTTCTCGGTGACCCTGCGTGACGCCGGCCAGATCGCCCTGATCGACGGCGACAGCAAGGAGATCGTCAAGGTCATCGATACCGGTTACGCGGTGCACATCTCGCGGATGTCCGCTTCCGGGCGCTACCTGTTCGTCATCGGTCGCGACGCCAAGGTCGACATGATCGACCTGTGGATGGAAGAGCCGACCACCGTGGCCGAGATCAAGGTGGGTCTCGAGGCGCGTTCGGTGGAGACCTCCAAGTTCGAGGGCTACGAGGACACCTACGCGGTCGCCGGCACCTACTGGCCGCCGCAGTTCGTGATCATGGACGGCGAGACCCTGGAGCCGAAGAAGATCGTCAGCACCCGCGGCATGACGGTGGGCACCCAGGAGTACCATCCGGAGCCCCGTGTGGCGGCCATCGTGGCGTCCCATCAGCACCCGGAGTTCATCGTCAACGTCAAGGAAACCGGCAAGGTCCGTCTGGTCAACTACGAGAACCTGGACGCCCTGTCCAGCGTCGAGATCGACACCTCCCGCTTCCTGCACGACGGTGGCTGGGACAGCAGCGGTCGCTACTTCATGACCGCCGCCAACCAGTCCAACCAGATCGTCGTCATCGATGCCAAGGAGCGTGAGCTCGAGGCGATCATCGACGTGGGCAAGACCCCGCACCCGGGACGTGGCGCCAACTTCGTCGACCCCGAGTTCGGGCCGGTGTGGGCCACCAGCCATCTGGGCGACAACACCATCTCGCTGATCGGTACCGACCCGGAAGGTCATCCGGACCAGGCCTGGACGGTGGTGCGCACCCTGGAAGGTCAGGGCGGCGGCTCGCTGTTCATCAAGACCCACCCCGAGTCCGAGCACCTCTACGTGGACACCGCGCTGAACCCCGACGAGGCCATCAGCCAGAGCGTTGCCGTGTATGACGTCAACGACCTGGAAGAGGGCTTCCAGGTGCTGCCGATCGCCGACTGGGCGGATCTTGGCGAAGGGCCCAAGCGGGTGGTGCAGCCGGAGTACAACCGTGCCGGCGACGAGGTCTGGTTCTCGGTGTGGAACACCGCCGATCAGTCTTCCGCGCTGGTGGTGGTCGACGACGAGACGCTGCAGCTGGAAGCGGTGATCAAGGACGAGCGACTGGTCACGCCGACCGGCAAGTTCAACGTCTACAACACCCAGCACGACGTCTACTGACGTCCTCGCGGGCCGCTCGCACGGGCGGCCCGCCCCAATTTTTCGCTTTTCGGGAGATGGCCATGGCAACCGACAAGGTGGTCGACGACCTGGACCGCATCGACCGGCGTCTGATCGATCGCTATCAGCGATCGCTGCCGTTGGTGGAGCGTCCCTTTGCGGCCATGGCCGAAGAGCTCGGACTGGATGAACAGGCGTTGATCGAACGCCTGCAGCGTCTGTGTGACCTGGGCGTGGTGGGCCGTGTCGGCGCGGTGTTCGATCACCGCCAGGCCGGCGCCAGCGAGCTGGTGGCGGTGGCCGTGCCGGACCATCGCCGGGAGGCGGTGGCACAGATCATCAACGCCTGCCCCGGGGTCAACCACAACTACTGGCGCGAGCACCGCTACAACCTGTGGTTCGTGGTGACGGCGCCGGACAGCACCAGCCTGGAACTGCGCCTGACGCGGCTGGAGGCCGAACTGGCCACCCCGTTGCTGCGCCTGCCCATGGTCCAGAGCTATCACATCGACCTGGCCTTCGCCCTGCCCTGGGCGGAGCTGGAGGAAGCATGATCGAGGCCGTCACGTCCACCGCTGGGCGCCGTCCGGCAGGCCCGCTGCAGGCCCAGGATCGCCGTCTGATCAGACTCAGGGCCTGTCTGGAAGAAGGGCTGCCGCTGGTGCCTGAGCCGTTCAAGGTGCTGGCCGAGCAGACCGGCCTGAGCGTCGAGGAGGTCCGCACCTGGATCGGGCACTGGCAGCACAGCGGTTTCATCAAACGCTTCGGCTTGGTGGTCCGCCATCGCCGCCTGGGCCTCGCCGCCAACGCCATGGTGGTGTGGAACCTGCCCGAAGATCGCGTCGACGAGGTAGGCCGGCGTCTGGCCGCTGAGCCCGAGGTCACCCTGTGCTACCAGCGGGTGCGTCGCCTCGGCTGGCCCTACAACCTGTTCTGCATGATCCACGGCGTCCGGCGAGTGCGTGTCGAGGCCCAGATCCTTGCGCTGATCAAGCGCCATGGCCTCGAAGACGTCGACCACCAGGTGCTGTTCAGCCGCCAGGCCTATCGCCAGCGCGGCGGACGCTACACGCCCGAGGAACCATGACACCCCCGGAGGAGCCATGAGCTCAGAAATACCGTCCCGGGGTTTTCCCGGCGACCCCGACCGCCATCCACACGACGCTGCCACCGCTCGCCATGACGCGGTGGCTGCGCTGTCTGAGGTAGAGCGTCGGATCATCAACCGCCTGCAATTGGGTGTGCCCTTGACCCCGGACCCCTACGGCGACCTGGCCTTGGAGCTGGGGCTCGGGGTGCGCGAGTTGCTCGACGTCCTGTCGTCGCTGCTCGATCGAGGGATCCTCAGTCGCTTTGGCCCGATGTTCCAGGCCGAGCGTCTCGGCGGTGCCCTGACGCTGGCCGCCCTGGCGGTGCCGGAAGCCGACTTCGAGCGCGTCGCCGAGGTCGTCAACGCCTTCCCTGAGGTGGCCCACAACTATCGCCGCGAGCACCACTACAACATGTGGTTCGTCATCGCCTGTGATCGCCCCGGCCGTGTCGCCTCGGTGATCGAGGCCATCACCGAGGCCACCGGGCTCGAGGTGATCAACCTGCCCAAGGAGGAGGAGTTCCATGTCCATCTCCACCTGCCCGTCTAGGGACCGCAACGACATCTCTGTGCTGGACGACGGCGACCGCGCCCTGATCGAGGCCACCCAGGCGGGGCTGCCGCTGGTGGCCGACCCCTGGGCGGCGGTGGGCGCGGCCATCGGCATGAGCGGCGAGGAGGTGCTGGCACGCTTTCAGCGCCTGCGCCTGACCGGCGTCGTGCGCCGCATCGCCGCGGTGCCCAACCACTACCGCCTGGGCTACCTGGCCAATGGCATGACCGTGTGGGACGTCGATGATCAGCGTATCGACGAACTCGGCCGGCAGCTGGCCGACTGGCCGGGCGTCAGTCACTGCTACCGGCGGCCTCGCCGCTTGCCGGACTGGCCCTACAACCTGTTCGTGATGCTGCACGGCCACCACCGCGACGAGGTCGAGGCCCAGGCCGAGCGGCTGCGTGAATGGCTGGGCGACGCCTGCCGCGACCACCGTATTCTCTACAGCAGCCGCATCCTCAAGAAGACCGGGCTACGGCTCGCCACCGCCAAGGGAGCCTCGCCATGTTCCGAGTGACCCGCTACATCGACAGCCTGCTCGAGCCGACGCCACTGGCGCCTGCCCGCACCCCGCCAGGCCCGGTGGTGATCTGGAATCTGATTCGCCGCTGCAACCTGACCTGTCGGCACTGCTACACGGTGTCGGCCGACGTCGACTTCGCCGGTGAGCTGTCCACCGAGGAGGCGATGAAGGTGCTCGAGGACCTCAAGGCCTTCCGGGTGCCGGCGCTGATCCTGTCCGGTGGCGAGCCGCTGATGCGCCCCGACATTTTTGAACTGTCGCACCGGGCCAAGGAACTCGGGCTGTACACCGGGCTTTCCACCAACGGCACCCTGATCACCGAGGACAAGATCGACGCCATCGCCGATGCCGGTTACGACTACGTCGGCATCAGCATCGACGGCCTCGAGGAGACCCATGACCAGATCCGCCAGCGTCGTGGCGCCTTTCGCGAGTCCATGGCCGCAGTCCGGCTGTGCAAGGAGCGGGGCATCAAGGTAGGGCTGCGGTTCACCCTGACCCGGGACAACTACGCCCAGTTCGACGACATCCTGGCGCTGACCGCCGAGCACGACGTCGACAAGTTCTACCTGTCACACCTCAACTATGGCGGACGCGGTCATCGTCACCGTAAGCACGACGCCTGGCACGAAATGACCCGCGACGCCATGACCCGACTGTTCGACCGCTGTCGCGCCGAACTCGAGGCGGGTATCCGGCGCGAGTACGTCACCGGCAACAACGACGCCGACGGCCCCTTCCTGCTGCACTGGGCCAGGCGCCACTTCCCCGAGCGGGTCGCCGATCTCGAGGCGCGTCTGCTCGCCTGGGGCGGCAACGCCAGCGGCGAGTACATCGCCAATATCGACAACCTGGGCAATGTCCATCCGGACTCCTTCTGGTGGGACCACCACCTCGGCAATGTGCGTGAGCGGTCCTTCTCGGAGATCTGGTGCGAGGCCGACGACGACCTGATGCAGGGCTTTCGCAGTCGTCCGCGGCCGCTCAAGGGACGCTGCGGCGCCTGTCGCTACCTGCCGATCTGCAACGGCAATACCCGGGTGCGTGCCTTCAAGACCCTGGGCGATCCCTGGGCCGAGGACCCGGGCTGCTACCTCGACGATGACGAGATCGGCCTGACCGAAGCCGTCTCGCCCAAGATGATTCTGACGACCGGTTGAACGGGAGATCACCATGTCCTTGCAAGCCCTCTACGACCAGCTCGGCGAAGCGCCGCTCGCCTCCGGCGAGGTGGCCATCGTCGGCGCCGGCCCCGGTGACCCCGGCCTTCTGACCCTGCGCGCGCTGTACCTGCTCAGCCAGGCGGACTGCCTGGTCTATGATCGCCTGGTGTCAGCGGAGGTGCTCGCGCTGGCGCCCAAGGCGGCCCAGCGTTTCTACGTGGGCAAGGCGGCGCGCTGCCACGCCCTGACCCAGGAGGAAACCAACCAGTTGCTGGTGCGCCTGGCGGTGACCGGCAAGCGGGTGGTGCGCCTCAAGGGCGGCGACCCATTCATCTTCGGGCGCGGCGGCGAAGAGGCCGAGATGCTGGTGGACAACCAGATCCCCTTTCGCGTGGTGCCGGGAATCACCTCGGCCCAGGGCTGCAGCGCCTACGCCGGCTTTCCGCTGACCCATCGCGACCACGCCCAGGGGGTGACCTTCGTCACCGGGCACGCCCGCGCCGACGGCAGCCTCGATCTCGACTGGCGCTCGCTGGCCAGTCGCCGCCACACCCTGGTGTTCTACATGGGGCTGACCAACGCCGAGCTGATTCGCCGCGAACTGCTCGCCAACGGGCTGCCCGCCGACCAGCCGGTGGCGCTGATCGAACGCGGCACCACCCGGGAACAGCGCCGGGTGATCACCCGTCTGGGCCAGTTGCCCGAGACCATCCAGGCCGAGGGGCTCAAGCCGCCGACGCTGATCGTGGTGGGCGAAGTGGTGTCCCTGGCCGGGCGACTCGATATGGACGCGGTGGCGGAGGCGGTGGCATGAGCACGGCAAGACTGCTGGGCGCGGCCCTGATCGGGCTGATGCCAGCCCTGATGCCAGCGCTGGCTGGGGCTCAGGAGGAGGCGATAGCGGCAAATTCGGCAGCGCCACAGCTCTACCAGGATCACTGCGCCAGCTGCCACGGCGCCGATCGTCTGGGCGCCATGGGGCCGGCGCTGCTGCCCCAGAACCTGGGGCGCATCAAGCCCGAAGAGGTTCGTCGGGTGATCGCCGATGGCCGCCCCGCGACCCAGATGCCCGGCTTTACCGACACGCTGACCGGGCCCGAGGTCGATGCGCTGAGTGACTGGGTGCTGAGTGACCCGCCGGTGACCCCCGACTGGACGCTCGACGATATCCGCGCAAGCCAGGTGGTGTCGCATCCCCCCGGCAGCCTTGGCGACACGCCCGAGTTCGACGCCGATCCGCAGAATCTGTTCGTGGTGGTAGAGACCGGCGATCACCACGCCAGCGTGCTCGACGGCGATACCTTCGAGCGCCTGGCGCGCTTCCCCACCCGCTTTGCCCTGCATGGCGGGCCCAAGTACAGCCCGGATGGCCGCTACGTCTATTTCGGCTCCCGCGACGGTTGGATCACCAAGTTCGATCTCTATCACTTCGCCGTGGTGGCCGAGGTCCGCGCCGGCATCAATATGCGCAATATCGCGGTGTCCGCCGATGGCCGCTACGTGATGGCCGCCAACACCCTGCCGGGCAACCTGGTGCTGTTCGACGCCCACCGGCTCGATCCGATGCGGGTCTATCCCGCCGCCGACGCCGAAGGCAACGGCTCCCGGGTCAGCGCCGTCTACGCCGCGCCGCCGCGCTCGAGCTTTATCGCCGCGCTCAAGGACGTCAAGGAGCTGTGGGAGATCCCCTGGCCGGTGACGCCTGAAGCGGTGGTGGCCACGGGGCATATGGACGAGCCGCTGGATCCCGCGCGCAAGGCTCGAGAGGCCAGGGGCGAGAGCTTCGAGGTCCGGCGTCTGCCGGTGCCGGACTACCTCGACGACTTCTTCTTTGACCCCGAGTACCGCCGTGTCATCGGCGCCTCCCGCGGTGGCGATGGGGCCATGGTCATCGACCTGGACAGCGGCGACAAGCTGGCCGACCTGCCGTTGTCGGGCATGCCCCATCTGGGTTCCGGCATCACCTGGGAGACCGGCGGACGTCGGGTGATGGCGATTCCCCACCTGGCCAAGCCGGAAGTCTCGATCATCGACATGGACGACTATTCGCTGATCAAGACGCTGCATACCGACGGCCCGGGCTTCTTCATGCGCAGCCACGAAAACTCCCGCTACGCCTGGACCGACGTGTTCTTCGGGCCCAACCGTGATCGTGTCCACGTGATCGACAAGGACAGCCTCGAGATCGTGCGCACCCTGATCCCGGAGCAGGGCAAGACGTCTGCCCACGTGGAGTTCGACCGTGACGGCGAGACCCTGCTGCTGAGCCTGTGGGAGCGCGACGGCGCGGTGATCGCCTACGACGCCGATACCCTCGAGGAGATCACCCGGGTGCCGATGGACAAGCCGTCAGGCAAGTACAACGTGTGGAACAAGACCCACTACGAAGAGGGCACCTCGCACTAGGGCTTGTCTGAAAAGTGCCTGCGCTCGGTAATACGGCGTTAAAAATCGGATCAACATGCTCATTTACACCCCGTAAACTGCGCTGTCTCACCGATTTTTGCCTTGTCTAACCTTCGCTCGTCGACTTTTCGGACAGCGCCTAGAGGCCTATGTGAAAAGTGCCTGCGCTCGGCGTCTTTACGGACAACGCCCAAGGACGTGGCGCTGTCCTGATACAAGGCGGGCCTGGTGCAGGAGAAGAGTGCGTCTTGCCCGGAGGGGGCGTGCCAGCGGGCACGCTCCTCCCGGGCCTCTTTTCGATGGGGGCTGCCATCGATCTTCAATCCATCGTTTAAAACAAACGTCGACACCAGCATTGACCACGCCGGCCGAGGCTCGGATAGTGAATGGGCGTACAACGCTCATCCATTACTGGAGTTGAATCCATGCGACACAATAACAAGACGTTGCTGACCCTCTCCCTCGCCGCGCTATCCACAGCGGCGCTGGGCGTGACGAGCAGTGCTTCGGCCGCCACCCTGGACGAAGTCACCTCCCGCGGCGAACTCCAATGCGGTGTCAACGTCGGCCTGTCCGGTTTTTCCTCGCCGGACGAGAACGGCAACTGGCAGGGACTCGATGTGGAAACCTGTCGCGCCATCTCGGCGGCGATCTTCGGCGACGCCGACAAGGTGGTGTTCACCCCGCTGACCGCCAAGGAGCGCTTCACCGCGCTGCAGTCCGGCGAGATCGACGTGCTCTCGCGCAACACTACCTGGACCGCCACCCGGGACAACTCCCTGGGCCTCAATTTCACGACGACCACCTTCTACGATGGTCAGGGCTTCATGGTGGCCAAGGATCTCGGCATCGAAAGCCTCGAGGATCTGAACGGCGCCTCCATCTGTATCCAGTCCGGCACCACCCACGAGCTCAACCTGGCGGACTACTTCCCGGCCAAGGGCATCGACATCAACACCGTGACCTTCGATACCCCGGACCAGACCGCCTCGGGCTTCGCCAGTGGGCGCTGTGACGTGCTCACCTCGGACACCTCCCAGCTCAGCGCCCTGCGCCTGCAGCTGCCGGAACCGGACAGCGTCGAGATCCTCACCGAGCTGATCTCCAAGGAGCCGCTGGGCCCGGTGGTCGCTCAGGGTGACGACCAGTGGTTCGACATCGTCAAGTGGACGGTCTTCGCCATGGTCAATGCCGAGGAACTGGGCATCACCAGCGACAACGCCGAGCAGATGAAGAATGATCCGCCCAATCCCCAGGTGGCGCGCCTTTTGGGTGTCGACGGCACCTACGGCGAGCAGCTCGGTCTGACCAACGACTGGGCCTACAACATCGTCTCCCAGGTGGGCAACTACGGTGAGGTATTCGCCGATACCGTGGGCGAGAACTCACCGCTGGGCATCAGCCGTGGCATGAACGCCCTGTGGAACGAAGGCGGCATCCTCTACGCCCCGCCGATCCGCTGATACTGTCCGCTGCGACCCCGGCCATGGCCGGGGTCGTCCGACCCATGACGGATAGAGCGACGACGTCGCGCGCCGGCCCACTTGCCGTTCGCGGGTGAATACCCACGGCCGCGAGACGGGCCGGAGGCAAGCGTCGTCCAGCAAGAGGCTCGCCCATGTCCACGCCCCCTATCGAACGGACGCCGCTATGGCGGCGTCCTGCCTTTCGTGCGCTGATCATCCAGGCGCTGCTGCTGGCAGGCCTCGCCGCGCTGATCGCGATGATGATCGGCAATGCCCTGACCAATCTCGAGGCCAGGGGCATCACCACCGGTTTCGACTTCCTCGGTGAGCGCGCCGGGTTCTCGATCCCCCAGACCCTGATCGACTACTCCGGCGACAGCAGCTACGCCCGCACCTTCGTGGTGGGGCTGCTCAATACCCTGCTGGTGTCCGGGCTCGGCATTCTGGCCGCCACCCTGATCGGCTTCGCCGTGGGTATCGCCCGGCTGTCGCCCAACTGGCTGCTGGCTCGCCTGGCGGCGGCCTTCGTCGAGACCTTCCGCAATATTCCGCTGCTGGTGCAGATCCTGTTCTGGTACTTCGCCGTGCTCCAGGCCCTGCCCAGTCCGCGCCAGAGCATGTCGCTGCTCGAGGCGTTCTTTCTCAACGTGCGCGGGCTGATCGTGCCGGCGCCGGTGCCCGAGCCAGGCTTCGGCCTGACCCAGCTGGCGCTGGTAGTAGCGATCCTGGCGGTGGTGGCCCTTGGTATCTACGCCAGACGGCTGCAGCAGCGTACCGGCAAGGCGCTGCCGGTGTACTGGCTCGGCAGCGCCCTGATCATCGGCCTGCCGCTGCTGGTGTTCGTGGCCAGCGGCAGCCCGCTTGCCTGGGACGTGCCGTCACTCAAGGGCTTCAACTTCTCCGGCGGTATCACCGTGATCCCGGAGCTGATGGCACTGTGGCTGGCGCTGTCGATCTACACCGCCTCCTTTATCGCCGAGATCGTGCGTTCAGGGATCCAGTCGGTGCCCAAGGGGCAGATCGAGGCGTCCCGGGCGATCGGCCTGCCGGGCAACATCACCTTGCGCAAGGTGGTCATCCCCCAGGCGATGCGAGTGATCGTGCCGCAGCTCACCAGTCAGTACCTGAACCTGATCAAGAACTCGTCGCTGGCGACCGCCATCGGCTATCCCGACCTGGTGGCGGTGTTTGCCGGTACCAGCCTCAACCAGACCGGCCAGGCGATCGAGATCATCGCCATGACCATGGCGGTCTACCTGACCATCAGTCTGGTGGTGTCGGCGTTGATGAACGTCTACAACGCCCGGACCCTGCTCAAGGAGCGCTGAGATGAATACGCCAACCATGCGCTCTGCCATGAGCCGCCTGCCTGTCTTCGTTGGAGGACTGCTGCCATGACCGAGCGTCCCACACCTCCTTCACAGTCTCCGGTGCACCCCCCGAGTGAGCCCGAGGTGGCGCCGGCTGCCGCGTCCACCGAGCATTCGATGATCGCCGCCCGCCCGGCGCCGGTGGCGCGCCATGGCGTCACCGGCTGGCTGCGCAGCCGGCTGTTCTCGACCCCGCTCAATTCGGTGGTCTCGCTGATCACCCTGGCGGTGCTGGTATGGGCGCTGTCCCCGCTGGTGCAGTGGGCGCTGATCGACGCCGACTGGATCGGCACCACCCGCGAAGCCTGCACCGGCGAGGGCGCCTGCTGGGTGTTCATCAGCGCCCGCTTCGAGACCATCGTCTACGGCTTCTACCCTGAGGCCGAACGCTACCGCGTCGATATCACCCTGACGCTGCTGGTGGCCACCATCGCCTGGCTGATGATTCCCCGACTGCCGGCCAAGCGCTGGGTGGTGATCTTCGCCCTGGTCGGCTTTCCGGTGATCGCCTGGCTGTTGCTGCTGGGAGGCCACTTCGGCCTGCCGGCGGTGCCCACCCGTGAGTGGGGCGGGCTGATGCTGACCCTGACCGTGGCCATCGTCGGTATCGTCGGCTCGCTGCCGCTGGGGGTGATCCTGGCGCTGGGCCGGCGCTCGCAGATGCCACTGGTGCGCAGCCTGTCGGTGGTGTTCATCGAGTTCTGGCGCGGCGTGCCCTTGATCACGGTGCTGTTCATGGCCTCGGTGATGCTGCCGCTGTTCGTGCCCAGCGAGGTCGAGTTCGACAAGCTGCTGCGCGCACTGATCGGCATCATGTTCTTCTGGAGCGCCTATATGGCCGAGGTGGTGCGTGGCGGCCTGCAGGCGATCCCCAGAGGCCAGGAAGAGGCCGCCAAGGCGCTGGGCCTGGGCTACTGGCGGCGGATGGGCCTGATCATCCTGCCCCAGGCGCTCAAGCTGGTGATCCCGGGCATCGTCAACACCTTCATCGCGCTGTTCAAGGACACCTCACTGGTGCTGATCATCGGCCTGTTCGACCTGCTGGCGATCATCCGTGCCGGGCTCACCGACACCAACTGGCTGGGCTTCGCCACCGAGGGCTACGTGTTCGCCGCGCTGATGTTCTGGATCTTCTGCTTCGGCATGTCACGTTACAGCCAATATATCGAACGGCGTCTACATACCGGCCATTGACGGCCCACAACAACAAATTTGATCGGGAGGCAGCCATGTCTGCTCAAGCGGCGACCACGGCGGATTCGAACACGCCGATGATCGAGATCGACGGCCTCAACAAGTGGTACGGGGACTTCCACGTGCTGCGCGACATCGACCTGACCGTGCAGCCAGGGGAGCGCATCGTGGTGTGCGGGCCCTCGGGGTCCGGCAAATCCACCCTGATCCGCTGCATCAATCACCTGGAGGAACACCAGCAGGGCCGCATCACCGTGGGCGGGGTGCACATGACCCAGGACGTCAAGCGCATCGAACAGATCCGCCGGCACGTCGGCATGGTGTTCCAGCACTTCAATCTGTTCCCTCACCTGTCGGTGCTCGACAACTGCTGCATCGCCCAGACCTGGGTACAGAAGAAACCCCGGCGCGAGGCCGAGGCCACCGCCATGGAGTTTCTCGAGCGGGTGCAGATCGCCGACCAGGCCCACAAGTACCCGGGCCAGCTGTCCGGCGGCCAGCAGCAGCGCGTGGCCATCGCGCGCGCGCTGTGTCTGCGCCCGGAGGTGATGCTGTTCGACGAGCCCACCTCGGCGCTGGACCCGGAGATGATCAAGGAGGTGCTGGACGTGATGATCGAGCTGGCCCGGGAAGGCATGACCATGCTCTGCGTGACCCACGAGATGGGCTTCGCCAAGACCGTGGCCGACCGGGTGATCTTCATGGATCAGGGCCAGATCATCGAGCAGGCGCCGCCCCAGGAGTTCTTCAACAACCCGCGCTCGGAGCGTACCCAGCTGTTCCTGAGTCAGATCCTGGGGCACTGAGGCGCCCTGGCCGCGCGCTTGCTCGCGCAGAGCGCGGCAAGGCGGACGGGGGCGACAGCAGCGGGGCACATAAGCTGGAGGACTGGTAGCGCGGGGTGGCTCCCATGGCGTCGCTGCGAGAAAGACTGCGCCGATAAAGGCGCAGAGTGTCGAGAGCGATGGCGGCGACCACCGCCGTGGCATTCCTTGAAGGAATACAACCAGCGATAATTTTCGTTTGTCGCCGCCTCCCCGCTCTGGTCTTATCGGTGGCATCACCGCCTGCCAACCGATAGGAGCCCGGATGTCTTCCGACTTTGTGACCGCCGACGAGATTCGTGACCGCTTTGCCTCTGCCATGTCGGCCATGTACCAGGCCGAGGTGCCCCAGTACGGCACCCTGCTGTCACTGGTCGAGCAGGTGAATCGGCAGACCCTCGAGGCTGATCCGGCGCTGGCCGAGCGGCTCGAGGCCAGCGGCGAGCACGCTCGCCTGGGCGTCGAGCGTCACGGTGCGATCCGGGTGGGCACGGCCGAGGAACTCGCCACCCTGAGGCGCCTGTTCGCGGTGATGGGGATGTTCCCTGTGGGCTACTACGACCTGTCCGAGGCCGGGGTGCCGGTGCACTCCACCGCCTTTCGCCCGGTCACCGACGAGGCCCTGGCGCGCAATCCCTTCCGCCTGTTTACCTCGCTGCTGCGCCTCGAGCTGATCGAGGACGTCGAGCTGCGCACCCTGGCCAGCGAGATCCTGGCCAAGCGCGACATCTTCACCCCGGGGGTGCGTGAACAGATCGCTACCTTCGAGCAGCAGGGTGGCCTCACCGAGGAACAGGCCAAGCGCTTCGTCGCCGAAGCCCTGGAGACCTTCCGCTGGCACCAGGACGCCACCGTGGACCGCGCCACCTACGAGCGGCTGCACTCGGCCCACCGTCTGATCGCCGACGTGGTGTGCTTCCGTGGCCCGCACATCAATCACCTGACGCCGCGGACCCTGGATATCGACGAAGCCCAGCGCCGGATGCCCGAGCATGGCATGACGCCCAAGGCGGTGATCGAGGGCCCGCCCCGGCGCGCCTGTCCGATCCTTCTGCGTCAGACCAGCTTCAAGGCGCTGGAAGAGACCACCCGTTTCGTCGGTGACGCCGAGGGTAGCCATACCGCCCGCTTCGGCGAGATCGAGCAGCGTGGTGTAGCCCTGACCCCCAAGGGCCGGGCGCTCTATGACCGCTTGCTGGGCGAGGCCCGCAAGGCGACCCAGGGGCTGGACAACGCCGCCCATCAGGCTCGCCTGGCCGAGGTCTTCGCCGACTTCCCCGATGACGAGACCACCCTGCGCCGCGAGGGTCTGGCCTACTTCGTCTACCGTGCGGTAGACGAGTTCGACGGTGACGCCTCTGTGGAGGCACAGATCGCCGCCGGCAAGGTGGTGGCCGAGCCGCTGACCTACGAGGACTTCCTGCCGGTGTCGGCGGCGGGCATCTTCCAGTCCAACCTGGGCGGTGAGGAGAGTGCGGTGGGGCAGGGCAACGCCAACCGTGACGCCTTCGAGGCGGCGCTGGGGGCCTCGGTGCGCGATGAACTCGAGCTCTACGCCCGCCGCGAGCGCGAATCCCTGGCGGCGCTTGGCCTGAAACGCTGATCCTGATGATTGGCCTGAGCCTCTTCTCTGTATCAGCCGCTGAATGTGCCCATCGCTGATCCTGTCGTCACGGCTCTTGCCTTCATGGAAAGTACCCGCGCCGATCGATCTTCCACCCGGAAGATCGATCGGCGTTGGCGTTGCGGGCAGCGAGGCGATGTTGGCGGGCGGGTCGTCAGCGAGTGCGAGCCGTGGCACACAAAGGTAAGCTTCTGGCTTTTCTTGTCTCAGGAGTTTGTCGCCATGGAGTGGCTCGCCGCTATCTCGCCGCTGTCCCCCGTCGTCAGTCTCGGCCTGATCCTGCTGTCCGGTGTCACATCGATGATCAGCGCGTCGCTGGGCGTGGGCGGCGGCACCCTGTTGATCATGACCATGGCCCAGGTGATGCCGGCGGCGGCACTGATCCCGGTGCATGGCATGGTCCAGCTTGGCTCCAATGGCGGACGCCTGGCCATGAGCTGGCGATACGTTCACTGGCCGCTGCTGGCGACCTTTGTCCCCGGAGCCCTGGTCGGCGCCCTGGTGGCCGGCTGGCTGCTGATTCGCCTGCCCAGCGGGGTGCTGGAGCTGTCGATCGCCGCCTTTGTGCTCTATACCCTGTGGGGGCCGGGGCTGCCCAAGCGCGCCCTGGGCCGCCTGGGCACCCTGATCGCCGGTGCCGTCACTACCCTGTTGTCCAGCTTTGTCGGCGCCAGTGGGCCCATGGTGGCGGCCTTCGTCAAGCAGACCGGAAACTCCCGCCAGGGTACGGTGGCCACCTTCGCCGCCTGCATGACCTTCCAGCACCTGACCAAGGCCTTCGTCTTCGGCGTCGCCGGTTTTCTGTTCGCCGACTGGCTGTGGTTGATCCTGCTGATGATCGGCGTCGGGGTGCTGGGCACCTGGCTTGGCCTGCGCCTGTTGCAGCACGTGTCGGAGCGGCGTTTCGACACCGGATTCCGGGTGGTGTTGACCGCGCTGTCGCTGCGTCTGGTGTGGCTGGGCATGACGCGGCTGCTGACCTGAACGTCTTGGCAGGCACGGCCGCCATGGGCGAGGGCCAAGACGAAAGATGTGGGCGAAGTAGTGCATAGGGGGTAGTTGCCCCCCGCTCCAGAGCGGCTGAATTGGCATAGAGTGATAGGTAGTCGTCACTGCTGGTCGACTGCCACCCTCGAGCCCTTCAATGCCTCTATTTGCCCGCCGTGAACTCCCGATCCAATGGCTTATCGCTGCCTCCATCGTCGGCATGACGCTGATGATGGCCGGTCTGCTGCTGTGGCAGTCATGGGATCAGGCTCGGGACTCGCTGGTTGAGGCGCTGCAGCGATCCAGCCAGCAGCTGTCGGCGACGGTGGAGGTCAAGACCCGCTCGTTGATCGAACCTTCCAGGGCGATGCTCGGTGTGCTGAGCAGAGAAACGAGCATCGAGAACTTCGACAGTGCCCGAAGCGATCATCTACTGCCCATGCTGGCGGCGGTGGTCGACGCCCAGGAGGTGCTGGGAGGCGCCTACATCGGCTCCGACAACGGCGACTTTCTGATGGTTCGCGCCATCGAGCGACTGTCGCCCGGGGCGGTATCCGACTCATTGAATCTGGCCGGCGGTACCTACCTGGCGCTGATCCTGCACGGCGACAGGCGGCAAGGCCTGGCTGGCTACTGGCAGGTACTCGACGATGAGGCAAGGGAGCTACGTCGCATCGCCATCGAGAGCCACGGCCTGGACCCGCGCGATCGCCCCTGGTTTCGTCAGGCGCTGGACGAGCACGGCCCGCAGCTATCGGCCCCCTATACCTTCTTCACCAACGGCGAGCAGGGCGTCACCCTGTCCCAGCGATCCCGTGACGGACGCGCCGTGCTTGGCATCGACATGACCTCCGCGGATCTCGGCAAGGAAATCCATGCGTTTGCCACCACCCAGGGGTCACTGCTGGCCATCACTACCCCCGAGGGCGATGTGCTCGCCCACAACGCGGACAAGGATGCGGCGCTGTTGCCGGGGACCTCGCTGGAGGATCTGGGCGAGGCGCCGTTGATCGAGCTCAAGGATCAGGGGGTGCTGGCGACGCCGGTCCGCTACTTCTGTGGTGAGCAGTACTGGTGGGGGCTGGCGCTGCCCTTCGACATGCTCGGCAGTCGACTGGCCTGGCTGCTGGTGGCCATGCCGGAGCGGGAGCTGATGGCGAGCCTGCGTGAATCCCTGTGGCACCGTCTGTTGCTGTCGCTGGGGCTGGTGACGCTGATGGTGCCACTCGGCATCCTGCTGGGTCGCCGACTCGGGCGCCCACTGCGCGAACTGGGCGAGCAGGTACGGACCATCTCCGAGTTCGACCTCGATGCCTATCGAGGGGTCGACTCCCGGGTGCGCGAGGTGGCTCACCTGTCCGGTGCGCTGGACACTCTGGTGCATCGCGTCGGCGAGTTTCGGCGCATCAATCGCATGCTGGGACGCGAGCGCCGGCTCGACGTGATGCTCGACGGCATCCTCGATGAGCTGTTGAACGTCACCGGCAGCCACCACGGGGTCATCTATCTGGCCAACGAGGACAGTTCAGGCCGCCTGTCGCCGGTCGCCGAGGCGGGTCAGGGGTGGGGCGATGCCCCTTTGCCGGCGACGCTCGAGGTCGACCAGGACTCGGGCCCTCTGCTGGAGGTGCGGCGAGCACTGGAGGCGCAAGGGTATCTGGTGCAGTCGCTGCGCGACCGCGCCGGCAAGCGTCTCGGGATACTGCTGCTGGCGCACCGGGACGGTGGTCAGGATGATGACCAGTGGCGCACCTTCGTCGCCGAGGTGTCATCGGTGGCGGCGGTGGCCATCGACATGCGCCGCCTGCTCGAGGGCGAGGCGCGTCTGCTGGACGCCATGATTCAGCTGGTCGCCAGGGCCACCGATGCCAAGTCACCCCACACCGGGGGACACTGTACCCGGGTGCCGCAACTGGCGGAGATGCTGATCGATGAAGTGGATCGGGCGCGCCAGGGCCCTTTTGCTGCGGTTCACCTCAGCGAGGAAGAGCGCGCCACCTTCCACCTGGCGGCCTGGCTGCACGACTGCGGCAAGCTGACCACCCCAGACCACATCATGGAGAAGGCCACCAAGCTCGAGACCCGTTACAACCGGATCCACGAGATCCGGACCCGTTTCGAGGTGCTGTGGCGAGACGCTGAACTCGATTACTGGCGTGCCATCGCCCAGGGGGGCGAGGCAACAAAGCTTGACCAGGTACTGCAGCGTCGGCGCCAGGAGCTGCAGGAAGCCTTCGCCTGCGTCGCCGAGGCCAACCATGGCCGCGAGGCGATGGGCGAGGCCGACTGCCAGCGCTTGAAGACCATCGGCGAGTGGCGCTGGCTGCGTTACTTCGATGACCGCCTCGGGCTGTCGCGGGCCGAACTGGACAACATGGCCGAAGAACCCCGTCGCGCCTTGCCTGCAGAAGAACGTCTGCTTGCCGATCTGCCCCGTCATCGCATTGCCTGGCAGCGTCCCTGTCCCCCGGTGCATCCCGAGGACCCCGACAATCACTGGGGCTTTTCGATGGAGCCGCCGTCCCTGGCGGAGCATCAGGGGGAGCTCTACAACCTGTGCATCGCCCGGGGCACGCTCAACGACGTCGAACGCTTCCGCATGCAGGAGCACGTGATCCAGACCATCATCATGCTCGAGTCTCTGCCCTGGCCCGCTCACCTGAAGCGAGTGCCGGAGATCGCCGGCAATCACCATGAGCGCATGGACGGACAGGGGTATCCGCGGCGGCTGCGACTCGGCGAGGCCAGCCTGGAAGAGCGGATCATGGCGCTGGCGGATGTGTTCGAGGCGCTGACCGCCTCCGATCGTCCCTACAAGAATGGCCTGCCACTGTCCCGCGCGCTGGAGATCCTGGCCGACATGGTCAAGGACGGCCACCTGGACCCGGCGGTCTTCGAGTTGCTGCTGGATAGCGGCGTGTGGCGGCGCTACGCCGATACCTTTGTGGCCGACCGACAGATCGACCAGGTCGATATCGATGCCATCCGGGCCCGAGCTCGGCGTTGACCTAACGTGGAGCCTGCCGCTGTGTTCGGGATACGCGTCTGCAGATCTGCACATATAGTGGAGAGAGCGCTACCCCTTTCGGCTTAGGGCGTTTCGTCACGCTTGAAAGTCCCGTTTGCCTCGCCACGAGAGGTCCGACCATGTACCGCCATCGTCTCGTCATTCCGGTGCAGTGGCTGATCGGTATCGTTATCGTCGGGGTGATGGTGGTGATGGCGGTGGCGCTGCTGGGGTTCTCCTGGCACCAGTCCCAGCGCACGCTGGGGGCGACCCTGGAAGAGACCTCGGCTCAGCTGGTCGACACCCTGGAGGCGCGCACCCAGGCGCTGGTGAGGCCGGCACGGGTGGCCATCGACATGCTGGCCAACGGGGCCCCGGGCGAGGCCGACGACTGGGACGGCCGGCTGTCAGCGTTGCCGCTGATGAGGGCGGCGCTGGAAGCCCATCGACTGGTCGACGCCGTCTACATCGGCTATGGCAGCGGCGACTTCCTGATGTTTCGCGCGGTGGATCGCATGCTGGAGAGCAAGCGTCCCGACCTGGTCGATAGCGGCGGCCAGGACGCGGCCTACCTGGCGCTGGTGGTGGATGCACGCCCTGGCCAGCCACCGCAGAGTGAATGGCATCTGTTCGATCCATCGCTTGCTCCGCTCGGGCGCGAGCGACTCGACCAGTACTTCTTCGATCCGCGCAGCCGTCCCTGGTTTCAGCAGGCACCCGAGGGTGACGCTCCTTTCCTGACCGCTCCCTATGTGTTTTTCAACACCGGCGAAATCGGCATCAGCATGGCGCGCCGCCGCGGTGACGCCGTGGTCGGCCTGGATGTCGCCTCGCGGGACCTTGGCATCGGCCTGGATGACCTGCGGTTGACGCCGCAGACGCGCATGGCGGTGGTCACCGCCTCCGGCCAGGCGCTGGCGACTACCCTGGACGCCACACTGGATCCTGGGCCCGGCAACGCCCGCCAATTGTCCTCTTTCGAGGATCTGGCCATGCCGGTGCTGGCGCAATTGTTGAGCACGAACGTCGACCAGCCGCCGCGGCGGTTGTCCCATGACGGTCGCCAGTGGTGGGGGCTGGTGCTGCCCTTTGTCACCCTGGGCGGCGAGGCCACGCGCCTGATTGCAGCGGTCCCGGAAGACGAGCTGACCACCGATGTGCGCCAGATGATGCTGGAGAGTTCGTTGTTGGCGGGGATCGTGACGC
The DNA here is from genome assembly GCF_019801245.1 of Halomonas sp. DP1Y21-3. Lineage (NCBI taxonomy): Bacteria > Pseudomonadati > Pseudomonadota > Gammaproteobacteria > Oceanospirillales > Halomonadaceae > Halomonas > Halomonas sp. DP1Y21-3. The sequence continues at coordinate 670,681 of NZ_JAHVJM010000003.1, forward strand.
TGGCCTTGTTGCCGCTGGGGGTGCTGCTGGGACGACGACTGGGGCGTCCGCTGCGGGAGTTGTCCGGACAGGTCGAGGCGCTCGGGCGCTACGATTTTTCCGCCTGCGACGGTGTCGGTTCGCGGGTGACCGAGGTGCGCGGGCTCAGTGTGGCACTGCGCCGGCTGGCGCGTGGTATCGAGGGCTTTGGACGCATCACCCGGGTGCTCAACAGCGAGCCACGCCTGGATCGCATGCTGACCAGCATTCTCGAGGATCTGCTGCGCGGCACCGGCAGTCGCGCCGGCGCCATCTACCTGGCCGATGAACAGGACGAGGGACGCTTCGCTCGGATCGCCAGGGAGGGGGAGGCGAGGGACCCCGATGCGGACCCACGGAGTCGGGAGCTGCGACTGCATGAAGGCTCCGAGGCCGAGCTCGAGGCGCTGATCGAGCGCTTTGAGGCGGCCGGCTATCTGTTGCAGCCGCTGCGTAACCGGGAGGGAGCGACGCTGGGGCTGCTGGCGTTGGCGCGGCGCTCGCTGGACGATGACGACGCTCACTGGCGTGCCTTCGTCGCCGAAGTGTCGGCGGCGGCAGCGGTGGCCATCGACCTGAGGCGACTGCTGCGTGGTGAGGCGCGTCTACTGGAGGGCATCGTCCAGCTGGTGGCCCATGCCATCGACGCCAAGTCGCCGCATACCGGAAGCCACTGCTCGCGAGTGCCGGTACTGGCGGAGATGATCGTCGAGGGCATCGATCGCAGCGAGCACGGGGTATACGCCGAGACTCACTTCGACGCGACCCGCCGCAGCGCCTTCCATCTGGCGGCCTGGCTGCATGACTGCGGCAAGCTGGCGATTCCCGACGAGGTGATGGAAAAGGCCACCAAGCTCGAGGCCCGCTACGACCGTATCCATGAGATTCGCACCCGCTTCGAGGTGCTGTGGCGCGATGCCGACGTGGCCTACTGGCAGGGGCGCGCCCACGGTGGCGATCCGGTGACGCTGGAGCGACGGCGCCATGCGCGACAGCAGGAGTTGATCGCAGCCTTCGAATGCGTGGCCGAGGCCAATCGGGGGGGCGAGGCCATCAGCGATGAGCTGCTGGAGCGCCTGACCGTCATCGCCGAGTGGCGCTGGTGGCGGCGCTTCGATGATCGGCTCGGGGTGTCGCGAGATGAGCTCAAGCGCATGTCCCGCGAACCCCTGCGCAGGCTGCCCGCGGAGGAGCGCCTGCTGGCCGACCTGCCACGTCACGAGATTCCCTGGCACCGCTCTCGCCCGGCGGTGGCGCCGGACGACCCCGACAATGTCTGGCGTTTCGACATGCGGCCCAGTGAACTGGCCGGCCATCAGGGCGAGCTTTTCAATCTCAGGGTGTCCCGCGGCACCCTCAACGAGGTCGAGCGATTCCGCATCCAGGAGCACGTGGTCCAGACCATCATGATGCTCGAGGCGCTGCCCTGGCCCGCGCACCTGCGTCGGGTCCCGGCCATCGCCGGCAATCATCACGAGCGCATGGACGGTACCGGTTATCCACGCCGACTGGCGATGAAGGACGCCAGCCTCGAGGAGCGGGTCATGGTGATGGCGGACGTGTTCGAGGCCTTGACCGCCGCGGACCGCCCCTACAAGTCGGCTATGACCCTTTCCCGGGCACTGGCGACGCTGGCCGACATGGTGCGGGAGGGCCATCTGGACCCCGAGATCTTCCGGCTGATGCTGGAGCAGCGGATCTACAGCGACTACGCCGAACGCTTCTTGACGCCGGCCCAGCGTGATAGCGTTGATACCGAGGCGCTGCTGGCCCGTGCGGGAGTTTGACCTGACGCAAGCGCGCAGGAGTAGGCCCGCTCCGGCTTTTGCCCAAGTGGACGACGACAAAGGCGCCTGCATGAACGGCTGGTTCGCCCGAAATGGTCTATATAATGCCGAGAATGATGGTGAACGCTCGCCAATTTGGCCTGTACAGGCCGGTCAAGTGGGTCATAATGCCGTCAGTGCAGTCTGGAAATCGCAGGGGTTTGGATAAATGGTGACCACAAGGAATTCCGGGTGGCGTTCGCTGACGATGCTGGTCGCGCTGGTGGTGACCTGTCTGATGGTGGTGCAGTCCGCCCAGGCAGGCAATCCGCGCTACGCAGGCATCGTGGTGGACGCCGAGAGTCATGAGATCCTGTACGCGGAAAACGCCGATGAGCGCCGCTATCCGGCCTCACTGACCAAGATGATGACCCTTTATATGCTGTTCGAGGCTCTGGACGGTCGTACCATGAGTCTGGGCCAGCCGCTGCCGGTCTCTTCCCATGCGGCCTCGATGCCGGCGACCAAGCTGTGGCTCAAGCCCGGTGACAGCATCCCGGTGGAGAAGGCCATCCAGGCGTTGGTCGTGCGCTCCGCCAATGACGTGGCGGTGGTGGTGGCCGAGTCCCTGGGCGGTTCCGAGTCTCACTTCGCCGACATGATGACCCGCAAGGCGCGCAGCCTGGGCATGAATAACACCACCTTCCGCAACGCCTCGGGCCTGCCCAACTCCGGCCAGGTCACCACGGCGCGGGACATGGTCATCCTGGCGCGTCGTCTGATGCTGGACTTCCCCCAGTATTACCCCTACTTCTCTCTTACCGAGTTCACCTGGCGTGGCACTCGTCACACCGGTCACAACCGTCTGCTGACCAAGTACCCGGGCACCGATGGTCTCAAGACCGGCTTCATTCGTGCCTCCGGTTTCAATGTGGCGACCTCGGCCACGCGCAATGGACGGCGCATGGTGGCGGTGGTCATGGGCGGCTACACCGCCGCTTCCAGGGATGAGCAGATGATGAGCCTGCTCGACCGTGGCTTCCTGCGGGCTTCGCTGGTCGACGGTCGTGGTTTCCTTGCCAATACCGATGTCTCCGGTGGCGAACTGATGGCGCCTCGCCAGCGTGGGTTGATCTCTGCGCCGACGCCGAGCCGTGTCGCTCAGGTGCCATCCACCGCGGTGCGGCCGTCACGGGTCGAGACCGTGGTTCGTCCGGCCACGCCGACGCTGGCCAGCCGCCAATCGGCGACAGCGCCGGTGCGCTTCGAGTCCGCCGCCCCGATCATCTCCGATTCGCGTCGTTCTTCGTCCGGTCCCGACCCGCTGCGCAACCTGATCGACCAGCCGAGTGCCTCGGCACCCGCCCTGGCATCGATTCCGGTGGCGGCCTCGGTGCCCGACGCGGCAGCGGCGAGGCCTGAGCCCCGCCCTGTGTCGAGTGCCGTGTCGAGCGCGCCGTCCAGCGTGGCGAGCACGAACACCACCACCAGCGCGAACGCGAGCAGCACCATCGCGCAGACCGGCGACTGGGGGGTCCAGGTGGGGGCGTTCAGCGACATGGACAGCGCGCGCAGCCAGGCCAGCCAGGCGGCCGATCGTCTGGCGGGCGAGATGGCCCACGCCCGGGTAGCGGTGGCGCGAGCCGACAATGCCAACATCTACCGTGCCCGCGTGGTGGACCTGCAGGAAGGCCAGGCCCGTTCGGCCTGTCGGCGACTGCTGCAGCAGGGCATGGACTGCATGGTCGTTCAGGCCAGCCTCTAAGCGTCAGTTCGCGCCACCTTCACGTCGTTCTCCGACAAGGCCCGCCTCCGGCGGGCCTTTTGCTGCATGGCATACACCAGTGCACAGTTCTGGTGCGTCTGTTCTTGCCAGCGAAGCGTTCGCCCCCTAACGTTGTCCCTGTTACCCCCGTCGGCCCCGTGCCGGCGGGGTTCGTTTTTAGGTCAGGTAGATGGTGGTCGTGAGCCACTTGCCATCAGTGCTGCGGACAGGGAGGAGAGCATGGGATCATCGTTCAAGGGTATCGGGTTCATGTGTCTTGGCGTGCTGTGCCTGGCGCTCGGTGACGCCATTTCCAAGTGGCTCGGCGAGGTGCATTCGCCGTTGCAGATCATCTTCTTTCGCACCCTGGTGTCGTTGCCGTTGATCATGCTGCTGGCGCACCAGGGGGGCGGCCTACGCACCCTGTCGACCCGACGTCCTGGGGTGCATCTGATCCGTGGTCTGATCTATACCGGCACCATGGGTTGCTTCGTGCTGGGGTTGACGATGATGCCGCTCGCCGAGGGCACCGCCATCGCCTTCGCCGCGCCGCTGTTTGTCAGCCTGCTGTCGGTCCCGCTGCTGGGCGAGCGGGTGAGCGTGCCGGTGGTGCTGGCGTCGTTGGTGGGCTTTGCCGGTGTATTGGTGATCGTGCGTCCAGGCAGTGAAGGCATCTCGCTGGGTGCTCTGTCGATGCTCGGGGCGGCGGTGTTCTATGCCTTGATGATGATCACCGCTCGGCGCTACGGCGCCCGCGAGCACCTGTGGGCGATGGTGTTCTACATGACCCTGGTGCCCTTTGTGGTGACCGGCGTCGCCCTGCCGCTGGTATGGCAGGCGCCGGCGCTGGAGCATTGGCCGGCCTTTCTCATGTCCGGGGTGCTCGGGGTCGGCGCCACCGCCTTTATTACCCTGGCCTTTCGTCACGCTCCGGCCGCTATCGCCGCCCCCTTCGACTATACCGCCATGCTGTGGGCGGTCCTGCTCGGCTGGATGATCTGGGACGAGGTGCCGGATCTCGGGGTGCTGATCGGCGGCACCCTGATCATCGCCAGCGGCCTGGCGATCGCCTACCAGGAGGGGCGCACCAGCCTCAAGCGGCGCCCTTCGGCCTGAGCTGGGCGCTTGATCGGATGGAAGGACCAGGAGGTTGACCGACATCACGTCGCCTTGGGGGGAGGCGCTTGCCGTCCTAGGGCTTGTCTGAAAAGTGCCTGCGCTCGGTAATACGGCGTTAAAAATCGGCTGGTGCGCCAGCCCGGTCAAAATGCTCATTTACACCCCGTAAACTGCGCTTTCTCACCGATTTTTGCCTTGTCTAACCTTCGCTCGTCGACTTTTCGGACAGCGCCTAAGCTTGCCTTAAGTTGCTGCCGTCAGGCTGCCTGTTACGCGACAAGGCGTATCACCTTCAGGGAGCAGGACGATGGCATCGATTCCGTCACATTCAAAAGGCCGGCAGATCAAGGTGTGGGACCCGTTGGTCCGCGTCTTTCACTGGGCGCTGGTGCTGGGGTTTGCCCTCAATTACGCCGAAATTGGCCCTCATCGTTATATCGGCTACACCCTGATGGGGCTGATAGGGCTGCGTCTCGTCTGGGGACTGGTGGGGCCCTGGTCGGCGCGCTGGTCGAGCTTCTGGCCGACACCCTCGCGCCTTGGGGCGGTACTCAAGAAACAGGCCGCAGCACAGGAAGAGTGTTCGTCTCAGCGCATCACCCATACCCCGCTGGGGGCGGTGATGATGTTGCTGATGCTGGCCTTGCTGGTGGGGCTCGGTACCACCGGCATCTTGATGGTGCACACCGAGCGTTTCCACGATGTGCACTGGATGGAGGAGCTGCACGAGGGCCTCGCCACGGCGGTACTGTGTCTGGTGCCGTTGCACGTGGGCGGTGCCATCCTGGAGGGGCGACGACTGGGCGACAACCTGATCGCCGCAATGGTCCATGGGCGTCGAAGGGTCAGGCCTCGCGTCTGAGGGTCGCGTTCGGCGGTGGGCTGCCTGGCCGGGCTCCCAGGCCGGTTCAGCCTTCCCAGGCCGTCAGCAGGTCCCTCGCGGCGCACGCCGGGTCCGCCTGGCCGCAGATGGCGGAGACCACGGCCATGCCATCGGCGCCGCTTTGACGCACCGCCGAGGCGTGCTCGCGCTTGAGCCCGCCGATGGCCACGCTGGGCAGCGGGCTCGCCGCCACCAGCGAGGCAAGACCATCGAAGCCCAGCGGCGTGGCGTGGTCGCTCTTGGTCGGCGTGGCGAATACCGGTCCGAGTCCCAGGTAGTCCAGTGCCTGGACATCCAGGCGCGACAGCTGGTCGGGGTGCTGCACCGATAGGCCGATGATCGCCGTCTCGCCAAGCAGGCGGCGGGCTTCGCCCACGTCGCCGTCGTCCTGCCCCAGATGCACGCCGTCGACCTGTGCCTTTAGCGCGACCTGGACGCGGTCATTGATGACCAGAGGAACCCCGTGTTCGGCCAGCGCCGGTTTCAGTCGGCGCGCCAGTTGCACCAGTTCGTCATCGCTGGCGGTCTTGTCACGTAGCTGCACCAGGCTGACTCCGCCGCGTACCGCCGCCTCCACCGTCGCTTCAATCCCCATGGATGCGCACAGCCCGGGGTCGGTGACCAGATAGAGGCGAAGGCTGCGGGGGTCGAACAGGCGCGCATCAAGGCGTCGAGGAGAGTGGGTCACGAGGGGCTCCTGGTACATGAATCGGGTAGGGCGGTCGGGTCAGTCGAGAGACTCGATGGCGAGAGGTTCCCGCCGTAACAGCGTCTCGGGATTGAGCTGATGCAAGGCGTCGATAAAGGCGACGGCGAAGCTGCCAGGACCCTGGGCGGTGCGGCCGGCGCGACTGCCGGCTTCGCCATAACAGGCCAGGGCCGCGCAGGTGGCGACCAGCGGATCCTGATCGGCGGCGAGAAAGGCCGCGACCACACCGGACAGGGCGCAGCCCAGCGCCGTCACGCGGGGCATCAGCGGGTGTCCACCGGGCACGCGCACCAGCCGCCGGCCGTCGGTGACCAGATCGACCTCACCGGTTACCGCTACCACCGCCTCCTGGCGCCGGGCCAGGGCGACGGCCGCCTGCACGGCGTCGTCGCTGGCGGCAGTGGAGTCGACGCCGCGCCCGCCAAGACCGTCCTCGGCCAGGGCGATGATCTCCGAGGCGTTGCCGCGAATGACGCTGGGCCTCAAGTCCAGCAGCCTGGCGGCCGACTCTCGCCGATAGGCGGTGGCGCCAACGGCAACGGGGTCGAGCACCCAGGGGGTCTGGTGCTCGCCGGCACTGGTGGCAGCCTCGGTCATGGCCTCGACCCAGTGAGGCGAGAGCGTACCGATATTGATCAGCACAGCGTCGGCCAATGCCGCGAACTCGGCCGCTTCCTCACGCGCATGGACCATGGCCGGTGAAGCGCCCACGGCCAGCAGCACATTGGCGGCGCTGTTCATGGCCACGTAGTTGGTCAGGCTATGGACCAGCGGCGCCGCCTGGCGCAGCCGGGTCAGCCGTGCGCCGATGTCGGCGCCGGTGAGTGTCGTCGTCATGACAGGCCTCCCTGGCGTTGGACGAAGGCGGTGAGGGTCGCCTTGCAGGGAGTCATGATCCGGTCACTGCGCGCCGCTGTAAAGCGGCGATGGCCTGAGATATCCCCCTTGAGCCGGGAGACGGTGAACCGCGACAGCTCGCCGGGCGTCAGCCCAGCAGTTGCAGTGCGATCAATACCCCCAGGGCGGCGAGGGCGAGCTCGCGAACCGGTACGCCGTTGCCGCTGTCTGTGGCGTCGTCTCGACGCTCCGAGCTTGCGGTTCGGGGCCACAGGGCGAGGCCACCGAGAATCAGGCTGAGGCTGCCGAGGGGCAGGCTGATGGACGACCAGAAGGCCATCAGGGCGAGGCCGCCGACCAGGGCCAGAGAGATACGAAGAAGCCCCTTGGTGGCGAAGCGGGGGCGAGTACGGGAGACCTGCTGTAGGAAGGGCATGTTCGGAATTCCTTGTCGGTGCAGGGGGCGGGCCAGAAGACAACTACTGACACCATCGCTAGGGCTGCAGCGTAGCGGCTTTGCCTTAACGCGCGCTTAAGCTTTATTGAAAGATTTGTGACAAGGTCTGATGCGCGAATCTGCAAAATGTTCAGTCGGCGAGCTGCGACATTGGTCGAACGCCATTGGCAGAGCGTGGGAATCTTGGGGGGCAGAGGGCGCGTCGCGCCTGGCTCCGTCCTCGCCTTCAAGGGCGACCTGCAAGGGTGATCTGCAAGGGCGACCGCAATGGCCTCCTGCCAAGGCGGTCTGTCTGGACGTGGATCAAACGCGTGCGTCAGGCGCGGATATAGGCCCAGCCCTGGCGCTGGCCCTCGGCCAGGGTGAGTACCGCTGCCTCGACGATGGCCAGTCCCCGGGTGTCGACGATGCCCTGGGCGTCGAGACTGTTGCGACACAGTCTTAACCACACGTCGGTGTCGTCCGGGGTGGCGACGGCGGCGGCCACACCGCCGGCGTTGGTGATGATCAGCACCTCGGCGTCGGGGCTGGCGGCCTTGAGGTTGCGGGCATTGCGCCTGGCGCGGGCAAGGCTCTCGGCGCAGGGAGCGTGAAGCATCACCTTCAAGCGTGAATCACCCGCTTCGCGGGGGGGCAGGCCGGTATCGCTCATGACGCCTCCGGGGCGGCGCCGATCAATGTTTCCAGATGATGGACCTGGGCGCCGAAGTCGGAATGCTCACGGCGATTGTCGGTGGGCAGCGTGATCTCGAGGGTGTCGATGACCCGCGCCGGGGCCCCGCCCTGATGTCCACCGAGCACCATCACCCGGTCTGCCAGCAGCACCGCCTCTTCGATGTCGTGGGTAACGAAGACGATGGCGGCCTCGGTGCGCTGGCGCAGGTCGATCAACTCGTTCTGCAGGCGACGGCGAGTGATCGCATCCAGCGCCGAGAAGGGCTCGTCCATGAACAGCACCCGGGGCTTTACCGCCAGCGCCCGGGCGATGCCGACACGCTGTTGCTGGCCGCCGGACAGGGTGGAGGGGAAACGCTCGGCCATGTCGCCCAGGCCGACCAGCTCCAGCGGCGCAAGGGCGCGGCGCTGGCGCTCGTCCCGGGACAGCCCCAGTCCCTCTAGCCCGAGCGCCACATTGGCGCGGATGCGTCGCCAGGGAAACAGCCGTGGCGCCTGGAAGACCATCGACCAGGGCCGCGCTCCATCACGTGGGCTCTCGTCCAGCCAGCGCTCGCCTGCCACCGCCGGCAGCAGGCCGCAGAGTGCCCGCAGCAGGGTCGACTTGCCGACCCCGGAGGCACCGACGATGGCGATGAACTCCCGTGGAGCCAGGCGCAGGTCGACATGTTCGAGCACGCGCTGGCCGCCGAAGCCCAGCGCCAGGTCATGGGCCTTGAGCACGCAGGCGTCGGCGTTGCGTTCGGCTGTCAGGGTGTCCATATCAGCAGCCTTTTTTGCAGATGCAGAAAGCCCAGGTCGAACAGGGCGTAGAGCGCGGCAATGGTCAGCATGTAGACCACCACGATATCGGTGGCCAGCAGGCCCGAGGCCTCCATCATGCGCTGGCCGATGCCGGGAATGCCGAACAGTTCGGCCGCGACCACGGTCATCCAGCCCTGGCCGAGGCCGGCGCGCAGGCCACCGAGGATGCCGGGGGCTGCCGCGGGCAGGCTGACCTTGGTCAGGCGGGCCAGCAGCGAACCCTGGCCGAAGGCCCTGGCTACCTCGTCATAGCCGGGGTCCACCGCACGCACCGCGCTGTAGCTGGCGAAGTAGTTGATCCAGAACACCCCGATACTGATGATGAAGGCCGCCGCCGATGGCGTGATCCCGAACCAGATGATGGCAAAGGGGATCCAGGCCAGTGGCGGGATCGGGCGCAGCAGGCGCGCCAGCCAGGCGTGCAGGGCGTCGAATACCGGCAGCAGGGCCGCCGCCACGCCCATGGCGATACCTGCCAGCGAGCCGATGGCCACCCCTACGCTGTAGTGAGACAGGCTCGAGCTGACGACTTCCCACCAGATGCCGTCGACCACCTCGCCCCAGAAGACCGTCGGGATCGCAGAGGGCAGCGGAACCAGATTGCCGGGCAGCAGCCCCAGGCGCAGTGAGATCTCCCAGAGTGCCACAAAGGCGACGAGCCCCAGCGCACCGAGGCCGGTGCGCCGGCTACGAGATACCGACTTCATGGGCTCGTGTCGCCTTCTTCGGCGTCTGCGTCAGCGCTTGCGGTCAGGTCGTCGTACCAGCGGGTGTCGAACAGAGTGTCGATGTCGAGGCCCTGCTTGAGGGTGCCGTTGGCCAGCTGGAAGTCATGCATGGTGCGGGTGCCCTCGACGATCGCGTGGGGATCGGCGCCGTAGTTGGCGAAGGGCGAGGACAGTGCAGCCTCTACGGTTTCCAGCGGCACCAGACGCTTGCCGACGAACTCGCGCACCGAGGGGGCGACCTGCTGTGGCGTATCGACCAGGGCGTGGGTCGCTCGCAGGTGAAGTTCGAGCAAGGTGCTGACGGCATCGGGGCGCTGTTCGAGCAGGCTTTCGCGTGCTGCCAGCACCGCGCCGGGTTGACCCGGCAACATGTCCGAGGCGTGGGCCACGATCTGGGCGTCGTCGAGGCGTTCGGTCACGGTGGAGAGTATCGGCTCCAGGGTCGAGGCGGCGTCCACTGCACCGGCCAGCAGCGCCTGCTGGACACGATCGGCGCCCATGGCGACGATCTCGACGGCGTCACTGCCGATGCCCAGGCGTTCGTCCAGCCAGTAGCGCAATACCGTGTCGGGTACCGAGCCCTTGGGGAAGGTGGCGATCTTGGGCCGACGGCCTTCGCGCTCGGTAAAGTCGGCGATGGCCTGGGCCGGGTCGGCGTCGGCCATCAGGCTGGCCAGTTCGCCGCGGGCGACCAGGCCGATCTGCTCCTGGATGGCGGCCGCCAGTACCTTGATCGGTACCCCGTTGGCGCGAGCCACCATGGCCGGGCCGATACCGAAGTACATGACGTCGAGATCACCCGAGGCCAGCGCCTGGACCATCGCCGGCCCGCTGGAAAAGCGTGTCAGCTCAAGTTCCAGACCGGCCTCTTCGGTCCAGCCTTCGCCCTCCATCACGAATAGCTGAGCCACCGGCAGGATCGGCATATAACCAACCTCCAGCGGACCTTCGTCGGCGGCGATGGCGGTACCAGGCAGAAGCAGGGCGGCGGCGGTCAGCCAGCGGTAAAGGAGCTGGGGCATGGAGCCCTCCCGGAGCAATGAAGTTAATGATCAGCATGATAACGATCGGGGGACGAGGGCGACACGCAGGCGTGCGATCAATCCGTTATATGCTTATTAGGCGTCGGAAGACGCCGACACGACGATGGCCGCCCGGGGGCGGCCATCGCTGAGGGGACAGGCTGTCTGACGTAGCGGTAGATAGAGAGGGGGCGCTGCTCGTCCCTCCCTCGGACACTTCTGTCCTTACGTCTTGCCTGCTCCGTCCTTACTTCTTGCCGGGCTGTTTGACAAAACGCAGGTACGGACGCTGTTCGTCCCAGCCTTCCGGGAACAGGGTCTTGGCCTCGTCGTTGGAGACGGCAGGCACGATGATGCAACGGTCGCCATGGTTCCAGTTCACCGGGGTCGCCACCTTGTAGCCGTCGGTCAGCTGCAGGCTGTCCAGCACCCTCAGGATCTCGTCGAAGTTGCGTCCGGTGCTGGCCGGGTAGGTCAGCGTCAGGCGCACCTTCTTGGCCGGATCGATGATGAATACGCTTCGCACCGTCAGGGTGTCGTTGGCGTTGGGGTGGATCATGTCGTAGAGGTCACTGACCTTGCGATCGGCGTCGGCGAGCAGCGGGAAGTTGAGCCCGTGGCCCTGGGTGTCCTCGATATCGCCGGCCCAGGCGTGGTGATCCTCGATGGGATCCACCGACAGGCCGATGGCCTTGGCGTTGCGTTTGTCGAATTCGCCCTTGAGGCGCGACACTTCCCCGAGTTCGGTGGTGCACACCGGGGTGAAGTCCTTGGGGTGAGAGAACAGGATGACCCAGCTGTCACCGGCCCACTCATGAAAGTGAATGGTGCCGGCGGTGCTTTCCTGTGTGAAGTCCGGTGCGGTATCACCCAGTCGTAGCGTCATGGTCGTCTCCTTGGCGGTTGATGGCGACGGGCCCGGACGGACCCGACGGGTCGATCGGTGAGACCGGGGCGCGGCCTCGTGGCAGCGAGCGTCAGGGCGCCGGCGCGGCTGCCCCGACGAAGCGATCCTGCCAATAGTCTATGGACAGCGAGGTGGTGGTGACCGTTCGCCCGCGTCCGGGCGCGTGGATCATCACATCGTCGCCGGCGTAGATGCCGACATGGCTGACCCCGGGACCCTTGCCGGTAGCGAAGAACAGAAGATCACCCGGCCGTGCCTCGTCGATGGGCGGCAGGCGCCGGTATTGCTCCCGGGATGAGCGCGGCAAGGGGATACCCGCCCGGGAATACGTCATCTGGGCCAGGCCGGAACAGTCCAGCCCGCGCGGATCGTTGCCGCCGAACCGGTAGGGGGTGCCGACGGCGCTGCGCGCCTCGGACAGGATCAGGGCACGTTCCATGGACAGTCCCTGGCCGCCGTCATCGGTGCTCAGCGGGGCCGAGGCACAGCCCCCCAGAAGTACCAGCAGCAGTGCCATCAGGGCTGTCCAAGAGGACCTGGTGTACCACGGCATCGAAGTGGTCATTGCGGCTTTCCCTGCACAGACGAGGCGCCCTCTACGGTACTCTGCCCTACCAGGCAGGCCAAGGGGGCCGAGGCCTAATGTGTCGCTGGCGCCGCAGGCGTAGCGACAACGACAACGACAAGGCGACCAGGCGACCAGGCGCGGACGCGACCGACAGGCCGATGCCCCCTGACGACAGGAGATACGTGCCCCCTAACGAAAGGAGATGCGTGTGCCGTTGGCCAGCATCTCGTCGGGGGTCATGGCCTTGCCCTCCACGCCGATCATCTCGTCACCGCACTGATCGGTCCAGGTCAGGACGCCATGGGTCAGGCCGACGCCGCCGAGCAACTCGCGGATCTCGCCGGTGCCGAGAAAGGTGCGGGTTCGCCCCTTGTCGTCGGCAAGCTCTGTGGTGCCGTTGGCGTGATGAAAGCGCACCGTGTAGATGCCATCCATCGACTCCACCTCGACGATGGGCGAAAACCCGCGGGACAAGGCCTTGGCGAGTGCCTTGAGGGTAATCTGGCGCTCCAGGGTGTAGTCGATGTCAGCCATCTTGGTGTTTCCTCCGGCGAAACGGGCCTCTTAAGACTGGTCCAGCAAAGGACTTCTGGCAAACAGGTAAGTGCGGTGCCGTGACCCAGTCGTTGAAGGCGCGTTCTTGAGGCGGTGTGCCGAGCCGGTATGGTTGATGGCTTCTACAGCTATCGACAGGTGAACCATGCGACACCATTCCATGCCCTTGGCCCTGGCGGCCTCGATTGCGCTCGCGGCTTCCTTCGGCGCCCATGCTCAGGACCAGGAAGATGCCCAGGTTCGTTTTTCCGTGCCCGCCTGGCCCGGTGTAACGGTCAAGACGGCCCTGGCATCCACCCTGCTCGAGACCCTGGGTTATGAGCCGGTCCAGGAAGAGCTGGGCTCCACCATCACCTATCAGGCCCTGCGCCAGGGAGAGCTCGACGCCTTTCTGGCGGCCTGGTTGCCGGCCCAGCAGGGCATGTACGACGCCAGCTTCGAGGATGGCGAGTCCAAGCTCGAGGACCTTGGCAACAACGTCGACGGTGCGCGCCTCGGCTTTGCCGTACCCACCTACGTCTACGAAGCCGGCGTGAAAACGGCGGAGGATCTGGACAAGGAAGAGTTTGCCGACAAGCTGGACCGCACCATCTATTCCATCGAGGTGGGCTCCGGCATGAGCGACTCGCTCAACAGCGCCGTGGATGAGGACACCTACGGTCTGGGTGACTGGAACCTGTCCGAGACCTCGACGCCAGGCATGCTGAGCGCCGTGGACGCGGCGATCGATCGTGAAGAGTGGATCGTGTTCGCCGCCTGGACCCCGCACTGGATGAACATCGAGTTCGACGTGCGTTATCTGGATGACCCCGAGGACATGTGGGGCCCGGAAGGCGGCCGCAGCGACGTGCGCACCCTGGTGCGCAGCGAGTTCGCCGAGAGCCACCCCAATGCCACCCGTCTGCTCGATCAGCTGGTGTTTACCGCCGATGACCAGAGCGCCATGATCCGTGGCTTCAGCTACGAAGAGCGCGAGCCGGAGGCGGTTGCCGTCGATTGGCTGCGTGAACACCCCGAGGAGACCAAGGGCTTCCTCGAGGGGGTCACCACGCGCGACGGCGAGGAGGCCTGGCCCGTGGTGCGCGATGCACTGGAGATCCCCGAAGCCTGATGTCGGTTGCCTCAAGCGTCGACTGAAGACCGCCGTTTGGAGCGAAAGACGAAAGGACCGCCCCAGGGCGGTCCTTTGTTTTCTGCAGGTCGACAGGACGACGTGTGGCGTCCACTCGAGCTGTCGAGCGAGCGGGTCGTGATGACAGGATCAGTGGTCGTGGTCGTGGCCATCGTGGCTATCGTCATGACCCTCGGCATCGACCAACCCCTGATGCAGCACCTCGGCATTGTGCAGGATCATTCCCAGGTAGTGAGACGTCATCCCTTCTTCGGACAGGGCGCCGTTGTAGAGTGAGCCGGCGATGGGCACGCCGGTTTCCTCGGACAGTTGTTCCATCAGCGCCGGGCTGGACATGTTCTCGACAAACAGCGCCGGAATCTGGCGTTCACGGATGACGTCCACCATGCGCGCGATATCTGCCGCTGACGGTTCCGCTTCGGTGGACAGACCGACCGGCGACAGGAAGTCGATGCCGTAGGCCCGAGAGAAGTGGCCGAAAGCGTCGTGGCCGACGATGACCTGGGCGTGTTCCGGCAGGTCGTCGAGCAGCGCGAGCACCTGGTCGTGGGCCGCCTGGATATCCTCCATGTAGCTGTCGGCCCTGGACGCGTAGTGCTCGCTGTTGTCAGGGTCGACGGCGATCAGTCCGTCGCGGATATTGGCGACATAGATCAGTCCTGCCGACAGGTCGAGCCAGGCATGGGGGTCGTACTCGCCATGGTCGTGGCTGTCGTGATCATCGTGGCCGTCGTGATCTTCATGGTCTTCATGGCTGTCGTGATCACCGTGTCCGCGGTGCTCTTCATGGCCGTCGTGCTCTTCATGGCTGTCATGGTCGTGGCCGTCGTGCTCGTCCCCTTCCTCGTCCTGGCGATGCAGTGATTGGCCGCCATAGGCCAGCAGCGGCACTCCGTCCGTGGCGACAACGGTCTTGCCCTGATAGCCGCTGGCGTCGAGCAGGCGCGTCATCCAGCCCTCGAACTGCAGGCCGTTGAGCACCACCAGGTCTGCCTCGGCCAGGGCCCTGGCGTCGGTCGGGCGAGGGGAGTAGACGTGGGGGTCGCTGTCGGGGCCGACCAGCGAGGTGACCTCGACCCTGTCGCCGCCGACGTTGCGTACCATGTCGGCCAATACACTGAAGCTGGCGACCACCTGGGTGGGCTCGTCTGCCACGGCCTGGGGGCCAAGGGCGAGTCCCGTCAGGGCAATCCAGGCGTGGCGTTTGACGAAGGCATGAGGCAGTGACAGTGGCATGGACGTTGATCTCCGGTTGGTCAGGGGAAGGCGGGGCGCGTCAGGCGTGGTCGTCGGCGCGCAGCGGTGTGGCGCGACGACGAAGGCGAGCAGAAAGACTGTGCTGGCGGCCAAACAGCGCCGACAGCAGATAGGCCACACCGGCCAGCAGGATGATGGCCGGTCCAGAGGGCAGGCTCAGGTGGTAGGAAATCAGCAGGCCACCGAGGCTGGCGCCCAGCGCGATCACCACCGACAGCACTATCAGGCCCTCGAGGCGCGTGCTCCAGAAGCGAGCGGTGGTGGCCGGCAGCATCATCAGACCGACCGCCATCAGCGTGCCCAGGGTCTGAAACCCGGCGGTAAGGTTGAGCACGACGAGTCCCAGGAAGACACCGTGGACCAGACCGCTTCTGGTGCCTTGGCTGCGCAGAAACAGCGGGTCGAGGCATTCCACCACCAGGGCGCGGAAGATCACCGCCAGGGTGATCACGATCAGGCTACTGATGCCGGTGATCAGCACCAGGGCGGTGGTGTCCACCGCCAGAATGGAGCCGAACAGCACATGGGTCAGATCGACACTGCTGCCGCCCAGGGCGACCAGCATTACCCCGGCCGCCAGCGAGATCAGGAAGAAGCTCGCCATGGCCGAGTCTTCCCGGTGGCCGGTGAGCTGGGACACGCTGCCGGCCAACAGCGCGATCAATAGCCCTGACAGCATGCCGCCAAGGCTCATGATGGGCAGCGAGAAACCGGCCATCAGAAAACCCAGCGCAACGCCGGGCAGGATGGCGTGGGACATGGCGTCGCCGATCAGGCTCATGCCGCGCAGCATCAGGAAGACCCCCAGCGGCGGCGCCGCCAGCGACAGCGCCAGGCTGGCCAGCAGGGCACGGCTCATGAAGGCATAGTCGAAAGGGGCGATCAGCCACAGGTACAGGGTGGAAAGCAGCGAGTCGAGCATTCAGACAGATCCAGGAAAGGTCAGCGGCAGTCGAGGTGGGCGGGTCAATTGACCGGTGTGACGCTCCACCAGGGCATCCGGCGTGGCCCAGCGGCCGTGGCCCTGGGACAGGATCAGGACGTCATCGGCCAGGCGTGCCAGTTGCTCCATGTCGTGCAGCACGATGATCAGGGTCGCCCCCTGTTCGGCCATCTCGCGCAGCACGTCCATCAGCATCTCGACGGTATCGACGTCGACGTTGGCAAAGGGTTCATCGAGCAGCAGCAGTTCGGCTTCCTGCATCAGCGTCCGACCGATCAGGGCTCGCTGGCGCTGGCCTCCGGACAGCTCGCCCAGCGGGCGGTGGGCCAGCCGTGAGATGCCCAGGCGTTCCATGATCTCGCGCCCACGGCGATAGTGAGCGGCGCAGTAGCCCTTGAAGGCACCGTGGCTCGGCCAGGTGCCGGTCATGATCAGTTCCTCGACGCTCATCGGGAAACTCAGGTCCAGCGCCAACTGCTGCGGCAGCCAGGCGCGGCGCGGCGCCGGAACGGCGCATTCGACGCGGCCCGCGACCGGCGTCAAGTCGCCCATGATGGCCTGGATCAGGGTGCTCTTGCCGGCGCCGTTGGCGCCGATGAGCGCGGTGATGGCGCCATCCTGAAAGCGCCCCTCGAGATGTTCGAGCACGGTGCGCCCGCCGCGTGCCAACTGCAGATCATGCAAGACGAGGCGTGACATCAGTGCCACCATCCGGCGGACCAGGACACCGCCAGCCACAGTGGCAGCAGGGGAATCAGCACCAGCATCAGTCGGCGCCGCATGGACAGGGACATCAGCGAGAAGTGGCAAGGCCCTTCGGGGCGGTGACGATGGGTCATGCAGGATAGCTCCGGGGCGAATCGGTCGAGCAAAATGGTTGAAAGTTATAACATAACAATAACTGGGATTCCACGACTTCCCTCCCTCGGGCCATCCACTTGAGGTAGCCGCCAGAGCGTTCGAGGCAGGCGTGGAACTTTCCTACAATCGGTACTGCAAAGAATGTCTTCCCACGATAGACTGAAATAAAGTGTCAGGTGTGCTTGGTCTCGCACAACAGGACAACGTTTCTACGGAGTTTTCAGGATGTCACGGATATTGCGGCGGATGGCGCTGGTCGGGGCGGCCCTTGGGCTGGCCCTGCTGACGTCGACCCACTGCGTGGCGGGCGGCAGTACCGGCTTGTACGTCGGTGTCGGCGCCGGCCAGATGCAGGGCGATGACGACTTTGACGACGAGGCGTCGGCGGCCAAGGTCTTTGCCGGCTACAACTTCGGCTGGCTGCCCTTCCTCGATCTGGGGGCGGAGCTGTCCTACCTCAACGGCGGTGAGCTCGACGGTGAGGTCGACGGCACCTCGGCACGGCTCGAGGTGGAGAGCCTGCAGGCCATGGGTATCGCGGGCTTCAGCTTTGGTCCCTTCGGCGTCTACGGCAAGGCCGGCATGGCGGACTGGGACGCCGACCGCAGCGGCAATGGCCTGAACAAGGACTATTCCGGCACCGACCCGGTATTCGGGCTGGGCGCCCGGGTGCAGCTGTTCGATGTGACCGGGCGTCTGGAGGTCGAGCGCATCGATGCCGACGAGATCGGGCACGTCGATAGCCTGACCGGCAGCGTGGTCTATACCTTCTAGCCTGGCTGATGCGACTCAGGTACCGGTTTCCATCAGGTGCGTTCTACTCCGCAGGGCCGACGCAAAAGCGTCGGCCCTGCGCTGTTTTGGCGTCACGTATCGGCCGTTGGTACTAGTCGATTGACGATTTTTCGTCGGTTCAGAGGACGGATTGCGCAAAACGTGATGTAGATCATGCTGATTGTGTTGTAAGTGATTACGCACACAAAGGTCAGTCAAAGGGGGTAGGGGAGGAGCAGTATAGAGTATGAATATCTTCCTGCTCGGTGCTCCCCATGCTCACGCTGCCCCACCGGTTCCCACAGCTGCCCGCCCTGTCGACGGAACCTCGCCGCATTTGTCGATGGATGGCGCTTCTCGTGCTGGCCCTGCTGGCGCTGGTCAGCTTGGTGCCCCATGGCGTGCCCGTCGACCTGGCGATCTGGGCCGGGGTGCTCAATGCCATGCTGTTGCCGAGCATGGATCTGGTGCTGGGCGTATTGCTCGAGGGGCTTCGCCCGCTGCTGACCTCCCTTGAGCGTCCATGGACGCGCCTCCTGCTTGTCGTCTTGGTTGCCGCCGCGATGTGGTGCTTCGCCATCTTTCTGCTGCCGCTGGCGCTGGCCTGCCGTCATCTGCGCGGCCATGGAACGGCGCAAGACTACTGAGATGGCCGTCAGACCGTTACCATGATGGCAACGCATCGACGCCATCGAGGAATCCCATGACGACAACGCCCTTCGACCAGGCCCAGGCAAGGCTCGACGCCCTGCATGCCGAGGACCCTCGCCGCGTGGAGGTGGGCGGGGCGTCACAGCCCCAGGAGCTGTGGCACGCCGGGCGCATGAGCGCCTGGCTCGAGCGTCTCGATCCCGACGCAGCGGAGCTGGTGCAGCTTGCCGTGCACAACCAGCACCTGAAGCGCTGGGAGGTGCCGCGCAGTGACTATGAAGAGGGCCGCATCGGCTACCTGACCTGGCGACGTGACCAGGGCAAGCGCGCCGGCCAACTGGCGGCGGAGGTGATGCGCGCCTGCGGCTACAGCGACGCCGACGCCGACGAGGTGGCGCGGATGATCCGCAAGCAGGGACTGGGGCGCGACCCCGGCACCCAGGCGGTGGAAGACTGCGCTTGCCTGGTGTTCCTCGAGAACTACTTCGCCGACTTCTCGCGTCAGGTCGATCACGACCACCTGATCCGCATCGTCCAGATGACCTGGAAGAAGATGTCCCCCGCCGCCCACCAGCTCGCATTGGGCCTGCCCATGAGCGACGAGGCCCGCGCCATCGTCGAGGAAGCGCTGGGGTAGGCAGGGTTGCAAGTGGGCTGCTCAAGCAGCCGGGGGGCGCGAAAGCCTGGGAAGGGCGCCAGTACCAGGGGCTTACCGATTGAATGGGCGCCTGGCTGTCTGGAGGCCGCGACTCTGTTGATATGGCTGATGTGTTGTCGCCAGAATCCACGAGGCGAGAGGTGGCCGAGGGCTCGGGCTCTGTGAGCGTGAAGGAAGATCGAAGGCTAGGCTCTGTCCGAAAAGTCGGCGAGCGAAGGTTAGACAAGGCAAAAATCGGTGAGACAGCGCAGTTTACGGGGTGTAAATGAGCATGTTGATTCGACTTTTAACGCCGTATTACCGAGCGCAGGCACTTTTCAGACAAGCCCTAGCGGTATCGCCAGCGAATCAGTAGCAGGCTCACGCCGAAAACGACGGCGGGCATGAGCCCCAGGACAATGATGGCGGCATTGTGACTCATGAGCTGCCTCCTTTGGCGGCGTCTTCGGCCGCGCGCAGATGGCCGAGGTAAGTGGCAATCCCCGCCAGGGTCACTGTGGCCAGGCCTATAGCCAATAGTAACAGCCCCACCGGGGCGTGCCTGTTGATCGTGGCGCCTATGGTCAGGCCGACGATGATCCCGACGATGATCTTTTCCATGGCTTCACACAAGGCTTTCTCGGCGTGGTGCCTTCTATCCATTGTAGCCCTCCGCGCGACAGTACAACTATCGCCTCGGGGGAAGCGACACCTCTCATACTATCCCGGTTGAGTGACATACAAGCGATGCACCTGTGCAGCCCAGCGCCCGGGCGGGGGTACTGGGCCCTCGCCCCGGGACTCGTGTGGAAAAGACAAGGGGGCGAGCAACTTGGCCAACTTGGCGTTGTTCGCCGTGCTCCTTTCGCTGCCCTCTGTTCGCCGCGGGCGAGGGGACTCCTTCCTTTTGACTGGACACATTGTTCCACCGTACAACACGTCCATTACCTAGCCCTAGAACCCCTTGGCCTGCCCTCTGGGCCTTGCCGGGGTGGGCTTGTCGCAGCGCAGGAACTGGCCGTCACCGGCTTGGCCGCAGGGCTTGCCGTCGCGGGCGACGACCTGGCCCCGGCACAGCGCCATGACCACCCGCCCGGTCAGCTCCAGGCCCTCGTAGGGGGTGTAGTCCACCGCGTGGTGCAGGTCGTCGTTGCACACCGTGACCCGGGCCTCGGGGTCCCATAGGGTCAGGTCGGCGTCGCTGCCCACGGCGATGGTGCCCTTGCGCGGATAAAGGCCGTAGATCTTGGCCGGGTTGGTGGCGGTCAGCGCGACGAAGCGGGTGGCGTCGATGCGCTGCTTGACCACGCCCTCCGAGAACAGGATCGCCAGGCGCGTCTCGAGCCCCGGAATACCGTTGGGGATGCAGGAAAAACTCGCCTCCTCGCCATGCAGCTTCTTGCCCTTGTCGTCCTC
The DNA here is from genome assembly GCF_019801245.1 of Halomonas sp. DP1Y21-3. Taxonomy (NCBI): domain Bacteria; kingdom Pseudomonadati; phylum Pseudomonadota; class Gammaproteobacteria; order Oceanospirillales; family Halomonadaceae; genus Halomonas; species Halomonas sp. DP1Y21-3. The sequence continues at coordinate 691,165 of NZ_JAHVJM010000003.1, forward strand.
GTAGCGGAAGGGCGCATGGTCCGACGAGAACACCTGGAAAACACCGCTTTCCAGCGCCTCCCACACCGCCTGCTGGGCCGCCGGGTCCCGGGGCGGTGGGCTGCACACGCACTTGGCGCCTTCGAAGCCGTCCTGGTCCAGGTCATCGGCGGTCAGCATCAGGTACTGGGGGCAGGTCTCGCCGTAGACCCGCAGGCCACGGCTCTGGGCCCAGCGGATCTGCTCGATCGCCTGGGGGCCGGAAACGTGGACGATCAGCAGCGGTACGTCGATCAGCTCGGCCAGCGAGATCGCGCGGTGGGTGGCCTCGCGTTCGGCGATGGAGGAGTGGGCCTCGGCGTGGTAGCGCGGGGCGGTGTGGCCCTGGGCTTCCAGCAGTTCGGTCAGGTAGGCGATGCAGTCGGCGTTTTCGGCGTGGACCATGACCATGGCGCCCTCGCGGCGGGCCAGCGCCAGCACCTCGAGCACCTCGCGGTCGTTGAGCTTCAGGTCATCGTAGGTCAGGTAGATCTTGAACGAGCTGTAACCCTCCTCGATCAGCGCCGGCAGCTCCTCGCGCAGCACCGTCTGGTTGGGGTCGGTGACGATCATGTGAAAGGCGTAGTCAATCATCGCCTTGCCGTCGCTCTCGCGGTGGTAGTCCTCCACCGCCGCGCGCAGCGACTGTCCCTTGAACTGGGCCGCGAAGGGAATCACCGTGGTGGTGCCACCGGCCGCCGCCGAGCGGGTACCGCTAGCGAAGTCATCGGCCATCACCGCGCCGTCACCCAGCGGCTGGGCCAGGTGGCAATGGGCGTCGATGCCGCCGGGCATCACCCACAGGCCGCTGGCGTCGATGGTCTCGCCGACTGGGCCTGCACCCTCGGCGAGTCCTTCGCCGAGGGCGACGATACGCCCGTCGCGAATGCCGATATCGGCGACAAAGCGGTCGGCGGCGGTGATCACGGTGGCGTTGGTGATCAGAGTATCGAGGCGTTGCATCTTGCTCTCCAGAGACCGGCTCGCGCCGGAGTTATTCATTGTTGTTCAGGTGCTTGGTGCCAAGGCGTGGCGGATATCGCCGATCATCCCATCACCCCCGGCAGCCACAGCACGATGGCCGGCCATGCGGTGATCAGGGCGACGAAGGCGAGCATCACCGCGAGGAAGGGCAGGCTGCCGATCATCACGTCGACGATCGAGCCGCGTCCGCGCACCCCCTGCACCACGTAGAGGTTCATGCCGATGGGCGGGGTGATCAACGAGATTTCCATCATGATCACCAGAAATACGCCGAACCACACCGGATCGAAGCCGAACTGCACCACCATGGGCACCACGATGGGTACGGTGGCGATCATCATCGACAGGGTCTCGAGAAAGCAGCCCAGCACCAGGTAGAACACCACCAGTGCGAGGATCAGCCCCAGCGGCGACAGTCCCAGTTCCGAGACCCACTGGGTCAGGGCGAAGGGGATGCCGAGAATGCCGACGATATAGTTGAGAAAGAACGCCGCAGAGATGATCAGCATGATCATGGCGGTGGTACGTGCCATGGACAGAAAGCACTCGTGAAGCATGGCGATGGTCAGCTTGCGGTTGAGCGCCGCGAGCAGCAGTGCTGCCACCACCCCCAGGGCGGCGGCCTCGGTGGGGGTCGCCCAGCCGCTGTAGATGCTGCCGATGACGATGGCGAAGACGAACGCCGGCGGCAGCAGATCGACCAGCGAGCGCAGACGTTGGGCCAGCGGCACGCGCGGCTCGCGCTCGCCGGCGACCCCGGGGCGCAGCAGGCTCATGCCCATGATCACCAGCATGAAGGTGGCCGCCAGGGCAAGCCCGGGCACGATACCGGCGATAAACAGGGCGCCGATGGAGGTGTTGGTGATCGCCCCGTAGATGATCATGTTGATGCTGGGTGGAATCAGGATGCCGAGCGTCGCCCCGGCGGCCAGGGTGCCCAGCGCCAGGCGCTCGCTGTAGCCGCGTTCAGCGAAGGCCGGCAGGGCCACGGTGCCGATGGTGGCGGCGGTGGCCACCGACGAGCCGGACATGGCGGCGAACACCGATGAGGCGCCGATGTTGGTGTGCAGCAGACCGCCAGGCAGGCGGTTGAGCCACACCGACAGCGCCGAGTACATGCGCTCGGTGATGCCGGCCCGCAGCAGCAGCTCGCCGAGCAGGATAAACAGCGGAATGGCGGTCAGGATGAAGTCGTTGAGGGTGCCCCACAACAGGTCGCCGAAGGAGAACAGCAGCGGGGTGCCCAGGTAGAGCATGGCGCCGAGGGCGGCGGTGGTGAAGATGGCCACCGCCACATGGATGCCCAGCGCCATCATGGAAATCATCAGGGCAAAGCCCAGCAGTACCTCGGTGACGGAAATCATGGTGTCTTCTCCCGGCCGGCTATCTGGCCATCCGCCGAATGGCCAGGCGAGCCACTCTTCGCGCCAACATAGTGGCGACGCGCTTCGTCGAGCTCGTCATCGGCGCTGAGCGGGTCGCAGCCGGCGTTGAGCGCGCCGATCTGGCCGCGCGTTAGCTGGACTCCGGCCCGGACGGCGGCTCGCAGGGTGACGATGGCGAACACCGAAAGCCCGATCAGCCACAGCGACTGGGGGATCCACAGCGGGGTCTGCAGTGGGGTGCTGGCCAGGCTGGAGAATTCCAGGGTCTCGCCCAGGGTCGCGCCCGCCCGCCACAGCATAAACAGCGAAAACACGCACAACAGCACCAGCGCCACCAGGTTGAGCAGGGCGCGCAGCCGGGGCGGCAGTCGCGTCAGCAGGACGTCGACCCGGGTATGGGCGCGCTGGGTCAGGGCGAAGGCGAAGCTGAAGGCGACACCGATAGCCAGCACATAGCCACCGATCTCGTCGACCCCCTGCAGCGAGAAGGCGAAGAACTTGCGCGCCAGCACCTCGAAGGTGATCAGCGCAGACAGCAACAGCGCGCCGTAGCCGGCGGCCAGAGCGGCACCGCGGGACAGACGGGCAAGTCCCCGGTCGAGCCGGGAGTCCGGTGATACAGCCATCGATGCGGCAGCGGATGCAGCGCCGGGCGATCTGGCGTCGGGTGGCGAATGCGCACCGGAGGGACGGGAATCGGACATCGGGATGCTCCTGGGGACGGGGCCGCCGCATGGGCGGCCCCTGGTCGTGGGCGACAGGGTCGATCAGCCGCCGCTCAGGGCGCGCTGGCGCTCAGGCCGGTGACCTCGCCGACGCTTGCGTTCCACAGCGCGGTGCACTCGGGGTAGCGGGCGTCGCAGGTCTCCGCCCACACCGGCAGCACCGCCTCGGAGGTGATCTGTTCGATGCGCGCGCGGGAGTCCTCGTCGATGTCCACCAGGGTCATGTCGTAGGCGGTGTGGTTCTCGCAGCTCGGCTGACCGGTATTGCAGGCGATGGCATCGTCGTTGACGGTGTAGGCCAGGTCCCACATCTGGTCCTCGAGGCGGGCGAAGGCCTCGCTCAGCGACGCCTGCTGCTCGGCGTCGAAGCCGTTCCAGGTGTCCAGGTTCATGAAGTGGCCCTGCACCGAGTAGGACAACGGCAGCGGTACGAAGTGATCGGTCACTTCCGGCCACTTTCCGTTACTGCCGGCCGACGGTGCGGTCACTCCGCAGTCGGCGACGCCGCGCTGCAGCGCCAGGTAGACCTCGCTGAACTGCAGCGTCACCGGCACCGCGCCGAGTCCTTCCACCAGCCGTGACATGGACGGCGTGAACACCCTCACCTTCTTGCCCGCCAGGTCGTCGGCACCGTTAATGTCACCGTTACAGAACATCATCTGCGGGCCGAATGGCCACAGCGTCATCAGCTTGGCGTTGAAGCGTTCCTGCAGGCGGGCGTCGAAGTCGGCGCGGAAGGCGTCCACCGCCTCGCGCTGCTGGTCCAGGTCGGCGGTGACCCCGGCCAGATCGATGCCCTCGAAGAACGGCTCGTCGCGGGAGGCCATACCGATCTGCACCGACATCACGTCGAAGGCACCGGAGCGTATGTTGCGCAGGGCGTCCGCGGCTTCCACGCCGATGGCGTCCATCGGGTTGTAGCTCACCGCCAGGTCGTCACGGGCATCGAGCTCGGCGAAGAAGGGCCGCTCCACGTTGTCCACGTGCAGCTTGTTGCCGGAGAAATTGCCGGCTACTCGCAGCAGGGTTTCGGCCTGGGCCTGGCTGGTGGCCACCAGCAGGGGGGCGGCGATCAGGGCGCCGAGGGTAAGCCGGCGGGTCGCCGTCACGAGGGAGGGAGTCGTCATGGGAGAACCTCATCTTGTTGTTGGTGGTTGTTGCAGGTGCTGATGTTGCTATTGCTGTTTCTGTGGAGAGGGGCGGGGGAGTGTCAGCCGAGCCGAGGGTCGTGAAACAGCTGGCCCCAGCCGTTGATGGCGCTCGGGTCCTTGCCTGCCAGCAGTAGGCTCTTCCACACGGTGACGCTGACCGAGTCGTAGATGGGAATACCGAGCTCCCGCTCCAGCTCCTCGACGATGCCGGCCCCGCGCAGGTTGGTGCACAGGATGGTGATCGCCTCCGGCTCTGCTCGGGCGACCTCGCGGACCATCTCGGCCAGGGTCTGCTCATCGTATTCGGAGAACGAGAAGTTGCCGCGGTCGTTGAGGTGACGCTCGGCCACCACCTCGACTCCTTCACGCCGGTAGTTGTCGACGATGGCGGCCTGGATGTCGTCAAGGTATGGGGTGACCAGCCCTAGACGCTTGACCCCGGTGCGCTCGAGCACCTCGTTGAGCGCCAGCACGCTGCTGGTCGCCGGTATGCCGGTGGCTTCGGTGATGGCGGCGCACAGGCGGCGGTCGGCGTCGAACCCGAGCCAGCTCGAGGAGGTGCCATTCCAGGCGATCACGTCCATGCGGGCATCGCTGAGCAGGCGGGCGGCGTCAAGCTGTGGTGCGGGGTCGAACTGGGCCAGGGCCGCCTCGCTCAGCGAGATTTCCTTGACCGTGAAGCGCTGAAAGTGGGCACTGACCGCTGGCATGAGGTCCCGCAGTATGGCGCTGGTGTAAGGCTCCAGCACGGTGTTCGACGAGGGGGTCAGCATTCCGAGAAGGGTGCGTTGCATGGGCGTGGCGATCCTGTGCAAGGTCGTGTTGTTGTTGTGTGGGGCGTGCCCCGGAGGCGTATCGGCGGTGGCCGGTCTTGCCTGTGGCGCGCTACACTGAATCTTGAAAGAAATTCGGAATTCCAAATTTCTACGACCTTTTCAGCATTGCATAACGTCGAGTTTTTGCAAGTACACTGCATCAATCGCCATGACATCTTGCTGTGAAAGTGGCAGTGGACGCCTGGCCACCATCGTGGAATCCGCGCCTTGGGATCTTCGATGGGGTGTGGAAATAACTTTGATTTCAGCGCTTTGTTGAGTGCTGGTGGTCGATGGTCGGCGTGCTGAGCAGTGGGTGCCCGCTCCAGGGCGCTGTGGGCTGAAGCGACGCCCCAGTCCTCCGCAAGCAGCCAGCATGAGCACCCAGGAGCACCGAGGAGCAAAAGGAGCCGCCATGAACGAGTCCCTGGATCAGGACGTGCTGTCACCGCCTCGCCCGGCGCCGCTCAAGCGCTCGAGCCTTTATGAGGCGGTGGCCGAGCGCCTGCGCGAAATGGTACTGGAAGGAGAGCTGGCCCCCGGCAGCCGGATCGCGGAAAAACCCCTGTGCGAGGCCTTTGGGGTGTCGCCGACGCCACTGCGCCAGGCGCTCAAGGTGCTGGCCAGCGAAGGCCTGGTCGAGATGCTGCCCCATCGTGGGGCCCGGGTGACCAGGGTGGATCGTGACGAGGTACGTGATCTGTTCGAGGTCATGGCGGCACTGGAGTCGCTGGCGGGCAACCTGCTGGCGGTGCGCGCCTCTGATGCCGACATCGCCGAGATCCGCCGACTCCATGACGAGATGATGGGCTATTTCGCGGACAATCAGCGCAAGCGCTACTTTGCCCTCAATCAACGCATTCACCAGCGTCTGGCGGACCTGTCCGGCAATCGGGTGCTGAAAGACCTGGAGCAATCGCTGACGTTGCGTATTACCCGGGCGCGCTACATGGCCAACCTGGACGCCAGCCGCTGGGAGGAGTCCGCTCGCGAGCACAGCTACTTCGTCGAGGCGCTTGAGGCGCGGGACGCCCAGGCGCTGTCCGAGGCCCTGAGCCTGCACATGCGCAAGACCGGCCAGGCCGTGCTGCAGGGGCTGCCCGACAACGCTGGCGACGACTGACCGCGAGCGTTGCCTGGCGCGGGGCTGCAGGTGCTGGCCGCGCCGTCCCCCGAACCCTTTCTGCCGAACATTTTCTCCCGAACGCTTTCTCCCAAACCTTTGCCCTCGAGCCCCTTTTCCCAGGGCTCTTTTCCCTTCGAGCCTCCCCTCAAGCCCTGCACCAAGGGGCTTGGGCCCACTGCTCCTTGCTACCGGACACTCCCCGCCGTGCACGGCTTGCCACCCATAGTTCGCCACCCATGGTTCGCCACCCACGGCTCGGCGCCCGGAAGATCTCCTGTCGCATGGCCTCCGCATGTCATAAGTCGCTTCTTGCTGAATGTGAAAACAACAACTATCTGATAAATAAAGTTTTTAAAAAAAATAGTATTCAAGATTTGGAATTCTTTAGTGTGTTCGACTAAGGTCAAAGCAGGTGGGCTCGCTTGAGCGTTCCATCACCGATTCCTTACCCAATACCAACAACAAGGATTGCGACATGACGACTCCCTCCCGTCTTTCCCTGCTGGGTGCCGGCGCGCTGGCCCTGGGTCTTTGCACACCGCTGCTGGCCCAGGCAGAAGACCTGCGCTTTGGCGGCAACTTCACCGATGATCACTCCAGCAGTCGCGCCATGGCGCGCTTCGCCGAGACCCTGGCGGAGCAGAGCGATGGCGATCTGACCGCCCAGCTGTTCCCCAACATGCAGCTTGGCGGTGCCGGCGAGAATCTCGATCAGGTCAGTTCCGGCGCCATCATGGGCAGCTGGATCGGCATCTCCTACCTGTCGCGTACCGTGCCGGAACTCGAGGCGCTGAGCCTGCCGTTCGCCTTCGACAGCCGCGAGGACGCCTTTGCGCTGATCGACGGCGAGGTCGGCGAGCTGCTCGACGAGAAACTGGCCGAGGCCGGGTTCGTGGCGCTGGGCTACATGGAACTCGGCTTCCGCCACGTCACCAACGCCGAGCGGCCGCTTGAGTCGATCGAGGACTTTCAGGACCTGAAGATCCGCCTGCAGCCCAACCAGACCCACCTGGACACCTTCCGCGCCATCGGTGCCAATCCGGTGTCGATGGACATCAAGGAGGTCTACGGTGCGCTGCAGCAGGGGGTGCTCGATGGCCAGGAGAACCCCTACAGCATCATCGAGACCAAGCGTCTGGACGAGGTGCAGCCGTACCTGTCCGATACCGGACACTTCTACGACTACATCGTGGTGGTCGCCAATCGCGACAAGTTCGAGGACCTGAGCGACGACCAGCGTGCCACCCTGATGGCGGCCATGGACGAGGCGGTGGCCTGGCAGCGCGAGACCGCGGCGGCCGAGGATACCCAGGCCCGCGAGACCCTGATCGAGCGCGGCATGCAGTTCACTCCGATCAGCGACGAGACCCGCGCGGCCCTGCGCGAGGCCAGCCAGAGCGTAGTGGATGATCTGCGCGAAAAGCTCGGCGCTGAGCTGGTCGACAAGGTGCTCGAGGAGCTGGGGGCATGACACGGGCCTGGCAACGCCTGGAGGCCCACGCGGGCCATCCGGTTCGGCGCCATTTCCTGCATCTGCTGGCGTGGCTGGACCGTGGCTCCTACTACGCCATCCTGCTGGCCATGGGCCTGATGACGGTGCTGGTGTGCGCCCAGGTGGTGGCACGCTACCTGCTCGGCACCAGTATCGACTCCGCCGATGAGCTGTCCCGGTTGTGCTTTGTATGGGCGATCTTTCTGGCCATTCCCCACGGTATCAAGAGTGGCATCCACGTCGGTATCGATGCCCTTGTCAGCCACCTGCCCGCCGGCGCCCAGCGCCGGCTGGCCCAGCTGATGGCGGCGTTGGGGGTGGTACTGATGGTGATCCTGGGGGTGGTGGGAACCGGTGCGGTGATCGACAAGTGGCCGCAGCTGATGCCAACCATGCCGATCACCGCGGCGGTGTTCTATATCGCGGTGCTGATCTCGGCGATCCACTGTGCGCTGCATCTGATCGCCCAGTGCCTGGAGCTTGAGCCGCTGCCTTCCGCCCCGGCTGGACCCGACTCAGGCCATGACCGAGGTGAGGAGGTGCGCCCATGACCCTGGCGATTATTCTGAGCTTTGCGGTACTGGCGCTTCTGCGTATGCCGCTGGCCTTTGCCCTGGGCCTTGCCTCGCTGGTGGGGCTGGTCGTCGGCGGCATGGACCTGGCGGTGCTGCCACAGCGCATGATGCACTCGGTGGACAGCTTTCCGCTGATGGCGATTCCGTTGTTCATGCTGGCCGGCGAGTTGATGGTGGCGGCAGGGATCCTTCAGCGCCTGGTCGACTTCGCCAACTCGTTGATCGGCCGCGTCCACGGCGGGCTCGCCCACGTGGCGATCGTCGCCGGCATGGTGCTGGCGGCGGTCAGCGGGGCGGCGGTGGCCAGTGCCAGCGCCCTGGGCAGTTCGCTGGTGCCGTCCATGCGTCAGCAGTACGACACCGGCTACAGCAGCGCGGTGGTCGCCTCGGCGGCCAACCTGGGGGCGATCATCCCGCCCAGCAATGCGATGATCGTCTACGCCTTGATGGCCGGCTCTAGCGTCTCGGTAGGCGGGCTGTTCATGGCGGGTATCGTGCCGGGGCTGGTGCTGGCGCTGGGCTTCATGGGCCTGGCCAGCTTCCTGTCGATGCGCCGTGGCTATCCGCTGGCCGGCGGAGTCATCGGGCTGCGCCACGTGCTGGTGCAGACCTGGCGGGCGCTGCCCATTCTGCTGATGCCGATCGTCGTGGTCGGTGGCATCGTCGCCGGTGCCTTCACCCCGACGGAGGGGGCCGGCATCGCCGTGCTCTACGCGCTGGTGATCGGCTTCTTCGTCACCCGCCAGCTACGCCTGTCGCACCTGCCGCGGGCGATGTTCAACGCCGCGGTCACCGCAGCCATGGTGGGGGCGCTGATCGCCTTCGCCTCGACCATGACCTTTGCCTTCACCATCGATCTGGTGCCGATGCGACTGACCAGCGCCCTGCAGGGACTGACCAGCGACCCGCTGATGTTCCTGCTGCTGGTGATGGGGCTGTTGATCCTGGTCGGCATGTTCGTCGAGTCCAACGCCGCCTACATCATGCTGGTGCCCCTGCTGGCACCGATCGCGCTGTCCTACGGCATCGATCCGCTGCTGTTCGGCTTTCTGTTCGTGATGAACCTGGTGGTGGGCATGATGACGCCGCCGGTGGGGGTGCTGCTGTTCGTGATGTGCGGCATCTCCAATATCAGCCTGAACGAGCTGATGAAGAGCGCCTGGCCCTTCATCGTCTTTCAGTATGTGGTGCTGGTGGCGTGTATCGCCTTCCCCTCGCTGGTCACCTGGCTGCCGCGGGCACTGGGGTACTGAATGATCGAGGTACTGAATGATCGAGGTACTGGCGACTGAAGTACGGCATCGACCGAACGACAAGCTACGAAAGGGCCGAGGTTTCGCATTCGGCGCCTCGGACCGGCCCACCACAAAGAGACTGCCATGAAGCTTCTGGTCATCAATCCCAATATTTCAGACGACGTCAGCGCGCTGATCGAGCGTGAAGCACAGGCAAGCCTGCGCCCGGGCAGCGAACTGAGCGTCGCCACCGCGCCCTTCGGTGTGGCCTATATCGAGACCCGCGCCGAGGCGCTGATCGGCGGCTATGCGACCCTGGGTCTCGCCGCCGAGCGCTACCCCGGCCACGACGCCGTGGTGGTGGCCGCCTTCGGCGATCCCGGTCTGCCCGCGTTGCGCGAGGCCCTGCCGATCCCGGTGGTGGGGCTGACCGAAGCGGCGCTGATGAGCGCCTGTCAGTACGGCGGGCGTTTCTCGATCATCGCCATCTCCCAGCGCATCCAGGCCTGGTACCGCGAAACCGTGGACAGCTACGGCCTGGGCTCGCGGCTGGCCAGTATCCGCGCCCTGGACGAACCCCTTGCGGCCATCGGTAGCGTGCAGCAGGACCAGGGAGGGCGGCTGATCGAGCTGGCCGAACAGGCGGTCAGAGAGGATGGCGCCGACGTGCTGATCCTGGCCGGGGCCCCGCTGGCGGGGTTGGCCCGCCAGGTCGCCGCCGAGCTGCCGGTGCCGGCGCTGGACGGCGTGACCTGCGCCATCACCCAGGCCCAGGCGCTGGTCGATCTCGGCCGCGCCAAGGCCACCGTCGGCAGCTACGCCGCACCCCCCGACAAGCCGCACAAGGGCTTGAGCAGGGATGTGGCAACGCTGATCGGCCGGCGCTGACCCTCCGCCACTGTCACCCTGGCAGGCATCACCACAACAAGTACAACAGCGAGGTATCACCATGCACCTTCAGTTTCCTGCATCTGTTTCCAGATTTGCCCACGGTCGTCGTTCCCTCACAGGACTCGTCGCCGCCACCCTGCTGTGCGGTTCACTCGGTGCCACCGCGAACGCCAGTGACCTGCCAAGTGCCGCACCCAGCGAAGTGGGAGTGGATGCGGCCCCGCTGAGCGAGCTGTCGTCGTGGCTCGACGCCCAGGGCTACGACGTGCGCAGCCTGATGGTGGTCAAGGACGGCCAGGTCATCATGGAACGCTATACCCAGGATCTCGGCAGGCAGCACAACTATGAGCTCTACTCGGTGACCAAGACGGTGACCGCGCTGCTGGCGGGTCTGCTGATCGAGGAGGGCAAGATCACCCTGGACGCCAGTGTGGCCGATGTCATCGCTACCCTGCGCCCCGATCTGGCCGAGTATGTCGCCGACAAGGAGGAGGTCACTCTGGCGCACCTGCTGTCGATGTCCTCTGGGCTTGCTTATGACTTCGATCCGGAAGGTGACCCCATCTACTACGGGGCCGAGGATCGCCTGGCGTTGATCGCCGACACCCCGGTTGCGTGGGAACCCGGCAGCGCTTTCGACTACACCGACGTCAATCCGGTATTCGCCGCCGCCATGCTCGAGGCCGCTGCCGGTGAGCCTCTTGCCGAATACGCCGAGCGGCGGCTGTTCGAGCCCCTTGGTATGGAGAACGCAAGCTGGCAGCGAGCCGATGACAAGGGATTGGTGTCGGCAGGCTGGGGGTTGAGGCTCAGATCCATGGATCTGGCCAAGCTGGGCCAATTGCTGATCGACCAGGGGCGCTTTGATGGCGAGCAGATCGTGCCTGAGGGCTGGATCGCACAGATGACGACTCCTCGCGCCGCGCGAGACTTTGGCTACTACCTGTGGCTTGGCCATATCGTCGATACCACGCCGAGCTTCGACATGATGGGATTCAAGGGCCAGTTCGTGACGGCGCTGCCCGAGCGTGACGCTGTGGTCGTGATGACCGCGATGCTGCCGATCGACGGTGGGCTGCGCCATTCGAAGAACGTGCGCATCTTCCGTAACGTGGTCAATGACTATGTGTTGCCGGCGCTGGACGGTGAAGGCTCCGCCGAAGCCGACGCAGCACTCGAGGACGAGGTGGCGGCGCGTGCCTCGAGTACCCCGACGCCGGGGGTGTTCGTCGACCCGACCGACGAACCGCAGTCCTGAAGGGGATGTCGGGCCCGGGGCAGGCGATATACTCTGGGCCCTTCTCTCCTTCAATTTTCCAGGGTCCATGCCCATGACGTCGACAACCGACGACGCCACCGTCGCTTCACCCTCCGATAGAGGCACGCGTCAGCGAGCGCCTCACCGCCGCCGTATCCAGGCGCCGTCCCTGGCCGATGAAGCCTACGACCTGCTCAAGGGGCTGATCGTCCACGGTGAGCTGGCCCCTGGGGAGCGTCTGCTGGAGCCGGCTCTGTGTCGGCGTCTGGGCATCTCGCGCACGCCCCTGCGCGATGCCTTGAACCAGCTGGCGGGCGAAGGCCTGGTGACCCTGCGGCGCAATCGCAACGCCCTGGTCACCCTGCTTGATGGTGACGAGCTGCGTCATCTGTTCGAGGTCGAGGCCGGGCTCGAGGCCATGGCGGTGGAACTGGCGGCCGGGCGCATGACAGAGACCGAGCTCAAGCGGCTGGCCTCACTGCAGACTCGCCTGGAAAAGCAGCACGCCAAGGGCGATCGCGACGGCTACTTCGCCACCAATACCCGTATCCACGCGCTGCTGGTCGAGGCGGCGCGCAATCCGGTGCTGGTGGAAACCCACCAGCGCCTGCTGGGTCGGTTGGAGCGGGCGCGCTATCTGGCGCTGAATCGCCTCGGCCGCTGGCAGGAGTCCACCGATGAGCATCGCGCCATCCTCGATGCCTTGATCGCCAGGGACGCCGACCTTGCCCGCCGCCACATGCACGAACACGTCATGCACACCGGTGTCGCCATCAGCGCATTGCTGACACGCTGAGTCCTGCGATAGACACGGCGACGGTTGCCTGCTTCTTCTGGTCGCTGAACAGAGATGATCAGGACGAGCCTTGACAGGCCATCCAAACACGACCATATTGCAAACGTTAATGATTCTCATTGTTTTGGGCTATCAGCGTCTGCAGGAGGTCGTCATGTCCTATCGCATCAAGACCGCGCTTCACGGAGCCAACCCGACCCTCGAGATCTTCGACGTCAGCTCGGGCTCCATGCGCATGGCCTGGGAGTACCCGAAGGAGGTGGGCAGTGAAGAGAAGGATCCGGAGCTTGCCTCGCTGCGCCGAGAGGAGGCGATCCACGAGCTGTTTCGGCGGCTGTTTCTGCTGACCACCGAACAGTACCTGAAAGGCGAACTCGGCAGGGACGGAAGCGAGGCGTCAGGGTCACACGGCGGTGGGCACAAGGCGCATTGAATGGGTGGTCTGGCAGGGCTTGCCGTGGCGTAGCCACAGCACCTTGTCGGTCAGGTCCATGACCACGCTGAACAGCGTTTCCATCCGCTCGGCTTCAGCGACGCTCGGGTCGAAGTGGCGACACAGGCTGTCCTCGCCGGGGGTATGATCACCGAGCAGGTCGAATAGCCGCTCGGCGTCGAGGGTGGCGCTCTCGTTGGGGGCTGTGCTCGCTGTACCCCGTTCGTCCGCAGCCAATTCATCCGCACCCGAGTCATCCATACCCAGACCGTCGAGCAGTTGCTCGACCAGCGCGTCGAGGCGACTCAGGCGGGACCAGGAGTCCGGCTTGGGGAAGTCCTCGACCCAGTGGGTGGCGGTGTCACTGACCAGGTGATTGGTATGGGTGACGACCCCGCGAGCCGGGGTGATGGTTCCCGGTTGCCCGGGGTGAACCTCGAGCCCTTCTGCCTGGCCGCTGCCGTCGGCCAGCAGGAAGTGGGCGGGCGCACAGACACCGTCGTGGGCGATTTGCCGGGCGGCGTCGAGGGTCTCGCACTCGAGCATGGCGCGCAGGGCGATATGGATCGGCAGTCCCTCGCCACAGGTCGCCGAGCGGATGGCATTGAGTCCGACTCCCACACCATTGGCGTTGAGCCCTATCTTGCCGACCATGCCGGCCTCGCCCACGCTGATCAACGGCGGTGCGCCGGGAGCCTGGATCTCGAGGATCACCAGATGGTCGAGTTGGTCGGCGCGCCAGTCCCAGTTCTGGGCGAGCCACTGGCGGCCGGCGTGATAGAGCGAAAAGGCCGAGCAGCCACCGCCGGCGCGGGTCAGCGACACCTCGCTGCGACAGTTGAGGGTCAGCACGTCGGCCAGATCACCGCCGATGCCCTGGGCGATGCCGTCGAGCTCCTCGAGGATGGCCGGGTAGCGCCGCTCGATCATCGGCAGGAAGCGTTCGGCGTCGCGTCGCGCCTCGTGCCAGCGCAGGCCCGCCAGGTCATGAAACAGTCGGTCGTAGACGTCGATGCTGGCAAGGATCGCCTCACGGTGCTGGCTGCCGTGGGCACGGCCGATGTCGAGGCGGCTGCCGGAGAGCCTGGTGGGTGTCAACGACGAGCAGGAGGGGGTGGGAGAGGACGTGGAGGGGGTCATGAAGTGCTCCCTGCGATCGAAGCGGCTGGCGCCGGGTCGCTGACATGGGTGGATATCCCCTCAGCGTAGCAGTTCTGCGCTTGGCATGGCGTCGTAGAGGTGGCCATCGAGGTGTCTTGGATGAATTTTAATATATTGATATCGTTCAGTTTTTACACGATTCGCTACCCTTCTCGACAATTCCTGGCGAGACTCCCACAGAGGGTTTCACTTTATTAGTCTGCGAAGTTGTATGCTGCCAGAGAGCCTTACCGGCCATCTCAGGAGACACAACATGAAGACCAGAAACGCGCTGCTCGTATTGGCCCTCTTGGCCCTGCCGCTGTCCGCTCAGGCAGGTGTTGTCGACGGCAAGATTGCCAAGCTGGCTGAGCCGCTTGCCCCTGCAGAAGGGCCCTGCGCCAATCATCACACCACTTACTGCGCGGCTGAACACGCTGGTGCCACGCAGGATGCCGACTTCGACGCCCGCGAGACGGCAAGCCAGGAGCAACAGGGCCACAGCTGAAAGCGATGATGCTGGCGGAACCCTGAACGACGATGCCCCGGCCAACTGGCCGGGGCATCGTCGTCTGGCAGGGGCTCGGGGGGCTGGTCAGGTCTTGTTGGCGGCGTTGTAGACGTTCTCGTCGAGTTCGCCTTCGCTCTTGCCGACCAGGGTGGTGACCATCAGGTCTCCGGCCACGTTGACGCTGGTACGGGCCATGTCGAGGATGCGATCGACGCCGGCGACCACCGCCAGGGCTTCCAGCGGCAGGCCGATCTGGGCCATGACGATGGACAGCATCACCAGGCCGGCGCCCGGGACACCGGCGGTGCCGATGGACGCCAGGGTACCGGTGACGATGATCATGCCGTAGTCGGCCAGGCTCAGGTCGACGCCGATCAACTGGGCGATGAATACCGCCACCACCCCCTGATAGATGGCGGTGCCGTCCATGTTGATGGTGGCGCCCACCGGCAGCACGAAGCCGGCGACACCCTCGGACACGCCGAGGTTCTTCGTCGCGCAGCGCAGCGAGACCGGCAGGGTGCCGGACGAGGACGCCGACGAATAGGCCACCACCAGGGCATCGAGAATGCCCTGCAGGTAGCGCACCGGATTGAGACGACCGAGCAGCGACAGCAGACCGGAGTAGACCACCAGCACGTGGACGACGCTGGCCAGGTAGGCCACGCCGATCACCTTGACCAGGGGCAGCAGCACCTCGGCGCCGTAGCTGCCGGCGACGTGGGCGATCAGACCGAACACGCCGAAGGGCGCCAGCGCCATCACCAGGCTGGTCAGCTTGACCATGGCCTCGGCGAAGCTCTCGAACACCTTGACCACCGGCTCGCCCTTCTCGCCGATCAGGGTCAGCGAGACACCGAGGCCAATGGCGAACACGATGATCTGCAGGATATTGCCGCTGGCCAGGGCGTCCACCGGGTTCTGGGGCACCAGGCCGACCACGATCTGCACTAGGCTTGGGGCTTTCTTGGCCGCGTCTGGGTTGGCCTCGAAGGTCATGTCGAGGCCAACGCCAGGCTGAAACAGCCAGGAGGCGGCCAGGCCGATGGCGATGGCGAAGGCGGTGGTCACCAGATACAGCGCGATGGTCCGCGCGCCGATGCGGCCCATCTTCTGGGGGTCACGCATGGCGGTGATACCGACCACCAGGGTAGAGAACACCAGCGGCACGATCAGCATCTTGATGGCGCTGATGAAGATGTCACCGATGGGCTTGAACACGCTGGCGCTTTCGCCCATCAGGGTGCCGACGAGGACACCCAGGGCGAGGCCGACCAGGATCTTCTGCCATAGCGGGATACGGCGCCACAGGCCGGGGGAACGATCGGGGGTGGACATGGGGAGGCTCCAGAAGGACAGGGTGGATGGCCTGCCGTGCAAGGTGGGAAGACGCGACACCCATCGATAGTCAGCAAAATGTTCTCGTTGGCTGCTATCGAATGGGCGATCGGCACGATGGAGGCGGATTCTACCGAATAATCTGCCTCGGTGTTTTCATCCGTTGCACACCTTCTGGTGCTCAGAGGCCACCTGGGAGCGGCTTCCAGGTGGCCGGGCTGTTGACGACGCTAGCGGTTCAGCCCTGATCCTGCTGTTCCAGGGCGCGCCGCAGCAGCTGGTGGAAGGCCGCCCAGGAGGCCTGGTCGGCCCGAGCCTGGTAGCGATCGCTGCCGAATACCGTGAAGGCGTGGGGAGCACCGGAGTAGACCTGGATCTCGTAGGGGGCGCCAGCCGCCTCCAGCTCCTCGGACAGCGCCGCCACCTGGTCCATGCCGATGGAGGCGTCGGCACCACCGTGGGCGACCAGGATCGGTGGCGTATCGGCGGAGTAGCCCTGGCCTTCCGGTGTGCCGAGGCCGCCGTGGAAGGTAGCGAAACCACGCACACCTTCGTCGGCGTTGGCGCGGGCCATCTCCAGCACCACGGCGCCACCGAAGCAGTAGCCCATCACCACGGTGTCTTCGCCGGCGCCCTGTTCACGGGCCTGGGTCAGCCCCGCTAGGGTCAGCCGGCGCATGCGTTCACGGTCATCGTAGAGCACCGCCATCTCGGCCTTGCGCGCGTCGATCTCCTCGGGGCGGTTGCCGGCGCCGTAGAGGTCCACGGCGAAGGCGTCGTAGCCCGCCTCGGCGAGCATGTCGGCACGCTTTCTTTCATAGTCGGTGAGGCCATCCCAGTCGTGGATGATCAGCACGCTGCCCTTGGAAGAGGACGTGGCGGGGGCGAAATAGCCCTGGAAGGCTTCACCGTCCACCTGGTAGTCAACGTTTTGTCCGGCCATGGCGCCGGCGCTGGCGAGAACAGAGCCGAGACCGATCAGGGCAGGGGCGAGCAGGGCGCAACGAGACATGGTGTGCTCCTTGGCGAGTGAGGGGCGTTGGCCCCGCCAGATGGCAGGGCCTGTGCTGAGTATAGAAGCCTGGCCACAGACGCCAGTCCTGAACCCCGTCTTGTTGCATCCAGCCGGCCTAGCGTTGGCGGCGGGGACTTGAGTTTTCCCCGGCGGCCTTCCAGATTGGGGGTATGAAGATCGAGTGGGCGAGCCGCGGCTGACCGCGCTCGTCTCGGCTTCATCTCAGGACAACCAGAGCGAGACCAACAATCATGAAAAAGCGCGTACTGGCGACCGCCGTGGCTGCAACCACCCTGGCGGTCGGCTCCATGGCCCACGCAGAGGTCAAGATCGGATTTCTCGGCGGCTTCACCGGGGGGATCGAGAGCCTGACGCCGCCGATCTACGACGGCGCCCAGCTGGCGGTTGACCATATCAACAACCAGGGTGGCATCCTCGATGGCCAGGACGTGGTGATGCCGACCGGCGACACCACCTGCGGCGACGCTTCGGCGGCGTCCAACGCGGCTGACCGCATGGTCAACACCGAGCAGGTCACCGCCATCGTTGGCGCGCTGTGTACCGGTGCCACCATCGCCGCGGCCAACAACGCGGCGATTCCGGGTGGCGTGACCATGGTGTCTCCGGCCTCCACGGCGCCGGCGGTCACCGACCTCGACGACAATGACCTGGTGTTCCGCACCGTGCCCTCCGATGCCTTCCAGGGCGAGATGCTGGCCAAGTTGCTGATCGACAAGGGCATCGAGGAAGTCGCCGTCACCTACGTCAACAACGACTACGGACGCGGCCTGTCCGACGCCTTCAGCTCGGCCTTCGAGGACGGCGGCGGCAGCGTGCTGGAAAACCTCGCCCACGAGGACAACCGCGCCGACTACCGCAGCGAACTCGGCACCCTGTCGGCCACCGGCGCCCAGACCCTGGTGGTACTCGCCTACGCCGATACCTCCGGCCAGACGGTGGTGCGCCAGGCCTACGAGAGCGGCATGTTCACCCAGTACGTGGGGGCCGATGGCATGGTCGGCGACAGCCTGGTCGAGGCCATCGGCGCCGACGTGCTCGACGGCATGATCGCCACCCGTCCGGGCAGCCCGGACCTTCCCGGCACCGAGATCTTCACTGAACTTGCCAACAACGCCGACATCGACCCCACCGCCGTATTCGCCGCCCAGGCCTACGATGCGGCCTTCCTGCTGGGGCTGGCCATCCAGCAGAACGGCAGTGCCGAGCGCGAGGGTGTGTCTGAGGCGCTGCGCAGCGTGTCCTCTCCCCCCGGTGAGGTCATCCTGCCCGGTGAGTGGGAGAAGGCGGTGGAGCTGATCGCAGCGGGGACCGAGATCAACTATGAAGGCGCCTCCGGTACCCAGGACTTCGACGACAACGGCGATGTGCCTGGTGTGGTACAGGAAATGGCCGTGGAAAACGGCACTTTTACCGGCAAGGGCTTTGTTGAATAGCCGCCATGACGTAAAGTAAGGCGAGTCGTCGACGGACGACAACGCATCCGGGCGGTCGCCTCCGCCCAATGACCGCGCCAATGCTCGCAACAGAGGCGCTCAAGGAAAGCCCCCGGCCATCTGGCTGGGGGCTTTATCGTTGGTAGGGGCCTGTCATTGGCGTCGAGCTGGCGATGTCGTGCGAGATGGCCAGTGATGGGGCAAGAGGCGTGAGAGGCGGGCCCTGGCGACCCTGGGCCGCCAGGATGAGACCATCAGTGACGACGACCGGCGTCAGGCACTGTCCGCAGTAGCGGTGTCGACGGACACGCCTCAGTCATGGTGCTTGACCTTCTCCGGCAGCAGCCCTTTGGGGGCGACGCGCAGCACCACCGTGATCAACAGCCCGATGACGAATACCCTGGCCTGCAGGGCTCGGCTTTCCAGGTTGCTGGGTAGCTCCCAGCCGAAGCTGGCCTGGCCGAAGTGGGCGATCAACTCCATCACGTAGAGCGCCAGCGGCTCTGACATGATCCAGATGATGTACACCGCCACCGCGCCGAACAGGGTACCGAGATTGTTGCCCGGCCCACCCAGGATGACCATCACCAGCACCAGGAAGGTGTGGTTGAGCGGCAGGTAGCCGTTGGGGTCGAAGATGCTGTTGAAGCTGCCGAGTGCCGCGCCGCCGAGGCCCATCAGCACGCAGCCCAGCACGAAGATCTCGAGCCGGCGGCGATTGATGTCCTTGCCCATGGCGGCAGATGACACCTCGTTGTCGCGAATCGCCCGGATCATGCGGCCCCAGGGGGCGTTGTAGGCTCGGTTGAGCAAAAAGAAGATGCCCAGGATCATCACCGCCGTCACCGACAGATAGAGCGCCCGCGCCAGGGTGAAGCCGACCTCGCCGGGATCGGGTACCGGCCACGGCAGCGGCGACACGGTAGCGGTGCCACGGGTCAGCCAGTCAGAGTTCTTGAGAAAGGCCTTGATGATCTCGGCGATGCCCAGGGTGGCGATGGCCAGATAGTCGCTGCGAAGCCCCAGGCAGACGTGGCCGATAAAGTAGCCGATACCGCCGGCCAGCGCTCCGCCGACCACCCAGCCGACCCACACCGGCAGGCCGAACCCGCCGATGAAGCCCATCTGGCTTTCGATGGCGTCGGTGACCTCACGCAGCTCGCTGATCACCACCATGTAGACGACGAGGCCGATCACCACGGTGATCAGGGTGCGCAGCCAGGACGGCACGCCCAGACGAGTCATGCGCGACAGCGCGAATACCAGCGCGATGCCGACGGCCAGATACCCCAGCACCTTGGCCAGCTCACCGGGCAGCGGGCTATCCCAGAAGGCCGGATTGACCGGCACGCTGAAGGTCATGGCGCAGAAGCCGCCGAGGGCGACGAAGCCCATGACGCCTGCGTTGAACTGGCCGGCGTAGCCCCACTGGATGGTCAGGCCCAGGGCCAGGATGGCGTAGCAGCTGGCTTCCACCAGCATGCGTGTCGAATAGGCCGAACCCATGGCCATGTAGACCGCGCCGACGGCGACGGCGAGGACCACCAAGAGGCTGAGTTCGCGCACCGGAAAGCGGCTCTGGGGCGCGGTGTTGGCGTCGTCGCGGCGATGAAAGTTGTTGGTCGTCATCAGATCACCTTGCCCTTGAAGATGCCGGTGGGGCGCCACACCAGGATGGCGACGAGGATGAAGAAGGGCACCACGATCTTGTACTCGGTGCCGACGAAGGCCAGGTTACTGGGCAGCTCGAGCCACTCGGGCAGGCTGTCGCTGAAGGGCCGCAGCAGCACCCGCCAGTTGAACACCGCCAGGGTCTCGGCGAAGCCCACCACGAAGCCGCCGGCGATGGCGCCGAAGGGGTGGCCGACACCGCCGACGATGGCGGCGGCGAAGATCGGCAGCAGCAGGTGGAAGCTCAAGTCCGGCTTGAACGTCACGTCCATCGACAGCAGGGTGCCGGCGATGGCGGCCAGGCCACCGACGATCACCCAGGTCACGGCGACGATGGTGTTGGTGTTGATGCCCGACGCCCGGGCCAGGTCCGGGTTGTCGGACATGGCGCGCATGGCCTTGCCGAGCCGGGTACGCGACAGAAACAGCTGCAGCCCGATCACCGCCACCAGGGTCAGCACGAACAGATAGATCTGCGGCTCGGTGATCACCACCGGCACCCGGGCGCCCTCGAAGGGCAGCGCCAGGCGAAAGATCTCCTTGCGGTCATCGACGTACAGGCTCTGGCCGCCTGTGCCCGAGAACAGCCGGATCAGGCCCTGCAGCATCAGGGTCACGCCGAGGGAGCCGATGACCATCACGATCGGTTTGACGCCGTGGGCGCGCAGCGGCTTGTAGAAGGCCTTGTCGATGCCCACCGCCAGCGCCGCCGTCAGCACCATGGCCAGCGGCAGCATGACGATGGCGGTGGGCACACCGATGACGTCGCCGGCATGGGGGAACAGCGTCGCCAGCAGCAGCACCATGAAGGCGCCGAAGGTCATCATGTCGGCGTGGGCGAAGTGGGCAAAGCGCATGATGCTGAAGACCAGCGTCACGCCCACCGCGCCGATGGCGTAGATCGACCCGGTGACGCTGCCGGCGATCAGCACGTTGTTGATGAAGAACACGAATTCGTTCAAGGCGATATCTCCGCGCTAGGACTCGGCGTCAGCCGCCGAGGAAGCTCTTGGCCACGTCAGGATCGGCAAGCAGCGCCTGCCCCGTGTCGGTGAAGCGGTTCTGGCCGGCGGCCAGCACGAAGCCCTTGTCGGCGATGGCCAGGGCCTGCTTGGCGTTCTGCTCCACCATCAGGATGCCGACGCCGGCGGCGTTGACCTCCTTGACCCGGTCGAAGATCTCGTACATGTACTTGGGCGACAGCCCTGCAGTCGGCTCGTCGAGCAGCAGTAGTTCGGGTTCGGCCATCAGCGCCCGGCCCATGGCCACCATCTGGCGCTGGCCACCGGACAGCTCGCCGGCAGGCTGATGACGCTTTTCGTGAAGGGGCGGGAAGAATTCGTAGACCTTGGACAGCATGCGTTTCATGTTTCCCGGCTTGAGGAAGGCCCCCATCTCGAGGTTTTCCTTGACCGTCAGGCTGGGAAAGACGTTGTGCTCCTGGGGCACGAAGCCCATGCCCAGTTCTACCAGGCGGTTGGTGGGCAGGTTCTGGATCGGTTCACCGCGCAGCAGGATATCGCCCTGGGTCACGTTCAACTGGCCGAAGATGGCCTTGAGCATGGTCGACTTGCCGGCGCCGTTGGGGCCGACGATGACGCCGATCTGGTCGGCCTCGATGGCCATGTCCACCCCGTTGAGGATGTTCATGCCGCCATAGCCGCCGTGCACCTCGCGTGCATCGAGTAGAGGCATAGTCCTGTTCTCTGCATAAGAGCGCCTGTCGCGCCCTGGTTGTTGTTATCGCCGCGCCTGCAACGGGAGGGTGCCCCGGGTGGCGCGGAGTCTGTTGCCGGGCCGCTGTCAGGCCGCGCCGGCGCCGAAATAGGCTTCGATGACCTCGGGGTTGTTCTGGATCTCCTCGATGGAGCCCTCGACCATCACCGAGCCCTGGGCCAGCACGATCACCGGATCGCACAGTCTGGCGATCATGTCCATGTCGTGCTCGATGACCAGGAAGGTGTAGCCGAACTCGCGGTTCATCCGTTCGATATTGCCGATCAGGTCCCCCAGCAGGGTGCGGTTGACCCCGGCGGCGATCTCGTCGAGCAGCACCACCCGAGCGTCGGTCATCATGGTGCGGCCGAGCTCCAGAAGCTTCTTCTGGCCACCGGAGAGGTTGCCTGCCAGCTCGTTGCGCACATGATTGAGGCCGATGAACTCGATCACCTCCTGGGCCCGGCGCTTGACCTCGGCCTCCTGTGCCCGCACCGCCTTCGGCGCGAACCAGGCCTTGGCCAGGGACTCGCCGGGCTGGTTCGGGGGCACCATCATCAGGTTTTCCAGGGCGGTGAGCTGGGAGAACTCGTGGGCGATCTGGAAGGTGCGCAACAGGCCCTTGTGAAACAGCTCGTTGGCCGGACGATTGGTGGTGTCCTCGCCGTCCAGCAGGATCTGCCCGGAATCCAGCGGCAGGGCGCCTGCGATGATGTTGAACAGGGTCGACTTGCCCGCACCGTTGGGGCCGATCAGACCGGTGACGGAGCCTTCCTCGACCTGAATCGAACAGTCGTTGATGACGTGAAGGCCGCCGAAGGCCTTGTTGACGTGTCGTACATCGATGATGGCTGACATCTTGGGTCCCGCCGTGTTGTCTATTGTCGTTGTTGCGTTGTTGCGTTGTTGCGTTGTTGCGTTGTTGCGTTGGTGTCGTTGCGGTCTTGATTGTCGGGCTTCCCGACGTCCCTCAGCCGCTGGCGGCGTGCTGCTCGGCCATCAGCCGGTAGGCGGCGAAGGCGCCTACCAGTACGCAGGCACCGATGGTCGGCAGCCAGTAGCCCTGGACATAGGGCAGGGCACGCAGAAAGACGAAGGCGACCCCGGTCGGCGCGATGAAGCGCACCAGAAACCGCCACAGCCTGAGCCAGCTGGAGCGGGTGTGCATTTCCTTCATCGATTCGGACTGGGTCAGCGACCAGCCGGCGAACAGCGCCACCAGCAGGCCGCACAGGGGCAGCGTGATGTGGGTCACCAGTTCCAGCACGGCGAAGGCGCTGCGACCGAACACGTCATGCACGGGGCTGGCCTCGGCCCAGACGTTGAAACTCGCCACCGTGGCGAGCCCCAGCCCCCAGGCCAGCACCGACACCAGGGCTACCGCCAGTACGCGACTGAGGTCGAAGCGCTCGACCAGATAGGCCGCGACCGGCTCGATCAGCGAGATCGCCGAGCTGATCGCGGCCCCCAGTACCAGTACGAAGAAGATGGCGCCGACCAGCGAGCCGGAAGGCATCACCGAGAATGCCAGCGGCAGTGACACGAACATCAGTCCCGGCCCTTCGTCGGCGGCAAGTCCCGCACCGAACACCAGGGCGAAGATCGCCAGCCCCGCGATTACCGCCACCAGTGTGTCGATCAGGGCGATGGCGAAGGCGGTCAGGGTCAGCGAGGTCTCGCTGGGCATGTAGGCGCCATAGGCCATGATCGCGCCCATCCCCAGACTCAGCGTGAAGAACGACTGCCCCATCGCCTCGAGCCAGCCTTCCAGGCTCAACTCGGACAGCGAGAAGGACAGCATGAAGCGACTGGCTGCCGCCATGTCGCCGCTGGTCGCGGCGTAGAACAGCACCACCAGCAGAATGACCAGCAGGGTCGGCATCAGGATGCGCAGGGCGCTCTCCAGCCCACGATGGACACCCCGGGCGACGATGTAGGCGCAGATGGCGAGAAACAGCGTGTGGTAGAGCGTCAGCTTCAGCGGCGAGGCGATCAGGTTGGCAAAGTTGTCGGCCAGCATGGCGGCGTCGGCGTCGCGCAGTGACCCGGTCAGCATCTCGCCAAGATAGTGCAGCGCCCAGCCGCTGATCACCGAGTAGAAGCTCAGGATCAGCAGCGCGGACAGGCCACCGAGCCAGCCGATGGTCTCCCAGGCGCGGGAGGTGCGATGACAACGGGTGAGAAAGCGCATGCCCATGATCGGGCAGCGCCGGCTGTTGCGCCCAAGCATGATCTCGGCGATCAAAATCGGGATGCCGACGGCAAAGACGCACAGCACGTAGACCAGCAGAAAGGCGCCACCACCGTGCTCGCCGGCCAGGTAGGGAAAGCGCCAGAGGTTACCCAGGCCCACCGCCGAGCCGACGGCGGCCAGCAGGAAGGTGCCTTTGTGGGTCCAGATGTTATCGCTGCTCATGGGGCTTCCGTCGACATGTCGGCGTCGCGACGCGGTAATGGCTGACCGGGCCGAGGCCCGGTCTGACATGTCAACTTTGCGATACAACCATGGCGCCTGACTAGGGGCGATGCGTTTAGCAGGCGTTGGCGGGACGGGTTTCCGTCACTGGCGGGTTCTGGAACTCGTCGTCAGCTGCTGGTATGGGGAGCCAGGGCGCGGTGATCGTCGCCAAGACGCACGGTATCGCCGATCGACAGGTCGCCGATATTCTTGGTGCGCTCGCCTGTGCGCACGGAGATCAGGGCGACCACGTCGCCGATGCTGGCGGTGTCGTCGTCGACCCTGGCTTCCACCCTGACCCTGACCGAATAGCCATGGTAGCGGCCGGCGATGATACTGCCGACGTGGGCGGTGGGGTATTCGTCGGGCTTGTCGGCGAAGTAGCGCTGAACGCTGTCAGCGCCGGGATCATCCCATTCGACGTGCTTGTGCATTCGCGTATCTCCTTGTTCGCGAAGGATGACGGTGCCCCATTAGCATAGACCGCAACTAGGGCGGTCGCCGTCTTCACCCCTAACGGTTATCAGTCTGCATCAATTGTGGCAGCGCTCGGCCCGGAAAGTTCCTGGATCAGACGGGTGGTGAGATACAGTCGCGGCACAATGCTGTCGAGCTCGATGAATTCCTCGTCGCTGTGGTAGCGCCCCCCGACCAGACCGAGGGACTCCAGCACCGCGGGTTGGCCGGTTTCGGGGTCGTAGGCGTAGCCCGCATCGGTGCCCCCACCGATCTCGGCCAGGGCGAGCGTCTGGTCGAGTTCCTGGCGGTAGATAGACTGGGCGAGGGCCGCCAGTTGCTCGGTGGCCGGATTCGGCGGCAGCGGCGGGCGCCCGCGCTCGAGCCGAAACGCTACCTCGGTGTCCGTGACTCGCTGCTCGGCAATAATCGACTGGGCTTCGGCCATGACGCGCTCGTACTCGGTATGATCGAAGTAGCGCATGTCCCCTTCGGCCCTGGCCGAGTCCGGGATGATATTGCGCTTGGTGCCACCCTCGACAATGGTCCAGTTGAGGGTGGTGCCCTTGTCGCTGTCGCCAAGGTCATCGAGCTGGAGCAACTGGTGGGCCAGCTCCATCACCGCATTGCGGCCTTCCTCGGGGGCGCCGCCGGCGTGGGACGCACGTCCCTCGACCTCGAGAAAGGCGTAGTTGATGCCCTTGGTCACGGTGGTGACCGCTGACTCGCCGGGCTTGCCCAGGGTGGGCTCGAAGGACAGGACCGCGTCCTGTTCGCTGGCCAGTTCGGCGATCAGCTCACGGGATCCAAAGGAGCCTTTTTCCTCGTCGGGGTTGAACACCACGGTCAAAGTTCCCCAGGGCGAGAGCCCGAGGTCAGCGAGCAGGCCCAGGCTATGCAGGATGACCGCGATGCCGCCCTTGGCATCGCCGACGCCGGGGCCATAGGCCCTGGAGGCGTCGCTGGAAAAGGGGCGCTTTGCCACAGTGCCTGAGGAAAAGACGGTGTCGTAGTGGATCATCAGCATGAGATCGGCGTCGCCGCTGCCCTGGTGTCGAGCCACCAGCGTGTTGCCGCCGAAGGCCTCGGCCGGGTGCTGTTCGACCTCGAAGCCGAGTTCGACGAGACGTTCCTGCAATAGCGCCTCGACGCGAGCGAGGTCGTCGACATCGCCGGTACCGGAGTCGAGATTGACCAGCGACTCCAGGGTCTCGAGAAAGGCCGAGCGCTCCTGCTCGGCATTGGCGAGCAGGGTGTCATCGGTGGATGGCGAGGCCAGGGCAAATGCTGGCAGCAGGGACAGTAAGGCGATGAAGCGTCGGGCGGCCATGGTGAGCCTCCTTGCTGGGTGGTCACCAAAGGATAGTTCAGTCCGGCCAGGGTGCCGTCCTCACCCCAAATACTGATTTCTCCACTTGCAGACGACACTGGCCGCCATCGGGCGCCGGGCATCGATATTGTCTATATGAGCATTGCCGCAAAACGATGATGCCCGCCATGAACAGCCGGGCATCGATATTGTCTATTCCGCAAAACGACGATGCCCGTCATGAAGAGCCGGGCATCGCTAGAGAGGCCGAAAACAACGATGCCCGCCAGGAGGCGGGCATCGATGAAGCGAGAAAACGCAGCGCTTACTTCTTGGTGGCGCGCTTGCGCTCGTTCTCGGTCAGGAACTTCTTGCGCAGACGGATATGGTTCGGGGTGATCTCGACCAGCTCGTCGTCATCGAGGAACTCGATGGCCTGTTCCAGAGTGAAGCGCACCGGCGGGGTCAGCACGATGTTCTCGTCGTTGCCGGAGGCGCGCATGTTGTCGAGCTTCTTGCCCTTGGTGGGGTTGACCACCATGTCGTTGGCGCGGTTGTTGATGCCGACCAGCATGCCTTCGTAGACCTCGGTGCCGTGGTCGATGATCAGCTTGCCGCGCTCCTGCAGGGCGTACAGGGCGTAGGCCAGGGCCTTGCCCGGAACCATCGACACCAGCACGCCGTTGCGACGCTCGATGGAAGCGTCGGGCTTGAGCGGGCCGTAGTGGTCGAAGCGGCTGGTCAGGATGCCGGTACCGGAGGTCAGGGTCAGGAACTGACCACGGAAGCCGATCAGGCCGCGCGCCGGGATGATGAAGTCCAGGCGGACCCGGCCCTTGCCGTCCGGGTTCATGTTCTTGAGCTCGCCCTTGCGGTAGCCGAGCTCTTCCATGATGGCGCCCTGGTGCTGCTCTTCGCAGTCGATGATGACTTCTTCGTAGGGCTCCTGCTTCTCACCGTCGATCTCGCGGATGATGACCTCGGGACGACCCACGGCCAGCTCGAAGCCTTCACGACGCATGCTCTCGATCAGCACCGACAGGTGCAGCTCGCCGCGGCCGGAGACGATGAACTTCTCCGGGGACTCGCCCTGCTCGACACGCAGCGCCACGTTGTGGATCAGCTCCTGGTCGAGACGATCGCGAATGTTGCGGCTGGTGACGAACTTGCCGTCCTTGCCGGCAAACGGAGAGTCGTTGACCTGGAAGGTCATGGACACGGTGGGCTCGTCGACGGTCAGTGCCGGCAGTGCCTCGACGGCGGCCGGATCACAGATGGTGTCGGAGATCGCCAGGTCGTCGATGCCGGTGATGCAGACGATGTCCCCGGCGGTGGCCTGCTCGGTCTGTACCCGCTCGAGACCCAGGTGGGTCATGACCTGGCCGACCTTGCCCTTGCGGGTCTGGCCTTCCTTGTTGATGACCACCACCTGCTGGTTGGGCGAGATGGCGCCGCGGGTGATGCGGCCAAGGCCAATGACGCCGACGTAGCTGGAGTAGTCGAGTGCCGAGATCTGCATCTGCAGCGGGCCGTCGAGTTCCACCTTGGGCGGCTCGACGATGTCGACGATGGACTGGAACATCGGCGTCATGTCGTCGGACAGCTGGTCAGGCTCGGGACCGGCGATGCCGTTGAGGGCGGAGCAGTAGATGATCGGAAAGTCGAGCTGCTCGTCGCTGGCGCCGAGGTTGTCGAACAGATCGAAGATCTGGTCGATGACCCAGTCCGGGCGTGCGCCGGGGCGATCGATCTTGTTGACCACCACGATCGGCTTGAGGCCCTGATCGAAGGCCTTCTGGGTGACGAAGCGGGTCTGCGGCATGGGGCCGTCGACGGCGTCGACCAGCAGCAGTACCGAGTCCACCATCGACATCACGCGCTCGACCTCGCCGCCGAAGTCGGCGTGTCCAGGGGTGTCGACGATGTTGATGTGGTAGTCCTGTCCCTCGGGGGAATTCCAGCGGATCGCCGTGTTCTTCGCCAGGATGGTGATACCGCGTTCCTTCTCCTGGTCATTGGAGTCCATGATGCGCTCCTGACCCTCGGCCTTGCGGTCCAGAGTGCCAGACTGACTCAACAGCTTGTCGACCAGGGTGGTTTTGCCGTGGTCGACGTGAGCGATGATGGCGATGTTGCGAAGATTCTCGATCACGACGGGATCCTGCTGGAAAAAGTGGGGCAGCATTATAGGGCCTGGGCGATGACAACGACCAGCCTTGTTGGCGCCAATCTCGGCATCGATCCTCAAGATGCTGAACTATCAAGCACCTGCGAGGCGAAAAAAGTAGGCGAAATCGACAGAAAGGACGATCTGACGCTCAGGCGCGCTGCACGACCATCTTGGCGCGACAGGCCTTGAGGCGAGTGGCGAGGTCCTCCACCGCGCTCAAGTCCAGCGACGGGTCGAAGCCTCCCAGTCGATCGAACCAGGTACGTTCGACGCCCAGGGCCCGGGTCGGTGTACGTCGCAGCAGGCTGAGCAGCGATAGTGGACAGGGGCGAGCAGGACGCACCACCGGGCGCGAATCATCGCAGGCGGCTGCCATCATTCGCTCGACCCAGTGGGTGTCCAGAGGGCCGAGGCAGAAGCCGAGCATGCGTCCATTGCTGTGGGAGGCGGCCAGGTTGAGGCGCCGCCCCATGGGCGCGGGCCGGCTGCGCACCTGGCGATAGCCGACGACGGCGTGTTCGCCCGGTTCGCCCAGTAGTGGTGGCGCCATATCGCCATCGTCGATGACGAGGATCTCGCCTCTTCCCTGGAAGAGGGCGACCTGCTGGCGTGCTTCCGCGAGCCGGCGAGGCAGTTCCTTGCCGGTAAGTCGGACATCTATGATCAAGCTGATTTTCACGACGACACTCCGAGGAGGGTGACGCCGGCCGGCAGGAGAGGCGGTCGGAGTCGAACGTAATAAAGTGTATCTTTGCGTTGCGAAAGGTTCCAGCGCCCACTGACACCTCACGATCGGCCCGGCAGAGTTTATAGATCCTGTCACAAAGGTCCAAAGTGGTGCATCGCAGCCTTTGTTGCACTATTGCGGTGCATTAGGCGGCGACTCCTGTAGACGGTGGGCCTTTGTGCCCTAAGCTGGCGCAAAGGGTCTGTTTGGATAAAAAAGATTTGAAACAATGGGTTGAGATTTTTTTGGTCGATGCTGGTGCAATGCTGGCACGCAATCTGCATTGTGGTTGGCAGTGTCATCGTGTCGCGCACGTTGCCATGGGCAGTGTCCCGGGAGCGTGCTACAAAGGATCCCGGTACCCCTTTTGTTCCCTGGATCATCCCCCGTTTCAAACCGGTGACATGGGATTGGCGCCGTTGCGCAACGCTCGAGTCACGAGACAAGTTCCACTCTGGAGGACCACATGTCAGACAAGACCCTCGCCCTGATCAACGAACATGATGTGAAGTGGGTTGACCTGCGCTTCACCGATACCCGCGGTAAAGAGCAGCACGTCACCATTCCGGCCGCCGAGGTCGACGAAGAGTTCTTCGAGAATGGCCAGATGTTCGATGGTTCCTCCATCAACGGCTGGAAGGGCATCAACGAGTCCGACATGATCCTGCGTCCGGAGGACGGCACCGGCTTCCTCGACCCCTTCACCGAAGACGCGACCCTGATCCTGCGTTGCGACATCATCGAGCCGGCCACCATGCAGGGCTACGAGCGTGACCCGCGCTCCATCGCCAAGCGCGCCGAGGCCTACCTGCAGTCCTCTGGCCTGGGCGACACCGCCTTCTTCGGCCCCGAGCCCGAGTTCTTCATCTTCGACGAGGTGCACTGGAAGGCCGATATCGAAGGCGCCATGTACAAGATCAGCTCCGAAGAGGGTGCCTGGTCCACCGACCGCGCCGTCGAAGGTGGCAACCTCGGTCACCGTCCGCGGGTCAAGGGCGGCTACTTCCCGGTTCCGCCGGTGGACAGCTTCCATGACATGCGCGGTGCCATGTGCAACACCCTCGAGGCCATCGGCCAGAAGGTCGAGGTGCACCACCACGAGGTGTCCAACGCCGGCCAGAACGAGATCGGTGTTGCCTTCAACACCCTGGTCAAGAAGGCCGACGAAGTTCAGGAAATGAAGTACGTGATCCACAATGTGGCTCACGCCTACGGCAAGACCGCCACCTTCATGCCCAAGCCGCTGGTCGGCGACAACGGCAGCGGCATGCACGTCCACCAGTCATTCTGGAAGGACGGCCAGAACCAGTTTGCCGGTGACGAGTACGCCGGTCTGTCTGAAATGGCACTGTTCTACATCGGCGGTATCATCAAGCACGCCCGCGCCC
Source organism: Halomonas sp. DP1Y21-3 (assembly GCF_019801245.1). Taxonomy (NCBI): domain Bacteria; kingdom Pseudomonadati; phylum Pseudomonadota; class Gammaproteobacteria; order Oceanospirillales; family Halomonadaceae; genus Halomonas; species Halomonas sp. DP1Y21-3. Next base: position 721,402 of record NZ_JAHVJM010000003.1, read on the forward strand.
TGAACGCCTTCACCAACGCTTCTACCAACTCCTACAAGCGTCTGGTGCCGGGCTTCGAAGCGCCGGTAATGCTGGCCTACAGCGCCCGTAACCGTTCTGCTTCCATCCGTATCCCGTACACCGCAAGCCCGAAGGGCAAGCGTGTCGAGGCGCGTTTCCCCGACCCGACCGCCAACCCCTACCTGTGCTTCGCGGCGATGCTGATGGCCGGTATCGACGGCATCAAGAACAAGATCCACCCCGGCGACGCCATGGACAAGAACCTCTATGACCTGCCGCCGGAAGAAGGCAAGGCCATCCCGACCGTGGCCGAGAGCCTCGACCAGGCGCTGGCAGCCCTCGACGAGGACCGCAGCTTCCTGACCGAAGGTGGCGTCTTCACCGACGACATGATCGACGCTTACATCGAGCTCAAGAACGAGGATGTCGAGCGTCTGCGCATGGCGACCCACCCGATCGAGTTCGACATGTACTACAGCTGCTGATCGGCATAGCGCCTCGTGCGTTCCGTCGGCCCCGCGATGATCGCGGGGCCGATTTTTTTTGCGCGGGCCTTGCGCCTGGGCAAGGGATCCCCTTGGCGCGGGTCGTGGCTGCCGTCATCCTCGTCAGGGGAAGGTCGGCGAGGGCAATCACGATGATGCAGCGGTGGACGCGCAGGGCAGGCCGGGAGAGGGGCGAGAGCGCTCCCTCGTCGCCGAGTCGACCATCACTGATGGCCATTGCCTTGCTGGCAGCATCCGGGCTGGCGTTGCCGGTGGCAGAAACCGTGCCGGCGAGCACCATCTATCGCAGTGTCGGTCCCGACGGCGTCGTGCGCTACAGCGATACCCCCTCGGCCGGCGCCCGCGAGCTGGCACCGCCGTCGTTGTCCAGCGCCCCTGCGCTGGATGTGGCGGCGCCCTCCAGGCCGACGGCGCCTTCAGTACCAGGCCCGGATAGCGACGCCGATATCTTCCAGCCCCACGATGTCCTGGCCATCGACTCTCCGGCGGATGGCAGCGTGTTGCCCACGGGGGCCGGGGGAAGATTGAAGGTGCTGGCCGCGATCAGCCCGCCTCCGGCGACGGGGGATCGCCTCGGCCTGGAGGTCGACGGTGTGCTCGCCACCAGCGTCACCGGCATCGGCCCACTGTGGCTCACCAATCTGGAGCGTGGCGAGCATCGCCTGGGCCTGGTGGTGCTGGCCCCGTCGGGAGAGGTGCGTCAACGCAGTGCCGATATCGTCATTCACGTACAGCGCGCCAGCCGCCTGCTTCCCGCCAACCCCCTTCGTCCTGCGCCGCCTTGACCCGCGATCTGCGGGCCTTGTGCGGACAGTGATCCAGGCGAGACTGCCCTGCACCAGGTTGGTGCACTAAAATGGTGCGTAGGTGCGCCGACGGTGACCCGCCTCCTCGACAAAAGCACCGTCCTGGCGCCTGCGCGGCGGGAGTGTGCCACTGGCACCAAGGCTGGCCCGCTTCTTGCTTTGAATGTTGTTGTCTGACGCCTGCTCGAGGCCGAGACCTGGACCGCCACCATGGAATGCCGGCTTGGCGCCGTGGCGGCCTCTATCGAGTGGGCGCTTTGCCCCATCAGGATGGACCCATGACGCCTGGCATCATCGAACACCTCACAACTGCGGTCATGCTGCTCGACGGCGAGCTGCGACCGACCTGGATGAACCCGGCGGCGGAGACCTTGCTGGCGGTCAGCGCCAGTCGGGTTGCCGGCGTGGCGCTGAGCGACTGGCTCAGCGGCGAGGATGATATCGCCGAGGTGCTGATACGGGCCCGGGATGGACAGCATCCCTATACCCAACGGGAGGCGCGGCTGGTCCTCGCCGGTGGAGACCCCTTGACGGTGGACTACACCGTGACGCCGCTGTCGCCTGACGAGCTGCTGCTGGAGATGGAACCACGGGATCGGCTGTTGCGAATTTCCCGCGAGGAAGCGCTGCAGTCGCGCCAGGAAACCATGAAGGTGCTGGCGCGGGGGCTGGCCCACGAGGTCAAGAATCCCCTGGGGGGGATTCGTGGCGCGGCGCAATTGCTCGAGCGTGACCTGGAGCAGACGCCGGCGCTCAAGGAGTACACCCGGATCATCATCGAAGAGGTGGATCGGCTCCGCGATCTGGTCGATTCCATGCTCGGGCCCAACCGGGTGAGTCGGCGAGAGCCGCTGAACATCCACCGGGTGCTGGAGCGGGTACGCGCGCTGCTATTGGTCGAGCAGCCGCGGGTGAGCATCGAGCGCGACTATGATCCCAGCCTGCCGGAGTTGACCGGCGATGAAGCCCAGTTGATCCAGGCGGTGCTCAATGTGGCCCGCAACGCCGTCCAGGCGCTGGTCGAGTCCGAGACACCGAACCCGGTGATGACCCTGAGGACCCGCGCGCGCCGCCAGTTCACCCTGGGCGCCCAGCGCCATCGTCTGGTCTGCGACGTCAGCGTGATCGACAACGGCCCGGGCGTCCCCGAGACGCTGCGCGAGACCCTGTTCTATCCGATGGTGTCCGGTCGTGCCGAGGGCAGCGGCCTGGGGCTGTCGATCGCCCAGTCGGTGCTGCACCAGCACGAAGGGCTGATCGAATGCGAGTCCGAGCCTGGACGTACCGAATTCCGTCTGTTGATTCCCCTGGAGATGAGTCATGACTGATACCGCTCGTGTAATGATCGTCGACGACGACCGGGCCATACGCTGGGTGCTCGAGCGCGCCCTGGCGCAGCCGGACCTTGAGGTCGAGGCGGTCGAGCGGGCCGACGGTATCCTCGATCGACTGCTGGCCGAGCCGCCCGACGTACTGGTCACCGATATCCGCATGCCAGGTATCGACGGGCTCGATCTGATGGCCAAGGTGCGCCAGGTGCACCCGGACCTGCCGGTCATCGTGATGACCGCCCATTCCGACCTGGACAGTGCGGTGGCTTCCTATCAGGGCGGGGCCTTCGAGTACCTGCCCAAGCCGTTCGACGTGGACGAGGCGCTGGCCCTGGTGCGACGCGCGGTGGCCCACGTGCGCGAGCGCCAGCGGCCGGTCAGCGTGCCTGAAGGACTCGACGCCGAGATCATCGGTGAGGCGCCGGCGATGCAGGAGGTGTTCCGGGCCATCGGGCGCCTGGCGCACTCGCATATCACGGTGTTGATCAACGGCGAGTCCGGGACCGGCAAGGAGCGCGTGGCGCGTGCGCTTCATCAGCACAGTCCCCGCGCCGCCAATCCCTTTATTGCCCTCAACATGGCGGCGATCCCCCGGGATCTGATCGAGTCGGAGCTGTTCGGCCACGAGAAGGGCGCCTTCACCGGCGCCAGCGCCAGTCGTCAGGGGCGCTTCGAGCAGGCCAACGGCGGCACCCTGTTCCTCGACGAGATCGGTGACATGCCGTCGGAGACCCAGACCCGGCTGTTGCGGGTGCTGGCCGACGGCGAGTTCTATCGGGTCGGTGGTCATACGCCGGTCAAGGTGGACGTGCGCATCATCGCCGCGACCCACCAGGACCTCGAGACGCTGGTCGCCGATGGCCGCTTTCGTGAGGACCTGTTCCACCGCCTCAACGTCATCCGCGTGCACCTGCCAAGGCTGTCCCAGCGGCGCGAGGATATTCCCCGGCTGGCGCGGCACTTCCTGGTCGAGGCGGCCAAGGAGCTGTCCACCGACGTCAAGGTGCTGACCCGCGAAGCCGAGGAGTTCCTGACCCGGGTGGACTGGCCCGGCAACGTGCGTCAGCTCGAGAACACCTGTCGCTGGCTGACGGTGATGGCCTCCGGGCGCGAGATCCTGGTCGAGGACCTGCCGCCGGAGCTGCGCGGCGGCGATGACAGCGCCGCAGGCGGAGACTGGCGTGAAGCCTTCCGCGCCTGGGCCGACAGCGCCCTGGCCTCGGGCCACACCCACCTGCTCGAAGAGGCGGTGCCGGACTTCGAGCGCATCCTTATCGAGACCGCGCTCAAGCACACCGCCGGGCGCAAGGGTGAGGCTGCCGAGCTGCTGGGCTGGGGGCGCAATACCTTGACCCGCAAGCTGAAGGTGCTGCTGCCGTCGCTGGCGGAAGACCAGGAGGTCTGAGCGGGCCGGGGCGGCGAGTCCGGGGGGCACCGGTTTAACCAGCCTGCCCGGACCGGCCTACCCCAAGGGGCATATCATCAGCCTGTTATCGGTGGCCTAGAGTGGTGGCGACGTTGCACCGCTACTCTCGGCGTCGGGGGTAGCGTCACGATTCTGAGGCCTACCCCCATGAACCTTTCACGCTCTCGTCGGCTTGGCCTGGTGGCCATGTCGCTGGTTTTCATCTCGAGCCTCTCGCTTGCCCAGGAGCGGTCCTCGCCACGCACCGTACCGGCCAACAGCGAGCCTGCTGCCAGCAGCGAGGATCTTGCTGCCATCGCCAAGGAAACCACCAATCCGGTGGGTTCGGCCTGGATGCTGTGGATGCAGAACGACTATACCCACCTGGACGGCGACGACTTCGACGGTCGCTGGTCCAATTCCTTCAAGTTCCAGCCGGTCATGTCCTTCCCCTTCGAGATGGCAGACGACAACTGGAACCTGGTGGTGCGCCCGGTGTTCCAGTACAACTCGAGCCCGATGGACGAGAGCTTCGGTACCCTGGCCCGGGGCGGCAGCCCGCTGGAGATCGATCCCGACGAGTGGAGCCGCAATGCTCCCCATCGCGGGCGTACCGAGGGTCTGGGCGACACCGCCCTGGTGACCTTGATGGGGCCTGCGCGCAAGGATGGCGTTATCTGGGGGCTGGGTCTGACCCAGATCTTCCCCACCGCCGAGCATGATGTGCTGGGCCAGGGCAAGTTCCAGGCGGGGCCGGCGGCCCTGATCGCGCGCCTGGCGCCCAATCCCGGTGGCTGGAACATGGGCCTGCTGGCTCAGCACTGGTGGTCCTACGCCGGAGAAGATGACCGCGAGCACACCAGCCAGACCGATCTGCAGTACTTCCTCAACTACCGGCTCAGCGGCACCGAACTGGTGGGCATGACACCCAACGTGCGCATCAACTGGGAGGCCGACAGCGGCGAGAAGGTCAACTTCCCGATCGGCCTGGGCTATTCCAACGTGGTCCGCATGGGCAGCACCCCGGTGCGCCTGGCCGCCGAGATCCAGCACAGCGTGATCCGCGGTGATGAGTGGGATGCGGACTGGAACTTCCGCTTGATGTTCATCCCGGTGGTCAAGAACCCGTTCATGTAACGGCGCTGGCAGCCTACGCAAAGGGGCCCCGCCATGGCGGGGCCCCTTTGCATCTGCGGCCGACCAGCAGGCCCGCTATCAGGCAAGCGTCAGCGGCTCGGTGCGGGCTTCGAGCCAGGCCAGCGCCTGGCCGTCGAGCCTCGGCGCCAGCCGGCGGCGGACCTCGTCGTGGTAGGCGTTGAGCCAGTCGATCTCGGCCTGATCCAGGGTGAACAGGTTCAGGCAGCGGGTGTCGATGGGACACAGGGTCAGGGTCTCGAACTCGAGGAAGTCGCCGAAGTCGCTGGGGGCCGCGGCGCGGTTGGCCACCAGGTTCTCGATGCGCACCCCCCACTGGCCGGGACGGTACACCCCAGGCTCGTTGGAGGTGATCATGCCTTCGCGCATGGCGGTATGTTCGGCGACGGAAGCGCCCGAGCTGATCACCTGGGGGCCTTCGTGGACGTTGAGGAAGTAGCCCACGCCGTGGCCGGTACCGTGACCGTAGTCGCGGCCGGTGGCCCACAGCGGCGCCCGCGCCAGAGCGTCCAGCCGCGAGGCGGCGATGCCCTCGGGGAAGCGCGCCCGCGACAGTGCGATCATGCCCTTGAGCACCAGGGTGCAGTCTTCGCGCTGAGCCTCACTGACGGTGCCGACCGGGACCATGCGGGTGATATCGGTGGTGCCACCGCGGTACTGGCCGCCGGAGTCGATCAGCAACAGGCCGTCGCCCTCGATCACCGAATGGGCCTCCTGGGTCGCGCGGTAGTGGGGCAGGGCACCGTTGGCGTTGAAGGCGGCGATGGTATTGAAGCTCTCGCAGACGAAGTCCTCGTCCTTGGCGCGTTCCTCGTACAGGCGGGCTTCGACGTCCAGCTCGGTGATCCGTTCGCCGGCGGCGAAGGCGGCCTCCAGCCAGGCGAAGAAGCGACACAGGGCCGCGCCGTCGGCTTCCATGGCCTGACGCACGAAGCCGAGCTCGTGGGCTGTCTTGATGCCCTTGGCCAGGGTGCTGGGCTGGAAGGCTTCGACCACGGTCATCTCGTCCGGCAGGGCCTGGCGGGTCCCCAGCGTCAGCCGGGCCGGATCGATCAGTACCCGTTCGTCCCGCGGCAGGGCGGACAGCCGCGCCGCCCAGTCGGCGTAGTCGGCCACCTCGACGCCATCGGCCTTGAGCGCATCGACCAGTTCGGGAGCGAGCTTGCCCGGTGCCACGAACAGGGTGGCGGTGGCGCGACCGATCAGCAGGTGGGACAGGAACACCGGATTGAAGCCCACGTCGGCACCGCGCAGGGTGGTCAGCCAGGCGATGTCGTCCAGCGTCGACACCAGATGCCAGTCGGCGTGGTGCTCGGCCATGGCCGTGCGTACCCGGTCCAGACGCTGGCGCCGGGTCTCGTCCAGATAGCGGCCGGCGTGGGGTTCGATGGCCCCGCTCGGCAGGCTCGGGCGATCGCGCCAGATCTCGTCGAGCAGGTCGCTGTCGCCGCGCAGGACGACGCCCCGTTCACCCAGGATGTCCTCGAACTGGCGGCCGTGGGCCAGGGACACCACCTGGGCGTCGTAGCCCAGGGTGTCGCCGGCCTCGAGACGCTCGGCCAGCCACTGCATCGGTGCGCTGGCCTGGCCCTGGGTCAGCTTCATCATGCTGATGCCGGTGCCGGCGAGTTGTGCCTCGGCCTGCACGAAGTAGCGGCTGTCGACCCACAGGCCGGCCTCGTCCTGGGTCACCACCAGGGTACCCACCGAGCCGTCGAAGCCGGACAGCCACTCGCGACCGGCCCAGTGCTCGGGCAGGTATTCGCTGTTGTGCGGATCGCTGGACGGTAACCACCAGGCATCGATGGCGTGGCGGCGCATCGCCTCGCGCAGATCGCTCAAGCGTTGGCGAGCGGTATCGGCACTGGCTGAGGTCATGCTCAGACTCCTGTTCTGACAATGGCTTCGGCGTCCGCGCGGTGGGCGGCCGCCGGATCGATAAGACGGTGATGCTTCAGCATGCGCTTGAACACCGGCACGAGCAACAGCAGCACCCCGGCGAAGATCACCAGAGCGATGGCCGACCGCCCGAACAGTTCCGGCAACTGCTGAAGCTCCTCGGCGTTGACGTGACCGCCGATCAAGCCAGCCACCAGGTTGCCGAGGGCGGCGCCGGTGAACCACAGGCCCATCAACTGGCCCTGGGTGCGACGCGGCGACAGCCCCGACATGGTGGACAGCCCCACCGGCGACAGGCACAGCTCGCCCAGGGTCAACAGCAGCATGCTGCCGACGATCCACCAGGGTGACACCAGCCCTGTGCCTGTCAGTACCTGTTGCGCCGCCAGCACCATCAGGCCAAAGCCGCAGGCTGCGAGCAGCAGGCCGAGGACGAACTTCATCGGGCTGCCCGGTTCCAGTCGGCGACGACCGAGCGCCGGCCACAGCCAGCCGAACAGCGGACCCAGCAGCACGATGAATACCGGGTTCAACGACTGGAACCACAGGGTGGGGACCTCCCAGCCCATCACGTTGCGGTCGGTGTAGTTGGCCGCGAACAGGTTATAGGAGGTGGGCTGCTGCTCGAAGGCGGCCCAGAAGAAGGCGGCGGCGACGATCAGCACAAAGCAGATGGTGACGCGAATACGCTCGTCACCGCTGAGTCCAGAGAACAGCATCAGGTAGGCAAAGAAGCCCAGCGAGGCGACGATCAGCACGCTGGTCATGGCCTCGGCCACCGCGCGCGCGTCGATGGTCACCACGCCGGTGGCGACCAGCGCCACCAGGGCGGCGATCAGCGCCAGGCACAGCGATACGACGGGGCCGACATGACGACGGCGCTGGGCCGGGGCATCCCAGGTGGAGGCGCGGCCGCGCTCGGCGTCGGCGCGCTGCATGGCGGGCACCGCCCACAGGCGAAACAGCAGCAGTGCGATCAGCATGCCAAGGCCGCCCATGGCGAAGCCCCAGTGCCAGCCCAGCGAGTCCATCAGCAGCCCGGTGAACAACGGCGCGAACAGGCTGCCGATGTTGATGCCCATGTAGAAGATGGCGAAGCCGCCGTCGCGGCGCACGTCGCTTTCGTCATACAGGCTGCCGACCATCACCGAGATGCAGGTCTTGAATAGCCCGGTGCCGAGCACGATGAAGATCAGCCCGACAAAGAAGGCGACGGCACCGAGCAGGGCCGACAGCGCGATGGACAGATGACCGAAGGCGATCAGGATGGAGCCGTACCACACCGCCCGGCGCTGGCCGAGCCAGTTGTCGGCGAGCCAGCCGCCGGGCAGCGCGGCCAGGTAGATGGCACCACCGTAGATGCCGACGATGGCAGCGGCGGTCTTGGGGTCGAAGCCGAGCCCGCCGTCGAACAGTGAGGCGGCGATGAACAGCACCAGCATGGGGCGAATGCCGTAGAACGAAAAGCGCTCCCACATCTCGGTGAAGAACAGTGGCCCCAGGGCGCGGGGGTGACCAAAGAAGCCCTTGTCGGCGGCCGAGCCGTCGGAGGAAGTGGATTGCATGAAACCAGGCCTTTTCAGGGTGGGAAGGCGAACGTCGACGCCTCTACATCAAGCGCCCCGGGACGGAGGCGGCATGCGAACAGAAAAACGTGTGAAGAACACGATAATGTGCGAGTCCGCAACAAAAATTGCTGTGGATCACGATTTGGGCGGTGAATTTTATGGAAATCACCGGTCAAGGGGAATACCTCTGCGGTCTGGCACCGTCAGCGTACGGACGTCTCAGCGAAAAGGCGTATGTCCAACATGAGCCAATAGCCTCTATATTGGTGAAATATCGACTTTTAGGGACTTCTTCGCCATGACGTCATCGCCGCCCCAGCGAGCACCTGCCAGAATCGAACTGACCGAAGTGGGGCTTCGTGATGGCCTGCAGAACGAGGCGCGGGTGCTGTCCACCGAGCACAAGCTCGAATTGCTGCACGGGCTTCACCGGGCCGGACTCAGGCGCTTCGAGCTGACGTCTTTCGTCAGTCCCCGGGCGGTACCGGCGCTGGCCGACGCCGCGGAACTGGTGGCCGCCGCCAAGGGGCTGGCGGATGCCCGCTTCAGCGCCCTGGTGCCCAATCTGCGCGGTGCCGAGCGCGCGCTGGAGGTGGGCATCGATCGGGTGGTGCTGTTCGTGTCCGCCTCCGAGACCCACAACGCGCGCAACGTCAATCGCTCGATCGACGCCTCCCTGGCCGGTTTCGCCGATATCGTCGAGCGCCTGTCCGGCAGCGGTATCGAGGTACAGGGCGCCATCGCCACGGCCTTCGGCTGTCCCTTCGAGGGTGACCTGCCGGCCGGGCGCATCGGTGAGCTGGCGCGTCGCCTCGGCGAACTGGGTATCGATGACCTCACCCTTGGCGATACCACCGGCATGGCCACGCCCGCCGTGGTCTCGCGGGTGGTGGGTGAGATCGCCGAACAGGCCCCAGCGGCGCGGCCGATCCTGCACTTTCACAATACCCGGGGCCTGGCGTTGGCCAACGTCATGCAGGGGCTGTCGCTTGGCGTCACGCGCTACGAAAGTGCGGTCGGTGGTCTTGGCGGCTGTCCCTTCGCCCCAGGCGCCAGCGGCAATCTGGCCACCGAGGAGCTGATCTACCTGCTCGAGGAGCTGGGATATGACACCGGCATATCGCTGGAGTCCTTGATCGAGGTGGCGGGGCTTGCCGCGCGGCGACTGGAACGTGCGCCGGGCTCTCAGCTGGCCCGAGCCGGCACTCGGCTCAGGCTGCATCGACCCGATGCGGTGCCCACCGCGAAGGGCTGAGTCAGATCCCTGAACCTGGCAAGGCAAAACGACACCACCACCACAGACATACCGACGGATACGCAAACCTATGGATGCTAGCCCCGGCAGGGATGACAGCGACGACCCGCGGCCATCGACCCAGGACGCCACCGGCCTTGCCCCGGGCAGCCTGGCCGGCATACGAGTGATCGATCTGACCCGGGTGATCTCCGGCCCCTTCGCCAGCCAGATGCTGGGGGATCACGGCGCCGAGGTGATCAAGATCGAGACCCCGGGGGAGGGCGACGTAGTCCGCCGCCAGGGCAATATGGTCAACGGCTTCAGCGCCTACTTTGCCCAGTTCAACCGCAACAAGCGCTCGATCACCCTCAATCTGCGCGAGCCCGAAGGGCGTCAGATCCTGAACCGTCTGCTCGAGGACGCCGACGTGCTGGTGGAGAACTTCCGCCCCGGGGTGCTGGCCAAGATGGGACTCGACGACGACACCCTGAGGCAGCGCTTCCCGCGCCTGGTGGTGGGGCGGATCAACGGCTTCGGATCCACCGGGCCCTACCGCGACCGACCCGCCTACGATTTTGTCGCCCAGGCCATGAGCGGCTTCATGGGCGTCAACGGGGTCGAGGGGGGCGAGCCGATGCGCGCCGCGCCACCGATCAGCGACATGGTGGCGAGCCTCAACCTGGCCTTCGGGGTCAGCGCGGCACTGGTGCGTCGCGAGCGTACCGGCCAGGGCGAGATTCTCGAGACCGCCCTGACCAACGGCCTGGTGGCGATGCTGGGCTATCTGGCGGCGGAGTACTTCGCCACCGGCGAGGTCCCCCGGCGTACCGGCAATGACCATCCCATGCTCTACCCCTACGGCCTGTTCGAGGCCAGCGATGGCGAGGTCGCCATCGCCCCCAGCAGCGAGACCATGGTGCGTCGTCTGCTGGAGGCGCTGGGTCGTGTCGATCTGCTTGAGCAGCCGCGCTTCGCCGACAACGCCCAGCGCATGGCGCACCGCGAGGCGCTGCGCGAGATCCTCAACGAGGTGACGCGCCGGCGCAGTGTGGACGACTGGATCGAACACCTGAACACCGCCGGCGTGCCCTGTGGCCGAGTGCAGGATCTGCGCGAGACCTTCGATGACCCCCAGATCATCGACCAGCGCATGCGCCTGACCCTGGATCAGGGCGAGGCCGGACAGATCGCTACCACCGGCTTTCCGGTGAAGATGCGCGAGGCCCCGGCGATGATCCAGCGACCGGCGCCACAGCTTGGCGAGCATACCGACGAGGTACTGGCCGAACTCGGCTTCGGTGCCGACGAGTGTCGGGCGCTGCGCCAGCGCGGGATCGTCTAGGCTGGGTGGCGGTCCCCGCCGGACAACGCCAGGCGGGTGGCCGCGCAAGATGGCGACTCGACAACCGCCAGGCAATCCGCCAGATGGCCGGTGCCGGCTGGTGACAACGATGCAGGACCGCAGGACCGCAACACCCACAACGAAAACGCCAACAACGAAAAACAAGGAGCCTTCCATGCCCTCGACTCTGACCACTCGCCTCGGCCTGCCGCTGCTCGCGCTCGGCCTCGGTGTCTCGACCTCGGCCAGCGCCCTGCCCATCGACGAGTGCATCGCCCCGGCCGACCCCGGTGGCGGCTGGGACTTCACCTGCCGCAGCGTCGGCAAGCTGCTCACCGACCTGGAACTGACCGACGGCTCGGTGCAGGTCACCAACATGCCCGGCGGTGTCGGCGCGGTGGCCTTCTCCAACGTGGCCTCCAAGCGTGCCGATGACAGCAACCTGATCGTCGCCACCAGCACCGTGGGCATGACCCAGATTGCCCAGGGTCGCTATCCCGGGGGTGCCGAGACCATGCGCTGGCTGGGCATGCTCGGTACCGACGTCGGCGTCATCCTGGTCGACGACGAGAGCGAGTACGAGTCCCTCGAGCAACTGCTGGAGGCCATCGTCGCCGATCCGACCTCGGTGGCCATGGCCGGCTCCAGCGGTGCCGGTGGCTGGGATCACATTCGGGCATTGATGCTGGCCAAGGCCGCGGGCCTGCCCGGCGACCAGGTCGGCGCCCTGCGCTGGGTGCAGTTCGACGGCGGCGGCCCCGCGGTAACCCAGATGATGGGCAACCACGTGGACGTGGTCTCTACCGACCTGGGCGAGGTCGCCGGCTTCATCGAGTCTGGTGACGTGCGGGTACTGGCGGTGATGTCGGACGACCCCCTGCCCGAGCCCTTCGACGAGCTGCCCACCGCGGTCAGCCAGGGCTATGACGTCACCGGCTACAACTGGCGCGGCTTCTACACCGGCGGCGAGGTCTCCGACGAGGACTACGCCAGCATGGTCGAAGACCTCGAGACCCTTTACGCCAGCGACGAGTGGAAGGACGTGGCTGCCCAGAATGGCCTGGTGCCGCTGTGGCGTGGTGGTGACGACTTCTCGAGCTTTGTCGAGGAATCCATCCAGCGCGTCGAGGCTATCTCGCGCGAGATCGGGGTTATTCAATGAGTCAGATGAGCGACCTCGACGCTCACCAGCATCGCCGGCCGGCCCAGGTCGGCGATCGCCTGGCCGGCGCGGTGCTGCTGGTGCTGGCGCTGGGGGCCTGGTGGCATTCTCATAGCTTCGTCACCGGCTTCATGCAGCCGGTGGGGCCGGGGGCTTTCCCCCGGCTGGTCAGCCTGCCGCTGGCGGCGCTGTCGGCCTACCTGATCCTGCGCCCGGGCTTCAACGAGCGCTGGCCGGATCGTGCCGGCCTGGCCCGACAGCTGGCGGTGCTGCTGCTGCTGGCGGCCTACGCTGGCCTGCTCGAGCCGCTGGGGTTTGTTCCCGCCACCCTGGCCTGCGCCATCGTACTGACGCGGCTGTTCGGCGCGGCCTGGGGCCAGGCGCTGATCGCCGGCACAGGACTGGCGCTCGGGCTTTACGCTCTGTTCGAGTTTGCCCTCGGCATGCCCTTGCCGGATGTGCCCTGGTGGGGAGGGGGACACTGATCATGGAAACGCTAGCCTTTCTTGCTCAGGGCTTCGCCGTGGCGACCCAGCCGGAATTTCTGCTGCTGGCGCTGATCGGCTGCGCCGTGGGAACCCTGATCGGGGCGCTGCCAGGGCTCGGCCCGGTCAACGGGGTGGCGCTGATGATCCCGCTGGCCTTCAACTTCGGCCTGGATCCTACCGCCGCGCTGATCCTGCTGGTCAGCGTCTACTATGGCTGCATGTACGGTGGGCGGATCAGTTCCATCGTGCTCAATATCCCCGGCGACGAGCCGGCGATGATGACCACTCTGGACGGCTACCCGATGGCGCTCAAGGGGCGCGGCGGCGAGGCCCTGGGGCTGTCGGCGGTGGCTTCCTTCGTCGGCGCCACCATCGCCACCATCGGACTTACGCTGTTCGCGCCGCTGTTGGTGGACCTGGCGATCAAGTTCGGTCCGGCCGAGTACTTCGCGCTGTTCCTGCTGGCCTTTGCCACCATCGGCGGGGTGACCAGCGGCAGCTTTACCAAGAGTTTCATCGCCGCCTGTCTGGGCCTGCTGCTGGGGACCGTGGGCATCGACCCGGTGTCCAGCGTCGCGCGCTACACCTTCGGTACCTTCGAACTCTACGACGGCATCGACTTTATCGTGGCCCTGGTGGGACTGTTCGCCATCTCCGAATGCCTGGTGTTTCTCGAACAGCGCCATGACGCCGACAAGCCGCATATCAAGCTGGGCTCGGCCTGGCCGGGGATGAAGGCGTCGCTTTCCTGCAAGGGCACCATCGGTCGTGGCTCGCTGATCGGCTTCGTCTCCGGGGTGCTGCCCGGCGCCGGCGCCTCGCTCGGCAGCTTCCTGTCCTACATGCTCGAGAAGCGCTGGCTGGGAAGCAAGGGTGACTTCGGCAACGGCGACCCGCGGGGCGTGGCCGCGCCCGAGGCAGGCAACAACGCCGCCGCCGGTGGTGCGCTGATTCCGATGCTGTCGCTGGGCATTCCCGGCAGCGGCACCACCGCGATTCTGCTGGCCCTGCTGCTGTCGATGAACATCACCCCGGGGCCGCTTTTGTTCGCCCAGCAGCCCGAGATGGTGTGGGGCCTGGTGGCGGCGCTGTTTATCGGCAACATCATGCTGCTGGTGCTCAACGTACCGCTGGTGGGACTGTTCGCCCGGGTGCTGCAGGCCCCCAGCTGGCTGCTGATGCCGATGGTGGTACTGATCGCCTTTGTCGGGGTCTATTCGCTCAACAACAGTCCCTTCGATCTGTACATGATGCTGGCCTTCGGGGTGCTCGGCTATGTGCTCAGAAAGCTCGAGATTCCCACCGTGCCGGTGGTGCTCGGCCTGCTGCTGGGTGGGCAGATGGAGTTCAATCTGCGCCGGGCGATGTCGATCAGCGGTGGTGACTGGAGCATCCTGGTCAACAGCGGCATCTCCATAGGCATCTACGCCTTCGCCGCCACCCTGATCGTGGCCGGGGCGGTCTACGCCATGATGCTCAAGCGTCGGCTGGCGTAGAGAAGCGTCGCTAAAGCGTCGCTAAAGAAAGAGGGCCCGGTGGAGGTGTATCCACCGGGCCTTTCCATCGATTTTCCATCGACTTTCCATCGATGCGCCTAGGGCCTGTCATGAGGGTCTTGCAGACCTCGCGGTCGTGGCCTTGCAGGTGTCGTCCCGGGTGTCAGAATGGAGGGCCACAAGGAGGGGCCATCGATGAAGACCATGAACTGGGAACGACTGCTCGATCCGGGCCGACTGCACGATCCGCGTGGCGGGACTCGTGACGAGGTGGGACGCAGTCCCTTCCACAAGGATCACGATCGCATCGTCTTCGCCGGCTCCTTTCGCCGCCTGGGACGCAAGACCCAGGTGCATCCCCTCACCGACAACGACCATATCCACACCCGCCTGACCCACTCGCTTGAAGTGGGCTGCGTCGGCCGTTCGCTGGGCATGAGCGTGGGCGAGCTGCTGCGTGACCGCCTGCCCGACTGGATCACCCCGGCGGATCTGGGGGTAATCATCCAGGCGGCCTGTCTGGGGCACGACATCGGCAACCCACCTTTTGGCCATGCCGGTGAGTACGCCATCCGCGACTGGTTCAAGTGCGCCGAGGTCAACGGCAGCGGGCTGCTCGATGGACTGTCGCCGCTGGAGCGCGAGGACCTGCTGACCTACGAAGGCAACGCCCAGGGCTTTCGTATCGTCACCCAGATCGAGTACAACCAGTTTCGCGGCGGCATGCGCCTGACCGCAGCGACCCTCGGTACCCTGCTCAAGTATCCGTGGACGGTGACCCACGGTGGCAAGGCCGGCAAGTTCGGCTGCTATCAGAGCGAACTCGGTGCACTTGAACAGGTGGCCGACCATCTGGGACTGATTCCCCAGGGCGAGCACCGCTGGTGTCGCCATCCGCTGGCCTGGCTGGTGGAGGCCGCCGATGACATCTGCTACGCCCTGCTCGACCTCGAGGACGGGGTGGAGATGGATATCCTGGCCTTCGACGAGGTGGCCGAGATCCTGACCCAGATCGCCGGTGGCGAGCCGTCGGACTACGCCGAGATGAACCGTACCGGTGTGTCTCAACGCCGGCGTATCGCGGCGCTGCGAGGGGCGGCCATGGAGCGAGCGGTCACCGACGTGGGCCAGGTGTTCGTCGAGCACGAGCAGGAGCTGCTTTCCGGGACGCTTCAGGATGACCTGCTGGAGCTGTGCCACCCGGATCTGGACTGGGGGGTCAAGCTGGCCAAGCAGCTGGCGCGCAAGCGCATCTTCCGCAATACCCGCAAGGCCAAGCTGGAGATCGGTGCCTACACCACCCTCGGCATTCTGCTCGAGGCCTTTATCGGCGCGGCCCACGAGTTGCACCACACCGGCCATTCGAGCTTCAAGCACCAGCGGGTGCTGGCGCTGATCGGCGAGAACACCCCGCTGCCGTCCTGGTCCCTGTACGACAGCTATCGACGCATGCTCGACTTTATCGGTGGGATGACCGATCACTACGCGGTCGACCTGGCCCAGGAGATGGGCGGCAAGCTACGCGGTGATTGAACGGTTGTAGGCAAGCCGCTCGAGCACGATTCTCAAGCCGTTGATCTGGCCCAGGAGATGGGTGGCAAGCTGCCGGGCGATTGAACCAGGGCGTTCCGGCCAAGGGAGCCCAGCGGCGGATGATAGGGCGTTTGTCGCTGCGCGGCCTAAGTCAATGGATGACGTTTGATGCAGCAAGGCTGCGTATACTGGGGAAAACGATAACAAGGGTATGGCCCGTGAAAAGGAAATCCTCCCCCGCCTCTTCCGATCAAGGCTTTGATGCGATCGACAAGCCCACCTTCTTCGGTTCGCTGTTTCTTCTCCTTGCTGTCACTCTGCCTCTGGTGGTGTTCCCCGAACAGGGGGCAACCTGGGTCATCGCGGCCAAGAACTTCATTACCAATGAACTTGGTGTGCTGTATCTGGCCCTGGGGCTCGGGGCCAGCGGCTTCATGCTTTTCATCGTGTTCAGCGATATCGGCCAGATCAAGCTGGGTGACCCTGAGGAGCAGCCGGAGTTCTCGACCCTGTCCTGGGCGGCGATGCTGTTCTGCGCCGGTATCGGCGCCTCGATCCTCTACTGGTCGATGATCGAGTGGATCTACTACTACCAGGCGCCACCCTTCCATGTGGAACCTCAGTCGCCGGATGCGGCGCGCTGGGCGGCGGCCTACGGTATCTTCCACTGGGGACCGGTGGCCTGGTCGATCTATCTGATCCCGGCGATTCCCATTGCCTACTTCTACTATGTGCGCAATCACAGCGTGCTCAAGATCAGCGAGGCGCTGATGCCGGTGCTGGGCGAGAGCCGTGCCCACCGCTGGCCGGGCAAGCTGATCGACGTGCTGTTCGTGTTCGGCATGCTGGGCGGCGGTGCCACCACCCTGGGACTGGCGGCGCCCTTGATCAACGAGGGGCTGCATGAGCTGTTCGGTTTTCCGAAGACCCTGGCGACGCGCATCTTCGTGCTGATGCTGTGTACCGTTGTCTTCGGCTACAGCGCCTTCGTCGGCCTCAAGAAGGGCATCAAGGTGCTGTCGGACATCAACTTCTGGCTGGCGGTGTCGCTGCTGACCTTCGTCTTCATCGTCGGGCCGACCCAGTTCATGGCCAGTACCGGCCTGGATGCCCTTGGCAGGGTGCTCAGCAATCTGGTGCACATGGGCACCTGGACCGAGCCCTTCGCCCGCTTCGAGAATTTCCAGGACACCCACTTCCCTCAGGACTGGACCATCTTCTACTGGGCCTGGTGGCTGGTGTTCGCCCCCAGCGTCGGCCTGTTCATCGCGCGCATCTCCCGCGGCCGCACTATCCGCTCCATGGTCGCGGGCTCGATCTTCTTCGGCACCCTGGGATGCGCCCTGTTCTTCATCATCCTCGGCAACTACGGTCTCTACCTGCAGCTGTCCGGCACCCTGGATCTGGTCACCATCCTCAACGAGCAGAGCCCCACGGCGGCGATCTTCGCTACCCTGTCGACCCTGCCGCTGAGCTACCTGGTGATCTTCGCCTTCACCCTGCTGGCGCTGATCTTCACCGCCACCACCTTCGACTCCATCTCCTACATCCTGGCGGCGGTGGTGCAGAAGGAGGTCGACGAGGAACCGATGCGCTGGAATCGACTGTTCTGGGCCTTTGCGCTGTCGTTCATGCCGGCGGTGCTGATGTTCATCGGTGGGCTCGAGACCCTGCAGACGGCCTCGGTGGTAGGGGGTGTGCCCTTGCTGCTGGTGGCGCTGTTGTTGTGCATCTCGACCGTCCGGGCGGCCCACTACGATCTGCGCTATCAGCCGGACTACACCGACAAGGAAATCTATATCGAGGAATTCCCCGAGGATGATCCCTGGACCGAGGATGGCACCTGGGAGTTGCCGGAAGGGGAGCACCACGGTGTCGATCATGACGACAAGCCCCACCAGGAGGGCGACCCGGCGAGCCATCCTTCACGGCTGTAATCAGCGCTCAGCGCCGACTGCTCGGGCCACCGTCATTGCGACGGTGGCCCGTTTTCTTGTGGTCGATCTTGTGAAGGGGGATAGCTCCGAAAGCGGCGACCAGCAAGGCTCAAGGATCAGGCCGCCTGGCGCCAGCTATCCTGCTCGAGGTGTTCGAGGATCGCCTCTCCCACGCTGGTCTCGGGGGAGTCGATGCCCTGGTTGCCGAACAGCCGGTTGAACTCCAGCACCATCGGGGCGTCGTCGACCATGGCGATGTCGAAGCCGGCATGATCGATGCCCAGGCGCTGGGCCAGGGTGGTGGCAAGCTCGATGGCGGAGGCCGGCACCGGGTCGTGGCGGATCTCGCCGCCGCGTGCCACATTGGTGCGAAAGTCGCCCAGCGGGCTCTCGCGCCAGTAGGCGGCCAGCACCCTGCGCCCGACCACCACGATGCGCAGGTCGCGTTCGATGGGCAGGTAGCGCTGGGCGTAGAGCAGATTCTCGCTGGACAGGTGATCGATCAGCGCCTCGCGGGAGCGAATCAGGCGCACGCCCTCGCCCATGGAGCTGCGCACCCGCTTGACCACGAACGGGTAGCCGAAGCGCGCCTCCACCTGGTGGATGGCGTCTGAATTGACCCCGAGGATGGCGGTATCGGGCGTTGCCTCGGGGCAGCAGGCCTGGAAGGCGCGGGTCTGTTCGATCTTGTCGTGACCCAGGTGATAGCTGGGTAGACTGGGAAAGACGCGCGGATTGAGGCCGTAGGCCAGGGCATTGATCTGCCAGTATTCGGGGAACAGCAGGGCGTCGGCATCGGCCAGGGCCTGGCGATGGTCATTCATGTGCTCAGGCTTGATGTATCGCGCCCCCGGGACCCCCAGACTCCGTAACGGATCGAAGGTGATCAGGTTCATGAGACAGTCATCCGAGAAAGACGAAAGAGGATTGAAGCGAGGCGGCGCACCTTGCCAACTGTGGTCGCCGATTGCAAGGCGGCAGGGCGGCCGGGGAGCCCGTCGACGGCAACCATGGCGCGCGCTGGCTGCGGTGCTGCTGGCCCTCACCATGGTCGCTGGCGCCCAGGCCCACGAGCCGCAGGAGCAGCGTGAGGCACTGGAGGATCTCGAGCGAGAGCACTTCGATCATTATGTGCTGGCGCTGACCTGGCATCCCGGGTTCTGCGCCAGCCGTCGTCAGCCGCCACGAGAGTGCCGGGATCCGTCGCTGATGGTCGGGGCCGACGATGGCTTCGTGATCCACGGGCTGTGGCCGTCACGCCCCGTCAGGCTGATCTCACAGGGCGTCAGTGTCAGCGAGTGGCGCCGCCAGGGCTGCTTTCTTGAACGCCCGAGGCCAGCGGGCGATTTCTGCCAGGCAGGGCCTGCCATCGATATCGGCTCATCGCTTGAACAGGAGCTCGACGACGCCATGCCCGGCAGGGCCAGCTGCCTCGACCGTTACGAGTACGCCAAGCACGGTGCCTGCCTGTCGATCAGCGATGATGACTTCTTCGACGGTGCCCTGGCGCTGACCGAGATCGTCAACGCCGGGGCCCTGGGGGACTTCATGCGCGACAACCGAGGTTCGACGGTCAGGCGCAATGCGCTGATCGCGGCCTTCGAGGAGGCTTTCGGCCGGGGTACCGGCAGCTCCCTGTCGCTGCAGTGTGGGGGCTCGGGCAACCGACTGCTCACCGAGGTGCGCATCGGCCTGGAGGCGGAGCATATCGATGACTTCCCGGCCAGAAAGAGTTTCGCTCCGGTGGATCATGGGCGCTGCCCCAGCCGGATCGAGCTGCGCCGCTTCTAGGGCTCGTCCGAAAAGTGCCTGCGCTCGGTAATACTGCGTTAAAAATCGTCTGGTGCGCCAGCCCGGTCAAAATGCTCATTTACACCCCGTAAACTGCGCTTTCTCACCGATTTTTGCCTTGTCTAACCTTCGCTCGTCGACTTCTCGGACAGAGCCTAGATGGACGGGCCTTCCAGGTGGCCAAGTTCCCGCGTCAGTGTTCGCCGGTTCAAGGCCTCGATGACCCGGTCGTGCAGCGTCGGATCCATCGGCGCGATACCAGGGCAGGCGTCGGTCAGATGGGCGGCCAGGCCTTCGCCGCTGACCACGGCAAGATCGTCGTCGGGGACCTCACGTTCGATCTTCCAGCCGGGCAGGGCAAGGATGCCCTTGACCGGCACCGGCTGTCCCAGTTCGCGACATAGCCATGAAGCGACCCAGCGGGTGGCCTGGCGGGCCTTGCGCTGGGGGCGTCGCTCCATCCAGCCGGGAAAGCGCAGGCGCTCGTGTTCGACCACCACGGTGTCCTCGGTCTCGCCGGCGGGACTGATGGCCGGGGTGCGGGCACGGGTCTCGATGACGAAGACGGCGTGGGGGGTGATCGCCACGTGGTCGATCACGAAGGTGTCGGCGGGCACGTCGTGAAACACGAAGTAGGGGTGGGCCTCGGGGCGAATCAGGCGTTCGAGCTCCTGACCCACGGCCAGTTCGCAGGCGAGCCCCAGCTTCAGGCGACGGATACGCTGGTAGTCACGCATCAGTCGGAAGCTGACCACGATCGCCAGCAGTGTGCACAGCACACCGTAGAGCGCCCATTCGATCCAGTTCTGGTGGCGCGAGAACAGCATCCGGCCCATGCCGTAGACCAGTGGGGTCAGCACCAGCACGGGGCCGAGGGCGGCGTTGAGGAACAGGGTGGCGAAGGCGCGATCCAGCCGATCGCGCAGGGCCTGCCCAGGCTCACGCAGCGGGTGGGCGTCGAACGGCGAGCGTACTCGCGCGTCGTGCAAGCTTCGGAGTGCCACCACCACCGTGGCGGCCGCCGCGAGGGGGAACAGAAAGAACAGCGGCAGCAGGTAGTCCAGCCAGGCCATCGGCACTCCTTGCCCGTGAAGAATCCCGTCCATTGTAGACAACGACGTGCCTGTTGGGCCATGGCGCCCTTGGTCTTATCGATCGCCCGGGGGTAGTCTTGGCCATGGGGGCAGGGCCGGCGGGCCTGTCCCGGGTGCTGGTGCGCGGTCACAAGGGGAGGAGCAATGACGAATGTCGGCGGCGGTAGCGAGGCACGAACTTGCGTCAACCGAGAAGCGTCAGCGTCGGCGATGGATGCGCTGTACGCCCTCGTCTGTCGTCACCGGCGCATCGCCGTGCTCAGTGGCGCCGGCATCAGCACCGCCAGCGGTATCCCCGACTATCGCGACGCCCAGGGCGAGTGGAAGCGCTCGCCGCCGATCGACCATCGCGACTTCATGTCTCGCCACGCCTCGCGTCAGCGCTACTGGGCGCGGGCGATGATCGGCTTTCGCGTGCTCAACGAGGCCAGCCCCAACGCGGCGCACCGGGCCATCGCCGAGCTCGAGCTGCGCGGCAAGGTCTCCGGGGTGATCACCCAGAACGTCGATGGACTGCACCAGCGCGCGGGCTCCCGGCGGGTCATCGATCTGCACGGCAGGGCGGATCTGGTGGTGTGCATGAGCTGCGGTGCGCGCCAGATGCGCCATGCTCTGCACGATGAGCTGGCACGCTGCAATCCGCAGTGGGTGGCGCAAACGTCGCCGGTGCGGCCTGCGCCGGACGGCGATGCAGACCTGGAGGCGGACTTCTCGAGCTTTCGGGTGCCCTCCTGTGGCCGCTGTGGCGACGGTATCTGGAAGCCCGATGTGGTGTTCTTCGGCGACAACGTGCCAGCGGCGACGCTGGCCAGCGCCCGAGGGCTGCTCGAGGACAGCGACGCCCTGCTGGTGGTCGGCAGTTCGCTGATGGTCTATTCCGGCTTTCGCTTCGTGCGCGAAAGCGTGAAGGCGGGACGCCCGGTGGCCTGCATCAATCTGGGGCGCACCCGCGCCGATGAACTGTTCGACGTCAAGCTCGAGGCCCCGGCGGATCAGGCGCTGGAAGCGCTGGTCCGGGATCTGGGCTAGGCGCCGGCCCAGCCACTTTTCAGACGAGCCAGAGCTCAGCCTCCGGCCAGCTTGACCCTGTAGCCTTTCTTCTCCAGGGCGTCTTTCAACACCTGGCGATGGTCGCCCTGGATCTCGATGACGCCGTCCTTCAGCGCGCCACCGGTGCCGCAGCGCTTCTTCAGCTCCTTGGCCAGGGCCTTCAACTCCTTGTCGGCAAGCGGCACGCCGTCGATGGTGGTGACACCCTTGCCCTTGCGCCCGCTGGTTTCCCGGCGGATTCGCACCACCCCATCCAGGCTGGCCAGGCGCGCCTGGTCCTGGATCTCGTCGCAGCGGCAGGCGTCCTTCGGTTCACGGCAGTCCGGGCAGATGTCGCCGTGTTCGGTGGAGTAGACCAGCGAGCCGAGTTGTTCCTTCAGCGATGCCATGGTGGTGCGCTCCTGTCGGGTGGTGCGATGGTGCGGTCGAATCAGGCCAGCTGGACCGGGATGGCGTTGCTGGTGTGGCTGATCTCGTTGCCTTCCTGGAGGTAGACCAGGGAGGGCTTGTGCTGGTCGAGTTCGCTGTCGCTGTAGTGGGCGTAGCTGCAGATGATCACGCGCTGGCCTTCGCTCGCCAGGTGGGCAGCGGCGCCGTTGACCGAAATCACCTTGGAGCCTTCCTCGGCACGGATGGCATAGGTGGTGAAGCGCTGGCCGTTCTCGACGTTGTAGATCTGGATCTGTTCGTTTTCGCGGATACCGGCGAGGTCGAGCAGTTCACCGTCGATGGCGCAGGAGCCTTCGTAGTTGAGCACGGCGTGGGTCACGCGAGCCATGTGCAGCTTGGCCTTGAGCATGATGGTGTACATCTAGGGGGCTCCTATCGAGGTAGCGTCACAGTGAGGTTGTCGATCAGTCGCGTGGCGCCGAGACGGGCGGCCACCAGCAGGATGGCGTCACGGGTGGTGGCGGTCACCGCGCCGAGGTCACGGGCGCGCAGCTCCAGATAGTCGGGAGCAAAGCCGTGGGAGGCCAGGCGCGCGCGTCCCTCTTTAAGGGTGGCGTCGATGTCGGCGCCGGCCTCGAGGCTGCGCGCAAGCGTCACTAGGGTGGCCTGCAGTTCGGCGGCGGTGGCGTGCTCGGCCTCGCTCAGGTAGCCGTTGCGCGACGATAGCGCCAGTCCTGAGGCCTCGCGCACCGTGGGCACCCCGACGATCTCGATCGGCATGTGCATGTCGCGGACCATGCGGCGAATGACCGCCAGTTGCTGGTAGTCCTTTTCGCCGAAGCAGGCGAGGTCAGGCTGGACGATATGGAACAGCATGCTGACCACGGTCGAGACGCCGTCGAAGTGGCCGGGGCGGGCGCCGCCACACAGGCCTTCGCTGACCTCGGGCACCCGCACCAGGGTCTGGCCGTCGAGGCCGTCGGGGTACATGGTCGCCGGGGTCGGGGTGAACACCATGTCGCAGCCGGCGGCCTCGAGCTTGGCCAGGTCCGCCTCGAGGGTGCGCGGATAGTTGTCCAGGTCTTCGCTGGGGCCGAACTGCAGCGGATTGACAAAGATCGAGGCGACCACCAGGTCGCAGCGCTCGCGGGCCGCTTCCACCAGCGCCAGGTGACCCTGGTGAAGGTTGCCCATGGTCGGCACCAGGCCGATGCGGGCACCACTGCGGCGGTGAGGCGCGAGTGCTTCGCGAAGCTTGGCGATGGTGGAATGGACGTGCATCGCAGACCTCCTAGAAGCAGTGCTCGGCAGCCGGGAACTCCCGCGCCAGCACCGCTTCGTGGTAGCGACGGAAGGCGCCTTCGATGTCCTCGGCCTCGGCCAGGAAGTTCTTGACGAAGCGCGGGGTCCGCCCGTGGGTCACGCCGAGCACGTCGTGCATCACCAGGATCTGGCCGTCGGTGTCGGGGCCGGCGCCGATACCGATCACCGGCACTTCCAGAGCTTCACTGACGGCACGACCGAGACTCGCCGGCACGCACTCCAGCAGGATCACCGAGGCGCCGGCCTCGACCAGCGCCCGGGCGTCCTCGAGGATACGGCTGGCGGCTTCGGCCTCGCGCCCCTGGACCTTGTAGCCACCGAGCTGATGCACGGTCTGGGGGGTCAGCCCCAGATGGGCGCAGACAGGCACCCCGCGACGGGTGAGTTCACGGATGTCATCGGCCATCCAGCCCTCACCCTCGACCTTGACCAGCTCGGCGCCGGCCCGCATCAGCGCGGCGGCGTTGTCCAGCAGGCGCTCGCGACTGGGATTGCCCATGAATGGCAGATCGACCATCAGCAGGCTGTCGCCCTTGCCGCGTGCCACGCAGCGGGTGTGGTAGAGGATGTCGTCCATGGTGACCGGCAGGGTGCTGTCGTGCCCCTGCAGGACCATGCCAAGGGAATCCCCGACCAGCAGCACGTCGATGCCGGCGCGCCCGGCGGCGGCGGCAAAGGAAGCGTCATAGGCGGTCAGGCAGCTGAAGGGTTCACCGGCGCGCTTGCGAGCCTTCAGCGAGCTCAGGGTGACGGAAGTCATGGCGTGTTCTCGTGTTGGCGGTGGGGCGAGTTCTATGACCGCCCCAGAGTGATCACCGCGGATTGTTACCGATGGGTGAATCTGTGTCGATAGGTAACGTTGACCAAGGCAGTGCAGGGTTCAAGGTAACAGCGACCAAAGTGGTAGAGGTCGATCGGCGTCTAGTGAGTGCCTGGAGGCTTCGGGCCACCTGGGCTCCAGGTGCTCAGCGAACGGCCTCGGTGGCGTTCAATGGGGATAGATCACCCGAGGTGAGGGCGCCGTTCCAGCGCTCGGCCAGCGATGCCAGGGTCTGACCGTCGGGCAATCTGAGGTCTTTGGCGATCTCGGCCAGCGGCAGTACCACGAAGGCGCGGTTCGCCAATTCCGGGTGTGGCAGCGTGAGGCGCGGGTGGCGCCACTCGGCGGCATCCATCCACAACAGGTCGAGATCCAGGGTGCGGGGCCCCCAGTGGCGCTGGCGTACGCGTCGATGACGCTGCTCCAGCGCCTGCAGTTGGTCGAGCAGGGCCAGCGGCGACAGTCGGGTGTGGAGTTCGGCCACGGCGTTGACGTAGTCGGGCTGGTCCTGGGGACCGACCGGGCGGCTGGCGTACAGCCGAGAGGCCGCGACTCGACGCGTCAACGGCAGCCGGTCGAGCTCCTCGAGAGCCTGCTCGACCTGACGACGGGGGGCGTCGAGATTGCTGCCGAGGCCGATAAAGGCCTGGGTATGGCGCCCCACCTGGCTCACTCGTCCGACTGCGGCGGTTGTTGCGGGCGCGGCTTGCGCCGCCGACGGCGGCGCTTGCGCGGGGCGGCGGTGCCGGCAGGGTCGGCGCCTACCTTGCCCAGCAGACGGCGCTGTTCGTGCTCGTCGGCTTCCTGGAAGGCGGTCCACCAGTCACCCAGTCCCGGTTCGAGTTCGCCGGCGGCCTCGCGCAGCAGCAGGAAGTCGTAGGCGGCGCGGAAGCGCGGATGGTCCCGGGTCTGGAAGGCGCGCTTGCCACGACGTAGCGGCAGACGCTGCTGCAGGTCCCAGATGTCTCGCATCGGCATGCTGAAGCGCTTGGGCAGCGATACGTGCTGCAGCTCGCGGCTGATGACCTGCTGGGCGGCGGTCTGCAGGGCAGGAACGGGGGGCATGCCGTCGGCCTCGAGATCGCGCTGGCGCAGCTGCACCGGCCCCCACATGAAGGCGGCCAGCAGGAAGGCGGGCGTGACCGGGCGATCCTCGCGAATGCGACGGTCGGTGCTTTCCAGTGCCTGCTCGATCAGCGGCTCGGCCCAGGGTAGCTCGGCCATGCACTCGTCGGCTTCGGGGAACAGCATCGCGAACAGGCCATAGTCCCGCAGCAGACGGAAGGTGGTCAGACCCTCGCCGGACAGGAACAGCTTGAGGATCTCGTCGAATAGCCGCGCCGGAGGAATCTGCAACAGCAGCGGCGCCATCTCGGCGATCGGCGCCTCGGTATCCGGGGCGATATCGAAGTCGAGCTTGGCGGCGAAGCGGATGGCCCTGAGCATGCGCACCGGGTCCTCGCGGTAGCGGGTCTCCGGGTCGCCGATCAGGCGCAGGGTACGCGACTCGATGTCGTCGACCCCGCCGGCGAAGTCATGCAGGCTGAAGTCGGCGATGCTGTAGTACAGGGCGTTGACGGTGAAGTCGCGACGCAGCGCGTCTTCCTCGATATTGCCCCAGACGTTGTCGCGCAGCAGCAGGCCGTCATCGGACTGGGAGGCGACATGCTCGCCGTGGTCGTCACGGGGCTTGCCACGGAAGGTGGTGACCTCGATGACCTCGCGGCCGAAACGCACGTGCACGATACGGAAGCGGCGGCCGATGATGCGTGAATTGCGAAACAGCTGCTTGACCTGCTCCGGCGTGGCGTCGGTGGCCACGTCGAAATCCTTGGGAGCGATCCCGAGCAGGGAGTCACGCAGGCAGCCTCCGACCAGATAGGCTTCGTAGCCGGCGTTGTGCAGGCGGTAGAGCACCTTGAGGGAGGCTTCGCTGAACTGGCGACGGGACACGGGGTGTTCGTCGCGTGTGAGTACGCGGGGCATCGGCGGTCCTGCGGCGGCTTCCTGAGCGCCGAACAGCGACTTCAAGTGCTCGCCTGGGCTCTGTAGAAAGCGGGTAAATCCTTTGATCATGCGGCGATTTGGACTCGCGGGGTACGGAAAGGTGATGAGTGTAGCGGACGCTCCCGGCCTTGCAAAGCGCAGTGGACAAAGCCGCTCGGGTGTCAAGGGCGACAGTCGGCGCAGTGTTCGAGCTGCGAAGAGGCGCAAAGCGTCTTGTTGCCCATGGCGATTTCGCCCTTGGGGGCTGTCTCGTCTGGCGGGGCAACGACTGGCTTGACGCTCGGAGGCCAGACAGCAGAAGGGGAGGCCAAGGGCCTCCCCATCAAAGCAGGATGCAGCGTCCGTGCTGCTAATTTTTCTTCGTGATGGCGCATCGCCTTGAATACGCACCACAGTCACCAAGGAGTTTCAGGCAAGCAATGATGTTGTTGTTATTGGCGCTCCTGACGGCGACCGTCTCGTATTCAAAACAATAGTCCAACCACGACGGCATGGGATCATGCCTCCTCCCGGATTATTGGCATTGTTGCCGGGAGTGCGCTCTGACGACCCTGTTGTTCTTGTTGGTCGGTCATCGTTGGCGCGTCGCGTCCTGGTACTCCGGGCCTCGTCGTCTTGTTGTTGTTCGACGAGTGATAGCTCCGCAGGTCCGTATTGTTGTTGTCAAGGCTGCGGTGCCTAGTGCCCAATCCGCCTGCTTCACCTGGAAGCGTTGTTGTTGTTGGGGCGGCGGATTCGATCGTGGCGGTGCAGGTTATTGTTGTTGGCTGCCCACGATCGCCGGAATTTGTTGTTCTTGCCCAGACTTACTGCAGTTGTCGTGCCTACTTTGATTTTTTTCTTTTTTATCAGCCGCTTGCTTCATTGTCGTTGGTTCGAAGCAAGCCGCCGGGTCATTTGTGTTACCTCGGGCTACCCATTTTGGCGCACTCCCCTGTGTGGGATGGTAACAACCGGTGCATCAAGAGGTAGCTGGCGTGCAGGGCCTACAATGCCTGTATTGATCGCTACAGACACTTGCACCATGGTCGAATGAACCAAAGCAGGGGGCATGGCAGGAAGCGGCAGGCAAGGGCGAGCCGAGGGGTGAGTCGAAGGGGGGGCAAGGTGAGTGGCCCAAGGGAGGCCGGGGCGAAGCGCGGGGCCAGGGCCCCAGGGTGTTGAGCCGGTGGTCTCGCGTCAGTGGCGCCGCGCCGCCTTCTTGCGCGGGATACCCAGACGCTGGCGGCGTTCCCACAGGCACTTGCGTGAAATTCCCAGCTTGTTGGCCAGCTCCGTCTCGCTCATCTGGTCCTGATGTTCGAGTACGAAGTGCTGGAAGTAGTCTTCCAGCGACAGGTCGTCCTCGGTAGCCGTGTCGGATCTTTCGGGGGCGGGCGCCTCCAGTGACGTGGCCGCCTCCTTGGGGGGACTGGGCGGGCGCGTTACCGGCACCGTTGCCAGGCCCAGGTCGTCCGGATGGATCAACTGGCCTTCAGCGAGGATCACGCCACGCTCCAGGGCATTTTCCAGCTCCCTGACGTTGCCTGGCCAGGGGTAGTCGGCGATGTCCCGCCGTGCGGCGCGAGACAGGTGCAGACCGTCGCGGGCGTGGCGCTTGCAGGCCTTGGCCAGCAGCACGTCGGCAATCTCGAGAATGTCGTCCTCGCGCTCGCGCAGCGGAGGCAGGTCGATCTGCATGACGTTCAAGCGGTAGTAGAGATCGAGACGGAAGTCTCCGCTGCGTGACAGGGCGCGCAGGTCACGGTGGGTGGCAGCGATCAGCCGAACGTCGACGTGGCGCGTCTCCACCGAACCGATGCGGCGTATCTCGCCTTCCTGCAGCACCCGCAGCAATCGGGCCTGGGCGTCCAGCGGCAATTCGCCGATCTCGTCGAGGAACAGGGTGCCGCCGTCGGCGGCCTCGACCAGTCCGGTACGCATGGCGCTGGCCCCGGTAAAGGCGCCCTTCTCATGACCGAACAGCTCAGATTCGATCAGCGTCTCGGGGATGGCTGCACAGTTGACGCAGACCAGCGGCGCCTCGGCACGGCGGCTCTGCTGGTGCAGGGCCTTGGCCACCAGCTCCTTGCCGGTACCGGATTCACCCTGAATCAGTACCGTCACGTCTGCCGGGGCGGTCTTGCGGATACGGGTGTAGACCGCCTGCATCGCCGGGCAGTTGCCGATCATGGTGTGGCGCCGTCCACCCTCGTCGGCGATGGCGGGCGGCGTGCTGCGCTGACTCGCCTGGCGGTGCAGTACTCGAGCCACGGTTTCCAGCAGTTCATCATGATCAAACGGCTTGGCGACGTAGTCCACCGCGCCGAGTTTCAGCGCATCCACCGCCGAGCGCATGCTGGCGTAGCTGGTCATGATCAGTACCGGGCAGGGGGCGGCGGCCTTGATCAGGTCGGTGCCGGGTGCACCGGGCAGGCGCAGGTC
The DNA here is from genome assembly GCF_019801245.1 of Halomonas sp. DP1Y21-3. Lineage (NCBI taxonomy): Bacteria > Pseudomonadati > Pseudomonadota > Gammaproteobacteria > Oceanospirillales > Halomonadaceae > Halomonas > Halomonas sp. DP1Y21-3. The sequence continues at coordinate 750,166 of NZ_JAHVJM010000003.1, forward strand.
GCTGATGATCAGGTCGTACTCGCCAAAGCCCTGCCCGCATGCCTGCTCCACCGACTCGCATTCGCACACGCGGTGGTCGTGGCGTTCGAGCAGGCGGCGCAGGGCGCTGCGGATGATGGCTTCGTCTTCAACGATCAGGATTCGGCTCATGGATCGGCATATCCCCGGCAGGTCGATGGACATCGGGAGAAGGTAACCATACCTGAATTCTGGTGCCACCGGCCTGCCCCGGCAGGGGCGACTCCACCTCGACCTTGCCCTGGTGCTCGGCCACGATGCTTACCACCAGGGCGAGACCAAGACCGGTACCCTGGCTTGGCGGCTTGGTGGTGGTGAAGGGCTCGAACAGGTTTTCGCGCACGCTGGGATCGATGCCGGGCCCCTGGTCGGTGACCGACAGCCAGTGACGCTCACCTTCCTCGCCGGCGTCGATGACCACCAGGCCGTTGGCCGGGCTGGCGTCACGAGCATTGCTCAGCAGGTTGATCAATACCTGCAGCAGGCGCTGCTCGTCTCCCGTGATGTCGAGCCGCGCCGGACAGCGATTGTCGTAGCGAACATCGTCGCTCTTGCGGGCCAGCTTGAGCAAGTGCAGCGCCTGGTCGGCCAGATGCCTGGCCGATACCGGCGCGAAATCGCTGCCGGTGACGTGGCGACCGCCGTGGGCAAAGCCCACCAGTGAGCCAACGATACGCGACACGCGCTTGGTCAGTGTCTGGATCTGTTCGGCGGTCTCGAGCACGTGGGGATCCGTGGTGTCATAGCGCAGGTTCTGGGCCAGCGATGAGATGCCGGTGATGGGGTTGCCAATCTCGTGGGCCACGCCGGCGGACATCTGGCCGATGGAGGCGAGGCGAGCCGCGTGGATGAGTTCGTTCTCCAGCCATTTCATCTCGCTGTGGTCCTCGACCAGGATGACCGTGCCACCAGCGGCGTCTGCCGCCGGCTCGTCCACCAGGCTGGCCTTGAGCAGGCTGACGTAACGTAGCCCCCGGGGCAGCTCCACGGCTTCCTGGTAGAGGTGGTCCTTGTCGCTTTCCAGAATGGTCCCGAGCAGCTCGGCCCAGGGCGCGGGCAGGGCCTGGCGATGGGCGCCAATGATCTCCTCGCCGGAAATCTCGCTGAGCTCGGCCAGGGCGTCGTTCCACATCAGTACCTCGCCGTCGTCGCCGAAGGCACATAGCCCCACCGGCAGCCGGGTCAGCATGCGGCGATGGTGACGTCGCAGCTCATCGAGTTCCCGCGCGAGGCCAGTGAGGCGAGATCGGTAGGCCTCCAGGCGGCTTTCGACGAAGTGGATATCTTCCTTCGGCGCTCGCCCATCGCGCCGATAGGGCAGGTAGTGATCGACGATGTCCTGGGCGACCGATGGGCCCATCAGGCCGGACAGGTTGGCCTGGATACGGTCGCGCAGACGTCGCAGCGCGTAGGGCCTGGCATCCTTGGCAGATTGATGGAGGCTTGCCAGCGCCCGGGTCACTTCGCGCTCGGCGACCTCGTCGCCGAGCGCCATGGCCAGGCGCCGCCTGACGTCATCACCGTCGGTCAGATTCAGCGGCAGGCGTTTGGGGCGGATGACCGCATCCACAGAACAGGCCTCGGCGGCCGCTCGTTCTCCGGCGGAGGTGGGGGTGATCAGCGACACCAGAATCAGGCTCAGGCCATTGACGCCAAGCGATACCAGGGCGACCGGATACCAGGCGGGCGAGTCGGTGACAGCCTCGTCGCCGAGAAGCCCGAGCAAGGCGTCCAGCGGCGCAAGCAGCGGCGGCAGATCGCTGAGCAGCGGCAGCCACAGGCCGGCACACCAGATCGCCACACCCAGGCCGAGGCCGGTCATCACCCCCTTGCGGTTGGCACCGGGCCAGTACAGCAGGGCCAGCAGACCCGGCAGACACTGAGCCATGCCAACCACCGCCACCAGCCCCAGTCGGGTCAGCTCGGTATTGGCGTCGACGGCCTGGGCGAACAGCCAGCCGGCCACAATGATGGCGCCGATCAGGCCGCGCCGTAGCCAGCGTAGCCAGCGATAGAGGTCGGGGTGCTCCACCGGGGGATGGGCGACCAGCACCAGATGGTTCAGCACCATCCCGGCGAGCGCCAGCGCGCTCAGGATCAGGGTGCCGCAGGTGGCGGCCAGTACCGCGACAAAGGCCAGGGCGGTGACGGCGGGGCTATCGGACAGCGCGAAGATGACGTAGGCGGCCCCCTGGATATCATCGGCCACGCCCATGCGCTGACCGGCCCACAGCACCAGCGGCACCGGCAGTGCCATCAGCAGCAGCACCAGCGGCAGTCCCCAGCCCGCGCTGAGCAGGGTTCGGCGACTGAGCGGGCGGGCGAAGGTCACGTGAAACATGTGGGGCATCAGCAGCGCAGCGGCGAAGAACAGCAGCAGCAGGGTTCTCCATTGGGCGGCATCAAACTGGCTCGCCTGGGCCTGGTGGACGCGGCCTGGCCCGTCCAGCCAGCGCTGCAGGTCGCCGGGGCCGTCGAAGATGGCGTAGAGCGCAAAGGCGCCCAGCCCGAGAAAGGCGGCCAGCTTGATCAGCGACTCCAGGCCGATGGCGGCGGTCAAGCCGTCGTAGCGTCGATGGACGTGGGTATGACGGGCGCCGAACAGTATCGCGAACAGTGCGATCAAGGCACACAGCAACAGCGACAGCAGGCCTGGAGAGGCAGCGTCGGTGTAGCGATGGATGGCATGCCTCATGGCCTCCACCTGCATCGCCAGCAGCGGCATGACCGCCACCAGGCTCAGCAGGGTGACGCAGGTGCCGACCCAGCGGGAGCGAAAACGAAAGGCGAACAGGTCCGCCAGGGAAGACAGCTGGTGGGTTCGCGTCATGCGCTGCAGCGGCAGCAGCAGGACCGGTGCCAGCACAAAGGCACCGGCGGCACCCAGGTAGTAGGCGAGATAACCAAATCCCCGCTGGTGGGCCACGCCAAGGCTGCCGATTACCGCCCAGGCGTTGGCGTAGACGCCCAGGGCCAGGATGCCGATCAGTGGGTGATGGACCAGCCGCCGCGGAATCCAGCCGCGCTCCACCGCGCTGGCGGTGGCGAACAGTGCCGACAGGTAGCCAAGCCCCAGCAGTACAAGGGAGACGAGCTCAGCGCTCATCCAGCGCTCGCTTCTGCTCGAGCCACAGCGTCAGGGCGATCAGTGCCCCCCAGATCAGGAACGGGCGGTACCAGGCGTTGCCGGGCTGGCCCCAGCCGGTCATCAGCAGCGGCGAGAGCAGATACCCGCAAAACACAAGCAGCAGCATGATGCGGTAGACGTACATGGCAGGCTCACTCGTTGGTGTCAGCGTCGTCGCCGTCCACTTGAAGCCCCTGCGAGGCGATGTCTGCGCGGGGGATCTGGCGAGGACGCCAGCGGCGGCAGGCGGCCTCGAGCTGCTCGGCCACCGGCGCCTCGCTCGCCGCCGGGTCGGGGGACTGCCCCAGCAGTGCCAGGGTGGCATGCAGCAGCCGGCGTACGTCACGGGGATCTTCGGGCAGCGGTCGGGCCAGGTTCTGCTTGGACAGCTTCTGCCCATCCTGCCCTATCACCAGCGGCAGGTGAAGGTAGCGCGGCGGCTCGGCACCGAGGGCTTCGAGCAGCTGCAGCTGCCAGGGGGTGTTGTCGAGAAGATCGGCGCCGCGCACCACGTCGGTGATGTTCTGGTCGATATCATCCACCACCACCGCCAGCTGGTAGGCCCAGAGGCCGTCCTTGCGCTTGAGCACGACGTCACCCAGGGCGGCAGGGTCGAAGCGCTGCAGACCCTGCAGCCGATCGTGCCAGCTGACCGGGCGCTGCCCCAGGTCGCTGCGCAGGCGCCAGGCCTGCGGGGCCTCGGGCTGGCATACGCCGTCGCGGCACCAGCCTGGATAGATGCCGTAGTCCCGCCACTGCTTGCGCGAGCAGCTGCAGGGGTAGGCCATGCCCTGCTCGGTCAGCCGCGCAAGGGCACGTGCATAGGCGTCATGGCGATGACTCTGGTAGCGCACCTCGCCGTCCCAGGCGAGGCCAAAGGTCTCGAGCTGGCGCAGGATGGTATCGACGCTGCCAGGAGGGCAGCGGGGGGGATCGACATCCTCGATGCGCAGGCTCCAGCGGCCTTGCTGGCTACGCGCATCCAGATAGCTCGCCACCGCGGCCACCAGCGAGCCGGCGTGAAGCGGACCTGAGGGGGTGGGGGCAAAGCGACCATGGACGTGGTGCATGGGGGCTCCAGCGCTATCGGGAACAGGCAACCCTCGTCAACAGGCCTCCCTCGTGAACAGGCAGCCGGGGGGCAGGTGATCACGCAAACGGGCACCCTGAGGTGCCCGTTGTCGAAGGTCCGGCGAGGGGGGGATCAGCCGCCGAGCTGCTTTTCCTTCAGTTCGGCCAGGGTCTTGCAGTCGACACAGAGGGTGGCGGTGGGACGCGCTTCCAGGCGACGGATGCCGATCTCCACGCCGCAGGCATCGCAGAAGCCGTAGTCGTCCTCATCGATCATCTCGAGGGTCTCGTTGATCTTCTTGAGCAGCTTGCGCTCGCGATCGCGGGTCCGCAGCTCCAGGCTGAAGCCCTCTTCCTGGGTGGCACGGTCAGCCGGGTCGGCGTAGTTGTTGGCCTCTTCCTGCAGATGGCGAACAGTACGGTCGACTTCTTCCATCAGCTCCTGCTTCCAGCCAAGCAGAATCTGGCGGAAGTGCTCGAGCTGCTTCTCGTTCATGTATTCTTCACCCGCCGCCGGCTCGTACGGGATGAACTTCTTGGGCGCTTCCGGTTTTTTCTGTGCAACTGGCATGGGATTGCCTCATTACTTTAGTGACTGCTGATCAATACCCCACGCTAGGCTAAGGTATCTCACGCCAAAGGGAAGGTTGTTTAGCGGATATTTGGCCGTAGTGCAATAGTTTTGCGCGATAACTACCAGTTTTATCCCCGAAAGTCGTAGCCTTCATCGCCCGGATCAATGATTGGCGTCCTGGACGGTGACGGACGGCGACCAGGTTCCATGTTTCAATACCTCCATTGGACCATCAAGCAGGGCTCGGGTTCGCTGCGGGCCGCGATCAAGAGAGGAAGCCATGAGCTTTAACGCCAGGGTCGAAGGGGTCGCCCCTTTCCGTGTGATGCATCTGCTGGAACTTGCTCAGCAGCGCGAGGCGGCCGGCGAGGACGTGATCCATCTGGAGGTCGGCGAGCCGGACTTCTCGACCCCACCTGCGGTGCGCGAGGCCGGCCACCGTGCCCTGGACGAGGGACGCACCCGCTATACCCCTGCCACCGGTATTCCTGCGCTTCGCGAGGCGATTGCCGGCCACTATCGTGAGCACTTCGATGCCGAGGTGGCGCCGGAGCGGATTATCGTCACCCCCGGTGCGTCCGGGGCGCTGCTGCTGGCGAGTCAATTGCTGGCGGGGCCCGGAGACGGCGTGCTGATGGCCGACCCGAACTACCCCTGCAACCGCCACTTCATGGCGCTGGCCGGTGCCCGGGTGGACGCGGTGCCGGTGGGAGCCGACAGCGGCTGGCAGCTGAACGCCGAGCTGATCGAGCGGCATTGGCGCGACGATACGCGCCTGGCGATGCTGGCCTCGCCGTCCAACCCTACCGGCCATGTGCTCGAGCGCTCGGCGCTCGGCGCGGTGGTGGACGTGGTGGCCGAGCGTGGCGGTGAACTCTTGGTGGACGAGATCTACCAGGGGCTCAACTACGGCATGGCGCCGCTGTCGGTGGCGTCACTCAGTGACCGGGCCTTTATCGTCAACAGCTTCTCGAAGTACTTCGGCATGACCGGCTGGCGCCTGGGCTGGCTGGTGGCGCCCGAGGACGCCGTGGAGCCGCTGACACGGCTGGCTCAGAACGTCTTCCTGGCCGCCTCCACGCCGGCCCAGCACGCGGCGCTGGCCGCTTTCAGCCCGGAGTGTCAGGCGTTGTTCGAGGAGCGCCGGCGAGAGCTCCAGACACGCCGGGACGCCTTGCTGGAAGGGCTGTCGCGGCTCGGCCTGGCACCGTCGCTGCCGCCCCAGGGTGCCTTCTATCTTTGGCTCGACATCTCCGCCTACAGCAACGACAGCCAGGCGTTCTGCCTGCGCCTGCTCGAAGAGGAGAACGTGGCGATTACCCCGGGGACCGACTTTGCCCTGCAGGGCGGCGAGCACCACGTGCGCATCGCCTTCACCACCGAGGTGCCGCGTCTGCAGGAAGCCCTGGCGCGTCTGGAACGTTTTCTGGCACGGCAGGGCTCATGAACTACCCCACCCTGGTCGGCGGCGTATTGCTGCGCCGCTACAAGCGATTTCTGGCCGATGTGCGCCTCGACGACGGGCGCGAAGTGGTCGCCCACTGCCCCAACACCGGCTCGATGCGCGCGGTCAATGTTCCCGGCGCCCGGGTTTGGCTGTCCCCCAGCGACAATCCGGCGCGCAAGCTGGCCTGGACCTGGGAATTGATCGAACTGCCGTCTGGCGACGCCCAGGCCGGTGCTGCGTCGGCGTTGGCCTCGGTGCATACCGGACGAGCCAACCGGATCGTCGAGGAGGCTTTGCGCTCGGGGACGGTGGCCGAACTCAGGGGTTATTCGGCGATCAAGCGCGAGGCCAAGGTGGCCAACGCCCGGCTGGACTTTCGCCTGGATGACGACGAGCGCCCGAGCTGCTTCGTCGAGGTCAAGCAGGTCACCCTCAAGGAAAGCGATGGCCACGGTTACTTTCCCGACGCGGTCAGCGAACGTGGGCGCAAGCACCTGGAAAGCCTGGCGCAGCTGGTGGCCGAGGGGAAGCGAGCGGTGTTGCTGTTCCTGGTCGCCCACGAGGGCATCGACGATGTGGCCCCGGCGATGCACCTGGATCCGGGGTACGGCGATACCCTGAGACGGGTGATGGCCGAGGGCGTCGAGGTGCTGGCCTACCGCATCCGCGCCCGGCGAGACGACCAGGGCAGGCCACTGGCGCTGACCCTGGATGCATCCTTGCCGGTGCGGCCGATGGCGCAGTTCGTCGAGGCCTGAATCGGCGCTTCTGTGGGGGGCGGGGTCAGTCTGCTGCGGACGGGCGGCAGTCGGGGAGGGCCGCGAGGACGCGCAGCATGGCGGTGTCGCCCTTGGCTCCCTCGCTGACCTGGTCCCACCACTGACGATGGATGCCGCGGACGCGCACCTCGACCCGTGGTATGCCGATCACCTGGGCCATGGCCATGCGGTGCAGCCCCTTGTTGATCTTGACCAGCTCGCCGTGCCGATCCACCGCCGCGCCCAGGCGGTCCTTGCCGAGGCCGTTGTCGAAACCGAAACAGGCCATGGCCTCCATGTACAGGAGGTAACGGCGCAGATAGGCCAGGATACGTTCGGGGCGATCCAGCACCATGCCGTCGGAGTGCGAGGCCACCGGCTTGCCCCTGGCCAGTCGTTCGGCCAGCTGGTGGTAGCTGCGGCTCTGGCTTGGGTCGCGCCGGTGTGCCCAGATGTCGGCGATGAAGTGCATGCGACGGCTCGACAGGGCGTGGGTCGTCGACAGATCCCAGTCGCCGTCCCATAACAGGCGATCACTGATCCGGTGACGCTCGCGCCGATCCGGGAAGGAACGCGGATAGTGGATCTGCTTGAGCAGCCGACGCGGGTCGACGCTGACGTCCAGGGCCTCGCCGTAGCGTGATTCGATGCCGCGTCGGGGCAGGCCGCGGGCCTCGAGGGGCCGGCTGCCCGGGGCCTGGGCCAGCCACAGGCGCAGGGCCAGGTGTTCAAGCGGCAGTGTCAGCGAGCGATTGACCAGTCCCTTGGCACGCTGGGCCAGGCGTGACAGGCTCATGCGCGGTCCCAGGCTGGGATCGTACAGGCTGGGGTCGGCGGGTTCGCCGCCGGGCGTCAGCGGCATGTCGCGGCTGGCATCCAGCAGGCTGATGGCACAGCACAGCCGTGCCTTCAGGGCATCATCCACCGACGCCGGAGGCAACTGCTGGTACAGCGTCATCAAGGCGTCCAGCGTCGGGCGCTGGGCATCCGTCAGCGGAGGCGGCAGAACGACGCGGTCGACATCGAGCCGCCAGGGCGTGGCATCGGCCGGTGTGGCCAACGCCAGGCGCTGGCTCGCCAGGCGCGAGGCGAACACCTGCATCAGCCACGCATGGGGGGACTCGGCGGCGGGGTCGAAGCGCCAGACGTTGTGCCATGCCAGCACCAGGGTATCGTGGATCACGTCCTCGACATCCCTTGGCGCGTCGAGAAAGTGGCGGGCGATGGCGGTCAGGTGAGGCACCGTCAGCCTGGCAAGGGTCTCGAGGCCGCCGGTGGCGCCCTGAGCGCACTCTTTCAGGGCGTCGCCGACCGCCGAGGTGACGGGTGGCGCCGAAGAGAAAAGGGTATCACTGGTCACGATAGAACCGTTTCAAGAAGCTGACTGCCTCGGGGGAAGCGTTGCGGTCAAGCTGCAGCGAGAGCCGAAAGCGCATCGGCGCACTGGTGTCGATGGCAAAAGTGGCGTAGCGCGAGATGCCATCGCCTTCCCGCAGGGTGCGAAAGGCCAGAGGTGTCTCGCCGGGCTTGCCCACCACCGAGACGCTGCCTTCGGTGGCGACGTTGAGGGCCTGGCCATCGGCGTCGCGAACGCTGAGGCTGACCAGACCCTGGTGCGGGCTGCGCTGGATATCCAGACGGCGGGCCATCTCCTCGGGGAGAAAGTCGGTGGTGATGGCGCTGTAGTGCGCCTCGATATCGCCGAAGCGCTCGAACTGCTGGGCCTGGGCTGGCGCCGTCGGCAATGCCTGCAGCGCCAGCAGCACCAGCAGAGACAAGGCGAGCGCGTATCGTCGGTGGCTGGCTCGATTGACGTTCATCTCATGCTCCTTGGCAGCAGGCTTGCCTGTTGACGTCCGACTCATTGCTGCCTTGACCCTCGGCCCATCCTGTCGCGCCGAGGCCTGTGGCGCGCCCGCGCCAGGTGTCAGCCGTCGCGGCTCACGCGAAAGATCGCGATCTCGCCAAACAGGTTGGGCCACAGCCGTGACAGCCGTCTACCTTCGTGGTCCTTGATGCCCACCGCGCGGTCGACGATGGTCACCCCCTTGTCACGACACAGCGCCTCGAAGTCATTGAACGTCGACAGGTGGATGTTGGGGGTATCGTACCAGGCGTGGGGCAGCGACTTGGACACCGGCATATAGCCGCGTAGCCCAAGATGGACCCGGTGGCGCCAGTAGGCGAAGTTGGGGAAGGTGATGATGCACTCCCGGGCCACCCGCAGCATTTCGTCGAGCATGCGGTCGGGGCGGCGCAGCGCCTGCAACGCCTGGGTCATGATCACCAGATCGCAGGCGTCATCCTCGAAGTTGGCGAGTCCTTCGTCGAGGTTCTGCTCGATGACGCTGACGCCCTTCTCGATGCAGGCGGTGATGCCGTCAGGATCGATCTCGAGGCCGTAACCGGTGACGCCCTTGTCGCGCGCCAGAGCGTGCAGCAGGGTGCCGTCACCGCAGGCCAGGTCGAGCACATGGGCGCCCTCGGGAATCCAGCCGTGAATCAGGGTGAGGTCAGAGCGCATGGTCGGCCTCCAGGCGTGACGGCAGCTTGAGGTCATCGGCGACGCGTCTCATGAAGCCGGCGAAGATCGCTTGATAGCGCGGCTCCGGCATCAGGAAGGCATCATGGCCGTGGGGCGAGTCGATATTGGCGTAGCTGACCGACTTGCCGGCACGAATCAAGGCGTTGACCAGCTCCTTGGAGCGTGACGGCGGGAAGCGCCAGTCGGTGCTGAAGCTGACCACCAGGAACGGACACTCAGCCGGGGCCAGGGCCTTGGCCAGGTCGCCCTGGTGGGACGAGGCCGGGTCGAAGTAGTCCAGCGCCTTGGTCATCAGCAGATAGGTGTTGGCGTCGAAGGAGGTGGAAAAGGCGTCGCCCTGGTAGCGCAGGTAGGACTCCACCTGGAACTCCACGTCGAAGCCGAAGTTGAGGTCTTCGCTGCGCAGATCGCGTCCGAACTTCGAACCCATGGCGTCTTCGGACAGATAGGTAATGTGGCCGACCATGCGCGCCAGCTTCAGTCCGCGACGGGGCAGGGTCTCGTGATCGGCGTAGTGGCCGTCGTGGAAGTCGGTGTCCGAGCGAATGGCCTGACGCGCGACCTCGTTGAAGGCGATGTTCTGCGCCGACAGCTTGGGCGTGGCGGCGATGACCACCGCGTTGGCGATGCGTTCCGGATAGGCCAGTGACCACTGCAGCACCTGCATGCCGCCCAGGCTGCCGCCGACGACGGCGGCGAAGCGGCTGATGCCCAGGCGATCGGCCAGGCGAACCTGGCTGTCGACCCAGTCGCAGACGGTGACCATGGGGAAGTCCGGCCCCCAGCGGCGGCCGGTGTCCGGGTTGATGCTGGAAGGCCCGGTGGAGCCATGGCAGCCGCCGAGGTTATTCAGCGAGATGACGAAGAAACGATCGGTGTCGATGGACTTGCCGGGACCGATGTGGGCGTCCCACCAGCCTGGCTTGCGATCGGCCTCGTCATGATAACCCGCGGCGTGGTGGTGGCCGGACAGGGCATGGCAGATGAGGACCGCATTGCTGCGGTCCTGATTGAGGGTGCCGTAGGTCTCGTAGACCAGGTCGTAGGCCGGCAGCGTCTTGCCGCAGACCAGGGGCAGAGGGTCGTCGAAGTGCGCCACCTGCGGCGTCACCAGTCCGACCGAATCGCGAGTCGTCTCGGGCATCAGTCGTGTGTGTCCAGTGAAAGTTGGTGTTGTCGTGGCCGTGTACGCGAGCGTTGGTCGAGCCTAGAGCCCGACCAGCATCCCGGAGATACCGGCGGCCCGGACCAGCGAACCCACCACGATGCCATCGATCAGGTTGATGCCGATGAACACCACGATGGGTGACAGGTCGAGCATCCCCAGCGGCGGAATCACCCGGCGTACCGGCGCCATGATCGGCTCCACCAGTTGCATCACCAGCAGCGCGCCGGGATGGCTGGCGTTGGGGGCGACCCAGCTGAGGATGATCATCACGATCAGCGCAAAGAAGTAGATCTTCAGGATCGCGCTGGCCAGGGCCGCGACGCCGGCGATGGCCAGGCCATCGAGCCTCGGCATGCCGACACCGGCCAGCTGCAGCAGGATGATGATGCTGATCACCTTGACCAGAAAGCCCGCGGCCAGGGTGGCCAGGTCAAAGCGGCCCATCACCGGGCCAAGCACGCTCTGGAAGGGACGCACCACCGGCTGGGTGATCTTGACCACCGACTGGCTCAAGGGGTTGTAGTAGTCCGCCTTCGAGGCCTGCAGCAGAAAGCGCAGCATCAGCATGAACAAGAAGATGTTGATCAGGGTGTTGACCAGCAGCAGGCCAGCGTTTCCCAGTTGACTGCCCATGTGGGCTCCTCCGTCTTTGATTAACCCTTGCCGAGTTCGGCAGACATTTCCTGGGCACGCTTGGCACAGGCTTGCATGGCGCCGTCGAGCGCCTGCCGCAGTCCTGCCTGCTCCAGATATTCGATGGCCCTCTCGGTGGTACCCCCCGGGGACATCACATTGCGTTTCAGTTCACCGGGATCACGGTCGCTCTGCATCGCCATCGAGGCGGCCCCGTAGGCGGTCTGCATCGCCAGTCGGCGAGCGCTTTCGGCGCTTAGCCCGAGTTTGACGGCGGCCTCCTCCATGGCCTCGAACATCAGGAAGAAGTAGGCCGGAGCACTACCCGAGACGGCGGTGACCGCTTCCAGGAGGGCTTCGTCTTCGACCCATTCGATGATGCCGACGGACGTCATCAGCTCGCCGACCAGGACGCGCTGCTCGTCGCTGACGCGCGGGTTGGCATACAGCCCGGAGGCACCGGCACCGACCAGCGACGGAGTGTTGGGCATGCAGCGGACCACCGCCAGGCCGCCACCCAGCCATTGTTCCAAGGTCTCGGCGCTGAGGCCAGCTGCCACCGACACGATCAGCGGCCGACGCTTTTGCACCGACTCCCGTAGAGTCTCGCACACCTGGCGCATGATCTGTGGCTTGACCGACAGTACGACCACGTCGGCGTGCTCGATCGCCGCCAGATTGTCGGTGGTGGTATGGATGCCCAGGCGCTCGGCGAGCGGCGCCAGGGTGGCGTCACGGGTGGCGGTGGCGGTGATGGCATCGGCAGGGTAGCCGCTGTGCACCATGCCGCCGAAGATGGCGCTGGCCATGTTGCCGGCGCCGATAAAGGTCACGTTGCTGGCCATGCGGGGCTCCTTGAAGGGTAGGGCATTGGATATTCGGACAAACAGGGTAGCGTCACCAGGCCTGTCGTGGCGACGGGCTCACTGGCGCGAGCCAAAGATCGCGGTGCCCAGGCGCACGATGGTGGCGCCCTCGGCGACGGCGGCCTCCAGGTCGGCACTCATGCCCATGGACAAGGTGTCCAGCGGTGCGTCCGGCAGCTCTCGACGCAGCGATGACAAGGCCTCTGCCAGTAGCCGGAAGGGCTCGCGCTGCGCTTCTGGGTCTTCGCTGGGGGCCGGGATGGCCATCAATCCGCGCAGACGCACGCGAGGCAGCGCCGCCGCCAGGCTCGCCAGCTCAGGCAGCTCCTCCAGGCTGACGCCTGATTTGGTTGCTTCGCCGCTGACGTTGACCTGCAGACAGATATTCAGTGCGGGAAGGCCATCCGGGCGCTGATCGCTCAGGCGCTGAGCGATCTTGGCACGATCGACACCATGGACCCAGTCGAAATGGCTGGCCACGTCACGTGTCTTGTTGGATTGCAGCGGTCCGATGAAGTGCCAGTGTATGCCAGGGCAGTCGCCCAGTTGGGCCTGTTTATCCAGCGCTTCCTGTAGATAGTTCTCGCCGAAGTCGCGCTGGCCCAGGGCATAGGCATCCCGGATCATGTCGGCTGGCTTGGTCTTGCTGACCGCCAGCAGCAGGGCCGCGTCGGGCGCTCTTCCCGCCTTTGCAAGTGCCTGATTCAGGCGTGTCCGGGCTTGGGTCAAGGATTCGGCAATCGTCGTGGTCATCGGCCTGGGTCTGTCCTATCGTGGGGCTCCCTGCCCCCGAGTCGGGGGTTCAAGCCTGGTAAGCCCATGGATATTACCGAACTGCTGGCACTCTCGGCAAAGCAGGGCGCCTCGGATCTGCACCTGTCGGCGGGACTGCCACCGGTGATGCGCGTCAATGGTGAACTGGAGCGTCTGCCTGGTCCGCCGCTGGGCGACGGTCAGGTCAGATTGCTGCTCGAGTCGTTGATGGATGAGGAGCTGCGCGAGCAGTACTCGCGCACCCACGAGGCCGATTTTTCCCACCAGATCCCGGGCCTGTCGCGCTATCGCGTCAATGCCTTCGTCCAGCAGCGCGGGGCGGCGGCGGTCCTGCGTACCATCCCCGATCGTATCCCGACGCTTTCGGAGCTGGGGATGGGCGAGATATTCGAACGTCTTGTCGCCCTGCCGCGGGGCCTGGTACTGGTGACCGGGCCCACCGGGTCCGGCAAGAGCACTACGCTTGCGGCGATGATCGACCATATCAACCGCCACCGTCGCGACCATATCCTCACCATCGAGGATCCCATCGAGTTCATCCACCACAGCCAGCAGGCGCTGGTGTCCCAGCGTGAGGTGCACCGCCACACCGAGGGCTTTGCTGTCGCCCTGCGCAGCGCCCTGCGCGAAGATCCCGATGTCATTCTGGTCGGAGAGATTCGCGACCTGGAAACGGCGCGCCTGGCCATGACCGCGGCCGAGACCGGGCATCTGGTATTTGCCACCCTGCATACCGCCTCCGCGGTCAAGACCATCGATCGGATCATCGATGCCTTCCCGGGTGATGAAAAGAATGCGGTGCGGACCATGCTGTCGGAGTCGTTGCAGGCGGTCGTCTCCCAGGCGCTGCTGCCCAGCAGCCGGGGCGGGCGAGTGGCGGCGCGAGAGATCCTCTTGATCAATCAGGCGATCCGTCATCTGATCCGCGAGGACAAGCTGGCCCAGATCTACTCGTCGATGCAGACCGGCGGCCAGGCCGGCATGCAGACCCTGGACGCCGACCTGGCGAGACTGGTGGCCTGTGGCGAGGTGGCGCCGGAGGATGCCCGGCGCCTGACCCGTGAATCTCTGGTCGATAGCGGGCCGAGTGCCGGCTGGAGCGGCGGGCAGAACGAGGGCTGGGTGAGCCCCCAGGGCGAAGGCTGGGGGTGAGGCGGTGGTTCAGAGCCAGTCGTGACCCTTTAGCGGGCGTAGAGCCCGCCGAGCACGCGCTCTGCGCTGGCGCCGGTGACCGACGGCAGGTTGCCGGGTTGGAGATTCAGTCGGGCATGGGCCAGCCAGGCAAAGGCGGCGGCTTCCAGCCAGTCGGCCGGCCAGCCCAGGGATTCGCTGTCCAGTAGAGTGGCCTCCGGCAGCTGGCGCGCAAGGCGTGCCAGCAGGTCCAGGTTGCGTGAACCGCCGCCGCAGGGCACCAGGTCGAGGGAGGCAGGGGCGGTAAAGTGCTCCCGCGCCATCTCGATGCCCAGGGCGACGCTGGTGGCGGTCAGTTCCGCCAGGGTGGCCTGGACGTCCTGTGGTGACTCTGAACCGTTCAACTGCGCCTCTGCCCAGTCGAGAGAGAACAGCTCGCGCCCGGTGCTGCGAGGCGGTGGGCGGTGAAAGTAGGGCTCTGCCAGCCAACGCTCGAGCAGTGCGGTATCCACCTGGCCGCCGGCAGCCCAATCGCCGTTGGCATCGAAGGGGGGGCCGCGATGGCGTTGGTGCCAGGCGTCGAGCAGGGCATTGGCAGGCCCGGTGTCGAAGCCCAGCGGGGCACGCGGGTCCGAGGTCGGCGGCAGCAGCGTCAGGTTGGCGATGCCGCCAAGGTTCAGCACCAGCCGCCAGCGTTCGGGGTGGCGAAATACCTGCTGGTGGAAGATCGGTGCCAGTGGTGCGGCCTGACCGCCGGCGGCCAGGTCGCGGCGGCGGAAGTCGGCGACCACGGCACAGCGGGTCAGCTCGGCCAGCCGGCTGGGGTTGTCCAGTTGCAATGTATAGGGGGGCGAGCCTGGCTGGTGGCCGTAGGGGGCATGCTCGATGGTCTGCCCATGGCTGCCGATGGCAGCGATGTCCTCGGGTTCAAGTCCCTGTTGCTCGAGCAATCGCTGGACTGCCTCGGCCTGGCACTGGCAGAAAGCCTCCTCGGCCCAGGCCAGGTCAGCAAAGCTGACCTGATCGGCGTGGGCCAGTTGCCACAGCCGCTCACGCAGAGCCTGCGGCATGGGAATGCCGACGCTGGCCTCCAGAGCTGCCGTGCCTGTGGCGTCAAAGCGCACCAGGGCGGCGTCGATCCCGTCCATGCTGGTGCCCGACATCAGTCCAATGAAGCGTTGCATGGGCCTTGTCATCTCAACCGGTGGAAAGGTTCATGGTAACATCCCCGCCACTGTCTATACCTGGCGCCGGCGCCGTGACGACGTGCCCCTGCTGACGGGGGCGTCGATGTCCGCGCAAGGGCCGATTGACCAAGCCAAGCCGAGCTGGAAAGCCGAATTGATAAGTGGAGTGAATACCATGAGCGATGTGGACGAGGCCCTTGCGCTGATTCAGCGCGGCACGCACGAGATTCTGCTGGAGGATGAGCTGAAGAAAAAGCTCGCTTCCGGGCGCAAGCTGAGAATCAAGGCGGGCTTCGATCCGACCGCGCCGGACCTGCACCTGGGCCACAGCGTACTGTTGACCAAGATGCGCCAGTTTCAGGATCTCGGCCACGAGGTCATCTTTCTGATCGGCGATTTCACCGGACGCATCGGTGACCCCACCGGCAAGAACGTCACCCGCAAGCCGCTGACCGAGGCCGAGGTCAAGGCCAACGCCCAGACCTACAAGGAGCAGGTGTTCAAGATCCTCGATCCCGACAAGACCGAGGTTCGCTTCAACGCCGAGTGGTTCTCCGAAATGAGCGCCGCTGACATGATCGAACTCGCCGGTCAGACCACCGTGGCGCGGATGCTCGAGCGCGATGACTTCGAAAAGCGCTACAAGGGTGGCCAGGCCATCTCGGTACACGAGTTCCTCTACCCGCTGGTGCAGGGCTATGACTCCGTCGCCTTGAAGGCTGACATCGAGCTGGGTGGAACCGACCAGAAGTTCAACCTTCTGATGGGCCGCGAGGTGCAGAAGCACTTCGGTCTCGAGCCCCAGGTCGTCATTACCATGCCGCTGCTGGAAGGCCTCGACGGCGTGCAGAAGATGTCCAAGTCGCTGGGCAACTATGTCGGCGTCGACGAAGCGCCGGGGGCGATGTTCAACAAGCTGGTATCGATGCCCGACAGCCTGATGTGGCGCTATTTCGAACTCTTGTCGCTCAAGGACAATGCCGCCATCGAGGATCTGCGCGCGCGGATCGAGCGCGGTGACAACCCTCGTGACATCAAGATGGAGCTGGCGCGCGAGCTGATTGCCCGCTATCACGGTGATGAAGCGGCGGCGAATGCACACCGAAGCGCCGGTAACCAGTTGGCGGAAGGTGAGCTGCCCGAAGACCTGCCCGAGGTCGAGGTGGTCTTTGAAGGCAGCGATCAGGCGCCGATTGCGGCAGTGCTCAATCGCTCGGGACTTGCCAACAACAGCGCCCAGGCCAAGGACATGCTGGGTAATGGACGTGTGCGCGTCGATGGCGAAGTGGTGGCCAAGGATCTGATGCTGGCGCTCGGCCAGAGCTATGTCATCCAGGCCGGCAAGAAGCGTTACGCCAGAGTGACGCTGCGCGGCTGATCCGCCGGTGTGACCATCGCTTCCGGGACGCTCGCCACTGGCGGGCGTCCTTCGTTTTGCCACCCGCCTGTCTGCGACCTGTCCACAGGCGGGTGCGAGAAGATGGCTGTGGGTAACATGAAGGCGCGAGTCGTGGGGCAGACGAAGGTCAGGGCCAAGGCTGGCGCAGCAAGGAAAGCTGGCGCAGCAAGGAAAGCTGGCGCAGCAAGGAAGAGACGCAGCAAGGGTGGCTTGGCAACGACAGGTGAGGCTTCCGGGGGCGTAGCGGCAAGTGAAAGGACAGGCCGGCTCGCTGCACCGATCAGGTATGGAGTACTGGTCTGGAATAGGGCAGTAGAGACGTGAAGTAGGGGGTGGGTGTTGGAGGCTTCTGGCTCATGACGATGTGATGACGCCGGCGTGAAATTTTTTTACACGAAGTGCTTGCCAAGGCCGGCCCCGATCCGTAAAGTACGCATCCGCTGCCGGCGACGAGCAAACGTCACAGGCGGTGAGGGGTGGTAAAAGTGATTGTTTTGAAAAGGCTTTTTCAAGTCTTCGAGAAATTCTCCACTTGACGGGCAACGAGAAATCGGTAAAATGCTCGCCACTCGATCGGAGTCGCCAGGACGGCATCGCAGGATGCGCGTCAGGCTCGCTTCGCTTTCTCTTGGGTCCTGCA
>NZ_JAHVJM010000004.1:0-575770 GCF_019801245.1 Halomonas sp. DP1Y21-3
CCGTTCGGTCCCGCGGCCTTCTACCTGAAGGGCGTGGCGCCACCGGAGATCAGCCTCAAGGACATCTTCGTCTCGGTGCTGCCCTTTATCGCCCTGCAGCTATGCGTACTCGCGGCGCTGTTGGTGTGGCCCGAGATGGCCATGTGGCTGGTGCAATGAAGCGGATCGGCCCCTCTCCGGGACCAGGCGCCAGGCTAGACGCCAGCAAAGCCACCTTTCCATAACGTCAACCCATACCTTTGTATGTTGACCATACACCACCCCAGGGGCGTAAGATGCCTCTGGGGCCAACCGTGAACCGGGACAAGGCGCCCACGTCACGCAAGGATATCGCCATGCATCATGACACCCCCGAGACCCTTCGCATCATCCAGTGCCGCCACCAGGGCAGCGTCAGGGCCGCCCTGGTCGAAGGACCGGACCGTGTGCGACTGACCGACGCCGACACCTATACCCTGGCACGCCGTGCGCTGGCCGAGGGCAAGGGCCTGGCGACCACGGTCAAGGAAAGCCTCGGTGACGAGACCCTCGGCTACGCCGATCTGGTCGCGAGCGGTCAGCTACTGCCGCCGCTGACCCATCCGGATCCCGCGCACTGCCTGGTCACCGGCACCGGCCTGACCCATCTGGGCAGCGCCGATACCCGCAGCGCCATGCACGCCGACTCGTCCGAAACCGACGACGCCCAGCTGACCGATTCCATGCGCATGTTCAGGCTCGGCGTCGAGGGCGGCAAGCCCGCCGAAGGCCAGGTGGGCGCCCAGCCCGAGTGGTTCTACAAGGGGGATGGCGACTGCGTGGTGGCCCCCGAGGCGCCGCTGCCCTGGCCATCCTTTGCCGAGGATGCAGGCGAAGAGCCGGAACTCGCCGGGCTCTACCTCATCGATGATCAGGGCCGCCCCCATCGGCTGGGCTTCGCCATCGGCAACGAATTCTCGGATCACATCACCGAACGCTACAACTACCTGTGGCTGGCCCACTCGAAGCTTCGCGCCTGCAGTTTCGGCCCCGAACTGCTGATCGGTGAACTACCCTCTCATCTGGAGGGTACTTCGCGTATCACCAGAGACGGCGAGACCCTGTGGGAGAAGCCGTTCTTGACCGGCGAGGACAACATGGCGCACAGCATCGCCAACCTGGAGCACCACCACTTCAAGTACCCAGGTTTCCGTCGGCCCGGTGACGTCCACGTCCATTTTTTCGGCACCGCCACCCTGAGCTTCGCCGACGGTGTCAGTGTCAAACCGGGCGAGCGCTACGAGATCGAGCTACCGGCCTTCGGGCGTCCACTGCGTAATCCGCTGGCGCCGCCCACCGAGGACGAAGAACAGACCAGCGTCACGCCGATGTAATCGACCGGAGACAGGCTTCGACTGTCCCGAACAATGACGACACGAGCATTGAACGCAGGTCGAGCCGGCGTTGACACTGGTACCAGACAGCAAACCGACAACCCCATCCCCGCAAGCGAAAAGGAGCCAACATGACTCTGGAAGGAAAGCAGCTGATCGGCAGCCAGGCCGTCGAGGCCAAGGGCGAGCCCATCCACGCCGTCAATCCGGCCACCGGTGAGACCCTCGAGCCTGGCTACAAGGCAGGTTCCAAGGCCGAGGTCGAGCGCGCCTGCGAACTGGCCTGGGCAGCCTTCGATAGCTACCGCGAAACCGGCCTCGAGGCCCGTGCGACCTTTCTCGAGACCATCGCCGACGAGATCGAGGCGCTCGGTGATGCCCTGATCGAGCGCGCCATGCAGGAGTCCGGCCTGCCCCAGGCACGTCTGCAGGGCGAGCGCGGCCGTACCTGCGGCCAGCTGCGCCTGTTCGCCTCGGTGGTGCGCGCCGGCGAATGGCTCGACGTGCGGCACGATCCGGCCCTGCCGGACCGTGAACCGATGCCGCGGGTCGACCTGCGCCAGCGCCATATCGCGCTGGGTCCGGTGGCGGTGTTCGGCGCTTCCAACTTCCCGCTGGCGTTCTCGGTGGCCGGTGGCGACACCGCCTCCGCCCTGGCCGCCGGCTGTCCGGTCGTGGTCAAGGCCCACTCGGCCCACCCCGGCACCTCGGAGCTGGTCGGCCGCGCGCTGCAGAAGGCGGTGGCCCGCTGTGAACTGCCGGAAGGCGTGTTCTCGCTGCTGTTCGGTTCCGGTCGCGAGGTCGGCCAGGGCCTGGTCAGCGACGCGCGGATCAAGGCGGTGGGCTTCACCGGCTCGCGCAGCGGTGGCACCGCCCTGATGAAGACCGCCCAGGCGCGTCCCGAGCCGATCCCGGTGTACGCCGAGATGAGCTCGATCAATCCGGTGTTCCTGCTGCCCGAGGCGCTCAAGGCCCGTGGCAAGGAGCTGGGCGAGGCCTTCGTCGGCTCGCTGACCATGGGGGCCGGCCAGTTCTGCACCAACCCGGGGCTGGTGATCGCGGTCAAGGGCGAGGCGCTGGACGGCTTCGTCGAGGCCGCCGCCGAAGCGGTCAAGGGTGCCGGCGCACAGACCATGCTGACGCCGGGCATCCACGACGCCTACACCCAGGGAGTCAACACCCTGGGCGGCAGCGACAAGGCCCGTGAAGTGGCGCGCGGCCCCCAGGGCGACGGACCCAACCAGTGCCAGGCCGGCCTGTTCGTGGCCAAGGCCAGCGACTTCCTCAATGATGAGGCGCTGCAGGCCGAGGTGTTCGGTTCGACCTCGCTGGTGGTCGAGTGTGCCGACCTGGACGAGGTCAAGGCACTGGCCGAAGGGCTCGAGGGCCAGCTGACCGCGACCCTGCAGATGGACGACGGCGACATCGACGCGGCCCGTGGCCTGCTGCCGATCCTCGAGCGGCGTGCCGGTCGGGTGATGGCCAACGGCTGGCCCACCGGGGTCGAGGTGTGCCACGCCATGGTCCACGGTGGCCCCTATCCGGCGACCTCTGACTCGCGCACCACCTCGGTCGGCAGCGCCGCCATCCACCGCTTTCTGCGCCCGGTGTGCTATCAGAACCTGCCGGACGCCCTGCTGCCGCAGGCGCTCAAGGATGGCAACCCGCTGAACGTCAGCCGCCTGGTGGACGGCAAGCGCGAGGCGTAAACCGCCTGGCACACGTCTTCAACCAAGGGTCTTGAACCGACGTAGTTGAAACCATTGCTGAAGACATCGCTGAAAACATGGCTGAACACGTAGCTGAAGCCATGGTTGAAGCGAACGGACGGAGGCGCCGATCATCGGCGCCTCCTGTCTCGTCTTCTTTTTCTTGTTCTTGTCATTCTGTCCCGGTCTTTCTGCCCTGGTCTTTCTGGCCCCGTCTTTCTGTCATCGTCCTGCGGTCCGAATCGCCTGATAAAGACCTGCTGGGAACGATGGCCTTGGGTCATTATTCCACGACGGCTTTCAAGACGCTTAGCTCGCCATCACGTCGCTTATCAAGATTGCCTTGAAGACAGTCATCGAGACATCTATCCAGACACCCATTCAGACATCCTCCCGCCACCGTCTCCTCCTGCCTTTGCAATCACATCCGATCCATAATCGGTGACGTCTCGCGCTTATTCGGCGAATATCTTGGCCATTATTGCCGGCATGAAACGCCCAACTTATTGGCCAAGACATCCCAGAAACATCCTTTCACGCCCACGATCATTCCTGCCCACGATATTGCTCATGGCGCATCCTCTTCTCCGACCAGGCTGGCGACAAACTCGGTCAGTAGTTCAGGCCAGGGCTCGCCCTTGCGCGTGAGCACGCCGTAGTAGCCCAGCGGCTCACCGATGGTCAGCGGCAGTACCGCGAAACGGCCTTGAGAGAAGGTGGTCTTGACCACCGAGCTTGGCAACAGCGACAGGGTATCGGTACTCGCCACCAGCTGAAGCGAGGCCTGGGTGGAGGTGGTCTCGATGACGTTGCGCGGCGAGGCGACGCCGGCCTCGGCCAGGGCCGCCTCGAACAACCCGCGCATGGGGCTCGCCATGGGGTGCAGCACCCAGGGCCAGCGCACCACCTCGGCCAACTCAGGCGTCCCCTGACACAGCGGATGGTCGGGTCGCGCCACCACCGACACCGGCTCCTCCTTGAGCGGCAGAAAGTCGAACAGATGACGCTGGGACGGCTCGGTGTAGCGGCCAATGACGGCGTCGAGCAGCTTGTATTCGAGATCCACCAGCAGTCGATCGCTAGAGTTCTCGATCAACGAGATGGCGAGCCGCGGCCGGTGCGACTTCAACTCCGCCATGGCCCTTGGCAACATCACCGGGGCGGCACCGGGTACCGAGCCAAGCGCCAGCCGACCGTGCCCGCCTTCGCGCAGTGAAGCCAGTTCTTCGACCAGCCGATCGGTGTCGTTGAGCAGACGCCGTGCATAGCGCAATACCGTCACACCGGCGTCGGTCGGTTCCATCCGCCCGGGCTCACGCAGAAACAGCGGTATTCCGAGAAATCCCTCGATGTCCTTGAGCATCTTGCTGGCCGCCGGCTGGCTGATATTCAGCTGCCTTGCAGCCGCGTGCATGTTACGACTTTCGTCCAAGGCGACCAGCAATACCATATGCCTGATCCGTAGCCACGTCTTGGCGTGAATACCGCTGTCATGGGGCATGTAGCGCATCATCCCGATGATTGAAAAACACATGATAACCTGAGGTTATCAAATGGCCAAAAACTTGGATTGGCCGTTCTTTTAGCGCTCTGTTTAGACTGCCCTCACTGACAATAGAACGACGAGACAGCAGCAACAGAGGAACGGGAGAGCAACCAGAGAGGTAGGCGCTTTCCGCAAGCAGCCAACCGCTGATCGACGCCCATGATGCTTTCCCTGGCCACTCGTCGGACAACCAACAATATTCACCACAAGGCCGCCAGCATGACCACCATCACTCGGGTCGACGCCCGCGATATCCGCTTCCCCACCTCACGCCAGCTCGATGGCTCCGATGCCATGAACGAGGCACCGGACTACTCGGCCACCTACGTCATCCTGCACACCGATCAGGAAGACGAGGGCCACGGTCTGAGTTTCACCATCGGCCGCGGCAATGATCTCTGCGTCGCCGCGGTCAACGCCCTGGCACCCACCCTGGTGGGCCGCAAGCTCGAGGACATCACCGCCGACATGGGCACCTTCTGGCGCGAGCTGACCAGTGGCGATAGCCAGCTGCGCTGGCTGGGTCCGGAAAAGGGCGTGATGCACCTGGCCAGCGCCGCCCTGGTCAATGCTATCTGGGACCTGTGGGCCAAGCGTGAAGGCAAGCCGATCTGGAAGCTGCTGGTCGACATGAGCCCGGAACAGCTGGTGCGCTGCCTGGACTTCCGCTTCGTTACCGACGCCATCACCCCCGAGGAGGCCATCGCCCTGCTGCGTCGCAAGGCCGGCACCAAGGGCGAGCGCGAGGCCGAGATGAAGGCCGAGGGCTACCCCGGCTATACCACCTCCGCAGGCTGGCTTGGCTATTCCGAGGAAAAGATGCGTCGACTGTGCCGCGAAGCCCTGGCCGAGGGCTGGCAGCACTTCAAGCAGAAGGTCGGTGGCGACATCGAGGAAGATCGCCGGCGCGCGGCGATCCTGCGCGAGGAGATCGGCGAAGAACGCACCCTGATGATGGACGCCAACCAGATGTGGGATGTGGACGAGACCATCGTCAACATGCGCCGTCTGGCCGAGTTCAATCCTCACTGGATCGAGGAGCCCACCAGCCCCGACGACATCCTCGGTCACGCCGAGATCCGTCGTCGCCTCAGGGGCGGCCTGGAAGGTGGCATCGGCGTCGCCACCGGCGAGCACTGCCACAACCGGGTGATGTTCAAGCAGCTGCTGCAGGCAGGCGCCATCGACTTCTGTCAGCTCGACGCGGCGCGTCTGGGCGGGCTCAACGAGGTCATCATCGTGGTGCTGCTGGCGGCCAAGTACGGCGTGCCGATCTGCCCCCACGGCGGTGGCGTGGGCCTATGCGAATACACCCAACACATCTCCCTGTTCGACTACATCGCCGTCTCCGGTTCGCTGGAAGGTCGCCTGCTGGAGTACGTCGACCACCTGCACGAGCACTTTGTCGACCCGGTGCGTATCCGTCAGGGTCGCTACCTGGTGCCCGAGGCGCCGGGCTACAGCATCACCATGAAGCCCGAGTCCCTCGAGATGCATCGCTACCCCGAAGGCGCGGCCTGGCAAGACGCCTGAGCCGCTCCACCGGCCAGCGGCCCCGGGATGAAACGCTTCCCGGAGCCGCTGGCCAGCACGCCAAGCAAGGGCCAGAGCGTTACGCAATGGCCAGCACGCCACGCAAATTGGAGAGAAGCATGACAACAATCACAACGTCCGTCGCCCCCTTCACCCGTCGCCGCCTGGGCGCGGCCATCGCCGCCCTGACCATCGGCAGCCTGACGCTGGGTGGTGTTGCCACCGCCCAGGCCGCCAGCGAGATGCCGCCGATCCCCGAGGTCGACGGCCCCGTGGCCGAGGGTGACGGCAACGACTACACCCTCAAGTTCAGCATCGGCACCACCCAGTCCGGCGCCCAGTACCGTGGCCTCGAGTACTTCGAGGACATCGTCGAGGCACGCAGTGACGGCCATATCCAGGTCGAGCTGTTCCACAGCGCACAGCTTGGCGATGACCTCCAGGCGGTCAGCGCGCTGCAGTCCGGCACCCTGGAGATGACCGCGCCGTCCACGTCGCCGCTGGTCAACATGTTCCCGGAATTCGCGGTGTTCGACCTGCCGTTCCTGTTCCCCACTCCGGAAGTGGCCGACGAGGTGCTCGACGGCGAGATCGGTGATCGCATGCTGGAAACCGCCAGCACCAATGGCCTCAAGGCCCTCGGCTGGGCCGAGAACGGCTATCGCCAGCTGACCAACAGCCAGAACGCGGTGGCCTCGCCCGAGGATCTGGATGGCCTCAAGGTCAGGACCATGCAGAACCCGATCCACCTGGATATCTGGAAGACCCTGGGCGCCAACCCGACGCCGATGTCCTTCGCCGAGCTGTTCACCGCCCTCGAGCAGGGCGTGGTCGACGGCCAGGAGAACCCCTGGATCACCATTCAATCGTCCAAGTTCAACGAAGTGCAGGACTACGCCACCGAGTCCAACCACGTCTACACGCCCTTTATCACCCTGGTCTCCGAGCGCTTCTGGAGCCGTCTGCCCGAGGGCTATCAGGATCTGCTGTCCGACGCCGCCAAGCAGATGGGCGACTACCAGCGTGAAGTCAGTCGCACCCTCAACGACCAGATCAAGCAGGAGCTGATGGACGAGGGCATGAACATCACCGAGCTGACCCCGGAACAGGTGGCCACCTTCCAAGAGACCCTGTCGCCGGTCTATGACGAGTGGCGCGAGAAGATCGGCGGAGAGCTGATCGACGATATCCGCGCTGTTTCCCAGTAAGCCCTAGCCCGACCCCGCCGCTGTCGGCGGCGGGGTCGTCGTCACCACGGAGGTGACCCATGACCACCCTATCCTCCACTTCCACCCCGGGACTCCTGGGGTGGTTGATTACCACGCTGCGCATCGCCGTCGGATTGCTGGTGCTCGGCGTGGTGTTCTGCGTGACCGCCAACGTCTTCGGTCGCTTCGTGCTCAATACCTCCTACGCCTGGGCCGAGGAGCTGTCCCGGGTGCTGTTCATCTGGCTGGTACTGCTTGGCGCCGGACTCGGCAGCCTCGAGAAGGAACACGTGGCGGTGACCTACTTCAAGGACCTGGCCCCGGCCGGGCTGCGCCGCGTGCTGGGACTGACCGCCGTGGCGGTGATCTACCTCGTCTGCATCTGCATCCTGCTCGGCTTCAAGGAGCTGATCTCCGGCTATACCAGCGCTACCCCCATGCTCGGCATCCCCAAGACCTGGCTCTATAGCGCCATGCCGGTGATGGCAGGGCTGACCCTGATCGCCAACACCCTGGCCCTGGTGGCCCTGCTCAGGAGGTCCGAACCATGATCCTGTGGAGCATCCTTATCGGGCTTGCCATCTGCATCGTCATTGGCATGCCGATCTCGTTTGGCCTCGGCGCCATCAGCCTGTTCATCTTCTTCTATTCCGACTATTCGCTGTCGCCCATCGTCGCCCAGGCAGTCAACGGCCTGGACTCCTTTCCGTTGCTGGCCATTCCGCTGTTCATCCTGGTCGGCGAGGTGATGAGCGAGGGCGGCATCGCCACCCGCCTGGTCCGACTGGCCAGCGCCATGGTCGGCTTCGTCGCCGGTGGCCTGGGTCAGGTGGCGGTGATGACCTCGATGTTCTTCGGTGGCATCAGCGGCTCCGCCGTGGCCGACGCCTCGGCGGTCGGCAGCATGATGATCGAGCCGATGAAGCAGCATCGCTACAGCGCGCCCATGGCCACCGCCATCGTGGTCGCGGCCTCGGTGGTCGGCATCATCATCCCGCCGTCGATCCCGATGATCCTGTTCGGCGTGGTCACCAACACCTCGATCTCCCAGCTGTTCCTGGCCGGCATCGTGCCCGGCATCCTGATCACCCTGGGACTGGCGGCCACCACCTACGTGCAGTCACGCAAGAACGGCAAGGGCCAGGCCTTCTCCTTCCCGGAGCTCGCCAGTGCCCTCAAGGACGCCATCCTGGCGCTGTTGCTGCCGGTGATCATCGTCGGTGGCATCCTCACCGGGGTCTTCACCCCCACCGAGAGCGCCGCCATCGCGCTGGTCTATGCCTTCGCGGTGTCCTTCTTCGTCTATCGCAGCCTGTCGCTCAAGCGCTTCTTCGAGCTGTGCGTGAGCACCGGTCGACTGACAGGTGTGGTCATGCTGCTGCTGGCCTTCGCCAGCGTGCTGGCCTGGCTTCTGACCGCCAACATGATTCCCCAGCAACTGGTAGTGAGCCTGTCGGCCATCACCGAGAACAAGCTTCTGCTGCTGCTGATCCTGTCGGCCTTCCTGCTGGTGGTGGGCTTCTTCATGGACCTGACCCCTGCCATGGTGATCCTGGCACCGCTGATGACGCCGGTGGTGGTCAAGCTTGGCATCGACCCGGTGTACTTCGGCGTGCTGATGTCCTTCATCCTGGGTATCGGCCTGATCACCCCGCCGGTGGGCACCGTGCTCTATGTCGGCTGTGGCGTCGGCAAGGTCGGCATGGAAAGCCTGGTCAAGAGCCTGCTGCCCTTCTACTTCACCCTGGTGGCACTGCTAGTCGTATTCCTGCTGTTCCCGGGAGTGGTGCTGTGGTTCCGATAACCCCGAACTTGAACAACCTGGGCGGCCCCTGGCCGCCCGCCGAGCGGAGAAGCCCCCGATGAGCGCCAACGACGACCTGCTGACCTTTCTGCGAGAGACCCTGGGCAGCACCGGCGTGCTGACAGACGACCTCGAGCGCTATCGGGTCGACTGGGCCGGCGCCCGCGGCGGTTTGCCGTTGGCGGTGGCTCGCCCGGCGACCTCTGAGCAGGTGGCGCAGGTACTCGGCTACTGCCATCGCCACGATATTCCGGTGGTCCCCCAGGGCGGCGGCAGCGGTCTGGTCGAAGGTGCCCTGCCGGACAGCCAGACACCGGAGCTGGTCATCAGCCTGGAGCGGCTTAATAAAATTCGCTCCATCGATCCGATCAACTTCACCGTGAGCGTCGACGCCGGCTGCGTACTGCAGACCATCAAGGACGCCGCCGAGGCCGAGGATTGCACCTTTCCGCTGGCCCTCGGCGCCCAGGGCAGCTGCCAGATCGGCGGCAATATCGCCACCAACGCCGGCGGCCTTAACGTGCTGCGCTACGGCATGATGCGCCAGCTGGTACTGGGTATCGAGGTAGCACTGCCGGACGGCCGTCTGCTCGACGACATGAAGGCACTGCACAAGAACAACACCGGCTACGACCTGAAGCAGCTGTTCATCGGTGCCGAGGGTACCCTGGGCATCGTCACCGGCGCGGTACTCAAGCTCTACCCCCGTCCCCAGGTAACACGCACGGCGCTGATCGGCTGCCCCGACGTGGCCTCGGTGCTGAAACTCTACGCCCAGGCAAGACGCAGCTGCTGCGACCTGCTGACCGCCTTCGAGCTGATTCCGCGGGCCTGCATGGAGCTTGCCCTGGAGGCCGATCCCTCACTGCCGGACCCGCTGGATGCACCCCACCCGGTGTACGTGCTGATGGAAGTCGCCGCCAGCGGGCCTGCCGATCTCGACAGCATGATCGAGTCGCTATTCGAGCGAGGACTCGAGGAAGGCCTGCTGGAGGATGGTGTGCTGGCCACAAGCGATACCCAGGCGGCCCAGCTATGGCAGCTGCGCGAGGCCATGCTGGAAGGCCAGCAGCGCCGCGGCGAGCACCTGCGTACCGACGTCTCGCTGCCGATCTCCCAGCTTACCGCCTTCCATGACCAGGCGGAGGCGGCGATCACCGAGGCCTCGCCAGACTCTCAGGTCATCGCCTACGGCCACGTCGGCGATGGCAACCTGCACTTCAATATCCTGCCGCCGGCGCATCTGGACGACGACGACAAGCGCAGTCTGCTGCATGAGCTGGAAGAGCAGCTGTTTGCCATTGTCGCCGAGTTCGACGGCAGCATCAGCGCCGAGCACGGCATCGGTCGCGTCAAGCAGCCCTACTTCCTCGAAAGCCTGTCGGCGCCGGAGCACGACATCATGCGTGGCCTGAAGCGCCTGCTGGACCCCCGCGGCCTGATGAGCCCCGGGCGTATCCTGCCGAGAATGCAGCGCTGAGCCATCGACTTCCCCTTTTCAACAGATAGAGGTCCTAACATGAGTCCCCGCCTTACCGCCCGCGACATCCTGCCCGACGACGCCGACCGTGCCCTGCTGGTCGGCCGAGTGTGGCGCGACGACCAGCAAGGCCCCGTCCTGGTAACCGTTCGCGATGGCCAGCTTATCGACCTGTCGGCCACCATCAATGTCATGGCCGACCTGCTCGAACGCGACGACGTCGCCGAGCTGATCGCCAACGCCGAGGGCGAGTCCCTGGGTAGCCTGGACAGCCTGCTGGAAAATTCCTGCCAGACACCCCAGCGCGCCCCGCACCTGCTCGCGCCCTGCGACGTCCAGGCGATCAAGGCCTGTGGAGTGACCTTCGCGGTCAGCCTGCTGGAACGCGTCATCGAGGAGCAGGCCGGTGGCGACGCCGCCCGCGCCGGCGAGCTGCGCGAGGAACTCAAGCGCGTGATCGGCGGTGACCTGTCGAAGATCCGTCCCGGCTCCGACGAGGCCATGGCGCTCAAGGCCGAGCTTCAGTCCCGTGGCGCCTGGTCCCAGTACATGGAGGTCGGCATCGGCCCCGACGCCGAGGTCTTCACCAAGTCGCAGCCGCTGTCCGCGGTGGGCCAGGGCGCGGCGGTGGGGCTGCACCCGTCATCGCGCTGGAACAACCCTGAGCCCGAGATCGTGCTGGCGGTGGATGCACAAGGCAACGCCCGCGGCGCGACGCTGGGCAATGACGTCAACCTGCGCGATGTCGAAGGACGCAGTGCCCTGCTGCTGGGCAAGGCCAAGGATAACAACGCCTCCTGTGCCATCGGCCCCTTCATTCGCCTGTTCGATGACCACTTCTCGATCGACGACGTGCGCTCGGCCATGGTCAGCCTGCGCATCGAAGGCAACGACGACTTCCTGCTGGAAGACCAGAGCGACATGCGCGAGATCAGTCGCGACCCGCTGGACCTGGTCGGCCAGACCATCGGCGCGCATCACCAGTACCCCGATGGCTTCATGCTGTTCCTCGGCACCATGTTCTCGCCGATTCAGGACCGCGACGGGCCCGGCCAGGGCTTTACCCATCACCTGGGTGATGTGGTCACCATCTCGACGCCTCGCCTGGGCGCTCTGGTCAATCGCGTCGAACGCTCCGACCAGCTGCCCCCCTGGACCTACGGTATCCGCGCCTGGCTCGCCCACCAGCGCGGCTGACACCACGCAAGACCCGCACGAACCGACATCTCCCTTCTGCCTCGCCCTCGGCGAGGCTTTTTTGTTTCAGGCCGCCAACTGTGCCATTACGCGCTGCTACTCAAGCATTCGCGCATGCGGTATGCGAGTTCCCGCGCCGGACATGGCGAGTGACATGGGCCTGACATATACCTTCAAGACCCCTCCCGCCGATGTCAGTCAGTGAATCGACATATGACGGTTGTTCTTGCGCAAGGCGCGTTACATCGCGAATGCAAGGTCAGGAACAACGCAAGGTCAGGAACAAGACCGGCAACGTCATCGCTGCACTCGCGCGAGCGAGGGGACCAAGGAACATCGACCATCATCAGACAAGGGCCTCAAGGCCCGGATAAAGGACAGGGAGCAAGCCAAAGGCCACCCAAGAAGCCTGCGCCGCCCTTGCCGTGACTCGTCGCCGTCAGCGCAGCACCCGTGGATGGATGCGTCCAGGTGCGCCTCGGTGACCAAGGAGGACAGACCATGCTCAGGATTTCCCGTCTCACCGCCATCGCCGCCGCCATGGGCGCCAGCCTGATCGCCTTCGACGCGGTCGCCGAGACCTACTTCGAGATCACCGACGGGGAGCTCACGCGCCCCACCGGCTTCCGCGAATGGGTGTTCGTCGGCACCCCGCTCACGCCCAATGACATGAACAACGGCAAGGCGCCTTTTCCCGAGTTCCACGCCGTCTACATCGATCCGGAAAGCTGGGACCACTGGAAGGAAACCGGTGAATTCCGCGATGGCGCCATCATGATCAAGGAGCTGATCAGCGTCGGCAGCAAGCAGGCGGCCAGCGGCAACGGCTACTTCATGGGCGAATACATCGGCCTCGAGGCGACCATCAAGAGCAGCGAGCACTTCCCGGACGAGCCCGGCAACTGGGCCTACTACAGCTTCTCGACGCCGGACCACTCGAGCCTCAAGGAGACTGCGGCGCCCTTCCCCACCGCAGCCTGCAACGCCTGCCACGCGGCGGCGGCTGCCGATGACTTCGTCTTTACCCAGTACTACCCGGTACTGACCGCCGGCAAGGGCGCCGGCGACGACGCCGGTGGCGGCACCCAGTCCCAGCTTGGCAACGACGGCTGATCGCCTGTCTGCCCCCGTTCCGACAGTCCAGGGCCTGAACCATCGGCCAGGGAGTCAGAGTCAGGAACGGGGACCATCTGGAATATGGTGCCTAAAGGTGCCACTGAAAGGTGCTATGTAGAAACGTGCGGTACGTGCACATGCGAACCGCAGCCGGCCGTATAGACATATAAACACCCGATACCCAGTAGCACGAAGGCCGGCAAGACAAGCACCTGGCACCACCGAGCATGAAGCGATGGCGGTGACCCTGCGTCACCCTATGGCCTTGCAGGGTACGTCTACCGGCGAGCCACTGGATTCGCCCCGGAGTCCAGAAGTGGCATAGGGGCTGCCCCGAGAGAAGGATGTCTCTCGGCAGCGATATCCGCCATCCTTCTTGCGTTCCCTGCCCTCCTGGCGGCCCTCCCCGGCCGCCTTTTTTTATGTTCTCGGCGCCCTCTTCCCGCGGACGAGCGATATCCGTCCCAGCTCTTTGCTATCGGCCATATTCCGCTGCCCCGGCTCTCTTGATCCTTTACGACCAAAGTCGGCCCTTGGCGCCAATTGCAATCCAGCCAACCTGCGCCATACTACGGATAACGTCATGCTAGCAGCCTGTCATACCACCTAGCGAAAACCGCGACACGAGCAGGCTTCAGTTAGACGGAGAGCACCAGGCCTTCGTCACTACGACACCTGATGTTTCGCCGCCATAGCAACAACCTCGTCGCCCCTGCCAACAGGAGACATCATGCGTCTGTCAGGAAAGACCGCCTTGATCACCGCCGCCGGCCAGGGCATCGGTCGCGCCACCGTCGAGCGCTTTATCGCCGAGGGCGCGGAGGTCCACGCCACCGACCTCGATCCGGCCAAGCTCGAGGATCTGGCAGATCGCCGGGGTGTCCGCTGCCACACCCTGGATGTGACCGACCCTGCGGCGATCGCCGAGCTGGGGGCGAAGATTCCGACACCGACCATCCTGTTCAACTGTGCCGGTTACGTGCATAGCGGCAGCCTGCTGGAGTGCTCCATCGAGGACTTCGATCGCTCCATGGCGATCAACGTCACCGCCATGTACCACACCATCTCGACCTTTCTTCCCGGTATGCTGGAGGCCGGTGGTGGCAGCATCATCAACATGGCGTCGGTCGCCAGCAGCCTGAAAGGTGTTGCCGGACGCTTTGCCTACGGCACCAGCAAGGCCGCCGTCATCGGTCTGACGCGCTCGGTGGCGGCGGACTACGTGACCCACGGCATCCGCTGCAACGCCATCTGTCCGGGTACCGTGGAGTCGCCCTCCCTGGCGCAGCGTATTCGCGCCCAGGCCGAGGCTCAGGGACAGGACGAAGCCCAGGTGCGCCAGGCCTTCCTCGACCGCCAGCCAATGGGACGCCTGGGCAGGCCAGAGGAGATCGCCGCACTGGCCGTCTATCTGGCCTCCGATGAATCGGCGTATACCACAGGCACCAGCCAGATCATCGACGGTGGCTGGCTGGCGTGAAGACACTGATCGACGGCAATGCCATGACGTCGGCGCGATATAACGTCACCGGCACCAGCCAGATCATCGATGGCGGCTGGCTGGCGTGAAGACACTGATCGACGGCAATGCCATGACGTCGGCGCGATATAACACCATCAATTCAGCAAAAACATCCATCCAATCAACGACAAAGGACACCCCATGAAACTGCTGCGATTCGGCGCCCCCGGCCAGGAAGCTCCCGGTATTCTCGACGCCAACGGACGTGTCCGTGACCTGTCCGGCGTCATCGACGACGTTGCCGGAGAGGCCCTCGGACGTGACAGCCTGGCGCGCATCGCCGGCCTCGACCTGGAAAGCCTGCCCGAGGTCCCCGCCGACACCCGTATCGGCCCCTGCGTCGGCCAGGTCGGCAAGTTCATTTGCATCGGCCTCAACTACGCCGATCACGCCGCAGAGAGTGGCGCCGAGGTGCCGCCGGAGCCGGTGATCTTCAACAAGTGGACCAGCGCCATCTGCGGCCCCGACGACGACGTCATCATTCCCCGCGACTCCTCCAAGACCGACTGGGAGGTCGAACTCGGCGTGGTCATCGGCAAGGGTGGTCGCTATATCGACGAAGCCGACGCCCTCGAGCACGTGGCGGGCTACTGCGTGATCAACGACGTATCTGAGCGGGAATTCCAGCTGGAGCGAAGCGGTACCTGGGACAAGGGCAAGGGTTGCGACACCTTCGGGCCCCTCGGCCCCTGGCTGGTGACCCCGGACGAGGTGGAAGATCCCCAGGCGCTGAACCTGTGGCTCGAGGTCGACGGCAAGCGCTACCAGGACGGCAATACCCGCACCATGGTCTATCAGGTGGCCTACCTGATCAGCTACCTGAGCCGCTTCATGAGCCTGCAGCCTGGTGACGTCATCTCCACCGGCACGCCGCCTGGTGTCGGCCTGGGCCAGAATCCGCCGGTGTTCCTGCGTCCGGGTCAGACCATGCGCCTGGGCATCGAGGGCCTCGGGGTACAGACCCAGAAGGTCGTGGCGGACTCCGACGCATGAGCCAGTCCGACCAGCCAATGACCGTGGCGGTCTGCGTCGAACCAGGGCAGATGGCCCTGGAACAGCGCCCCCGCCCCGAGCTTGCCGGCGGCGAGGCCCTGGTGCGCATTTCGCGCATCGGGGTCTGCGGCACCGATATCCACGCCTTCGGCGGCAACCAGCCCTACTTCGAATACCCCCGGGTGCTGGGGCACGAACTGGCCGGTACGGTGGAGGCCCTTGCCGACGACGTGGACGAGGCGACCCGTGCCCGCCTCGAGCACCAGCCGGTGTACGTGATCCCCTACCTGCACTGTGGCGAGTGTCGTGCCTGCCGACGCGGCAAGACCAACTGCTGTCAGGCGATGCAGGTGATCGGCGTCCATCGCGACGGCGGCATGGCCGAGTGGCTGAAGGTTCCGGTCGATCATCTGGTGGCCTGCCCGGCACTGGAACCAGACGAGTTGGCACTGATCGAGTGCCAGGCCATCGGTGCCCACGCGGTGCGCCGGGCCGCGGTGGATGCGGACGAACTGGTGGCGGTGGTCGGCGCCGGACCCATCGGCATCGGCGTCGCCCAGGTCGCCCGCGCCCGCGGTGCACAGGTACTGCTGCTCGATACCAGCGCCGAACGCCTGGCCTTCTGCCGCGAAGCGCTCGGCTTCGAGCAGACCCTAGTAGTGGGCGAGGACGATCCGCAGGCGCGCCTGGCCAGTCTCAACGACGGCGCCCTGGCCGACGTGGTGTTCGACGCCACCGGCAATCCGAGCGCCATGGAGGCCGGCTTCGGCCTGGCCGGACACGGCGGACGCTACGTGTTGGTCAGCATCGTCAAGTCAGACATTCGCTTTGACGACCCGAGCTTTCACGGCCGCGAACTGACCCTGCTCGCCAGCCGCAACGCCACCCGCGAAGACTTCGACTGCGTCACCGAACTGCTGGAAGAAGGCCGTATCCAGGTGCGCCCGATGATCACCCATCGTGCCAAGCTCGAGGCCCTGCCGGAGACCATGCCGGTGTGGTGCGGCGGCGAGGCCGGCGTGATCAAGGCGATGATTCACCTCGATCGATAAGTCGGCGCCAGGACCGGCGAGCCCCCTTCGACGGGCACCGAACACTCTTTCACCAGGCGGCGTACGGCACCCACCGTCATCTGCTGCACCCGATCACCAGGCCGTCACGATAACAACGTCAACGCCTTTGCCGAGGACCGTCCCATGTCCACACAGTCATCGACCACCACGTCATCGACCACCGCTGCATCGAACAAGGCAGCGTCGTCCAACGCGACCATCGCCAGCGACCAGCCCGCCCAGGAAAGCCTGCGGGTCCATCCTGCCGACAATGTGCGTGTCGCCCTGCGCGACCTGCCCCAGGGGCACCGCATCGACGAGGGTGCCGACACCCTGACGCTGGTGGAAGCCATCCGCCACAAGCACAAGTTCGCCCTCGAGGATCTGGCCGTCGGTGACACCGTCACCATGTACGGCGTCACCGTCGGCCGGGCCACCCGGGCGATCGCCCGTGGCAGCGTGATCCGCACCGACAACCTGGAGCACTTCACCCACTCGGATACCCCGGTCACCCGCCGGGAGCACTGGCAGGCACCGGACGTTTCCGCCTTCGAAGATCACACCTTCGATGGCTTCCATCGTCCGGACGGTGGCGTGGGCACCGCCAACCTGTGGCTGGTGGTGCCGCTGGTGTTCTGCGAGAACCGCAATATCGAGGTGCTTCGCCAGTGTGTGGCGGACGCCCTGGGTGACGACCCCTTCCGCGACTACAAGCAGATGGCACGCCAGATGCTTCATGGCGATAGCCCGAGCCATGTGACCGAGCCTCCCTCCTCGCCCTTTCCCAACGTGGACGGCGTGCGTTTTCTGACCCATACCCTGGGCTGCGGTGGCACCGACGACGATGCCCAGGCGCTGTGTAACCTGCTGGCGGGCTACATCACCCACCCCAACGTGGCCGGCGCCACGGTGCTGAGCCTTGGCTGCCAGAAGGCCCAGATCGCCATGCTCAAGCAGGCGGTGGCAAGCAAGGACCCGCAGGGCCTGCGCCCGGTGCACTACCTCGAGCAACAGGCCAGCACCAGCGAAGACGCCTTGATCGAACAGGCCCTGGGCACCATCTTCGATGGCCTGCGCGAGGCCAACCAGGTAACCCGCCAGCCGGCGCCGCTATCGGCCCTGCGTATCGGGGTGGAGTGCGGCGGGTCCGACGGCTTCTCGGGTCTGTCGGCCAACCCGGTGGTGGGCGGTGTCATCGATCGCCTGGTTGCCCTCGGCGGCAGCGGCATCCTCAGCGAATTTCCCGAGCTCTGCGGAGTCGAGCACGAACTGCTGTCGCGCTGCGTCGACGACGCCACCGCCGAACGTTTCTCGTCGCTGATGCAGGCCTACCAGCGCCACGCCGACGCCGTCGGCGCGAGTTTCTCGATGAACCCCTCGCCGGGCAATATCCGCGATGGTCTGATCACCGATGCCATGAAGTCCGCCGGGGCCGCCAAGAAAGGCGGCGACAGCCCGGTGGTCGAGGTCCTCGACTACACCGAGACCGCCACGCGACCCGGCCTGGCGCTGCTGTGCAGTCCCGGCAACGATGTCGAGTCCACTACCGCTCTGGTCGGCTCCGGCGCCAACCTGGTGATCTTCACCACCGGGCTCGGCACGCCCACGGGTAACCCGGTGGCACCGACCCTCAAGGTCGCCAGCAACTCGGACCTGGCCCGCCGCATGGCGGACATCATCGACTTCGATAGCGGAGCGGTGATCCGGGGCGAGGCCTCCATCGACGAGCTCGCCGATGACCTGCTGGCGCTGTGCATCGAGACCGCGTCTGGGCGCTACACCACCCGCGCCGTGGGGCTGGCCCAGCACGACTTCATTCCCTGGAAGCGTGGGGTGTCCTTGTGAGAGAGCCTGTGAGCTTCCCTTGAGAGAGACTGGCAACATGCAAAACGCAACCACCGTCACCCTGATGCAGTTCGGCATCGGCCGTTTTCTGCTGGCCCACGTCGACCTGTTCGCCAGCCAGGCGCGGGACGAACACGGCAGTGATATCCGTATCATTGCGGTACAGAGCTCGGACCGTGCGGCCGGGCGAACCAAGGCCCACGCCCTGGCCCGGGACCCGGTCTACCCGGTCAGGATGCGCGGCCGACGTGATGGCGAATTGATCGATACCACCCATCAGGTCGACAGCATCACCACCGCGCTGGTTGCCAGCGAAGCCTGGGCCGAAGTGGAGCGGCGTTTTCGCGATGAGGTAACTCACGTGGTCTCCAACACCTCCGAGGCGGGCTATCAGGTCCCGGCGGGCGATGGCCCACGGCGGGACTGCCCCGAGAGCTTCCCCGCCAAGCTGACGCACCTGTTGAAGACACGCTTCGACGCCGGCCGTCCCGGCGTCACCCTGCTGCCATGCGAGCTTCTGACCGACAACGCCCTCAAGCTCAAGGACGTCATCCTGGAATTGGCACAGGCCCACTACGACGACGATGGCTTCATGGCATGGCTCGAGCGGGACTGCGTGTGGGCGGTGACCCTGGTGGACCGCATCGTCTCCGCCGAGCTGGATCCGGTGGGCGCCGTCGCCGAGCCCTATGGCCTCTGGGCGATTCAGCAAACGCCCGGGCTGGTGATGCCGTTCTCCCACCCGGACGTACATCTGGTCGACGATATCCGTCCCTTCGAGCGGCGCAAGCTGCACCTCTTGAACCTGGCTCATACCTGGCTGGTCGCTCGCGTCCTGGATCTCGGTCTCGGCGAGGAAGTGACACTGGTTCGCCAGGCGATAGACGACCCCCGCCTGGGAGACGAACTGGAGAAGATGCTGCGCCAGGAGGTGGTGCCGGTGCTCGATCAGGAACTTCCGGGCATGGAACTCGAGGACTACGTCGACAGCATTCTGGATCGTTTCCGCAATCCATGGCTGGACCACCGACTGGGAGATATCGCCCAGAATCATCCCCAGAAGCTGGAGCGAAGGCTGGCGCCGGTGGTACAGATGGCCGCCCGCCAGGGTCGGGACGTACCACGCCTGGCCAGCGCTTTCCCCTCGACGGCTTCCGCGTCGACCTCGTCCCTGTCCTCGACCTGACAACGTCCTGGGCAAACTGGCGGATCACTCAAACAAGGCACCCTTCAATAACACGCCGCCGCCGGATGTCATCCGGCGGCGGCGTATGGCTTCGGCTCACGCCCTTGGCCCAAGGCCGTTCTCGTTGCCCGGTGCAGCACGGGTGCTTCCGCTCCCTCAGCTCAGGCGTCGTCCTGGCGACTCTTGAGGCGTTGCTTGAGCTGCATATAGGTGCCGTAGTGACGATCGAGGTGCCGTCGCATGGCGGCCTCGGCGGCTTCCGGGTCCCGGGCGGCGATGGCCTCGACGATCTCGGTGTGGGCCTCCAGGGCAGCCAGGTCCTCCCCGGGCTGCTGCAGCGCCAGGGCGCGACGGTCATCGAGCCACTCGGATAGTGCCTGATGGATGGCGTCGTAGATGGGGTTGTGCCCGATACTCGCCAGGACGCCATGAAAGTCGTTATCGGCCCGCTTGACGGCGGCATCATCGCCGATCACCGAACGCTGATGCGCCAGAGCGTCGCGCAACGCCTGGATCTCCTCATCGCTTGCGTGCTGCGCCGCCTGACGGGCCAGCGCGACCTCGAAAAGCGCCCGGGCCTCCTGAAAGTACTGCTGCCCTTCGGGTTTGGCCAACAACTGCCGGGTGACCCCGGACAGCCTCGCCATCACGGCCTCGGCGGTGGGCCGGATAACCCGTGCCCGAGTGCCGCTGTTTATCGCGATCAAGCCTAGCTGCTGCAGGTAGAACAGCGCCTCCCGCACGGCCGGGCGCCCGACCCCGAACTGCTCCATCAATTCACGTTCGGACGGCAATTGATCATTCTCGCCCAGCCGCCCTTCGAGGATTTCAGCCTCCAGTTGTTCGGCCACCTGCTCGGACAGCGTCTTGCGCTCCACCCGATATTTGCTCATCGACGCGGGTCTCCCTCGATCCATCACCCGGAGCGTCTCCGGGACACGGCGCACATGGTACTGCAAGGCGCACCCCCTGGGCAGCAAGGCGTCACTGCGGCACACTCGCCCCGGGCCAGGCCAAACCTCGACGGCGCTCGATCAATGCTCGGTCAGCGCCGTCAGCGCAAAGCGCTCGGCGATCTGGCGATACTGATCGCGCTGGGCATGGTCCAGGGGAATGCCGGTCTGCTTGCGCTCGTCGCGGGTCTGCCACTCGCGATCCCCCGGCGCCAGCACCCGCTGACCCTCTACCGGCGTCATCTCGCGCAGATCCTTGAGGTACTCGGCCAGGCGACGCTCGAAGGCGCTGCGCTCCTCGAAGGCGCCCGGGTCCATCACCAGAAAGAAGTGGCCGACGCCGCGGGGAGTCGACATGTCCGGCCCGCCCATCGGCAGCAGGCGAAAACCGTGGACCATGTTGGCCAGGGTCGAACTCAGCACCTCGACCATGCCGCCAAGCCCGGCCCCCTTGAAACCGAAGCCGGCGCCACCTACCGGCAACAAGGCGCTGACCTGGCGGGCGTCGGTGGTCGTGCTGCCGTCGCTGGTCGCGGCGATGTCCGCCGGCAAGGGCCGTCCGATGGCCGCATACTGCTTCACCCGATTCATGGGCACCGAGCTGGTGGCCATGTCCAGCAGATACGGATCCTCGCCGGCCACCGGTGCAGCGAAGGCGATCGGATTGGTGCCGTGGAAGGCCCGCTGACTACCGTGGAGCAGGACGAACGGATCGGAATTGCAAAAGGCCATGCCGAGCATGCCCTGCTCTGCCGCGGCGAGGGCGTAGCAGCCGGCGGCACCGAAGTGCGACGAGTTGCCGACCGCCACCGCACCGATGCCGACCTCCCGGGCCATGCTGACGGCATGATCGATGGCCCGATACCCGGCCAGATGGCCGAAGCCATCATCGGCGTCCAGTACCGCAGTGCCGGCCAGACGCTGCTTGATGCTCGGCGTCGGGCTGCCCTTGATCCGCCCGCCTTGCAGGGCGTTGAGGTAGTGCGGCAATAGCCTCAGGCCGTGGCTGTCGGTGCCCATCAGCGAGGCAGTGACCAACGCCTTGGCCACCGCTTCCCGGGAGGCCTGATCGGCGCCGGCAGCCGCCAGCGCCTGTTCGATAAAGCGATACAGATCCTTGTAATCGACCCGACAGGCCTCGTATTGACTGGCACTCATGGGGATTCCTTGTGAGGGGGATAAGGGCCGCAAGGCGCGCACCGATCGCTCGGCGCCGCCTTGACTCGGCCATACCGCGTCACCGCCGCAGCGGCGACCCGGGACTCAGCGGTAGACCAGCGTCGGCAACCACAGCGAAATCGCCGGAATAAAGGTCACCAGCAACAGCGCCACCACCAGAGGGATCAGGAAAGGCAGGGTGCCGCGCATGCACTTCTCGAAGGAGATATGCGACACCCGCGACAGCACGTAGAGCACCATGCCTACCGGCGGGGTCAACAGGCCGATCATCAGGTTGAGCACCATGATCACACCAAAGTGCACCGGATCCACCCCGGACGCCACCGCTACCGGCAGCAGCACCGGCACCAGGATGGTGATGGCGGCGATGGTCTCCATGAAGCAGCCCACCACGATCAGCACCAGATTGATGATCAGCAGCACGGCGATGGGATTGTCCTGGAAGGGTCCCAGCAGTCCCATGACGTGCTGGGTGACCTGGTTGCTGGTCAGGATCCAGGCGAAGATCGAGGCGCCGGCAACGATGAACAGGATCACCGCGGTGGTCTCGATGGTTTCCATGCTGACCTTCAACAGTCGCCGCCAGGTCAGGGTACGGTAGACCAGTCCCCCCAGAATCAGCGCATAGACCACCGCCGCGATCGCCGCCTCGGTCGGGGTAAAGGCACCGGTGACGATGCCGCCGACGATGATCACCGGGGTCAGCAGCGACAGGAAGGCCCGCGAGAACGTCTTGCCCAGCACCGAGACCGAGAACCGTGCATCGCGCTGGTAGCCGCGACGCCGCGACAGCCAGGTGATCATCACCATCAGCGTCAGACCCATCAGCAGGCCCGGCACCAGGCCGGCGGCGAATAGCTGCCCCACCGAGACCGACGCCATCACCCCATAGATCACCATGGGCAGGCTTGGCGGAATGATCGGGCCGATGGTCGAAGACGCTGCGGTGATGCCTACGGCGAACTCCTGATCGTAGCCGGCGTCGCGCATGGCCTTGATCTCGATGGTGCCGAGGCCACCGGCATCGGCCACGGCGGCACCGGACATCCCCGAGAAGACGATGCTGGCACCGACGTTGACGTGGCCCAAGCCCCCACGCATCCAGCCCATCAGCGCCTTGGCGAAGTCAAAGATGCGGGTGGTGATGCCGCCGTTGTTCATCAGGTTGCCGGCGAGGATAAAGAAAGGGATCGCCAGCAGCGGGAAGCTGTCGATGCCATTGACCATGCGGTGCACCACGACCACGTCGGGCACGCGTCCTGTCAGCAGAACGTACATCAGGCAAGAGCCGGCCAGGCTGATGGCGATGGGCACCCCGCAGACCAGCAGGGTGAACAGGGCGGCAAACAGAAACGAAAGGTAGTTCTCGAAAAACGCCAGCGCGATGCAGCCGACGACCGCCAGTGCCGCCACCACCGGGGGCACTGGCGATCCGCGCCGGGCACTGATCATTGCTTCAGTCATGGGGTTGTTCCTTGTTCGAGGCGCTCAGTCGTCTTCATCGCGACACATCAATTCACTCTCGCCGGTGCGCCAGTGACGCACCGCCAGTTGGATCGAGCGCACCAGCATCAGCACCACCCCGAAGAGCACCACGTAATAGAGCAGACTCTTGGGCAGGTCCACCGACACCATCATCGAGTTGGTGCGCTGGGCCAGCTGCCAGGTGATCCAGGCCAGCATGCCGAGAAAGGCGATACGCACCAGATCCACCAGGGTCCACATGACCCGGGCGGTGGGCTCCGACAGGTAGCGATAGAAGAATTCCACGGCGATATGCGAGCCCTTGCGGGCGGCCATGGCGCTGCCGAGAAAACCCACCGCTACCAGCAGGTAGCGGGCGATCTCCTCGGTCCAGGCGATGGAGTTGCCGAGCACGTAGCGACTGAAGAACTGAACAAAGACGTCCAACGCCAGCAGCCAGAAGACCACCAGCGTCAGATAGTCCTCGATGCCGTAGTCACCCGGTCGGATCCGGTCGTCGTCATCGGGCACCTCGAAGGCGCTGGTGGTCTCGTGTTCGACGCCAGGGTCACTCACGTCAGATCGGGTCATGAAGGATCTCCCGAGGGAGGGCGCACGGCGCCCTCCCCTCCGTCGTTTACTGGCCGATAGCCTGGAGGCGATCGTAGGTTTCCTGGTCCCAGGTCGCCGCGTCACCGTTGTGAGCCGGCATCACCGCCTCGCGGAACGGTGCGGTGTCGACCTCGTTGACGGTGACGCCCTGCTCCTCGAACCAGGCCACCAGGTCCTGCTCCTGCTGCACGATGTCGGCGGTGATCTTCTCGCCGGCCTCTTCATAGACGTCGCGGAAGATCTGCCGATCCTCTTCGGACAGGCGATTCCACAGCGGACCGCCGGCAATCGTGATCAGGGAGTCGGTGATATGACCGGTCAGGTTGATGACGTCCTGCACCTCGTAGAAGGCCTTGGCCTTGATCGTGGGCAGCGGGTTTTCCTGGGCGTCGACGACACCCTGCTGCAGGGCCAGATAGACCTCGGCGAAGGCGATCGGCGTGGGATTGGCGTCGACCTGCTCGGGGAACATCATGTACATCGGCGCGTTGGGGACGCGGATCTTCAGGTCCTGCATGTCCTCCGGCGTATTGATCGGCTCGTTGGACGTGGTGTGGCGCTTGCCGTAGTAGTTCATCGCCAGCGGCACGTTGCCGGTGGCGTCCTCATAGCCCTGGGCGATCTCGGCGAACAGGTCGCTGTCGACGTAGGCCTGCCAGTGATCGAAGTCACGGAACATGTAGGGCGCACCGGCGATGCCGATGGGACCGTAAGAACGGCCGGCGAACTGATTGCCGGTAAAGATGAGGTCGACGGTGCCGAGGCTCAGCCCCTCGTTGATGTCGGCTTCCTTGCCCAGTGAAGAGGCTGGGTGCACCTCCACCGAGTAGCGGCCATCGGTGCGTTTCTCGATCTCTTCGCCGGCCCAGACGGCCCACTCGTGGTAAGGCTCCGAAGTCTCGTAGACGTGGGCGAAGGTCAGCGTTTCCGCCTGGGCGGCCGCCGACAGACTGACGCCGACCATGGCGGCGATCAGGCTACGACGAATGAAGCGGGCGGGCGGCTGGCAGTGATTGGGGCGCATCTTGTTGTTCTCCCGGGCTCTTGTGGCGTGTGGAGTGTGCAAGGTGGATGCACGCATTCGCATGGACAGGCTCCATGCCTGGGCGACTGTATACGTGTCATACCACCGAGACTGAATCTAGTTGTCCCCACTGGCCCATGCAAGGAAGTGACGACGAGACTTTGGTCGATGCTCCACCAACGTCGGCCATGACGAGGCACCAGTGCAAGGGAGCTTTGCAGGCGTGTGCGGAAGATCATGGCGCCTACCCACAGGACCTGGGACTTATCCTGCATCGCC
Source organism: Halomonas sp. DP1Y21-3 (assembly GCF_019801245.1). NCBI lineage: Bacteria > Pseudomonadati > Pseudomonadota > Gammaproteobacteria > Oceanospirillales > Halomonadaceae > Halomonas > Halomonas sp. DP1Y21-3. The sequence continues at coordinate 25,055 of NZ_JAHVJM010000004.1, forward strand.
CTGACATCACCGGCCTGAGCCTGGTCCCGCAGACGCTCGCCCTGGACGCCAGCAGCCTGCCGTCAGACTCGCTGGCCGGCGAAACGAGGCGACCTCACCTATGCTCCAGTAAGCCACGACGCGATCCCCAGAGGATCCCTTCGACGAGCCCGGAGACACGCCGTGACCGACAACGCCTATCTCGCCCCTCGACTCACCCTGCGCGTGGGCGTGACCGGGCACCGCCCCAAGGACCTGGCGGAGGCCGACCATGATGCGCTGGGCAAGGCGGCTCAGGACATACTCGAACGCCTCGCCACCGAGACGCGCCGGCTGGGAGCACAGGCCGAACCCGGCCTCTATGCCGATGAGCCTGCCTGCATGCGACTGGCCAGCGCCATCGCCGAGGGAGCCGACCGGCTGGTCGCCGAGGCGGCGGCCTCACGTGGCTACGAGATCAACCTGATCCTGCCCTTTCGACGTCGGCAATACGCCGACGACTTCAATGGCGACGCCCTGGCCGACTACTGGCGCTGGTTCGAGCATCCGGCGGTGACCAGCTGTACCGAACTCGACCTCGGCGAGCCCGGCGATCAGCGGGAAGCCGGCTACGAGGCGGCCGGCCATCTGGTGCTGGCGCATTCCGACGTATTACTGGCGGTATGGGACGGCAAGCCCTCCCGAGGGCGTGGAGGTACCGCCGAGATCATCGACGAGGCACGCCTGCGTGGCCTGATCACACTGTGGCTCGACCTGCAGGGCCAGTTGCACCTGTGGGTCCCCCGAGAGCACGTCGTCGAGCCCCTGGAAGACGGCGACTGGAAAGCCCTGACGCCAGGTGACATCAGCCAGCTACTGAACGACCGACTCGAACAGCTGCTGTTGCTGGGCCGCGGCCCCGACGACGCCAGCTGCCCGCTCAAGGGCCTTGGCGACTTTGCCCGCCAGACCCTACGGCCGCGCACCCGTCACTGTGTTCATGAGTGGCTGCGTGCCCTGCTGGTACGCGACATACCCTTCGCCGCATCGGTCGACCTGGGGCTTGAACGTGAACGCAGCGGAGCCTGGAAGGAAACACTCAGAGCCGCACACCATCTTGGCGGTGATAGCTACGAGGCGACCCTGGACCAGCGCCTGCGACAACGCTGGATCGCCGCAGACAATCGCGCCATCGACTACGCTCACCGCTTTCGCAGCGCCTACACCACCAACTTCCTGCTGGCAGCGCTCGCCGTGCTGGTGGGTCTGCTGGCGGTGCTGGCGTGGGACAGCAAGGGCGTCAAGGCGCTGCTGGTCAGCATGGAGCTTGCGATCATCGCCAGCATCCTGCTCATCACCTGGCTCGGGCGTCGTGGGCAGTGGCAGAGCCGCTGGCTGGCCTACCGCAGCCTGGCCGAGGCGATCCGCCCGGCACGGCTATCGCTGCTGATCGGTACCTCACCCGTCGGCGCCGCCGAGCCGCCGGTGGACAACGGTCGCTTCGACTGGATTCCCTGGTACGTGCGCTGCTCACTGCGGGAAATCGGCCCACCCGACGCCGTCGTCTCCGGTGATAGCCTCAGGCGGGCCCTGGACGTGGCCCTGCACGAAGAGATCGACGGCCAGATCGGCTATCACCAAAAAACCGCCGAGCGCCTGGAGACTCAGGACGATCGCCTCGAGTACCTGGCGAAGGGGGCGCTCTGGCTGACGCTGGCCAGTGGCGTCCTGTATCTGGTGTGCTATCTGGTCTACCTCAACGGTCCGGCACTTCCGGCGGAGCTCTACAAGCCCGTAGCCACCCTGCTCGGCGGCTTTCTGCCGGTGCTGGGCGCGGCCATCTTCGGCATCCGCGCCACCGGCGATCTACGTGCCGCCGCTCAGCAGTCCCGGCGCATGAGTCAACGCCTGAAGCGCCTGGGCAGCAAGCTGACCTCTCGCCTGAACACACCGGAGCGCCCCGTGGTCCGTCGTCTGCTCGGTCAGCTGCAACTGACCATGGCCGACGACCTCAAGGTCTGGAGCATGATCTACAGCGAGCGGGAGCTGGTGCCCGGATTCTAGGACTTGTCTGAAAAGTGCCTGCACTCGGTAATACGGCGTTAAAAATCGGCTGGTGCGCCAGCCCGGTCAAAATGCTCATTTACACCCCGTAAACTGCGCTTTCTCACCGATTTTTGCCTTGTCTAACCTTCGCTCGTCGACTTTTCGGACAGCGCCTAGGCCCGTCGGAAAAGTACCTGCTGACCTGGCCGCCTTGAACACGGGATTCATGATCGAGAGACACCAGATTTTTGCCGCTCTGATTGGCGCCGAAGCCGTTGCCAAGACGACGGCGGCTATCTAGGGTGAAGACAGCCCCCCGGCCCCTGCTGCACCACCGGGGCTTCTGAAGCGGTAGCCCCAATACAGGCGGAGGCCTGCATGGACCGAGATCGCTGGGAGACATTTCTCGAGAAGCACCTCACGCCTGCAGACCAGGCCTTTCCCAGCGTGCCGCCCGTCCCGGGGGACTGGAAGACGCTGTCCCCCGAGGACAGTCTGCCGCTGTTGCTGGACCTGACCCAGGCCCAGCTCGCCGACGATATCCGGCCCACCTGCGAGTGCTTTACCGCCCTGGCGATCCGCGCCATGCCACTGTTGTGCTATCGCCGCCATCTGCTCTGCGACGTCCTGCTGGAGACCGAAGAAGGCCCCGGCCTGTTCGCCTTCATCTATGGCCAGAGCGGTGTCTGGCCGCTGGACCTGACCAGCAAGGCGCTGTTTCGACTGAACAGTGTCTATGGCGATCCTGCCACTTCCCCAGCCGCGGCGCTGGAATACCTGCACCTGTTCACCGGGTTCATCATCGGAGGTGCCGAGAGCGGCCGTTTTCGTGTGCTGGAATCCGCCGACTATTTTCCCTGGGTCGATGCCGATCCGCCGCCTCAGGCACTCGATGCGGTCCGTCAGGCGCTGGCCAAGGTGAGCTATCCCCCCCGTGTGGTTTGCGCCAACGACGAAGCCGACGCGCCAGCCCCCATGACCTTGCACAGCGGGGATCTGGCTGAACAGCGCTCTCTCAACAGCGACGTCGACAGTCCGGTCGTCGCCTGGCATATCCAGGTACCGGTGGTCTACGGGCGCTCGCTGTGGGACTGCGACTTCACGGTGCTGCGCGACGGCGAGGTCCACATGGAGGAGGACCGCACCCTGCTCGACGATCTGCCGCTGCGACTGGAACGCTTTATCGGCGCGGTGCGCCTGCCCTGAACCTGTTTGCCCGCGCTGAGCCCCCTTGCCTGCCAACGAGGACCCCACACCATGACCCTGGTACCGGATGATTCGCCTCTGCCCCCTCGTCGCCTGCCGTCATCGGTGGAGGGGGACGGTCTGCTGGTGGGCTGGTCGCTGGAGCAGGGTCAGCCTCATCAGCCGTTCGGTTTCCGCATCGGGGCGCCAAGCACCAACGCGAACCAGGAGCAGCTCGATCCGATCCTGTTCGAGGGCAGCGGCCATCTGATGACCATTGCCCCCACCGGCTCGGGCAAGGGAACCGGCTGCATCATCCCCACCCTGCTGCGTTATCCGGGGCCGGTGATCGTGGTCGACCCCAAGGGCGAGAACGCGGCGGTGACCGCCCGTCGCCGCCGCCAGATGGGCCACAGGGTCATCGTGCTCGACCCCATGGGCATCACCGACCTGCCGGCGGATCGGCTGGACCCCACCGACATCGTCATCCCCAATTCACGCACCGAGCTCGATGACATCGCCATGCTGTCGGAGCTGATGATGGAGTCACACGGCTTCGACGGCCGTGACCGCTTCTGGCTGCAGCGCGCCCAGCAGGTGCTCAATGGTCTGCTGCTCTACCTGATCCGCAGCCAGCCGGAACAGCGCAAGGGGCTGCTCGGCAAGCTACGCAAGATGGTCAGCCAGGATACCGAAGAGCTGGCCAAGCTGGCCGAGCGCATGCGCCAGATGCAGGATCCGGACCTGGAAGCCACCGCCGCCAGTCTGACTCTGCCTGCCGAGACCACCCTGGCCGGCTACATGGCCTTCGCCCAGAACAGTCTCGGCTTCCTGCGCGGTGAAGCGGTACTGGAGGCTACCCAGGACTCCACCTTTTCGCTGGACGACGTCACCCGCGGGGAACTGTTATCGATCTACCTGGTGATTCCCCCCGAGAAGCTCGAATCCCACGGCCGCCTGCTGAGACTGTGGATCGGCGTACTGATCGCGGCGGTGGTGCGCCGACGCCGGGCGCCAACGCTGCGCACCCTGTTCCTGCTCGACGAAGCGCCCCAGCTCGGCCCTCTTCCGCAGCTGCGACAGGCCATCACCCTGCTGCGCGGCTACGGCCTGCAGACCTGGAGCTTCTGGCAGGACATGAGCCAGCTGCGACAGCTGTATCCCCAGGACTGGCAGACCATGCTCAACAACTGTCGGGTGGTGCAGTCCTTTGGCGTACCGAACATGAACGCGGCGATGGACCTGGCGACCCTGACCGGCTTCCCGCGCCCGGAGGAGCTGCTCGACCTGGATTTCGACGAGATGCTTTTGCTGATCGCCGGCGACGAGGCACGCCTGGCCAGGCGACCGGAATACCGCAGCGACCCGCTGTTTCGTGGCCAGTTCGACCGCAACCCCTTGCACGACAGCAGCCGAGAGATCATGCCCCAGGCGCTGCGTCCGCAACGTCGTCTGCGCAGAGTCAGTCCGGCACGGCCCAAGCCTACGCCACCACCGGTGGTCGATCCTGCCTTCCTGGATCGACTGCTGGCGCAGTGGGCCTGACGCCCGGGACAGGACCCAGCCCATGAGCGACGTCTCCCGCGAGCCCCCGAGCGCCACAGCGACCGACCTCCCCCCTCCCGGGACAGCCGGTTCATCCGGTTCATCTGAAAACACCTTTCCGTCGCTGAAACACCCCAGCATCTTTCTTGCGTCACCCGGTGACGTGGCCTACCTGCGCCGCGCCTGCAGGGACGAGATCGAGACGCTGCATCACCAGGCCGCCGACGATCACGGCCTTCGGCTCTACGCCTGGGAGGTCGATACCGCCGAAGACGGTTTCGATGATGCGGTGCCGGCCCAGCAGCAGATTCCCCACCCCTCGGATCCCCTCTGCAGAGGGGTGATCTGCCTTTTCGGTGAAAAGGTCGGTAGCCCTCTGGCAAGCCAGCACCCCATCGATGACCTGCGGGTCCTCGATCCCATGAAGCCCGACGACGGCGGCGATACCCCAGGCCTGGTGATTCCCTGGGATAACGCCTGGGCCGACCGTGGTGGATTCGCCCTTACCGGTTCCACCTTTGAACTGCTGGCCACCCTGGCCTACCGCGAGCGACAGCGCCAGGAGGCATCGGCCGGATCTCGCGCACTGCCACTGCTGCTGTGTCTGGTCGGGCCGAGGGACCTGCTGGACACCACCGAGCCACTGAAAGCCGCCTGGGGCAACTATCGTCACTTTCATGAATGCCAGGACAAGTGCGGAACGGATTCGGCCTGCATCACCCGGCGCCTGGAAGACCGCACCCAGCAGCTCAAGCAACTGATCAATCTGGTGGCCTTCGTGCAACGTCGCGGCCACGTCATTCGTGTCATCGATTCTCAGGACGCCTTTATCGGTGAATTGAGACGTTTCATGGAGCGGGACCTGAACCTGGCCCTGACGGCGTCGGATCGAGACCCCTTCAAGGGTCTGGAGTCCTACGACGTCGGGGACCACGCGCTTTTCTGCGGGCGATCCGACCAGCGAAGCACCTTGAGAGAGGAACTCAAGCAGCGCTGGAACCAGCAGGACCGGGTCCCTGTGGTCTGGGTCGAGGGCGGAAGCGGCTCGGGCAAGTCGTCGTTCCTGCGTGCCGGCATCATCGGAGCCCTGGTAGCGGACAGCGCCGATCATCGCTGCCTTGATTGCATATTGCGCCCTTCCGACCTGGCCCCGGATAGCCGAGCCACGGACGCAGGAAGTGGCGACAGATGCGTGCTGACGATGCTCTTCGACGCCATCGTGAAACGCCTGGAAGGCGCCGGCTGGTGCGATGAACCAACTGCCAGGCGAGCTCGCCGTCTGCTGGGAAGGACGTCAACGGACCTGCGTATCGAAGCCCTGAACGAGGAGTTGTGTCTGCTGCTGGACGCCGCCACCACGCGCCTGGCTCGACCTCCTCGTCTGCTGCTGGGGTTCGACCAGTTCGAGGAGATCGTCGACGCTCTGTATGGCGAACAGCAGGAAGCCGAGTTCTGGGATCCGCTGGTGCAGTGGCTCCACGCGGCCCATTCATGCCGCGCCCTGGCCCCGCGTCTGGGCATCTTTGTCACCCTCCAGGGAAACCGTCAGGAGCTGGTGGAGCGCGACAGTCTGCTCAACGAACTCCATGCCACTGGCCAGGTAACGAGGATGTCGTTTCCTCCTGACAACAGTCTCGACGAAATTATTCGCAAGCCCTTTCGGCTGACCGGACGCCTGGCCATCAGCGACGCCCTGGTGGCCCGGCTCAAGGACAATATCCAGCGGATTCGCGGCCATCATGGTCGAGGCGACGCCCAGGACAGCCTGCTGCCGCTGTTGTCACTGGCGCTGCGCAATCTCTACGAGCACGGCCTGCGGCTCGCCGAAGAAGCCACCATCGCTGACTCGGCGTCCCTGGGTGACGCTATCACCACGAGCTTTGGCCGCAGTGGGGACCGCCAGGCCGACGACGACACCCAAGAGCTCGGCACCAGCGCCACAGCAGGTTTCACCGAGAGCGCGTCTGGCTCCGAGGCCTTCCAGGCCACCGGTCACCTTCGTCCCCCCGACGGGGGCGACCGCCAGCGGGAGCCCCCCCTGTGGGTACTGGACACCGCCAACGCCGAGGGCCACGACAGTATCGAAGGCGCCATCACCCAACTCGCCAATGAGGCCTTCGAGCAGGCCAAGGCGGCGTCCGGCGCGCTGTGGTCGGATAGCGTCGTCGGTGACCTGCTGCGTCGCCTGGTGGATTGGCGCCAGGTCGGCGAAAAGCATTTTACGCTACCCGCCACGGTCTTCCCCGCGGCGGATTCCACAGACGCCTTTCAACTGGCCCGGGCGTTGCGCGAGCGGCGCCTGCTGATCGATGAACGCCACGGGCGTGTCCGCCTGGTCCACGAAGCGGTACTCCATCACTGGCCCCAGGCCAGCGAGTGGCTGGAACGGGAGCGACCTGTGCGCGAATGCGTCCGTCAACTGGTGGGGGAAGCCGAGCACTGTCTTGCCAGCCCGCCCGACGCCGCGCGCTGGAACGCCTATCGCCTGCTCTACCTGGATCGCGCGGCCCGGGTGCTGGCGATCTGGCATGATGTGCTCGGCGAAGGCCCGCCAACGACCAAGGAGCTTGCCCGCCTGCGGGAGTTCTGCCTCACCCTGCTGCTGCTGGAAGCCGATCCTGCAGCGGTGGTCACCCAGAGCCCTCGCAAGCCGACACACCTGATCCTGGCCACCTTCTACCAGCGCGCCGATATCATCGCGGCAATGGTGGCCAGAAGGCCCGAGGCGGTCGATCTACCGCGCAAGGATGGCCGCACCGCGACCTTCTGGGCGGTCTGGAAAAACCGCCTCGACCTGTTGCAACCGCTGCTGGCGGCCGGTGCCGATCCTGACCACGTCGATGAGGACCACTGGCGCCCCGTACACCTGGCGGCACAGGCAGGAGCCGTCGACTGCCTGCAGCGTCTGGTGGAAGCAGGGGCCAGTCTGGACGCACAGCAAGCGCCCCACGGCCAGACACCGATGCACCTGGCCGCGCTCGCCGGCCAGCACAGGGTGCTCGACTACCTGATACAGCAACGCGGCCAGAGCCCCGACCTCACCAACGCCAACCGTCAGACCCCGCTGGAACAGGCGATCGCCAACGATCGAGCCGACACCATCAGCCACCTGATTGCCCTCGGGGCTGACCCGGCAGCCCCCCATCAGACGCACTGGAGCTATCTGCACTTCGCCGCCCGCGGCAATCATGTGAAGGCCGCCGAGGCGCTGGTGGCCCAAGGACTCGAGATCAACGCCAGGTTGGCCAACGACGCCACGCCGTTGCACCTGGCCGCCTACAATGATCATCCGGAAATAGCCCGCTGGCTGATTGAACGCGGCGCCGACCTCGGTGCCCTCGCGCTCGCCGCGGACTGGGGCAAGGAAAGCAGCGCCCGGGAACGGCAGGATGCTTGGCGCAAGGAAGGCGCAAAGGGAGTCCCGTCAGGCAAGCTCGGCGACTTCGAACACACCCCCTTGCACATCGCCGCCGCCCGCGGAGCCACCAGGGTGGCCGAGCTGTTGCTCGAGCACGGGGCCGATCCCGCCGCGGCGATCGGCGACGGCCGCACAGCGCTGCACCTGGCCGCCGAGCACGGCCACCCGGATACCCTGGCCCTGCTCTGCCATACAACTGCCACACTCGACGCCAGAGACCATCGAGAAGACACCAAGGCAGAGCAACCGATCCATCAGACCGCGCTGCAGGCATCGGTGACCGGTGGTCATGTCGCCTGTGCCGAGGTACTGCTACGCGCCGGCAGCGACCCGAACACCCAATTGCACTGGCCTGGTCGCAGCCCCTTTGCCGGCTGGAACCTGGTGCACCTGTGCGCCGATCAGGGACATGCCGAGCCAATCAGGCTGCTGGCTCGCCACGGGGCCGACATGCAGGCCACCACCCCGGATGGCCGCACGGCGCTTCACCTGGCCGCCCTGGCCAATCGAGCCGAGGTCGTCACGGCATTGCTGGATCTCGGCGGCGTATCGGTGGATGTCCTCGACAAGCACGCCATGAGCGCCCTGCAGCTCGCCTGCATCAAGGGCGCGAGCGAGGCGGCCAAGGTCCTGCTCATCGGGCAGGGGGTCCTCGAGCAGGCGGACATCGAGCAGGCAACCGAGCCAGGCGTTGCCACAAGAGAAAGCGCCAAGGCGCCCCTAGCCCCCACTCTGCTCCACCTGGCCTGTGTCGGCGGCGCGCTGGACCTGGTCGAGACGCTTATCATGGCGGGGGCAGACTGTGACGCCAGCGACGCCGAGGGCTGGCACCCTCTGCACCTGGCCGTACAGTTCAATCACCAAACCCTGGTCGAACGGCTTGTAGCCGCCGGCGCAGAGGTCGATGCCTGCGCAGAACAGCCAGGCGTCACCGCCTTGCAACTGGCCGCCGAAGGCGGTTACAAGGACATCGCTATCGTGCTGGCAGACGCCGGAGCCGATATTGACATGGCCACTCGTGACCGCGATGCACCGGTGCTGATCGCGCTGTCACTAGGCCAGTTTCCACTGGCGCTGGCCTTGATTCAGCGAAACGCCGATGCGGCCATGCGAACTCGCGACGGACGCAGCGTCGCCCAGGTATACGCTGAACGTCTGACCCGGACATGCACTCGCGACGACGCTGGACGCGCCCTCGAGGACGGCCCGGTGGCCGACCCCAGGATACTTGCCTGGCTCGAAGGCGCGGGTCAGTCCACCGCGGTTATCGAGAAAGCGGTGGCGGCCTTGCGCGCCCCTGCGGCGGATGGGGACCAGGAACAGTGCGCAGGCACCTCGCCCAACGACATGGACCCCGATCCAGCGATTGCCCGCGGCGCTCTCGCCCCGACCCTGGAAGGCAACCCCTGGCAGTACCCCTGGCGGCGCTGCAGGCCGGCATTTGTCGAGTCCCACTGGCCCTGCGGCAGCCGTATTGATGGAAAGCATCTCGCCGACAACAGACTGGTGGCCGACGCCTGCCGACTGCCCTGGTACCCCGACGCCACCCTGATACGCCTGCAACATCCCGACTGGATGCAGGGCCTGGCGCTGTACTTCGTCGAGGAAGGTGCGGCTGGGGTCCACGCGCCGCGCCCGCTGACCCGGCTGACCGGTACTGCACCGCCGATCCACGAGTTGAACGCTCGCCAGCCGATCCAGCTTTGCGCCGCCAATGCGCTCGGCTACCTGCGCTTCTTCTGCTTCTTCGTCAGGGGGCCGGACGGTCCCTTCTATATTGTCGATTCGCTCGAGGATCCGCTGCTCCCGGTCCATCCCGATATTCAGGCCATCGTCGCCGGAAGCTGTCACGCGCCGCGCCAGGACCCGGCCGATGACGAAGACGTCTATCGCTACCTGGCGACGCTCTACTATGCCGACGCCTTTTTTCTCGCCCGCTTCATGCTGAGCGCCAGCGGCAACATCGAGATGCTCGATGACGAACCCATCGCTGCCGGATTGCCCGAGCGCATCCACGCGCCGCTGGACTGACCAAGCTACGGACGTCAGGACGACGGAACCGAAGAGGCGGTGGCATCTGAACCGCCCCCGGCCATCAGCCGCGATTCGCTCATCGCCAGCGCTTCGGCGATTCGCTCGCCCCCTAGCGGGCCCTTCCTCGAGCGCCAGTACGCCAGAATCTGCGGGAACTGATTGAAGCAAAGCCCCTGTTGACTGACGACCCGCCGATCCAGCGGAAAAAGGCGCAAGCCTTGCTGCATCAGGCCGTCCGCTCGCCCCTCTCCCCTCGCTCTCAGCAACTCGACCAGGGTCAGTGGATCGTCGCTACCGAAGCGTTCTCTGGCGGCGGCTCGCGCCTCCATCACACGCTCCAGCAGGGCGCGTGCTCGCAGTTGCAGCCGCCTGTCGAGGCGCGCAGCAAAAATGACGGGGGCCAGCCGATTGAGGTCCGCCTGGGTCACGCCGGGCAGCCACACCAGTACACCGGAACGCATGGAAGGCACCAGATCCAGGCGATTCACCTGATCACAGAACAGACAGGCCGTCACGATATCATCGACATCGCGACTGTCAGTCCCCTGGGTCACCGCCTGCTGATACTTGGCGCTGCGAAAGCCACAAAAGCGACAACGGTAGTCGTCCCTGGCCCAGACCGCTTCACGCGCGCCTGGCGGGGCGCAAGGTGTCCCCGTGCACTGATAGCCAAGGACGTCATAGGCGCTGGTGGGGCGCGCCAGGCGAAAACGCAACTTGTCGGCGAGCAGGGAGTCTTGTTCAGACAGGGGACAGGACATGGCGCAACCTTGGCCAGACTGGCCATCCAGAGGACTCGATCGGGACACGGGGCCGCACTACGCAGCCAGTGCGCACCAGATCAAGGCGTGTCGTGGACGCAATCGTGCTTTCATTGACGCCGGTCAACTTCAGCATAGCCTGCCGGCGCGTCCGCATGACGGTTTCGCCCGTCCATCGCCATGGTCTCGCCTTGGCGGCGCCCGGTTCACGCCTACGACACTGCACACCCGCCCTGCGGCTGGTAACATGAAATGACGCGACAGGCGGCATCACATCAAGCCAACCAGGACGTTGGGGCTCATGCAGCAGTCCCGGGCGACAAGCGCCCGATACCGAGGCGCGCCGCTATCAGAGATATAGCACACTATCAATGCAGCTATGCTGAAAACGCCGTCGCCCCCCGGAGACCCAATTCCCCTTAGGATCAATTTGTGACAGTCTACTGCGAATCATCATGAGAAGACCCCGCAATGAGCATTGGCTCGCCTCGGTCAAATCCATGATCCCAGTTTTCACCTTTTCCAGGAGTATCGGCATTGATCAGGGTTCTTGTCGCTGACGATCATCACCTGGTACGCACCAGCATCGTTCATCTGCTCAATGCAGAGAAGGACATCAATGTCGTCGGGGAAGCCGCGGACGGAGAAGAGGCCATTGCTCAGACTCGCCGCCTCAATCCCGACGTGGTGGTGATGGACATTCGCATGCCGGGCATCGGCGGGCTCGAGGCCACTCGCAAGATCCGCCGACTGACCTCGGACATCCGTATTCTTGTGCTGACGGCCTTTATCGAGGAAGCCTTTGCCCAGCGGCTGCTGGAGGCCGGTGCCCACGGCTTCATCAGCAAGGGTTCCCAGCACGACGAGATGGTCAAGGCCATCCGCGCGGTGTTCGCCGGACAGCGCTTCGTCAGCCCGGAGATCGCTCAACGGCTGGTACTGTCGCGCATCGACCACGAGGAAAATCCGTTCGATCAGTTGTCCCAGCGCGAGCTTCAGGTCGCGATGATGATCGTAAACGCCCAACGCGTCGCCGACATCGCCGATCGCATGTTCCTGAGCCCGAAGACGGTCAACACCTACCGCTATCGCATCTTCGAAAAGCTCGGCGTCAACTCCGACGTGGCGCTGACCCACCTGGGACTACGGCATGGACTTGTCGAAGGCTTCAAGGAAGACTAGAAGCCAGCCTGAGGCTCTTACCCAATGTGCCGTCGGGGACGATACGTCCCCCGCCAGGCTCTGGTAGCATGAGCTCCCTGACGTGATGTGACAGGGTGAGCCTTACCAGACCATGACCTTCGATGCCCGACGCTTTCTCGAGACCGTCAGCGAATCACCCGGTATCTACCGGATGTTCGATGACCAGTCCAATACCCTCTATATCGGCAAGGCTCGCCGCCTGAAGGCCCGCCTGGCGAGCTATTTCCGCGGCGCACTCAATACCAAGACTCAGGCGCTGGTCGCTCGCATCCACGACATCCAGGTCACGGTGACCAACAGCGAGACCGAGGCGCTGCTGCTCGAACAGACCCTGATAAAGCAGCTCAGACCGCCCTACAACATCCTGTTGCGTGACGACAAGTCCTACCCCTTCGTGTTTGTCACCGACCGTCATCCCTTCCCGGCTCTGGAACACAAGCGCGCACGGACCCGCCACGATGACGGCCGCTATTTCGGGCCCTATCCCTCCAGCGGCGCCGTGCGCGAAACGCTATCGCTGATGCAGAAGGTGTTCCGTATCCGCAACTGCGAGGACGGCGTCTTCGCACACCGCACCCGGCCCTGCCTGCAGTATCAGATTCAGCGCTGCAGCGCCCCCTGCGTGGGCTACATCAGCGAAGAAGACTACCGCCGCGACATCGAACACGCCATCCAGTGCCTGGAAGGACGCAGCGAATCGGTCAGCCAGGAGCTGACCCGCGACATGGAGGCCGCAAGCCAGGCCCTCGACTTCGAGGAAGCGGCACGTCTGCGCGACCAGTTGCAGGATCTGCGCCGTCTGCAGCAGCGCCAGGTGGTGGATACCGGCAGCGGAGACGCCGACGCCTTTGCCCTGGCCTCCCAGCCGGGTGCCCTGTGCATCTCGGTGCTGTCGATTCGTCAGGGGCGTCTGCTGGGGGCGCGGCACTACAGCCCCGCCAACAGCCTCGATCTCGGGGAGCCGGAACTGCTGGGTGACTTCGTCAGCCAGTACTACCTCGGACAGGCCCGGGAGATCCCCACCGAAGTGCTGACCAGCCACGCCGTACCCGACGCTGAACTGATAGCCCGGGCGCTGAGCGAGCATGCCGGACGCCGGGTACGCATGACCGACAAGGTCCGCGGTCACCGCGCCCAGTGGCGTGAACTCGCCCGCACCAACGCCGAGCAGCAACTGGCCGGCCAACTGGCCAACCAGACCCAGCTCGCCAAACGTTTCGAAGATCTTCGCCAGGCACTCGAGCTCGACGAGACGCCGCAACGGCTCGAATGCTTCGATATCAGTCACAGCCACGGCGAGGCCACGGTGGCATCCTGCGTCGTGTTCGACCAGGACGGCCCGCGCAAGAGCGACTATCGGCGTTTCAACATCAAGGGAGTCGCCGCCGGCGATGACTACGCAGCGATGCAGCAGGCGCTGACTCGTCGCTTCAAGCGCTTCAACGAAGGGGAAGGCGTGTTACCCGACATCCTGGTCGTGGACGGCGGCAAGGGCCAGTTGAACATGGCGCGGGAGGTGCTCGCCGAGCTCGCCATCAACGGCGTGATCCTGCTCGGGGTGGCCAAGGGCACCACCCGCAAGGCTGGCCTAGAGACCCTCTTTGTCGAGACCGTGGATCGCTCTCTGGCGCTGCCACCGACCTCGCCGGGTCTTCACCTTATCCAGCACATCCGCGACGAATCGCACCGATTCGCTATCGCTGGCCACCGTGCCAAGCGAGACAAGGCCAGGCGCACCTCGACGCTTCAGGATATCCCCGGCGTCGGCCCCAAACGCCGACGTGAACTGCTGCGCTTCTTCGGCGGACTCCAGGGCATCAAGCAGGCCACCCGCGATGAACTGGCTCGGGTTCCCGGCATCAGCGCCACCATGGCAGACACAATTCATCGTGCCCTGCATGGATGAGTTGAGGTATCACGGATAGAATGAACCACTTTGACGGGCGCCAACGTCGTCCGTCGCTTCTTGTCGCCCCCCTCCAGCAAGGACAGCGGTATCGATGAACATTCCCAACATTCTGACCCTGGCACGCATCGTCTTCATCCCCCTGCTGGTGGTGCTGTTCTACCTGCCCTTCGAATACAGCATGCTGACCGCCGCCGCCCTGTTCGGCCTGGCCTCCATCACCGACTGGCTGGATGGCTATCTGGCGCGCAGGTGGGACCAGTCGACGCCATTTGGCGCCTTCCTCGACCCGGTGGCGGACAAGCTGATGGTGGCAGTGGCGCTGGCACTGCTGATCGAGCGCTACGACGCCGCCTGGCTGACGTTGCCGGCGCTGGTGATCATCGGCCGCGAGATCGTCATCTCGGCACTGCGCGAGTGGATGGCGGAGATGGGCAAGCGCGGTTCGGTCGCGGTGTCCTGGATCGGCAAGGTAAAGACCACCCTGCAGATGGTCGCCCTGCTGCTGCTGCTGGCCTTCCCTCCCGGCCACCTGATCGCCGAACTGGGCGTTGTCACCCTGTACGCCGCCGCCATACTGACGCTGTGGTCGATGATCCAGTACCTGCGGGCCGCCTGGCCGCACCTTAGCCGCTCGCTGTAGGCAGTGCTCTGGCGATCCGGGGCCTATTCGAAAATTCAGGGAAAAGCGTTTGACAGTCACCGACTTATCCGTATAATACGTCCTCGAGTCAGGCGGGAATAGCTCAGTGGTAGAGCACAACCTTGCCAAGGTTGGGGTCGCGAGTTCGAATCTCGTTTCCCGCTCCATCATCAGACGATGGATGACTCATGAGGCTGGATGGCAGAGTGGTTATGCAGCGGACTGCAACTCCGTGTACGCCGGTTCGATTCCGACTCCAGCCTCCATTTTTCCTTTCAGGTGTGCCCCGCTTCCCAGAAGCCGTGTCCGATCCCTTCGGACCCTATCGCCTTACCTCTGGCGACGTTCCTGCCCGGATGGCGAAATTGGTAGACGCAAGGGACTTAAAATCCCTCGGTGGCAACACCGTGCCGGTTCGAGCCCGGCTCCGGGCACCAATAGTTTCAATGCCTTACGCTACCTAGTCCCTCGGCGCCCTCCTCTCTGGTCGCAATTTGGTCGCAAAGCTTCGGCAGCCTGCCAGCCACTTGATCCAAACGCGAGTCGAACATATGCGCGTACCGGCTGGTCACCACCAGGCTGCTGTGGCCAAGTAGCGCCTGCACCGTCGTCATCACCTCCCCCGCCTCAGCCAGCAGGCTGGCGTAGGTGTGGCGAAGGTCATGAAAGCGCAGATCATCACGCTTTATAGCCCGCCGGGCAGCTTCAAACGCCTTACGCAATTGATGAGCGTCAGATGCAAACGGCAGGTTGGCCACCAATGCCGCACCATCCTCCGGCAGCGGCACGACCCTGGCCTTGCCACTCTTGGTCTGCCCTGGTCGCAACACGATGCGACCACCCTGGATGTTGCCAGGGTCCAGCGACAGGAGCTCGCCGCGGCGCAGTCCCGTCAAAGCAGCCAGCGTGATGATTCGCCGCTCCTCCGGATACTCTTCCGGCACAGCCTCAACCAAACGCCGAATATCCCCTGCGGTCAGGTAGACGTGGCGCTCGTTTTTCGGGGTAGGCTTGCGCAGCTTGCCGTCCAGCGGCTGATCCAGCCAATCCCACTCCCGATACGCCAGGCTCAGCACTCGCTTGACCACCTGGGTCCGGTTATTGATTGTGCTTTGGCTGAGCCGCCTCCTACGCATATCCTTCTGCATCGACCGGGCGGCATCCAACACCTCCTGACCAAGAAGCACGTCTTGCGCGTTCTCGTCGAACCAGCGGGCGACTGCACGAATGCTCGCGCCCTGGCTGTTCGTGTCGTACTCGTCGACCCAGCGCAGAAGACCCTCCATGAAGGTCCTCCGCTCCTGCCGACCCATGAGGCCATTGAATTGAGCCTCGTTTAGTTCAGCCTCTCGCTTCGTGGCGAACTGCCTTGCTTCCTTTTCCGTGATAAACGTTCGCTGATATCTGCCGCGCTCACCCGACTCGGTGACGACCCACCTGTTCCGAGATGCGCGGTATCGAACCGTGATACCCATTTTTGTTGCTCCCCTCGTGAGGGGCCGCGCTTGCAGCTCTCAATGTAAGCGTCGACCGCCTCTCGCTCAAACCGTACGTTGCCGCCCAGGGCGACATAGCCAATC
This sequence comes from Halomonas sp. DP1Y21-3, assembly GCF_019801245.1. Lineage (NCBI taxonomy): Bacteria > Pseudomonadati > Pseudomonadota > Gammaproteobacteria > Oceanospirillales > Halomonadaceae > Halomonas > Halomonas sp. DP1Y21-3. The sequence goes on from NZ_JAHVJM010000004.1 coordinate 41,334, forward strand.
AGGTGCTTGATCGCGTAGACCTTGCGCTCACTGATGGCCAAGAGTTCCGCCACCTCGCTCGGCGGCATCAGGGGTGTCATGATCAAGCTCTCCTTCAGGGCAAAAGAAAGCCGCCTCGGTGGGCGGCATGATGATCGGCAGTTCACTGGCGGTATCGTCGCCGCCATTCAAGGAAGTCGCGTAAACAAGGTTCATCTGCAAGGCGGTAGTACACGGTACGGCCTGACCGATCCGCTTTTACAAGACCTGCTTCGCGCATTTTGGTGAGATGCTTGCTGGTCTGATTCTGGGTCAGAGATAGCACCTCAGAAATCCTAGACACACAGATCGGATCGAATTTTTGGACTACATTAAGAATTTCGGCACGAGTAGGGAAAGCGGCTAGATACAGTAGCTCGTCGACATCGAAGGACATGAATGGCTTCCAGTTTTTGCGTTTCACCTACTATACCCCGCACCCTTGCTCGGATGGGCACAATGATGCTCACCAGGCTCACTCTGTTTTCCACGGGCGCCGCTGAACCTATACCTGGCATACCAGGAACCGCACCAGCTAAGGCTCATCGCTGCCTCCCGGCTTCGGCGCCGCTGCGATCATGTCGCAGTAGATCCCCTCGACATGGCACCCTGCTTCCGAAGCAATCTGGCCTGACTCTGCCATCTCCCGCGTCGGCTTCACCGGCACCACCTGCCAGCCGTCTGGCACGTATCGGTCGTTCCACTGAGAGCCGCACGCTCCACCCTCCTCGTTGGACTCAAATCGGCCACCGCCATCAGTGCAAGCCACGATGCAGGACTGTCGTGGTGTGCCCATGCGCTCGAAGTCGGCTTCTCCTCCGCAGAACGGACAGGGCAAGAGCTTATTCATCGCCACCTCCCTCGGCCTGTTGGCGGTATCCATCACGCAATTTGACGGCCTTGGCCCTAACCGGCTCGTCACCCATTCGCGGGAACATCAGAAACTCGTGAAGCGCCTCCGCCTTCTTGGTCGCATCGCGGCGCGCGAGGCTGGCCTCTTTGGTCCTGCTCAGCACCGCCTTTGCATCGTCGGCGTACTCAGGCGTCACGCTTCCGTAGTGCGCCATGGAATGCAGGATGGACTGACACGACGTAAGCTCGCGCACCAAGTCGCTTTGGTGTGCCGCCAGCGCATCCCGGCCTCGCTCAGCGGCCCGTCGATGGTGGCGTTCGGCCTCAAGATCGTGTGCGAGTTCGCAGTTGTGTTCTTCTACCTGCTCCAGCCGCTGCTGTAGCGCTTCAATCGAACTGCTCATACCCTTCTCCTCTGCTCTCTGTACGCCCGCTTCGCCTCTCTCAATACCAGCGCCCCGTCCGCCATGATCAGCAGGCCGAGAATGATGGCCGCGATCATCCCGCCTTCCTCCATGCTGGGATTCCGTCGAGCGTGCCATCGCGCTGGATCCGCCCGTGCTCGTGCCACTGCCGGATCGCCTCGTGCGCGGCCTCCGGCGCTTTCACCAACCGGTACTGGCCCATCACGGCGCCAAGCACCGCCGCCACATGCCGGGCGCTGAACCGCACCGGCAGCCCTTCCCGCACCCTGATCTCCTGCTGCACGGACACCAAGCCGCGCAGCCTGTCTACTCGTTGCATACCCACTCCCTCCACATCTGATCGGCCAGCGCCTGCTCAAAAGCCCTGGCGCCGACCTCGCCCCATACCTCGATGTCGTTGATCCACTCGCCTGGTGTCACCATGCGCCGAACCACGCACCGGTTCCGTGCACCACCGCCACGGGGAAGAAGATCGCCCCGGCAATCAGGAAGCCCCAGGCCTCCTCTGTGAAGCAGACGACGAGGTGCGTCAGCCATGAGCCGAACACCCACAGGAAGATCAGCAGTCCAGCGATTGCTTGCATGTTATGGTCTCCACGAAAAAGCCCCGGCGCGTGCCGAGGCTGGAAAGAAATTGCCGCTTCACGTGCGGCACCCGGGGCGCCCCGGTAGTCGATGATGGGCTACAGGTAGTCCAAGGCTCTTTGATCGCGGGCAGCCTGTTCAGCCTGCTGATACTCGCCGCCGGTGATCTCGACGAATTCTGCGCCTCGCTCCGGCGGCTGGCTGGCAGCTACGTACAGCTCGCCGTTCTGCAGGTCTACAACCATACTCGCACCGGAAAACATCAAATCTGACGCGATGTAGCCGCCGCACAGCCATTGGCCATCGAGCTCGCAAGGCTCTGGCGCCTCATTGATCCAGCGATCCAGCAACTCCTTATGGGCCTGCTTGAGCTCCTCGCCCTTCACGCTGCGAGCCCCCTTGGCGCGAGGCCGGCGAGAGAATCTCGCCTTGGGGTCGGGTTTCGTCCAGAGCTCCGGGTATTCCGGCTCGCCCTCGAAGTAGACGCCGTGCAGCGACAGCCTGGTCATCCCAGTCACATTGACGGCTACACCGCCGAGCGACTTGGCGAACTCAGCGGCGCTTTCCTGAAAATCACGCTTTGCTCGGAGATGGGCTTTCATTGCCTCAACGGGTTCGATATGGCCGTGATCGTCGTGGAGCGGGTTTCCGGACAGCAGTTTGGTAATCTTGAAGTAGCGCTTTGTCATGGTGCCTTCCCCTGAATAAAGGTCGCCCCATCGACTGCAGGGCCAACGAAATTGATGCCCCATCTCGGAGGGGTGGCCGGCCCGCCCTGCCGCCTACTGCTGTGCAGTGAACTCGCCCGCGCTCAGCACGAGTGGAGCTGAGGAGACGGCGGCCAGCGGGCTGACTCCGTTTTGAGGCACGGTGGCCTGGCCTCGTCCCGGTCATTGGCGCCACCGGGCACGGCGCGTTTATTCATGCCGCCCGCTTGATCCGCAGGCGCATGCGATAGGCGTTGCTGGCTTGGCGACGGGCCGCGTTGATGCTGGCCTGAAACTGGACCGAAGCGGGCATCAGCTTGACCCGGTTATTGATGCTGGAATAACAGGTCGATATGCCCTGAAGCCGCAGGTGGCTGACGACTTGACGAATGGACATGCACTGGGCCTCGATACAGTCCTGCACCGTTCGATCGATGTCCGTCCAGTCACGACGACGCCACGCGCCGCGGCGACAGGGATCAGTAAAACCACTGCGCTTGGCCAGGCCATGGACCTGGTCTCGCCCAAGCCCCAACTCTGTTGCGATGTCCTGGTAGGTGGCGCCCTCATCGAGACGGCGCTTCACGTACTTCTTTTCCGTGGTTTTCCATTGGTGCTGTTCCATACCGCCTCCCACAAAAAAAGCCCCGGTGTGGGGCCTGTTTGCTCAAGCGGCGCGAAGATGCTCCATAGCATCGTCATACCCGCTCCAGTTATCGACGCCGGCGGCTTCCAGCGCATCCAGCTTGTCCCGAGCAGCCAGTAGCGCCTCGTACTCCTTGCGACTGATCGTCACCGTGTTGGGCTGCTCGACTTCGCGGGCTGGCTTGAGTGCGGCACCACGTTCGGCAGCGGCAGCGATCTTGCTGGTGTCGAGGGGGCGGCGCTCCTCGGTAGCGGACTCGTCCTTGCCGGCGGCGATGGACTTGTCGATGGCTTCCTTGTTGGCCGCCTGTGCCTTCGCCTTGGCTTCTTCCTCCTGCCGGATCTTCTCCCGCTCCGCCTCGAGCCGCTTCTGCTCCTCCTGCTTGTGGTGCGCGATGCGGTTCTCGACCTGAAGCTTGATGAACTCGGCATCCCGCTGGATCAGGTCGCGCCAGTCGCTAAACAGGAAGCCGTAGTCGCCCTGGTACTTCTCGATCAGCGCCTTGTTCTCGCTGATCTGGTTGGCGAGCTGCTGGCACTCGACCTTGGCTCGGGCCACCTCGTCATCGGCCGCGGACTGCAGGGTGGCGATGGTCTTCTTGCCTTTCATGGCGCCGGCTACGTTGAAGCTGTGACGGGGCTCAACCGGGCAATCCAGCTTGGCCAAGAAGTCGTCAAAGGCCTGGTGCGCCTTCTGCTGGATCTCTAGTCGGCGGTTCTCTTTCTCGGCCTTCACCAGCTTGTCGAGATGCAGGCGCTTCTGGCGCATGGTCTCGCGCAACTCGTCGATGGTGCTGAACAGCTCAGAGATGCTTGCCGTCTGTTCCAGAGCAGCCTTCTTGCTGGCCTCAAGCTGCTTCTCGCCCTTCTGCAGGAACTTCACAGTCTCGGCGGCATCGGCGAAGTGCTGATCGGTAGTCAGCTTGGTGCGGATACCTTCGATCATGCCCATGGCACGGGCCTTGAAGTCGGGCAAGTTACTCGCCTGAACTGCCCCGGTGAGGTCGATCTTGAGCGCCGGCAGTGCTTCGGGCGCCTCGCCCTGGGGCGCGACTGTCTGCTCGGTAGGTTGGTAGGCTTCGAGATCTGCGCTGAACTGCTCCCAGCCGGCGACAAGCTGGCTGGCATGGAAGTCATCGAGAGCGACCCAGGTGCTGACCGTGTTTTCCTCGGTACCGTCCGTGACCATGTAGAGCCACTTGTCTGCACCACTCACTACCAGCTGCTGAACCACCTGCCAGTAGTCCTCTTGCGGCACCTCGCCCGCTCTCACTTCCTCAGCCTTCGAAGCGTTCCACTGTTTGCACTCCCAGCCAATATCCTCAAGCATCGTGATGCCATCGAACGAGGCCAGTAGAGTGCCGTCATCAGCCACCGCGGTGACCGGGTAAAGCTCCTCGCCAACGATGCGTTCCGCGATGGGGCGAGCCGCGGCCTCGATGCGGTGGCCTTTTTCGAGCACGTTCTTCTGGAACCACGCACTGAACTCCTGCTCTGAGCCGGTAGCCTTCATGTGAAGCAGCTCGTTGCGCTTCACGTTCTTCGAGCAGGCCATCATGATCGAGGCCTCGCTGGCAGTGAAATAGCGGGAGCGGTAGGCACACCACTCGTCGCTGCCCTGAACCAAGTCGATGATCTTCATGCCGCTACCTCCAAGATCTGCTGTTTCTGTTCCTCGCTCAGCTCAGCTTTGCTGCTGACCATGTTGATGATCTGCTCAGGCGTGCGCTTGCCGGCTTCGATGGCGTCTCGCCACTTGGGGAAGTTCGCGTTAAAGGAGTCGACGGGATAATGCTCAAGCGCTGGTCGTGCCGGCTGCTGCTGAGCCGGATTGATTTCCCGCTCGGTAGGAATGTCCTGAGCCTCCTCGACGGTGATCAGGCCGCCCAGGGCGTCGGCGAACTTGTCGCGCAACGCATAGCCGCGGGCGCGCCACATGAGCATCCGCTTGGGGTAGGTCTGCCAAGGACCTGCTTTACCCCACAACTTGGCTCGCTCGGCGTCTGCCTGGCTGAAGGTGACCGTGTGCGGCTTGGCGTCACCCTTGCGCCAAACGGTACAGGTGGCGGCCATGCTGGCATCGTCGAATGACTCCTCGTGGCCACCAAAGGCCGAGTGGCTCTGTACCAGAGCAAGCAGAGCGTCGCCGTATATGGCCGGCTTACCGTTGATAACGGCGATGTTCTGCAGCGCCTGGATCGGATTCAGGCCTAACTCCGCCCCCATCATCATGGCAACCAAGGTGTCCTGAGGCTTCTGCTGATATGCCTGCGGGACCATCTGGCTGCTGGCCAGCATCTGAGCCATCTCCATGGCCTCGCTCATACTGTTTGGCTGCAGGGCAAAGCCGCCCCCATTAGGTCGTGCGATTACATTCATGCTGCTATCCTCTTACTTGATGGCATCCAAACACGCCCCAGTCCGATGGCAGTCGGCTCTGGGGCGCTTTTATTCAATCGACGCCGTTACGCATCGGATTGGTGCTTTGCATCATCAACCGCATGGCGTCGTAGCCGTGGCGATGTCCGAATTCCCGGTCGATCGGCTGGCTGCTGCACCCGGCCAAGGCCAGGGCGGTGATCAAAATCAGTGCTCGCATGCTTCCCTCCTCATGCCGCCCAGGCGTCCCGCTTCTCGTGGTATTCGCTGAGCAGTCGTTCGCTGTCGTCGTCGGTGAGCTTGGCCTCGAGCCACGCCGCCGGATAACCGCGGCGGTCGAGGATGTCGAACTCGAATTCATCCGGCTCTGGCGGATCGGCGTCGCCAAACCCTGAGCCGGTGGTGCGCATCGGTGCCCCGGGGCTGTAGAACGTCACCCGGCACCGGCACGGAATACCTGCAACGGTGGTCATGAACGTCATGCCGCCGCCCTCCTCCGGTAGTGCTGGTCCAGGGCGATCTCGATCGCTCGATTGACCTCCGAGCCGCCCCGATAACCGTTGCTCAGAAACACCTCGGCAACGGCCATGATCAGACCGTCCATCGACAGCTGGTCAGCCATCAAAGCCTCTTTGATCGCGTCATCGACCGGGTACGCCCCCGGCTCTCGGCCAGCGTCTCTCAGCGCCTCGATGTCCCTCGAGTGTTTGCTCCATCCGCTCGTGCACATACCTACCTCCTGCCGCACCAAGCGGCGCCGATGAATGCGATGGCGTACAGAATGGCGAACACCACCAGCCAGGATTTATCGGGGGTCATGACTCGCCTCGGGCTTTGGCAAGAGCGGCGCGGGCCTTCATGTAGTCCGCGGCTAATAGCCTGAATTTTGCCCACTCGTCGTCGGGTGTTCGCTCCACCTCGTCATCTCCATCAAGCTGGTCGGCCAATCTCCCAAACACCTCAAGCGCCTCATACAGCTCCGGCGCCGCGGCGATCAGGTGGGCGTTGGCTTTTGTGACACCCTTGCCCATATCGACGAGTCCCTCGTCGGTGAAAGCCGGGTACTGCCTAACCTCGGCCACCTGCCATCCATCGTTGGTTTCCGCCCTCAAGCCATCGCCGCTATCGCCGCCCAGGGGGCCGAAGATGTCGCCGCCGTTGATCACCTCCCACGGCCCCGGTGTAAATTTCGTCTCGCTCATACCGCCCTCCAAATCTCAATCGGCGGCGTCACGCCCCGGGCCGCCATGGCCTTGCGACGCTGCCAGCGCTCTTTGCGCAACCACCGCTTGCGGTGCTCGCTCGTGATGATCTTGTCGGCCCATTGCTCGCCGATGAGAGGCCGCAGCCCGAGGCGACGGCGTGCTGTATCTGCGGTCATGCGACCTCCTGGAAGAAAAAAGCCGCTCGGGTGAGCGGCAATGCAGGCAAATAATTAGCGTTCGTACGTAGACGTAAGGGGGCATTCCGGGCTAAGTCTTACCGCCCCATCTAGAGCCCTCCTCAAAGTTCGTCCATGCACATGATTCCACAACGCTTTCTAACCACTAGGACGAGCTCTTAAGCGCCCCCGTTTTGACGCTTCACCCCAACACATGGCATTCGTACGACATATACTCACAAGCATTAATAACATTCCCAGATAAGCTAAAACTTTAATCACAAACAGATCAGCCACTTGCACCATTAAAAAATAAAAAACTCCTTCCCCCCCAGACGGTCTATACTTATAAAGGCAACAAGTCTTTTGTTTTCGAACGGAGTAGATAGTAAAAGACAATTAAAAAAACTTAACATTTATAACCATCAACTAAAGGATAAAAAACTCATGTCAATCGTAATGAAAGAAGACATCACCAAAACCGATGAATCTTCATTAGACAGGGCTGAAAACGAGGGACTTTGCATGAACGAAGTTCGCTCGCCCGAGAAAAAAGGCATTAAAACGCCGCCTCCTCACGCACACGAAACAGAGGAAAACAACTCTAAATCATCGAAAAAACCAGAAGGATTTTTCTCAAAACTTGGGAAAAGTGCATGTAAACAAATCGGAAAAATAAAAAACCTTTTTTCAAGAAAATACGAAAAAACACCTATCAAGACATCAACAGGCGAGGCAAATTTCAAAAGAATATTTTATATTGAACTTCCTAAACCCTCTACAACAGGATTCCACCCGCCACCATTCATTCGAAATAGCGGTGGTTATTGCTTATTTCCAGAACATAAGATCGCCTCAAACCCTAATGAGAAAAGACTAGAGCAACCATGGAAACAACGAGATAGCTAGTCCAAAAAACCACATAGTGTCACAATAAGAGATCAGGCTTTCTCCAAAACATGGAATTAAACCTACCACCGTTCACCCGCTGCCTTCGGGTGAACTATTGGAATAAGGCATACCGCACCCTATGCCCATAGAATATTTTTAGCCTCATAGATTGGTCGCTGATCCTCAGCGACGAGGTGGAGCGTGGCATGGCGGGCCTGGTGATCGACAATCAAAATCAACGATAAACTCATGGTCATACTGGGAGCAAAACACAGTAACGTCGCAAATTCGTTCGATTTCATTCTCACATTCATAAAACCTTGCGTCGGACCAAAAATCATCAGCGGTGGCTAGATCGACATACACCTCACAATTCGGGCAATCAGCATCCAATGCAATCGATCAGGCGGCATTGGTCCCACTCATCACTCCCCATCGCTCGTAGGCTCCGTTGTCACGCCCTTTAGTTCGGCGATCTCTCGCTTGAGCACCCGAATTTCAGCCTCGTAGCTTGCTGGTGACCGGACCTTCATTTTCAGGCTGCATGCTTCTTCCTGGCGGAAGGTCTCGCCGTTGCGCACTTTTTCAGCTCGCATTGCAATACGGCGCAGCCGCTTGGTCTGCGTCCTCGACGCCCTGGCCATGCGGGCTATGTGATCAAGTGCGTCATGCAGCTGGTTGATAGCGTGGTGGTAGTCGGTGCCATTGCTCACTGCCTTCCCCCTGTCCGTTGTCATCCGAAAGCGGTGGCCGGTGCTGATCTCCGGCATGGGTCGAAGTGTTCCGGTCCATCGTTGCCCGCTACACCGGTTTCGCTGCGCATCAGCCTACGCATTCACCGCTTTCGGATGGGCTCTGCCGCGGCAAAGCCCGGAATCCTGCCGGTCAGCCCCGGCTGCCTCACCACTACGCAGGTGACGCGCTTCGCGCTTCGCTCATAGCTTCCTCCCGTTGTCATCCATCAGCCCTCTCGGCGAGAAGGCTGGTGGATAACCCTTTAGGGTCGCGGCTCGCCCTCTGTTGGGGCCTCGCCTCGCCAGCTCCGACTTCGCTGGGTCTCCGGGTCGGCTACATCCGGTAGCTCGGGTGGTGGGCTGCTGCCCTGTCCACGCCTCCAAATATAGGCATACCTATTTGTGACGTCAACAGCTTTACCTATATTTTATCGCAGCCGCCTATATATCATTGTTTTCCCTATGCGGAATGCGCAAAGGAAAACCGCCTCAAGGGCGGCTATCGGGCGTGAGCGCTACGAGCGGGCACAAAAAACCCGTCGAATGGACGGGTTGTCAGTACTCACCAGGCCTTGCTACCAGTGGCAGGCCTCGCGGAGCGGGGCTATCTCGCTCTCCAAGTCGTGGACGTCGAACGTGACTGTGATGGGCGACTCGTTAAACGGTGTGGCTCGGACCAGCAGCGTTTCGGCGCCAAACATGGACTTGATGACGGGAATTGACTGGCCGCCCCTGAATAGGCCGAGCAGGCTGTTATCAGTAGATGCATCCATACCGATCGTTCGTGCATTGCGAGAGTCGACGCGAAGGTCGACGTCACCCCAGTCGTGGTAACGACTGCTTGCCATGTGGTGCCCGTTGAACTCGATATACAGTGCCGTCGTGTTCTCCATGCACCGAAGCTGGAGCCTAGCAGGCGCAGCGCGTCCAGAGCGATATTTGTGGGGAACAGGCTCGTTGGAATACGTGGTGAGCCAAACATTCATCGAGTCGTCGATGAGGGATGTGTCCTGGCTGACCGACCAGGGGGCACTCGGCTCGGGAGGTGTTGGCGGGAGACTATCTTGCTGGGGCTCGCTGGCCTCGGCGGCGGACGAGGGTGGAGTGCTACTCCCTTCAGATCGCAGCGATTCAGGATCTTGTCCAAAAATCGCGGCCAAGATCAGTACTATGCCGGAAACGCCTATGGTCAAGACTGCATTCTTGCTGGGCACCCTATACTCCTGCTCGTGGGGCTGACCTCAGTAGCCAAGCGCCCTCACCCACATCATAGTGATCAATCGAAGTTTTCCCACCAGAAGACCCTTCCTAGGATCTTAGGGGCGTCCGGATCGGCAAGGCTGTAAACCTCCTCCGGGTACTCAACGCTATTCTCGCTGACCACGCGCACGCGGTTCAGAGGCATGCGGTAGAGGCGCTTCACGCGCAGCATGCCGTCATGGTCGAGGGCGTAGATCTTGCCATCGACGACGCTCCGGCTCCCCTTGTCGATGCCGATAGTGGCGCCATCGTTGATGGCCGGGCACATGGAGTCACCCTTAACGATAGCGAGAGCGGCGTTTTCAGGCTGCACTCCAGCCCTCGACAGGCGCGGCAGGCTAAAGCGCTCCTCCGCCCCGTGGTTCTCGATGACCTGGGTGGCACAGCCATCGCCAGCGGCAAACTCCACCTCTCTGAACACTGGCAACATCACCTCGTCAGGACGCAGCGGCTCGCTACCCTCGATGATCTCGTGGTCAATCAGCTCAGCATTGCCTTCTGCTGGGCGGCGCGGGCGCAAGGTCGAGACGTTGCTGGCACCGAGCATTTCCCCTTTACCCGTTGCCAGCCATTCAGCGCTGACAGAGCACACGTCAGCGATCTGGACGAGGTATGCACTTGAGCGGGATTCACCCTTCTCGAGATCAGAGATAGTGGCCTGCCGAACCCCTACCGCGTCTCCAAGCTGTTTCTGCGTTAAGCCTGCGTTTTTCCGGGCGCGGCGAACCCGATCTCCGATGTTCATACCAGAGAAAGATATAGGCGCACCTATACCGTTGCAAAAAGGAGTTCCTGTATCTACTATATAGGCATTCCTTTTTTCAAAGGCCGGCATGATGGAATCTCCTATTTCTCGACTCATCAAGCACTTCGGTACCCAAGAGCGAACCGCTGAGGCGCTCGGGGTCAGTCAGGCAAGCGTTTCCGGCTGGTCCAGTGGAAAGCACGGCATTTCCGAGCTTCACGCATTGAAGGCTGAGCGACTCACTGGCGGAGCCGTTACGGCTGTCGAGCTTTGCCCCCGCCTGGCGTCCGCCGCCTAACCACACCGAAAGCTTAACCAACCACGCCCGCGAGCGGCACGGTATCGATCAGGAGAATTTCCCCATGGATAAACAACCAGTACGCGACATGGACGCCTTCATCGATCCGGTGCACGACGCGGCGTTCAACAACTGCATCAAGGCCCTTGCCGTAAACGTCGGCATGTCTGCCAAGAGCCTTTATCGCCGTCTGGACGACAACGACGCGATGCCGCTGCGCTTCGTGGACTTCGTTTCGATCTTCTGGAGCGTCGACGACGAGTCGCGCAAGGAAATGATCCAGCCGTTCCTGGAAGACATGGGGATGGTCGCTGTGAAGCGCACAGAGGCAGGCGTGGGCCGTGGTGACGTGCTGGGCTCGGTGCTGGACAGCCAAACAGAAGCCGGTCGCCTGGCCGGCCTGATCCACCAAGTGATCGCCGACGGCGAGGTGGACGAAGACGAAGCAGCAAGCCTGGATGCGCAGTTCAGCGCTATCGAGGCAGCGACAGCCAAGTTGAAAGCAGACCTGGCGTCGATGAAAAGACCTGCCCTGCGATCAGTCGGGCAGTAAACGCAAAACGCCCGGCGTGCTGGGGAGCAAGGGCCGGGCGCTTCTACCGAAAAGGTGATCAAAGTATGAACGACATCATCGAAACCAGCAAGCCCACCATGTCGAGCCGCGAAATCGCGGAGCTGACCGGCAGCCGCCATGACGCTGTCCGGAAGTCAGCCGAGCGCCTAGCTGCTGATCAAATTTTAACCTCGCCACTGGCGACGTTCGCCTATGAGCATCGCGGCAACACATACCAAGAGTACCGGTTCGACAAGCGTGACTCCTTGGTGCTGGTTGCTCGCCTGTCGCCTGAGTTCACAGCAGCTGTCGTTGATCGCTGGCAGCAGCTGGAGCAGCAATTGATCAAGCCTGCCCTGCCCGACTTCACCAATCCTGTCGAAGCCGCCCGTGCCTGGGCCGACGAGGTTGAGAGCAAGCTGCGCGCCGAGGCCGCCCTTGAGCATGCCAAGCCTGCCGTTGAGTTCGTCGAGCGCTACGTCTCCGCCGACTCCGGCAACAAGGGTTTCCGCCAGGTCGCCAAGCTGCTCCAGGCCAACGAGCGCGAGTTCCGCGCCTTCCTGCAAGACAGCCGTGTCATGTACCGCCTGGGCGGCGAGTGGATGCCGTACCAGCAGCACATCGACGCTGACCGCTTCGTCGTCAAGACCGGCGTCACCGATGACGGTGGAGACTCCTACAGCCAGGCCAAATTCACACCCAAGGGCGTCAACTGGATTGCCGGCCTTTGGGCTCAGCACAAGATCGCAGGTGCCGCATGAGCGTAGAAGCAATGACTTGGGCCATGAACCAAGAGATCGTCACTGATGCCGGCGCCCGCTTCGTTCTGGTGGGGCTGGCCAACCACGCAGATAACTGCGGGCGTCACGCCTTCCCGTCCAACGCCACACTGGCCAAGTACACCGGCCTGTCTGGTCGCACTGTTACCCGCAAGATCAATGACCTCCTGTCCCTGGGCGTGATTCGCATGGGGAATCAGGCCATCGCCGCTGCTCACATTGAGCGCGCCGATCAGCGTCCAGTGGTTTACGACATCGTGATGACCGATCTTCCCCGCAAGCGGGGTGACAAGACGTCATCCCGTAAGAAACGGGGTGACACTGGTGCAGCAACGGGGTGTCAGCCTGACACTAACGGGGTGACACCTGTGCAGGAACGGGGTGACACAGTGTCACCCGAACCGTCCTTTGAACCATCCACTGAACCGTCCAATGAACCAGTGTTGGAGCCGGGGGCTACGCCGCCCGTCTCGACCGGCGATCTGGTGGAGCGTGATCAACCTGCTGACGAACCCCGTGTCGCAATCCCTGCCGACATGCCTGGGCCGAAGGATCAGGGCGCCAAGACCTTCAAGCCCTGGGCGAACTACGCCGTGACCTACCGCCGCCGCTACGGCGTCTGGCCGATCTGGAACGCCAAAGTTGCCGGGCAGCTTGGCCAACTGGTTGACCGGGTGGGTGCTGACCTGGCCCCCGGCGTCGCCGCGTACTTCCTGAGCATCAACTCGCAGTACTACGTCACCAAGGGCCACCCCGTCGGCCTGCTGCTGGCTGACTGCGAAAACATCGCGATGCAGATGCAGACCGGAAACCAGATGACCGCCACTCGTGCCCGCCAGATGGACGGCACGCAAGCCAACGCCAGCGCCGCCGACGAGGCCAAGCGCCTGCTGGGTAACTGGGGGGAATGACCATGCCGCTGACACGACAGGACGCCGAACAACTTCTCGAGCAGCTCTACGCCACCGCCGAAGTGCTGGGCAGCGAGATCAAGCCCGCCGCCGCGTCGCTGATGATCCGCGACCTTAAAGACCGGGAGCGCGGTGAAGTCGAACAGGCTCTGGCCCGGTGCCGCTCCGAGCTGTCTGGCCGCTTGACCCTGGCCGCGATCCTCGAGCGCATGTCGAGCAGCGATGACCACCTGACGCCCAACGAGGCGTGGGCCAAGGCGCTGGAATCGCAAGACGAGAACGCCACCGTGGTCTGGACCGACGAGATCGCCAAGGCCATGGGCGCCGCCAGTCCGGTGCTGGAACTTGGCGACAAGGTGGGTGCCCGGATGGCGTTCATCTCCGCCTACGAGCGTGAGGTCGCTGCATCCAAAGCCAGGGGTGATAAGCCTCGCTGGTGGCCCACCCTTGGGGACAGCAAGGAGCTCCGCAAGGAGGCCATTGACGAGGCCATCAAGCAGGGCCGATTGGAGTCGCCCAAGGTGAAGCACCTGCTGCCCGCGCCGACTCGCCCGGAAGACGAGCCAGGATACGACCCGGAAAAGCGCGCCAAGGTCATTGCCCATCTGCGCGACCTTCTGAACCACAACGACGAGGCCGCACGCCAGCGCCGCCAAGAGGAAGTCGAGCGCTTCGAGAAGCGCCGCCAGGAAGTGCTGGAGCAGGCCGAGAAGCATATGGCGGGGGTGCGGTCATGACCACCTTCACCGATTCCGCCGCTGCCATCGACGAGGCCGTCTGGCTTGCCGAGCAAGAAGACCGCCCCCAGGCCATCGTCCGCAGCGATGGCGGCCTGGCGGTCATGAGTTACAGCGATGCCTGGTTCGATCGTCGCGAGATTCTTGAATCCATCACTCCAGTGGAGGGCGCGGCATGACCCTATTTCTGATCGGCCTGTTCATTGGGGCTTCCCTGGGTGTTCTTACCCTGGCAGTGATCGCGGGAGGCAAGGGATGAGCAGGGAATTGACCTACCAGATCGCCACCCTGCGGGACCTGGGTGGCGTTATCCAGATGGCGGCCCGAATGGCTGCTCGGGGCCTGGAGGCGGGCCCTGTCGAGCTGGTGCTTCGCCGGCCCAAGAACCAGCGCAGCCTCGACCAGAACCGCCGCCTATGGGCCGTGCTGGCCGACGTCAGCCGGCAGGTTGAGTGGTATGGCCGGCGCCTCTCCAAGGAGGCCTGGAAGGACATTTTTTCAGCCGCCCTGGAGCGTCAGGACGTGGTGCCGGGCCTCGAGGGTGGCTTCGTCATGATCGGCGGCCGCACCTCGAAGATGACCAAGCAGCGTTTCGCCGACCTGCTGACCCTGATCGACGCCTTCGGGGCCGAGCGCGGCGTCCAGTGGAGCGATCCCGCTCTGCGTGTGTTCGACGAATACCGGGAGGCCGCATGAACCCGACATTCGCCCTATTCGCCTTCGCCATCGTGGCCTGCCTCGGCGCCTGTGCCGCCTTGGCTTGGGCGCAGCGCGAGGAGAAGCGCCGGGCCCGCGAGCCCATCCAGGAGCTGTTGGACAGGATCGACAGGAGGGATGCGTGAGGAGATCAGACCTCCAGCGGAAGACGCCACTCCGCAACCGGGCGCCGATGGCTCGCAAGCCTATGCAGAAGCGCCGCAAGGCAGTACGGAAGACGTCGACCGACACCCGGTGGCGCAGTGAGCGTTACCTGGCGTTCATCCGGTCCCTGCCCTGCTGTGCGTGCGGCGGCCCTGCCACGGACGCGCATCACGTCATCGGGCTGCACTGGGGCCTGTCTGGCATGGGCACCACAGCCCCGGACAGCTTCGCCATGCCCGCCTGCCGGGAGTGCCATCAGGCGATCCATGCCAGCCCCGAGATGCAGGCCCGACAGCCAGGGTGGCTAATCGACACCATCAACCGCGGCCTCGACCACTTCACAGACGAGCCCATCGTCGGCGCCCTGGCCGACGCCCTTGAGTTCATTGCCGCCAAGGAGGATGCCCATGGCTGACCACATCGACAACGCCCTGCTCCGACACGACGAGATTATCGCCAATATCAGAGACCGGGCCTGGTTAATGATCCACGCAGATGAAGAGAAGCCGCGCAACAAGTACCACCGCGAGATCAAGCCTGGCGTGTGGGTTGATGTCTACGACGTCCTCGCCGCCTGGGCCGTCGACAATCCAGCGCTGCAACACCTGATCAAGAAGTCGTTGCAGCCCGGCGAACGGGGTCACAAGACCCGCGAGCAGGATCTGGCCGACATCGTGGCGAGCGCCAAGCGCGCCCAGGAGCTGGAGCAATGATCGTAGGCATCGACCCGGGGCAAGTAGGCGGTATCGCCGGCATTCAGACCTCTGGAGAGTGCGTCGCTCGCCCCATGCCGGTGACTGGCAAGGACATCGACGGCCACGCAATTGCCGCAGAGCTTCAAGCCCTTGAGCCAGAGGTGGTGATTCTTGAAAAGGTGCACGCGATGCCCAAGCAGGGCGTCTCCAGCACGTTCAAGTTCGGTATGGGCTTCGGGCTGGTCATCGGCGTCTGCGAGGCGCTCGGCATTCCCTATCGACTCGTTACCCCTCAAGCCTGGAAGAAGGTCGTGCTGGCAGGCACCGCAAAGGACAAGGACGCCGCTATCTCGTTCGTCCGCCGGGCCTACCCTGCCGTCGACCTCACTCCTGGGCGAAAGCGAGTGCCGCACGACGGCATAGCTGATGCTGTGTGCCTTGCGGAATACGGGCGAGTGCTGATGAACAAGGGGGCCGCATGAGCGACAAGCAATCCGAGAAGCCGCCCGACCGGCGCTACGTGAACAATCCGAGGAGGGCGTGATGGGTAAGCCGAGTTGGAGCGCGGCCCCATATTGGGCTGGATCACTGGTGCAGCGCGACGATGGCCGCTGGGTGTTCTTCGAGGGCGAGGCCGTCATCTACGACGGCATACCGGGCGGCGAATGGGTCAGCGAGACGAACCGGCATGAGCCGATGGGGATCTCTGAGCCGCCGCCTGGCGTTGGGTGGCGCGACACCCTGGAGCGCCGCCCTTGAAGTGGTCACGGAAAAGCGCCTACTCGATCCAAAGCGGCGAATTCGTGATCAGCAAGACGACTCACAGCGGCGTCGACCGCTACACCCTCTGGCGAGGGTTTCAAAGCATCAGCGAACACAGCACGGCGAACGAAGCCAAGGCACGAGCAAAACGGGAGAGCGCGGCATGATTACGACTGATCCGAAACTGGCATGGGCCATGGCACTCGATACCGGTGTTCGCTCTCAGATGGGCCCCATCCTCGAGGAGCTGGAAAGCGGTGGCGGCGTGCAGTTCACCAAGAAGGGTGGTACCGGCGCTGCCCACGGCATTGAGTACGGGCCGGTCTACGCCCGCATCTGCCGTCTGGAGCGTGAGCAGCCCACCCTGGCTGCAATCGGGCATGTGCTGTGCCATCCCTCGACCGAGCAGGCGAACGCCTATCTGGATGACGCTGTAGAAGCCGTCGAGGGCAAGGTGATCGCCAGCATCCCGAACTGGGGTGATGGTCGAGCCTGGCGCCCCGCGAAGAAAGAGCGCGTGCACTACCTGATCCACGTCGCCCTACTGGAGCGGCAACGCAATCTGTCGAACGAGCAGCTGGCATGGGGCCCTGAGCGCATCGGCGCCACGATGGCCGAGTGGTACGGCGTGGCAATCAACACCCGAAAGTGGCATCAAGACTGGATGCCGGTGTGGTCCGTGATCCAGGGGTCGATCAACCACTGGGAGGGCGAAGCCATGGAGCCAATCAGCGAGACGATCGGCGATATGGTGAGAAACATCAGAAAGGCTGCATAAAGTGCTGGATTTCTAAGCCCCGATGCTGTAGCTTATCTTTAAGCTGGACGGCGTACACCCAAACAGCTAGCACATATCAAAGCCTCGCCCTCTCCGGCGGGGTTTTTTCGTATTTCACTAAGCTGCACGATAGCTTAGCTATTCAGGCCGCTCAAACAACGACATACTTCTGCCTCATACCGAAGGCCACGGGAATTGTACTCTTGGCCAATACACCAGCTCGACACTATTCTGCATTCTTCACGAAAATCTAATACGAATGTTAAGAAAGTTGTACAATATAGACAGAAGTCAAAGAGACTGATGCCGGGATGAGCCATGCGGGAATCTGCAAAAAACGAAGATCAGCTCAGCGAGAACGAGATACGCTGCATTTTCCAGAGTCTTGATGCGCTCATTTACGTCAGCGATCTAGATACCCACGAACTTATCTTCGTCAACAAAGCACTCCAAAGTAAATTTGGAGAGCCTTTAGGTAAAAAGTGTTGGCAATATTTACAACAAGACCAAGTCGGTCCGTGCAATTTCTGCACAAATTCTCTGATAGCGCCAGGGAACAAACCCTCGCTAGATCCAGTTGTGTGGGAGTTTAGAAACACTAGAGATAATCGGTGGTATCAATGCCGAGATATTGCAACCGTGTGGCCTGACGGCCGACTGGTTCGCATCGAAATAGCCATCGACATTACTGCGCAGAAGGACCTTGAGGAGAAGCTTCGTGTATCTAAAAAGGCTGCACAAAGGCTCGCATTACAGGATGAGTTGACCCATCTTCCTAATCGCCGATCCTTTCTAGCTGAGTGCGACAACGTACTTACATCCAGTGGTGATAATGCCCCGTTTTCTCTAGTAATGATTGATCTGGATAGCTTCAAGGCTGTTAATGATACCTATGGTCACCCAGCAGGAGACCATGTCTTGCATGCTGCTGCTCAACGCCTAAAAAGTCTAACGCGATCGTCAGACATCATTTGTCGTTTTGGAGGCGAAGAATTTGCCCTTGCGGTGCCTGGGGCGTCTACAGACGAAGCTTTATTATTGGCTGACAGGTTACGAAAAAATCTCAAAAGCTCACCTATTAATTACAAAGATTTTTCCATTACTGTCACTGCAAGCTTTGGAATTTCTGGCACGAATGGACAGGAAGCTTCGAGCCTCTCCCGACTATTAAGAGAAGCTGATATTGCTATGTATCAAGCTAAAAGAAACGGGCGAGATCGCGTGGAGGTCTACTCCTCGAATGAGGTGTGATTCTAAACTCTTCATTCGGCGCAGCAGGCTGTTGCACGACTCAATGATTCCTCGAAGTTAGTAACCGCATACCGTCCTTGATACTCGATCCGTTAGTTCAGGCAGACTTGTTCTTTCCTGCGCCCTGGCCTCCCGCCGGGGCGTAGTTCGTTATGCCGCCCTGCGAGCCTTCCCTCGCCCTGGTCGGGCGGCACCCTTTTCCGTGATTGACGCCGCCACCTGGTGTCTTTGCCCGTTCCTGCGGGCTGTTTTATTCCCCGAGGTGTTGCCATGCAGACCAGCCAGCGCGGACTGAACCTGGTCGCCGAGTTCGAGGGCCTCGAGCTTGAGGCATACCCCGATCCTGGGACCGGCGGCCATCCTTGGACCATCGGACGGGGCACAACTCGTTACCCCGATGGCTCCCCCGTTCAGCCCGGCGACACGATCACCGAGGATGAGGCATTCGCCTTCCTCCGTCATGACGTTGCCCGGTTCGAAGATGACGTCGAGCGCCTGGTGGTTGTACCGCTCAACCAGAACCAGTTCGACGCCCTGGTCTCGTTCACCTACAACGTCGGCCCTACAGCTCTCGAGACCTCTACCCTCCTGCGCAAGATTAATACCGGCGACTACCGTGGCGCCGCGGACGAGCTGCCGCGCTGGAACAAGGCTGGTGGTCGCGTATTGGCTGGGCTGACCCGACGCCGCAAGGCTGAGCGCGAGTTATTCCTGACGCCTGAGAGCGTCCAGTTTCACTGGCTTGACGAGACCGTCAGAGTTTCAAAGCCGTAAATCCGTATTGTCTACGCAGGCCCACCCAGGAGGCGGGATGTCTGAAACGAGTCCCGATACTGCCTTGAAGGCCAAGCCTATTCTCGAGAGGCACGTCCAAACCGTGCTCTTAGCCCTCGTCGTCGGCCTGCTCGCCTGGTCAGGAAACACCACCCTGACTCTGATCGAGACATCAGCGCGCCAGGACGAGCGCATATCCCAGCTGATCACATTGACCGAACAGCTTCGCGCTGACCTGCGAGAGGTCGGCAACGACTACATGACGATCAACGACGCAGCCATGTACCGCGATCAGATCAACAGCCGCATTGATGCCCTGGGCGCCAGGGTGTCGCGCTTGGAGAACCGGTGATGAACTGGAGCGAAGTTGGTGGATTCCTATCAGAGATCGCACCGAGCGTTGGCCAAGCGCTCAAAGAGGCTGCCCCTGGCATGGTTCAGGTCGCAGGCGCCGCGGCTGGCAATGCCGTTGTACCTGGCGCTGGTGGCCTGGTCGGTGCTGCTCTGGGTAAGCGCGTCGCTGACGCACTGGGCACTGAGGCCACGCCGCAGGCGGTAGTGAGTCACGTACAGGCTGATCCGGAAGCGGCCAAGGCCAAGCTGCGCGAGCTCGATATCGAACTGACCCGTCTCTACCTGCAGGATCAGCAGGACGCCCGGGCTATGCAGGTCGCCACGCTCCAGGCTGACAACGCCGGCTGGCTGGCCCGCAACTTCGTGTACCTGCTCGGCACCCTGGTGATCGTCGCTGTGTTCGCCTACATCGGCGCGGTGACGTTCGTGGAGCTGACGCCCACCGGTGAGCGGTATGCCGACATCGCGGTGACGGGCATTGCCGCAGGCCTGGTCAGCAGCGTGATGGGCTTCTTCCTCGGCAGCCGGCAGCGGCAAGAGAGCAGAGCGCCCCGTACGTTCATGGACGCGATTAGAACAAAGTGAACCCGACGGGTATTCAGTCAGCCTCGCTATCTCGGTTGAGTTTTTCTGCTTCTCGTTCAGCTGCTTCGCAGTCGTGGTAGGAAGCAATTACGTCATCGTTCAGGTGCGTATCGACCACCTGCCAGTAATCGACCTTGGTGCTGTCGGGGTCCGTGAGCACTGAGCGAACTTGGAATCTGGCAGGCATTGTGGAGCTACCTCGCAATCAAAGGGGGGCAGCCACAAGGATAGCCTAGGTGACAGGCTGCAAATCGAACGATAGAGCTGCTGCTTCGGCACGGGCTTCTGCCTCATCCACATGCCGCGAAACAACCTCGCGGGACTCCTCATTGTAGTGTCGAGATAGCTTCACCACCGCCCACCTCACTTGACGGCGCGTAGGGGTTAAGTAGCTCTCGACTAAATACTTGTTCACCGCGACCGCTCCTGATGGTGGACTAAAGCGGCAGCAGAGTAGTCGCTGAACGATCCGGTGGCAAGACGCCTATCATCGATCTATCAACGCTTTCTACTTTACGACCGCGGCTAAGAGCGAGTCACTATCGTTCGAGATCGGTGAGGATCCCGCAGGTTCACACGTGATCAAGATGAGGTGATGGATGCAATGCCCTGAATGCCCGAGAGGACGAGACGACTGCATGCCGCTGTCGAACCAGATTTCCGACTGTGGTGGCTCATTCCTCTGCGTGGGCTGCAACCGACCGCAGGATCGGGCGGTGCCTGGTGATCGATTCACCCACTGCTGGAAGAACGACGCTGTGGACGAGCGAGGCCACTGGGATCGCCGCGACCTGCTCGACACAGTGATGGTCATGACGCATGCCCTTAGCCAGGACGAGAACATCCGTGTAGCCGAAGGCATGACTGACGAGCAGATGAACGAAGTCGTGTTCACGCCTGACTGAACACCCTGCAGCACCCGGAGGTGGTCCCCACTTACTAAGGGCGGACGCTGTGAAGCGCTGCACTCCGTAGTCGCCGACGACTCTCAGGCAGCCTCTATGCGATGGTGGCGAAATCGGAGCATCGCTCCTCATCTCGTTCGAAACACAAGGTATGGAACTCCTTCTAGCCCGAAGTAAAAAGAGCCCATCAACTCTTCACCGACCATAGATGCTTTGCTATCTGCCCGTCTCACGACGAAGGAATAAAGCTGTTTAGCCGAATCATCGATGTACCGGTAGTGGATATAGCCAGCTGTAGAACCTTCGTCGTATGTGAAGCCGAGTATCTCTGCAACGGGGAGAGAAAAATTTTGCGGAATATCAGGCGCTTGTTCGTTTGGCAATTTTATTTGCTTAAAAGCTAACTGGGCCATTTTGCCTCCTGCCTAATAAAATTTTGGATATCAATAATGGCCAGACCC
This sequence comes from Halomonas sp. DP1Y21-3, assembly GCF_019801245.1. Lineage (NCBI taxonomy): Bacteria > Pseudomonadati > Pseudomonadota > Gammaproteobacteria > Oceanospirillales > Halomonadaceae > Halomonas > Halomonas sp. DP1Y21-3. The sequence continues at coordinate 62,660 of NZ_JAHVJM010000004.1, forward strand.
ACCAAGTACAAAGCGGAGTTCGCCGAGCAGGCCCGCAAGCTGTGCTTGCTGGGAGCCACGGACGCCGAACTCGCTGACTTTTTTGGAGTGGCAGAATCCACTATCAATAAGTGGAAGCTCAATCACAAGGGGTTTTCGGAGTCCATAAAAAGCGGAAAGGTGATGGCAGATGCGGAGGTAGCCACTCGCCTCTATGAGAGAGCTCTCGGCTATAGCCACCCCGAGGAGAAAGTGTTCAACAACCAGGGCGAGATCGTCACCCACCAGACGACTAAGCACTACCCGCCTGACACTACCGCCGCCGCCATATGGCTGAACAACCGCAAGCCAGACAGGTGGCGCAACAAACCCGAACCAGACGGACAGGACGACGCACCTCAACCGGTCAACGTCGTCTTCAAGGTGCAGGATGCCAGCGACCCCGATCGAAACCGAGGCGACGCTTAATCGCCCGCAAGGTCAGTTCCTGGCGATGCAGCAGAAGTTCCGGGCCTATGTTGCCGGCTTTGGCTCTGGAAAGACCTGGGTCGGCTGTAGCGGGATCGGCGCCCATGCTTGGCAGCACCCGCGCATCAACATGGGGTACTTCGCCCCGACCTATCCTCAGATCCGGGACATCTTCTACCCGACCATCGAGGAGGTCGCACACTCGCTTGCCTTGCGCGCGGAGGTGCGAGAGGCAAACCGCGAGGTCCACCTGTATAGCGGCCGGCAGTACCGCGCCACGGTGATATGCCGCTCGATGGATAAGCCGGGCAGCATCGTCGGCTTTAAGATCGGGCATGCCCTGGTTGACGAACTCGACCTGATGGCTACTGCCAAGGCCGAAATGGCCTGGCGCAAGATCATGGCGCGGATGCGCTACAAGGTCGACGGGCTCAGGAACGGCATCGACGTGACGACGACGCCCGAGGGGTTCAAGTTCGTCCATCAGCAGTTCGTCAAAGCGTTGCGTGATAAGCCGTCCATGGCTCAGCGCTACGGTCTGGTTCAGGCATCGACCTATGACAACGAGGCGAACCTGCCAGATGACTACATCGACGCTCTGCTGGAGGCCTATCCGCCGCAGCTGATCGATGCCTACCTGCGTGGCCTATTCGTCAACCTGACCACTGGCACGGTCTACCGTCAGTTCAATCGGGCGCTGAATGCTTGCATGGACACCGTGCAGCAGGGCGAGCCGCTGTTCATCGGCATGGACTTCAACGTCGGCAAGATGGCGGCGGTGACCCATGTTAAGCGTGACGGCGATCCTCGCGCGGTGGACGAAATCATGGGGGGGCACGACACCCCCGACATGATCCGCCGCATCAAAGAGCGCTATTGGCGCTATGACGGCGACGATTACATCAAGACCTGCGAAATCCACGTATACCCCGACGCCTCGGGCGACTCGCGCCGGTCAGTGAATGCGTCGACAACGGACATTGCTCAATTGCGTGACGCCGGCTTTCGGGTGGTGGTGAACGCCAGTAACCCACCCGTCAAGGACCGCGTCAACTCGATGAATGCGGCGTTTTGCAACGCCAAGGGCGAGCGCCGTTACAAGGTAAACCCCTATGCATGCCCAGCTTATACCGACGCGTTAGAGCAGCAGGCATGGAACAAACAGGGCGAACCTGACAAAGAGAACGACAAGGATCACCCCAACGACGCTGCCGGGTACTTCATTGTGAGGGATTACTTGGTCAACAAGCCGAAGGTCGGCATGAAACGCATTCGAGGACTCGCCTGATATGCCTGTCACCACGACACACCCCCAATACGACGACAAGCTCACCGATTGGGAGCTGATGCGCGACAGCATCGAAGGGGAAGGCGCTATCAAGGGTGCTGGCATCGGCTACCTGCCGAAGACCAGCGGTCAGCTGGCCCTCGAGCACCAGGCGAAAACCGACGAAAGCGCGATGCTGTCGCTCGACGAGGCCCGGGAGATCTACCAGTCCTACAAGCGGCGCGCCCAATACCCGCTGTGGGTGAAGGACTCACTGCGTACGATGATGGGGCTTGTGTCTTGCCAGGAACCCGATATAAACCTACCGACCTCCCTAGCCTCCCTTCAGGACGAGGCCACGGCCGACGGCTTCCCGCTCAAGACACTGTTCCTGCGCGCCGTGCGGGACTTGCTGGCCTACGGCCGGCAGCCGCTGCTCGCAGACTGGGATGGCGACGGCCGACCCTATGTGGCCCTCTACGGCGCGCTCGACGCCATCAACTGGCGCGAAGCTGACGTCGATGGGCGTCGCGATCTAGTGCTGACTGTTCTGCGCGAGGCCGTGCACAAGGGCGACGAGTTCAGTCACGACAGTGAGGCCCGCTACCGAGTGCTCGACCTCAACGAGGGCCGATACCGGGTGCGTCTGCTGGATGAGCATGGTGAAGCAGTCGGCGAGGAAGACATGCCGGGCACTAACCAGGCGCCGCTCGACTTCGTCCCCCTGGTCTTCTTGGGCAGCACCGACAACAACGCCGACACCGACGAGATTCCGCTGCTGACCATGGCGAAGGCGGCGCTCAAGAGCTACCAACTCTCGGCAGACTACTACACCAGTCTCCATTACACCTCGCATCCCCAACCGTGGATCGCCGCGGACCTGGGCGAGGACGAGCAATTCAGTGTCAGCGGCCCCATGGCCGCCTGGAATGTGGGCAAGGACGGCAAGGTCGGGTATCTCGAGTTTCAGGGCGCGGGCATCGAGGCCAACCGCACGGCGATGCAGGACCAGCGCAACACCGCGCTCGAGGCCGGAGCCCGGGTGATCGACGCCGGAGCCGACGAATCCGGCGAGGCCCGCAAGGCCCGCCAGAGCGATCAACACACCAGCCTGTACAGCGTCGTGGTGACGGCCGCCGAGGGCATTGAGCAGCTGCTTCGCTACTTCGGCCGCTGGCTGAACTTGCCGCAGGCCGACATCGATGCCATCACGTTCAAGGTCGAGCCCGAATTCACCAAGGCCGAGATCGATGCCGCAATGATGGGCATCGTTCGCGATCTGCGCCTGGCCGACGAGGTGCCGCAGGCGGTGCTGTTCGAGTCGTTGCGCAAGGCCGGGGTCACCAATCTCGCCGACCAGGACCTGTTTGCCCTGCTCGATGGTCAGGTAACCGACGATGAGTGATCGTGAGGACGCACAGCGCCGGATCGTCACCGCTCTGGCGCAGCATGTCTCATACCTGCACCGCACCGGCACGGCGCACGTCAATAAGGCGCTGGCGATCATCGACGAAATGAGCGCCGAGCTTCCCCGGGAGATAGGCGAGCGCCTCGACAACCTGACGCCTGCCGAGCTCCAGGCGTTCGCCCGGGGCCGCTACCACACGACTCGGCTCAAGGGGTTGCGCGAGGCAATCGACCGCTGGGCGGCAACGCTGGCTGAGCGTATAGAGACCATGAGTCTCGAGGAGCTGGCGGCCCTGGCCGATCAGGAGGCGGGATACGTCCGCGACCTCATCGCCCATGCGGTAGAGGGCGAGATCCCGCCGGCTCCTGCTGTGGCATCGGCCGCTCTCTCCCGACCGGTGATGGGGGAGTTCGTCGAGGACATGCTGGCCGACATCGGGCCAGCCACCCGCAACCGGGTCTACAGCACCATCCGCCAAGGCGTCAGCGAGGGCCAGAGTAACAGCCAAATCATCCGGGCCCTGCGCGGGACACCGGCGCTCAAGTTCCGCGACGGCGTGCTGCAGACGACACGCAACAACGTCGACAACGTGGTTCGCACGGCCCGGCAGCACATGAGCAACGAGGCCTACCGGGAGACCTACAACGCCCTGGGCGTCACCCATGTGGTTTGGGTGGCCCAGCTCGAAGGACGGACATGCCGCCGATGTGCGCCGCTGGACGGTCGGCGCTGGAAGATCGACGAGCCACACCCGGAACCGCCGCTTCATCACCGGTGCCGCTGCAGCCTGGCGCCCTCCCTCGACGGAGACTTCATGGGCCAGCGGCCCTACGTGCGCGCCCTCAAGGTCGCCGGACGCGACGACCAGGCCAAGTTCCGCAGCATCGGCAACATGACCAAGAAGCAGCGCGAAGCTGCCGGCCTTGAGGTTGGTCAGGTTAGCGCAGGCACCACATACGCCGACTGGTTCGCGAGCCAGAGCGCCCGGTATCAGCGCGAATGGCTGGGAGACCGGCGCTACCGCCTCTACAAAGAGGGCGGCTACAGCCTGGACCGATTCACCGATCCTCGGCAACGCGAGTACACGCTGGACGAGTTGAGAGCACGCGACCGCGAGACATTCGCCGAGGTGTTTGGCGAGGCGGCATGAGGTAGGCTGACAGCATGACCCCAGCCGATCCCGATTTCATCACCTGGTGGCGACTGTGGCGCCTGCTGCAGTCCGGCAGCGGAACGCTCGCCGACCAACTCCAGGCCCGCCTCTGCTGGAACCTCTCTTTCGAGGTTCGACGCCGCCTAGGCGATTTCGAAGACTGACCAACAATTTTATTCAAAGCCCCGCCATTGAGCGGGGTTTTTTAATGGCTGCTCGCCAGGCGGGCGGCCTCAACGCGCTCAAGGAGCACAACACCATGCCACTGGAAATCGACTTCTCTGAACTCGGCATCGAGCTGGAAGAAGACAAGGCCAAGGCTCTCAAGGAGGCGCTGGACGCCAAACATGAGGAAGCGCTCAACAGCGAGGTCAGCGGCCTCAAGTCAAAGCGCGACCAACTGCTCGAATCACAGAAAACGCTCAAGTCTCAGCTCAAGCAATTCGAGGGGCTGGACCCCGAGCGGGCCCGCAGGCTCGAGCAGCAGCTGGCCGAGAACGAGGAGGCCCAGCTGATCGCCGACGGCAAGCTCGACGAGGTGCTGAACAAGCGCACAGAGCGGATGCGGGAAGGCTATGACCGCCAGCTGAGCGAGGCTCAGCAGACCGCAGAGAGCGCCAAGGCGTTCGCCGACAAGTTCCGCGGCCGGGTCATGAGCGACGAGATCCGAACTGCGGCCGCCGAAGTCGGCATCGTGGACTCGGCTGTTCAAGACGCAGTCTACCGCGCAAGTTCGCTGTTCGAAGTCGATGACGAGGGCAACGTTGTGCCCCGAGAGGAGGCCGGTCTGGATGCAGACGGCAAGCCTCTCACCCCTTCCGCATGGCTTGAGTCCATGCGAGAGAAAGCTCCGCACTGGTTCCCGCAGCCCAAGGGGTCAGGGGCGCCGGGTGGCGGAGGTGGTTCCTCAGCGCCAAGGGCGTGGAAGGACGCGAAGTCTACCGCCGAAAAGGTGGAAATCCTGAAACGCAAGCAAAACCAATGAGGTAGCGCCCTATGGCACTCTCTGATATGAAAGTCTTCAACGACTTCCTGTACTCGGCAGCCACCGAGACCATCCGCCAGCAGATCGAACTGTTCAACGCCGCCACCGGCGGTGCTCTGCAGCTCCAGCAGGCGGGCAACGTGGGCGATTTCGCTCACGAGGCCTCCTACAAGGCCATCGCCAACCTGATGCGTCGTCGCAACGCCTACGGCACCGGCGCCGTCACCCCGACCACTCTGGCCCAGATGGACCATGTAGCGGTGAAGATCGCCGGCGGCACCTCCCCGGTGGAGTTCCAGCCGCAGCAGTTTCAGTGGATCCAGCGTCAGCCCGAAGAGGCCGGTGTGGTGATCGGCGAGCAGGTCGCTCGAGGCGTCATCGCCGATGAGGTGAACACCGCTATTCTGGCCCTGCAGACCGCGATGATCGGCAACTCCGCCGTGGCGCACGACGCCACCGCTGGCACTCTGAATCTGAACGCCCTCAACAAGGGCGCCGGCAAGTTCGGCGATCGCATGATGGACATCATGGTCTGGGTGCTCCACTCCAAGCCGATGACCGACCTGTTCGACGGCGCCCTGACCAACGGCAATCAGCTGTTCGAATTCGGCACCGTGCGCGTCACCCAGGATGGGTTCGGCCGCCGGTTCGTGATGACCGACTCTCCTGCGCTGTACGAGGCCGATGGTGGCGGTGCTGGCACCGACCACTACCACACCCTTGGTCTGGCCGAAGGCGCCGCGGTTGTCGAGGACAACAACGACTACTACGCCACCGTCGAGGAGAAGACCGGCGACGAGAACATCCGCCGGATCTTCCAGGCCGAGTACACCTACAACCTCGGCCTCAAGGGCTACTCCTATGGCGGCACCAAGTCGCCCGACGACGCCACCATCGGCACCGGCGGGAACTGGTCGCAGATCGCCAGCGATGTTAAGGACACCGCCGGCGTGATTATTACTAGCCTGTGATCCACCGCGGGCGGCCTGCGGGTCGCCCGCCGTCCCGACGATAGGAGAGCCCCATGCATCTGATCTACACCACGCGCCGCCGCGGCTTCGAGCCAGGGCGCCAATACCGCAATCCCCGATTCTTTGCCGGCGCCGACAAGGCCGCCACCAGCGTCACCGTCGAGGGCCATCACCCCGACGTGGTCGCCGCCTACGAGGCCGCCGGCATCGAGATCGAGGTGATCGGCGCCGAAGAACCGCGTCCGGACGATGCCGAGTCCGACGAGCGGGCCCGCCGCGCCGAACTGATGGACGCCATCGAGCAGACCACCGGCAAGCGCCCCGGTGCCAACACCAAGACCGAGACCCTGGAACAGCGGATGGCCGAGATCGAGTCCAGCAGCCAGGACGAAGACGGGCAGGAGTAACCCATGGCCACCTACGTCACCGTTGACGATGTCGACACCAAACTGGGCGCGGGCTGGGAAGGCACGGGCGACAAGACGCGCGCCGTGCTGGATGCTAACACCTGGCTGACCGCCAAGCGGGTCCGGCTCTCCGATCCTGTCAATGATGACGTGGTCATGGCCGGCGCCCTGCTGGCCCAGGAGGCGGCGAATGGCCGGCTCTACGCCGACACCGACGGCGCCGTGAAGCGCGAGCGGGTCAGGGCCGACACCGTCGAGGTGGAGACCGAGTACCAGGACGGCGCCCAGGCGCAGACCGGCGCGCTGTCGATGATCTCCGACCTGCTGGCCCCGTACCTGCCGAAGACCAACGGGGTCACCATCCTCAAGAGGTTGTAATGGGCTACATCCAGGACAAGATCAACGCCAAGGTGCCCAAGGCGTTCGACGGCAAGCTGAGTGACGCCGTGCGGCCCTTCACTGGCTCCCGCGAGATAGCCGGCGAGTACGATCCAGTGACTGGCAGCAGTACGATAACGGTGACCTACTCCGGGCGCGGCGTGTTCGGCTCATTTCGCCAGGAGGAAGTCGACGGCCAACACATCTTGAGCACCGACGTGAAGCTGATCGTGCTGCAGTCCGAGCTCACACTCGACAGCGACGGCAGTCTTGCGACACCAAAGGTCGATGACACACTCGACGGCAAGACGGTGAAGAGCATAGGGCAAGACCCGGCTAGTGCGACGTGGACGCTCGGGCTGAGGAGGACGTGACATGGACAATGTTGTGAGCCTTTCGGATCGCAAGCCACACCTTCGCGGGCCGGCCAAATGCCTGGGATGTCAGCACGAATGGGTGGCGGTCCGTCCGGCGGGCCCGCCGGAATATCTCGAGTGTCCCAGTTGCGGGCTGCACAAGGGCGTGTTCGACGGCAATCATGCACCGCCTGAAGATGATGTCGTATACACGTGCTTATGTGGTTGCCAGCACTTCTTTGTCATGACCTACAGCGTGTTTTGCCAGGGCTGTGGCACGGTGACCGACTATTCTGCGCTGGAGTGATCATGGGCCTTCGTGACGACTTGCAAGCAGATCTTGACGAGGCATTCGACGATGACCTGGACGACGCGGTGACGACGTTCACCGGCTCGCGCACTGTCGTGTCGGGCGAGTTCGACCCCATCGACGGCATGCTGGTGGTGAATGTAGGGCAGGATCCGGCCAAAGCCACTTGGACTCGGCAGCTCAGGAGACCGTAAACTGAGTTGGAACAAGCGGCTACAATAGCTACACCTCCCAAACCCGACGGTTACAGAATGGGCAATGACAACGAATTACTGGATCAATTCGCCGTTGAGGCGATGAAGTCTCTGGTCACGGCCGAGGGCGTAGAGCTTCTCAACACCGACACCCGGCATAGGGCAGCGATCGCAAGAACCGCGTACAGCATCGCGGCGGAGATGTTGAAAGAGCGAGAATTGGCTCACAAAGAGCAGGAATGGTCTGCAGTCAATGTTCACGACCTCGTCAAACGCGCAAAGACCAAGTCTTTCCTGCGTCACTTTGGCATATCCAGCGTTGCTCAAGCCATGAAGCTATCCCTTCAGGAGCTGCGCAGAACGGAAGGGGTTGGTCCAGCCCTCATTGAAGATTTGCAGCAAGCTTTGAAACCCTACGGTGGCTTACGATCACGCTAGCTTCTAGCAGCCCGGCCAAAGTGCCGGGCTTTTTACCTCTGGAGGGAGCAATGGCACGCAAGGGCTGGAGCAAATCACTCTCAGGCTTCGCCCGCGAGGTCGAGGCCGAGCAGAACAAGCGGCTGCGGGCCACGGCCTTGCAGGCGCTGAACGGTGTCATCGAGCGTTCGCCGGTCGATACCGGTGCCTTCCGCGGGAACAACAGCGTATCGGTCGGGCAGCCGGATCGCGGCTATGACCCGGACTCACAGGACCGGTCAGGCAGCGAGGCCTTGGGCAACGGTATGCGCATTATCGGTCGCGTCACCAAGGCCTTTGACGTGATCTACATCCAGAACAACCTGCCGTATGCAGAGGAACTGGAGAATGGCAGTTCTACTCAGGCCCCCGCCGGCGTCTACGCCATCACCTTCGACAACCTGCGAGCGCAGAACACATGACCTTCGACGAGATCCGCATCGCTATCGAGTCGCGCATGGTGGCGTGGGATGGCGTGCCTGTGGCCTATGACGGCGCCCCCAACGGACCGAGCGTGGATGCGGCCATCGCCAACCAAGAGCCATGGGTGCGGCTGACCATCCAGCACGGCGATAGCTTCATCGCAGGTCTTGGCTCCGAACCCTGCGTTCGCCGCCCCGGGCTGATCATGTGCCAGGTGTTCACCAAGGACAATCAGGGCAGCCGGCAGGCGTACCAGATCGCCGACTCCCTGGCCGCGCATCTACAATTCTGGCGTACCGGGCACCTTGAGACTCTCGCCTCCTCAGTGCAGCGCGTAGGCCCCTCTGACGGATGGTATCAGGCCTTACTACGAACCCCGTTCAGACAAAGTTAACCCATACCCACGCTACACAAAAGATGAATAGCTATCATATGCCGCCCACACCCAAATGGCCGTGTAGGCCATAAAAATCGTTCGTGAGAAACCTCTAAAGTTGGAGTTTGGAGATTTATCAGAATAGAAGAGGTGTATCGATAGTAGGCCTGGAATCACTGCAATTATGAAATTCACAGCTGGTGCTGTGACTTCACTAACATCAATCACAAAAAAATATACAGCAAAAACACAGGTTACCAATGCCAGCATCATGCAAGAGACAAAATACACATACAAAGAACTGAATAGTGACATAAAATTACTGCGCAGAGGGCGCTTCTCATCAAACAAAAAACGCCATCTCCTATATGCCTCACCGCAATTCTCACACTTATAATCTTTTACCGAAATCTCAGCGTCGTAGTGGTCACACTTATAACCATTTGAAGAATTAGCAGCATTAGAGTGATCACATTTATTGTCTTTTGACATTACTCGTCCCTGGGTAATCGAAAAAATATAAGTTTGCCACAATTAGCTCTTGGAGAAAAATCATGTCCAGCGGCTCTCAGATCGCAACCTACCTCGCTCCCGAGTCTACGCCAGGGGAAACGCCCGATCCGGCGACCTGGGACACCCTGCGCCTCACCGGCAACACCCTGACGCCCAACGTCTCCACCGAGGTCTCTGCCGAGATCCGCGAGACGCGCATGCAGGGCGGCGGCATCATCACCAGCCTCGACTACTCCGGCGACCTGGCCGGCGAGATGAGCGCGGGCACGTTCGACAAGCTGCTCGAGGCAGCCTTCTACGGCACCTGGGCGACTGATGTGCTGGAGATTGGTGCTGACCGCCACACCTTCACCATCGTGAAGGCATTCAAGGACATCGGCGTCTACTCAACCTTCAAGGGCGTGCACATCGGTGCAATGCAGCTCGACATCCCCGAAGAAGGCAAGGTGACCTGCAGCTTCACCGGCATGGGCCTCGGCTATGAGGACGGCGAGGCCGACCCGACCGCTGCTGGCACCGTGAATCCTCAAACAACCACCGTGGCGATGGGCTCGGCCACCAGTGTTGGCGACATCCTGGTCGACGGCGCCACGCTGGCCGGCGAGGCCTGTATCAGCGCCCTGTCCATGTCCATCGACAACACGCTGCAAACCCAACGCTGCCTCGGCAAGGCCGGTCCCGGCGCCCTGATTGCCACGTCGGCCAACGTCTCCGGCTCGCTCACCATGGCCTGGAGCAAGGCAGCCTGGAACCAGTGGAAGAAGATGCTGACCCGCGAAGCCATCGGTGTTTCCTTCCCTCTGACCGATGCCGCTGGCAACAGCTACACCTTCGAGCTGCCCGAGATCGAGATCGATGGCGAGCTGCCTGACGGCGGTAACGAGGACATCGTGCAGGTGTCACTCAATTACACCGCCAAGAACACTCCCATCAAAGTCACCCGCGTGCTGGCATAAGGATTCCCCGATGGCTTTCAATGCAGAGCAGAACGACCCCGCCAAGATCGATGGTGGCGCCTGGGTAGAATTGCGCGGAGCCAAATGGCTGATTGCCCGCTCAGGCAACGCCGCGTACCGCGAGGAGCTTGAAGTCCTGCGCACCAACCTGCCCGAGTCACAAGCGGAGCGCATGGAGGCTGAGGCGCGGGCCCTGGCAAAGGGCATTCTCCGAGGCTGGGAAGATGTCATCGACCGTAATGGCGACCCTATTCCCTTCACGGTGGCCAATGCCACTCGCGTGCTGCTCGACAACGACGACCTTGCCATTGAACTGGCCCAAGAATCACGCCGGCGTGAGCACTTCCGCAGGGAGGACATTGCCGAGCAGGGAAAAAAGCCGCGGCAGCGCTCAAGTATCGGCTGACAGCAGCCGGACGAGAAACCAAGCTCGCCACGATCGCAAAGGCGCTCAATCTCTCGAAACAGGTTGAGCCGCCAGAGATCGACGAGCGCTGCGCTTTCTGGCTGCATCTGTTCGACCTGCTCTCCCCTTCAAGGCCTGCTGGCTTCGGTACCATCCGGCCCATACCGTTGTCTGAGATGGCTGCTTTGCGTCAGATGATGGTGCTACCCTGCTCATCGGATGAATTCATCTCTGTCATTCGGGAGATGGACTGGGCATACATGGAAAGCAGGGGATAACAACATGAAGGGATGGCTGACGCTTGCGGCCGCCGCGCTTCTGACGGGGGAGGTAACAGCTGCCGACCATGATGCTTGCAGCGTGCGGTCGCAGCTTGCCGAGGAGATCATGTGGCATCGTCAGGCAGGCACCCCGATCCGCGAAGTGGTAGACCTGACCTCTCAGGACGGCCCTAGCTCTCCGTACATAACGGCGATGATCAACATGGCTTATGAGCGGCAAGCGGCAAGGTCCGAGGAATACCAAAAGATCCAGAGAACCGAGTTCGGGAACGTGTTTTATCTCCACTGTATGCAGCAGGAGTAAGTCCTCCCGCATTGATTCTCACCGATACCTCCCCTCACTTGTACTCACCCGCCGTTGAGCGGGTTTTTTTATGCCTGGAGATTGTGATGCCCTATTCCAGCCGCCTCGAGTTAGTGATCGACAGCCGAAACGGGGAGCGCTCCTTGTCGCGCATCGAGCGCAAGCTGGAGAGCGTGGATCGCCAAGGGCAAAAGAGCCAGCGATCCCTCTACAACATCGGCAAGGCTGTCAGGCTGGCCAGTGGCGCAGCGGTAGGCCTTGGTGCCATAGGCGGGGCCATGGGCGTCATGGCGAACTACGCCTCGAATGCCGCCGTCGAGATCGAGCGCATGGCCGGCCTAGCCAATACCAGCGTAGAGAGCTTCCAGCGCATGACCTATGCCGCTGGTCAGCACAACATCGAACAGGAAAAGGTCTCAGACATCCTCAAGGATGTGAATGACCGTGTAGGCGAGTTCCTGCAAAGCGGCTCCGGTGAGATGGCCGACTTCTTCGACAATATCGCCCCCAAGATTGGCGTCACCGCTGAGCAGTTTCGCAACCTGTCTGGCCCCCAGGCGCTCCAGCTCTACTATGACAGCCTCGAGAAAGCGGGGCTGAACCAGCAAGAGATGACGTTCTACATGGAGAGCATGGCCGACGAGGCCACCTCTCTGATTCCTCTGCTTCGCAACGGCGGCGAGGAGTTCCGACGGCTTGGTGATGAGGCGCAGAAGAGCGGCCGCATCCTCTCGAGACTGGAGATCGACCGGCTCAAGGACATCAAATCGGAGTTCTCCGACCTTGGGGCGCTGTTGACGACCGAAACATCGCGCGCGGTGTCTCAGTTCGACAACTTGATGAAGTCCTCCCTGGAGGGGATTGCCGGCGGTGTCGAGTACCTGGCGCAGCGCTTCAACGTCCTCATGGATACGTTTCGCAATGCTGACGAGATGCGCAGCCTGGTAGCGATCAATGAGCAAATCGCTGAGATTGAAAACCGAGTCAACCGTGGCATCGGCGCTGGCGGCGGCGCCTTGGGCACCGGCACCCTGGGCGCCGAGATCCGAGCGGCAGCAGGACAAACCGAGGATGACCTCGCCGAACTCATCGCCCTGCGCGCGAGGCGCGAGGAGCTGATGTCGGAGGCGGGGAGCGACAATCGCCCCGACCCAGAGGAGCTTGTTCTTCCCCGCCTCAATAGCAAAGAGCGGGCCGAAGCAGAGCGGGAGCTGGCCAAAGCAGAGCGTGAGCGTATCCGAGAAGAGGAACAACTGGCACAGACCCAGCAGACGCTTCTCGACCGGCTCTATCCGCTGGAGGCCGCACACCGCCTGTATCGCGAAGAACTCGATCTGCTCGATCTCAAGGCCGCAGCCGACGACACACTGAATCTCGCAGACGCCCAGGAGCGACTACGCACACAGTATTCGGTTGAGCTGACCGGCGGCTTCATGGAGCAGATCGCCACCGGCGGGCTGGCTGAGAAGGTCAAGGAGACTGACGACCTCACTCGTGATCTCGGATTGACCTTCTCCAGCGCGTTCGAGGACGCCATCGTGGGTGGCGAGGGTTTCCGAGAAGTCCTGGCCGGCATTGCCGAGGACATTGCTCGCCTTGCGGTTCGCAAGAGCATCACAGAGCCTGCGGTGGACTGGCTTGGAACCGCGCTTTCATTAGGCGCCAGGGCCTTCGGCGGGGGCAGCCCTGTCCAAGGCGGTTTCACCTCAGCCATCGATACCGGGGCAACCTTTATTGGGCAGGCGCACGATGGCATTGACCGCGTTCCCCGGGAAGGCACCTGGCTGCTAGATGGGGGTGAGCGCGTTATGACTTCACCCCAGGCTGACAAGCTCGATCGGTTCCTAGCGTCACAGCAATCCACTCCGGCTGCTACTGCTACCACCATTAACATTCAAGCCCCCATCACCGTGCAGGCACAGCCGGGCACAAGCGATCGAGACGCAGAACGCCAAGGGCGCGCTGCGGGTAAAGCCCTTGAAGCAACAATGGTTCAAGTCATTCAAAACCAGATGCGCCCCGGCGGGCTGCTCGCCAAGAGGTAATCCATGGAGATCGACGTCCTCCCCGATATTGGCCGGGAGCCTGATTATGGGCTGACCGGCGGCGGCTCGTTTGCTGTGGATGCGGTGAGCTTTGGTGACGGGTATGAGCAGCGTCGCCCCGCCGGTATCAACTCGTCCAGGCGAGAGTGGACCGTGACGTGGAGTCTCATCACCCAAGAGCAGATGGAGCGCTTGCGGGATTTCCTGCTGCAACGCCTGGGTGTTTATGCCTTCCTGTGGCAGGTCTCCGGTGAGCCTGAGGCATGGCGCGTGGTCTGCAAAGAGCACCCTAAAGTCTCCGAGGACACCTTCAAGCGGCATACCCTGACAGCCACGTTCACCGAGGACTTCGGGCTATGAGCCAGATCATCGCTTCCGATGCCCAGCGCCTAGAGCAAGATGCGATCGTCACCATGTTTGAGCTTGATGCTCGAAACTACGGTGATGGCATTCTGCGCTTCGCGCCCTACCCGATCGACGGCGGCCCAGTTCGGTTCAATGGCTACGAGTACCAGCCGGTGCCGATCAAGGCCGAGGGCTTCGAGTGGAACGGCCAGGGCACCCTTCCCCGGCCGACACTCACGGTCACCGCCATGGAGCTCGCGTTTTTGTCGCTGGTGATCAGTGCCGACGACCTGGTCGGCGCCCCGGTCAAGCGCCTGCGCACCTACCGCCGGCACCTGGATGACGGCACGGCGCCCGACCCCGAGGCCTTATTCCCGATCGACTACTACGTGATCGAGCGCAAGGCCTTACAGAACCGCCGGCAGATCCAGTTTGAGCTGTCGGTACAGATGGATCAGGAAGGCCGGATGATTCCCCACCGGCAGATCCTGCGGGACTCGTGCACGCATCGTTACCGCTGGTTTGATGGCACCCAGTACCGCTACGAGGGCGTGACCTGCCCTTATTCTGGCTCCGGCGAGTGGGAGGCTGATGGGTCAGATGCCCTGCCCGGTATGGGGCGCGATGTGTGCGGCAAGCGGTTGAGCGACTGCCGGTTGAGGTTCGGGCAGAACGGCGTATTACCAACACGAGCATTCCCCGGCGTTGGCCGGGTGCGATAGGAGAATGACCATGGCAAATGTAATCAGCACTCATGAACCATACAGCGGTAGTGACCCGCAAATGCTGCTCAGAATTTGCGAGGCCATAAAGAAGACCTCGCTTTTCCATGAGTTTGAGAGGGTTCCCGGTTCAACTCTTCGTAAGGCCGGGGAATAGGCTTTCCGCAACCGACCTTGGAATGTCGTCCCCGCAGCCCTGCATGGCGCAGGACTCTAGCGCGGTAGCCATTGCTGCCCTAGCCCGTGGCTCATCGATTGTTTTCAGCATATCGAAGATGACACCAAACATAGCGGCCTGCTGCAGCATTAGTTTTTGTTCAGGCGACATGACGCTCTCCACTGCGATGGGTGAGTCAACAAGCGTCGCTCTACCCTTGTCACCCTGCAACTGGGTATATCCCCACCCTGTCGCTATCCAGCATTTAACGGAGCGTCAATGTTTGATCAATATCAGGCGCAGATCCGTGCTGAAACCCTGGCCGCCTATCCCGATGAGGCAGTGTGGTTGATCACCGACCATGGCTGCCGGCAGGTAGCCAATGTGGCAGACGACCCCCGATCCACCTTCGCCATCGCCAAGCGCGACATGGCAGCGGCCACCGCCCAGGGCCTGCGGGCCATAGTTCACTCACACCCGGACTACCCGGACTGCCCCAGCGAGGCCGACATGCGCGGGCAGATTGCCTCGGGCGTGCCGTGGGGGATCGTGGCCACCGATGGCAACACCACGACACCCATTCGCTGGTGGGGCGGCGGCGACCGGCCTGAGCTGGTCGGCAGGGGCTTCGTCCACGGCGTGACCGACTGCTACGCCCTGATCCGCGACTACTACGCGATGGAACTGGAGATCGATCTTCCCGAGTTCCCTCGCTCATGGGAATGGTGGCTCAAGGGGCAAGACCTCTACCGCCAGGGGTTCGAACAGGCGGGATTCCGCGTCATCGACGCGGATGAGGCCATGCCCGGAGATATGTGGTTCGCCCAGCTTCGCAGCGACGTGCCCAACCATGGCGGCGTCCTGGTGGAGAACGGGCTATGCCTGCACCACCCGTCTGGCCGGCAGCCTGTCGACCCCACCCGGCTCTCGCGCCGAGACCCGGCCGCCCGCTGGCTCCCCTACATCACCCACTGGCTCCGTCACACGTCGAGGGACTGATGAAAACGCTCTATCTGCATGGCTTTCTTGGGGCTCGCTTCGGCGAGTCCTTTTCGTTGGACGTCCGTGATCCTGCTGAGGCCATCCGTGCGCTGCTGATCCAAGTTCCAGGCTTCGAGGCTGTCATTCGTGATGGCGACTGGCACGTCGTGCGCGGCCCCCTCGATGGCGGCGTGTCGCTCGACGAAGAGGGATTGATGGTCGGCATGGATGACGAAACCGAGATTCATCTGCTCCCGGCGGTCGCCGGAGCTGGGGGCGATGGTATCTGGCAGACCATTGCGGGCGCCGTCCTGATGGTTGCCAGCTTCTGGGCTGGCCCCGTTTTCGGGCCCGGGATGTTCAATGCCGGCCTGGCTCTTGCCTTGGGTGGAGTCGCACAGATGCTGTCGCCCACCCCGCAGACAGGCGACTACGGCGAGCGGGAGCGACCCGACGAGCGCCCTTCTTTCCTGTTCGATGGACCCACCAACACCAGCACCCAGGGCCTGCCGGTGCCGGTGATCTACGGCCGCGTGAAGGTCGGCAGCGTCGTGGCATCTGCCGGCATGACTGCTGAGGAGCTGGACGAATGATCGACCCCACCATGGACGAGGCCTACCTAGAGGATGTTCAGCAGTCCCTGTACGGAGAGAAAGGCGGCAAGGGCGGCGGCGATGAAGCCCGTACGCCCCGCGAGGCGCCCAACACCCTTCGCTCCACCTCCAAGGCCAGGATCATCGACGTGCTGGGCGAGGGCCCCATTGTCGGCCTGACCAATGGCCTCAAGAGCATCTATCTCGATGAGACGCCGCTGCAGGACGAGGGCGGCGACTTTAACTTCCAAGGCGTGACCGTTCACACCCGCACTGGTGAGCCTGATCAGTCGCACATCGCCGGCTTCCCTGCGGTGGAGACTGCCAACGATGTATCGACCGAGGTGACCAACGCCACGCCAGTCATTCGCACCGTCACCAACCCGGAGGCCGATGCCGCTCGCGTTACCGTCCAGGTGCAGGCGCTAAGCTATCAGAACGTCGAGAATGGCGATCTGCTGCCCACCGAGGTGGCGGTGGCCGTCGATGTTCGCCCCAATGGAGGCAGCTGGTCCGAGAAGCGCTACGACATCATCAAGGGCAAGACCACCAGCCCCTACCAGCGGTCCTATCGTGTGCCGCTCACCGGCGATGGCCCCTGGGACATCCGCGTGCGCCGAGTGACGCCCGACAACGGCAGCGCCACCCTGCGCAACGCGACGTACTGGGCCACTTACACCGAGATCATCGACGCCAAGCTACAGTATCCCGATACCGCACTGGTCGGGCTCGAGGTCGATGCCCAGGATTTTGGCAGCCAGATCCCCTCGCGGAGCTACGACGTCAAGGGCCTGATCGTCCGGGTGCCGACCAACTACAACCCCGAGACTCGCGAATACACCGGCCTGTGGAACGGCTCGTTCAAGCTGGCATGGACCGACAACCCCGCGTGGTGCTTTCTCGATCTGGCCACCAGCGAGCGGTACGGCGCCGGGCTGGAGAACGTCGACAAGTGGGGCCTCTACCAGATCGCCCAATACTGCGATGAGCTGATCCCTGATGGCTTCGGCGGCCAAGAGCCTCGCTTCACCTTCAACACCGTGCTGTCGAGCCGAGAGGAAGCCATCAAGGCGCTCGACACCCTGGCGACTGCGTTCCGTGGCATGACCTACTGGGGCGCCAATACCGTCATGGCGACAGCCGACATGCCGGCCGATCCGGTCAAGCTGGTGTCACCGGCCAATGTCGTCGACGGTGAGTTCGAGTACAGCGGTACCGCGCTCAAGGCCAGGCACTCGGTCGCTCTGGTGAGCTGGAACGACCCTGGCGACAACTACCGCCTCCAGGTCGAGGTCGTTGAGGATGCCGATGCCGTCCAGCAATTCGGCTGGAAGCAGATCGACGTCACCGCCGTAGGCTGCACCAGTCGCGGCCAGGCGCACCGCCTTGGCAAGTGGATGCTCTACAGCGAGCGCGCTGAGACCGAGACGATCACCTACCAGGCCAGCGTCGACCATGCCGACCTGCGTCCGGGCGACATTATCGCAGTCAACGACCCGACCACGGCCGGCGCCCGGCTCTCTGGCCGAATCGTTCGCCCGGGGCTCTCCGCCCTGGTGCTTGACCAGGTGCCCGAGCAGGTCAGCGGCAGCGATTGGTATCTGGACGTGCTGCTGCCCACCGGGGGGATTGAGCGCCGGCAGGTCGATCGGTTCGCCGGCGATCATGTCGAGCTGGTCAGCCCGCTCTCAGCTGAGCCGATCCGCGGCGCCATTTGGATGCTGTCGAGCCAGGACGTAGAACCGCGCAAATTCCGGGTGCTGTCCGTCGCTGAGCAGGAGACGGCGATCTACCAGATCACCGCCGTTGAGCATGACCCGACGAAGTACGATCGCGTCGAGCAGGGCCTCAACCTGCCGGACGAGGATTACACGCTGATCCCAACCGGCCCGGTGGCGGCGCCCTACTCCATTACCGTCGAGGCATCCAAGTACCTGGCCGGCGGCACCGAGCACCAGAAGATCACTGTCAGCTGGACGCCCAGCGATGATGCTCGCGTCGTCCGTTACATTGCCGAGGTGCAAGGGCCAAATGACGTGTCATGGGGTGAGGCCTTCACCGGCCCGGGCACGTCGTTCGACATCCTCGATGCAGAGCCGGGTGAATGGCAGATCCGAGTCCGCGGCATCACCGGTACCGGCTCCGCGTCGCCCTGGGCGTACCGGACCACCAACGTGGCCGGCCTGCTGCTGCCGACGCCGCCGGATAGCGTGGACATCCGTACGGGAACCTTCGAGATCACGCTGATCCCGAATGGTCTCTACCCTGGGCAGATGTGGGAATTCTGGCGCTCTAACGTCGCACTCGACACAGGACTGATCGAGTCGAATGCAGTGCGCGTCGGTGTGGCGCCCACCCTGATCGACACCGACCTCGAGCCCGACACCACGTATTACTACTACGTGCGCGGCATCAACGCCTACGGCGTCTCGAGCTGGTACCCGGTGCAGGCCACCACCGAGAACGACCCCGGCAAGATCATGTCGGTGATCAGCGGGCAGATCAAACAGACTGATCTGTTCACGGACCTGAGCCAGAACATCGACGGGCTTAACTCCAGCTATGTGCTGAACGTGACCGGCGGCGGTCGAGTGGCGGGCTTCGGCACGGCCTACGACGATGACCAGGACGTCTTCGACTTCGGCGTACTGGCGGACCGGTTCTACATCGCCCAGCCAGGTGACGGCGCCGCCGAGGTGATCCCGTTCATCTTCACCGATGGCACGCTGTACCTGAAAGAAGCGCTAATCCAATACCTGACGTTCACCAAGCTCAAGGCGTCCGATGGCTCGTTCATCGTCGAGAACGGTAAGGTGAAGGCCAGCTACATCCAGGCCGATGAGCTCCATGTGAATTACGGCAATCTGTTCAACATCGACGTGCAGAACGCCCACATTCGTAACGGCGCCATCACCAACGCCAAGATCGGCAATGCAGCGATCACGCGAGCCAAGATCGGAGATGCACAGGTCGACACGCTGCAGATTGCCGGGCAGGCGGTGACCATCCCAGTCGGCACGTCACGCACCTCTGGAAGAAGCAGCAACGGCAGTTGGGTCAGCTGGCTATCGGTGTACCTCAATGCTGAGGGCGGCCGAGTATTCGCCAACTTCGCAGCAACGAATGCGACAGGTGGCGGCGGCCGGCCCTACTTCCGCTGGAAGGTCGATGGCAGTGTCTGGTTCGAGATTCCCACGGGCACCGGCGAGCTCAACCACGCCTGCACCCTCGATGTCGGCAACCGCCATGGCGTCACTATTGCCATTGAGTGTCTCGGTGCCGGCACCGTCAATTCCACCCAATCCACCCTGACAGCAGAGGGCAAAAAGCGATGATCGTCGCAATCTACTGCGAACTGACCGGTGCCATCCTGCGCGTCACAGACTGCCCCGAAGACCATGTCGAGATGCAGTGCGGAGAAGACGAGGGCTATATCGAGGTCGAGGCAGGCTTCGACGACGCTGGCCACTACCTGGACCTGGCAGACGGCCAGATCAAGCCAAAGCGGCGCCGAGATGCTCAGGTTGCCGTCGAGGGCTTAACGGCCACCATCACCGGGCTGGAGCCTGGCACCCTGCTGGCGATGGACGGCCAACAGATGGTCACCACCAGCGACAGCGCCCAAGTCGACGTCGACGTGCCGGGCACCTACCAGATCCAGCTGGTCGGCCCCGCCTGGCGCCTCGATGAAACCCTGGAGGTGGCGATCGATGGATAGGTTGAGCATTCGCCGGTTCTCCTCGCGGGCAGAGGCCGAGCGGCACTATCTGGAATTGGTGGACAACGAGGCCGAGGCGGCCCGCTATGTGTCGCCCGCCCAAGACGCCGTCTACCAGCTCAAGCTGGCCGAGGCTGCACAAGGGTCGGGGCCTATGGTCGAAGCTGAGGCAAACGCCACGGGAGCTGACGTGGCCACGGTCTGCCAGCGCATCAAGCGCGCTCGCACCCGATGGGAAAAGCGTGCTGGCACCATTGAGGAAGCGCGCATCACCGCCAAGGCCGATATTCGACGATCAGGCACACCCGCCGAAATGCATCGCGCCCTGACCCGCTTTCGCAACGCACTCTAACAGCCCGCCACGCGCGGACTTTTTTGTGGGAGACACACCATGGCAGTGACGCTTACCGGCGTACTGAAAGACCCCTATGGCCAGCCGCTGCCCGGGGCGACCATCCGCTTTGACGCCGTCAGGACATCCGCCACCGTCCTGAACCACATTCGTGCCGAGGCGATCACCGACGCCCAGGGCGACTACTCCATCTCCGTCGAGGTGGGTCGCTACGACGTGCGCGTGATGCAAGGCCGGTCATTCCTCGAGCTCGCCAAGAATCTGGAGGTGCGCGCTGACTCCACCGCCACCGATCTCAACGAGCTGGTGGTCGAGTGGCAAGGCGAACAGGACCTGACGCCTGGCATCGTGATCGAGTTCCGGGCATTGGTGGACGAAGCCCGCGAGTACCGGGATGAGGCTGCAAGCTCCGCTGATTCAGCATCAAGCGATGCCGAAGCCACGGCAGCAGACAGAATCCAGACAGGTCAGGACGCCCAGGCCACCGCTGCAGACAGGCAACAGACAGGGCTGGACGCCCAAGCGACGGCCGCCGATCGACAACAAACAGGCCTCAATCGCCAAGCAACATCCGATGACCGACAGTACATGGACGGGCGCGTCACCTATGTGAATGATCAGGTCGATCACATCGATAGCCAGCGTCAGGCTGTTGATACTGCGGCTGGCAACGCTGCGAACAGCGCCAGTGCCGCCGATGGGCACGCAAACGATGCCGGCGACTCCGCCCTAGAAGCCCAACACTGGGCCCAATACCCGAACGATACACCGGTGCCAGAGGGTGACGGCTCCCAGTTCTCCGCCGCTCACTGGGCGGAAGTTTCCCGGCAGCGTGCCGTTAACGCCATGGTCGCCCAGGGCGCCTGGGACGCGAGCACCGGCTCCCTGCCGCCCGAGCCGACCGGGGCCAGCTACTGGCTGGTCACTGGCGCGGCGAATGGCGAGACCGTTGGCGGTGTCGAGTACCGCAACAAGGACATGCTGCTCTGGACGCCCAACGAGAGCGGTGGCGGTGGCACCTGGTCGAAAATCGATAACACCGACAGCGTAGCCAGTGTTGCCGGCAAAACTGGCGCCGTCACGCTCGTACCGGGCGACGTTGGCGCAGACCCCGCTGGAACAGCGGCAAGCGCCGAGCAGGCCGCCAAGGACCACGCTGACACCAAGGTTAGCGAGGCTCAGGCCTACGCGGTACAGCGCTCGAACCATACAGGCTCGCAGACCCTGAGCACGATCTCGGATGCAGGCACAGCGGCAAGTCGGGACGTGGGCACAGCTTCCAACAACCTCATGGAGGTTGGAGCCTTTGGCCTGGGGGTTGCCGAAGGGTGGACAGTAGACTCTCTCAACATCGACGAGCTGAAAACCGCAGGTATTTTCAGCTTCTCGGGTAGCGCAGGAACCCCACCTCCCTGGTTTTCAGGAGAAGGTGGAGCTGTTGTCGTATCCCGACACGGTGGGACGTTCGTGACCCAGGTGGCCACTGCCGGCGGCTCTGGGAAGATGGCGGTAAGGGTAGGCAATGGAACATCGTTTAGCTGGGGAAAATGGCGGCTGATTTACACGTCAAACTCTATTGTCTCCAGTGTTTATGACACTGGAGGCATCCCGGGAGGTGGGATATTAGAGGTTGGATACAATACTAATGGAAGTTTTTTGAAGCTCGCCGATGGCACGTTGGTCTGTGTATTTACAGGCTCTAGAGATATAACCACAGACACAGCTTCGGGCAGCTTATTCAGATCCCCGTTCAGTATTACCTGGACGTTCCCCTCAGCTTTTCACACCGTTCCTTATGCAAGTTTTGAGTTCCGAAAGTCGGGCTCCCTGATCTGGTTTGTGTCCGATGACACTGGATCCAAGGTTCAGATGAGTATGTATGCGATGAGTTCGCACAACGGCAACTACTCGGGCGGATTCTTCCGCGCGTTTGCCGTAGGTCGATGGAAATAAGGAGAAGTTATGAAAGCTATTTTCACGCCACAGAACAGCACAGACATCGCCTACAGCTACCGGGCAGAAGGCGACGTCCTACACGTTACCGTCAACGGAGTCGAGGACTCCTTCGACTTCACCGGCATGCCGGACGGGTCTGCCAGTGACTTCGAGACCGCCTTGGAGCCGAACCCGCTAATCCAGGCCACTAAGGCCGACGGTGAGCTGACTATCACGCTGTTGGGCTGGTACGGCAATGTCCCAGTGCAGGGCGAAGAAGAGACCGACGAGGCTTTCCAGGACCGCCTGGCAGAGTACGAACTGGCCAAGACTGAACGCGAGGTGACCATCTAATGGGTGCAGTGAACTGGGTGCCGGCGCCGACTTCCGAAGAGCTGCTTGACCACGCAAAGGCGACTACCATGCGCCGCATCAACACGGCCTACGAAGCCGAGCTGGCCAGCATCCGCAGCGAGTATCCCGAGTCGGAGCAGATGACGTGGGACAAGCAGGAGCGTGAGGCACGGGCATTCTTGGCTGACTCAAGCACTGCCACGCCCCTAATGGATGCCATGGCTACTGGCCGGGGAATGGACAAGACCGAGCTAGCGACGCGGATCATCGCCAAGGCCGATGCCTGGATGCAGGCAAGCGGCCTGGCGACAGGAAGGCGCCAGGCTCTTGAGGATCAGGTGAAGGCTGCCGAGACATTGGAAGCGGTTGAGGCAATCAGCTGGGAGTAACATGAGATGGCAGAGGAGACACTTCCAGTCACCATTCTTCTTGGCCGCAAATTTTGAGAGCAACACCCAAATGACGAGCTAATTTTTCGCAATCAAACCATGCGGCCAAGGCGCGGCCAAATACATTTAATCAGCGTATGGGTATACCGCGTCCCAATCACTCTCCATGTCAATTAAAGACCACCCTCTAGAGGCTGCCTCATCGAGGCCCTTGTCTAGTTTCCCGATTTCACTATCTCTATCGTACTCTGCTTCTCTTTCACTATCTGTATGATGAATCATTATACCTAGGCGCGGCCCGTCCCCTTCCGTAACCCAAATCATCATTGGCACGTCACCATCAGAATTCCCTCCAGCTATAATAGGCCTTTGTCCAATATGCCGATCAATAGCTTCTATTTTCGCCGGCCCATCGTTATACCAAGATACTCCCGGTGTCTTCATCAGGAGTAATTCACCATCTTGATCGACTACTTCTGTATTGGTACTGCTTCCGATAACATTTTGAGGCTCAATGCCATAAGTTTGAGTGGCAAAAGCCCTCATGAAATGCAGTCCACCAGCAGAGACAATGTAGGTCTCAAAGTCCTTATCACGGAGAAAACTAAGAAGCTCCAACATAGGCTGGTACACCATGTCGTCGTATCGGCGGTTCGTTTCGGGGTGTCGGGCTTCATCTAGCCAGCGAGAAACGATGTCGCTGAAATTGTCAACGCTGAGGTTTGCGTGGGTAAGATCGAAGACTTCCTGAAGCCCTTGCTCGCCCCGTTCAAGTATTGCCTGGGCATCCCCCTGAGCGGCGGCTCTCTGTGCATCGGTGGCAAGGAGGTCGCTGTCGAGCGTGCCCGCTCGGTCCATGGCGAACAAGAGCTGGAAGTAGAGAGGTTGCTCGCCCCAAAGGGTCCCATCATTGTCGAACACTGCAATACGCTGGGGTTCCGGTACATAGTGTTCGCCACCGGGATTGCTAACGGATTCGACGAAGGAAATGATCTGCTTCTTGTTGTCTCCGTCGTTCCAGGAGGGGAGCGGGTCTGCGTGGCTCAGCCCTGCAAAGGAGAGCAGCGAAAGGACCGTAAGGATCGGTGGTGTAAGGTGATGGTGTCGCATAGTCAAATCCCTTTCAATGATCGAGAAAAAGGGGCATACGTCGCGCATGCCCCTTGTCGTCTCCTTGCTATATCAAGCTTGGTGTTCTGTTAGCTCGTTCGGACTTACTGAACGGTGGTCGGCTGCTGGAGGTTTTCCAGTACCTTGTCCAGGCTGAAGCTGGCGGCCTCCATGCGTGGCGGGAACTCTTCGAAGGTTTGCAGGAAGTTCGCCACGTACTGCTGAGCCGGCACCAGCATGAACATGTGGTCGAGCTGCCAGTCATAGAAGGTGTTGGAGGTGAGCTGAGAGCGCTCGTAAGGGTCGCGGCGCAGGTTGAAGATCAGCGGGACGCGAAGCGGGGTGAACGGATTGGCCCAGACCTTCAGGGTGCCCTCTGCACGCTGCTCCATGAAGATCAGTTTCCAGTCATCGTAGCGCATGGCGGTCAAATCGCCATCATCCGAGAAATAGAAGATCTCGTGCCTTGGGGCTTCTTCAGATTCCCCGGTCAGGAACGGCAGGAAGTTGTAGCCGTCGAGGTGCACGTTGTAATCGCGTCCAATGGCCTGCACACCACCTTCGAGAAGATCGTCCTTGACCGAGTCATTGCCGGCCGCCGCCAACAGGGTGGGCATCCAGTCCATATGGTGCATGACCTCGTTTGAAATGGCGCCTTCCTCGATCTGTCCGGGCCAGCGCACCATGGCAGGCACTCGCCAGCCACCTTCCCAGTTGGTGTTCTTCTCGCCACGGAACGGTGTCATGGCAGCATCAGGCCAAGTGTTCATATGGGGGCCGTTGTCGGTCGAGTAGAACACGATGGTATTGTCAGCGATGTCGAGCTCGTCCAGCTTGTCGAGAAACTGGCCCACGTGCATGTCATGTTCGACCATGCCGTCGGAGTACTCGTCCTGGCCGGATATGCCGCGCATCTCGTCCTTGACGTGTGTGCGGAAGTGCATGCGTGTCGCATTCCACCATACAAACCAAGGCGTGCCTTCTGCTGTTTTGCGTTCGATGAAGTCCAGCGCAGCCGCGGATGATTCCTCATCGATAGTTTCCATTCGCTGTTTGGTCAGAGGTCCAGTGTCTTCAACCTCACCGTCAGCAGTAGAGCGAATCACCCCGCGAGGGCCGTAGGCTTCACGGAAGGTCTCACCGCTGGCGAGTTCCATGTCACCCGGATAGTCCGGGAGCTCGGGCTCTTCCTCAGCATTCAAGTGATAAAGATTACCGAAGAACTCATCAAAGCCATGATTGGTCGGAAGATGCTCGTCGCGATCCCCCAGGTGGTTCTTGCCAAACTGCCCGGTGGCGTATCCTTCGGCCTTGAGAAGACCGGCGATTGTCGGGTCTTCGACGCTGATGCCTTCCTGAGCACCTGGCATACCAACCTTGGACAGCCCTGTGCGAAACACACTCTGGCCAAGAATGAATGACGACCGACCAGCGGTGCAGGACTGCTCTCCATAATAGTCGGTAAACATCATTCCTTCGTCGGCGATGCTGTCGATGTTGGGGGTCTGGTACCCCATGAGACCATGAGTATAGGCAGATATATTGGACTGTCCAATGTCATCACCCCATAAAACCAATATATTAGGTTTTGTTGATGAAGACTCTTGTGAACTCCCCTCTTCTTCTTGGCTTTGTTGAGCAAATGATATCGTTGATATAGAACCAAACAAGACAGCCACTAAAGTGGCTGCACTCCTTCTAGAAGTGAGACTTTTATTAAAGATAGCCACATCTTTTCTCCCTGAATCATGAATCCTTATCTCTTGAATTGTCATTTAATAAAAAATGACTACTCAAGTTTAGTACACATTTAAAAATTTTCAAGAACAAAAATATTTAAAATATGTTACAAAGGAATTAAAAAACACGCATACAAAAAGATATTATTATATTTCAAAGAACATATGCCAAAATACAATCTAACGTAATTTTAATAAACAAGAAATTATAAAAAGCCAGACTAAAATGCTTTTAGCGGATTATCTTTTAGCTACGCTGCGCTATTTCACCCAACCATCAATTTCTTTCTCGTGACGTATTGCGCCTGGACAGGTACGGAAGTTTTTCTACGCTTAGTGAGGGGTAGGAAGCTCACCATGCAACTACCCGAATGACTTTCCTTTACACTCGCAACAGGAAAACTCTATGTTAATCAGAAGCTTATGCTCCGTCTCAGTTATTTCTTTAGCCCTCCTTTTTTCTGCGAGCGCCCTATCTTCTGATGCCGAAGAGGAGCATCGTGAGAGCATGGATAAGAGAGCCGCTCAGACTCAGCCCGGCGAAGGCATGATGGAAAAACACAACGAAGGCATGATGGAAGGAAGTGATGCTGCTACAGAAAGGCGTCAGGAGATGATGGTGGAACCCACAGACCCTAGTAGCACGGAAGGAGCATTGAAAGACCAAAGTGATGATGCAATGGAAGGTAGCGACGCGCTCAACGAAAAGAGAGGTGAAATTTTGCAAGAACAGGATGGTTAATTTTTCATCATATTTTCAATAACAAATTAACTCCGTTATTTTCTGCGCTTGGAAAAACTATTCCACGATGGAGCAATTCATTTTCTGGGGAGCGCACACTATCGTTTCATCGTGGTCTCTCAAGTCTACGACAGCAATAACTTGCACCACTAATGGAATCAGCGCCGTGTTTCGCTTGTTCGTTGAGACCGCCGTCCTAAGTGGGAGGTGAAAGCTGAAGCCGAAGCATACCTTCGACTCGAAACGATGACGCGACAACGTGATCTGATAGGTGTCCATTGAGAGCCTTACCAATCAGGCTGCATGGATGCTCTAAGATTTACGTGACCGCAACTCCTGCACTTGATGATGAAGCACCTACCCCAAGGGCCATCTGGCGTCACCTCGAAGAGCGTCCACCCCTTCTTGCCTACCTCTTGAAACTCGGTAGACTGACAAGCCAAACAGCGCATTTCCAGACCGCCCTCAACCACCTGATACCTGATCATTTGCGTGATCATCTCGCCCCCTGCCAACAGTGTGTTAAGGGTTAGCGTAGACTAGGGCTGCACGACAAACCTTAGGCATGTAGTGGCAGACTCGTCAGGAAGGCCTAAAGCGGCTTGCCCGAGCCACTACCATCGCTTGGCTCTCGGCATAACCACACACATTCCCCACATCAAGCCCAATCAAAGGTGCCCTCCCCCCCCCTACTATCGTGCTATGCTGAAACTCGACAGAAGAACTAAGCTCTATGCCGATTTGTCATGGCCTTGCAGAAAACTCTCACGTTCTGTGCAAGTACAGGCCGCCCCCAGAACACGTGGTGATTTTTGCGCTACAGTTAACAACAACACCAAGGAGGTCGCACCAATGTCGATTTCATCATCAATAAAAGTCGAGCCCAGATACACTAATTCTGGAAAAACGGTGACCTGGGAGATAATTGAATATACTAGCAACGGCCGAAGAGCTGCTCTGGCCACTCATGGAAGCGAGACTAGAGCACGACATGACGCTTCGGTGCTTGCGTTTGAAAGGGAAATATCCAGCTCTGCAAAGCGTGTACGAACAAGAAAATAGAGACTATTTCTCCCTATCTTCCAATATTTCCAGCACGCACAAAGCGGAACTAGAGAGCCTAACTATTCTCTTTCTACTAGTTTCGCTTCTCCAATTATTTGAATCAGCGACGTCTTGAATAGAACGCAGCAGAACTCGAAGAAGCTCAATTTCGCTTTGTTCATCTACGCCGCCATCTTGGCGTTGACTCTTTCCATCTTTATGCAAGAAAAATCCTATTTCTACGCTTCGCCGAAAAATGCTGGCATAGAGCTTCGCACTAATCCATAGCAAGCGCGCGAATCGGCACAAGGATTAAGCACCTGTTTCAGTAATAGTTTGTCCTACACGACCGTCCTGTTCGCTCAACCTATCGCGTTGATTAAGAGCGTGCCACCTGTCTGCACTGCGCTGCGACCAGATTGTGTCGCCGTCGACGATGCTGGTCTCCCTAGCGACGGTGCCGCTGCCGTAGGCGGCAAGGGCGAAGGAGGGAAGCGCGGCCAACGCCAAGAAAGCGCGGCCGTTACTCACCGGCCAGGCTGACGCTGCACCCTGTGTAAACGCCTTGAGGATACTTCTCCTCGATCGTCTGTGATTCCGAGACATTGAGACTGACGTAGGTGGGCACAGTGCCAAGCTCCTCGCGGATTTCATTGAATGCCGCTTGGATATGCCGATCGATGATCGACTCCATGGACTGCTTGGTCTCGCGGTACCGATCGACAGTGCTGTCGATGCGCATTATGACCTCCTGTTCGACACGACCTGCCATAGGGTATCCCATGGCGCGCTGTGCTGGCAGGTGGTCGCAATTTGGTCGCACGCACAACGCCTGGTAGGCATTTATGTCCAACATTTCGCGATTTTAAGCTACTGATTTTTATGAAAACCGCATTGCAAGCGCGGCCGCCAATTAGATCAGATCGAACTTAAAATCCCTCGGTGGCAACACCGTGCCGGTTCGAGCCCGGCTCCGGGCACCAACCCTATCGATGTCTTACGTGACCCACTCCCTCGACGACCTGCCTTGTGGTGGTGTTCTGGTCGCGTTCTGGTCGCCCTCTTGTCGCTTTCGCATCGCCTTCTCATCGTTCCCCACATCCTTGCTCATCGCTTGCGCCGAAATATCAATAATGGCGAATAAAGAAATACCTCCTATAGTGAATTGTGCCGGTTCAGTTCACGGACGGCAGAGCGCCATATCGCCTCGATGGAGTGAGCGCGGGCCTTCACAGGGTTCAGGGACGACTTCCAGGAGATGCCACATGAAACGCACGCTAGTCGGATCGACCATGATCGCCGCATTTGTGATGGCGGGCAGCACCTTCGCCATGGATTCGGAAGCCCTGCAGGAGCACATGCAGGAAATCGAGGAAAAAGCTCAGCAGAACAGCGAAGAGGACCGGGTGGAAGCCCTCGAGCAACAGGTCGAGGACCTCAAGGAGCTCATTCACAAGATGATGGAAGAGGACGCTGCCGCCTGAGCCTTTGGCGCTGAGTCCTGCCAAGTCATGACGTGCAGCCATAACGTGTGACCATGACCCACCACGATGACTCACCATGATGAAAGGGGCCCCAGGGACGGGGCCCCTTTCCGTTGTCAGCCACCTGGACACCGTCCCTCGAGACATCATTTGGCTCGGGACGGCACGCGAGCCTGCGTGGTAAACTTCACCCCCATTTTCATCAGCACTGCACGGTCTTCAGCATCTTGAGCGACAATGCTTCTCTACCCCGAGATCCCCTGCCCGACGATCTCGGACAGCGTATGACGGCGCCTCCCACCGCCCACCCTCAACCGGCTCGAGAGCCGGCCCCAGGCCGACAGAGAGGCTGAACCATGCTGCTCGGACGCCTGCGCGACCCTTTCATCAATCACCGCCATCGCCGCCTCTTCCACGTACTCCGGGTCAGTCTGGCACTGATCGTGACCTTTGCCATCGTCCAGACGTTCCCCTTCCAGCACAGTGGCTGGGCGCTGGTGAGCACGGTCATGGTGATGGGCAACCTTCCCCATATCGGGGGCGTACTGGACAAGGGGCGCCAGCGCCTGGCCGGCACCCTGATCGGCGCCGCCCTCGGCCTGGCGCTGATCATCCTCCCGCTGCCAGGCTGGGGGGTACAACTCGGCGCACTGATCGGCATCGCCATCGCCACCTGGGTGGTCTTCGGCGGTCGCCAGGCCTACAGCGGACTGATGTTCGCCATCAGCCTGCTGCTGGTGATCGGCGACGGCTCGCAACAGCTCAGCGTGGCACTCTGGCGAAGCGCCGACGTACTGCTCGGCACCCTGGTCGGCATCGGCGCCACCCTGGTCTTCCTGCCACACAAGGCCACCGACATGCTGCGCTTCCTGCTGGCCGACTGTCTGGATCGCATGGCGCGGTTGTATCACACCCACACCAGTGCCACATCGGCACCGGGCATCGATACCCAGGCACTGTTCAAGGCCGCCAGCCAATTGCTGGTCAAGCAGCGCGGACTGACCGACGCGGTCCACCGCGAAGGACGCCTGACCCGCGGCGAAGTCGACGAGCTGATCTCCTACCAGCGACGCATGCTGTCCACCCTGGAGCTATTGCTCGAGACCCACTGGACCACGCGCGCCGGTCACGAACAGATCGATGCCATGGCAGGACTGCGCGATCAGCAGCACGCCCTGGCGCGGGATCTCGGCACCCTCGCCTTCGAGGTGCGCACCGGACGCCCGGTCACGCTCGAGGTCACGCCCTTCGCGCTGGACGATTTCGCCGACCTCGCCTCCACGGCACGCGCCGAGGATGGCAGAATGCTGTTCAGCCCCAGCGGCTATCTCTGGCTGAACCGGGAGCTGGCCCGCCTGACCGAAGCAACCGCCCGCCGCCTGGGCGGACTCGAGCGGCTACCCAGCAGGCGCCTGCGCCGCCGCGCCCCCCGACACGGGCTCCACCGAGCCCCCTCTTTCGACCGCAAGGAAGGAACCACGCATGGCAAACGCCCCTCTTGACGTCCTCATCATCGGTGGCGGCGTCGCCGGTCTGGCGATGGCCCTGGAGATCGCCGATCGCCGGCCGGTCACCCTGCTGCGCCCCGGTGTCGAGGCGCAAGGTGCCAGTCGCTGGGCCCAGGGTGGTATTGCCGCGGTGCTGTCGCCTCAGGACGACATCGAGGCCCACATCCAGGATACCCTGATTGCCGGGGACGGGCTGTGCGATGAAGCGGCGGTGCGCTTCACCGTGGAAAACGGCCCCGACGCCATCGCCTGGCTGTTGAGTCTTGGCGTGCCCTTCACGCCGGATCCCGAGGCGGCCAGTGGTTATCCCTATCACCTCACGCGGGAAGGCGGCCACAACGCTCGCCGAATCATCCACGCCGACGACGCCACCGGCCGGGCCGTGACCGACACCCTGCTTGCCCGGGTGCGCGCCCATCCGCAGATCACGCTGCGCGACGACCTGATCGCGGTCGAACTGCTCACCGATGACCTGGGTGCCTGCTGCGGTGCCCGCTGCCTGGACGCCCACCAGCGCCCTCACGACCTTGTCGCCCAGGACACCGTCCTGGCTACCGGCGGCGCCAGCGGGCTCTACCTGCATACCACCAGCCCCGCCCCGGCCAGTGGCGAGGGCATGGTCATGGCCTGGGAGATTGGCGCCGAACTGATGAACCTGGAGTTCCAGCAGTTCCACCCCACCTGCCTGTTCGATCCACAGGGACCGCCCTTTCTGGTCAGCGAGGCGGTAAGAGGCGAAGGCGGCCTGCTGCTGAACGTGCGTGGCGAGCGGTTCATGCCCGCCATCGATGAGCGCGCTGAACTAGCCCCGCGAGACGTGGTCGCCCGCGCCATCGACGCCGAGATGCAGCGCACCTCGAGCGACCATGTGCTGCTGGACATCCGTCACCTCGGCGACGCCGCCATACGTCACCACTTCCCCACCATCCACGCTCACTGCCTCACACGCGGCCTGGATATCACCACCCAGGCCATCCCGGTGGTGCCGGCGGCCCACTATAGCTGCGGCGGCGTCGCCACCGACCATCGGGGAGCCACGCGCGTGGCGGGGCTCTACGCCATCGGCGAAGTCGCCTGTACCGGACTGCACGGCGCCAATCGCATGGCCAGCAACTCCTTGCTCGAGTGCCTGGTCTACGCCAGATCCGCCGCTCGCCACCTGAGTGAGCCGGCGCCGGGACGCACCTTGACACCACGGCCGAGCGCAACAACCGGAGATCGACAGGTTTCCAGCGAGAGACTCGCCTCGTTGCGCCAGCGCGTCCGCCAGATCATGAGCGCGAGGGTCGCCATCGTGCGCCAGGACGAAGGGCTGGCCGAGGCACGCACGACCCTCGAGCAACTAGAATCGGAGTTTCATGACCTGACTCGGGGCGGCGCCGCGAGTGTCGAGCTGCACGCCTGTCGCCAGGCGCTCACTCTGGCCAGTCTGACGGTCGCCAGCGCCTGCACCAGGCGAGAATCCCGGGGGCTGCACTACAATCCGGACTGCGCCCGCCACGCGGACCCGACACCGCAACCGTCACGCCAGATCAAACCGGCCTGAGGCAAGGTCGCCGGCCCTGCTCAGCTCACGGGCCCCGGCCGCCGCGACCATCGTCGTCCAGGTAACGGCTGTCGTTGAAGGTGGCGACCCAGTGTGGGTGGTAGAACATCAGAATGCTCAGCAGCATGCCGCTGATAAAGGCCTCCGACGGCATCAGCAGCGGCAGGAAACGCGCGTACTCACTGGCCTGGAATAACGCTGACGGGTCGCTGGCGCCGAGCCGCGTCAAACCCAGCACCGCGAGCCCCGAAGCCAGTGCCGACAACGCCGCGCACCAGAACCCGCCGATAAACAGGAAAGCCATGGGATGAGATGGCAGCCGTCGATCGACCAGGCGCCAGATCAGCACCGTCACCAGCATCGGTACCAGGCCGGTGACCACCAGATTGACGCCCAGCAGTGGCCAGGCGACGCGCCCGGTCAGCACCAGTGACAGATTGACCAGCAGACAGCTCAAGAGCGCCAGGGGGCCTCGAAAGACCAGCGTCATCAGAGTGGTGAACAGCAGGTGCAGACTGAGCCAATCGACCGCCTGGGCCCTTAGTTGCCACAGCATCGCCACCATCAGCGTTGCCGCCAGCCAGCGATGCTGCAGGCCAGTATCTTGAAAGAGGGCGCGCCAGGGACGCTGGAAAAGGGCAAGCACCAGGGCCGACAACGCCACCCCCGCGCAAACCCAGATCAGCCAGGGGGCAAGGATCACCTGAGCAAAGGACATGGCCCCTCCTCTTCCTGCTGCCTACCTGTGCGGGCGATTCCGGCTCGGTTGGCATGCCTGGGTGAGTGACCGGACCAGGCTTTCGACACTCCCTCGATCACCCATTCCCGCGCTCACCCATTCTCACGCAAACCCACTCCCACGCTCCCCCACTCCCGCCCAGGCGCCGGGCGTCGATAGAACGGCCGGCGCCCTTGATGCCGGCTCAGGCAAAGACGACGGTCTTGTTGTCGTGGATCAGCACCCGATCCTCGAGGTGCCAACGCAGCCCCCGTGCCAGCACGGTCTTTTCTACATCGCGCCCAAAACGCACCAGGTCATCCGGCGTATGACAGTGACTGACCCTGTGAATATCCTGCTCGATGATCGGCCCGGCGTCGAGTTCCTCGGTGACGTAGTGGCAGGTCGCACCAATCAGCTTGACGCCGCGCTGGTAAGCCTGGTGATAGGGCTTGGCCCCGGCAAAGGATGGCAGGAAGCTATGGTGAATGTTGATGACTCGCCCACTGTAGCGCTCGCACAGATCAGGCGGAAGAATCTGCATATAGCGCGCCAGCACGATACTGTCGGCCTCGGACGCCTCGACCAGACGCTCGACCTCGGCGAAGGCGGCACTCTTGTCGTCTGCCGAAACCGGCACATGATGGTAGGGAATACCGTGCCACTCGACCATCTTGCGCATGTCGTCATGGTTCGAAATCACCGCCGCGATCTCGCAATCGAGCTCTCCAGCGGTCCATCGATACAACAGATCCACCAGGCAATGAGATTCCCTGGAAACCATCAGCACGACGCGCCGCTTCTGACGAGTGTCGCGCAGCGCCCAGTCCATCTCGAATTCACGCGCTACCGGCGCAAAGGCCTCGCACAGGGCTTCCTTCGACATGCCGATGGAGTCGGCCAGGATTTCGTAGCGCATGAAGAAGCGAGCAGAGGCCAGGTCCGAGTGCTGATTGGCCTCGGTGATGGAACCACCGTGGCCAGCAATGAAGTTCGACACCCTGGCGACAATACCCAGTCGATCGGGACACGACACGACCAGACGATAGAAATGGGACATAACACCTGTATCCTTGGACCAACTCTCGGTGACCAACCTTGCACCACCATGGGGAGGGGCGATGAGCACGCCCATTCGGGGCATGCATTGTAGCGAAAAGTGAGATGGCGAACGACCGCTGCACGGGTCCTTTGACCTCTCGCGTTGAGTCGTGCGCGGTCGATCCCGTATAGTGAAATGAACACCGTCCACGATGCCGAGCATGATGCCGATTCCGCGAGCCCAGATTCGACCACGACGACGCCCACCGGTGCATTTTCTGCCCCTGGGAGGCTGTGGCGAGATCGGCATGAATCTAAGCCTGTACGGCTATCAGGACGCCTGGATTGCCGTCGACTGTGGCATGCTTATTCGCCAGGACCTTCCAGGTGAGCCGCTCCAGGTGCCGGACACCTCGATACTGGATACCCGCGGCATCCGTCCGCAGGCGCTGCTCATTACCCATGGCCACGAAGATCATATCGGTGCCGCCGCCTGGCTATGGCCACGCTGGGCCTGCCCTATTCTGGCGACCCCTCTGGTCGCCGCCATGTTGCGCGTCAAGTTCAGCGAACGGGGACTTCCCACCGACGCGATAGACGTCATCGAACCCGGGGACGCCAGGGACATCGCAGGGTTTTCCCTTCGTTTCCTGCCGCTGACCCATTCCATCCCGGAAAGCTGCGCTCTGCTCATTCAGGCAGGCAACTCGCGCATCCTGCATACCGGCGACTGGAAACTGGACCCAGAGCCGCTGATCGGCCAACCGGTGAACGAAGATCTGTTTCGCGCCCTCGCGCCGGTCGATCTGGTGGTGGGTGATTCCACCAATGCCAACGTGGCCGGCCATTCACGAAGTGAAGGCGAGGTCGCAAGGGCCATGGTGTCTACCATCTCCCGCTGCCAGGGCCGCGTTGTCGTTTCCTGCTTCGCCAGCAATCTGGCACGGGTCCTGGCCATCGGCCGCGCCGCTGCTCGTTGCGGACGCCGGGTCAGCCTGCTCGGGCGCTCCATGGAGCGCATGGTGGGCCATGCCAGGCAACTGGGCTATCTCGACGACTTTCCTGCGCTGGTGCCCGTCAGCGACCTGGGCTATCTACCACCCGAGGAAGTGCTGGTTATTGCCACGGGGAGCCAGGGCGAACCCCGCGCCGCGTTGTCGCGCCTTGCCCAGGGAAGGCACCCCCACTTCGAGCTGACCACTGGCGATACCGTCATCTTCTCGGCCAAGGCCATTCCCGGCAACGAGCACCTTATCGAGCGGCTCAAGCGCGGCCTGGCGCGCTTTCAGGTCACCATCATCGATGATACCAGCCACCCCGAACTGCATGCCTCCGGGCACCCCGCACAGCAGGAACTGGAACGCTTCTATCGCTGGCTCCAGCCGACCAGGCTGCTGCCGGTCCATGGCGAGGAAAACCATCAGTCAGCTCATCAGGAACTGGCCTCTCGCCTGGGCATCGAGGCTCCACTGGCACCTCGCAACGGCGATCTGATCCGCTTCGACCAGGGCGGCCTGACCCGCGAGGAAAGCTTCCCTCTGTCTCAGTGCATCATCGAACGCGGGGGCATCGACCGGCGTCAATCTCCGGCACATGCGCGCAATCGCCACGGCGTACTCTTCCTCGCCATCAGCCTGGTAGCGACCGACACCGGCTGGGCCAGAATTGGCCGGCTGATGATCGACTCAAGCCAGACCAGCCCCCTGGACGAGGACAATTTCATCGACTGGCTCGACGAACAACTCGACGACCTGGCCGTCGATACCCTGTCGGCGCTCCGTCGTGGCCTCTACCCTCGTATTCAGGCCTGGCTGGGCGAACACTTACAGCGTCTGCCACAGGTCGAACTCCAGTTGATGGCGAGCGATATCGAAGGCATCGCCGGCGACGTCTGAGCCTCCCCCCTATAAACAAAACAACCGGCCCTGGACGTTTCCAGGGCCGGTCGCGGCTCGACGTTCGCCGTACTTGTGGCCGTGCCGTCACCATTCACGCGCTTTGCGTCATGCACGCGCCTTGGTGACACAGCGGCCAAGCTGCACTGGCGACGCGACACGTCCGTGCAAGGTCAGGTCAACCGAACTCGCGTGACCACACCTGCGCCAGCAGAATCACTTGGCGTTCTTGGGCGGACGTCCACGCTTGCGCTTGGGCTGCTCCGATACGAGATCATCCAGCGACAGGCCGGCTTCGGTGATCTGCTCACGGATCTCCGCCAGCTTCTGGGCCTTCTGCATCTCTTCTTCCTGGCGCTGGCGCTCCTCGTCGCGCTTCTGATCGATGACCTCCTCGACCACTTCCGCCAGTTTTTGCAGCTGTTCCATGCTCAGTTGACGAGCCGCTGCCCGTGCCACGTTCTTGTTTCTCGCAATGCGTTCCAATGATTCGCTGGACATAGCTCACTCCATAGCTTTGACACCAAGCGGCGCACGCCGCAATTCACTTGAAGAAAAGTATATGCAACCGGCCACTCTTGGCAAGAAATGCTGGAGATTTTTCCTTGTCAATTACCGAAATATTGGCGGTCTTTATACGTCAACAGCGAGCTCATTGGACGAGCCCAGTCACCCCTTGACCGGTCAATATTGGTTGAAACGCTGACACCTCGAGGAAAAAAGACAGCGGCCAGGATACAAAGAGCGGGCGCCCAAGGCGCCCGCGCAGGTAAGGAAACAAACGGTCACTTGGCGAAAGCGCTGTCAGCCACCGGTCATGTTCATGAAGCGAACCACCTGAACATCCCCATCGGTGGTGAAATGGTGCCGCTCAGGCTTTAGCGGCATCGCCTCCACGATGGCGGCCTTGAGCTTCTCCATGTCACCGGGGTAGCGCCTCAATACCGCCCTGAGATCCACCGAATGCTCGTTGCCAAGGCACAGCAGCAGACGCCCTTCCACCGTGACCCGAACACGATTGCAGGAAGAACAGAAGTTATGGCTATGGGGCGAGATGAATCCGACCCGAGTCTCGCTATCCTCCATACGGTAGTAGCGAGAAGGCCCTGCGGTGGCTTCCGTCGTGACCATCAGGGGGTAGCGCTGCTCGATCCTTTCGCGCACTTCGTCACTTGAACAATAGGTCTCGGCACGGGAATGGTCGGAAACATCGCCCAGCGGCATCTCCTCGATAAAGCTGATATCCAGCCCCTCTGCCCTGGAGAACTCGACAAGATCCAGCACCTCGTCTTCGTTGCGCCCCTTGAGTACCACCGCATTGAGCTTGATGCGCTCAAAGCCGGCCTGCCGAGCGGCGCTGATGCCGTCCAGCACCTTGTCGAGGTCACCGGTACGCGTCAGCCGTCGAAAGCGCTCGGGATCCAGCGAATCCAGGCTGATGTTGAGACGCTTCATGCCGCCCTGGCGCAGCGCCTCGGCATGCCGCCTCAGGCCCGCCCCGTTGGTGGTCATGGCAAAGTCCCGAAGCCCCGGCAAGGCCCCTATACTGGACACCAGTTGCTCGATATTGCGACGGACCAGCGGCTCCCCCCCGGTCAAACGAATCTTTTCCACGCCGAGCTCGGTGAAGGCTTGCGCCACCTGAGCGATTTCCTCCAGCGTCAGCACCTGGGCACGTGGCAGGAAGGTCATCTCCTCGCTCATGCAGTAGACGCAGCGAAAGTCGCAGCGGTCGGTGACAGACAATCGGACGTAGGTCACCCGGCGACCGAAACTATCGATCAACTGTTGTGTCATTGCGAAGCGACCTCCCAACGCTTGGCGTCGTCATGATCCTGACGACGTTCAGATACCCAGTAATCGCCGCTTTCGGTGTGCTCCTTCTTCCAGAATGGCGCCCGGGTCTTCAGATGGTCCATCAAGAATTCGCAGGCTTCGAAGGCGGCACGCCGATGGGCGCTGGCCACCACCACCAGTACGATGGGATCACCGGGCTCCAGACGACCGATCCGATGGATCAGGGTTACCTCATCGAGCGGCCAGCGCTGTCGCGCCTCAGCTTCGATCTCGGCCAGCGACGCTTCGGTCATGCCGGGATAATGCTCAAGCGTCAGCGCCGTGACGTCCGGGCGTTCATTGAAGTCCCTGACCAGTCCGGTGAAGCTGACCATCGCTCCGATGTCGGTGCGATGCTCAAGCATCCGGCGCTGTTCATGGCCCGCATCGAAGGCCTCTTGCTGCACGCGTATCATCGATCAGCCTCCTGTCACCGGCGGGAAGAAGGCCACCTCGTCCTCACAGGTCAGACGGGTACCGTCGCTCGCCATCACCTGATTGACGGCGCACAGCACACGCCCTTCATCCAGCCCCTTGAAGCGATCATCCAGGGTCTTCAGTGCCTGCTTGAGACCGGCAACATCGGCACTGGGCAACCTGTCCAGGGGCACCGATGCTTCACCGACGCCAAGCCTTTCGCGCAGTTCAGCCAGGCACTTCACCCTGACACACTGCTCCGCGGCGGACGCAAGCCCCAGGGTCAACGCCGGGCTGTTCTCGGGGCTGGTCACGATCGGCGTTGCCGTCGCAGCGGTCGCGGTCGCGTTCCGACGCAGATAGTCACCGGACTTGCCGCCCTGCTTGGCATCCACGTGGATTTCGCCGATCTCCATCTCCTTGTCCACCGCCTTGCACATGTCGTAAAGGGTGAGACAGGCCACCGATACGGCCGTCAGGGCTTCCATCTCGACCCCGGTCCGTCCG
The DNA here is from genome assembly GCF_019801245.1 of Halomonas sp. DP1Y21-3. Lineage (NCBI taxonomy): Bacteria > Pseudomonadati > Pseudomonadota > Gammaproteobacteria > Oceanospirillales > Halomonadaceae > Halomonas > Halomonas sp. DP1Y21-3. Next base: position 101,429 of record NZ_JAHVJM010000004.1, read on the forward strand.
GTCAGACGGCAGGTGGCGGACACCCTGACACAGCTGGATTCGGCGTCGATCTCGAAGTCGACGCTGACCTTGGACAACGCCAGCTGGTGGCAAAGCGGGATCAGCTCGTGGGTGCGTTTCGCGGCCTGAATACCGGCAATCCTGGCGGTCGCCAGCACGTCGCCCTTGGGCAACTTGCCATCGCTCAACAGCGCCAGAGTCTCCGGCGCCATGGAGATGCTTCCGGTCGCCGTCGCCTCCCGTCGGGTCGCTGCCTTGTCGCCGACATCGACCATGTTGGCTTCGCCGCGTGCGTTGAGATGGGAAAGCGTCATGTTCAAGCCTCAGGAAAATCGAAAGAGAGGGAGTACCATCACGATATCATCGATGGACGCCGAGTCCGTATCCTCGGGAATCTCGACCAGGCAATTGGCCGAGACCATGGACGACAGAATACCGGAACCCTGATTGCCTGTATTGACCACCCGCAAGGTCCCGTCCGCATCACAGTGAAAGACACCGCGACTGTAGTCCGTACGTCCGACCCTGCTGCGAAAGGCGCTACCGGCCACGGCCTTCCAGCGTGGCTGAGTGGGTGAGCGCCCTTCCAGAGCCGCCAGCATCGGCACCACAAACACCAGACAGGTCACCATGCAGGCCACCGGGTTACCCGGCAGTCCCAGCAAGGGTGTCTCGTCGGGGCCAATCACCCCACATGCCATGGGCCGGCCTGGCCGCATGGCGATCCGCCACAGGGTCAACCTGCCAAGACGCTCCACCGCTTCCCGGGTGTGGTCGGCCTGTCCCACCGACACTCCGCCACTGGAGACCACCAGATCCGCGGTCCGGGCGGCGTCAGCGAGCTGTTCGACCAGGGCGTCGGTGTCATCGGCGACGATGCCGAGATCGATTACCTCGGCGCCATGCTCCTGCAACAACCCCATCAGAGAATAGCGGTTGGCATCATAGATCGCCGCCTGGGCGCGTGCCTCACCGGGTGCCGTGACCTCATCGCCGGTGGAGAACACGGCTACCCGAGGACGTCGCCGCACCCGGACCTCGGCCTGCCCGAGAGACGCCAACAGGCCAAGCGCGGCGGCTTCGAGGCGCCTGCCTGCTGCAATGGCCACCTGGCCGACACGCAGATCCTCGCCCGCCTGGCGCACGTTCTGCCCCTGCTTGACGCTGTCGGCGCGTGTCACCCTCACACGATCGCCATCTCGCTCGAGCTGTTCGAGCATGACCACGGTGTCGGCCCCTGGCGGCAAGGGCGCCCCCGTGGTGATGGCAATACACTCACCGTCGCCCAGGCGACCCTGAAAAGGCTGCCCCGCCAGGGCTTCTCCCACCTGGAGAAAGACCTCGCCGGGGTCCTCGGTCGACCAGTTGAGCGCCACCCCATCCATCGCCGAGTTGGTATGCCCGGGCACATCGAAAGGCGCTTCTACCGCCTCGGCCAGCACTCGGCCGTGGGCCCTGGCCAGGGGCACCTTTTCCGCCGCCAGGCGACCAGCCACCAGCGTCAACAGGGCATCGCGCGCCTCCTCGACGCCGAGCATGCGCTCACCAAGATCGAAACAGGAGAGCGTTGTCATGACGGTTCTCCTCCCTGGTGCGCGACAAGCCATTCGGGCCATCGCCTCACCCAGGCCTGGACCCAGGCGGCGATGGCGTCATGATCATTGAGATCGAGCACATCGCCCCTGGCCGCCAGGGGGGCGTCACTGGCGACGGCCTGAATCCATGGATCGTCTTCCGCCATCAGCGGCTTTTCCAGCGCCGGCCGATGGAGCTCCAGCTTGGGTAAAGGCCAGTCCTTGAAGCCCTCGACCAGCACCAGCTGCGGTTCCAGCGGCGCGACCATGGCCAGCAGGGTTGCCAGATCGGCCTCTTCGCCGCCCGGCGTCTCCATCATCAATGCCAGCCGGGCGCGGGAGGCGATCAGGATAGGTTCGGCCCCCGCCATACGCAGGCGATGACTGTCCTTGCCAGGCTGGTCTACCTCGAAGCGGTGGTGGGCGTGCTTGATCACCGCCACCTTGAGCCCGGCGCCCTTCAACATCGGTACCAGACGTTCGAGCAGGGTGGTCTTGCCGGTCCCGCTCCAGGCGGCGATACCCAACAGCGGCTGATCGGGGCGCAAGCTCAGCGCCTGCGTCATGAGTCACGCTCCTGGCGACACGCCTCCAGCCGTCGCCTTTCCTCTTCGGTGTTGAGATTGGCGAAGGCGGCAGCGCAGTCGCTGACGTCGACCCGATCCCAGCGGTGGCGATCGTACCAGCGGTCGATCTTGCGTTCGCCCTGCTCCAGTACCGCCGCCAGATCCTCATGCAGGTGACGGGACAGCAACGCCACCACGGGGTGCAGCCGCTCACCGTCATGGGCGACGACAATATCCAGCCCATCGCGCCAGCCAGCCACCAGCCGGGGCACCAGATCGGCGGGCAGCGCCGGGCTGTCACAGGGCACCACCACCACCCAGGGCGTAGAGGACGCGACCAGACCACTGTAGATGCCCATCAAGGGGCCGTGGTAACCCGCCTGGTGATCCTCGACCACTCGATCGGCGAGAGTCGCGTACTCGTCCAGATGGCGATTGGCATTGATCATCACGCTAGCCACATGGGGCTTCAGACAGGCAACGGCGTGCGCCGCCAGCGGCTTGCCGTCGAACGGCACCAGCCCCTTGTCGACTCCCCCCATGCGTCGCCCCTGGCCTCCCGCCAAAACCACGCCGCTTATCTCCTTCGCGTCCAGCCTCGCCACCATTGCACCTCTTTTATTGGTCGTCGACAGCATCCTCCATGATGCCTTAGCCACCCGCAGGCTGCCATGAGCGTATCGGGGTAGACAGTAGACGCCAGGGATGTCGGACAGCGACGTTAGCGGGTATCATGTGTCCATCATTATGCACAACATCGGCTTTGCCGAGACGGGAAACAGGATGGAAGACAGTTTCGACGTCGGCGCCAGATTGCGCCAACTACGACAGGAAAAGCAGCTTTCTCAACGCGAACTGGCGAAAAGAGCCGGCGTGACCAACAGCACCATTTCGCTGATTGAGCTTAACAATGTGAGCCCATCGGTCAGCTCGCTTAAGAAGATTCTTGACGCCTTGCCGGTATCGATCAGCGCTTTCTTCGCGGGTGACGAACCGAACCACCCCAGCCCCTTCTATCGTGCCGCGGAGCTCACCGAGATCGGCGATGGCCATCTGTCCTGGCGGCTTGTCGCGGCCAGACGCCCGGACCGACGCATGTCGGTGCTCCACGAGCGCTATCCGCCCGGAGCCGATACCGGCGAAGAGATGCTTGAACACGACGGCGAGGAAGGCGGCGTCATCATCACCGGCGAGATCGAGATCACCGTCAACGGCGAGACAGGTCTGCTCGGCCCCGGCGACGCCTACTACTTCGACTCACGCCTGCCCCATCGGTTTCGCAACCTGGGGGATCAGGAATGCGTGATTGTCAGTGCGAACACTCCCCCGACCTTTTCCGATGGCGGAGAGCAGCTGCACCATTGAGAAATGCCTTCGACAGGGCATGATTGTCAGTGCCCTGTCGCCAACACCTGCCCCCCCCCACCTTTTCCGATGGTGGAGAGCAGTTGCACCATTGATGAAAGACTACGGCAGGGCATGATTGTCAGCGCCCTGTCGCCAACACCCGTCCCCCCACCTTTTCCGACGGTGGAGAGCAGCTACATCATTGAGTGAACCTGTAGGCAAGCAGCTGCACCATTGATGAAAGACGACGACAGGGCATGATCGTCAGTGCCCTGTCGCCAACAGCCGATGGCCCGGCTGTCGCGCCGGGCCATGGTAATAGCAGGGTTCATTCGTCCTCGCTGGCCCGGGGCAACACCAGGTTGAGGGCGATGCCGATCAAGGCGGCGAGGCTGACCCCCTGCAGGGCGAACTGGCCATCGCCGAACTGCATCCCACCGATGCCGAACACCAGGATCAGCGAGACCACCACCAGGTTACGCGGGGCGGTCAGGGGTTTGCCGGCGCGCACCAGGGTATTCATGCCGACCACCGCGATGGAGCCGAACAGCAGGGTCATGATCCCGCCCATCACCGGGGTAGGAATGGTCTGCAATACTGCCCCCAGCTTGGCAACGAAGGCCAGAGTGATGGCTACCAGTGCGGCGGACACCATGAACATCGGATTGAAGGCGCGGGTCAGGGTGACCGCCCCGGTGACCTCCGAGTAGGTGGTGTTGGGCGGCCCACCGAACAGCGCCGCCGAAATGGTCGCCAGGCCGTCGCCCAACAGGGTGCGATGAAGGCCTGGTTTCTCCAGGTAGTTGCGTCGGGTCACCGAGCCAATCGCCACCATGTCACCGATATGCTCCACCGCCGGCGCGATGGCGACAGGGATCATGAACAGGACCGCCGCCCAGTGAAAGCTCGGCGCGGTGAAGGATGGCAACGCCAGCCAGGCCGCCTCACGTACCGGGCTGAAGTCGACCACCCCCATCAGCAATGCCATCAGATAGCCGGTGACGATCCCCCCCATGATCGGCACCAGGCGCAACAGACCGCGCCCGAAGACCGCCAGGATCAGCGTCACCAGCAGGCTCGACATGGACAGCACCATGGCCTGGGTGTAACCGATGGTCTCGCTGTTCTCGCCGGTGGCCATGCTCACCGCGACCGGTGCCAGGGCCAGACCGATGACCATGATCACCGGTCCTACCACCACCGGCGGCAGCAGCCGATGCAGCCACCCCGTCCCCTTCAGCCGAACCGCCTGGGAGATCGCCACGTAGACGAAACCGGCAGCGATCAGCCCGCCCAGGGTGGCGGAGACACCAAAGTGGGCGATGGAGCCCTGAATAGGGGCAATAAAGGCAAAGGACGACGCCAGAAACACCGGAACCGTCAGACGCGTGGTCAGATGGAACACCAGGGTGCCGATACCGGCGGTGAACATGGCGACGTTGGGATCGAGGCCGGTCAGCAATGGCACCAGCACCAGGGCGCCGAACGCCACGAACAGCATCTGGGCACCGACCAGCGCCAGCCGAGGCAAGGAATCCGCCGATGGGGCGACGGGCGAGGAAGAGGACGAGGGGTCTGACATGGAGGGCTCCGCGGTGGACAAACGCCGGCTATGGTACCAACGCACGCGCAACGTTTCGGCAAAATTTTGCGCGTCTTTCGACGCCACCGCCAACGCTTGGCAGACGCTCCTCTCATCCAGCCTGTGCTATCCAGCCGGCGCCATGTATTGCCCACAAGACACCGGGCCCCCGCTGTCTCCAGCGAGGGCCCGGCGTCCTGCACATCAGGGGCCATGCACGAAAGGCGACCTGCGAAGCGCCGTCACCTGCGCACAGGTCCCCGTCCTACTCACGGGTACCGGCCGACATCCATTCCTCCATCATCTGCTCGTAGGGCACCGTGGTGCCCTGGGGCATCTCGTTGTCCAGCTTGGCCTTGGGCGCGCCGGGCTGGCTCAACCATTCTTCGGGGTCCTTGGGTTCATTGAGCACCGGCGCGTAGGTGGCAAACACCTTGGCCCGCGCCAGACGCGCCATGATGTTGTCGAGGTCACCGGCCAGATTATCCAAGGCCTCCTGGGCGGAGATGTCGCCATTGACCGCGGGGGCCAGATTCTGCCACCACAGCGGCGCCATGCGCGGATAGTCAGGCACGTTGGTGCCGGTAGGCGTCCAGTTGGACTCGTTGGGACTGCGGTAGAATTCCACCAGGCCACCCAGCTTCGGCGCCATCTCGGTCATCTGGTCAGAGAAGATGTCGGACCGGCGGATCGGCGTCAGCCCCGCCATCAGCTTCTCCAGCGAGACGGTCTTGGACACGGTGAACTGGGCAAACAGCCAGGCTGCGCTGCGCCGATCCTCCGGCGTCGAATCGAAGAAGGTCCAGGCCCCCACGTCCTGATAGCCGACCTTCATCCCCTCTTCCCAGTACGGGCCGGTGGGAGACGGCGCCATGCGCCACTTGGGATTGCCCTCATCGTCGGTCACCGCCACATCGGGACTGACCATGTCGGCGGTAAAGGCGGTGTACCAGAACATCTGCTGGGCCACGTTGCCCTGGGCCGGCACCGGCCCGGCCTCGCCGAAGGTCATGCCCTGGGCTTCGGGCGGCGCATAGTCTCGAAGCCACTCCACCATCTTGGTGACGGCGAACACCGAGGCCGGTGAATTGGTGGCGCCGCCACGGCTGACGCTGGCCCCCACCGGGTGGCTCTCTTCATCGACCCGAATGCCCCAGTCGTCTACCGGGTTGCCGAACGGCACCCCGGGACTGCCCATGCCGGCCATGGACAGCCAGGAGTCATGGAAGCGCCACCCCAGCGACGGATCCCGACGGCCGTAGTCCATGTGGCCGTAGACCTTCTGACCGTCGATCTCGCCGACGTGCTCGCTGAAGAACTCGGCGATGTCCTGATAGGCGGTCCAGTTGGTGGGCACACCCAGGTCATAGCCGTAGATGTCCTTGAACTGTGCCTTCAGGTCATCGCGCTGGAACCAGTCATAGCGGAACCAGTAGAGGTTGGCGAACTGCTGATCGGGTAGCTGATAGATGCTGCCGTCGGGCCCGGTGGTGTATTGAATACCGATAAAGTCGTCCAGATCGAGGGTCGGCAGCGTCAGGTCCTTCCACTCGTTGGCCATGGCCTCGCTCAGGTTGATGGTCGAGCCGTAGCGAATGTGGGTACCGATGGCGTCCGAGTCGTTGACGTAGGCGTCATAGATATTGCGCCCAGACTGCATCTGGGTCTGCATGTTCTGCACCACATCACCTTCGCCGATGATGTTGTGGGTGACCTCGATACCGGTCAGCTCGGTAAACGCCGGCGCCAGCACGTCGCGCTCCCAGGTGTGGGTGGTCAGGCCCTCCGCGACGGTGTTGATCTCCATGCCTTCAAACGGCTCGGCAGCCTTGGCAAACCATTCCAGTTCAGCGATGCGTTCCTCGCGGCTCAGGGTCGAGTCCTTGAACACCTCGTCGGCCAGGCGCTCGATCACCGCCGTTCGATCGTCCTGGGCCAGGGCGCCGCCGCTGAGCAGCAATAGCCCCACAGCACCTAGTCTGGTCAGCTTGAGTCTAGCGTTCATGGTCACCTCTATTGTTGTCGTCGACCGTCAGGTCGATCGTTGTCGTCGAAGGGAGCCTGGCCCCCGCTAGCCCCATCGCAGCAGGACCAGCATCCACACCACCGATACGCCCAGCGCCAGCCACAGACTCAGGCTGGTGAAGCCCACGACCGCCAGATGGATGTAGGCCGCCGACAGCATGCCGATGAAGAAACGGTCCCCCCGGGTGGTGCTGATCGGCAGAAAACCGCGCCGTTCCCGCGTCGGCGATACCAGCTCCCAGGTCGTCATGACCACCAGCAACAGCGCAATGACACCAAAGAAGATCGCCGTGGGCAGGGTCCATACCATCCAGTCCATGTCGGTGCTCCTCAGGTCCGGCCCAGGGCAAAGCCCTTGGCGATGTGATGGCGCACGAAGAACACCACCACGATGCCTGGCACGATGGTCAGTACCCCGGCCGCCGCCAGGGTGCCCCAGTCGATGCCCGAGGCGGTCGAGGTTCGCGTCATCACCGAGGCGATGGGCTGGGCCTCGGTGGAGGTCAGAGTGCGTGCCAGCAACAGCTCGACCCAGGAGAACATGAACAGGAAGAACAGCGTCACGCCGATGCCGGAGCGAATCATCGGAATGAACACCTGGACGAAGAAGCGCGGGAAGCTGTAACCATCAATAAAGGCGGTCTCGTCGATCTCCTTGGGCACGCTGGACATGAAGCCTTCGAGGATCCATACCGCCAGCGGAATATTGAACAGACAGTGGGCCAGCGCCACGGCGATGTGGGTATCGAACAGGCCCACCGTGTAGTAGAGCTGAAAGTACGGCAGCAGGAACACCGCCGGTGGCGCCATCATGTTGGTCAACAGCCAGAAGAACAGGTGCTTGTCACCGATGAAACGGTAGCGACTGAAGGCATAGGCCGCCGGCAGCGCCACGCTCATGCTGATCGCCATGTTCATCAACACATAGGTGATCGAGTTGACGTAACCCATGTACCAGCTCGGGTCGGTGAATATCTTGGCGTAGTTGGCCAAGGTCAGCGATTGCGGCCATAGGGTCAGCTCGCCGAGGATCTCGCTATTGGTCTGCAGCGACATGTTGACCAGCCAGTAGATTGGCAGCAGTACAAACACGATGTAGGCCAGCATCAAGAAGCCACTGCGAAAGCGTCGTCCTGTCGAGCGGCCCTGTCGACGGCGGCGGGCCGCCTCCTTTTCCGCGCGCTTTCGCACCTGGTCGGGACTGGATGGCGTGGAATCAGTCATGGCGAGCCCCTCCCTGCCGGTCCTTCTGCAGATTCATGATGGCGGTATAGAACACCCAGCAGACCAGCAGGATGATCAGGAAGTAGATCAGCGAAAAGGCCGCCGAAGGCCCTACATCGAACTGGGCGGTGGCCATGATCGCCAGCGATTGACTGAGGAAGGTGGTCGCGCTTCCCGGCCCGCCGCCGGTCAACACGAAGGGTTCGGCGTAGATCATGAAGGAGTGCATGAAACGCAGCAGCACCCCGATCACCAGTACGTTGGTGAGCTTGGGTAGCTGGATATAGCGAAACACCGCCCAGCGTGAAGCGCGATCGATGCGCGCCGCCTGATAGTAGGCCTCGGGAATCGCCTGCAGACCGCTGTAGCAGAGCAGTGCGATCAGCGAGGTCCAGTGCCAGACATCCATCAGCACGATGGTTACCCAGGCGTCCAGCGGACTCGAGGTGATGTTGTAGGGATAGCCGATCTGGCGCAGGCTCCAGCCCATCAGACCGATGTCGCCACGGGTGAATATCTGCCAGATGCTGCCCACCACGTTCCACGGGATCAACAAGGGCAAGGTCACCAGAATCAACACCAGCGACGCCCGCCAGCCACGCTTGGGCATCAACAGCGCGATTCCCACCCCCAGCGGCACCTGAATCGCCAGAATGGTCAGCGAAAACGCAAACTGCCGGGCCAGCGCCGCCTGCAGCGCCGGATCGTTGAGCATCTTGACGAACCATTCGGTGCCGGTGAAGAACCGGGTATTGGCGTCGAAGACGTCCTGCACCGAGTAGTTGACCACCGTCATCAGCGGCACGATGGCGGAAAAGGCGACCAGCGCCAGCATCGGCAGCACCAGCCACCAGGCGCGATTGTTGGGGACCTTGTTCATGACGCCACCTCTACACGGGATTCATCTACGTACAAAGTCAGCCATCTTTCTGGGAAACGCACCGACACGCGCCCGGAAAGCGCGAGCCCGCCCTCCTCCACGCGCACCTTGAAGCGCGCCTGGTCTAGCGCCAGCGTCAAGATCGAGTAGGTCCCGAGATCCTGGCAGTGGTCCACCACGGCGCTGAGGGTCCCGCTCGTGCCGTCCTCGGCAAGCTCGATGAATTCCGGACGAATGCCCAGCTTGAGGTTGTCGCTGCGTTCACGAGCATCAAGCAGCGAGCGGTGCATCGCGGCGGACAGTTCGAGGAGCTGGCCGTCGATCAGGATGTTGTCGCCATCGATGCACGGCGTGAAGAAGTTCATGCCGGGACTACCGATGAAGTAGCCGACGAAGGTGTGGGCGGGGCTTTCGAACAGCTCGCGCGGGGTACCGAACTGGACGATTCGACCGTCGTACATCACCGCAATCTTGTCGGCAAAGGTCGAGGCTTCGAGTTGATCGTGGGTCACGTAGATCATGGTGATGGCGAAGCGCTGATGGATCTCCTTCAGCTTGCGCCGCAGCTTCCACTTGAGCTGCGGGTCGATCACCGTCAGTGGCTCGTCGAACAGGATGGCCGCCACATCATCACGGACCAGGCCACGCCCCATGGACACCTTCTGTTTCTCGTCGGCACTGAGGTTGCGCGCCTTGCTGGCCAGGCGGTCGGTCAGGTCGAGGATGTCCGCGACCTCCTCGACCCTCTCGCGAACCCGCTCCTCCGGGGTCTTCACGTTGCGCAGCGGGAAGGCCAGGTTGTCGTAGACCGTCATGGTGTCGTAGACCACCGGGAACTGAAACACCTGAGCGATGTTGCGCTCTTCCGGCGGCAGCTCGTTGACCATGACCCCGTCGAAGCGCACCTCGCCCTGGGAAGGTACCAGCAGCCCGGAGATGATATTGAGCAGGGTCGACTTGCCGCAGCCGGATGGCCCCAGCAGGGCATAGGCACCACCCTGCTCCCACACGTGCTCCATCTGTTCGATGGCGTAGTCGCTGCGCTTCGAAGGCGACGCCGAATAGCTGTGCGCCAACTGTGAAAGGCGAATCTCGGCCATGCTAGCGCTCCTCCCCTGACGCCGACGCCGGCGGTGCCTGCCGTGAAGACGGAAGCGGCGGACGCACCCCTCCGTCACCGGCTTCCGGCGGCACGTGCAGGGTCTTGCCATCCATGTCGAACACGAACAGGCGATGCACCGGTACATAGAGTGTGATCGGCTCATCCACACGAAAGCTGTGAACACCGGAAAGATGCGCCACCAGCGACATCCTCTCGTTGCCCACGTGCAGGAAGGTCTCGGAGCCACTGATCTCGGCCAGCTCGACCTTGACGTCAAGCGCCAGGTCATCGTCTGCCCGGGGCTGCATGGCCAGATGAGCCGGCCGCACACCGAAGCGGTAGCCGCCCTCGTCAAGCACCGCCAGAGCTTCATCGAGCGGGAAGTGCACCTCGTCGTCGAAGCTGACCTCACCGTCGCGGATGCGCCCTTCCAGCACATTGATGGGGGGTTCGGAGAACATCTCCGCCGCGGTCAGGGAGGCCGGCTGGCGGAACACCGTAGCGGTCGGGCCATGCTGAACCAGGCGCCCCTCGTGCAGAATTGCCGTATTGCCACCCAGCGCCAGCGCTTCCGCCGGTTCGGTGGTGGCGTAGACCGCGATGCAGTCACGCCGGGCGAACAAGGCACTCAACTCCTCGCGAAACTCCTCGCGCAGCTTGTAGTCGAGGTTGACCAGAGGCTCATCGAACAGCACCAGGTCCGCGTCCTTGACCAGCGCCCGTGCCATGGCGGTGCGCTGCTGCTGGCCACCGGACAGGTCCAGTGGCTGGCGGTCGAGCAGGCCTTCGATGTGCAGCAGCTCAGCGATCTCGTGGACACGTCGCTGGATCTCGCTCTTGGCGACACGGGCCAGCTTCAGCGGAGAGGCAATATTGTCGAAGACACTCTGGTGGGGGTAGTTGATGAACTGCTGGTAGACCATCGCCACGTTGCGTTGGCGAACCCCCTTGCCGGTCACGTCTTCACCCTGCATCAGGATGCGCCCGCGGGTCGGCTGGTCCAGCCCGGCCATCAGGCGCATCAGGCTGGTCTTGCCGGCCAGGGTGCGGCCCAGCAGGACATTGAAGGAACCCGGCTCCAGGGTCAGGCTGATGTCATCGATGTGGGTCTCGCTCGCCACCTTGCGGGTGACGCCGTCGAGGATCAGGGACATGGGCGTACTCTTTCGCGCAGAGGTTCCCCTCGTCTCCGAGGGGCGTCATCTGTACGGTAGTAGAGAATCTCTACTCGCCCGTGATGTTTTTAAACGAAAGGGCCCACCACGCGCCAGAAGACACCCTTTTTATTTCCCATCTTTCTGTTTTTGCTTTACTTCTCCCATGTCATCAACTTTTGTCTAATGCGAAAAGCCACCGCCCTGATAGCTGAGCCTCGGTGCAGATGTTGTTTCCAGAAAAAAAAAGCGCCCAATGTTCGCAAAGGAACATTGGGCGCACGACGGAGGCGGGAGAACCCGCTGACGTCAGTTCAACAGCGTACGCACTGGCTTATCCAGCGCATCATCGACCTTCCCGCCCGCTCGCTCGACGCTGTCGTGTGCAGCATCCACCCGATCGGAAACCCCACCCCGAGCATCGTCGACGTGATCCGCGACCCCGTCCCGGGCGTCATCGACACGATCATTGACGTTGTCCTTGGCGTTTTCCACGGCGCGATCTGCGGTGCAACGACCAGACACCCCCACCGTGGCCTCGAGTGCCGCATTCTTGGCGACCTTTTCAGCATCGCAGTCGGGGCGTATCACCCCAGCTTGAACGCTTGCCGCCAGACTCAGAATTACTGCAGCACTAGCTGCCACACGCAACAACTTCATCCATGCCTCCTTGATTCTTGAATCAACCACCGACAGCCACAACGAGAGCGCGGCGTCTGTCCAGACGGACAATGGCTGAACTGCGTTCCCGCCCAACTGACTTGCGGACACAGCAAAGCAGACATTTCACCTGAAATGTCTGCTTTCGATCATAGGCATGAAACCACTGGGTAAAATGCCACCGCTGGATAGTCTGGCCGTGGCATTGGCGGGATATCGCGTGCTTAGCGGGTACCGAAGATCTTGTCCCCGGCGTCGCCCAGTCCCGGCACGATATAACCGTTTTCGTCGAGGCGCTCGTCCACCGAGGCGGTGTAGATCTCGATATCCGGGTAGGCTTCCTGAACGCGGCGGATGCCTTCGGGAGCTGCCACCAGCACGATCACTCGCATCAACTGGCAGCCACGGTCGCGCAGCATGTCCAGGGTGGCCACCATGGAACCTCCGGTGGCCAGCATCGGATCGATGACCACCGCCATGCGCTCGTCCAGGTCGTTGGCGAACTTGGAGAAATAGGGCACTGGCTCGAGGGTCTCTTCATCGCGGTAGAGACCGACCACGCTGACCCTTGCACTGGGAATCAGGTCGGTGACACCTTCCAGCATGCCAAGTCCCGCTCGCAGGATCGGTACGATGGTGACCTTCTTGCCCTTGAGCTGCTTGACGGTGATGGTCTCGCCACTCCAGCCATCGATGTCATAGTCCTGCAACTCCAGGTCCTGGGTCGCCTCGTAGGTGAGCAGTTTTGCCACCTCGCCGGCCAGTTCACGGAAGCTCTTGGTGCTGATGCCGGCTTCACGCATCAGACCGAGTTTGTGCTGGACCAGGGGGTGATCGATGGCATGGACGCTCATTGGCGAGTCCTCTTTGATAACGGGAGGTGGTGCTTGGACGACCTTCGTCGCATGGACGCGGGCGACAAATTGCGCGCCATTCTACCTGCAACGCCGCGTCAGGTTAACCCGCAGCGTGCACCGAAAGCCGGCGGACGACCACGCCGTCCGCCCAACACGTTCATGGAGTCGGCGGCAGCTGCCAATCCACCGGGGACCGCCCGTGCTCGGCGAGAAAGGCGTTGGCCCGAGAGAAATGGTGATTGCCGAAAAAGCCGCGGTGGGCCGACAACGGCGACGGGTGCGGCGACTCCAGCACCAGATGCCGCTCCTGATCCACCAGCGCCTTCTTCTGGCGCGCGTGGCTGCCCCACAGCAGAAAGACACAGGGCGGCGCCTCGGCGTTGACGGTCTCGATGGCGCGGTCGGTGAAGGCCTCCCATCCCTTGCCCCGGTGGGAGCCGGCGTTGCCCTCCTCCACCGTCAAGGAGGTGTTGAGCAGCAACACCCCCTGGCGCGCCCAGGCCTCGAGGTGGCCGTGGTTGACCGGAGTCACCCCCAGGTCCTGGGCCAGCTCCTTGTAGATATTGACCAGTGACGGCGGCGGCTTGACGCCCTCGCGCACCGAAAAGCACAACCCATGAGCCTGGCCAGGACCGTGGTAGGGATCTTGCCCCAGGATCACCACTCGTACCTCGTCCAGCGGCGTCAGCTCGAAGGCCCGAAACCAGTCCGACGAGTGCGGATAGATGGTCTTCCTGGCGGCCTTCTCTGCCGCCAGAAACGCCTTGAGCTGCTGCATGTAGGGCGCCTGGAACTCGACTCCGAGCCAGCGCTCCCAGCTGTCGGGCAATACCTGAACCATGTCGCTCACCGCCGCTGGTCCGCCAGGGGCTCGACGTAGGCCACGCCCATGTCCCAGGGGAACTGGATCCAGCAGTCCTGGGCGACCTCGGTGAGGTACTGATCCACCAGCGGACGACCCTCGGGCTTGGCGTAGATGGTCACGAAGTGCGCCTTGGGCAGCATCTCGCGCACCTTGCGCGCGGTCTTGCCGGTGTCCACCAGATCATCGACCAGCAGCCATCCTTCGCCGTCGTGATCCACGCCCTTGAGCACCTCGAGGCTGTCCTGCTCCATATGGTCGTAGCTCTTGATGCAGACGGTGTCGATCAGGCGAACATTGAGCTCCCGAGCGATCAGCGCGGCGGGAATCAGCCCACCCCGGGTGATCGCAATGATGCCCTTGGTATCGCGCTCGATCAGGCGATGACACAGCTCGCGCACGTCGCGATGAAGCTGGTCCCAGGACACCACGAAATGGCGATGGTAGCGTTGACTGCTCATGGGTCACTCGTCCTCGGTGAAGGAACACACGGCGAACACGCTGTGGCCAGCGTCACGGATTCTCTGGGAGCCGCCGAGATCCGGCAGATCGACGATGGCAGACGTCTCCACCACATGTCCCCCGCTGCGGCTGATCAGTTCGGCCGCGGCCAGCATGGTGCCACCGGTGGCAATCAGGTCGTCCACCACCAGGATACGGTCGCCATCGCGGAAGGCATCGGAGTGCAGCTCTACCTCGGCCTGGCCGTATTCCAGGGTGTAGGTCTGACTGATGGTCTTGAACGGCAGCTTGCCCTTCTTGCGTACCGGCACAAAACTGCAGCCCAGCTCGTAGGCCACCGGCGCGCCGACGATGAAACCGCGGGCGTCGATGGCGGCGATGGCGTCCAGATCCATCTCCTGATAGCGGTGCACGAAGCTGTCGATCAGCTTGCGAAAGGCCGCACTGTTCTGCAGTAGCGGGGTGATGTCACGAAAGTTGACACCCGGCTGGGGCCAGTCGGGAACGGTGCGAATGACGGACTTGATATAGTCGCCGTAGATACTCATGGCGGTTCTCGCTAGGGGTCGAAAGAAGAATGCATGACACATGCGGCGCCTTGTCTCGGCGCCGCACGGCGGGGCTGGCCAACCTGCCGGCTCAGCCGGTCCTGGTCAGCCAGCCCCGGTCAGCCCGATGGGCTCAATCGAGGTAGATCATCTTGATCGCGAACAGCACACCGAGGATCACCACGGCGGCGTTCAGGTCCTTGAAGCGACCGGACAGGGCCTTGATCGCCACGTAGCTGACGAAGCCGAAGGCGATACCTTCGGCGATGGAGAAGGTCAGCGGCATGGCCAGGGCGGCGATCAATACCGGCGCCGCCTCGGTGGCGTCGTCCCAGTCGGCGTGGGCAAGGCTTCCCGCCATCAGCGACGCCACGTACAGGAGTGCCCCCGCGGTGGCATAGGCCGGAATGGAGCCCGCCAGCGGAGCGAAGAACAGGCTGGCCAGAAACAGTACCGCGACCACCACGGCGGTCAGACCGGTACGCCCACCGGCGGCGATGCCGGCGGTGCTTTCCACATAGCTGGTGGTGGTCGAGGTACCGAGGGCAGCGCCGGCCATGGAGGCGGTGGAGTCCGCCATCAACGCACGGCCCAGGCGCGGCAGCTTGCCGTCCTTGTCGAGCAGGCCACCGCGATGGGCAACGCCCACCAGGGTACCGGAGGTGTCGAACAGATCGACGAACAGGAAGGCAAAGACCACGCTGATCATGGCCACGTCGAAGGCACCGGCCAGGTCCATGGACATCAAGGTCGGCGCGATCGACGGCGGCATCGACACCACCCCGCCGAATTCATTGTGGCCCAGCAGCATGGCCACCAGGGTCACCCCCAGAATGCCGATCATCACCGCCCCGGTGACGCGCAGATGGGCCAGCGCGGTAATCACGAAGAACCCGGCCAGGGCGTACAGCGGGGCCGGCTCGGACAGATCGCCCACCGACACCAGGGTGGCCGGGTTGTCGACGATGATGCCGGCATTCTTCATCGCCACCATGGCCAGAAACAGACCGATACCCGCCGCGATGCCGAGTCTCAAGGTGATCGGAATCGAGTTGATGATCCACTCGCGGATGCGAAAGATGCTGAGCAGAAAGAAGGTAACACCGGACAGGAAGACCGCTCCCAGCGCTGCCTCCCAGGTGTAGCCCATGCCCAGCACCACACCGTAGGTAAAGAAGGCGTTCAAACCCATGCCTGGCGCCAGAGCGATGGGATAGTTGGCCCACAGCCCCATTACCAGACAGCCCACCGCGGCGGCGACACAGGTCGCCACGAAGACCGCCCCGTAGTCCATGCCCGCCTCGGACAGGATGCTCGGGTTGACAAAGATGATGTACGCCATGGTCAGGAAGGTGGTGATCCCGGCGATCACCTCCGTCTTGACGGTGGTGCGGTGCTCACTGAGCTTGAAGAAGCGATCGAGCGGGCTCTTGCCGGAGCTCGGTTCAGGCTGCTGGTTGGACATGCGCTGGGTCCTGCACGTGGAGTCAATAGGGGAGTGTCCAGGACGAGAGTTCGCCGAACGCGCCCTGCCACCCTGCGACTAGTGACACCATATAGCAGGCCGTCCAGGGAATCACGACGATCCTGCACAACCTGGCCAACGCACAGGGAGCACGCAGGGTCGTCCGCGCGACCTCCAGCGCCACCACGTCAAGCAAGGCTGCCCGCCCCATAAAGCGGCATCCCAGCCCTCGACGATCGGCCGGGGCCAAACGCACATCGGGCGCGGTACGGCGAGTCCGCCGTACCGCGCCCGATGTCGGCGACTCTCGAAGGCGCGCTACTCTACCAGAATCGGATAGGCTTCGGTATAGATCCAGTCCTTGTCCTGGGCCGGGACATGACAGCCAAGACAGTCGGCCTTGTAGTCGGCCGAAACGTTGGTGGAAGGATCATCGGTCTTGAACAGCGCCCAACCCCAGCCATCGCCCCAGCTGCCATTGCTGTCGGCAAAGCGGTCGGTGGAGTCCTTGACCATCACGAACCATTGCTTGATGGTCTCGTTCTCGTAGCTCACCCCGGCGCCGGTGGTGTAGTCGCCGGTGCTGTGTGCCCGCAACTCCTTGACCAGCACGGCGCCGTCGGGGAAGACCCCGTTCTCGCGGAAGGACGCGACGCTCTCGGGCTCGGTATAGACGTTATGGAAGCCACTGGCGTCCCCTTCGGGTACGAACCAGGAGCCCAGATGCGCCATCTCGGTGCGGAAGTTGTCCGGCAAGGAGATGGTGCCCTCGCTGTCCACCCAGGGAGACAGATCCTGGGCCACGGCAGCCGTGGCAATTCCCAACGCCGCTGCGGCGCACACGCCTGTCGCCAATGCCTTGGCTGTCATTTTCATGGTAGTCCCTCGCTGATCACGGTCGGTGCACTTAAAGGAATGTTACATCCGGTTAAGTTAGCAGCTTCTCAAGCGAGGGAGACCACCGCCGACGCCCGTCCGGGCGCTGCGGCACAAAGCTACAGCACTTGGCTGCAAAGGTACTTGTCGACGCTCAGCCCCTGGCCGCCATGACCCGCTCTACCGTCTCGACGATGGCCTGGGTCTGGGGATCGATCTCGAGATTGACCCTGTCCCCCGGGCGACGGTCGGCCAGTGTGGTACGGGCCAGCGTTTCCGGGATCAGGTCGACGCAAAAGGCCGGCCCCCGGGTATCGTTGCGCAACTCACCAATGGTCAGGCTGATGCCGTCCACGCCGATGTAGCCCTTGGCAAAGACAAAGCGCTCGAGTCCTTGCGGCAACAGGAACCACAGGCGACGGTTGTTGGGTGCCTCGTCGAGTTCCACCAGCTCCGCCTGCCCCATGACGTGACCGGACATGGCGTGCCCGCCGATCTCGTCACCGAAGCGCGCCGCCCGCTCGACGTTGACGCGATCACCGACGCTCAGACCGCCGAGATTGGTGACCCGCAGGGTTTCGCGCATCAGGTCGAAGCTGACCAGATCCCCGTCGATATCGGTGACGGTCAGACAGACTCCGTTGTGGGCCACCGATGCGCCCAGCTCCAAGCCTTCACACAGGTGACGCGGCATCCGCACCAGATGGCTGCGAAAGGCCTCCGCTTCCTTGATCTCGACCACCTCGGCGGTGCCCTGAACGATACCGGTGAACATCTTTGTCTCCTTGCCATCACGGGGCCTTCCCCGAACCGGCCCAGTCTAGAAGCCGTGCCTCCAAAGGTCCACGCTTGCGCTATTGTTCAGAAAACCTATCGCCAGTCACGGCGTCCGGCGGGCGGATCCACTACGACGTGGCGCCTACCTCGAAAGACCTTGCCAGTGGCTATGCGTAAACGATTGACAGGGTCCTTCGCTCGCCCTATCCTTGCCCGCTACATTTTTAGGCGCCGATTTGTACCCGGATTGCGGGCGCCCGTGCCGCGACGCTCACAAGGCGTCGGTGCATGAAGTGCAGCTAAAAGGGTGTGTCCAGCGTTGATGGCCACCCGTCAGGGTGGCCTTTTTTTATGCCTACCCATTGCCGTTCTCTTGCCCGCCCAGGTCCCTCGGTGCCCACCCGGTAGCTGAGATGATACGACTGACCAACCTTTCCAAGACCTTTGGTGCCGGCTCACGCGCCGTCAAGGCGCTAGCCGACGTCGACCTGCACGTACCCCAGGGGCAGATTCACGGCGTCATCGGCCTGTCCGGCGCCGGCAAGTCGACGCTGATTCGCTGCGTCAACCTGCTCGAGCGGCCTACCTCCGGCACCGTGGAGGTGGATGGCCAGACGTTGACCAGCCTCTCCGGCCCCGCCCTCAATCAGGCGCGCCACCGTATCGGCATGATCTTCCAGCACTTCAATCTGCTGACCTCGCGCACGGTATTCGCCAACATCGCCCTGCCGCTGGAACTGATGGGCGTCAAGCGCGACGAGATCACCAAGCGCGTCACGCCTCTGCTGGAGCTGGTCGGCCTGGCCGACAAGGCCCAGCAGTATCCGGCACAGCTGTCCGGCGGTCAGAAGCAGCGCGTGGCCATCGCCCGCGCCCTGGCCAGCCGCCCTCAGGTACTGCTGTGCGACGAGGCCACCTCGGCGCTGGACCCCCACACCACCGCCTCGATCCTCGAACTGCTCAAGGACATCAACCAGAAGCTCGGGTTGACCATTCTGCTGATCACCCACGAGATGGAGGTGGTCAAGTCGATCTGCCATCGCGTCAGCCTGATCTCCGGTGGCAGGCTGGTCGAGGAAGCCGATGTCGGTGACTTCTTCACCGCCCCGCGCACTCAGCTCGGCCGCGACTTCCTCAACGAATTCCTCGAACTCGAACCGCCCAGGGAGCTGATCGACCGCCTCGAGCAGACCCCCGGGCCGAATTCGCATCCGGTGGTACGCCTGGCGTTTTCCGGCGACGCCGTGTCCACCCCGCTGATCTCGCGGCTGGCGCGGGAGTGCGGCGTGGACGTCAGCATTCTGCAGGCCAAGGTCGAGTCCATCCAGGAGCGAACCCTGGGCCTGATGATCGCCGAACTGATGGGGGACGCCGAGGACACCCGGCGCGCCCTCGCCTACCTGCAATCTCACGACCTGACAGTGGAGGTGCTTGGCCATGTCCAGCGCGATGTTTAACCTCATCCTCGAAGCCACCCTCGACACTCTCTATATGGTGGCGGTGTCCGGTGTGATCGCGGCCCTGGTCGGCATCCCTCTGGGCGTGCTTCTTTATGTCACTCGCCCGGGCCAGATCCTGGCCCAGCCGGTGCTGCAGTCGGTCCTCGGCATCATCACCAACATCGGCCGCTCGATCCCCTTCATCATCCTGATGGTGGCGATCATTCCGTTCACGCGCATGCTGGTGGGGTCGTCCATCGGCACCAACGCTGCCGCCGTGCCGCTGACCATCGCCGCGATTCCGTTTATCGCACGCCTGGTCGAGGGCGCGCTGAACGAGATTTCTCCCGGGCTGGTGGAAGCCGCCCAGTCCATGGGTGCTACCCCTTGGCAGATCATCACCAAGGTACTGCTGCCGGAGGCCCGCGGGGGCATCTTCACCGCCCTGACCGTCACCGCGGTGACCCTGGTCAGCTACTCGGCCATGGCCGGCGCCGTGGGCGGAGGTGGTCTTGGCGACCTGGGCATTCGCTACGGCTACAACCGCTTCAATCCGACCATCATGCTGATCACCGTTGCCATCCTGGTGGTCATGGTTCAGGCCTTCCAGAGCCTGGGTGACTATCTGGTGCGCAAGAGTGACCACAAGTGACATGCACCCTGCATGGCCTTAATAACCAAATTGCATTAGCGAAAGACGTGTTATTCCATTAACATCGCCACACACGTCACACACCGTTTCGGGAGACACTGAAGATGCGCAAGACACTGCTGGGCGCCCTGGCGCTTTCCACCCTGTCACTGGCGATCAGCCAGGCCAACGCCGATGAGCACAGCCTGAAGGTGGGCACCGTCGCCGGCCCCGAGACCGACGTCATGCAGGTCGCCGCCGATCTGGCCGAGGAGCGCTATGGTCTAGAGATCGAGATCATCGAGTTCACCGACTACGTGACGCCCAACGCCGCCCTGGCCGACGGCAGCCTCGACGCCAACGCCTACCAGCACGAGCCCTACATGAACGCCATGGTCAACGACCGCGGCTACGACTTCGCCATCGCCGGGCGCACCTTCGTCTACCCGATCGGGGCCTACTCCGAGAAGTACGAGAGCATCGAGGACCTGCCCGAGGGCGCCACCATCGCGCTGCCCAACGACCCGTCCAACGAAGGCCGCTCACTGATCCTGCTCCACAACGAGGGCCTGATCACCCTGGACGACCCCGAAAACCTGGAAGCCACGCCGCTGAATATCGTGGAAAACCCCCACGACTTCGACTTCCGCGAGATCGAGGCGGCCCAGCTGCCGCGCGTTCTGCCCGACGTGGATATGGCCTTCATCAACAATACCTTCGCCCAGCCGGCCGGCCTGACCCTGGACGACGCCCTGGTCAAGGAAGGCCCCGAGTCGCCCTACGTCAACATCATCGCCGTGCGCGGTGGCGACGAGGATCGCGAGGAGATCCAGCAACTGGTCGACGCCTACCAGAGCGACGAAGTCGCCGCCAAGGCAGAAGAGCTGTTCAAGGGCGCCGCCGTTCCTGGCTGGAAGTAAGCCTGACGCGCGCTCCCTCTCGAGGCCGGCCCCAGGGCCGGCCTCGCCGTTTTCACCCGCGGACACTGCCACACTCGACATGTCTTCCTACGATCTTCTCGACCGCCAGCTCACCGCCCTGCTCGACTCCGGCGACTGGCTGACCAACGCCGCCCAGACCTCGGCCTTCATCATGCAGGAAGTCCCGCGCCTCAACTGGGTCGGCTTCTATCTGCAGCGCCAGCCGCGCATGCTGTCCCTGGGCCCCTTTCAGGGCAAGCCAGCCTGCCATCCGATCCCCTTCGACAAGGGTGTCTGTGGCGCCGCCGCCCGCAGCCGCCAGACCCAACGCGTCGACGACGTCCACGCGGTCGCGGACCATATCGCCTGCGACAGCGCCTCGCGCTCCGAGCTGGTGGTACCGGTGCTCGACAAGGACGGTGAACTATGGGGCGTGCTCGACCTGGACAGCCCCGACCAGGGGCGCTTCAGCGAAGACGACCAGGCCGGCATCGAGCGCCTGGTGGCCACCTTCCGCCGCTTGAGCGGGCTCGGCGACGCCTGAACCGTCCCAACGGATGAATCGCGCCGCCCCGGAGGCGGCGCACTCACTTCAATGCCAACCCGCGGCTCGGCCACTGCGTTGATCAGCCGGTGGCAGCAGTTGCCAAACACCGGCGACGGCGACGACCCTAGAAACGACAAAAGCCCCGAGGCGAGGCCGCGGGGCTTTTGTCTGTAATCTGGTAGGACCAGGCGGATTTGAACCGCCGACCTCCACGATGTCAACGTGGCGCTCTAACCAACTGAGCTATGGTCCTGAAGCAGGAAAGCGAGATGGCACGTCGCAATACGCCTTGCAATGGCACTGCGAGGTAGTGCTGGTAGGACCAGGCGGATTTGAACCGCCGACCTCCACGATGTCAACGTGGCGCTCTAACCAACTGAGCTATGGTCCTGCATCACTCGATGTGCGATCTAGCTGGTAGGACCAGGCGGATTTGAACCGCCGACCTCCACGATGTCAACGTGGCGCTCTAACCAACTGAGCTATGGTCCTACACGGCTGCCGAAACGAGGGAGTCACCACCCTCGCTGCTGACAACGGATGCGAATTCTACGCCTTCGGCAGAATTTTGCAAGCCCTTGAGTTCACCGAATGATTTTTTCCTTCGAGGGGCCCGTGCGGCGTCTCGAACGCCTTCACCGCAGCGCGATTCCACCATCGCCAAATCCGGTCGCGTTCGTTTACGATCATCGGGAATGCGTCTGGTGAAGCGAGATCCACGACAGCCTCATCGGCGTCCCCAAAGCGACGTCCTCGCCGGCAATGTACCAGGACGTTCCATTCACCAGGGCCTGCCTGTTCCAGGGCCATCGATGCACAAGGGCTTTCCATCTATCGAGGCCTTCCATCTATCGAGGCCTTCAATCTACCAGGGCCTTTCAGGCACAAGGGCTTTCCATCTTTCAAGGCCTTCCAAGCACAAGGGCAATCGGGATGAACCAGCAGCAGCGTCAGGACGCCATCATTGCACTGGTCAGTCGCCAGGGATACGCCAGCATCGAGCAGTTGACCGATCACTTCGCGGTGACCCCTCAGACCATCCGCCGCGACCTCAACACACTGGCAAGCGAAGGCCGGTTGCGCCGAGTCCACGGTGGCGCGGGCCTCGAGTCGAGCACCGTCAATACCGCCTACGCCACCCGCAAGACGCTCAACCTCGACGCCAAACGACGCATCGCCGACGCCGTGGCGCGCCGGGTGCCGCACCACGCCTCGCTGTTCATCAATATCGGCACCAGCAATGAACTGGTGGCCGAGGCACTGCTTGAGCATCAAGGCCTGGAGATCATCACCAACAACCTCAACGTGGCGTCCATCCTGCATCACAAGGAAGACTTCAAGGTGATCGTCGCCGGCGGCCAGGTCAGACCCCGTGACGGCGGGATCATCGGCGAAGCGACCATCGACTTCATCCATCAGTTCAAGGTGGACATTGGGCTGATCGGGATCAGCGGCATCGATCAGGACGGCTCCCTGCTCGAGTTCGACTATCAGGAAGTCCGCGTCGCTCAGGCGATTATCGAGAACTCACGTCAGGTGTTTCTGGCCGCCGATCACTCCAAGTTTCACCGCAACCCGGTGGTGCGCCAGGGCAACGTATCCCAACTCGACGCCCTGTTCACCGATCGTGAGCCACCGGAGGCCATCGCACGGCTACTGCAGGAACACGGGGTCGCCCTGCACCTGGCCTGATCCTGCACCTGGCCTGGCCCAGCAGCTCTGTGTCATCTTGCGAAAACGTCAGGCCATCCCGATTCCTCTTCGGCCCCGTGGACGCCTTGGCGCACAAACCCAGCCGAGGCGACGTTCTTCCCCTGCTCTCCAGACGGCACGACCAAAGTGCTATCGAAAACTTTCGCGCTCTGGTTGTTCGTTCACGACCTCAACGCTACCTTTATTTTCGATAACGAACTTGTTGTGGCCTCGTACGACCATTGATCACCCGCGGCGGCGACGTTGCATAGGGGCACCCGACGTCGCTGCATCTGGCCATGTCCCTGCCGGCAGCACTAGACGGAAACCGTCTGCTCACCGAAGGTGAAGGTATCGCTCGACCACAACAACCGTCAGGACACCGGAACATGCCAACACGCTATATTCTCGCCTTTGATCAGGGCACCACCAGCTGCCGGGCCATCCTGTTCGACCAGGACACCCGCATCGTCGGCATCGCGCAGAAGGAATTCACCCAGCACTACCCCAAGCCAGGCCAGGTGGAACACGATGCCATGGAGATCTGGGGCAGCCAGATGGGAGTCGCACGAGAAGTGCTGGAAACCCAGGGCGTCAAGCCGTCCCAGGTAGCCGCCATCGGCATCACCAACCAGCGCGAGACCACCCTGATCTGGGACCGACACACCGGCAAACCGATCCACAACGCCATCGTCTGGCAGGATCGACGCACCGCACCGCTATGCGACGAGCTCAAGGCCCAGGGGCTGGAAGCCCATATCCGCGACACCACCGGCCTGGTGGTCGACGCCTACTTCTCCGCCACCAAGATTCGCTGGATCCTCGACCAGGTGGACGGTGCCCAGCAGCGCGCCGAGGCCGGCGATCTGCTGTTTGGCACCATGGACAGCTGGCTGGTGTGGAACCTGACCCGCGGCGAACGCCACCTTACCGATGTCTCCAACGCCTCGCGCACCATGCTGTTCGACATCAAACGGCTCGACTGGGACGACCGACTGCTCGAGGCCCTCGATATTCCCCGGGCGATGCTGCCCGAGGTCAGGCCATCCAGCGAGGTCTACGGCACCACCGCCAAGGAAATGTTCGGTGGCGCCCAGATCCCCATCGCCGGTATCGCCGGTGACCAGCAAGCCGCCCTGTTCGGCCAGGCCTGCTTCGACAAAGGCATGGTCAAGAACACCTACGGTACCGGCTGTTTTCTGCTGATGAATACCGGCGAGACCCCGGTGCCTTCGACCTCGGGCCTGCTGACCACCATCGCCTGGGGGCTCGACGGCAAGGTCACCTATGCGCTGGAAGGATCGATCTTCATCGCCGGCGCGGCGGTGCAGTGGCTGCGCGACGAACTCAAGATGATCGACTCGGCGGAAGACTCCGAATACTACGCCAGCAAGGTCGAGGATGCCGGTGGTGTCTACGTGGTCCCCGCCTTCGCCGGCCTCGGCGCTCCTTACTGGGACATGTACGCCCGTGGAGCGATCTTCGGCCTGACCCGAGGCTCGGGCAAGGAGCATATCACCCGCGCCACCCTGGACGCCCTGGCCTACCAGACGCGAGACATCATCGACGCCATGCAGAAGGACTCGGGGATCACGCTCAAGGCCCTGCGGGTCGACGGCGGCGCCGTCGCCAATAACATCATGATGCAATTCCAGGCTGACATGCTGGCGGTCGACGTCGAACGCCCCAGGGTCATCGAGAGCACCGCCCTGGGGGCGGCCTACCTGGCGGGGATCGCGGTAGGCATGTGGAACCTGCCGGAGCTCGCCACCCGGGGCGACATCGAACGCACCTTTACGCCCGCCATGGAAGACGCCGAACGGGAACGACGCTACAAGGGCTGGAAAAAGGCCGTGCGACGGACCATGAACTGGGAGCGCGACGAAGAGTGAAAAGAAGGCCGTACAATTATGGCCCATGAACCGGGAGCGCGACGAAGACTGACCACACCGGGGCCTTGCGTCCCGACTCCTTCAGGAACCGCGGGGGACATGCATGCAACTACGTGACGCCAACCTTCAGCGCCTGAAGGAGGAGCACTTCGATGTACTGATCATCGGCGCCGGCATCAACGGCGCCGCCAGCGCCGCTGCACTGGCCGGCAAGGGCGCCCGGGTGGCCTTGATCGACCGTGGCGACTTCGCCGGCGAGACCAGTCAGCACTCGTCCAATCTGGTGTGGGGTGGCATCAAGTACATGGAAAGCTATGACTTTTCGCTGGTGCGCAAGCTATGCAAGAGCCGCAACCACCTGATCAGGAGCTTTCCGTCGACGGTCCAGGAAATACGCTTTCTGACCACCATCGACAGGGGCTTTCGCTATCACCCTCGCATGCTCTGGGCGGGCACCTGGCTGTACTGGCTGATGGGCAACGCCTTCACCCGACTGCCGCGCTACTTGACGCCAAAAGGCATCAACCGACGCGAGCCACTGGTCGATACGCGTGCGGCGATCGGTGGCTTCGAGTACTCCGACGCCTACCTGCATGACAACGATGCCCGCTTTGTCTACAGCTTCGTACGCTCGGCGCTGGACTACGGCGCGGCGGCGGCCAACTACGTCGAGTCGCGGGGGGCACGACGCAGCGACAACGGCTGGGTCGTCGACGCCCGGGACAACCAGAGCGGCGAGACCTTCAGCCTGCGCGCCGGAATCATCATCAATGCCACCGGCCCCTGGGTGGACGACCATAACGCCTTGAGCCGACAGACCACCGATCACCACCACGCCTATTCCAAGGGCATCCACCTGATCGTGCCACGGCTGTCCGAGCGCCAGCGCGTGCTGGCCTTCTTTGCCGACGACGGGCGGCTGTTCTTCGCCATTCCCATGGGGCCGCGCACCTGCATCGGCACCACCGACACCAAGGAAGAGCGCCCGGAGGTCGCGATCAGCGACGCTGACATCGACTTCGTGCTGGACAACATCAACAAGCGCCTGAGTCTGAAACGCCCGCTAGACCGTTCGGACATCATCGCCACCCGCTGCGGCGTGCGCCCGCTGGCGGTCAAGGCCAACGCCGGCAATGGCCGCGACTTTCTCCAGATGTCGCGCAAGCATGCCATCGACATCAACGCCAATGAGCGCCATATCAGCATCTTTGGCGGCAAGCTCACCGACTGCCTCAACGTCGGCGAGGAGATCGTCAGAGAGGTGCAACGATTAGGCCTCGAGCTGCCACAGCCGCGCGCCCGCTGGTACGGCGAACCTTCGGACACTGACAGGCGAGAATTCCTGCACCAGGCAAGCCTGCTGGGCCTCGATGAGCGCACCCCCTCCTCGTCCAGTGAACCTCTGAGCAAGCGCCTGTGGCGTCGCTACGGCCTCAACGCCTTCGACATGCTGGAGCAGATCCGCCAGGACCCGCGACAGGGAGAGCTGTTGATCGAGGGTACCGAGTACCTTCGCTGCGAGCTCGAGCACGCCGCCCGGCGAGAGATGATCACACGACTCGAGGACTTCCTGCGCCGCCGCTCCAAGATCGCCCTGGTGGTGGACACTCAGACCCTGCACGGGTCACCTGGCCTCGATGAGGCCGCCCGAATCCTGTTCGGCGACGAGGCCCATGAACGGCTCGAGGAATACTTCGCGAGTGCCACACCGACATCGCGCGAACGCGCCTGAGGTCCTCAACGGCGCTCCTTGGCTCTATCGTTAAAGGCCGAGGACCGTTAGGCTCGTCATCATCATTGTTGCGCCGAGCCGGTGCGCCGGACCGAAAAGGGACCCCTGCATGCTCTCACTTGTCATCGATACCCTCCTGATCGCGGTGGTGACCATCGTCGCCGGCGCTACCCTGATCGCCAGGATTCCGTCCCACTGGTGGTGGCTCAGGGCCTGTGAGTTCCCCCGTGTCCAGATCGGACTCATCGGGTTGTTCTGTGCTTTGGCAAGCCCGTTGGCGAGCGACTCCCTGACACTCTGGATTGCCACGGTCGGCCTGGTCGTCTTTGCCATCCAGGCTTTCTATGTACTGCCCTGGACACCGCTGTGGCCGGTGCAGGTCATGGCCGCCAAGGGCGACGCCCCGGAGCGTTGCCTGACGCTCTTGATCGCCAATGTACTGACGCCGAACCGGCGCAGCGACGACCTGCTGGAGATCATTGCCGAGCGCGACCCGGACCTGGTGCTGACCCTGGAATCCGACCAATGGTGGGGCGACAAGCTCGATGACGGCCTGGCAGACGACTATCCCCACGCCGTGCGGGTCCCGCTGGACAACCTCTACGGCATGCACCTGTATTCCCGCCGCCCGCTGATCGACCCCGAGGTCAAGTGGCTGATCCAGGATGACATCCCCTCGATCCACTGTGAGGTGGAACTCGAAAGCGGAGATCACATCCGCTTTCGCGCCCTTCACCCCAGGCCACCGGCGCCGAGCGAGAGCGAGGAATCGCTGTGGCGGGACGCGGAGCTTTCGCTGGTCGCCGAAGAGATCCACCAGAACCCGGTACCGACGCTGGTCGCCGGCGACCTCAATGACGTGGCCTGGTCACGCAGCACGCGCCTGTTCTGCCGCGTCAGCGGCATGCTGGACCTGCGGCGCGGCCGCGGCATGTTCTCGAGTTTCCACGCCGGCTATCCGTTCCTGCGCTGGCCGCTGGACCATGTCTTCGTCAGCGAGCACTTCACCCTTGCCAAGATGGATCGACTGCGGGCCTTTGGCTCAGACCATTTCCCGATCCTTGCCACCGTCTGTTATCGCCCCTCCAGAGCCGACGAGCACGACACCCCGGACGCCGACAACGAAGAGCATCACGACGCCCGTGAAACCGTCGAGGAAGCCAGGGAGCGCGATCAGTCGAGTTGAGTTCCCGCCTTCCAGGCGATGTCCATGTCGTGGTAACTAGTGTGGCGGTAAAACGTGTGGCGATGGACTGGCAGCAATAGAAAAAACGGGTAGCAATAGAAAAGAAGAGCCTTGCCGTCGTGGCAAGGCTCTTCTTCTTCAAGGGGCGCTATTCCAAGGGCGCTATTCCAAGAGGCGCTATTCCAAGAGGCGCCATGTCGGCCGCGGCCTCGTCACCTCTATTCGGGAATACCGCCACGGGTCAGGGAGGCAGGATCCAGCAGGCGTTCGAGCTCGTCGCGTCCGAGGTCGGTCTCCTCCTCGGCCACGTCGATGATCGGCCGACCGGCCTGGTAGGCCTTCTTGGCGATGGCCGCTGCGGCGTTATAGCCGATCACCGAATTCAATGCCGTCACCAGGATGGGATTGCGCGCCAGTGGCTCACTCAGGTTGTCCTCACGCACCTTGAAGGTGGCGATCGCCTTGTCCGCCAGCAGCCGCGATGTCTGGCTCATCAGAGTGATCGACGTCAGCAGATTGCTTGCCACCAATGGCAGCATCACGTTGAGCTGGAAGTTGCCGCTCTGTCCGGCCACGGTGACGGCTGTGTCCAGACCGATCACCTGAGCGGCGGCCTGGGCGGCGGATTCGGGTATCACCGGATTGACCTTGCCCGGCATGATCGAACTGCCCGGCTGCAAGGCTTCAAGCTCGATCTCGCCAAGCCCCGCCAGCGGGCCGGAGTTCATCCAGCGCAGATCGTTGGCGATCTTCATCACCACACACGCCAGACCCTTGAGCTGACCCGACAGCTCCACCGCTGCGTCCTGGGAGCCAAGGCTGGCAAAGAAGCTGTCATTGGGCGTCAGAGCGAGCCCGGTGCGGGCGGAGAGCTCGGCGGCCATGCGCTCGGCAAATTCCGGATGGGCATTGATACCCGTGCCGACCGCAGTCCCCCCCTGGGCCAGCCGACACAGCCGCACCATGGCGCTGTCGAGACGCTCGATGGCCTGCCCCACCTGGCTCGACCAGCCACCGAGTTCCTGACCAAGACGCAGTGGCATGGCATCCATCAGGTGAGTGCGTCCGGTCTTGACCACCTCGTCCAGCTCTTCTGCCCTGGCGTCGATGACACCTCTGAGGTGCTCGAGCGCCGGGCGTAGCGTACCGGTAACTTCCAGCGCCGCCGACAGGTGCAGGGCGGTGGGAATGACATCGTTGCTCGACTGCCCCATGTTGACGTGGTCGTTGGGTCCGACGCTCAAGTCATCGGAGCTCGCCAGGTGGGCGATCACCTCGTTGACGTTCATGTTGCTCGAGGTGCCGGACCCGGTCTGAAACACATCGATGGGGAACTGATCATCGTGCTGACCCGCGATGATCGCGTCTGCCGCCTCGACGATGGCACGACGACGATCGTCGTCCAGCAATCCCAGGTCGCCGTTGACCACCGCCGCCGCTCGCTTGATGCGAGCAATGGCGTGGATAAAGGCTGACGGCATCGGCTGGCCCGACACCGGGAAGTTGTTGACCGCACGCTGCGTCTGGGCGCCATAGAGCGCATTGGCGGGAACCTCGAGCTCCCCCATGCTGTCGCGTTCGATACGGGTCTGCGTCATGGATCACTCCTGATCGTCAAAGGCAAAGGGTTAAAGGTACGGTCCTTCGTTTTCTCTTGAATACCATGGTGGCGAGACTTCCTGCTTGCAAGGCTTGCAGGGATCACATCGCTGTCATGTCTCCACACTAGGCTGAAGGTGATCCAGGGGCACGGTGAACTTGCACGCCGGTATCCCATCAAAGGGCGAAGAAGGCTAGATAACGGACTTTTCGTCGTTTTTTCGCTGTTTCAAGCATTCTTTGGATCCAAACCCCTTTTCCCCCGATTCTCGACCCAATCCATGTTGCGATGCACAAAACCCTCTGCTATTGTGCACTGCAACAGACGACGCAACGGCATCGACCACTGGGAATGGTCCCACGGTCATCGCCGACAAGTAGTTCGAAACCCCAGGAGGTTCACATGATGCGCACTATCGATACCAAAGCACTGTTCAACAACGAGCAAGTCGAAAACCTGTTCTTCGGCCCGGCCCGCGCTTACGCCAGCCTGACCGTCGACTTCGCCGAGAAGCTGACCAGCGCCCAGCTGGAAGCCGCCAAGGCCTACACCGAGACCGGTCTGGCCCAGGCTCGCGCCTTCACTTCCGTCAAGGACGTCGAAGGTCTGCGCTCCTACATGGAAGGCCAGCAGAAGGTCGCCAAGGACCTGACCGAGCGCCTGAAAGGCGACGCCGAGAAGGTCGTGGCCCTGCAGCAGGACTTCGTCTCCAAGAGCCAGAAGCTGGCCGAAGAGAACGTCAAGGCGGCCACCGACACCGCCACCAAGGCTACCGCCAACGCCAAGTAATCTGGCTACGGCAGACGCCTGAACGACTCAGGTCGTTCACCAAGCGGCCCCCGATTTCAATCGGGGGCCGTTTTGCGTCTGCAGCCAGCGTCAATCAAGGCGCTGCCTTGTGACACCGCCACCAAGGCTAGCGCCAACGCCAAGTCATCATGACTGGCTCGGGCAGACGCCTATCCGGCCACGCACACGCCACGCGTGGCAATTCCGACGCCGATTCCATAAGCTGACAGCACACAGGGCCCAACGACATTCGTTGCAAGGAGACCGTGCCATGAAGGCACCCTACCCGCTGTTGTCACGCCGATTCCGCCTGGCGGTAATCGCCATCCTCGCCTTGCTGATCACCGGCTGTCAGAGCGTCAGCACCACCGGCACGTCCCGCGCCCCGGAGGTCATCGATATCGGCGAACCCGACACCCCGATCGAACAGCCGGGCCCGAGAGACGACCAGCCCACCGCCGATCAAGCCAGGGTCCCCAGGGAGATCCCCTTCCCCGCCGACGTCTACGCCCAGCTGCCGAAGAGCGGCAGCGCCGTGCTGTCCGGCAGACTCACCCTGAACACCCCCGCAGGCCCGGTCATCGGCGGTGGCGAGACGGTATCGGTCGCACCGATCACCAAGTACTCCGCCGAGGCGGCGGCCCAGGCGCTGGCCGGCCGGGCGGTGGAACGCGCCGACCCACGGGCCCGCGAATACACCCACACCACCCGCACCGACACCAACGGCTACTTTCAGCTACGCGACCTGCCCCCCGGCGACTTCTACGTTTCGGGCACGGTGGTCGATCCGGCCAGTGGCAGCCGCCAGATCGTGATCAAGGAAGTCACGCTAAGAAATGGTGGCCACAGCGAGATTCAGCTCAGCCGCTGATATCGCGTACCGATTCGACCTGGCCCTGACAACAGGACGGCGACCCATTGCGGGTCGCCGTCTTGCTTTCCTGGAGAGCTTTGCTGGAGATGCCCAGACCGCTACCAGTCCAGTGCCTTCTTGACGAAGGGGATGGTCAACTTGCGCTGCGCCGACAGCGAGGCGTTGTCCAGCACCTCGAGCGAGCGAAACAGCTCACTGAGCTCGCGTGCACCACGATGCAGGATGTAGCGTGCCACCTCGTCGGGCAACTCCATGCCACGCAGGTGGGCACGCAGCTTCAACGCTTGCATGCGGTCCTCGTCGGACAGCTGCCTGAGGTGGAAGGTCATGCCCCAGGTCAGCCGTGACGCCAGGTCCGCCAGCTTGATATCGAGCTGCCGGGGCGGGCGATCCGCGGCGATCAACAATCGCTTGCCGCTGTCTCGCAGCCGGTTGAAGGCATGGAACAGCGCCTCCTCCCAGCGCTTGCGCCCCACCACTCGATCCAGATCATCGATGGCCACCAGGTCGAGACGCTCCACATCCTCGAGCATCAACGGCGGGAAGTGGCCCAGCTCCTCCAGTGGTAGATAGAGGGTTCGCAGGTCCCGCGCGGAGGCCTGGTGGCAGGCCGCCTGCAACAGGTGGCTACGACCGACGCCGTCGCCCCCCCACAGGTACAGAAAGGGCTCGCCGTTGTCATCGAACTGATGGCTCAGGCACTCCACCAGGGTGGCGTTGGCTCCCGGATGGTAGTTGTCGAAGGTCGCGTCGTCGCGCAGTCCGACGCCCAGAGGCAACTGCGCGGGGGCTCGACTCATGAGGACTCCTCGTTGGCGGCGGAGGGCTCCTTGTCGGATTCATGCTCCGCGTCATAGAGCGACGAATTCTTATACGTATCATGCAGGTAGCGCAAGATGACCATCACCATGGCCGCCACCGGCAGCGCCAGCAGCACACCGGTGAAGCCGAACAGCTGGCCGCCGGCCAGCACCGCAAAGATGACCGCGACAGGATGCAGGCCAATCTTGTCCCCCAGCAGCTTCGGCTGCAGCAGGGTGCTTTCCACCAGTTGCCCGAAGCCGAACACCAGCCCCACGCCCAGCAGTACCAGCCAGTCGCCGAACTGGAAGAAGGCCACCACACCGGCCACCGAGATCCCCACGATCACGCCCAGATAGGGCACGATGCTGGCAAGTCCTGAGAGCAGCCCGATCAGCAGGCCAAAGCGAACACCCAGCAGCGTCAGTCCGATGGCATAGATGACGCCGAGACACAGCATCACGATCAACTGGCCACGCAGGAAGGCCGCCAGCACCTCGTCGCACTCCTTGGCCAGCCGAACGGCCGTCGGCTCCCACTGACGCGGCAGCAGCCGCCTGACCTTGCCCACCAGCACGTCCCAGTCCAGCAGCAGGTAGAAGGTCACCACCGGAATCAACGCCAGATTGGCCAGCCAGCCGACCAGCGCCATACCCGACCGCGACACCTGGGCCAGTACGCTGGCGGCGACGGTACCGGTTTCTTTCCAGTTTTCCAGTACTGCCTTGCGCAGTGCATCGAAGTCGGTGCTGAGATCGAGCCCGGTCAACGACTGCAGCTCCGGCAACACCGTGCTCTGAATCCAGCTCAGTACCGCCGGCAGCGCTTCCACCAGCTGCCCGATCTGCTGTCCCAGCAGCGGCACCAGCAGCAGCAGCGTCAGCCCTACCAGCAGCGTCAACAGCACAAACACGACGCAGACCGCCCATTGACGCGACAGCCCGCGCTCCTCCAGGCGATCGGCGATAGGGTCACCCAGGTACGCCAGCACCATGCTGACGAAGAAGG
Source organism: Halomonas sp. DP1Y21-3 (assembly GCF_019801245.1). Lineage (NCBI taxonomy): Bacteria > Pseudomonadati > Pseudomonadota > Gammaproteobacteria > Oceanospirillales > Halomonadaceae > Halomonas > Halomonas sp. DP1Y21-3. The sequence continues at coordinate 134,501 of NZ_JAHVJM010000004.1, forward strand.
GCGCCAACACCGGTTCGATGCTGACGAAGAACCACAGCACAACAGCCGCCACCGCGGCGACAATCCACCACTGCTTGCTCATTCGCTTTTCCCCGAAAGAAACCACCATTCCCTGTGATGCCCGACCGATAGTGTGCCATGGCTGCGATGGCCGAAGCACAGTGCTACAATCTCCGCCCCCAACGTGCCCATTGTCTCACGTTCGTCCGCTGGTGCGCACCACGCCCGCGGCTCGACCGACTCCACAGGATCTGTCATGACCGACTCCTCCTCCTCCCCCGAAAGGGCTTCGCTCAGCTACAAGGACGCCGGTGTCGATATCGACGCCGGCAACGCCCTGGTCGATCGCATCAAGGGCGTCGCCAAACGCACCACCCGCCCCGAGGTAATGGGCGGGCTGGGAGGCTTCGGCGCGCTGTGCCAGCTGCCCAGCGGCTACCGTGAGCCGGTTCTGGTCTCCGGCACCGACGGGGTCGGCACCAAGCTGCGCCTGGCCATGGACCTGGGTCGCCATGACACCATCGGCATCGATCTGGTTGCGATGTGTGTCAACGACCTGGTGGTCGCCGGCGCCGAGCCGCTGCTGTTCCTCGACTACTATGCCACCGGCAAGCTGGACGTCGATATCGCCGCCGACGTGGTCAGCGGCATCGGCGAAGGCTGCGAACGTGCCGGCTGTGCTCTGGTCGGTGGCGAAACCGCCGAGATGCCCGGCATGTACGAAGGTAGCGACTACGATCTGGCCGGCTTCTGTGTCGGCGTGGTGGAGAAGGACGAGATCCTCGACGGCACCAAGGTCGCCGCCGGTGACGTACTGCTGGGCCTGAGCTCATCCGGCCCTCACTCCAATGGCTACTCCCTGATCCGCAAGATCCTCGAGGTGGCTGACGCCGACCTGTCCACCGACATCGACGGCCAGTCACTGGGCGACGCCCTGATGGCGCCGACACGCATCTACGTCAAGCCGCTGCTGGAACTGCTGCGCCACGACGACTATCAGGTCCACGCCCTGTCCCACATCACCGGTGGTGGCCTGCTCGAGAACCTGCCCCGGGTACTTCCCGAGGACCTCACCGCCCACGTCGATACCAGCCTGTGGCAGCGCCCTGCGGTGTTCGACTGGCTCAAGCAGCAGGGCAACGTGGACGAACATGAGATGCACCGCGTGCTCAACTGCGGCATCGGCATGGTGCTGGTGGTACCTGAAGATCAGGCCGACCAGATCCGCGCTCACCTGCAGGCCCAGGGCGAAGGCGTCCATCGCATTGGCCACATCGCCGCGCGCCAGGGCGACGAGGAGCAGGTGCAACTGGAGATGCCGGCGTCATGAGCGAGGGCGTGAACGAGGGCGAGCTCAACGGCTTCACCCCGGAAGAGGCCACCCAGCCACGGGTGGTAGTGCTGATCTCGGGGGGTGGCACCAACCTGCAGGCCCTGATCGACGCCCAGAGCCACGACGAACTGGGTGGCGAGATCGTGGCCGTGGTGTCCAATGTCGCTGACGCCTATGGTCTGAAGCGGGCGCGTGATGCCGGCATCAACGCGGTGGCCCTGCCCCACCGCGAGTACGACAGCCGCGATGCCTTCGACGGCGCCCTGATCAAGGTGATCGAGCGCCACGAGCCTGACCTGGTGGTGCTGGCCGGCTTCATGCGCATCCTGACGCCGCGTTTCGTCCAGCGCTTCATGGGACGGATGATCAACATCCATCCGTCGCTGTTGCCGGCCTATCAGGGCCTGCACACCCACGCCAGGGCACTGGCCGACGGCATCGACGAGCACGGCTGCAGCGTACACTTCGTCACCGAGGAACTCGATGGCGGGCCGGTGGCGATCCAGGCCGTGGTCAAGGTCAACAAGGATGACACCGAAGAGACCCTCAAGGAGCGAGTGCTGAGTCGTGAGCACCTGATCTTCCCGATCGCGGTACGCTGGTTCCTCGAGGGACGTCTGCGCCTGCAGGGCGACATCGCGACCATCGACGGCCAGCCGCTGCCGCCGGGCGGCATGCGACTGTCCCACGAGGACGCCGCCGAGGAACTCGACGAGGACGACGAGTCCCGGTGAAATCTGGCCGCGCTGTCGCCTGAAACAACAAGGCCCGCCGAGCGATCGGCGGGCCTTGTTGTCTGTGGGCCTTGCATGCAGCAGTCGCGTGAGCGGTAAGCCCTCGCCTCTTCGCACTCAGGTGCGCGGCAGAGTCACTCCACGCTGGCCCATGTACTTGCCGCCACGATCGGCGTAGGAAGTGTCACAGATCTCGTCAGATTCCAGAAACAGCATCTGTGCCACGCCCTCGTTGGCGTAGATCTTGGCCGGCAGATTGGTGGTGTTGGAAAACTCGAGGGTCACGTGACCTTCCCACTCCGGCTCCAGCGGCGTCACGTTGACGATGATGCCGCAACGCGCATAGGTGGACTTGCCCAGGCAGATAGTCAGCACGCTGCGCGGGATGCGAAAGTACTCGACGGTCCGCGCCAGCGCGAAGGAGTTGGGCGGAATCACGCAGACGTCGCCCTTGATGTCGACAAAACTCTTCTCGTCGAAGGCCTTGGGATCGACCACCGCCGAGTGAATGTTGGTGAACACCTTGAACTCGTCGGCGCAGCGTACGTCATAGCCGTAGCTCGAGGTCCCATAGGAGATGACCCGCCGGTCGTTGACGTAGCGAACCTGATCGGCCTCGAAGGGCTCGATCATGCCCTCGTTCTCGGCCATGCGGCGGATCCATTTGTCGGACTTGATGCTCATGGGACTTCCTGCTGGGTGCTCGAAGAGTGGACGCGTTCGGTGGGGCCACATGATAGCGGCCCCTCGCTGCCACGTCACGATACAAAGGTGATAGGCGCCTGACAGGCGCTTGATGAGGATCAGCCGGCGACGCCGCCAGGCGTCACCCTCCGCTGGCCCTTACTCGCTGAAGCTGATGCTCGGCCCCTGGTCGCCACCTTCACCGTCGATCTGCTCGGCCACCTGGCGCGCCATGGTGCGGAAGGTCGTCGCCACTTCGCCGTCGGGCTCGGCGACCACGCTGGGACGTCCACCGTCCACCTGCTCACGAATGCCCATCGACAACGGCAGGCGCCCCAGCACCCGGGTTTCGTACTCCGCGGCGATGCGCTCTCCGCCCCCCTCGCCGAAGACCGGCTCACTGTGGCCGCACTTCGAACAGGTATGCAGGCTCATGTTCTCGACCACGCCCAGCACCGGGACCTTGACCTTGCGGAACATCTCGATGCCCTTGCGCGCGTCCAGCAAGGCGATGTCCTGGGGCGTGGTGACGATCACCGCGCCGTCCACCGGTACCTTCTGGGCCAGGGTGAGCTGGATGTCACCGGTGCCCGGCGGCATGTCCACGAACAGATAGTCCAGGTCGCTCCAGCGTGTCTGGTTGAGCATCTGCTGGAAGGCCCCCGCCACCATCGGGCCACGCCACACCATGGGCTCGCGAACGTCGACCATGAACGCCATGGACATGGCCTGGATGCCGTGGGCCTCCAGCGGCAGGAACTGGTTCTCGCCGCTCGCCTGGGGGCGCACGCCTTCGCCGACTCCCAGCATCTGCGCCTGGCTGGGCCCGTAGATATCGGCGTCGAGAACGCCGACGCGATAGCCTTCGGCGGCCATGGCCAGCGCCAGATTCACGGTCACCGTCGACTTGCCGACACCACCCTTGCCCGATGCCACGGCAACGATATGCTTGACCCCTTCGATCACGTCTCGCTCCTGTTTCCAGATGGGCGCGGTTAATCCGCCGGGCCAGTATAGGGCCCAGGCGGCGCGAGGTTAAGCGAAGCGGGACCGCCAAACGCAGCGGCGGGCCCGAAGGCCCGCCGCTGTTGCTTCCCGCAACCTTGCCGACGTCACCGCCGGCAACCGTCTCGCTGACGCTCAGTTGGTGCTTTCGGTGCTGGCGTCGTCGGTGACCGAGGCTGCCGCATCGCGCACCTTCTCGGCAGCCTGACGGGCCACGTCCTTGACCGTCTCGACGGCCTCGGCGGCACCGGAGGCTACCTCATCGGTCCACTGGGTAGACGACTCCTCGCCCTCGGCGGCCGCATCGGCGGAGCCCTCTTCGCTGGCCGCATCCGCCTGGGAAGCGTCGGCGGAGGAACCTTCCCCGCTCTGGGAGGCGTCGGCAGAAGCCTGATCACCCTCGCTGCCACCCGGGGTCTTCTCCATGGACTCGGACGAGGCCACGTCCTCGTCCTCGGCGGCGCTCTCGTTGGAGCCCTGCTCGCTGGCCGAGGCCGCGCTGTTGCCCGAGGACTGAGAAGAGTCCTGCTCCTGCGACGACTGTTCCTCTGCCGCCGACCGCTTCGCCGACTGAACGGCGATATCGGCCTGGCTCATGCCATCACTGCTCTGGTCGCCGCTGTTTTCGCCGCCACCACTCTGGTCGCCATTGCTCTGGTCGCCACCCCCGGAGCTGATGACCTCGACGGAGCCGCTGCTGCTTTCGCCCTGGGACGAGGCCTGCTCATCGGCACTACCCTCGCTGTCGCTGCCTTGACCGGAGGATGCGCCGTCAGAGAGCTCGGCGGTGGCACGATCGAGGTTCTCGAGCTCGATGCGCCAGGTGTCGAGTTGATTGTTGAGACGAGCCAGACGCTGGCGACGCTCGTCGGCACGGGCCTCGAGTTCATCGATCCTGGCCTGCAGCTCATCGCGGCGGGCGACCGCTTCCTCGGCACGGGACTCGGCATGGCGAACACGCGCCTCGGCCTGCTCGCGTTGCTCGGCGGTGCTGGCCAGCGTCTGCTCGAGGCGGGCCTGGGCCTGCTCGGCCTGCTTCTGCGCCTCCTGCTGCTGGCTCTCGAGGCTCGCCACTTCTTCCTCGAGTGAACCGACGGCGCTCTGCTTCTCTTCGATGGAGCTTTCCAGATCACTCAGGCGCTTCTCGGCGTCATCGACCTCACCGGTCAAGGACTCAGCCTCGGACTTGAGCGAATCACGACGCTCCACCAGCTGCTGCTGTTCGTTCTGCGCCTCTTCCAGACGATTGCGCGCCGCCACCAGGTCGGACTGCAAGGATGCCTGGGTGGATTCGAGTTCCTTCAGATCGGCCTGTACCTGGGCGGCCTGCTCTTCGGCTGCCGCCTGGGCGGTACGCGCTTCGGCCTCCTCGGCCTTCAGGGTTTCGAGCTGGGCACGCATTTCCTCAAGCGAGGTCTCGGCCTCTTCCCACTGGGATACCTGGCTCTCGAGCTCGGCACGCTGGGCTTCCAGGGTAGCCTGGCTCTCTTCCAGCCCGGACACCTGCTCGCGCAGGGTCTCGACGCGTGACTCGCTGGCATCGAGTTCCTTGGTCAGGGCAGTGCGTGCCTCGCCGTTGGAACTGGCGCTGAGCTGGGCACCGATGGCCCAGATCAGGCTGACGCCGGCCACCGCCGCCAGGCCCTTGACTCGGTTGTCCTTGAACAGCTCCTTGGCATCCTTGCCGGAGGCTGAAGACTGGGTCGCCTCGGAGGTGTTGCCATCCTTCTCGGTGTTGTTGTCCTTGTCGGGATTGATCTCTTCCATTCGGGGGTCTCCCTTGGGGTGGGACGGGTCCTGAGGTTCGAGGACCAAAGTGATCACAGCATACTGCCTGACTGCGGGCGCGTCAGGGGTGTGCTCCATCAAAAATACGCGCTAGCGAGCATTAGAAAATTGCCGTGTACCCTATCCGAGCATGTTTTCCGCAGAGCGTCGAGCCCCATTACCGAAGCGCAGGAGTCTGCGGAAAGCCGCCCTCACAAGCGTTCAGGATGCAGCGCCTGTTCGACGCACTACGTCTCCGGCTTGCCGCGTAGCGACTTGAGCTTGCCCCGCTGCTTCTTGCCTTCGAGGCGACGCCGCTTGGCCGCCTTGCTGGGCCGGGTGGCGCGACGCGCCTTGGGAATCACCAGTCCCTGCTGCAACAGCGATTTCAGCCTCGCCAGTGCCGCTGCGCGGTTGGCCTCCTGGGTGCGTTCCGACTGGGCCTTGATGATCACCACTCCGTCCTGGGTGATGCGATGATCATTGAGCGCCAAAAGGCGCTCCTTGACGTCGTCAGGCAACGACGATGCCTGAATATCGAAGCGCAGATGAATCGCCGAGGCGACCTTGTTGACGTTCTGGCCACCGGCTCCCTGGGCACGAATCGCACTCATGGCGATCTCGCTATGAGGGACCGACAGACGTCGACTTAGTTGCATCTTGCCTCCCTCCTGGTGGCTTGATAAATGACGGTAGATGAACGGCGTTGGTGGCCAGTATCGCTGGTCGGTGCCGATGCCCGGTGCTGATACCCAGTGCTGATGCCCGTTGCCGATGCTCAATGTTGATGATCAACGCCAGGCCGTCGGCGGCCCCATCCGGTGGGAGCGACACACTTCAAGGCCTGATCGGACCGACGCCGAGCCCCTTGAGCATGACACGACGAACGGCCTTGAGCAGCGGATAGCTGAGGCGTGCTCGCCGTCTCGACGACAGCCACCACAGCATCCCACGCGACAACGGACCTCGACCTCGCCCGGCCACTGCCGCCATACGTACCGCCTGATCACCATGGTAGCGCTCGTCGCCGAGCTCCAGCACCATACCCTCGTCCAGGCGACAGCCCAGACGCTCCAGACGCCGGACCTCTTCGGGGTGATGGCGCGCATCAACGAGATCCAGCCGTCCCTTGGACAGTCCGTAGCGCGACACGAAGCTCCGACACAATGGACACTGTCCATCATAGATCAGCCTGGCGTCGGATTCGGTGCGGGATTCCTGGTCTGCAGATGCCACTCGTTCCTCCCGGCGTACCCCCGCCCTTAGACCATCTGGTTGGGCAAGGGTTTGACGCTGACACTGGCTCCCAGCGTATCATGCCCTATCCCTCAAGGACGATTCGGGCCCATGACAGCACCGCGCTGGTACCAACACGCCGTCTTTACTCTGCTGCCACGGCTCGCCTTCTTCATGTGGCGGGTGCTGACCCACTTTCTGCACAATCGGGGAATGCTGCTGGCGGGCGGGGTCGGCTTCAATATTCTGCTGTCCACCATTCCGCTGTTCGCACTGATGGTGGTGGCGATGGCTCAGGTCGTGGACGAGCAGCAGCTGCTCAATGTGATCGCCATGCAGGCACGCCACATCGCCCCGACCCACGCCGAGGTGATGCTGGAGTCGGTGCGCGCACTGCTGGACTCCCGCGATGCCATCGGTATCTACGGCATCCCGGTGCTGCTGATCTTCAGCTCCTTCGCCTTTCGCATGCTGGAAGACGCCCTGGCGCTGATCTTCAGAAAGCCCGACGTCAAGGACACCCGCAGCCTCTGGGTGTCCTTCCTGTTGCCCTACGCCTTCATGCTGGTACTGAGTGCGGCGCTGCTGGCGCTGGCCATGGCGGTCAGCCTGGCCAGCACCCTCAATGGACTGTGGATGGCGCTATACGGCCGTGAGTTGCCCATGGCCTCGCTGTCGGAGCCGGCCCTCAACCTGACCAGCTTCGTCGGCGTCTTCCTGCTGTTCAGCGCCATCTACAAGGTCCTGCCGGTGGTACGCATTTCCCTGAGGCGCGCCTTGGCCGGGGGCTTTGCCGCCGCCCTGATGTGGGAAGGGGTCAGGATCGCCCTGGTCTACTACTTCGCCAACCTGTCACTGGTAAGCGCGGTCTACGGCCCCCTGGCGACCCTGATCGTGGTGCTGCTGAGCCTCGAGATCGGCGCCGTGATCCTGCTGCTGGGCGCCCAGGTCATCGCAGAGCTCGAGCACAACTGCCGCCTCGGCCTGCCCTGGCACCAGGACCCTCGCAAGCGCTCGCGGGTCGATGCCCTCAGCGGCGCTGCGGCTCCTTGCCCTGCAGGCGACGAATCAGCCCCATCAGGCCGCGACCGCTGATCATGCCCAGCAGGTAGATCACCACCACCAGCAGGGCCATCGGCATGGCAATGGTCCAGCCGAGCAGTTTCACCTGCACCATCTCGATGTTCTGCACCACCAGGATGGCGATCAGCGCCAGAATCACGACCTTTACCACCAACCAGAACTTTTCCATCGAAGACTCTCCTTGTGCCCGACACGGGCGTTGCGATGTCGCCACGCCGAGCTCGAAATTGTGTCAAATCGAGCGTCGGCCAGCGTGTGAAACATGGTCGCGGGGTGGCGGACTGTCAAGCTGGCCGGTCGAGGCACATCCTGCTCCCGCGTCGGTATCTCCACCGTCCTGCACAGCCCACCAGCGAGGTCAGAAGGTGGACAGGCCGCTGGCCTCCATCAATCGATAGCGCCAGCCATCGAACCAGCCAGCCTCGTCCCGCGGCGCCCAGGCTCGGCTGGTTCGACGTCCGTCGCTCGAGTCCCAGCGCTGGTCGAACCAGGCGCCGATTTCGTCGATGGCGGCGACCCCTCGCCCTTTTAGCAAGACGCTGCTTTCAAGATTGAAATCGTCGAGATTGCGTCGGGTCAGGTTGGCCGAGCCCAGAATCACGGCGTCTGCCAGCTCGTCCTGCGCCGGACCCCTTCTCACCAGCACCACCTTGCTGTGGCACTGCTCACCGTCGGTGACACACCAGCGCACCTGAACGCCCGCGTCCAACAGCTCTTCGGCCACCGGCTGGTTGGGCAGGCCTCCCTTTTCGAAACCGAAGGCCTCACGATTGGGGTCAAGCAGCACCCGAACCGCCACTCCTCGCTCGCTGGCCTCCTTCAGCGCCTGGACCACCCCGCGGTGGGCGACGTAGAAAGCGGCGACATCCAGCCGATCGCCAGCGACGGTGTCATCGACCTGAGCGTGCACAGCGTCACGGATGGCGGCTTCGGTCAGCAGTTGCGCCATCGCGCTATCCGATGGCTCGGCCTCGGGCGCTGGCGACTGCGATACCTCGACGCCGGACCAGGACGCCACCTCAGCCTCGGAGGCGATGACGTCACGGGCCACCGGCCCATCGATCCTCAGCGCCACGTTGGAGTGCAGGCTGCTGCCGTCGTGAGGATTGGCCGAGGTGATCAGTGTCGACCACCCTTCGGCGTGATCCACCGTCAGCGTCTTGCGATGATTGGCGCGAAAATTGAGCAGCGCCAGGTAGCTTCTCAGGGTCACCGGCTCGCCACCGAAGGCATTGGGCAGCCAGCCCCCGTCCGGGTCGTTGCCAAGCCGATCCAGTCCCAGATGCCAAAGGCCTGACCACAGCGGGTTGGAGGCGCGCAGGCGATCGAGACGGGTGATGGCAAGCTCGACCCCCGCCGCCTCGAGGCGCTGATAGAGCGGCACCCGCTGGCCTCCATAGAGAGTATTTAGGGGGTCGGTGATCACTACCACTCGCGGCGCCGGTTGGCGCTGGCGGGCGGCGATCAGCGCATCGGCAAGGCGTTCGGCCAGGGGCAGAAAGTCGCCCCCGCCACTGCCCTCGAGGCGATTGAACAGGAACATGTCGACGACGATCAGCCGGCGGGCACCCTCGATCATCGCCACCGCTTCGTCAAAGATGTGCTGATCAAGATGACGGCGGCCACCCTCGTCATACCAGGTTCGATCGGCGAGAAATTCGACCTCGCCCACTGGCCGCTCGGGCCAGGCCTTGCCGACGTTTTCCGGTAGTGGCTTGATACTCTGCCACAGCCCCATCCCCGCCCAGGCGACCAGCAGTACTGCCCCGCTCCATTTGATCGTGCGTCCCAGCCTGGCCATAGCGTCCTCTTGGCGAATTCATCCGTGGCGCACGAGCATAGCCCAAAACGTTTCACCCACACACGTACCCGTCTCCGCCGTCGCAGGCGGGACGATGCAGCAGCCTCAAACGCTCGCGCCCGGCACAGGGCCGGGCGCGAGAGACCATCGACGGTCAGTGGGAGATCGCTCAGCTCAGCGCCAGCACCCCACCGCAGACCGCGATGGCGGCGCCGAGGGCACGCACCAGGCGCTGTTCACGGCTGGCCAGCCAGCCACCCAGCACCCGCGCCAGCATGGTGATGGCAAGCGTCGAGGCCGAAAAGCCCACCACGTAGGCGACGAGTGAGGCGGCTGCGGGCATCTCGGCGCCGTGGGCGATGCCATGCATCGTCATCAGGGCGATCACCAGGCCTCCGCCAAGCGCTGCCGGCAGACGCATCAGCGCCGCCACCATGACCCCGGCGATCAGCACCGACAGGGCAATTCCCCCTTCCACACCGGGCAAGGCGCCGGCGGGAAGCGCGCCGGACAGCGCCAGACCAGCCCCGGCCAGCATGCCAGCCAGTGCCATCAGCGGGGTAAAGCGTCGCATGGCTGCCCCCTGCCCCAGACTCCACAGGCCAATAGCCGCCATCGCCAGCAGGTGATCGAGCCCCAACCAGGGATGCATCAGGCCGGCGGCAAGGCCGCCATGCTCGACGCCGTGGCCGGGGTGCGCCAGCGCCAGCGGTGCGACAAGGCCAGCGGCCATGGCGCCGGCGATCGCCAGGGAACGGGAAGAAACACGAGAACGCTGTGTCATGACAGACTCCTTGTTGACTGAGAACGCAACGCTTCGGCTGCGTGGTAACGGGCGATTCAGGCTTCCACTGCCTCGGCTCGCCGGTCGGGCAACATGCCCCGCTCGAGAATGAAACCGATGATGGTGTCGAGACCGACGCCGTCATACAGATTGGTGAAGACGAAAGGACGTTCGCCACGCATCTTGCGCGAGTCACGGTCCATCACCTCCAGCGAAGCATGCACCTGCTCGGCAATGTCGATCTTGTTGATGATCAACAGATCCGACTTGGTGATGCCCGGCCCGCCCTTGCGCGGGATCTTGTCACCCGCGGAGACGTCGATGACGTAGAGCGTCAGGTCCGACAGCTCAGGACTGAAGGTGGCCGACAGGTTGTCGCCGCCGGACTCCACCAGCACCAGTTCGAGCCCAGGATGGCGGCGGTGCAGCTCGTCGATGGCCGCCAGGTTCATCGAGGCGTCCTCGCGGATCGCGGTGTGCGGACAGCCGCCGGTTTCGACGCCGAGGATGCGATCCGGCGACAGCGCCTCGTTGCGGGTCAGGAAGTCGGCGTCTTCCTTGGTGTAGATGTCGTTGGTCACCACGGCGATATCGTAGTGATCACGCAGGGCCCGACACAGCTGCTTGAGCAGCGCCGTCTTGCCCGAGCCCACCGGGCCGCCCACGCCGACGCGCAGGCACTGGGAGGGAGTGGTTGAAGTGGTCATGGTGTTCTCCTGCCTGTCATGTAAGGCCATTCCCCGACGTGTCGAAGACCGGAGAATGGCGCCGTCGATACCCCGGTATCGATGGCATCGTTGTCACTCGCTCAGCTGCGAAACAGCCGCGAGTACTGGGTTTCGTGCAGGCCGCTGGCCAGGGCAAGCCCCGGCAGCGCCGGCCCCATGTCGTCATCGTCGATGATCAGGGCACGCCCCACCGCCTCGACCAGCGCCGGACGCAGCCGCTCGACCAGTCGCTGGGCCGCGGTATGCCCGAGCGGCAGCGCCTTGCAGGCTGCCGCCAGCTGGTTCTCGAGCCAGGCCCAGGCAAAGCCCAGCATGGCCTGGCGCGGCGGCAACCCGCGGGCTACCGCCAGGGCGCTGAAGGCGGTCACATAGCCAGGCTCGTCAGGCAACCCGGCTTCGGGCGCCAGCCCCAGGCTGCGCATCAGGCGCACCAGCGACGCGCCCAGCTGGCGATCCTCCTCGCGCAGCTCTCGGGTCTCGCGTACCGCCCCCAGCCAGCAGTCCCAATGCGCCACCCTATCCTCGTCGCCCTGCTGCCAGGCCTCGACGAGTCGCGCCAGGGCAGGCAGTTCCGCCACCGCCAGGCCATCCTCCAGCACGCCCTCGAGCCAGTCGCCAAGACTCTTTTCATCGTGAACCCAGCCCAGTTCGAAGGCGCTCTCGAGCCCCTGGGACCAGGCGAAGGCGCCGATCGGCAACGCCGGGCTGACCAGCTGCAGCAGCCCCAGCAGGGCCAGATCATCGTGCGCCTGTGACGCAGACTCGATCCCGGCCATCAGGTGATCCCCTGAGCGTGGCTGTGTGAGGAGCCATGTGAGGAGCCATGTGAAGAGCCATGTGGCGAGCCGTGTGAATGGCCATGCCCGTGCGAATGCCCGTGCCCATGGTCATGGTCATGAGAATCGCTGTGCGAATGACCATGCGAATGCCCACCCATGGTGTAGGCGCCCGGCTCGGGATCAAACGGCGCCTGGTGGTGCTCGAGCCGCGCACCAAGCCGCTCGGCCAGCTCTTCCAGCACATGGTCCGGCGCAAAGCGCACGTAGCAGCAGGCGTCACCCTGGTACTCGCCCTCGCCGATACCGAGGGTCACGTGGCGGTTGCCCAGGTGGTAGCACAACCGAGCCAACGCAAGGCCGGCGTCCGGCCCCGGCGCTACCCAGGCGGTAACCACCGGTTCCGGCGCAGCGATGACCCGGACGCGGCTGCCGTCCTCGGCCTGAAGACCGTCGCCGTGGCGCAGCACCGGACCGCGTTCGAGAAACAGACCCGCCGCACGCCCGCTGTCCAGGGTCACCCGCAGGCGCCCCTTGATGCGATCGTCGTAGCTCAGGGTCAGGGTGTCCTGGACGCCGTCTTGCCCATCGCCGACGGGCAACGGCCCGAGCCGGCGGGTCAGCGACAATAGCGAACTCATGGATGACTCCTTGGTACTGTCAGCGGCACTGTCGAAAACCGTCATCATCGCTGACTCAAAAAAGGTGATAGCGCTGGGCCAACGGCAGCACGTCCAGCGGTTCACAGGTCAGAAGCTCGCCATCGCAGGTGACCTCGTAGGTCTGGGCGTCGACCTTGAGATCCGGGCAACGGTCATTGAGCTTCATGTCGCCCTTGCGCACCGCACGCACATCCCGGCAAGCCACCAGGCGGCTTTGAAGCCCCAGCCGATCCTTGAGCCCCGCATCCAGCGCGGCCTGAGAGACAAAGCTCACCCGGGTCGCCGCGGCGGCCTGGCCCAGCGCCCCGAACATCGGACGGTAGTGCACCGGCTGGGGTGTCGGGATAGAGGCATTGGGGTCGCCCATGGGGGCCATGGCGATCATTCCCCCCTTGAGCACCAGCGCCGGCTTGACGCCGAAGAAGGCCGGATCCCACAGCACCAGGTCAGCAAGCTTGCCCACCTCGACAGAACCGATCTCATCGGCCAGGCCGTGGGTGATGGCGGGGTTGATGGTGTACTTGGCCACATAGCGGCGGGCACGCAGGTTGTCGGCGCCACGTTCTTGATCTTCCGGCAGTAAACCACGCTGCACCTTCATCTTGTGAGCGGTCTGCCAGGTCCTGCACACCACCTCACCGACGCGTCCCATGGCCTGCGAATCCGAGGCGATCATCGAGATGACGCCGAGGTCATGCAGGATGTCCTCGGCGGCGATGGTCTCGCGGCGAATGCGCGAATCGGCGAAAGCCACGTCCTCGGGAATGTTGGGGTCGAGGTGATGACATACCATCAGCATGTCCAGGTGCTCGTCGACGGTGTTGACCGTGTAGGGCCGGGTCGGGTTGGTCGACGACGGCAGCACATAGTCCTTCGAGCAGGCGGTGATGATGTCCGGTGCGTGGCCGCCCCCGGCGCCCTCGGTATGGTAGGTATGGATGCCGCGCTGCTTGAACGCCGCCAGGGTGTCCTCGACGAAACCGGACTCGTTGAGGGTGTCGGTGTGGATCGCGATCTGAACGTCGTAGCGCTCGGCCACGCTCAGGCAGGTATCGATGGAGGCCGGGGTGGTACCCCAGTCCTCGTGCAGCTTGAGCCCCATGGCGCCCGCTTCGATCTGGGCCTCCAGCGCCTCAGGCAGGCTGGCGTTGCCCTTGCCGAGCAGACCGATGTTCATCGGCAGGCTGTCGCAGGCCTTGAGCATCTGATGGATGTGCCAGGCCCCCGGCGTGCAGGTGGTGGCGTTCGATCCGGTGGCAGGCCCGGTACCGCCCCCCAGCATGGTGGTGATGCCGCTGGCCAGGGCCTCGTCCACCAGCTGCGGACAGATGAAGTGCACGTGGGCGTCGATGGCGCCGGCGGTGAGGATCTTGCCCTCGCCGGCGATGACCTCGGTGCCGGGTCCGATCACGATGGTGACGTCCGGCTGGGTGTCTGGATTGCCGGCCTTGCCGATGGCGGCGATGCGACCCGCCTGAAGGCCCACGTCGGCCTTGACGATGCCCCACCAGTCAAGGATCAGGGCATTGGTGATGACGGTGTCCATCACCGTCTGGTCGAGACGCTGGCTCTGCCCCATACCGTCACGAATGACCTTGCCACCACCAAACTTGACCTCGTCGCCGTAGTGGGTGGCGTCCTTCTCTACCTCGATCCACAGCTCGGTGTCTCCCAGGCGCACCCGGTCTCCGACGGTGGGGCCATAGATGTCGGCATAAGCCTGACGACTGATCTTCATCGGGCGTCCTCCTGGCCGCTGTCGCCGCTGGGTGCACCGGCATCGTCCAGCGCGCCCATGACTTCACCGCGAAAGCCGTAGATATGACGACGTCCGGCGAAGCTCACCAGGGTGACCTCACGGCTCTGCCCCGGCTCGAAGCGCACCGCGCTGCCGGCGGCCACGTCCAGACGAAAGCCCCGCGCCCTGTCGCGATCGAACGCCAGTGCCGGGTTGGTCTCGGCGAAGTGATAGTGGGATCCGACCTGAATCGGTCGATCTCCGCGATTGGCCACCTCCAGCGTGACCCTGTCGCGACCCTCGCACAGGGCGATGTCACCGTCCTTCAGTTGGTATTCTCCGGGGATCATCCCGCGCCCTCCCTATTGGTATCAGCGTATGAGCCTGTCGCGTCGCCCCCGGATCAAGCCGGGGCCTGGCAGCGTCACGAGATCGGGTTGTGCACCGTTACCAGCTTGGTGCCGTCGGGAAAGGTGGCCTCGACCTGCACCTCGTCGACCATTTCCGCCACCCCTTCCATCACCTCGTCACGCCCCAGTATCTGGCGCCCTCGGCTCATCATCTCGGCCACACTCAGGCCTTCCCGGGCACCCTCCATGATCTCGCAGCTGATCAAGGCCACCGCCTCGGGATAGTTCAGCTTGAGCCCCTTGGCGCGTCGCCGCTCGGCCACCAGGCCAGCGGTAAACAGCAAGAGCTTGTCCTTGTCACGCGGTGTCAGCTCCATCCTTTCATCCTCGATGTTGGTCAGGGTGGCCAGGGGTCGCCTGTCCCGCCCGGCATGACATTCAGGTAAACCAGATGCGTGGCACACAGGCCTCGCGATCCATCAGCATCGGACGCAGCAACGTCCAGGCCGCCTCGCACAGCGACCAGGCCTCGCGCCGCGAGTGACCGAGGTAGCGCAGCAGCAGGACGCCATCACGTACGGTGACGGCCCAGCGCTCGGCTTCACCAGCGCCGGGACTGCCGGCAAGGTCATTCCCTCCCTGCCCCAACCCTTGGCGCAGACGTTCGATCGCCGCGGACTCGTCTTCGAGCCCGACCGCCCACAGGGTTGCCTGGACGCTGCACCCTCGCTGCCCCCAGGCGCCGTGAAAACGACGATGGTCAGGGTCGAGGGGCTGGCGCTCGATCCACAGTGGTCGTCCGTCCCGGGATAACCGGAAGCGCTGTTCGAGGTGGCCGCTGGCAAACGGCAGATCACTGGCCGGCCGGCCCAGCGCCAGCACCTCCCAGCCCAGGCAGCGGGCGCTGCCGGAAAGCTCGATCTCGGTGGCCTGCACCCCTCGCGAGCCGTCGAAGGCGATGGTTTCCTGGGGCAACCACTCGAGCAGCCCGCCCTCCTCGACCACCAGACGAGTGCGCTGGGACCAGGCCACGGCGTTGCGGTCGGCCCGATACAGCTTGTTGGCCGCCGGTGTGGTCAGCAGCGCCCGCGCGCCCGCGCCCACCCGCGCCTGGATATCCAGGATATCGCCGCTGACCAGCCCCCCCGGGGGATGCAGCAGATAGACGTGGCAGGTGCCGTCGCGGCCTTCGGGGTAGAAGGGACGCTGCACCCGCAGGGGGCCGCGATGATCCACCCGATAGAGGCGAGTGGCCTGGCCATCATGGCGAAAGCCGAGATCGAGGCTGGCCTCCCAGCGCCGTCCCGCGTCGAAGCGATGGCCGTGCCGATCGGTCGAATCCTGTGTTGTCTGCGCGCTCATGGCTCTCCCGGGCGGTCCGTCGAGTCGGCGTGGCAAGCGAAAGTAAAAAAGGCCACCACCATTGCCCAATCAAGGTGCAAGCCCCGTACCAGCTTCTCGAATCTCTATTTTTCTACTTAATTTTCAATTTCTTATAGAACAACCAAGGATTGCACCAGAGAAAAGCACGCCTTTGGTCGCGCACAAAAAAAGTGCGCAACCTTACGATTGCGCACCATTGATGTGCAGCGATTCATCCTGATTGACGCGCTACCGCTCAGACGGTCAGGTAGCGCTTCACCACGGCGTCGTCGAGCTCACCGATATCACCGACGGCGACTCTCCGCCCGCGATCGAGGATGGCGAAGTGGTCGGCGAAGCGACGGGCAAAGGGCAGTTTCTGCTCCACCAGCAGCACGGTCAGCCCATCATCGGCGATCAACCGACGGATGACTTCGCCGATCTGGGCGACGATATTGGGCTGGATGCCCTCCCCCGGCTCGTCGAGGATCAACAGCTTCGGCTCGATCACCAGGGCGCGCCCGATCGCCAGCTGCTGCTGCTGACCGCCGGACAGATCGCCGCCACGCCGGTGACGCATCTCCTTGAGTACCGGGAACAGCTCATAGATCCGTTCGGGCACCTGGCGCAGGCCATCACCACGGGCGGCGAGGCCCGTGCGCAGGTTCTCCTCAACCGTCATCAGCGGAAAGATCTGGCGTCCCTGGGGCACATAGCCCACGCCCAGGCGTGAGCGATCCTCGAGGCGACGCTTCTCCAGCGCGACACCGTCGGCGTAGTGAAGCTCACCGCCGGTGATCGGCACCTCGCCCATGATCGCCTTCATCAGGGTGGTCTTGCCGACGCCATTACGACCCAGCACACAGGTACAGGCCGCCCTGGGCACGTCGAGATCGAGATCCCACAGGGTGTGGCTCTCGCCATAGAACTGATTGAGCCCGCGAATGCTCAGCATCGATCCACCTCCTTGCCTGTCTCTCGCGCCCACCGGCCGCAGACCTTCGCCCACAGCGTGGCCAGCCTGCCGCGGGATGCGCCGTCCGCCCAGTACAGCGCTCTTACCGAAGACTGCTGAGGTACTCGCTCCAGTCCGATCATGCCGCCTCCTCGTCGCCACCCAGGTAGACCTCGATCACCCTGGGGTCGCTTGCCACCTTGTCCATACTGCCCTCGGCCAGCACCGAACCCTGATGCAGCACCGTCACCGTGCGGGCGATCGAACGCACAAAGCCCATGTCGTGCTCCACCACCACCACCGAGTGCTTGCCGGCGAGGCTCAACAACAGCTCTGCGGTACGCTCCATCTCCTGCTCGGTCATCCCCGCCACCGGCTCGTCGACCAGCAACAGTCGAGGGCGCTGCATCAACAGCATGCCGATCTCGAGCCACTGCTTCTGTCCGTGGGACAGGATGCCCGCCTGGCGGCGACTGAGCGACGCCAGGCCCACCGTCTCGAGCACCTCCTCGATTCGCGCCAGCACCTCCCCGGTCATGCGCGCCTTGAGCGTCGGCCACAGACTCTTGTCCATGGCCATCGCCAGCTCGAGGTTCTCGAACACCGTCAGCGCCTCGAACACCGTGGGCTTCTGGAACTTGCGCCCGATGCCGAGCCGGGCGATCTCCGGCTCGTTCTTGGTCAACAGGTTGTGGCGGCTGCCGAACCACACGCTGCCCTGATCCGGGCGCGTCTTGCCGGTGATGATGTCCATCATGGTGGTCTTGCCAGCACCGTTGGGGCCGATGATGCAGCGCAGTTCGCCGTCGTCGATGGTCAGGTTGAGATCATTGATGGCCTTGAAGCCGTCGAAGCTCACCGACACGTCCTCGAGATAGAGGATCGGGCCGTGGCGCACGTCGACCGGCGATTGTTCCGGGACCAGGAAGTCGAAGACCCGATCGCGATCGGCCAGGCTCTGAAGAAAGCTCATGGGGTGGCCTCCCTGGGGGTTGCATCCAGCGTGTCGGTTGGCGTGTCGGGTTGCGTGTCGCTGTCATCGTCGCTG
Source organism: Halomonas sp. DP1Y21-3 (assembly GCF_019801245.1). Lineage (NCBI taxonomy): Bacteria > Pseudomonadati > Pseudomonadota > Gammaproteobacteria > Oceanospirillales > Halomonadaceae > Halomonas > Halomonas sp. DP1Y21-3. The sequence continues at coordinate 152,547 of NZ_JAHVJM010000004.1, forward strand.
CCTTGCTGGCGAGAGCGTGACAAAAGCCCGGCGATGCCCTGGGGCAGCAGCACCGTCACCAGCACGAACAGCGCACCGAGCGCGAACAGCCAGGCCTCCGGCATCACCCCGGTGAACACGCTCTTGGCGTAGTTCACCGCCAGCGCACCGATCACCGCGCCATAGAGGGTGGCACGGCCACCCAGGGCCACCCACACCACCACCTCGATGGAGAACAGCGGCGAGAACTCGCTGGGGTTGATGATGCCAACCTGGGGCACATAGAGGGCGCCGGCGACCCCGGCCAGCATGGCCGAGACGACGAACACGAACAGCTGATAGCGCTCCACCCGGTAGCCGAGAAAGCGGGTGCGGGACTCGGCGTCGCGCACCGCCACGCAGACCCGCCCGAGCTTGCTGACCACGATGGCGCGGCACAGCAGGAAGCCCAGCGCCAGCGCCACGCCGGATGCAATGAACAGCCCCAGTCGTGTGGCGTCGGCGGACAGGTCGAAGCCCAGCAGTTCCTTGAAGTCGGTCAGGCCGTTGTTGCCGCCAAAGCCCATCTCGTTGCGGAAGAACGCCAGCATCAGCGCAAAGGTCAGCGCCTGGGTGATGATCGACAGATAGACCCCGGTGACCCGCGAACGGAACGCCAGGAAGCCGAACACCAGCGCCAGCAGGCCCGGCGCCAGCAGCACCATCACAAAGGCAAAACCGGCCATGTCGAAGCCAAGCCAGTACCAGGGCAGACTGTCCCAGTCGAGGAACACCATGAAGTCCGGCAGCAGTGGATCGCCGTAGACACCGCGGTCGCCGATCTGGCGCATCAGGTACATGCCCATGGCGTAGCCGCCGAGGGCGAAGAAGGCGCCGTGGCCCAGGCTGAGAATCCCCAGGTAACCCCAGACCAGATCCACCGCCACCGCCAGCAGCGCGTAGCACAGGTACTTGCCCAGCAAGGTAACGGTATAAGTAGAGACATGCAGCGGATGCTCCGGCGCCAGCAGCAGATTTGCCGCCACCACCAGCGCCATGGTGGCACCGAGCACCGCCAGGAAGATCAGAGTCGACCGCTCGCCAAACGGGCGAGCCAGCCATAGTCGGGATGATGGCATCGCTCAGCCCTCCGCCGCGCGGCCCTTCTGGGGAAAGAGTCCCCTCGGGCGCTTTTGAATGAACAGAATGATGAACACCAGCACCAGGATCTTGGCCAGTACCGCCCCGGCCCAGGGCTCCAGCACCTGATTGATCACCCCCAGCGAGAGCCCCGCCACCAGGGTGCCCCACAGATTGCCGACCCCGCCGAACACCACCACCATGAAGGAGTCGATGATGTAGTTCTGGCCGAGGTTGGGACCGACGTTGGTGAGCTGTGACAGCGCCACCCCGGCAAGGCCAGCCACCCCCGACCCCAGCGCGAAGGTCAGGATGTCGACGCGGGTCGCGCGAATGCCCATGGAGCGTGCCATGGCACGGTTCTGGGTTACCGCCCGTACCTCCAGTCCCAGCCGGGTGCGGCGCATCACCAGCATCAGGGCGGCAAACACCAGGATGGCGAAGCCGAGCACATAGAGGCGATTGAGGGTCAGCGACAGCGCCTCGTTGATCACCAGCGAGCCGCTCATCCACTCGGGCGTCACCACGGTACGGTTGAGCGGTGAGATCAGGGTGCGCACCAGCTGCTGCAGGATCAGGCTGACGCCGAAGGTCGCCAGCAGGGTTTCCAGCGGACGCCCCTTGAGGAACTGGATGACGCCTCGCTCGATGGCCACACCCACCAGCGCCGCCACCAGAAAGCCCGCCGGAATCGCCAGCAGCAGCGCAAGCCCCGGCTGCCCCGGCAACAGCTGCTGCATCGCCCAGGTGGTGTAGGCCCCCAGCATGATCAGCTCGCCGTGGGCCATGTTGATCACCCCCATGACGCCGAAGGTGATAGCCAGGCCGATCGCCGCCAGTACCAGCACCGAGCCCAGCGACAGGCCGAAGTAGAGCGTCTCGGCGGCGCGGTTGAGCTTGAGCGCCTGCTCGCTCTCGGCCAGCGCCGCCTGGGCGGCTTCCGCCAGCGCCACGTCGTCGCTGCGGCTGGCCTGCATCAGCGCGGCCCTGGCCTGGCCATTGAGGCTGCCGGACAGCGCCTCGACCGCCGCGACGTCCCCCTGCTCGACCCGTGCGATGGCAATGGCCTGCTCCAGGGTCGCGGCCACCTCGGGGTCGCTCTCGGCGGCGGCCAGCTCGCTCAGCGAATCGACGGCCTCGGCCTCGACCTCGCCCAGCAGATCCCGCGCCGCCGCCAGCCGCTGGGCGGGGTCGTCGACACGCAGGTCGATCAGCGCCAGGGTGCTGTCCAGATAGCCCCTGAGACTGTTGTTGATGGAGACGCGGTCGAGCTCGCGGCGCGATATTTTGCCCGCCGGTTCCAGCGTCAGGGCGTCGGCCACGGGCCAGTTGCGACCGCGATTTTCCAGTACCACGACGATAGCGCCGCTGTCCTTGACGCGGGCGAGCTTGCCCTCGGCGAAGCTCTCGAGCCAGCGCCGGGCGCGCTCGTCACCGCTCTCGGCGATGGCGTCGATGGCCGCTTCCTTGTCGCGGAAGCTGGACTCGGCCAGCGCCGACAACAGCGCCGGCCCCTGGTCGGAAGACGCGGCCTTAGAAGCGCCGGCGTCCTGAGCCCAAGCCTGGCCCAGCCCCAGGGCGACGAGGCAAAGCAGCACCAGCGCGCTCAGCCAGTGACGACCTGCAATTAAATTCATGGTGAGGTCCCTTGAGACACCCGGGTGCCGACGGCACCACGGGCAGGGTTGGCGTGATCCGGGCCGGTGCGCCGTGCACACCGGCCCCTTGTCGTTATGTTCTATTCGCTGGAGGCGACGTCTGAGCCACCACCGCAGCTACCCTGCACCACGTTGTAGTTGCCGCACTCAAGCGGAGCACGCCAGTCGCTGATCAGATCGCGGGAGCCTTCCAGATAGTCGGACCAGGCGTCGCCGGCCACGGTGGACGGGGTCTGCCACACCACCGAGAACTGGCCGTTGTCCTGGATCTCGCCGATCAGCACCGGCTTGGTGATGTGGTGGTTGGGCATCATGGTGGCGTAGCCACCGGTGAGATTGGGCACCGACACACCGATGATCGCTTCCTTGACCGCATCTACATCGGTGGTCTCGGCCTTGCGCACCGCCTCGGCCCACATGTTGAAGCCGATATAGTGGGCTTCCATGGGGTCGTTGGTGACGGCGTTGTCGTCGCCGGTGTAGTCGTACCAGGCGTCGATGAAGTCGTAGTTGACGTCTTCATCCACGCTCATGAAGTAGTTCCAGGCCGCCAGGTGGCCGACCAGCGGCGCGGTGTCGAGACCGGACAGCTCCTGCTCGCCCACCGAGAAGGCCACCACCGGGATGTCCGAGGCCTCGACGCCCTGGTTGGCCAGCTCCCGGTAGAAGGGCACGTTGGCGTCGCCATTGATGGTGGAGACCACCGCCGTCTTCTTGCCGGCACCACCGAACTGCTTGATCTCGGAGACGATGTTCTGCCAGTCGGAATGACCGAAGGGGGTGTAGTTGACCATGATGTCCTCGTCGGCCACGCCCTGTGATTTCAGGTAGGCTTCGAGGATCTTGTTGGTCGTGCGCGGATAGACATAGTCGGTACCGGCCAGCACCCAGCGCTCAACACCGACCTCGTTCATCAGGTAGTCCACCGCAGGAATCGCCTGCTGGTTGGGCGCAGCGCCGGTGTAGAAGACGTTTTCGGAGGATTCCTCGCCTTCGTACTGCACCGGATAGAACAGCAGACCGTTGAGCTCCTCGACCACCGGCAGCACCGACTTGCGCGACACCGAGGTCCAGTTGCCGAAGATCACGTCGACCTCTTCCTGCGCCAGCAGCTCGCGGGCCTTCTCGGCAAACAGCGGCCAGTTGGAGGCCGGGTCCACCACCACCGGCTCAAGCTCGCGGCCGAGCAGGCCACCCGCTTCGTTCTGCTGCTCGATCAGCATCAGCATGGTGTCTTTCAGGGTCGACTCGCTGATCGCCATGGTACCGGACAGGGAATGCAGGATACCGACCTTGATCGGGTCCTCCTGGGCGAGCGCCGGTGCGGCGATGGCCAGCGACAGCGTGGACACGGCCAGGCTGGCCAGCGCCTTTCTAGAAAGCGCTTTGGAACGGTGGGCACAAACCTGCGTAGAAGAGATCGAAGCGGTGGGCATGGGAAACCTCCAGGGGTTGCCTTGTCGTTGTGATGGACCATCGTCGAGAGGGAGCCAGGCGGTTCAGGTAAAACCGCTGTATCGCTCAGGCCTGACGTCTTGCGACGTCGACCTCCATCACCACTTCAAGCAAGTCCCATGCCAGCCATATAAAACATTTATAAATTCCGACATTACGTCGGCCAAGACGGGGGCTTACCCACCCCGCCTTGCGCCACAAGAGAGCATCTCGCGCCACCGGGGCGCACCAATGCACCACATGTGGTGCACTTCGCTACCCCGCCCCCTACTTCTGCACCACCACAGCGCCAAGCACCGGTGCACCCCGCAACGGCCGGCACCAGAATGGACCGCATATTACTGGCCCACTCTGTTCAATCTGCCGCGTTAGTACCATTACGCTGGCAGACGGTCGAGCTGGCGGAGCACCTGTTCGGTAAAGGCGCTGCAGCCGGTATCGCCGCCGAATTCCCGGGGCCGAGACCGGCCATCGGACAGTACGCCGTCCACCGCTTGACGCAACCGACCGGCGGCGTCAGACAAACGATCGTCGGCGTGCTCCACCGCCAGCCATTCGAGCATCATGGCCCCGGACAACAGGGTGGCGATGGGGTTGGCGGCGTCCTGCCCGGCGATATCCGGGGCGCTGCCGTGGGCCCCCTGGAACAGACCGTGGCGATCGCCCAGTTCGGCAGACGGCGACACCCCCATCCCGCCGACGGTGGCCGCCCCCAGGTCCGAGATGATGTCACCGAACAGATTCTCGGCAACGATCACGTCATAGAAGTCCGGGCGCTTGACCAGGTGCACCGTCATGGCGTCAACGTAGGCATAGTCGAGTTCGACGTCGTTGAACTCGGCGCCTACCTCGTCGCATACCCGACGGAAGAAGGCGTAGCTTCTGAGGATGTTGGCCTTGTCGCAGACGGTGAGCCGCCGCTTGCCGTCCTTCGGTGCGCCCTGACGTCGCCGTGACAGCTCCAGGGCGAAGCGCGCGACTCGCTCGGTGCCCTTGCGGGTGATCACCAGGCTGTCGCTGGCCATCTCGTCTCGCAGCACCACCCCGGCGCCGCGGCTGGCGTAGAGGCCTTCGGTGTTCTCGCGCACGATGACATAGTCGATGGTACCGGGCTGATGGTGTCTCAGCGGCGACTCGACCCCGGGCAGCAGGCGGATCGGACGCACGTTAGCGTAAAGGTCCAGTCCGAAGCGCAGCTTGAGGTGCAGGTCGTTGCCCACCTCGGTACCGTCGTCGTAGGTCACCCCCGGCAGCCCGGCGGCTCCATGCAGGATGGCGTGACTGGCCCGACAGGCGTCCAGCGTCGACTGGGGCAGCACCTCGCCGGTCTTGTCATAGTGCCCCGCTCCACCGTCGAGCCAGTCGAAACGCAGCACGTCGCTACCCAGCAGCGCTTGCAGTACCTGCACCGTGGCGCCCGCCACCTCCGGGCCAATACCGTCACCAGCGATGGTGGCAATTCGATAACTCACAGAGATTCCCTCGTCTTGTTGTTGTCCATTGATGGTGGCCTCGCAGTATCGTGGTGCAGCGATGTTCTATCCATGGGACCTTATGGTCGATGGCGATGGCGATGGCTACGTCAGAGATCACGCCGCATGATCAGATCCCTGTCCACCACATCGCCCATCTGAAAACTGTGGGTGCCTACCTCGACAAAGCCCCGGGAGCGATAGAAGGCGATGGCGGGATGATTGTTTTCCCACACGCCCAGCCAGACGAAAGCCCTGGCCTGTTCTCGCGCCTCGGTGATGGCCTTGTCGTACAGCATCTTGCCAAGCCCTCGGCCCTGGGCCTCGGCCAGCAGACAGATGCGCTCGATCTCGAGACCATTGTGCTCGCTCAGATCGGTCTGGGCCTCCCCCCAGTTGAGCTTGAGATAGCCGACCGCTACGGGCCCCTTGGCAACGCCCTCGCGCTCCTTTCCCGCTTCACCCGTCTCGCTGCGGCCGGCCTCTTCCAGCAGCCAGAATCGCGACTGTGGGCAGGCCAACTCGCGCTGCACCCTTCCCAGGTCAAAGGCATCACTCAGATAGCGCTCCATGGTCGCCTTGGAGTAAAAGTCGACAAAGGTCTGGTAAAAGGTGCGGCGCCCCAGGGCGGCCAGCGTTTCGGCGTCCTCCAGCGTTGCCTGCCTCAGGCAGTCATTCATCTCGCGTCCTTACTCCATCGTTGTTCATACCCGCACGCAGGATCGTCGTCATGGGTCGCCACTGAGCACGGCGGCGGCGTGGTCAGCAAGCCCATCCCCTCGAAGGCCTTCGCGGATGCCCTCGCGTTCTTCCTGGGCTTGTGCTGCCGGGCTTGTACTAGTCAGCCAAGTGCTTGCCCACCAGTCGCCCGATCTCGAATGCCAGTCCAAGGGGTCAATCGCCTTCGTACCTTGGCGCTGGATCATCTCCACACAGCACGGCAGCGTCACAAGCCGAACGCCCATCCTCTCGAAGGCCTTCGCGGATACCCTCGCGTTCTTCCAACGGCTTGTGCTGGCTGGCCTTGTGTTTGCCCACCAGGCGCGTCACCTCAAGCTCTACCCCCACAATGCCACGACGCATCCCCTCCAGGTAGTCTTCGGGGGCGTCGTCCACCGCCCAGGGCGCTTCCCGGCCCGCCTCGAAGCGATCGACCAGCGACGTCAGGTGCGAGGTGAGCCAATCGCTTTCACGCGGGAAGACGAGCCGACCATGGGCATGCACCACCTGGTAGTTCCAGGTCGGCACCACGCGACCATGGCGGCGCTTGTCGGGATACCAGCCAGGCGAAATATAGGCGTCGGGGCCATGAAAGATCGCCACCGCCTCGATCGCTGCCGCGTCTGCTCGCTCACCCTCACCCAGCCGCCAGAGGGCATTGGCTCGGGCGATATGGCCACGCAGCACCAGCGCGCCCTGTGCCGTCTGCTCGACCATCAGGGGCAGGTGGTCGATACACACCCCCTGGTCACCGTCGGTGACCAGGGTCGCAAAGGGATAGGCTCGGACCACCGCCATCATGGCGTCTTCGTCGGTCATGGCGAAGTGTCTTGGCTGATACAAGGGTCACGCGCTCCTTCAGAGTGGTTGGCATCCATCAATGTTGACTGCGAGAAGTAGAAGTTTATGTGCCCGCAGGGTCATCCAGGTTCAGGGTATAGGCGTAGAAGGCGTCGTTGCGTTGCCAGTTAAGTGACTCATACAGCGCCTGGGCGGTGTGGTTGTGGGTCTGGGTATTAAGCGTCAACTGGCCCACGCCCTGCTCCCTCGCCAGGTTCGCGGCGGCCTCCATCAGCTCACGGCCGATCCCCTTGCCACGCGCCTCGGGCGCCACGAACAGGTCGGCCAGGGTCCAGCGCGGTCCCACCCGTACCGTGGATAGCGTCGGATAGAGCTGAACGAAGCCTTCGAGCACACCCTCGTTGTCGCTGACCAGCAGGCGCGAGTCGGCGAGCACGAGGCGCGTCTGGAGAAAGTCGCGGGCAGCCTGGATGTCGCTTTCCTGTGAATAGAACACCCGGTAGCCATCGAGCAGCTCACTCAGGGGTTGTAGATCGGCGATACAGGCAGGACGAACATGGTTCATGAGTCACCTTTCACATTGGCGGTCGTGTGCGCCGGCTGGCCAGAGGCGCACCGGCTCGTCGGGATGACAGGCACCCAGTCTTGCGCAATAGTGGTCCCACCATAAGAACCAATACTGTCCAGAAAAGGGGAACCAGTGCCCAGCCTTCACCGTCACGCCGAATGGATCACCGAAGCGCTGGCCATGCGCCTGGCGCCACCCGCCGCCGAACCCCCGTCGGGTTCGCTGTCCCAGCGCCTGTACGCGGCCCTGCGCGAGTGGATACAGCAAGGTAGCTTGCCCGCCGCCAGCGCCCTGCCCTCGTCTCGACGGCTGGCCGCGGACCTCGGCATCGGCCGCAACACGGTGCTTGCCGCCATGGACCGCCTGGTGGCAGAAGGCTTCGTCGAGGCGCGCCCGGGGGCCGGGCTATTCGTGGCGTCTTTGGCGCTGCCCGAACCCAGCCCGTTGCCCGGCGCCCCCATCCAGGCGAGCCGCTGGCATTCTCGGCGAGGTCAGCGCCTGCTGGAGAGCTGCGGCGAGATGGAGGGCTCCCGGGATGCCTTCGCCCCGGGCGTCCCCGCCCTCGATCTGTTCCCGCGCGAGGCGTGGCAGCGCCTGCTACGGCGCCATCGCCACCAGGCCAGCCTGGATGCCTTCGGCTACGCCACCAGCGGCGGGCATCACGCCCTCAAGACGGCGCTGTGTGACTACCTGCGTCTATCGCGCTCGGTCAATTGCCAACCACATCAGATCCTGATTACCCAGGGCGCCCAGCAGGGCTTCGAGCTGATCGCCCGCCTGCTGGCCGACCCCGGTGACAGCGTCTGGGTCGAGGATCCCGGCTATGCCGGTGCCAAGGCCTGCTTCAACATGGCCGGGCTAACGCCCGTCCCGGTACCGGTGGACGCACAGGGCATGCAGCCTGAGGCTCTCGCCCCGGATAGCCCGCCACCTCGACTGATCTATGTCACCCCCTCGCATCAGTACCCCTGCGGCGTGACGATGCCGGTGGCACGGCGTCTCGCCCTGCTCGACTTCGCCCGCCACCACGGCGCGCTGATCATCGAGGACGACTACGACAGCGAATTTCGCTATACCACTGCGCCGGTGGCCTCCCTCCAGGGGCTGGCCGGGGGCGGTCCGGTGCTCTACGTCGGCACCTTCAGCAAGGTGCTCTACCCGGGCCTCAGGCTCGGCTACCTGGTACTTCCCGAGGCCCTGGTGGACGACTTTCGCCGCGCCAACGCGCGACTGCATCGGGAAGGCCAGTACGTCTCCCAGTCAGCGCTGGCAGACTTTATCGTCGAGGGACACTTCTCTCGCCACATCGCGCGCATGCGCCACTGCTATCGACAGCGTCAAGCCTGTCTAAGGGAGGCCCTGGCGCCTGCCGTAGAGCAAGGACTTGAACTGTCGGCCGGCCAGGCCGGCATGCACCTGGTGGCAAGGCTCGCCTCACTGAAACAGGAGCAACGCCTGATCGAGCGCGGACGGCGCGAAGGCGTCACCCTGTCGCCGCTATCGGGTCACTACCTGGCGCCTGATGCCATGCCTGGGCTGGTGCTGGGCTACGCCGGCTCGACACCGGGGCGGATCGCCGAGGCCGGCGGCTGGCTGGCCAGGACCTGGATCGATGACCGACAACACCAGCCGGCGGGCTGATATGCCTCCGCATACGCCCGCTCGGTCATGATGCACACAAAAAAAGGGCGCCCCATCGGGGCGCCCAAGGTCGTTAGTCGAGTCGAGCCCGAAGGCCTTCGTCAACCACCGGGAGCGGGGTCGCTCAATCGCCCGGTGTGGTGTGGCCGGTCTGAACCTCCATGCGCTTTCTCAGGATCGGGCCGACGATGTACGGCAGGATCAGGCCGAGACCGGCGAACAGCCACAGGCCGATGGCCAGGCCGCTGTCCCACAGGATCGTCCAGTCGCCGTCGGAGATGTCCATGGCGTGGCGCAGGTTCTTCTCCATTTCGGGGCCAAGCAGCAGACCCAGGATCACCGGCACCAGCGGGATCTCGAGCTTCCTGAGGATGTAGCCACCGACCCCGAAGGCCACCATGAAGTACAGATCAAAGGTGGTGTTGGAGATCGAGTAGATGCCGACGAAGGCCACCATGGTGACGATCGGCAACAGGTACATCGGCGGCACCGACAGCAGCTTGACGAAGATACCGACCAGCGGAATGTTGAGCACCAGCAGCAGGAAGTTGCCGATCAACAGCGCCGCGATCACCCCCCACACGATGTCCGCGTTCTGGGTGAACATCAGCGGACCAGGGGTGATATTCAGCGAGATCAGCAGCGCCAGCAGCACCGCGGTGGTGCCGCTACCCGGGACGCCCAGGGTCAGCATGGGCACCAGGGCACCGCTGGAGGCGCCGTTGTTGCCGGCCTCGGGGCCAGCCACGCCGCGCGGGTCACCTTCACCGAAGTAGCCCTTCTTGCCGACCACCTTCTTCTCGAGGGTGTAGCCGATAAAGCTGCCCAGCGAAGCACCGGCCCCCGGCAGGACGCCGGCGATAAAGCCGAGGATGCCGCCACGGATGCTCGAAGGCATGATGCCCTTGATGTCGGCCCAGGAAAGCTTGAGCTTGTTGACCTTGATGGTCTTCTTGCCCTTGCCGGCACGGTCCTCGATAAAGAACAGAAGCTCCGAGATGGCGAACAGGCCGACGATGGCGATGATGAAGTCGACACCCTCGTAAAGTTCGAGCACCTGGAAGGTGTAGCGCTGCACCCCGGTATTGTCGATACCGATGGTCGCGATCATCAGACCGATGCAGGCGGCCACCACGGTCTTCATCGGGTTCTTGCCGGTGATACCGCCAAGGGTCGCGAAGGCCAGCAGGAACAGCGCGAAGTATTCCGCAGGACCAAAGGTCAGGGCGAAATCGGCCAGGATCGGCGCCAGCAGGATCAGGCCCACGGTGGCGATCAGGCTGCCCATGAAGGAAGCTATGGCGGAGATCGCCAGGGCCTCGGCGGCCTTGCCCTTCTGGGCCATCGGATAGCCGTCGAGGCAGGTCATCATGGCCGGCTCGTCACCGGGAATATTCAACAGAATCGACGAGATACGCCCGCCGTACATGGCGCCAGCGTAGACCGCAGTGAGCATGATCAGGGCGGTCTCGGGCTTGAGCCCAAGGGTAAAGGCCAGCGGGATCAGGATCGCCACACCGTTGGCCGGGCCGAGTCCGGGCAGCGCGCCGATCAGGGTGCCGAGAAAGGCGCCCAGCAGCGCAAACATCAGGTTATGCGGGGCGAGCGCCACCCCGAAGCCATCGATCAGGTAGCCAAGGGTTTCCATCAGCCCACCTCCAGGAAGGACAGCACACCCAGGGGCAGGGGCAGGTCCAGCGCAAAGTTGAAGATCAGAAATACCACCACGCCGGAAATACCGCCGACAATGAAGGCCTTGACCGGCGGCGCGCCCATGCGCCAGCACAGGGTGCCCACCGCCAGCAGGGTCGCCAGGATAAAGCCGAGCGGCTGCAGCAGGGCCGCGTAGAGCACCAGCACCACCAGGGCGATGATCAGCTCGACGCCGGTGCGGCTCCAGGGCCAGGCATTGTCAGGATCCGGGCGCACCACCATGTACAGGCTGGACAGCCCCAGCACCACGGCCAGCAGGTAGGGGAAGGTTTCGGGGCCTACCGCCTCGGCCCCGCCAAAGGGTTCGGGAAACTGGGTGGCGCCCCAGCCGTACGCGACGGCCAGGACGATCATCAAGACCCCGAATACGCGGTCGTTGAACATGCTCATTGCTGGATCAGTCCGATATCTTTGGAGAGCTGGTTGATGTCGGCGATCTGCTCCTTGACGAAGGTCTCGAACTCACCGGCGCTCATGTGGAACGGCATCAGGCCGTTGCTTTCCATGACGTCCTTCCACTCCTGGCTCTCGTAGATGGTGTCCATGGCGTCGACCCAGTACTGCTTGGCGTCTTCAGGAATATCCGCCGGCATGTAGAAGCCGCGCCAGTTCGGACCCACGGCGTCGATGCCCTGCTCCTTGGCGGTGGGGATCTCGCTGAACTCGCCCGGCAGACGCTCCTCGGACAGCACCGCCACCACGCGCAGGTCACCGGACTCCATGAAACCCTGGGCCTCGGTGATGTCACCGGTGAAGGCGTCCACGTGGCCGCCGACCACCTGGGTCATGGCCTCGCCGCCGTTGTTGTAGGACAGGTAGGGGATCCTCGGCAGGTTCTCGACGCCGGCGGCCTGAGCCGCGATCAGCACCTTGAGGTGATCCCAGCCGCCCTTGGCGCTGCCACCGGCGAACTTCACCGCACGCGGGTCTTCCTTGATCGCGTCCATGATGGCGTTGAGGTCCTGGTACTCGCTGTCGGCGCTGACGGCGATGACCCCATAGTCCGCCCCCAGGGCGCCGACCCAGTTGACCATGTCGGCGGTCATTCCCGGGAACTGCCCCTGGGCCAGGCGTGTGGTGGTGGCGGTGGAAGCCGCGACCAGCAGCTGGTCATCACCGGCGCGCTTGCTGACGGTGTGAGCGTAAGCCACGCCACCACCGGCACCGGCCATGTTGACGGTCTGAACACCGCGCGGCACCAGGTCCAGCTCTTCGAGCACGGTACCGACGCTGCGGCAGGTGAAGTCCCAGCCGCCGCCCGGGTCGGCAGGCGCCAGGCACTCGACCTTGCCTTCGGGCTCAAAGGCAACGGCAGTGCTGGCTGCACCGGTGATGGCAGCGATGGCGATCAGTTTGACTGGCGTGTTCATGGACATGACGAAGTCCTCTGTTGTTGTCTGCTGACAGGAGGCACGAGCCGACATCCCGTCGCGATTGACGCCGAGACGGCGCCGAGATTTCCACTTGTTGGAAACTGACACCTGGCTTACAATTCTGTAAGGCAGAACGTCGTTCCCTTGGATGGAAAGCTAAGCCCGGACAGCATCCGGGTCAACGCGCGATCGCGTAATTCCGACCAAAGTTGAATGCCAGCGACATCATTCGCTATCACCGACAGGAAGGTTCACATGGCACAGGATCGCGTCGAGGCGGTCGAACGGGCCCTCTCGGTCCTGGAGGTCTTCGATACTCCTCAGGATAGTTTCAGTCTGGCAGAACTGGCCGACGCCACCGGCTTCTACAAGAGCACCCTGCTCAGGCTTCTGGCCTCGCTGGAACGCTTCGACTACACCCAGCGTGGAGAGGATGGCCGCTGGCGCATTGGCGGTGCTCCGGTGCGCCTCGCCCGTCGCCACGCCCCCAGTCGCGATCTCGCGGCGCTGATCCAGCCGCTGCTCGACGGCCTGGCGCGACAACTCGGCGACACCGCCAGCCTGCTCGAGGTGACCGCCGGCGTGGTTCACTGTCGCCTGGCCGCCCTGCCCGATCAGAGCCTGCGCCATGACCTTGTTCCCGGCAGCCAGTGGCCCCTGCGGGACACCGACGCTCCGGCGCCGGCCCTTGCGGGAGGCATCATGGTGTGTCGGCGGCTGCCGCTGGAAGGTCGTCACGAACTCTGGCTGGCCCTGTCCGGGCCCGAGGGACGGTTGGACACACAGGCCGCCGCGACACGGCTCGACGAGGCGGTGACACAGTTGATCGATCAGCGGGACACCCAAGGGAGGCGCGCATGACACTGCTGCTGGTGGAAGACGATCGGCTTCTGGCCGAGACCCTGGTCGATGCCCTCGGCATCGCAGGCCACGAGGTTGTGCATCTCGACAACGGCATCGACGCCCGCGACCGCCTCCAGGGAAATCACCGACTGGACATGGTACTTCTGGATCTGAACCTTCCTGGGCTCGGCGGCCTGGAGGTGCTGGAGGCGTTGAGACGCCACGACAGCTCGACCCCGGTGCTGATTCTCACCGCTCGCGGCGCGGTAGAAGATCGCGTGCGAGGGCTCGACCTGGGTGCCGATGACTACCTGGCCAAGCCCTTCTCGCTGGAGGAGCTGGAGGCCCGGGTACGCGCCCTGATGCGTCGCCGCGCCCCCTCCGGCCTGATCACCGTGGGCGAACTCAGCTTCGATAGCCTGGCCCAGCGCTTCAGCCTGGGCGACGAGGCGCTGGCACTGCCTCCGCGAGAGCAGCGCCTGCTGGGATGCCTGATGCGACACGCCGGCCAGCCGGTGGACAAGGCTACCCTGGTGCGTGAAGCCTTCGGCGAGGAGGAACTCGGCGACAATGCCATCGAGGTCTACGTGCATCGTCTGCGCAAGCGCCTTCAGGGGCATCGAGTGAACCTGCGCACGGTGCGCGGTCTCGGCTACCTGCTGGAAGCACCATGAGCGGGGATTCACTGCATCGCCGACTGTTGACCTGGCTGCTGCTGCCGATGCTGATCGTCGGCTCGGTGGTGCTGTGGCGGGCCTGGCTGGACGCTCGCCAGACCGCCGACCGGGCCTTCGACCGACTGCTCGACGCCGCCAGTCTGTCGATCGCCGAACAGGCCCAGTGGCAGGACGATCGCCTCTGGCTCGATCTGCCCCCGGCGGCCCTGGAAATGCTCGCCTCGCGCCACGACGAACGGGTGTTCTATACCCTGGTGGACGCTCGCGGTGAGCGGGTCACCGGTAACGCCAACCTGCCCGGCATCGAAGGCGCCGCCCAGGACGCAAGCGACGTCGTCTATGGCGACGTTGACTACCACGATATGCCTCTGCGCCTCGGCGTGCGCCGCTCTCGGCTTGAGGACTGGCGCCTGCGCGAGCCCTTCGAGATCCGGGTCGCCCACACGCGCGAGGGGCGCGACGCGCTCAGCGGCGAGCTGTTTCGCCAGAGCCTCGCCTACCTGCTGGCGGTGGCGGTGCTGTCGGTGGCCGCCCTGCTGATCGCCATTCGCCTGGCGCTGGCACCGCTGACACGACTGCGACGCCAGATACGCACCCGTGATCCGCGCACCCTGGCACCGCTGGAATTGCCGCTGCCGCGAGAGCTGGCCGAGCTGCGCGACACCGTCAACGAGCTGCTGGCACGGATGCGTCGGGTCAAAGCCAACCAGGAACGCTTTATCGGCGACGCCTCGCATCAGCTCCGCACCCCCCTGGCGGGGCTTTCCGCCCGGGCCGAACTGGCCCTGCGCCAGGACGACCCCGCCATCTGGCACTCGGCCCTGGGCGCCATGCAGACCACCAGCCAGAGCGCCTCGCGCCTGGCCATGCAACTGCTGTCACTGACCCGCCTGGACAATCCCGAGTACCAGCCCGAACTGGCCCCCACCGATCTGGTTCAGGTCGCCCGTGAGGCGGTGATGGCCCATTGGCAACGCTGTCAGCGCGTCGGCGTCGACCTTGGACTGGAAGCGCCAGAGGCACCGGTGCACGTGCGGGGGCTCGACTGGCAGCTGGGCGAGGCGCTGGCCAACCTGATCGACAACGCCTGCCACTACGGTGCCAGGCACATCACCGTCGAGGTCAGCGCCAACCCGATCGCGCTGGCGGTCGTCGATGACGGCCCGGGCATCCCCCACGAGCGTCGACTGCTGGTACTGCGCCCCTTCCACCGCGGTGAGCACACCAGCGAAGGCTCGGGTCTGGGCCTGGCCATCGTCGACGGCATCGCCCGCACCCACGGCGCTCGACTGAGCCTCGGTGACGCCCGGCAAGCACCACCGCCGGGCCTGCGAGTCAGCCTGCAATTCGGCGAAGGCGTCGACAAGGGATCGACGTCCGCCCCTTCACGGAGCCAGCCATGATATCCCGCACCCTTGCGCTGCCCCCCTGGATGACCGCCGTTGTCACGCTGGTGGCGTCGCTGGCGCTGTGGTCGCTTCTGCCTGATGAGTCCCTGGCGCAATCCATACCCGAGGCAGGGGCCGACTCCCCCCTCGAGGCATACCCGGGGAACGCCTCGCAGCAGCCAGCCTACGATGAGGTCACCTTCGAAGGTACAGGAGAGTCGTCAGATGCGCTGGTGATCCACGCGGCCCTGGATATCCCCTACGCCCTGCCGCTACTCGAGGACTTCCATCGTCGTCATCCGCGCTACACCATCACCTACCGCAACTTCTCGACGCTGGACGTGCATCAGCGCTTTCTCGACGCCCCCGCAGAGGCCGATGTGGTCATCTCGTCGGCCATGCCCTGGCAGTACCTGCTGGTCAACGAGGGTCACGCCCAGAGCATCGACACCGCCATCACCCAGCGCTGGCCGGACACGGCCAAGTGGCGTCAGGAGCTGTTTGCCTTTACCTTCGAACCCATCGTGATGGTGGTCAGCCGCCGCCTCGAGCAGCGCCTCGGCCCCGTCGACAGCCGCGCCGATCTGCTCGGCCTGCTGGCCGAGGCGCGCTCGCCGCTGCAAGGACGCCTGGTCACCTACGACCCCACCTCCAGCGGCGCCGGCTACACCTACGCCATCGAGGAGTCGCGCCTGTCCCCGCGCTACTGGGATCTGGTGGCGGCGCTGGGCAAGGCAGATACCGCCCTGGTAAATACCACCGGCGCCATGCTGGAAGGCCTCAGGCAGGGTCGCTACGACATCGCCTACAACGTGCTGGGCAGCTATGCCCGGGAAAGGATCGCCGATGACCCCGAGCTCAGGCTGGTGATTCCCGACGACTATGCCCTGGTCATTCGACGTCTGGCCTTCGTGCCTCGCCAGGCGCCGCACGCGGGGGCAGCGCGCCGCTTTATCGACTACCTGCTGAGCGCCGACGGCCAAAGGGTCATCGCCGAGGCCGGCGAACTCGGCGCCCTGCACCCCCAGCTGGATGGCCCGGGCACCGCCACCGCCATGCGCCGCGACTACCCTGACGGCCTGAGGCCGATTCCTCTGAGCCCCGGCTTGCTGGCGACCCTCGATGAGTTGAAGCGCACCGCCCTGCTCGCCCGCTGGCAGCGCGAATTTCACGATCAGCCGGTCGATACCCGGGCGATCGAGCAGTTCTCGCGGTGACGATGCGCCCTGCTATCGTTGCGCAGACACGACAAGGCCCGCCAGGCTTGCCTGGCGGGCCTTGGTCGATCACCTGCGATCGCACATCTTCGTTTCGACGTACCGATGCTTGTGGCCCCTGTTGGTGCCCCGGGTCACGCTCCGGGCAGGTAGGTCAGAAGGACCGGCGCGGTGCCGCGCTTGAGCATGCCTAGCTCGCGGGCGGCACGCTTGGACAGGTCGATGACCCGTCCCTTGACGAAGGGGCCGCGGTCATTGATCTCGACCTCGACGCTCTGGCCGGTATCACGACGGGTGACCAGCACCTTGGTACCGAAGGGCAGACTGCGATGGGCGGCGGTCAGCGCCTGCTGGTCGAAGGACTCGCCGCTGGCGGTTCGACGTCCCTGGAAGCGATCGCTGTAGTAGGAAGCCTGGCCGCGCTGGGAAGCAACCTCTCCGTCGTCACGGGCCATTGCCGGCGCGCTCGCAAGCGACGCCATGGCCAGAACAACGGCGGCCGCCCAGGCGGCCATGGTCGATCGACCGGACAGCATACGACGCAGAGAAATGGACAACATCATCTTCACCTCAGGTAACCCGCGAGACGCGGGGATTCAGAGCCTGGTGCGAAGTCTCCAGCGATGGCGCACGTTCAATCCGAAGAACGTTCTCGGGGTGACGGATGCTTGCCGTGCATCCACCCACGACTCCCCGCTTGCGCATGATCGAACCAGGCCAGTTGCTCGTGCAGCGATACCACGCTGCCGACGATGATCAAGGTGGGCGGTCGAATGATATCCCGATCATTCAACTTCGGCAAATTAGCCAAGCTGGATAGATGGACGCGCTGGCGCTGGGTAGTTCCCTGCTCGACCAGCGCCACCGGGGTGTCCGGACTCAGTCCCTCGCCGATCAGGCCCTGGCTGATGTAGTCGAGGCTGCCAAGCCCCATGTAGAACACCAGCGTCTGACCGGGGCTTGCCAGCGCCCGCCAGTCGAGTTCGCACCCCCCTTCCTTCAAGTGCCCGGTGATAAAGCGCACCGACTGGGCGTGATCACGATGGGTCAAAGGGATGCCGGCGTAGGCGCTGCAGCCGGAAGCCGCGGTGATGCCCGGTACCACTTCCACCTGAACGCCTTCGGCCACCAGGGTCTCAAGCTCCTCACCACCACGACCGAAGATGAAAGGGTCGCCCCCCTTGAGCCTGACCACACGCTTGCCCTGACGAGCCCAGTCGACCAGCGAGCGATTGATGTCCTGCTGGGGCAGGCTGTGATCGGAGCGAGCCTTGCCGACGTAGTAGCGATCCGCCGATGCCGGCACCAGCGCCAGGATTTCCTCACTGACCAGTCGATCGTGCAGCACCACCTCGGCCTCGCACAGTCGCCGCCAGGCTCGCAGGGTCAGAAGCTCAGGATCGCCGGGACCGGCACCGACGAGACTCACGCTACCGGCCGGAAAGCCACTGTGGGCAGGCAACTGGGAAGGGCTCATGACGGTGGACTCCAGAGTGAACAACGGGCGATGACAACGGGCATCATTATGCCATGCCGGAATTAAACGTCCACTTCGTTATTACCAAAAACACACTTCATTGCTGCTGCAAGGCGTCGTCACCCCACACCAGAGCGCCGCCTTCCCCGACGGGGAAAGCGGCGCTCTGGCGGCTTTGGCAGGGTCAGTGGGGTGACTGTCTTACCCCTTGGCGCTCAGCGTCCGCCGCAGCCTCGGGCTGAGGGTTTCACCGAGACCGGTCATCACGACCAGGATCAGTGCCAGCCACAGCCAGTGGGCGGCGAAATCTACAGCGACGATGCCCAGCGCATCGACGAAGATCACCAGGATGCCCAGGGGACTGACGTAGCGCACCATGAACAGCCACAGGGCGTGCATGCCCGCCGGCAGGTCCAGCTCATCGCGTACCGCTTCGCTCTTGAGGAAGAAACCGGCCAGCAGCGCCATGCCGAGTCCGCCCAGCGGCATCATCAGACGCGAGGTGAGGAAGTCGAGCCAATCGAAGAAGTGCTTGCCGGCCAGTGTCCAGTCGGCACCGATATTGAACGACAGCATCGCCAGGGTGCTCATCAGCCACAGCACGATGCCGGTGCCCCAGGCGGCCGCCTTGCGGCTGATGCCCTTGTTGTCGTTGAGCCAGGACACCGTGGCCTCGACCATCGAGATCGAGGAGGTCAGCGCCGCCATCGACAGCATGATGAAGAACAGGATGCCAAACAGCGTGCCCATCGGCATCGCCTGGAACGCCAGCGGCAGGCTCATGAAGATCAGGCCGGGTCCGCTGTTGGGCTCCATGCCGTTGGCGAAGATCACCGGGAAGATCGCCAGCCCCGCCATCAGCGCCACCAGGGTATCGGCCAGCGCGACGGTCAGGGTGGTACGACCGATGGAAGCACGTCTCGGCAGGTAGCTGCCGTAGGTGAGGATGGCCCCGGAGGCCAGTGACAGGGTAAAGAAGGCATGGCCCATGGCGGCCAGCATGCCTTCGCTTGACAGACTGGAAGCCTTGAAGTCGAACAGGAAGTGGACGGCCTGACCGAAGCCACCGGAGAACATGCCGTAGACGATCATGATCAGCAGCATGATCACCATGCCCGGCATCATCCAGCCGACGCTCTTCTCGATGCCCTGCTGCACCCCCTTGCCGACGATCACCATGGTGGCCACGGTCACCAGGGTGCTCCAGCCGCCGAGGCTGAAGGGGTTGGCATTGTTGGCGCCGAAGATGGCCGCCATGTCATCGACGCTGGAACCGACCAGTCCGCCGGAGATCATCTTCCACAGGTAGGCGAAGGACCAGCCGGCGACCACCACGTAGAAACTCAGGATCAAGAAGCCGCAGAGCATCGCCATCCAGCCGAACAGCGACCACAGCGAACTGCCCCCGGATTCCTTGACTACCCGGCGAATGGCGTCGATAGGGCTGCCCCGACCACGCCGCCCCAGGGCGATCTCGGTCATCATGATGGGCACACCGACCGACAGGATACAGACCAGGTAGACCAGCACGAAGGCGCCGCCGCCGTACTCTCCGGTCATGTACGGAAATTTCCAGATATTGCCCAGGCCCACAGCGGAGCCGGTCGCGGCCAGAACGAAGCCCCAGCGGCCTAGCCACTGGGTGCGAGAGGGTTCATTGGTTGTCATGACTCACCAGAGATCGCTTGCGCACTTTTGTTTGTCCACCATGGCGGTGGCGCCTGAAAACAGCCTGAAACAGCACAGACCCAGGGCATCCAGCGCGCCATTGTGACGGATTTTGTTGTGATTGGGCAGGCCGACGACGCAAAGTCGCGGCCAAGGGCCTACCTGGCGAAGGATCCGCTGCCGCTCACCTGGCCGACAAGACGCCAGTGACGACAGCGGCTGTAGCCGACCGACGTCAGTCGGCGTCGAGGACACCGCGGCGAATCTGATCTTCCTCGATGGATTCGAACAACGCCTTGAAGTTGCCCTCGCCGAAGCCATCGTTACCCTTGCGCTGGATGATCTCGAAGAAGATCGGACCGATCACGGTCTCGGTGAAGATCTGCAGCAGCACCCCCTGATCCGGACCGCCATCAATCAGCAGACTCAACTCACGCAGATCCTCGACCCGCTCTTCGTGGTTGGGCACCCGCACATCGACCTTCTCGTAGTAGGTGTCGGGGGTGGACAGGAAGCGAATGCCGTTGGCCTTCAACGCGCGCACCGTGGCGTAGATGTCGTCGGTGGCCATGGCCAGGTGCTGGATGCCCTCGCCGTTGTACTCGCGGATAAACTCGGCGATCTGGGAGTTGTCGTCGGCGGACTCGTTGATCGGGATATGCATCTTGCCGCAGGGTGCGGTCATGGCGCGGGAATGAAGCCCGGTCTTCTTGCCCTCGATGTCGAAATAGCGATTCTCACGGAAGTTGGCGATACGGGTATAGAAGTCGGCCCAGGGGTCCATCTGGCCCCGCGCCACGTTGTGGGTCAGGTGATCCAGCACCTTGAGACCAACGCTGTTGTCCTGAGCCGAGGTGCCGGCGATGGGCTCGAAGTCGATGTCGTAGATGGTACGTCCCTGTTCGTCGACCCGATCATCGACGAAATACAGCAACGAACCACCAATACCCTCCACCGCCGGAATGCCGACCTCGCCAGCACCGACAGGGTTATCGACCTGACGGGCGCCCTGATCGATGGCGTAGGACAGTGCCTGACGAGCATCCGCTACCTTCCACGCCATGGCGCAGGCGCCCGGACCGTGAATCTCGGCGAACTTGGCGGCGTGGCTGCCGGGTTCGGCGTTGAGCACGAAGTTCACCCCCTCCTGCTGAAACAGGGTGACCCGCTTCGAGCGGTGGCGGCGCGTCTCGGTAAACCCCATGGCGAGAAACAGCTCGCGCAGGGCGTCGATGCCAGCCTGATCCGGGGCGCTGTATTCGACGAACTCGAAGCCATTGGTGCCGATGGGGTTGTGGGTATCGATGGGAGCGACTGCGGTCATGTGGGCCTCCGTCATTGTGATTGTCACTCCCCATCCTAGGCTCCTCGACACGCGCCCCCCATCCCCCCGGAGCGGCTTGAGGTGGTAGCGCACACGCCCCGGCGTCGGCCCGCTGTAGCGCTGGCGTGACACCCCGTGTGCGCTCTGCACCCCAGGCGTCACGAAATCCTTACACGACGTCACGCTGGCATGACAGGCTGCCTATCGCTGGGACCTTTACACCGTCAGCGTCACCAGCTGCCACGCCACCAGCAGCATGATCACGGCGATGATCCCATCCACCCACTGCCATGCCCTCGGACTCTTCAGCCGCGGTGCCAGGGCGCCGGCGGCGCTTACCAGACCGAAGAACCAGACAAAGGAAGCAATGGTCGCCCCCACGTAGAACCCCACCGGGCTCTCTTGCAGCGAACCGATGGCGCCCAGCATCACCAGGGTGTCCAGATAGACCTGGGGGTTGAGCAGCGTCACCGCCAGGGTCGCCAGCACCACCTGGGCAAGGCTGGCACTGGAGGCAGACGATGCAACGTCCATGCCCCTGGGCCGTCGAACCCGACCAATGGCCAGCCAGGCCTGCCAGGCAAGAAAGGCGGCGCCGCCGTAGCGCGCCAACAGCATGGCCCCTTCGCTCTGGGCGATCAGGGCGCCGAGACCCATCACCCCCAGGCCGATCAGCACGGCATCGCACAGGGCGCAGATCCCCGCCACCCACCAGACGTGTTGTCGCCTCAGTCCCTTGGACAACACAAAGGCGTTCTGCGCGCCGATGGCGATGATCAGTCCCGCTCCGGTGCCCACGCCCTGGATCAGTGAAAGCCACATGGTCTGTCCTTCCTCACGATGATTGTCGACGCTGCGCCGATGTTGCGCGCTGCTGGATGTGGCAGAGACTAGGGCAAGCTGGTAAATAAGAGAAATCACTTCTCCCACTGCCTCATTACCATTTCTTATACTCAAGGACATGGATAGACGCCCATGCTGGACTACAAACTGCTCGATGCACTGGCCGCCGTGCTGACCCACCAGGGCTTCGAGCGCGCGGCCCGCGCGCTGGGGCTGACCCAATCGGCGGTATCCCAGCGCATCAAGCTGCTGGAGGCTCGCCTGGGACAGCCGGTGCTGGTGAGGGGCTCCCCGCCGACACCGACCGAACTGGGTCAACGGCTGTTGAACCACGTCCAGCAGGTACAACTGCTGGAGGGCGAGTTGATCCAGGATGCACCGCAGCTGGCACTGGGCCACCGTCAGCTACGTATCGCCATCAATGCCGATAGCCTCGCCACCTGGTGGCCGGGCGCCATCGCCGGCTACCTCAAGCATCAGTCGATTACCCTGGATCTGGTCATCGAGGATCAGGAGGTCGGACTTGAACGCATGCGCCTGGGCGAAGTGGCTGCGTGCCTGTGCGCCAGCGACATGCCGGTCCAGGGCGCCAGGGTCATCGCCCTGGGCGTGATGCGCTACCGCGCACTGGCGAGTCCCGACTTCATGGCCCGACACTGCCCCCAGGGCGCGGACGCCGGTTCTCTAGCCCAGGCGCCGGCCATCATCTTCGGGCCCAACGATCAACTGCAACACCGCTTCATGGCGGCCCATGGCGTCAACGGCCCCTTCCCGCACCACCGCTGCGCCAGCGTCGAGGGATTTCTGCACCTGGCCCACGCGGGCCTCGGCTTCGGGCTCATTCCCGAAATCCAGGCGTATCGGGAGCTCTCGACGGGGGAGCTTGAGGACGTTGTGCCGGGCTGGCATCTGGACGTACCGCTGTACTGGCACTACTGGCGCCACGGCGGCGAGCCGCTGGAGCGACTCGGCCGCCACCTGGCCGACCAGGCCGGTCACCATCTGTTGCCACCTGCGGACTGACTGGGCCCGGCAAGGTACGCGCCCCGTCTCATGCAGCGATCAGCGTCGCGAGGACGGGGCAGGCGGTGAAATGCGCTCTCGAAGTGAGCCGTCAGTCACCCAGGCGTCGTGCCACGCTCTCGACCTTGTCTGCCATGGTCTGATCGCGGTCGGTCCGGGTACCGAGTTTCAAGGTGGTGGTGATGCGTGGCGCCCCCATCTCGTGCACCACCTCATGGCAGCGCTTGACCACCGCCATGACCTCATCCCAGGGGCCTTCGATATTGGTGCCATAGGCGTGCATCTGGTGGCTGAGACCGGACGCCTGGATCTCCCGCTGGCAAGCGGCCACGTGGTCGGAGACCGAAACGCCCACACCCAGGGGGACCACGCAAAGATCGACGATAACGTGCATAACTTAAGCCTCCTTGATTCTGTGCCAACCCGCCCGCGTTCTTCGCTGGAAAGGCATGCCAGCTGAACTATGCTGTTTTGCAACAATAAAGATAGCCGAAGGTGATTCAGGCCCCTGCCGAGGTGGCGGTCCTGGCCTCACTTCGGAGCGGGCGACTCTCCTGCCCGCTTCTCGTTTCCCCGGACATGCCGCCTGCACGGACACCAGGAGGCCACATGACCAGCGACGCCCGCCCCCATCCCATCGCACTGCCGAACAATCGCCCTCGGCGGATCATCGAGCAGTTGCTCGAGGGCTCGGGCATTCGCCTCAACGGACCTGAACCCCACGATATCCAAATCTATCATCCCGATCTGTTCGCCCGCATCCTGCACCAGGGCACGCTGGGGCTCGGGGAAGCCTACATGGATGGCTGGTGGGAGGCGCGGCGTATCGACCAGCTTGCCCATCGGCTACTGCGCCACGGTCTGGGCCAACGCTCGCGTAGCGCCACAAGCCACCTCTTCTATCGCCTGCAGGCGGGCTTCTTCAACCTCCAGAGTCGCGCCCGAGCCTATCAGGTCGGCGAGGTTCACTACGACCTCGGCAACGACCTGTTTCGGTATATGCTGGACGACACCATGTGCTACTCCTGTGGCTACTGGCGCCAGGCAACGACGCTGCATCAGGCCCAGCTCGCCAAGCTCGACCTGGTCTGTCGAAAGCTGGCGCTGCGCCCTGGCATGCACCTTCTCGACATCGGCTGCGGCTGGGGCAGCCTGGCCCAGCACGCCGCACGTCACTACGGCGTCAGCGTGACCGGTATCACCATTTCCCGGGAGCAGGTGGCACTGGCCAGAGAGCGCTGCCAGGGCTTGCCCGTCAATATCCAGTTGGCCGACTACCGCGACCTGCAAGGCCAGTACGACCGGATCGCCTCGATCGGCATGTTCGAACACGTAGGACAGCGCAACTACACGACCTTCTTTCGGACGGTGGCCGACCTGCTGCCGGATGACGGGCTCTTCCTGCTGCATACCATTGGCTCCAATACTTCTCGCATCACCGCAGACCCCTGGATCCATCGCTACATCTTTCCCAACGGCGTGTTGCCGTCCGCCCGCCAGATCTGCCAGCACAGCGAGGAGATGTTGATGGTGGAAGACTGGCAGAACTTCGGCTCCGACTACGATCCCACCCTGCTGGCGTGGCTGGCCAACCTTGACGCCTGCTGGCATGACATTGCACGTCACTACAACACACGGCACTGCAATGAACGCACCTATCGGATGCTGCGCTACTACCTGGCGATCTGTGCCGGAGCCTTCCGTGCCCGCTACTTGCAACTGTGGCAGGTAGTCTTTTCCAGGGGGCGAGAGCTTCGCTATGACGCACCCCGGTGACCGCGAAGTTGCCGGAAATGCGCGCGCTTTCGGTGAATCATGACGGGAACCTGCCTAGTCACTCTCGCTGCGGCATATCCTTGATCAAGCCCTCACGCCGATGTCTGCCGATCGATCAACTCCCGGCTGCACGGCCACAACGCCCGCTATCAGCGGCCTGGCGAGAACGTTCAAGCCTTTCCTTCCTATGGCGCAATCCACAAATGCAGAGTTTTGTCTGATATTTCTTAGTCCCTTGGACTGATATACCCGCAATGCCCTGCCTTTAAGATGGTGGTAAAGGCCCGATACCTCGGGTTGACCCGCCATCCCGTGGCCAAGGACTGCCTGCTATGGAAGATCGTGACCCGCCGTCACCCTCCCCGACCTGCAATGAAAGCGCGAGTCTTGCCTGCCTCAAGCGTGTCCCGGGGGTGCTGTTCACCCTGAAGCGAGACGCTCGCGGCCGCCTGCAGCTTCCCGCCCTGACCGGTGAAGACCCGATGACGGCTCGCCTTGAGCCACTGCTGTCGATCAACGACGTGCGTCAGCGGCTCGGCGATCTGCTGGGTGACGCCTACGGTGAATTCATCCGGGCCATCGAACACTCTGCGCACTGGCTGTCGCCGGTATCCACGCGACTGCGCCTGCCGATCGGCGAACTCACCCCGCACTGGTATTCGCTGGAGGCACTGCCGGAGCGCTCGGACGAAGGCATCCTGTGGCACGGCCTGCTGGTGGACATCGAGGATCAGGTCGCCGAAGAGCAACGTCTTCGCTACCTGTCCGGCACCGACGAACTCACCGGGCTGACCAACCGACGTTCGATGATGGGACACATCGACAAGATCGCCTCCATGTCCAACCGCCATGGCACGCCGCTATCGCTGTTGCTGATCGACCTGGACCACTTTGCCCTGATCAACGACACCTGGGGGCGCGGACTCGGTGATCGGGTGCTCTGTCAGATCGCCGCCCTGGCATCCAGCCAGTTGCGCCAGGAGGACATGCTGGCACGCATGGGCAGCGACGAATTCGCCCTGCTGCTGCCGATGACACCCGCTGGCAGAGCGCGCGAGCTGGCGGAGCGCCTGCGCGAGAGCATCTCTCGTCAGGACTTCGGCATCGGTCGCCACAAGGTCACCGTCAGTATCGGTGTCTCTGACTTTGTTCGCGGCTTGAGCAGCGCGCAACTGATGCAGCAGGTCCACACCAACCTGATGGAAGCCAAGCAGCAGGGCCGCGATCGCGTGATCCAGCGCTGGTTGCCCCAGGGATCATCCTGACACCGCCACCTGAGCTGGCACGTCGTCGCTTCATGCCGGTGACTGTTTTGGGTACCCTTGCCCCCGATCCTGCCGCTGTCACAGGGCCCGCCATCAGGGAGCCAGCATGTCCACCACCATCGACCAGACCCTCGAGAACGTCTTCGGCCACCGCCACTTCAGGCCAGGACAGCGGGAGACCATCAACGCCATCGCAGAAGGCCGCAGCGCAGCGGCGATCTTCCCGACCGGCTCGGGCAAGTCGCTGTGCTATCAGCTGCCGGCATTGCACCTGCCCTACCTCACCCTGGTGGTATCCCCTCTACTGGCGCTGATGCAGGACCAGCTGGCGACGCTGACCTCGCGCGGCATCGCCGCCGCCAGCATCGATTCGAGTCAGGATCGCGATCAGGCTCGGGAGGTCATGGCAGCGGCCCGCAACGGCCAGCTCAAGGTCCTGATGGTATCGGTCGAGCGCCTGCGCAATGAACGCTTTCGCGCCTTTCTGCGCGACGTGCGGGTCTCGTTGATGGTGATCGACGAGGCCCACTGCCTGTCGGAATGGGGACATAACTTTCGCCCGGACTACCAGAAACTGCCCGACTATCGCCGGGAGTTCGGCATCGACCAGGTGCTGCTGCTGACCGCCACCGCCACGCCCAAGGTCATCGATGACATGCGTCGAGGCTTCGATATCGCGCCTGACGATGTCATCACCACCGGCTTCTACCGCGCCAATCTGGACCTTGCCGTCACCCCGCTGCCCGCCGACAACAGGGCTCGCCATCTGGCCAGTTGGCTGGCGCCAAGACTCGGCAACGGCGGCACCATTGTCTACGTCACCCTGCAGCAAAGCGCCGAACGCCTGGCGGCCTACCTCAAGGCTGCCGGGCTCGAGGTCGCCGCCTACCACGCCGGGCTCGACAGTGAGACCCGCCAGCGACTGCAGGCGGACTTCATGAGCGGACGCCTGCCCGGCATCGTCGCCACCATCGCCTTCGGCATGGGCATCGACAAGGCCGATATCCGCCAGGTGGTGCACTTCGACCTGCCCAAGTCCATCGAGAACTACAGCCAGGAGATCGGACGCGCCGGGCGCGACGGCAAGCCGTCGGAGTGCCTGATGCTGGCCGGACGTGAACACCTGCCGGTGCTCGAGAACTTTATCCATGGTGACGTACCACCGCTGTCGGGCATCGAGGCGGTATTGACCGACCTGGCGGATGCCTCCGATAGCTGGGAGCTGTCGCTCAACGCCCTGTCACGCCTCTCGGACATCCGCGAGCTGCCGCTGAAGACGCTGCTGGTCAAGCTGGAACTGGCCGGCGTGGTGCGCGCCAGCCACAGCTACTTCGCCGAGTATCGCTTCAGCCTGGCGATCGAACCCGACGCCCTGCTCGACCGCTTCCCCGGCGAGCGCGGCGCCTTTCTCGGCGCACTGCTCGATGCCTCGCACAAGGCCCGTACCTGGTATCGGCTGGACTTCGAACGCCTCGACCAGCTGGGCCAGGAACGCGGCCTCGACACCTCCCGCTCGCGGGTGCTCAAGGCGCTCGACTACCTGGCGGAACAGGGGCTGATGCGCCTGGAAAGCAAGCAGATGACCGAGGTCTACCACAAACTCGCGGCCGTGGACCCCGGACGGCTGGCCCCCGAGCTGCATCAGCAGTTCGTCGAGCGTGCGGGGGTCGAACTCGAGCGACTCGATGCCATGCTGGCGCTGTTCGAGGCCGACGACTGCATCAGCGCGCGACTCGTCGACTGGTTCGGTGACCCCAATGCCCCCCGACGCTGTGGCCACTGTTCGGCCTGTCGCGGCGAGACCGCCAGCCTGCCGCCCGCCCCGGCTCCGGCACTCCCCGACGAGGGCGAACTGCGAGCCTGGCTAACGGGCCTGGCACAGGCACTGGAAAGTGTCGAGCCAGGCAAGCCGCTGGACCTTGAGCTTGCTACCCGCTTCCTGTGCGGCGTCATCAGCCCGCGCCTGAGCCAGGCCAAGGCGCGACGCCTGCCGGGATTCGCCAGCCAGGAAAGCGCCCGCTATACCGACGTCAGGCAAGCCCTCGCACCACTATTCGAAGGCTAGCCTTGCGACCGCGAGCTATTCGAACGCCAGCTATTCAACCGTGAGCAGTGGGCCTCGATGCCTCGTCGGTGCCTCTAGCCCCCTCAGTCTCAGTCTCACTTTCACTCTCACACTCACCGTCAGCCTTCGCTGCCGGTGATGCCATAGCGATTCAGCTTGTTGGCGATGGTGGTGTGGGATACGCCAAGGCGCCGCGCCAACTGGCGACTGGACGGATGCTGGGGGTACAGCGAGGCCAATACGCGCCGCTCAACCTCGCCCAGGATGTCGTTGAGCGAGCCGTCCAGGTCGATACCGGCAAGACCCGCCGGCGCCCCCGAGGCCGGCAGCCGCAGATGGGCCGGCTCGATGAGCCCGGTCTCGCACAGCGACACCGCCTGGAACAGCACGTTCTCGAGTTGCCGCACATTGCCGGGCCAGTGATAGCTGGCCATGCGCGCCAGTGCCGCGGGGGAAAGCGCAGGCAGCGCGCAGCCGATCTGGCGCGCGGCTCGGTCGACAAAGTGCCCGGCCAGGGCCTCGATGCCATCCAGGCAATCCCTCAGCGGCGGAACGCTCAACGACAGCACGTTGAGGCGATGATAGAGGTCCTGACGAAACAGCCCCTGGCCGCACAGGGCCAGCAGATCCTGCTGGGTGGCACAGATCACCCGCACGTCCAGGTAGGTCTCGTCATCGGCGCCGACCCGGCGAAAGCCACCGTCCTGCAGAAAGCGCAACAGCTTGGCCTGCAGCCGCGGGCTCATCTCGCCGACCTCATCGAGGAAGATGGTGCCACCGGCGGTCAGCTCCAGCAGACCCAGCTTGCCCTCGGGGCGAGCGCCATCGAAGGCGCCCGGGGCATAGCCAAACAGTTCGGTCTCGGCCATGGACTCCGGCAGGCCGGCGCAGTTCAGCGCCATGAACGGCGCCTGACCGCGCTGGCTGGCCAGGTGACAGGCCCGCGCCAGCACCTCCTTGCCGGTGCCGGTCTCACCAAAGATCAACAGCGGCGCGTCCAGCGGCGCCATGCGCCGCGCCTCGTGGATCAGGGAGGCGAGTCGGGGGCTGGCCGCGAACATGGCCTCGAAGCCGCGCATCTCCTGGCGCTGCACCTGATAGATACGCTCGCCGATACGATCGGCGCTATGCAGCGTGACCACGGCACCGGCCAGCGAGGCCACGTCGTCGTGGTGTTCGCGATGCAGCGGCGCGATATCGGCCAGGTAGGTGGCATCCTTGAGCCGGATCCTGAGGCCGTTGACCCGAGCATTGTTGCGACGAATCACTTCCGGCAGGTCGAGCTCCGGCAGGTAGCGATTCAGCGACAGCCCGGGCACCTCGTCGACGCGCACGCCGAGCAACTGGCTCGCCGCCCGGTTGGCCGCCACCAGGTGCCCCTCCATGTCGATGGACATCACCGGGTCGGAGAGTGACGACAGCAGCGCCTCCAGCTCGAGCTGGTGGCGCTCGCTGGGCATCAGGCTGACCCGGCGCACCCCGAATACTCCGGACACCTGCTCAAGACTGGGCTTCAGCGTCGCCAGCTGGGCGTGCAACAGTTGCGGCACGTGCAGATAGATGGCGTTGCCGTGCTCTCCGCCCACCTCGCCCCGGGCCACGTTGACCCCATAGTCGGCCAGCAGGGCCACTATGTCGCGAAGGATGCCGACACGATTCTGGCAGTGAACTCTCAGGCGCATGAAGGGAATGGCTCCGCAAAAGGGTCACACCATCTGAAGTTTCCGTCAGGCTGGTCTGACTCGTATGTCAAGATTTCGTTACAGCCTATCGAAGACAGAGGAGCGCGTCCTGCATCTTTGGTCGATAGACACCATCTCGAGCGCCTTGCGTAAAGATTTTGTTACAGAAAAAGCCGACAACATGGCACCTGTCCCCCGAATGCGTGGCTGCGAGAGGAAAGCCCCCATGCCTAGACTCGACTCAGTCTCGATACCACAACAGTCGACAATCGCCGGGAGACACCATGCACGCACCTTCTTCGTCCACCCCGTCCACCAAGGGCACCGCCTATCAGGCCCGTGAGCCGGATGCCGACGGCATCATCCATTGGAGCGAGGTCGAGAACCGAACCTGGCAGACGCTGATGGAGCGCCAGTTGACGTTGATCGAAGGGCGCGTATGCCAGCAGTATCTGGACGGCCTCGAGCGCCTCGGCCTGCCCAGCGATCGTATTCCGCAACTGGGCGACGTCGATCGGGTGCTCCAGCAAGCCACCGGCTGGCAGACCGCCCAGGTACCGGCGCTGATTCCCTTCGACACCTTCTTTGAACTGCTGGCCAACCGTCGTTTTCCCGTGGCGACCTTCATCCGTACCCCCGAGGAGCTGGACTACCTCAAGGAACCGGACATCTTCCACGAGATCTTCGGCCACTGCCCGATGCTGACCAACGAGGCCTTCGCCGAGTTCACCGCCACCTACGGCCGCATCGGCCTTGCCGCCGAACCCAAGGACCGGGTCTACCTGGCCAGGCTCTACTGGATGACCGTGGAATTCGGCCTGGTGGACACCCCACAAGGCCGGCGCATCTATGGCGGCGGTATCATCTCCTCACCCAAGGAGACCCTGCACGCCCTGTCCGATACCCCTGCACATGCGCCCTTCGACGCCCTCGACGCCCTGCGCACCCCCTATCGCATCGACATCCTGCAGCCCCTTTACTACGTTCTGGACAGCCTCGACAGGCTTCAGGAACTGTCCCGGCGCGACCTGATGGCACTGGTCGAGGAAGCCAAGGCGCTGGGGTTATTCGAACCGCGCTTTCCGCCCAAGCCCAATTCAACGGTCAAGCCCAAGCCAACGCCCGGCGAGACTGGCGAGAACGTCCCGATCGCCCCCGACGGTGCCGACAACGACCGACGCAGCGAACACGCCTGAACATCCACACTCGCTCACCGACACCACCAGGAGACAGCATGAACGACACCACCCAGACCCTCACCGAGCAGTCCTGCGAAGCCTGCAGCTGGGACGCACCCCACGCCACCGAGGACGAGATCGAACAGTGGCACGCGCAGATCCCCGAGTGGCGGATCGTCGAGCGCGATGGCATCATGCAACTGGAGCGGAGCTACAAGTTCCGCAACTTTCGGCAGGCCCTTGCCTTTACCAACAGCGTCGGCGAGATCGCCGAGGAAGCCGGCCATCACCCGGCCCTGTTGACCGAGTGGGGCAAGGTCACCGTGACCTGGTGGTCCCACGAGATGAAGGGCCTGCACAAGAACGATTTCATCCTAGCGGCCAGAACCGACGAGGTAGCAAGCTAAAATGTTCGAGAAGATTGAGCGGGTTCCCGGGGATGCCATCCTCGGGCTCATCGAGGCCTTCAAGAAGGACACCAATCCCCAGAAGGTCGATCTTGGCGTCGGCGTCTACCGCGATGCAAAGGGCAACACTCCGGTGATGCGTGCGGTCAAGGAGGCCGAAGCCCTGCTGCTCAACAACGAGACCACCAAGACCTACATCGGCTCACACGGCGCCGCCCAGTACGGTGCCGTGGTGCTGCCGATGGTGCTGGGCCAGGACTCCCCCGTGCTCGAGGCCGGCCGCGCCAGCGTCACCCAGTCCCCCGGTGGTACCGGCGCCCTGCGCCTGGCGGCGGACTTCGTCGCGACCCAACTGCCAGGCAAGGGCATCTGGGTCAGCGACCCGACCTGGCCGAACCACCACGGCATCTTCACCGCCGCCGGCATCGAACTGCACAAGTATCCCTACGTCGACGCCGACAACCGTCTCGACTTCGACGGCATGCTGGAAGCCCTCAAGCAGATCCCCCAGGGCGACGTGGTGGTGCTGCACGCCTGCTGCCATAACCCCACCGGCTTCGACCTGAACCACCAGCAGTGGCAACAGGTACTCGAAGTGATCCAGCAGCGCGACCTGCTGCCGCTGGTCGACTTCGCCTACCAGGGCTTCGCCGAGGGCCTCGACGAGGACGCCTACGCCGTTCGCCTGCTGGCCGAGAACCTCGACAACGTGCTGATCACCAGCTCCTGCTCGAAGAACTTCGGCATCTACAACGAGCGTACCGGCGCCCTGATCGTGGTGGCGAAGAACAGCGAGGAGATGGAGAACGTCCGCTCGCAGATCGCCATCGTCGCCCGTGAGAACTACTCCAACCCGCCGGCCCACGGCGGCAGCATCGTGGCAGAGATCCTCAACTCGGCGGAACTCGCCGCGGTGTGGCGCGAGGAACTCACCGAAATGCGCGATCGCATCAACACCCTGCGTCGTGACTTCGTCGAGGCCTTGAAGCCCTACGGGCTGGACCAGAAGTACGCCCACATCGCCGAGCAGCGTGGCATGTTCTCCTACACCGGCCTGACGCCGGAACAGGTGGACCGCCTGCGCGACGAGTACGGCATCTACATGGTGCGCTCGGGCCGCGCCAACGTCGCCGGCTTCTCCCAGGAGAACCTGCCGTACCTGGCCAAGGCGGTGGCCGCCGTCAACGACTGACGCCCTGCCAGCGGGCTGTGCCAGCCAGCAAACGACGCCCGGGCCTGTCCCGGGCGTTGTCGTATCCGGACGCCCCCCCGGCGCTATCGTGAGGAGTCACGGTTCCTGCAAGCCTGTTTCTGCAAGCCCTGGGCTCTGTCCGAAAAGTCGACGAGCGTAGGCAGGTTTCGCAAAAGCCCTAGGCGCAGTCCGAAAAGTCGACGAGCGAAGGTTAGACAAGGCAAAAATCGGTGAGAAAGCGCAGTTTACGGGGTGTAAATGAGCATTTTGACCGGGCTGGCGCACCAGCCGATTTTTAACGCCGTATTACCGAGCGCAGGCACTTTTCAGACAAGCCCTAGCCCAGGCCATGCTTGGTGGCCCACACCGCTGCTTCCACCCGTGAGCGAAGATCCAGCTTCTTGAACAGATGCTTGACGTGGACCTTGACGGTGCCCTCGGCGATATCCAGCTCACGGGCGATCATCTTGTTGGACAGGCCGCGAGCCAGGGTCCGCAGGATGTCCCTCTCTCGAGCGGTCAGGCACGACATGCCGTCGTCGCCCCCTGCCGGCAGCTCGCCCTTGACCACGCTGGCCAGCAGCGACGCCATCTGTGGCCCCAGTACCACCTGACCCTGGGCCGCCTCGCGAATCAACCGCAGCACCTCCTCGGGGTCCATGTCCTTGAGCAGGTAGCCATCGGCGCCTTCCTTGAGCGCGCGCACCACGTCATCGTCGGAGTCGGACACGGTCAGGATCACGATGCGGCTCTTGACCCGGGCATCACGCATCCGCCTGAGCACCTCGATGCCGTCGATGGGCTGCATGTTGAGGTCGAGCAGGATCAGGTTGGGTTGCAGATCGACGGCCTTGCGCACCGCCTCGGCGCCATCCGAGGCTTCACCGACCACCACCAGACTAGGATCCATGTCCACCAGTTGACGCACCCCACGCCGGAACAGGGGGTGATCGTCCACGATCATCAATCGAAGCATGCTCATAGTGCTATCTCCAGAGTGGTTTCACCCGACCCGCTGCCGGGCAACACGTTCAGCAGGCCACGTCGTCGCGACCTCGCGCCCGTGAAAGCCCATCACTCGGACGCCACAGGTAACTGCGCCAACAGACGCGGCAGAAAGCGGACGGTCACCACGGTGCCGCAGGGCTTGATGCCCCTGACCGTGAGCTTTCCACTCAGGCTTCGTGCCCGCTCTTCCATGATCGCCATCCCGTGGGACATGGAAGGATCGGATTGCGGTCCGATGCCTACACCGTCGTCCGTGACCGAAAGTTGATAGTGCCCCGTGTCGTCGACGGCGAGGCTGATGGTGCAGTGCCGAGCACGTGCATGGCGGGCCACGTTGGACAGTGACTCGCGCACGATCTGCAGCACATGAATTTCCTCATTGGGGGTCAGCGACAGCCCGCTCCACTGGCCTTTCAGGGTCAGCTCGAAGTCGCCCCGCTTGGAGTACTCCAGCACCGTTTCCTCCAACGCCGCTTCCAGACCCGACTCATGGATGCGCAGACGAAAGGTGTTGAGCAGCTCCCTGAGCTGGCGGTAGGACGAATTGAGACCGTGCCGGAGTTCCGCGACCACCTGCGCCACCTGCTCGTGGCGTTGCTGATCGAGCTGCATCTGTAGACGGGTGACCTGGATCTTCAGGTAGGACAGCGACTGCGCCAGCGAGTCGTGAAGCTCTCGCGCAATCACCGCGCGCTCATCCATCAGCGCCAGCCGACGCTGTTCGTCGGCCTTCTCGGACAGCGACAAGGCCGCGGCAATCAGCCCGGCCACCGTCTCCACCAGCTCGATCTTCCACTGGGCCAGCATATGGCCGGGAGGCTGATGGACACGCAACTCGCCAAAATCCCGACCCGCTTCGCGCACCCTGACCGCGTATTCATTGCCGTTGGCATACAGTCCGGCAGCCGCCTTGTCTGATATTTCACGCCCGCGCGATGGTTCCTGAACGAAAGCGCTTTCCGCGCCGGGGCGAGAGCTGAGTCTGACAATATCCTTGCCATTGCCTCCCATGGACAGGCGCAGCTCGAAGGGGCCTTCGTCGGTCACCGCCTCCAGCTGGCGCAACACTTCCTCGAGCTCTTCCCGGGTCAGCGGAGTGACCCCATTGAGACGCCGCGCGGTCAGATAAAGCATACGCAACGCATCATTGCTGCGCTTCAGTTCATGGGTCTTCGCCGCGACACGCTTTTCCAGCTGACCGTACATTTCCGACAGGCTGGCATTCATCTTGTTGATTGTTCTGGATAACAAGCCTAACTCGTCGTTACCTCGGTAGATGGTTCTCCCCGAAAAGTCACCGACCATTACGCCATTTACAACACGAATAAGGTCACGAAATGGCGGCATGACACCGCAGACTATTCGATAGACAACCATCACCATAAATATCACGAGAACGGCGAGTGATGCCCCCTGAAAAACCTCAAGAAATACGACCTTTGACTCGGCATATTCTTGAAGCCTTCCCACCAGAATATCGACCTTGTCGACGAACTCGGCGACCTTGTCATCCAGCCGAAAGACGTCACCACCTT
This sequence comes from Halomonas sp. DP1Y21-3, assembly GCF_019801245.1. Classification (NCBI taxonomy): domain Bacteria; kingdom Pseudomonadati; phylum Pseudomonadota; class Gammaproteobacteria; order Oceanospirillales; family Halomonadaceae; genus Halomonas; species Halomonas sp. DP1Y21-3. The sequence continues at coordinate 187,614 of NZ_JAHVJM010000004.1, forward strand.
CGAAATCCACCGTGTTGGGACGCAGGGTTTCGTGCCAGCACTCCACCACCCTGTCGTAGGCCTCTCTGAGCGGATCATCGGCGTCCACCGGAATCAGCGCGATGATCGCGCCGGCAGCCAGCGTGGCCTCCATCTGTTCGTGCTGCCAGCGTCGCCTGGGATGATCCGCCGGCAGCAACTCCGACGTCGCCAGCAGTCGATAGGCCTGCATTCGCAGCGAGCCCGCCTGGTTGATGGCGTCGGCGTAACCTCCCGCGCTCTTTGCGATGACGATGGAGCCCAGCAGGCTGACCAGGGCCAGACAGGATATCGCCGCCATGGCGACCAGCATGCGCAGCATCAGTGATCGGCGCAGGTAAAAGGCGCCGTTCATCTACTACACCTTCCCTTTTTGACCCAGATCAAGGGTTTCATCATCTAGAAATTTCCGGAATGTCGCATCCATCTGAGAGGGCAGATAATACGTGACGAACACCTCAAAAACACCCGGATACCTCCATGGAGGTAATTAAGCAAATGCGCTGGATATAGCACGCAATTCTCTTGACCACAATCAAGTGCCATACAGATACATTGTAGCAAGGTTTAGGGGCCGAACCGGCACCCCTAAAGAGGAAAGCACATGCTCCAACATGACACCGTACCCCGGCGTCAGCAGAACAGAGCGCTAGGCCTATCCACACTCGCCTTCACTCTCTGCTTCGCCGTCTGGACCCTGTTCTCGATTCTCGGTATCCAGATCAAGGAGGACTTCGCGCTCTCCGACACCCAACTTGGCCTGCTGATGGCCACTCCCGTGCTGACGGGTTCGATCAGCCGACTCTTTCTCGGTGTACTGACTGACCGCTTCGGGGGCCGCTGGGTCTTCGGTCTGCTCATGCTGGTCACCGCTACCTGTGTCTACCTGCTGACCTTCGCCAACAGCTACGTGATGCTGCTGGTCGGCGCACTGGGTATCGGCCTTGCCGGTGGCTCCTTCATCGTCGGCGTGGCCTACACCTCGGCCTGGTTCGAGAAGGAACGCCAGGGTACGGCGCTGGGCATCTTCGGGGCCGGTAACGTCGGTGCCGCCGTCACCAACTTCGGCGCGCCCTTCCTGCTGATGGCAATGGGCTGGAAAAGCACCGCCCTGGTCTACGCCACCATCATGGCGATCATGGGCGTGGCCTTTATCCTGCTGGCCAAGGAAGACCCCCAGAATCAGTCGCGCAATGCCGTGCGCCTGCCGCTGTCCGAGCAGTTCGCGCCCCTGGCCGACCTGCGCGTGTGGCGCTTCTCGCTCTACTACTTCTTCGTCTTCGGTGGCTTCGTCGCCCTCGCCCTTTGGCTGCCCCACTACCTGATCGAGGTCTACGGCCTGAGCCTGTCAGCGGCGGGTATCGTGGCGGCGCTGTACACCATCCCGGCCTCGCTGTTCCGTATTCTCGGCGGTTGGATGTCCGACCGCTACGGCGCCCGTCGCGTGATGTACTGGACCTTCCTGGCCTCGGTCATCTGCACCTTCCTGCTGAGCTATCCGCCCACCCAGTACGTCGTCGATGGCGTCCGTGGTCCGGTCGAGTTCACCTTCGCCATGCCGCTGGTCGGCTTCATCCTGTTGACCATGGTGCTGGGCTTCTTCATGTCGCTGGGCAAGGCCGCCGTGTACAAGCACATCCCGGTCTACTATCCCAAGAGCGTCGGCCTGGTCGGTGGCGCCGTCGGCATGGTCGGTGGCCTCGGCGGCTTCTTCCTGCCGCTGACCTTCGGCATGCTCAACGATGTCATCGGCATCTGGCAGAGCTGCTTCATGCTGATGTTCGTCGTGGTTGCCGCCGCGCTCATGTGGATGCACTTCGCCATCCGCAAGGCCGAGCGTATCGAGGCCCGCGATCGCTGCGAGTCCACCGACCTGCCCGAGCTGTCCACCCCGAGCCGTTTCGTGCTCGAGGACTGGCGCCCCGAGGACGAGTCCTTCTGGCAGTCCACCGGTCGCAAGATCGCCACGCGTAACCTGTGGATCTCCATCCCCTGTCTGCTGCTGGCCTTCTGCATCTGGATGGTGTGGTCCATGGTCGTGGCCAAGCTTCCCCAGGTAGGCTTCGAGTACAGCCCGAACCAGCTGTTCTGGCTGGCGGCCCTGCCGGGTCTTTCCGGTGCCACCCTGCGGATCTTCTACAGCTTTACCGTACCGATCTTCGGCGGCCGTCGCTTCACCGCGATTTCCACCGCCTCGCTGCTGCTACCTGCCCTGTGGATCGGCTTCGCCGTCCAGAATCCCGAAACGCCCTACCTGGTGATGGCGATCATCGCCCTGCTGTGTGGCTTCGGTGGCGGCAACTTTGCGTCCTCCATGGCCAACATCGCCTTCTTCTATCCCAAGCGTGAGAAGGGCAAGGCCCTGGCCATGAACGCCGGCCTCGGCAACCTCGGCGTGTCGGTGATGCAGTTCCTGGTGCCCGTGGTCATCTCCACCGGCAGCTTCGTGATGTTCACCGGCAGTGGCCAGCCGATGTCCGACACTGATCTTCTGTGGCTGCAGAACGCCGGCTTCGTGTGGGTGCCGTTCATCGTCATCGCCACCGTCGCCGCCTGGTTCGGCATGAATGACATCGCCAGCGCCAAGTCCTCCTTCAAGGAGCAGTCGGTCATCTTCAAGCGCAAGCACAACTGGCTGATGTGCATCCTCTACACCGGCACCTTTGGCAGCTTCATCGGCTTCTCCGCCGGCTTCCCGCTGTTGACCAAGACCCAGTTCCCGGCCATCGATGCCCTCCAGTACGCCTTCCTCGGCCCGTTCGTCGGCGCCCTGAGTCGTGCCTGGACCGGTGGACTGGCCGACCGCTTCGGTGGTGCCCGGGTCACCTTCTGGACCTTCCTGACCATGATCGGCGGCGTGATCGGCGTGCTGTTCTTCCTGATGAACAAGGACATGTCGATCGCCTTCTACGGCTTCTTCGCCTCCTTCATGCTGCTGTTCTTCGCCACCGGCGTCGGCAATGCCAGCACCTTCCAGATGATCCCGTCGATCTTCCGCAAGGAAGTGCCGCGGCTGATGCCGAACCTGACCGCCGCCGAGCAGCTGGTCCACGCCGAGCGCGAATCCGCTGCCACCATCGGCTTCACCTCGGCCATCGCCGCCTACGGCGCCTTCCTGATTCCGAAGTCCTTCGGTACCTCGATCTCGCTGACCGGCGGTGCCGAAGCGGCACTGATCGGCTTCATCGTGTTCTACGTGTTCTGCACCGCCCTGACCTGGTTCTACTACAGCCGCAAGGGCGCGGAGATCGAACTGAACCTGGATGCGGGTCCCACCCGCAAGCCAAGCGCCGGTGCGGCCCAGACCCAGCACTGACGTTCCCGTCAAGACCGTGACATTCGAGTCCGCAAGGACCGCCTAGCCAGGCCCCCTTCGGGGGGCCTTTGAGGAGACCTCCATGAGTCATTTTCTCGATCGCCTGAGATACCTGACCAAACGTCCTCCGGAATTCGCCAACGGACACGGCGAAACCCGCGAAGAGACACGTGACTGGGAAGACGGCTATCGCGCCCGCTGGCAGCACGACAAGATCGTGCGCTCCACCCACGGGGTGAACTGCACCGGCTCGTGCAGCTGGAAGATCTACGTCAAGAATGGCCTGGTCACCTGGGAAACCCAGCAGACCGACTATCCGCGTACCCGCGCCGATCTGCCCAACCACGAGCCCCGCGGTTGCCCACGTGGCGCCAGCTACTCCTGGTACCTGTACAGTGCCAACCGCCTCAAGTACCCGCTGATTCGCCAGGAGCTGGTCAGCCTGTGGCGACGCGCGCTGGACAAGCACGCCGACCCGGTGGATGCCTGGGCCTCCATCGTCGAGGACCCGGTCCTGGCCAATCAGTACAAGCGTGCCCGCGGCATGGGCGGCTTCGTCCGCGCCGACTGGGACGAGGCGCAGACCCTGATCGCGGCGGCCAACGTCTACACCGCCAAGACCTACGGCCCCGACCGCATCATCGGCTTCTCGCCGATCCCGGCCATGTCGATGGTCTCCTACGCCGCCGGCGCCCGCTACCTGTCGCTGATCGGTGGTGTCTGCCTGTCGTTCTATGACTGGTACTGCGACCTGCCGCCGGCCTCCCCCCAGACCTGGGGCGAGCAGACCGACGTGCCGGAATCCGCCGACTGGTACAACTCCGGCTACATCATCGCCTGGGGCTCCAACGTGCCGCAGACGCGTACCCCGGACGCCCACTTCTTCACCGAGGTGCGCTACAAGGGCACCAAGACGGTATCGATCACCCCGGACTACGCCGAGGTCTCGAAGCTCACCGACGAATGGCTGTCCGCCAAGCAGGGCACCGACGCCGCCCTGGCCATGGCCATGGGCCACGTCATCCTGAAGGAATTCCACCTCGCCTCGCCCAGCGTCTACTTCACCGACTACGTCAAGCGCTACACCGACATGCCCTTCCTGGTGGCCCTCGAGCCCCGCGAGGACGGCACCTACGCCCCGGGCAAGCAGCTGCGTGCGGCCGACTTCGACGCCTCGCTCGGCCAGGACAACAACCCCGAGTGGAAGACCGTCGCCTGGGACGAGACCCGTGACCAGCTGGTGGTGCCGCGCGGTTCCATCGGCTTCCGCTGGGGCGAGAACGGCGACAACGAAAAGGGCAAGTGGAGCCTTGAGTCACTGGACGCCGACGGCCAGGAGATCGACCTGCGACTGTCGCTGGCCGACGCCCACGATAGCGTCGCCAAGGTGGCCTTCCCCTATTTCGGTGGCATCGCCCACGAGCACTTCGACCACGTCGAAGGCAACGAGGTGCTGCACCACTGCCTGCCGGCCAAGAAGCTGACCCTGGCCGATGGCAAGGAAGTGCTGGCGGTCACCGTGTTCGACCTGATGTGCGCCAACTACGGTATCGACCGTGGCCTCGGCGGCGAAGGCGAGGACGACGGCGCCACCGCACTGGACCAGCTGCGTCCCTACACCCCGGCGTGGCAGGAAAAGATCACCGGCGTGCCCGCCAACCAGTGTATCCGCATCGCCCGCGAGTTCGCCCACAACGCCGACAAGACCCAGGGTCGGTCCATGATCATCGTCGGTGCCGGGATGAACCACTGGTACCACATGGACATGAACTACCGTGGCCTGATCAACATGCTGGTGCTGTGCGGCTGTATCGGTCAGTCCGGTGGCGGCTGGTCCCACTACGTGGGCCAGGAAAAGCTGCGTCCACAGACCGGCTGGACTCCGCTGGCCTTCGGCCTGGACTGGCAGCGTCCGCCGCGCCACATGAACGGCACCTCGTTCTTCTACAACCACTCGAGCCAGTGGCGCTACGAGAAGCTCGAGGTCAAGGAACTGCTGTCGCCGCTGGCCAAGGCCGACAAGTACGACGGCAGCCTGATCGACTTCAACGTGCGCGCCGAGCGCATGGGCTGGCTGCCGTCGGCGCCGCAGCTCGGGGTCAACCCGCTGCGCCTGGCAGGCCCCGCCAGTGAGGCCGGTATGTCCACCGCCGACTACGTGGTCAGCCAGCTCAAGCAGGGCCGTCTTGGCTTCGCCGCCGAAGACCCGGACAACCCCCAGAACTTCCCGCGCAACATGTTCGTGTGGCGCTCCAACCTGCTGGGCTCCTCGGGCAAGGGTCACGAGTACATGCTCAAGTACCTGCTGGGCACCCGTCATGGGCTGCAGGGCAAGGACCTGGGCGAATCCGGCGGCGCCATGCCGCGGGAAGTCACCTGGCACGACGAGGCCCCCGAGGGCAAGGTGGATCTGTTCACCACCCTGGACTTCCGCATGTCGACCACCTGCCTGTACTCCGACGTGGTGCTGCCCACCGCGACCTGGTACGAGAAGGACGACCTCAACACCTCGGACATGCACCCCTTCATCCACCCGCTGACCGCCGCCACCGATCCGGCCTGGGAAGCGCGCAGCGACTGGGACATCTACAAGGGCATCGCCAAGAGATTCTCCCAGGTCTGCCCCGGCCACCTGGGCGAGGAAACCGACCTGGTCACCTTGCCGCTGCAGCATGACAGCCCCGGCGAGCTGGCCCAGCCCGAAGTGCTCGACTGGAAGCGCGGTGAGTGCGAGCCGATCCCCGGCAAGACCATGCCGAGCCTGATCGAGGTCAAGCGCAACTACCCCGAGACCTACGAGCGCTTCACCTCGGTGGGTCCGCTGCTCGAGAGCATCGGCAACGGTGGCAAGGGCATCGGCTGGAACACCGACAAGGAAGTCGAGCTGTTGCGTGGTCTCAACCACGTCAAGCTCGAGGGTCCGGCCAAGGGTCAGCCAAGACTCGAAAGCGCCATCGACGCCGCCGAAATGATCCTGGCGCTGGCACCGGAGACCAACGGTCAGGTGGCGGTGAAGGCCTGGGACGCGCTGTCGAAGATCACCGGACGCGACCACACCCATCTGGCGGTTCCCAAGGAAGAGGAGAAGATCCGCTTCCGCGACGTGGTGGCCCAGCCGCGCAAGATCATCTCCAGCCCGACCTGGTCTGGCCTGGAAGACGAGCACGTGTCCTACAACGCCGGCTACACCAACGTCCACGAGCTGATCCCCTGGCGTACCGTCAGCGGCCGCCAGCAGTTCTACCAGGATCACGCCTGGATGCGTGACTTCGGCGAGAGCCTGCTGGTCTACCGTCCGCCCATCGACACCAAGGCCACCAAGGCCATGGCGATGCCGCGGCCCAACGGTAACCCGGAGATCGCGCTGAACTGGATCACCCCGCACCAGAAGTGGGGCATCCACTCCACCTACTCCGACAACCTGTTGATGCTGACCCTGTCGCGTGGCGGCCCCATCGTCTGGCTGTCCGAGGAGGACGCGGTCGCCATCGGTGTCGAGGACAACGACTGGATCGAGCTGTACAACGCCAACGGCGCCATCGCCGCCCGCGCGGTGGTCAGCCAGCGGGTCAAGACCGGCATGGCGATGATGTACCACGCCCAGGAGCGCATCGTGAACGTGCCCGGTTCCGAGGTCACCGGTACCCGTGGCGGTATTCACAACTCGGTCACCCGCGTCTGCCCCAAGCCGACCCACATGATCGGCGGCTACGGACAGCTCTCCTACGGCTTCAACTACTACGGCACCGCCGGCTCCAACCGTGATGAGTTCGTCATGGTGCGCAAGATGAAGCACGTCAACTGGTTGGACGGCGAAGGACAGGACAGCGCCCAGGAGGCAGTGAAATGAAGATCCGTTCCCAAGTGGGCATGGTGCTCAACCTCGACAAGTGCATCGGCTGTCACACCTGTTCGGTGACCTGCAAGAACGTCTGGACCAGTCGTGAAGGCGTCGAGTACGCCTGGTTCAACAACGTCGAGACCAAGCCGGGCATCGGCTATCCCAAGGAGTGGGAGAACCAGGCGCGCTGGAAAGGCGGCTGGCTGAGGCGCGAGGACGGCACCATCGAGCCGCGCATCGGTGGCAAGTGGCGGGTGCTGGCGAACATCTTCGCCAACCCCGACCTGCCGGAGATCGACGACTACTACGAGCCGTTCACCTTCGACTACCAGCACCTGCACCAGGCCAAGAAAGGCCGCCACCAGCCGGTGGCGCGTCCCCGTTCGCTGATCTCCGGTCAGCGCATGGAGAAGATCGAGTGGGGCCCGAACTGGGAAGAGATTCTCGGCACCGAGTTCGCCAAGCGCCGCAAGGACGCCAACTTCGACAAGATCCAGGCGGACATCTACGGCCAGTTCGAAAACACCTTCACGATGTACCTGCCGCGCCTGTGCGAGCACTGCCTCAACCCGGCCTGTGTGGCGAGCTGCCCGAGCGGTGCGATCTACAAGCGTGAAGAGGATGGCATCGTCCTGATCGACCAGGACAAGTGCCGCGGCTGGCGGATGTGCGTGTCCGGCTGTCCGTACAAGAAGATCTACTACAACTGGAAGTCCGGCAAGTCCGAGAAGTGCATCTTCTGCTACCCGCGTATCGAGTCGGGCCAGCCGACGGTGTGCTCCGAGACCTGCGTCGGTCGCATCCGCTACCTGGGCGTGCTGCTCTACGACGCCGATCGCATCGAGGAGGTCGCCGCCTCCCAGGACGAGCGCGACCTGTACAAGCGCCAGTGCGAGATCTTCCTCGACCCCAATGATCCCGAGGTCATCGCCCAGGCCAAGCGTGACGGCATCGATGACAACGTGATCAAGGCGGCCCAGGAGTCCCCGGTCTACAAGATGGCCATGGACTGGCAGCTGGCGCTGCCGCTGCACCCGGAGTACCGCACCCTGCCGATGGTCTGGTACGTGCCGCCGCTGTCGCCGATCCAGTCGGCAGTGGACGGTGGCCACGTGGAAACCGACGGCGTGCTGCCCAAGGTCGAATCACTGCGTATCCCGGTGAAGTACCTGGCCAACATGCTCACCGCCGGGGACGAGGCGCCGGTGGTTCGCGCGCTCAAGCGCATGATGGCCATGCGCGAGTACATGCGCGGCAAGCACGTGGACGGTGAGTTGCGCCACGACGTGCTCGACGAGGTCGAGCTGAGCGAGGCCCAGGTCGAAGAGATGTACCGCTACCTGGCCATCGCCAACTACGAGGACCGCTTCGTCATCCCGACCAGCCACCGCGAGCAGGCCCGCGAGGCCTTCCCGGAGCGTGGCGGCTGCGGCTTCACCTTCGGCAACGGCTGCCAGGGCGGCAGCGACAAGACCAGCCTGTTCGGCGGACGCAAGCAGACCACCACCCTGGTCAACGTCGAGCAGTACGACCCCAGCCATCCGGAGGTCGAGCATGACTAATCCACTCGCCCAGGGTCTGCGCGCCCTGGCCCGGCTGCTCGACTATCCCGACCGGGAACTGATCGAGGGGCTTGCCGAGGTCAAGGCGGCGATCGCCGCCATGCCACTGCCGGGGGGAGCCCCCCGGCAGGCACTGCTCGACTGGTGTGATCGCCTGGCGGATGCCCGCCTGCTGGACGTCCAGGCGGCCTACGTCGCCCAGTTCGATCGTGGCCGCGCCACCTCGCTACTGCTGTTCGAGCACGTCCACGGCGAATCCCGCGACCGCGGCCAGGCGATGGTCGACCTGCTCGGCGAGTACGAGGACGCCGGCTTTGCCCTCGACAGCCGCGAGCTGCCCGACCACCTGCCGCTGCTGCTGGAGTTCCTCTCCACCCGCGAGGGTGACGAGGTGGCCCGCTGGATCGGTGACGTCAGCCATATCCTGGCACTCATCACCGCCCGTCTGGAGACCAAGCAGTGCGACCAGGCGCTGGTGACCCTGACCCTGCTGTCGCTGATCGGCGCCGAGAATCAGGTGGACCTCCACCGCGAAGCGGTCAAGGAAGAACCGGCCGACAACACCCCTGCCGCCCTCGACGCCGTGTGGGAGGAGGAGGCCGTGCGTTTCTCGGCCGAATCCGACCAGGACTGCGCGCTGACCTCCGCCGAGGGCAAGCGCCTCGCCGAACGTCGGGGCAGTATCCAGCCCGACACCGTTCGACTCCCCGATGCCATGCCCTCTCGACCCACTGGAGGTCTGTCATGAACTACCTGCACACCCTGCTGTTCGGCCTCTATCCCTACCTGGCGGGCAGCGTCTTTCTGATCGGTAGCCTGTTGCGCTTCGACCATGGCCAGTACACCTGGAAGACCGGCTCGAGCCAGATGCTGTCGTCCAGGCGCATGCGCCTGGCCAGTCCGCTGTTCCACGTCGGCATCCTGGTGATCTTCTTCGGTCACCTGGTCGGCCTGCTGACACCGCATTGGGTCTACGCCCCCTTCATCAGCGCCGGCACCAAGCAGGTGTTCGCCATCCTGGTCGGAGGCCTTGCCGGTATCGCCTGTCTGATCGGTGGCGCCATGCTGCTGCATCGCCGCTTCACCGACCCACGGGTCAAGGCGTCCTCCAGCTTCATGGACAACCTGATCATCGTGCTGCTGGTGGTTCAGGTCACCCTGGGCCTGCTGACCATTCCCGCCGCCCTGCATCACCTGGACGGCGGCGTGATGATCAAGCTCGCCGAATGGGCCCAGGCCATCGTCTTCTTCCAGGGCGGCGCCGCCACCCACCTCGAAGGCATTGGCTTCATCTACCACCTGCACATTCTGGTCGGTCTGACCATCGTGCTGGTGTTCCCGTTCACTCGTCTGGTTCACGCCTGGAGCGCTCCCCTGGGTTACCTGGGCCGTCGCTACCAGATCGTCCGGCGCCGTGCCTGAGGAGGCATGTCATGCAAACCATCCCCGTGGAAACCCTGCCGCACACAACGGTTCCCAGCATTCGTGTTGGTGACAGCGTGATCGGCGAGGAAGCCATCGCCGGGGAGATGCAGTTCCATCCGTCAACGGATCGCGAGGCCGCCGCCAAGGCGGCGGCCCGCGCCCTGGTCATCCAGGAACTCTTGCGCCAGCGCGCCGAGATCCTGGGCATCGAGACGGGCTCGTTGCACGAGCCCGACGAACGTGCGATCGCCGTGATGCTGGATCAGGAACTGCAAGTCCCCCCGCCCGATGAAGAGGCCTGCGTGCGCTTTCACGCGGCTCACCCCGAACGCTTCTGCGAGCCCACTCGTCTCAAGGTCCGGCATATCCTGCTGGCGGCGGCCCCCGACGACCTGGACGCCCGCGACGAGCAGTTCAAGAAGGCCGAAGGGCTGATCGACACCCTCAAGCAGCATCCCGAACGCTTCGACGAGATGGCTCAGCGGTTTTCGCAGTGCCCATCGAAGGACGAAGGCGGGAGCCTTGGCTGGGTCAGCCGCGGCCAGACCGTCAGCGAGCTCGACCGCGCGCTGGAACCCCTGCCCGAAGGCCTGCACGAGCGTCCGCTGCCGTCACGCTACGGTTGGCACGTGGTCGTCATCGACGCCCGTCTAGAGCGCCAGCCACTGCCCTACGCCGAGGTCAAGGACAGGGTCGCCCACGAGCTGACCGAACAGGCCACCCGCGTCGCCCTGCGCCACTACCTGCTGGCGCTGGAAAGCGAGATCGGCGTCGAGGGTTTCACCCTGGCCGACGATGACGTCGACGGCCCCCTGATGCGCTGACAGGTCGCTGAAAGAGCACAGACAGAGCGCCGACCAGGCGCCACTAGCGAATGACGCGTGCCGACTCCCCTTTCCCTCCCACCTGACACCCCCGCCAGACCTCAGGGTCCGGCGGGCTCCCTTCACGTTCTCTCCACCGGAGTCCTTGCATGTCTCATACGTCCACGTGCGCCGTGTTCACCCCGCTGGACATCGCCATCCTCACCGTGTCCGATACCCGTGGCCTGGACGAGGACGGCAGCGGCAACCTGCTGGCGGACCGGTTAGCCGGCGCCGGACACCGCCTGACCGAGCGCGCCCTGGTCCCCGACGACATCTATCGCGTTCGCGCCCAGGTCAGCGCCTGGGTGATCCGTTCCGACATCCAGGTGGTGCTGGTCAACGGCGGCACCGGCTTCACCGCCCGGGACAACACACCAGAGGCACTGACGGTACTGTTCGACAAGGTCGTCGAAGGCTACGGCGAGCTGTTTCGTCTGCGTTCCTTCGAGGCCATCGGCACCTCCACCATCCAGTCCCGCGCCGTGGCCGGGGTGATCGATCGCACCCTGGTGTTCTCCATGCCCGGCTCGCCCAAGGCCTGCGCCATGGCCTGGGACGACATTCTTGCAGCCCAGCTCGACGCCCGCACCCGGCCCTGCAACTTCGTCGCCATGGTGGTGAAGGACAGCCAGCGCTGCACCAGCCGCAGCGCCGATCACCACGTCGCTTCAGTCAACGGGATGACGGCTCGACACGAAGCCCTGGAGGTCACCCCATGAGCGAGACCTGCGGCTGTGACACCCCGACCAGGGGCCGCACCCTGATCGATCCCTGGCAGGCCCGCGAGCAGGTCATCGCCTTGACCCGCCCGCTGGAGGACACCGAGACGCTGAGAACGACCCACGCCCGTGGCCGCATCCTGGCCGCGCCGCTCAAGGCGCTGCACGACGTCCCCGGCATCGACAACAGCGCCATGGACGGCTACGCCCTGCGTCTGGCCGACCTCAAGCACCGGCTTGCCCTGCCCGTGGTGGCCCGAGTGCCCGCCGGCGCCGCCCCGATCACCCTGCCCTTCGACGGCTGTGCGCGCATCTTCACCGGAGCACCGATTCCCCGCGGTGCCGACGTGGTGGTGCCCCAGGAACGGGTACGGATCGACGACGCCGGCCAGATCCACTTTCCCACTGACTTGCAGCTGGGAGACCATATCCGACGGCGTGGCGAAGAGCTCACCCAGGGAGCGGCACTGCTCGAGCCGGGTGAGCCCCTCGATGCCATCCGCCTGGCGCTGCTGGCGGCCCAGGGCATCACCGAGGTGCCCTGCCGGCGTCGGGTGCGCGTCGCCGTCATCAGTACCGGCTCGGAGCTGGTCACGCCCGGCAAGCCGCTGGCCCCGGGCCAGATCTACAACTCGAACGCCGGCATGCTGCACGCCCTGCTGCAGGATCACAACGCCGAGCTTGTCGACCTTGGCAACATCAGCGACAGCGCCACGGCGCTGGAAGAAGCGCTGACCTTCGCCGCCCGCCAGGCCGATCTGATCGTCTGTACCGGCGGCGTCTCGGTGGGTGAGGAAGACCACGTCAGGCCCTGTCTCGAGCGCCTTGGCGGCATCAGCCTCAGCGGCGTGGCGATGAAGCCCGGCAAGCCCTTCACCCTGGGCTACATCGGCCAGTCACCGTCCACCGGCACCCCGCTGCTGGGACTTCCCGGCAACCCCACCGCGGCCCTGGTCGCCTGGCATTTGCTGGGCCTGGCGGTACTGCATCGCCGGCAGGGACGAACCATCGCCCCGCTGGCGAGCTTTGCAGTGCATGCAGGCTTCACCTACCGCGCCAACCGCACCCGCACCCAGTGGCTACGTGTCCGCCTGGATCACAGCGACATTGCCCCGGTGGCCAGGATCGCCGGCGACCAGGGCTCCAATATGCTCAAGAGTGCAGCACAAGCCGACGGCTACCTCCAGGTCCCCCCCGGCCAGCAGGTGGTGCCCGGCCAGCGCTATCCCTACCTGCCGCTAAGCCAGTTCGCCCGCTAGCGCGACGACCTGAACACCGATAGCACACCTAAAAAATGTTCCGACAAGGAGAGCCCACCATGGCCACCCCCTCACCCCTTCCCCTGGTCTACGCCTGCTCTGGCTGCTCCGATGTGGCCCAGCTCGCCAACAGCGTCGCCGTGGCGCTCGACCATCGCGGCATCGCCGAGATGTCCTGCATCTCGGGCGTTGGTGGCGGCGTGCCCGGGCTGGTGCGCAAGGCACAATCCGGGCGACCGATCGTGGCGCTGGACGGCTGCCAGATGCACTGCACCGCGCATTGCCTGGACAAGGCCGGCGTCAGCGCGTCCCACCATATGCGACTGTACGAGCAGGGCTTCAAGAAGCGACGCGGCCGCCACTACGATGACGATTGCGTAGAAGCCGTCATCACACAGCTCATTCCCGTGGTTGACGCACTCGCCTGCGGCGACGCGACCCTCGACCAGGGTGACTCCCCTGTCAGACTCGCCGCCCACCACTGAGCAAACGCGACGCGATAACGCCAGCCCCGTCGGGTGAAAGTGGCGTGGCGCGTGAGAGCAATACGCAAGAACGACAAGGCCCCGCCGGGCTGCAATCAAGGAGCTTTCCCGGCGGGGCCTTGTTATTGGCCATGTCATATTAGCGGTGCGTCATGACAGAGGCGTCGCTGCTCAGCTCATACCCGCTGTCTCGTCGAGCCCATACTCCCGCTCCACCAGTGCCACCCTGACGCGATAGCTTGCATACCAGCGCTCGCGGCCCCTGGCCTGGGCCTCGCGATGATCCAGGTTGGCCTTCCAGGCGCGGATCGATGCCAGGTCAGACCAGTAGGACACCGTGATGCCGGCGGCATATTCACCCGGCGAGCGCGCCGACTCCACCCCCAGAAACCCCGGCTGCTGTGCCGCCAGTTCGACCATGCGCTCGGCCATCTCGCCGTAGCCGTCATCCCCCGGCGTTCTCGTGGAGGTGAAGATCACCGCGTAGTACGGCGGTGTCGGTGTGGTGGCGAGAGGATTCATCGGGCGGGCCTTGTTAGCGATGGGAGAAGTCTCGATTTGTCGAGACGGAAAAGCCGCTGAAGCTTGTCAGACGCTGTCCCTCAAAGCCAGGCTCATGGCCACTGCGGTGGTCGAACCTCCAACGCCCGACATCCGACCACCTACGTCCATCTGCCACTCATGCGCTGACCAAGGCCATATCGCGACCGGTGCATCCAACCGAGATGGGCACCGGCTTGAACAGCCAGTGCCCACAAGGTGAGGAGACGCAGGCAGGATCGACGCCTCCTCGGCGGTCTTTGATGGCAGCCTACAAATGGGCACCCCAGGAAATGAAGACCGCGATCATCAGGAACACCCAACTTACCAGAAAGCACTTGATGATCAGAGGGAGGGCATAACGCACCCAGCGGTCATAGGGCACACCCGCCAAGGCCAGCATGGCGAGCGTTCCCCCCGAGGTGGGAGACACCATGTTGGTAAAGCCATCGCCAATCTGGAAGGCAAGTATCGATGTCTGACGGGTCATGCCGATGAGGTCGGACAAGGGAATCATGATGGGCATCGTCGCCACCGCCTGACCACTACCCGACGGAATGAAGACATTTATCAGCCCGTGGACCAGCGTCATGATGATGGTCGACAGCGCAACGGGAAGGTCGGACAGAGGAACCGCCAGATAATGAATGATGGTATCCGTGACCTGCCCCTGCTCCAGCAGAATCTGGATGGCCCGGGCCACCCCGATAATCAGAGCGCCAGAGGTCACCGAGGCAGCTCCCTTGAGCAGATGGCCGACGATGTCGCTGGCGCTCATGCGCGTCAAGACACCGCAGACGACGGCGATCGCCAGAAATACCCCGGAGATTTCGTTGATGTACCATCCAAGCGAAAAGACACCGTAAAGGATCGACGCCAATCCCGTCAGGAAGACCGCCACCACCACCAGATCCTGTCTGGCCATCCGGTACTCGCCAAGGGGCTTGTCCAGCGACATGCCTGCCGTGGAAATACCTTTGACCAGGCTCTTCTCCGGATTCCTCTGGATCTTCTTGAGATACCGTGACGTGTGGTGCGCCACCACACACAGAATCACTATCCCCATGGCGGACCTGAGGGCGATTCCCGAAAACAGCGGAAGTTCGGCAATCGCCTGTGACACCCCGACGGTATAGGGATTGACCGGTGACGTCGCAAAACCGAAACCAATGCCTCCTATCGCAATGCTGAGCCCCACGATCAGGTCTCCCTTCAAGGCGAGGCCAACGAAGACCGCCAGGGGAATCAACGCAATATTGCCTTCGTAGCCAACAGCCACTCCCAGCATGCCGAAGATAAATGTCATGGCCCAGACCGTCAGGGTCTGTCGCTCACTTCCGATCTTCGCCACCAGAAACCCCACGGCGTTATCCAGGGCTCCGGTCACCGAAAGCAGTCGGAAAAGCCCACCGGCGATAAAGACGATGAAGATAACACTGGCCGTGGACACCATGCCTTGAGGAATGGCAAAGAAGATGTCCATGGGCGACAAGGCAGGACTATTCACCAACTCGAAAGATCCCGGCACGACAGCTTCCCTGCCATTCACCTCAACTCTGTCGAATGTACCAGAGGGCACAAACCAGGTAATGGCATAGGAGACCAGCAATATAAAAAAGTTTAGCACCATCGGGTCCGGTATTTTTTCATACCACTTTTTATTTTCTATAACCGTGCTTGTATTGTTATTCATATAAAACCTCTCACGCCTTGTCATCAAGAGAATCGAGCGCAATCTTTACCATCAACTCAATCCCGAGCGGAATGATTTCGTCATTGAAGTCGTAGTAGGCACTATGCAGCGGAAAAGAGCCCTCGTCCTTGCCGGATCCGAGAAAGAAGTAAGCTCCTGGGCATCGATCAAGCATAAAGGAGAAGTCTTCGGCCCCCATGCTGGGCGCTACCTCTTCAGCCAGTCTGTCATGGCCCCACAGGGCCACCACCGAGGACGCGACCAGTTCGGCGGAATCCTTCGCATTGCGGGTCACCGGGAAGAGGCGTTCATAGTCCAGTGATACTTCACCACCGAACGTCTGACCAATCCCGCGACAGATACGCAGCATGGAGCTCTCTATGGAACTACGAACATGCTCTTCGAGACTTCTCACCGTGCCGCTGATCTTGACCTCATCGGGAATGATGGCAAACCCATCGAGGGACCCGCCCTCGATGCCACACAGACTGATGACACCGGATTCGAGAGGATCAACATCACGCGACACGACAGTGTGCAAGGCTTGCAACAGAGCGCCAGACATCAGGACGGGGTCGACGGCGCGGTGGGGATTGACGCCCCCATGGCCGCCTTTGCCACGTACCACTATTCTGATTTTATCCGTCGCCGCCATGATCGGTCCGGACCGGACTCCAACCATGCCGGAGGGCAAAGCGGGCCAGTTGTGCAAAGCGAAAATTTCGTCCACAGGAAAGCTGTCGAACAGCCCGTCATCGATCATGCCCGTAGCGCCGCCCAATCCCTCTTCCGCGGGCTGGAAGATGAGGTGAATGGTCCCGGAGAAATCCCGATTCTCCGAAAGCCAGGCGGCGACGCCGAGCAGGATGGTAGTATGACCGTCGTGGCCACAAGCGTGCATCTTTCCAGTATGGCGGGAAGCGTGGGGCACGCCCGACATTTCCTGCATGGGCAAGGCATCCATGTCGGCCCTGAGGCCTACGCGCCGTCCAGAGTCCCTGCGATTTCCCCTGATGGTCGCGACGATGCCGGTTTTTGCAATACCGGTCGTGTATTCGACTCCCAGGCGATCCAGTTCCTGGACAACCCGATGGGAAGTCTCATGCTCTTCAAACCCAAGTTCTGGGTACATATGAAGACAGCGACGAAATGCTTTAAAGTGATCGATATTTTTTGAAATAAAAGAAACAAATTTATTATTGGACATATCCAGCCTTGAAAAACTTGAACGTCGCCACCTTATAAGGAAAAAATGGCATCCTCGGAAAATATTGTTTTTGTATGGCTGCCATGCTACTTTTCGATACCGGTCGAACGTACCCAGGAAAGCCCATGGATTTCAAACGGATAACCTATTTTATTGAAGTGGCCGAGAGAAAATCCATTTCGGCTGCTGCGCGAGCGATACCGGTGGCTCAGCCAGCCCTGACGCGCCAACTCAAACTGCTGGAAGAGGAGGTAGGTGCCACACTATTACTTCGTTCAAATCGAGGTATCGCACTGACCTCCTCGGGCGAAGCCTTTTATGATGCCATGAAGCGCATGACGGCAGAGTATTCCGAGGCAAAAAAAATCGCACGCGATATCCAGCATGGTCACCGAGACAGTCTTAAACTTGGCCTCACCCCCCTGCACCCATGGATATCCAACATCACTCATCTATTGCTCGAGTTCAGGAACACCTTTCCAGGCACCGATGTATCGATCGAATCCATGCTGTCAGGCCATCAGGAACAAGCGCTGCTAGCGGCCGAACTGGATGCCGGCATCATGTTCTTTCATCCACCAAGTCAGCCGTTGCTGAGAAGTTTGTGCCTGTATAGGGATCATATGGTGCTGGCAGTCAGCAGGCACTCTCCATTGGCCTCCCACCCACCAACACGGCTTTCCGATATCAGTGACGAGGACTTTATCTGGTTCAAGCGGGGCTCGACGCCCAGTAGCTATGACCAGCTTCAGCGTGCCTTTGACGCCGCAGGCTTTCAGCCCAAGATTGTGCAGGAGTGCAGTGACAACACCACGATGCGATGTCTTGTGTCAGCCCAGATGGGGTGTACGCTACTCCCCTCCCTGGCCATGACTGATGCACCGGAAGATATCGTGAGCTTCAGGCTTGAGGACCTCACGACCGAGCTTTGCCTGATGCTGGTGTGGCATCCCGACCATCGTCTGCCCGCCGTCGAACGCTTGATCGGCCTTGCAGAGGAGCTCGACTGGGACGACAACAGGATCGACACCCGCGTCCCTCTTGCGTAGCGCCAACAGGCTTCAAAGGCCGTCATCTGTTCCCTTCAGCGCATCTACGTACGACCAACGAGCGATCAGGGGGAGCCGACGCCCGAGTCTACCCGCCCCTCGTTAATTGCATTGGTAAACGGATCATCAAACCCCGAGCCTACCGCGCCTTCATTGATACTCGGGGTAAAAGGATCGTCGCGTCCTGATCCGACTGCGCCTTCATTGATATCGTCGGTAAACGGATCATCGATGTCCGAGCCGATCACACCTTCATTCACGTCGTCAGTGAAGGGATCATCGAACCCGCTTGCTACCGCCGCTTCGTTGATATCTTCCGTAAAAGGATCGTCAAAGCCCGAACCCACCGCCCCTTCGTTGATCTCGCTGGTCCAGGGGTCATCAGTGGCCGCGGCGACCCCTGATGACAGGGCCAGCATCAGGAATAGACAACGGACGCCATACCTCATGACACACCCCATGACGGCAAAATGCCAGGATACAAGGCCCCATTTGCTGCCATGCTGACCCGCGTCCATAAAAAAAGGGCCGGAACCCTGCTCGGGTACCGGCCCCTCCTGCCATCTCTTTTCCTTCTACTTTCTTGCGTCTCTTGTGGGCTCGAGCCTAGCCGATGGGCTCTACCTCGACCAGCGGCTCCCGCGGCAGCAAGGGTCGCCAGTAAGCAAGCTCGGCGGCCACCGGCAACAGATTGACCGACACATCCTTGCGAGTCGGTTTGCACGGACGGCAGCGTCGCTCGATACCGGGCTGATTGAGCTGAATACAGGTGTACAGCTCCAGGCCACGGGCATCGATGGCGCTGACACACAGCTCGCACTTGAACGACTGGCCCATTTCGGTCGCGACCTTGAGGCGTCGTCCCTCCAGTCGATAGGTAATGATGCCTGCCGCGCTCTTCACCTTGCCATCGCCCTGTTCCAGGGTCTGCCCACACAAGCACCACTCGTAGTCCACCGGGAAGGCGGTGAGCCTGGGCCAGGCTTCAAATACACCGGACCATCGCACCGGGCTGGAACGACAACGAGAACAGTCCTTCGCCACGTAGTGCGTCACCTCTCCGCGCTCTGTCACGCTCCATCGTGCCGCAATATCCAGCGATGGCGTCGGGGTGTCGAAGGTGATCCAGTCCAGATGCAGTGCACCCTGCTGATCGATCTGGCGCCAGGCACGTAACTTGGCCAGGCGCCCTTCGGACGTGCGCATCCCGAAGACCACCTCATGGTGAGGCATGAACAGGAACCATCGTGGCCACGTGAGGGGTATCAGGCCCAGAGACATCTGGCTTGTTGCCAGCGGCAGGCGCGATATCTGCACCGGTGTCAGCGCGCCGAAGGAGGTCCCCGTCACCGTCAGTCCACTGCCACCGACGGCATTCAAGCCACTTGCGGGATTCCAGGCGAGATCGGTTCCGGGCCGCACCCCCGCACTGAGGGCGCCACTGTCCAGATCCACCGAGAACCCTCCGAGACCGATGTTTCCGCCCTGGTGTTTTACCGGCACCGAGACCGACCGCACGATGCTCGAGCGCAATTCCAGATCATCGAGGACGATACTGGACAGCGTCAGACCACCACCGATCGGCCCAAGCGGGATCGCCGGCAGGCCACCAATGGCCCCGCTGATGCCATCCGAAATCAGACCATCGGCGATGCCTTCTGCCACCGCCTCGACAATCGCCAGCACCACGGCGGCAATGATGACTCCGACGATACCGCCGAACAGACCTCCCAGACCGAGTGAGGCAAGCCACACCCACCAGGCCAGGTCCACATCGGTATCCACCACCGGCGTGGTGGCAGTCACCGTGATGGCCCCTGCATCCAGACCGATATCGATGAAGAACGAGAAATTCGACTCCGCCGACCAACCACTACCCGAGTCGGTGGCACGTCCCGTGACGGAAATGCGATTGGCGACAACGCGAGCCTCAAGACTTCGAAGCGTCCCCTGACCACCCGGTGCGGGGATACTGCGGTTTAGCCTCAAGGGGGTGTCGAAATCGGTGACAGGTCTGCCCATGGAGCTTGCGATACGTGGGCGCATTACCCTGGCCAGCAACCAGAAGTTGCTCATCGTCACCAGCGACTGGCTCCCGGCAGGGATCAAGCTGGAGGTGACGTTATTGATATTACCCCCGCCGTCGCTGGACATACGCACACCGAACGCAAGGCAATCACGATCCAGTGCCGTGGTATCGTTCACGGTGGTGACATCGATGTCGAAGACGGTTGTCGCATCCGTATCGTCGACGACCGGGATCGCTGGCGTCAGATCGATTCGACCGATGCTTGACTGAAGCTGGTCGAGCACGACTCCCGCCATCATGTTCTGCGCCTGCGTGAGGCTCAGCCCCGCAACATCCAGAAGCGGCTCAAGCAGTGACACCGACGCAGGATCGAACGCCACATTGACCGTGGGCGCACCGGCATTGAAGTCCATGGTGGCGAACTGATTGCTGCCCTCGGTCACCATGGCGATACTGTCCACCACCGTGATGGCGCCACCGATCGGGGCCACCGTCAACGCCAGGGGCGCGGTGATCTGGAGCTGAGAATTGGAAAAGGGAACGGTCAGCCCCATTCTCGGCCGAGGGCGGTCCAGGTCGGCGACGGGGGTATCGAAATTCAGATCGGCGCTCCCGCTGACACCGCCTGCATTGACTGGCACGCTGATACTGGGTGGAAAGATCCCTCCGGCGAGGAAGGCCGTGGCAAGTTGATTGTTGAGTTCGTTCTCGGAAATCTGAACGAGCATGTCAAAACCGGCTGTTCGATCCAGTGCCATGACTAGCCCTCCTTGTGAACAGCAAAGCCATCATCGTCCTGCGGCTTCGCACCCGGCTTGATCTCGCCGATACGACCACGCGGGAAGGCCGCAGCCTTGAAACCCGCCACCTTCACTCCGGGACCTACCACTGCTGTCTGTTCGACCTCCCCATGGGCCCGCTCGACGGCCTTCAGCTCCTGCCTTGACAATTTGACACCGGCCTTGAGCAAGGCCTCGACAGGATGCGCCATGTATAGGCTCGCGTTCGCCTCGTCCTTGGCCAACCACTCCATCATCAACTTGTCGGCCTCCTGGAGTTTCTTCATCACCTCTTCTGGTAACGCAAGAGGCTCGGCATCCCGACGGGGCGCTCCCTTGCGAGGACGGCAGCGCAGAGGACGCTTGGGGAGCGCGAAGTCTCCTCCAGGCACGAGGCGCACATTGATGTTGGCCTCAAAGCCCTGGGGCACCTTGGCCACCACGAGCTCTTCCGCCCGATCCTTGCCCAGCCCCACCTGAGAGCGGCATGGGCAGGGATCGGGGTCTTTTGACGTATTCATGTGTTGGCTCCTTGACGTTGAATGACGTTTGCAACTTCGCAGGGCAGCGCAGTACAGGTCGTCAACAAGAAGCTCGGCGAGAAATAACGCTACCCGGGTCATCGAAACGATGACCGAGCGGGGGTAGTCGACTTCCGGGACGTCAGCCCACCGAAACAGGAGGCAGGCGACCGGAATCTGATGCTATGCGAGGAAGGAGGGAAACATGCTCGGACACCGGAGCTTTGGATAACGGGCAAGGCGCCCCGACAGCGTCCCCGCGCTGACCTCTTTCATCTGACACGAAAAGGAAAGCGCTTCTGGCGGCGCAGCCCTGAATAAAATGTGCCTAAAAAGGCACCAGGGCCACGACCGCAGGACACCAAACATCTCGGCTAATTTATCAAGTACTTACCAAGTATTCCTGATGGATTCAATCAGAATGACTACCCCCGTAGAACACTCTTCCTAAGTAAACTTGGCCTTTGAAGCATAGACTGTCTTCGTCAATGTGACGATGTCCAATCAGCCATCAGGTCAACAAACGAAGGCACCCCGCCGAGAGGCTTTCTCGACGGGGTGCCTGAAGGAGTCGGCGTAACGTTCACCGGAACAACCGGTGGCCCTTAGCGATTGATCTCGACACGAATGATGCGATTGGTGGCGCTCTGATGAATCAGCAGCTCGCCATTCCGGGTCGGTCGCATATGCCGCACGATACCGGCGTAAATACCGCCAGACGGGATCGCCCAGCTCTGGAAGGTCTCGGTGGCGGGATCAAAGCGCACCAGGGCATCGGGGCGCATCCCGGATTCGTTGTACCAGACCACGCCATCGAGTACCGCGATCGCGTAGGGATGAGACTTCTCGCCGCTTGGCGACGGCCACTCCTGCACCTCACCGCTGCGGGGGTCATAGCGCCCAAGCCGGCCCCTTCCCGAATTGACGTACCAGATCATGCCGTCATCGGCGATATCGAGCCGGCGCACAGTGGTTGCCTGGTGGGGAAGCTCGATTTCGGTAAGCGCCATGGTGTCGGGATCGACTCGTACCAGGCAGTTGCTGCCATTGCAGGCCACCCAGGGTGTGCCCTCTGCATCGATCTTGATGCCGTAGGGCCGCGCCCCAGTGGTGGGCATGGCAACGAGTTCGACCTCACCGGTTTGTGGATCGAGGCGTCCGACGCGATTGGCGTGCTGCGCCGTAAACCAGAGAAGGCCGTCATCATCGAACACGGCCGTGTGGGGATCACGCACCGAGGGGTCAGGCATGTCGACCACCTCGATATCCCCACTGGCCGGGTCGAGACGCCCCAGCGTCCCGTTCTTGTTGCCGGTAAACCACACGCCACCGTCACGATCCAGCGTCACCGAGTGAGGCATGCTGCCGGGCGGCAGCGGGTATTCGCGCATCTCACCGGTCATGGGATCAATGCGCCCCACCAGATTACCCCACTGCCCCGCCCACCAGATCCCGCCATCTGGCGCCTCGGACGGATCCCGCGAACGTTGCCCTAGCGTCGGCACCACCCATTCATGGAAGCTGATATCGGTATCTCCCTCAAGCAACGTCGGTGCCCGTCGCTCATTGGGAGGAAAGTGCTCCGCCAGATAGTCGGCGATAGTCCCGCGGCGGGCAGGATCACTCGAGAGATCCACCATGGTGCCCATCAACTCGAGCCAACCCTCTCGGCTGTAGCCAAGGCTCTGGCTGATGCGACTGACCGGATGGCACACCGAGCACTGCACTTCGACAGCCTCCCTGCCCTCCCCCGATGGCAGGCCGGCGCCCAGAGCCGCCGACGAACCAGCGAGTATCACCATCGAGAGACATAGCCTCCGAAACCCAACGTGCCTGGTCATACGCCACCTCCCCGAGCCTGAACCTGAACCTGAACCTGAACCTGAACCTGAACGTATCGATTGCACCGAGTGCACAATTGGGTGTACCGCACTATTTGATCGCCGGCCTCGGTTAGCCTGATGCATCTTCAGCCACCCGCTCACCGATTCGATACCGGATACCACCGAGACGGCGCCGTCCCGCTAAGCACCATCCGTCCTGAGCCATATGGCGATCGACCACGCCAATGCCTATTCAGCGTAGGAAAAATGGCGCGGCCCTGCAGGTCCCGTTCGATGCCGCACGCACTTGCTCATTGAGGCCGCCGACTTCTTATTGCTCCGTAGCCCGATGTTGTCCATCACCAAGCCGCGCCATATAAAATGCTCCCACGTACTCACCACCTCGAAAGGCAAAATCCTTAGCCTCTCCCTCGATGCCAAAACCGAATCGTTTGTATAATTCAATGGCGCGTTTATTATCGACATAGACAGTGAGCTCCAACCGCCGAAGAGCAAGCCAATTGTCGGCCAGGTCGATCGCTGTAGAAAGCAAGGCTGTGCCCACGCCTGAACCTTGAGCTTTATCCTTTACTCCCATACCCAAGGAGCCGACGTGTCGTCGACGCGGGTTTTGACAAACCTCCAGGCCAAGGGTTCCGACGATTTCTCCATCCAGTAAAGCAACGTACATATACACATTGTCTGGTGTGCTGGCTAAGCGCTTTTCCCACAAGGCAATAGATGGGTGAGGAAGCTGGAGCGTAGCCTCATAAGCGCTTCTGCAGTCGTATATATCTTTAACACCACGAGCATCGGATGGCTCAGCTCTTCTAATCTCGACGTCCATGTTGGCCAATCCCTCCATTGGGAACATCAGCGAAAACATCCTATTCCTTTAACTATATCGCCCCACAAGCACCACCACCTTTCTATCCTTTGTATATTCTCTGACTACAGCCCATACCAAAGCACTACACATATGTGCTATAACACTTATACAAAAGAATAAAGATCTCTCAAACTTCCACAAATTTAACTCGAAATAATGATAAGATTCAGTCAGCTAAAGGTGCTCAATCCAAACGTGCACTACAGACATACACTGGACCTTCAAACGTGGACTCATGAAACACAGACGCACTATAGACTTGTATAACATGAAGAAACTCCCACGTTTTTCTACTCTACAGGCTTCCACAGAGTCTTAGATTGATCTTTATAGCCTAGCTCTTTATAGAACCTCTCCGCATCTTCATTAAAGGACATGACCTCCAGCCTAATTTGCTCCGCGCCTTGTGCTTTAGCCCAATCATCACAATGGGACATCAACATACGACCAATACCAGATCCTTTTGAGGCTTCATCTACGACTATGGAGCCGACTCGACATATCGGGCTACTTATCAGAAACGGAATCGACTCATTTCGAGTGATTTTCGCTGTTACAAATCCGACAATGTCGCCGGCAACTTCCGCTACCAGAAAAATTCTAGCCGTCTCGTCTATAGCGGTTAGAAGGAAGTCCTTTTCCGCGTCAGAAGGCTGGGCGGATGCAGCTTCTAAGTGCAACACCGTCAACGCGTTGATGGCAAAACCTCATGCGGCTGCACGATAATCTCTGCGTCTGGCTGCTTGGCTCGCAGAAATACCTGCTCTAGATCTTCGACAAAGACCCAGAGAAGGAATCCATTCCCGATAGCACTTGTAGCAGGTGGTTTGAGACCATATTCGCCTGCCTGAAGCTGGTGTAGCATAAGCAACACTTTGCCGTTGTACATAAGCCGATAAAAATCTGGGCGATCATGGTCGTTTGAGCAACCCGAGAATTACTTTGTACCAAGCGACACTTGCAGGCACGTCACAAACTGCAATCACGGTTTCAGTTCGCATCTTACCTCCGGGGCAATCTACCTCTACAACAATGGAGAAATTTATTTATAATAAATTTAATAATGCGTGAGATAATCGAACATAAAGGCCAAGTTTCAAATACGCCATATGCCATATTAGAACTATTAATGTTGATTACAACAAAACCCTTGACGCAGACTGACTTTGATTATTGAAAAGATATTCTGCTCTAACTATTTTTACGCACGCTTTCATCGAAAGCCATGCATACAAACCAAAAAAAGGCAGTGTAAACATAATTTTAATTAACACCTCAGAGGATGAAAAACCTAGAATGCTGGATAAAACCATTGGTGAAAGAGCTAAAAATGACATAATAACATAACATATTGAATAAAATGACTTACGCCATACCCTAGAAAATTTCGTCTTATACTTTTTCTTAAAAACCAACTTAAAGTCTCTTTCAACCTCCAGTCTTTCGAACATCTGTTTAGAAAAAATAAAATCGTGCAAGCATTGAACAGGGTCTTTCAGAGATAAAATGTACTCTATTTCATTAGATTTTACAGTTATCGTGCCTGCAATCGCCTGATAACCTTTACTAAGCACATATGGATGCAGAGTCTCCTTTCCCGAATCATTTAAAAACCCTTTTGCGAAATTATACTCTTCTCTTAGATTGATTTTATTTCCGGAAGAAACATCAAAAAACGTTTTCCATGCAGTAACGATAGCGGCAAAACCCAATACAAATCTAGCGACTGTATCCCAATCCATGCTCAAACTCCATACTATGGTATAATCATACCGGTGCGGTATAACCGTGGCACTTAAAATGAATATCTCTATAAACTTTGTTTTCATGGTAAATTCACTACACCTAGGCTTGGCATCCATAAACATTCCAAGAAAGAACACAGAACGCCCCGATCAGTCGTGTAGTAACTGGCACTCGCCTTCTCGCCAGCAAGACCTTGCTACGGGCCAACGGTATCTGCAAAGTGATAACTTCACCATCACGATGGACGTCAAATGCCTACTACTAACGACAACTTTAAATTTTGTCCAAAAGATCCCTCACACCAACATCCTCACCACCCTGCAACAGCAGTGCGGACACCTACCCTCTATGATGAGTCCGATGATAAAATAAGTACAAAATCAAGCTCGAGAACCTCTTGCGATCAGGTATCCCCTTCATGTTCCTGTACTCAAGAGGTTCTGGCCGCTAATTCTGAGTGCAACGCGTCCGCAATAAGCGGGAGTTCTCGAATTTCGCGCGGGCAGGCTACCGCCGAGGTGTGTCACTCGAACACGCCCCTGTAGTGCCTCCTTCACGTCACGACAAGTGCCTTGCTCTCTTGTGGTGCGACCACCGCCTCAATAACGCGAACAAAGCGCCTTCGCCCCCCCCTGGCCGGGAGTGCCGGTGATAGCTGCGTCTCATGAGGCTAACTTTACTTATCCTCTCCCAGCGTAGTCCGTCGGGCACGGTGATTCGAGCATGAGCTCAATCCCGAGGTGGACGTCTGTCGTTGTTTACAATCCTGCGTACGGTATGTGGAGGGAGACACCGAATCGTCGCCACAAACGACGACACCCCGGCGGGCAAGGCCCGTCGGGGTGTCGTTTGGTGGCGGCTGTGTCTTGGCGTTATGCCTTGACGTTATGCCTTGTCTTGCCTCTACAGCCTCAGGCTTCAGGCGGCGTAGCGGGACACGGCCAGACCATCGGGATTGATGGCGGGCGTACGACCGTCGATCAGGTCAGACAGTAGCTGAGCACTGCCACAACTCATGGTCCAGCCCAGGGTGCCGTGGCCGGTATTGAGCCACAGGTTGTCGTACTTGGTGGCGCCGATGATCGGTGTGGAGTCCGGGGTCATCGGGCGCAGGCCGGTCCAGAATTCGGCCTTGGCCAGATCGCCGCCTTCCGGGAACACATCGCGCACGACCATGGAAATGGTGGCACGACGCTTCTCAGCCAGGCTGAGGTCGTAGGATGCCAGCTCCGCAGTGCCGCCGACACGGATACGGTCGTCGAAGCGCGAAATCGCCACCTTGAAGGTTTCGTCCATGACGGTGGACTGGGGCGCGCCGCCGTCGTCGACCACCGGCAGGGTCAGGCTGTAGCCCTTGACCGGGTAGATCGGCAGGCGGATGTCCAGGTCACGGGCGAGGAACGGCGAGTAGCTGCCCAGCGCCATCACGTAGGCGTCGGCGGTCAGGGTGCCGGCGCTGGTGTGCACCGCCTCTACCTTGCCGGAGACCCGGGTCAGCCGCTCGATGGTGGTGTTGAACATGAACTCGACACCGAGCTTATCGCGGCAGTAGTCGGCCAGGCGATTGGTGAACAGGTGGCAGTCACCGGTCTGATCGTCGGGTAGATGCAGGCCACCGACAAACTTGCCGGGCACACGGGCAAGCGCCGGCTCCACCTGGGCGATGCGGCTGGCGTCCAGCAGTTCGTGGCGCACGCCGCACTGCTCGAGGACCTTCATGTCCTTGCCCACCGCTTCGACCTGCTTTTCCGTACGGAACAGCTGCAGCAGGCCACGCTGGCGATCTTCGTAGCGCAGCCCGGTCTCGTCACGCAGCGCATTGATGCAGGCGCGGCTGTGCTCAGCGACGCGGACCATGCGCTCCTTGTTGAGGGCGTAGCTGTCGGGATTGCAGTTGCTGAGCATCTGCATCATGAAGCGACCCATGTTCGAGTCCATCTTGGGCTGGATCTTGAGCGGCGCATGCTCCTGGAACATCCACTTGACCGCCTTCTGGGGGATGCCCGGGGCAGCCCAGGGGGAAGAGAAGCCGAAGGATACCTGGCCGGCGTTGCCGTAGCTGGTCTCCATCGCCACGGAGGGCTGACGATCGACCACCTTTACCTCGTGTCCCTGACGGGCCAGATAATAGGCGGTGGTAACCCCTACGACACCCGCTCCCAGTACCAGTACCTTCATGTCGCCACTCCTCTGTTCTCGTTGTCGATGGCCCGTCCCGATCCCGGGCGTTGAGCATGAGATAGGCCGTGGCCAATGGCCACGGCCTGCAATGAGAGGAGTATAGGGTCGAGTCCGAAGTGTTTTATTCTTTTTTTCCTACCTTTCGCGAACAGTGATATCGAAGTTATCACCAGCGGCAGGCTTTCCTTTCCTTCATTTACGTCAAAACAGTTGATTCAACCACCCTGGATTTCACCCTTTCCGCTACGCTTGGGGCGCGACAGGGTCCGCCGCAGCAACAGGTAGGCGCCAAGCCCCGCCAACAGGTTGCCCATCCCCGCTCCAAGTCCAAGGCCGCTAACACCGCCCATCAGCATTACACCGAGCCACAGGCACGGCAGGTAGAACACGAACAACCGCGCGGCAGACAGCAACATGGCGCGCATCGGCCAGCCGAGGGCATTGCCGGCCGACACCACCAGCATGCACACCCCGAGCGCGGCATAGCTCGGCAACATGAAGCGCATCAGCACCATCAGCGATTCGCTGACCTCCGGCGTGCCGGCCAGGGCACGGGCGACCCAGGGCGAAGCCAGCGCCAGCGACACACCCAGCATCAACTGCCACACCACCACCACCTTGAGGGCAAGGCGCATCAGGCGGTGCACCTGGGCCCAGTCGCCGGCGCCGTAACAGCGGCCGAGCCAGGGTGGCAGCGACATGGTCAGCGCCAGCACCACCATCAGCGACACCGTCTCCAGACGGCTGGCAAGTCCCCAGGCCGCCACGGCGGATTCGCCCAGGCGTGACACCGTGGAAATCGCCAGCATCGCCGCCAGTGGCGGCATCAACTGGCTGACCATGGCGGGACAGGCGACCCCCGCAAACGACCGCCCCGATAGCCGCCATTCCACCCGGAGGCCTTCGAACGCGAGCCAGTGGCGCCCCTTCAACTGCCAGCCGAGCAAGGCAAGGCCGCTGCCAAAGGCAAGCACCGTGGCCCAGGCGGCCCCGGACAGGCCCATCCCGTCCCAGTTGCCGATACCAAAGATCAGAATCGGATCGAGACACAGGTTCACCAGGCTGGTCAGCACCATCATGCTGCCGGGAAAGCTGGTGTTGCCGTGGGCACGAAACAGGCTGTAGCCGAAGTACACCACCGCCCCCAGCCAGGCGGCGACCAGCTGGGGTGCCCAGTAGGCGCGAATCAACTCCCGCGCGTGAGCGTCGGCCCCAAGGGCCCCGAAAATGGGACTCTGCAGGGCCCATAACACCAGCGCCAGCAGACCGATGGCGACTGTCCCCATCATCAGCGACAGGCTGCCCAGACGTTGGGCGCGGTCGTCTTCGCCTCCGCCCAGCGCCCGGGAAATCAAGGCGGCAATGGCGATCCCCATGCCCACCTGTACGCCGATGATCAGAAACGACAGCGGAAAGGTGTAGGACTGGGCCGCCAAGGGGGCGGTGCCCAGGCGCGCGACGAAGGCAGAGTCGACCAGCTGGAAGCCGAGCAGCGACAACACTCCGATCGCCATCGGCCAGGTCTTTTGCCACAGGGTGCGCCCCAGGGAGGTAGAGTCGGAACTTAGGTGCACGGTGTCTCCGGATGGTAGATAGGCCGCTTATGGTAAGCCATAACGAACCCTCGCTCAGCCTCCTTCAACGGCAAAAGCCCCGGGCACCTGTCCCGGGGCTTTCGTCATGTTGACCAGGGCGTGTTACTGACGAATGCCTTCGAAGGTCACGTAGAGCTCAAGGTTGTGCATCGGCTCGGGGAACTTGCTCATGTCGATGTCGTAGTCGGACAGCGCCAGCTCGGTGGAACCTTCGAAGCCTGCGCGATAGCCACCCCAGGGGTCGTCACCCTCGCCCAGCAGGGTCACCGGCATCTCGATGCTGTTGGTCACACCATGCAGGGTCAGGTCACCGCTCAGAACACCTTCGCCATCGCCGGTAGATTCAAAACCGGTGGAGGTAAAGGTGGCGGTCGGGTACTCACCGGCGTCGAGGAAGTCACCGCTCAGGATGTGCTTGTCGCGCTCGGCGTGGTTGGTGTTCAGACTGGTGACATCAACCTCGACCTCGGCGGACGCCGCCTCGACGTTTTCCGGGTCGTAGCTGAAGGTACCGTCGAAGGACTCGAAGCTACCCAGAATATAGGAATAGCCGAGGTGGCTGATCTTGAACTGGATAAAGGCGTGCTGGCCTTCAGAATCGATGGCGTAGTCGGCGGCCTGGGCCTGGGCCAGCGGCAGCAGCGAGGCGGCGGTCAGGGCGGCGATGGCGGTCTTCTTGAACATGTCACTCTCCTTGATGGTTACGCGGTGATTGCGTCAGCACTCTTTCTCTATACCGACCTCGAGTCATGCATCGGGCTCGGGCCGGTCGATTCTTGACGTCCGGACAACACTTGCCGGCGGTCTGAGGGTAACGTTGGCGTGCTCAGGCCTTCTCCCCGGTGGTCTTGTCAGCCTTGGCCCGACGCGCCAGGCGCGGGTCGACCATGCGAACCAGGGTGTCCTGACGGTTCAGGTAGTGATGCTTGAAAGCCGCCAGGGCGTGGCCCGCCGACAGGATGATCAGCGCCAGCGCACTGTACCAGTGAACCACGCCGGCGCGGGAGGCCTGCTCCGGCAGGTCGCTGATCAGCGCGGGCACGGTAAACAGGTCGAGCACGGCGATGCCCTTGCCGTCGGCGGTGGAGATGAGATACCCGCTGATCAGCACCGTGGTCATCAGCAGATAGAGCGCCAGATGGCCGAGCGCCGCTCCGCGACGCTCAAGCGCTGAACCGTGGGCCTCGGGGGATGGCTGCACCAGCCGCCAGAGAATGCGGCCAGCCACCACGAACAGCAGTAACATGCCGACGCCACGATGCCACCAGGGTGCCAGGTTGTACCAGTTGCTGTAGTAGTCGAGACCGGTCATCCACCAGCCCAGGGCGAACAGACCGAGAATCGCCAGCGCACTTGTCCAGTGCAGCAGGATGGCGAACAGGCCCCACCCCTGGCGTGAATTTCGCCACATGCCAACGTCCTTTGATTAATCGATGAAATCGAGCTTAACGCATCTTTAGACGGCAAACCGTGGAAAAATTTCGAACGATAGATACGATAAAACCGCGATATGGCGTGCCTGGCTGCTGCCCTTCCCCCGTAACGCAACGACCGCCGACGAGCGGACTCGTGCGGCGGTCGTGGTAAAGCAGCGCTTCAACACATCACTATTGGGAGGCTCCAGCATGGCAGCCTCGGGCGAACCTCTAGACCAGGGCGTCGAGCCCCCTGGCCAGGTCAGCCTTGATATCGTCGAGATTCTCGAGCCCTACGGCGATGCGCAGCAGGTTCTCGGAAATGCCGGCGGTCGCCTTCTGTTCGTCCGACAGGCGCCCGTGGGTGGTGGTCGCCGGGTGGGTAATGGTGGTCTTGGCATCCCCCAGGTTGCCGGTGATTGACAGCATGCGGGTGGCATCGACCACTGACCAGGCCTGCTCGCGCCCGCCCTTGACCTCGACCCCGACCACGGCGCCGAAGCCCTGCTGCTGGCGGCTCGCCACCTGGTGCTGGGGATGACTCTCGAGTCCGCTGTAGTGAACCTTCTCTACCGCCGGGTGAGCGTCAAGCCAGCGCGCCAGTTCCAGCGCCGAGGCGGCGTGAGCCTTCATCCGCAGGTTCAGCGTCTCCAGTCCCTTGGTGAAGATCCAGGCATTGAAGGGACTGAGGCATGGGCCGCAGGTCCGCACCACTCCGAAGACTTCCTCGAGCTCCTTGTCACGCCCGACCACGGCCCCGCCGATGGCGCGCCCCTGGCCATCCAGGTACTTGGTGGCCGAATGGATCACCAGATCGGCGCCCAGTGACAGCGGCCGCTGCAGCGCCGGCGTCAAGAAGCAGTTGTCGATGGCGAGCAAGGCATCGTGGCGATGGGCCAGTTCGGCCAACGCTTCGATATCGACGACCTCGGACAGCGGGTTGGAAGGCGTCTCGGCGAACAGCAGCCGAGTCGCCGGGGTCATCGCCGCTTCCCAGGCGTCCAGATCGGAAAGCTCCACATAGCGTGTGGTGATACCGAACTTGCCGAGATACTTGTCGAACAGGCTGACGGTGGAGCCGAACAACGAGCGCGAGGCGACGATCTCGTCACCGGCCTGAAGCAATGCCAGCGCGGTGGACAGGATGGCGGCCATGCCGGAACTGGTGGCCACACAGCGCTCGCCCCCTTCCATCGCCGCCAGGCGACGCTCGAAGGTACGTACCGTGGGGTTGGTGAAGCGCGAGTAGACGTTGCCCGGCTCATCACCGGAAAACTTGCGCGCCGCTTCGGCTGCGCTGCCGTAGACAAAGCTCGAGGTCGGAAAGATCGGCTCGGAGTGTTCCTGCTCCTGGGTGCGATCATGCCCCGCCCGGATGGCCAGGGTCTCGAGATTCCATTCGTCCTGCGTCGGGTCCAGCATATCCGTCTCCATCACTCGCCAGGGTGCCGTCGACTCGGACGGGTAGAGAGAGAGCGCCTTCGAGCACTCCCCCTGCCGACCGACGACGCCCTGCGGTTAGCTGTTGGGTATCAGTCGATATCGTCCTGATTGTGCATGCCGACCAGGGCGTGATCGCCAGCGCTCTGATCCTGCTTGGCGCCATCGTTGCGCGAAGCCTCGAGATCGGACAGGTAGGCCTCGTCGATGTCGCCGGTGATGTACTTGCCATCAAACACCGAACAGTCGAACTCGGCCAGCGCCGGATTGACCTCACGACAGGCCGCCTTCAGGTCCTCAAGGTCCTGGTAGACGATACGATCGGCGCCGATCAGCTCACCCACCTCGGCCTCGCTGCGGCCGTGGGCGATCAGCTCGCTGGCGGCGGGCATGTCGATGCCGTAGACGTTGGGATAACGCACGGGAGGCGCGGCAGAGGCAAAGTATACCTTGTTGGCGCCGGCGTCGCGGGCCATCTGGATGATCTGCTTGCAGGTGGTGCCGCGCACGATGGAGTCGTCCACCAGAAGCACGTTCTTGCCCTTGAACTCGATATCGATGGCGTTGAGCTTCTGGCGCACGGACTTCTTGCGCTGGGTCTGCCCGGGCATGATGAAGGTCCGCCCGATGTAGCGGTTCTTCATGAAGCCTTCGCGATAGGTGACCCCCAGGTGCTGGGCCATCTCGAGTGCCGAGGTGCGCGAGGTGTCGGGAATCGGGATGACCACATCGATATCGTGATCCGGCCATTCGCTCTTGATGCGATCGGCGAGCTTGCGGCCCATCTGCAGGCGGGTGCCGTAGACGTAGGCACCGTCCAGCAGCGAATCGGGGCGCGCCAGGTAGACGTGCTCGAAGATGCAGGGGGCAAGCAGCGGACGATCGGCACAGGACTGAGTGTGGTAGTTGCCATCCATGTCGACGAAGATGGCCTCGCCCGGCGCCAGGTCGCGCACCAGCTCGAAACCACCGACGTCCAGCGCCACCGACTCGGAGGCGATCATCACTTCCTGCCCCTCGCCCTGATCGCGGGTGCCGAAGACCACCGGTCGGATGCCCTGGGGATCACGGAAGGCGACCAGGCCTACACCGTTGATCACCGCCACCGCAGCGTAGCCACCGCGGCAACGACGGTGCACCCGACGCACGGCGTCGAAGATGTCGCCCGGCAGCAGATGGGGCCCCTGCTTACCCAGCTCATGGGCGAAGACGTTGAGCAGCACCTCGGAGTCTGAGCTGGTGTTGATGTGACGGAGATCCGAGGAGAACAGTTCCTTCTTGAGC
Source organism: Halomonas sp. DP1Y21-3 (assembly GCF_019801245.1). NCBI lineage: Bacteria > Pseudomonadati > Pseudomonadota > Gammaproteobacteria > Oceanospirillales > Halomonadaceae > Halomonas > Halomonas sp. DP1Y21-3. The sequence goes on from NZ_JAHVJM010000004.1 coordinate 221,296, forward strand.
TGCTCGGAATTGGTCAGGTTGCCGTTGTGCGCCAGCGCCAGACCGTACGGGGAGTTCACGTAGAACGGCTGCGACTCGGCCTCGCTGGACGAGCCGGCGGTGGGATAGCGCACGTGGCCGATGCCCAGGTTGCCCTTCAGGCGCGCCATGTGGCGTGTGTGGAAGACGTCACGTACCAGACCGTTGCTCTTGCGCAGCAGGAAACGGCCCTCGTTCCAGGTCATCATGCCCGCCGCGTCCTGACCCCGGTGCTGCAGCACCGTCAGGGCGTCGTAGATTGCCTGGTTAACCGCCTGCTTGGCCATCAGGCCGACGATACCGCACATTCAACTTACCTCATTTACCGTGAAACGCCGCCCGGGGGCCAGCGCAAGAGTCGTCTGTCACTGGCGAAGTCAGAGCGTGCTTGTGGCACCTTGCTTCGCATCGTCGATGGCAGATCCCTCTGCCTCGCCACCGGTCGGCGGCGATGGTTCTGCCTGGGGCAGCTCGCGCAGGGACTCGGGAAAGTCCGGCAGGCTGCCCTCGAAATCACTCAGTTGGCCAAGGCCCCAGTCGCGCAGTTGCTCGAAGTGGGGGCGCACGCTGGCATCCTGCCAGGCCGTCAATTGATCCAGCGGGGTAAAGCCGATCAGCAGCGTGACCAGGGTCAGCACCGCTGCCGCCTTCACCCCACCGAACAAGGCGCCGGTCAGGCGGTTGAGAAAGCCGGCGCCGGCCCACTCCACCGCCGCCTGGATCATCCGTATCAGGATGCCGCCGAGCAGGATCGTGATCACGATGATCAGGATAAAGGCCACGATAAGCCGGCCGTCCGGACTGTCGATCCAGTTGCCCAACACCTCGGCCACCGGCTCGGCGAACATGCGTGCCGCCAAAAGCGCCACGATCCAGCTGGCCAGGCCCAGCGCCTCACGCACCAGGCCACGGACGAACCCCGCCGCCACGGCCAGCGCCAGCACGGCGACGAAGACCCAGTCCACCCATGTCACCAGCATCAGCTATCCACCTTGACCAGAAGCCCCTGCAGATTTTCCCGGGACTTGAGCTCGCTCATCACGCCCTCGGCGTCCTCAGACGCCCCGAAGGGACCCACGTAGACCGTGGTCAGCGAGTTGTTGCGCTCACGTGAGTAGGCGGGGTAACCCTGGTCACGCAGCTTCTGCATCAGGCGCTGGGCGTTGCCAGCCTCGCCGAAGCTGCCCACCTGCACCGCCCACTCACCGCCTTCCACCGCGGTGGGGCCGCTCGTCGTACGCTGTTCGGCCTGGCGCGCCAGGGCGGCGATAGGATCTTCCCGCGGCTGGCTGGCCTCGGGTGCCGGTTCGGGCTCGGCCTGGCGCTCGGAGGACGCCTGTTCGGCCACCTGCTGCGCCGGTTCAGGATCCACCTGCTGTGGCTGGCTGGACTCGGAGGGTTCGCTCTGGCCCTCGTCGGCCTGCGAAGCGTTGCCCTCGCCAGGGGCAACCGGTGCCTGAATCTGCCCAAGCCCTTCCGGCGGGGTGGGCTCAGGCACGTCGCGGCGCTCCACATCCACCGGCGGGTCGATGGTCAGCACCGGGTCCGGCCGCTGCTCGGGGGATTCGGGCTCATCAAACAACATCGGCACGAAGATGACGCCCAGCGCCACCACGATAATGATCCCGCTGATCCGCTCACGCATTCCGTATTTCATGTCGCTCCCTCGATGACGCCACCGCCACTGGACTGGCGGCTCCATCTCGCCAGTATGGCAGCCACGGTGAAGAAGGATCCCGTCACCAGTACACGATCTGCCGGCTCGACGCACGATTCGAGCCAGTCGGCGCCGTCATCGACGCTATCGGCGTGGTGAAGGATGGTGCCACCTTGATGTTCGATACGTGCCGCGAGGTCGGCTGCGCTACGTCCGCGATCGCCCTCGAGCGTCACCGGCAGCCAGGCGTCCACCACCGGCGACAGCGCGGCGATGACCCCCTCGGCGTCCTTGTCCTCGAGCATGCCGATCAGACACAGGGTCCGCCCCTGGACGTCCCGTTGCACTTCACGCCGTTCGGCCAGTCGCCCGGCCAGATAGTTGGCGGCGTGAGGGTTGTGGCCCACGTCAAGGCACCAGTTACCGCGCCACTGCATCCGCCCGGGAAGACGCACCTCGGCCAGTGCCTGGCGACAGGCGTCTGGATCGAGTTCACCAAGGGCCAGCCACAGTGCCTGCAGCGCAGAAGCGGCGTTGTCCAGCGGCAGGCCGGGATCGCTTAGTCGTTCCAGGCCGACCGGCTGGCCTTGTGCGTCGCTGCCGCGCCACGACCAGCCGCCCTGTTCGCCATCAGGTCCTGCACAAGGTGCTGCTTGAGGGCCTGCATGGCGGCCCGAATGGGCGAAGGCCTCGCCGAGCGCAAAGATCGGCGCACCCAGCGAACGGGCATGGTCGGCAACGCTCGAGGGCAGGTCACGACTGCCCAGCACCGCCGGACGCCCGGTACGCATGATCCCGGCCTTCTCGCGGCCGATGATGGCAATATCGTTGCCCAGGAAGGCGGCGTGGTCCTGAGCCACGGTGGTCACCACGGCGACATCCGGATCCACCACATTGACCGCATCCAGGCGACCACCGAGGCCGACCTCCAGCACCGCCAGGTCGGGCTGGCGCCTGGCGATGGTCCACAGCGCGGCCAGGGTACCGACCTCGAAGTAGGTCAGGCTGACCGGGGATGGCGCGAGCCTGGCCTGCTCCACCGCAACAAAGCCTTCGATCAGCACCTCGTCGCTGGCCTCGCTGGCGTCCAGCCGAAGGCGCTCGTTGTAACGCACCAGATGGGGCGAGGTGTAGGCCGCCGTGGACAGCCCATGGGCCCGTCCCAGCGCCTCGAGCATGGCCACCGTGGACCCCTTGCCGTTGGTGCCGGCGACGGTGATCACCCGGCGTGCAATCGGCCGCTCGGTCAGACCGAGACGCTGTGCCACACAGGCGACCCGCTCGAGGCCCAGATCGATGCCGACGGGGTGGGCGGCCTCGAGTCGGGCGAGCCAGCTATCCAGTGTGGTGGGCAGACCGTCGTTGTCCATGGGCTAGCGCGGTGTGTCCTGGGTGCGTTCGCCGTCCTTCGGCTCCTCGCCTTGGGCAGCATCGGCTTCATCGCTTTGCGTCTGCTGCTCGGCCGTCTCCGGCGCGTGCTCGGCTTGGGCGCCTTCACTGTCTGCCATGGCCACCGCCAGGTCACGCTCGGCGGCTTCGGCGGCGTCCACCAGGTCGGGCTCACTGTCGTCGGCGATACCTACCGCAGGTTGATGGGTCAGCTTGCGCAGCACTCCACCCAACCGCGAACGCATCTCGTGGCGATGCACGATCATGTCGACGGTGCCGTGTTCGAGCAGGAACTCGCTGCGCTGGAAGCCTTCAGGCAGCTTCTCGCGCACCGTCTGTTCGATGACCCGAGGACCGGCAAAGCCGATCAGGGCGTTGGGCTCGGCCACGTTGAGATCGCCGAGCATGGCCAGTGACGCCGACACGCCACCGAACACCGGATCGGTCAACACGGAGATATAGGGCACGCCGGCCTGCTTGAGGCGCTCAAGCGCGGCGGAGGTCTTGGCCATCTGCATCAGCGAGAACAGCGCTTCCTGCATGCGCGCACCGCCGGATGCGGAGAAGCACACCAGCGGCTGGCCCTCTTCGAGAGCGATAGTGGCGGCACGTACGAACTTTTCGCCGACCACGGCCCCCATGGAGCCACCCATGAAGGTGAACTCGAAGGCCACCGCGACCACCGGCAGGCCATCCAGCGAACCGCGCATGGCGATCAGGGCGTCGTTCTCGCCGGTGTCCTTCTGGGCCGCGGCCAGGCGGTCCTTGTACTTCTTGGAGTCACGGAACTTGAGACGATCCACCGGCTCGAGGTCGGCGGCGATCTCTTCTCGACCTTCCTTGTCGAGGAACCAGTCAAGGCGCTTGCGCGCGGTCAGGCGCAGATGGTGATCACACTTGGGACACACGTTGTGGTGCTTTTCGAGTTCGGGCAGGTAAAGCACCGACTCGCACTTGGGGCACTTACGCCAGAGACCGTCCGGAACGCTCGCCCGGCGGTCCTTGCGCTGAATGCGGCCCACCGAGGGCACAATCTTGTCTAGCCAGCTCATGTCAGAAGTCTTCCGTTGCTACGGTCGCCGGCGGTGGCCGACGACAGGGTCGAATCTCTTCCCCGATCGCCTCTCAGGCGTCCAGGGCCTGGCGTATCTCTGTCATCACCGCCTTCAATTCGGCGATGGCCTCGCGGGGAGCGTCACAGTGCTCGGCGATGCGTGAGACCAGGGCACTGCCGACGATGACGCCATCGGCAACCTTTGCCACTTCCGCGGCGGAGGCGCCGTCGCGGATACCGAAACCGACACACAGGGGCAGGTCGGTCAGTTCGCGCAGCGGCGCCAGATGGGCCGCCACATCGTCGGCGTTGAGGCTCGCCGAGCCGGTCACTCCCTTGAGCGACACATAGTAGAGATAGCCATGCGCGTGGGCGCATATTGTAGCGGCACGCTCTGGGGAAGTGGTAGGGGCGACAAGAAAGATTGGCGCCAAATCCTCGGCTTCCAGCAAGGGCCCCAGTTCATCGGCCTCTTCCGGCGGCATGTCCACCACCAGCACGCCATCGACGCCGGCCGCCCTCGCCTCGCGGGCGAAGCGCTCGATACCCAGGCGCTCGATGGGATTGAGATAGCCCATCAGCACTACTGGGGTGTCGTCGTCCTGACGCCGAAATTCGGCCACCATGGCCAACAGGTCGGTCAGGCGGGTGCCGTGCTTCAAGGCACGCTCACAGGCCTTCTGGATGACCGGGCCATCGGCCATGGGGTCGCTGAAGGGGACCCCGAGCTCGATGATGTCGGCGCCGGACTCTACCAGCGCGTGCATGTAGTCGACGGTCACCTCAGGGGTGGGATCTCCCCCGGTGATGTAGGGAACCAGCGCCTTGCGACCCTGATTGGCGAGAGAACGAAAGCGTTTATCGATACGAGACATGAAATTCTCTAGCTCCTACAGGTCGATTCCGTCGATCTTGGCAACGGTGAGGATGTCCTTGTCGCCACGCCCGGACAGGTTGACCACGATGTTCTGGTCCGGCGACAGGGTCGGCGCCAGCACCTTGGCGTGGGCCAGGGCGTGGGCCGATTCCAGCGCCGGCATGATGCCCTCGACGTGGGTCAGCTCACGGAAGGCCTCGAGCACGGCGTCGTCGTTGGCGGCCACATAGTTGACCCGGCCGACGTCCTTCCACAGCGCGTGTTCGGGTCCGACACCGGGGTAGTCGAGGCCCGCCGAGATCGAGTGGGTATCGCTGACCTGGCCGCCCTCGTCGGACATCAGGTAGGTGCGGTTGCCGTGAAGCACGCCGCGGGGCGCGCCGGAGGCCAGGGGCGCGGCGTGACGGCCGGTCTCGACCCCGTCGCCGCCGGCTTCGACGCCATACATCTCGACGCCGTCGTCCTCGACGAAGGGATAGAACAGCCCCATGGCGTTGGAGCCACCGCCGACGCAGGCGATCAGCGCGTCAGGCAGCTTGCCGAACTGCTCGAGCGACTGGCGCCGCGCTTCACGGCCGACCACCGCGTTGAAGTCACGCACCAGTTGCGGGTAGGGATGCGGCCCCGCCACGGTGCCGATGATGTAGAAGGTATCGTCGACGTTGGTGACCCAGTCGCGCAGCGCCTCGTTCATGGCATCCTTGAGCGTGCGGGTGCCGGAAGTCACCGGAATGACGTTGGCCCCCAGCAGGCGCATGCGATAGACGTTGAGCTTCTGACGCTCGGTATCGGCCTCGCCCATGTAGACGTCACAGCGCAGGCCCAGCCGCGCCGCAACCGTGGCGGTCGCCACGCCATGCTGGCCGGCGCCGGTTTCTGCGATCACCCGGGGCTTGCCACTCTTCTTGGCCAGCAGCGCCTGGCCAATAGTGTTGTTCACCTTGTGGGCGCCGGTGTGGTTGAGATCCTCGCGCTTCAGCCAGATCTGGGCACCGCCAAGCTGCGCAGACCAGCGCCGGGCGTGATAGAGCGGCGACGGCCGACCGACGTAGTGCGCCAGGTCGTGGTCAAATTCGGCCTGAAAGTCAGGATCATCCTTGAGGCTTTCGTAGGTGCGGCTCAGATCGTCCAGCGCAAAGCTCAAGGTTTCCGAGACAAAGCGACCTCCGTAGGCCCCATAGTGCCCCCGAGCGTCAGGCCATTGGGTCAGTTCACTGAACTTGCTCACGTCGGACTCCTTGCGGATAAACTGGCTGAATAAAAAGTCGGTGATGGTCGCTCGCTACCGGGCGTGGGGCCTGCTGCCGCGTCAGCGGCGGGCGTCGCCCTGCCCCACGGCGCGCATGAAGGCCTGCATGCGCTCTGGATCCTTGGCGCCCGGCGCGCTTTCGATGCCCCCGGAGACGTCGAGGGCGAAGGGCCTCACCCGGTCAATCGCCTCGGCGGCGTTGTCCGCCGACAGGCCACCGGCGAGGATAACAGGTTTTGCCAGCGACGACGGGATGCGCGACCAGTCGAAAGTGTCACCGGTGCCGCCGGGCACGCCTGGGCGATAGGCGTCCAGCAGCAGTGCCTGGGCGCCGGCGTAGGTGCGTTCGGCCTCGTGCAGATCGAGGCCGTCGCGCATTCTCAGCGCCTTTATATAAGGGCGCGCAAAGCGCTCGCAGGCCTCGGCGCTCTCGCTACCGTGAAACTGCAGCAGGTCGAGACACGGCAGTGCCCTTTCGATGGTCTCGTCGTCGGCATCGACGAACAGCCCCACCCGGGTGACGAAGGCCGGCACCCGCGCCGCGAGTTCTGCCAGCCGCTCCAGGCTGACCGCCCTCTTGCTGCCGGGCCACAGCACAAAGCCCAAGGCATCGGCGCCCAACGCCACGGCGGCGTCGATATCCTCTTCGCGGGTAAAGCCGCAGAACTTGACGCGGGTACGGTGCGCGGAAGCGATCATCAGGACTCCTTGTCCGCGGCGTGCGCCGCCGAAGCGCCGGCAGGTCCTTCAGCGAAACCGTCGCCGAGCCCGTCGCCGAGCCCGTCGCCGAGCCCGTCGGCGAGCTCTTCGGCACGTACCGCCCTGCGCGTCTCGGCGATCGGACGTCCGCGGCGAAACTCCACCATAGGGCAGTCCGGCAGCGGGCGCTCTCCTGTCCACTCCCCCAGGAAGGCCAGCAGATTCGGCCCCAAGGGTTCGGCGGGCAGTTGCCACTCGGGGTCGTACAGGGTGTCGACGAAGTGCAACCCACAGCCTGGCGCCGTCACATCGCTCTGCTTGCGATCCTTGAGTGCCATCAGTCGCGCGATGTAGTCGGTGCCCTGCTCACCCCGTCCCACCGTCACCAGCGCGCCGACGATGTTGCGCACCATGTGGTGCAGGAAGGCGTTGGCCTGAAGGTCCACCACCACCAGCGGGCCGTGGCGGTGTACCTCGATAAAGTGCAGGTGGCGCCAGGGCGTCTTCGACTGACAGCCGGCGGCACGAAAACTCGAGAAATCGTGCTCGCCGACCAGCGCCTGGGCGGCCTCGTGCATGGCGTCGGCATCCAGCGGGTCGCGGCACCAGGTGGCGTTGGCACGCTCCAGCACCGGGCGGCTCGGCTGGTTGAGGATGACGTAGCGATAGCGCCGGCCCAACGCCTTGAAGCGGGCGTGGAATTCGTCGGGCACCTCGCGAATCCAGCGGATCGCCACATCCCGGGGGAGGTTGGCGTTGCCGCCGAACACCCAGGCCTTCTCGGAACGCTCCACCGGCGGGTCGAAGTGGGCGATCTGGCGGGTCGCGTGCACGCCTGAGTCGGTGCGTCCGCTGCAATGCAACGTGATCGGCACACCCGCCACCTTGGCCAGCGCCTTCTCCACCGCCCCCTGCACCGACGGGGCGTGCTTGAGCCGCTGCCAACCGCAATAGTGGGTACCGTCGTACTCGACGCTGAGCGCCAGACGACCCTTGAGGGGGGTACGTTCATCGAGATGGTGAAAGAAGGACATACGACCTGCTGAATACAAGATAATCAATAGAGGCAACCAGATCCGCGCTCCACAGCCGAATCTGCACCGCTGGCGCTAGTCGGCCATTATCGCCTATCCGCGTCGCGGCAGCCAGCCGTGCGCACAACTGGCGTTTTTCGCGTACAAACCAGGACCGGCTCATTACCATTTTTACCCCCCAGCCATGGCAGCGAACCCCGCATCACGACATCGTCTCAAATACCGCCCGATATCCAATGTAAGGAAAAACCCTTTTAGGCAAAAAAAAGACGAAAAGGTCTTTAAAAACCATCCCACATTTCGGGCATTCAGCCCCCCTCTGCCACCCTCTACTCTGAATCCCTTGCACCCGCCCATGAGTACAATGTCGCCATCTTTTTTCCTTGCATACGTTTAACAAGCCCCGCCTTCCCTAACGGCATCCATGCAAGGAATTACCCAATGAACTTCAACACCGATTCATCATTGAATCAGTCCACTGCCGCCACACTGCTGGCGCAGGACAGCACCACCCAGGTCACCGCCCTGGCGCTGCTGGATGAAGATGGCTTGCCCAATGGCATTCCTGGCGGCCCACAGGATGCGGCTGGCCAGGACACCGTGGCCACCGGCACCCTGGGCTATAATTTCGGCGCCAACGGCCCAGCCGCGACCCATCCCTTTCGCTGGGAAACCACCGGCCTTCCTTCACTGAAATCTGGCGGCGAGTCCCTTTCCTATCAGGTTTCCACAAGCGGCCGGACCTTGTCCGCCTCTACCAGCGATGGCACCACCCTACTTCAGGTCAGGCTGACCGATCTTGCCTCAGGCAGCTACAGCATCTCGCTGCTCGGCCCGATCGATCATCCCGACGCAACCATCGAGAACAACCTGATCTTTTCGGTCTACTACACCATCACCGATGGTGACGGTGATAGCGCCACTGCACGCCTGGGCGTGGATATCGACGATGACTCGCCGACCACCACCGTTATCGCGCCCTCGAGCCTGGAAGCCGGCGATACCGTCACCGGTACCTGGTCACAGCAAGGCGGGGCCGACGGCGTCGCCGATACCGTCGTCAACCTCCAGGCCGACGACAACGAGTATCCGCTCGGCACCCCGATCGATACCGGCAAGGGCATCTTGACCGTCAACCCCAACGGCACCTGGAGTTTCAGCGCCGACAACGATGCCAGTGGCGCACTCGATTTCAACATCACCACCAAGGACGGCGACGGTGACAGCTTCAGCTCCAGTGCCCACATCGTCATCTCCGGCGGCAATGGGATAGGCCCCACCACCCCCGAGACGGATGGCAATTCTGCCACCGTATCGCCCAAGGCGGTGGTCGATGAAGATGGCCTTCCCGGCGGCATCGCCGGTGGCATCAATGACTACCCGGGCGAACGCACCATCGCCACCGGCCGGCTGCGCTATAACTTCGGCGATGACGGCCCTGGCGGCTTCACCTGGAGCACCGCCGGCCTGCCGGTACTGACCTCCCAGGGAAGCCTGGTCAGCTGGGCACTCAGCGCAGACGGACGCTCTCTTCTTGGCACCAGCGCCAGCGGCCAGCAGGTCCTCTCGATTGAACTGAGCGATCTTGCCGCCGGCACCTACCGGGTCGACCTGTTCAAGCCGCTGGATCACCCCCGAGCCGATGTCGAGAGCGACATCAACTTCAGCGTCGGCTACACCATCACCGACGCCGACGGCGACAGTGCGCAGGGCATCCTCCGCGTTACCGTGGATGACGACATGCCAGTGCCGGGCGACGATACCGCCGCAGGCGACAACAGCGGGCCCATCACGGTTGACGTACTGGACAACGACAACTTTGGCGCCGATGGCCCCGGCGAGCTCACCAGTGTCACCGTCCAGGGCGGCCCGGATGTTGGCACCGCCACCATCAACCCCGACGGCACCCTGACCTTTGTTCCCAACCCTGGCTTTACCGGAAACGCCACGATTGACTACACCGCCACCGATGGCGATGGCAGCACCGTTACCGGCAATCTCAGTGTCGGGGTCGCGGACGGCGGCGGCACAGGTACAGGCCCCACCACGCCGGAAACCGATGGCAATCCCGACACCACCCCGCCAAAAGCGGTTCTCGACGAGGACGGCCTGCCTGGCGGCATCGCCGGTGGCATCAATGACGTGGCTGGTGAACGGCTCGCGGCGATCGGCTCGCTGGGCTACGACTTTGGCAGCGACGGCCGCGGCAGCTTTACCTGGAATACCGCCGGCCTCCCCGTCCTGACCTCCGGCGGCAGCCCGGTCACCTGGTCGCTGAGCGGCAATGGTCGTTCGCTGGTCGGCTTCAACAACGCGGGTGAACGTGTCATTTCCGTCCAGCTCACCGACGTTGCCAACGGCATCTACAAGGTGGTGCTGGCCAAACCGCTGGATCATTCCAACCCCAGTGTCGAGAGCGACATCAACTTCAGCGTCGGCTACACCATCACCGACGGCGTCGGTGACAGCGCCTCGGGCACTATCGGCATTACCGTCGATGACGACACGCCAGTGGCCAACGCCGACGTCGCCACCACCGACAACGACGGCTCCGTCACCGTCGATGTGCTCGGCAACGACCAGTTCGGCGCCGATGGCCCCGGCGGCATCACCAACGCCACCGTCCAGGGCGGCGCGGGTGTCGGTACCGTCACCGTCAACCCCGACGGCACCCTGACGTTCGTCCCCCACCCGAACTTTGTCGGCAACGCCAACATCAACTATACCGCCACCGACGGTGACGGCAGCGCTGTCAACGGCAGCCTCAGCGTCCAGGTGAATGATGGCGGCACTGGCCCCACCACGCCGGAGACCGATGGCAATCCCCACACCACGCCCCCCAAGGCGGTACTCGACGAAGACGGCCTGCCTGGCGGCATCGCCGGCGGCATCAATGACGTGGCCGGCGAACGGACTGCGGCGGTCGGCTCACTGGGCTACGACTTTGGCAGCGATGGCCCCGGCAGCTTTAGCTGGAACACCGCCGGCCTCCCCGTCCTGACCTCCGGCGGCAGCCCGGTCATCTGGTCGCTGAGCGGCAATGGTCGTTCGCTGGTCGGCTTTGACAACACAGGTAACCGTGTCATCTCCGTCCAGCTCACCGACGTTGCCAACGGCATCTACAAGGTGGTGCTGGCCAAGCCGCTGGATCATTCCAACCCCAGCGTCGAGAGCGACATCAACTTCAGCGTCGGCTACACCATCACCGACAGCGTCGGTGACAGCGCCTCGGGCACTATCGGCATTACCGTCGATGACGACACGCCGGTGGCCAACGCCGACGTGGCTACCACCGACAATGACGGTTCCGTCACTGTCGACGTGCTCGGCAACGACCAGTTCGGCGCCGATGGCTCCGGCGGCATCACCAACGCCACGGTCCAGGGCGGCGGCGCTGTCGGCACCGTCGCGGTGAACCCCGACGGTACCCTGACCTTCACGCCCAACCCTGACTTCGTCGGCAACGCCACCATCGACTATACCGCCACCGACGGTGACGGCAGCACGATCGGCGGTAGCCTCAGTGTGGCGGTCGGCGACGGCGGCACTGGCCCCACCACGCCGGAAACCGATGGCAATCCCAACACCACGCCCCCCAAGGCGGTACTCGACGAAGACGGCCTGCCTGGCGGCATCGCCGGCGGCATCAATGACGTGGCCGGCGAACGGACTGCGGCCACCGGCTCACTGGGCTACGATTTTGGCAGCGACGGCCCTGGCAGCTTTAGCTGGAACACCACCGGCCTCCCCGCCCTGACCTCCGGCGGCAGCCCGGTCACCTGGTCGCTGAGCGGCAATGGTCGTTCGCTGGTCGGCTTTGACAACACGGGTAGCCGTGTCATCTCCGTCCAGCTCACCGACGTTGCCAACGGCAACTACAAGGTGGTGCTGGCCAAGCCGCTGGATCATTCCCACCCCGGTGTCGAGAGCGACATCAACTTCAGCGTCGGCTACACCATCACCGACAGCGTCGGTGACAGCGCCTCCGGCAGTATCGATATCACGGTCGATGACGACACGCCGGTGGCCAACGCTGACAGCGCCACCACCGACAACGATGGCACCGTCACCGTCGATGTGCTCGGTAACGACCAGTTCGGCGCCGATGGTCAAGGCGCGTTAACCGGTGCCACCGTTCAGGGTGGCGCGACAGTCGGTACCGTCGCAGTCAACCCGGACGGCAGCCTGGCCTTCACGCCCAACCCCGGCTTCGTCGGCAACGCCACCATCGACTATACCGCCACCGACGGCGACGGCAGCACGGTCGGCGGTAGCCTCAATGTCGCAGTCGCCGACGGTGGCACTGGCCCGACCACCCCCGATAGCGATGGCGACCCAACCACCACCAACCCCACTGCTGTCGTTGACGAAGATGGCCTGCCTGGCGGCATAGCCGGTGGCGTCGGTGACGTGGCAGGCGAGAACACCGTCGCCAGTGGCACCTTAGGCTACAGCTTTGGCACCGATGGTCCTGCAGCCAACGGTGCCTTCACCTGGCGCCTTGCCGGCCTGCCATCCGATCTCGAGACCGCGGATGGTCGTGCGGTAACGTTTACGCTTGGCAACGCTGGCAGCACCATTGTCGGTTTGGCCAGCGATGGTAGTGGCGGCACCGAGCAGGTAATCACCATCACCCTGACCGACCAGGCCTCGGGCACCTATCAGGTGACGCTGCACCAGCCGCTCGAGCACTCCCCGGGCAATGGCGAGAACGATCTCGGTTTCTTCGCTGGTTACACCATTACCGATGCCGATGGCAGCCAGGCAAATGGCTTCCTTTCGGTGGTGGTCGATGACGATACGCCCCATGCATCCGATGCCCAGGATGGGCTGCTGGCCTCAGGCACAGTCAACTTTGGCGATATTGCGGGAGCCGATGGCATCAAGTCCGTGCAATTTGGTGCCGGACTGAACGGGGCGGAGGTCAAGAGTGCCAGTGGCGGGATGCTGCTCACGTCTAATGGCGAGAGCCTGACCTACCAATTGAGCGGTGATGGCAAGACGCTGCAGGCCAAGACCGCTGGAGGTGACGTGGCGTTCGAGGTGAGTTTGGCGGCGGATGGTTCTACCTACGAGGTAGAGGTCCTCGATGATGGAATCCGAGCATTTGACGGTACCAGCACGCAAATCAGTGACGGCAGCAAACACATTGTGTTTGAGTTCGGAGACAATGGTTCCGGATCCGGGCATCGCTTCGTCGGCTTTGAGGGAACCGAGGGAGCAGCCGATGTTGTGGCATCCGCCTGGACTTACAATGGGCCTCATGCGTCCTGGCTGCGAACTGACGGGGATACACAGCTGGCTGCGGGCCACGATGACCTGACGGGCTTCAACGAGTCGGTTCGACTCGATTTCGTTGACAACCTCCGTTTTACCAACACCGAAGCAAGCTGGGATAACCATCGCGGAATTACCTATATCCGCCAGTTTATCAATACAGAAGCAACTTTTGCCGATATCGAGATCAGGGCCATTTCTTCAGCTGCTGATGGCACCGACACGAGCGGACATCCGGTTGCCGTCAGCGGTCAGGTGCTGGACCTTTCTAGGAGCGATGTTCGCTTCCTGGATAGTGCCGGCAATGACATCACCTCGTCGGTGACGATTGAGGAAAATGCCGATGGTACCATCAACGTGAGAAGCATTCCCGTCGGTGCTCAGCTGGTGCTTACGACCAGCGAGGCTTTTGAAGCGATCGAGTATCGCGGTTTGGATGGCACCCGGCCATTTTCTGTAGGGGACTTTGTCTACGCCGAAGCGGAGAATGCACCGACACTGGCATTGCCACTGGCCGTAACGGATAACGACGGCGATACAGCCGACGGTACTCTGGCGCTGGCTTTGCCGGATGGTGACCAGCTACTCGTCGGCGGCAGCGGCAATGACAGCATCGCCGGTGGTAATGGTGACGACGCCATTCTCGGCGATGCTGGCGGTACCCATACCGTGCTCGAACCTGCGCAGAACTACAATGTGTCCTTTATTCTCGACGTTTCACCAAGCATGGGAGAAATGTTGGAAAACGGGCAATCACGCTTCAAGGTGGCTATCGAAGCGCTACGAGCCCAGCTTACCGAACTGGCTTCTTTCGAAGGAACGATCAATGCCCAGATCGTGACGTTTGGTGGAAAGTTTTCTCCTTCGATAGATTTTAATGATCTATCAGTAGAGGACTTGGATGACGTCAATGAATTTCTCGATAGTCGAGTGGTTATTAGTTCAACCAATTATGAGCAAGCGTTTAATGTCGCTAACGACTGGATGACGACTGTTAGTCAAGAAGGTTTCAACAACGTTGCCTACTTCATGACAGATGGAGACCCTGTATCTCATAATGATAATGGTAATATTGGTGTATCTGATGCAGGGAATATCACCACTCTGAAAGATATTGTCAATTCAATCGAAGGATACCAGCCGTTGGCAGCCATCAGTCGGGTGGAGGCGATCGGGGTAGGCGACGACACCAATCTTGAGGTGCTGAAGATTTTCGACAACACCTCGAATGATGAGTTGAAAATGGTGCCCATTCCCCTAGATGCCGGCACATCGGTAGGCAGTGCGGAATTTCTTGCGTCATTCGATACAGGAGATACAGGAAGGCTCGCATCCATCGATAATTGGGCGTTGCAGACTGCCGATGGTGGAGTAACCATCGAAAGCACCTCGATCGGCACCTATCTACGCATTCGGGACAATGGCACAGGTGATGGCAGCACGATCGTCACCAGTGACGCTTTCGTCGTGAATGAACCTGCCGGTGTCAACCAGTTCTATAGCGTGTCATTTAACTTCGTGACCGACACCGCAAACGACCTGGAACAGGAAGGAAATATAAACGACAACTTCTCCTGGGCGCTGCAGACGCAAAATGATGAGGGAGGCTGGGATGCCGTTGCCACGGGGTTAAGATTTCGCTCGGGTAATATCAACAATAGCACTAGTCAGATTGTGGCCAACGGGCTGGAAGGAGGCACCTATAGGCTACAGTTCGAGGTGGAGAACGCTAGAGGGGAGTTCTTCACCTTGTACGTGCAGGATATCTCACTCGATCTTCAAAGCTACACAGACGACCAGCTTGTGCCGGCCGGTGAGGTATCCATAATCAACACCGCCGAGGAGTTTGCAACGGCGCTGGACGGTGGCTCATCCTTCGATCAGCCTGCAGATCTCGGCGATGACGTTCTGGCCGGCGGTGCCGGCGACGACGTAATTTTTGGCGATGAGATCAACCCGGCGGATGTCGGAGGAGAGAGCGGAAGTGGCTTTGCCGGACTGGTCGATTACCTGACCACGCAGAATGGCGCCGAGCCCACCAAGGATGAGACGGCCGCCTTTATTCGGGACAATGTCGATGCCTTGGCCAGCGGATCGCGCAGCGATGGTGGTGACGATCAGCTATCTGGTGGAGCGGGCGACGACATTCTGATCGGCGGCGGCGGAAACGATGTGCTACTCGGTGGTAGTGATAGCGATCTGCTGATCGGTGGTGGCGACAACGATCAGTTGACCGGCGGTGCCGGAGCCGATGTCTTTGCCTGGGGATTGGATGATGCCGGTAGCTCGGCCACGCCGGCACGGGATACCGTGACCGACTTCACCGTCGGTGAGTTTGGCGTCGATGCCGATGCCGATCGGCTCGATCTTGCCGACCTTCTCCAGGGTGCCGACGAGACCAACCTCGCAGACTATCTGCAGGCCAGCCAGGACGGAGACGACACCGTGCTGTCCATCAGCAGCGAGGGTAACCTCGCCGCCGGAGGCGGCAACGCTGACCAGGTGGTCGTTCTGGTCGGCGTTCAGATGGGAGCAGATGGGGACACCTTCCTGCAGAACCTGCTCGACGATGGCCAGTTGAAGGTCGACTAGGGTAACGCAGGCCAAACGGGGTGGGCGGCCCGCCGCCCACCCATTGACAACAACCTGATGGCAAGCATGAGAAAGAACTGAAAAGAGCGTCGACAAGTATGACCAGACCCACAATGGCTGGCCATTCCGTTCAGCCGACGCTTAAAGCCTGAGTCCTGTACTGTACAGGGTTCAGGCTTTTCGTTTCCGCCTGAGCCGTTCGTGGTTGCCACCATGGGTGCACTGGAGACGACTCTGCTGCGACGCTTCCGCCGTGGCGAACGGATTCAGGTGAATAACCTCGGTCTTCAGGATTCAGACGTAGCTCTCCAATTCGCACCCCCAGAGCTGAAGCAACCTCCGCTTCTTCGACACTGCCGCAATCGATTTCTCCTCGGGTCTGGGCATGACCGCGTTGAATGTAGCCAGCAGCCTCCGGCTTTCGGTCTTCAAGACAAGGCGCGATGTACGAGATCAATGCTTTTCCCACTAGTACATTGCCACACCCGTCGCTATCGATCCCTCTTACGACAATGACATAAAAACCTCTCATTCTTGACATTTTTGCTTCTGACGTCTGCCTATACCACTGATTGTATTACTACCAAAGCATCCCTCCCCGAACCAATAGCCACCCCTTCCCATGAGGATAGAAGCAGACGACTGGGTGCGGGGATTCTTCCTTCAGCATACTCTTCATATTCGCCAGAGCGTCGGATTCCCTGCAAACACCCTTCATCACTTACCGGCAAGGAGTTTTACCATGAAATCTGGCTTGGATAGTTTCGTTGCCGCGACCATCCAGTCGCCCCCGTTAGAGGAAGGCGACGATATCAGTACGGTCGCCAGCGTGGATGAGGATGGGCTTCCTGGCGGTAATCTCGAAGGCCCGAGCGACCTTGGCGGGTCTGCGACGGTGGTCACCGGCACCATCCCCTACAGCTTTGGCAGTCTGGGAGCGGCAGATTTTGCGCCCTTCTCGTGGTCATCCAGCGGCCTGCCGAGCCTGTCGTCCCAGGGCGAAGCGCTACACTATGTCGTTTCGCCCAGCGGCAAGACCCTGGCAGCCAGGACCCTGGACGGCCAGACCGTCTTGCACCTGACCGTTACCGACATCGATACCGGGGCCTATCGCCTTGCCCTGCGCGCGCCACTGGATCATCCCATCACAGGTAACGAGGATGATCTGGCCTTTTCGGTCAAGTACACCATTCGCGACAGCCAGAACAATCAGGCATCTGCCAGGGTAGGCATCGTGATTGACGATGACTCCCCGACAAATACCATCGATTCACCCGTCGCCGTGGACGCTGGCGACAATGTGACCGGCTTCTGGCGCCAGCGCGGCGGCGCCGATGGCGTCGATTCCACCAAGGTGACCCTGTCCGGCAGCACCACCGAGTTCGAGCTGGATCAACGCATCTTTACTCCACAGGGAAGCCTGACGGTCAACTCGGACGGCAGTTTCACCCTGAACGCGAGCCCCAACATCACCTCAGACACAGAGCAGGTCTTTCAGATTGTCACCACCGATGGTGATGGCGATAGCGTGGCAAGCGAGGGTCGCATCAGCGTCAATGCAGCACTACTGTCTGACGATCGCCCAACGACGCCCTTGAGTGATGGTGACCTTGCAACCTCATCGCCACTTGCCTTGCTCGATGAGGATGGCCTGCCGGGGGGTGAGCCCGGCGGAATCGGTGACATACCCGGCGAGGCAACCGTCGCCATGGGCAACCTCGGCTACGACTTTGGAGACGACGGCGCCGGAGACGTTGTCTGGGAAACCCACAACCTTCCTGATATCCGTTCCGGTGGCACACGGATCGACTGGCAGCCAAGCGCTGAGGGCAAGCAGCTGTCCGGTCTCGACGCCGATGGCAGGACAGCACTTCACGTCGAGCTGCTGGACGTGGAGGATGGCACCTACCGCGTCACCCTGGCTCGCCCGCTGGATCATGGTGGGGTCAACATCGAGGACAATCTGGATCTGAGCTTTGGCTACCGGATCACCGACAGCGACGGCGACAGCGCCCTGGGTGAGCTGCTCGTGCGCATCAACGACGACTCGCCGGTGAAGGGACGATCAAACCAGGACACTCCCGCAGCCGAGCCACTCGATATCGCCGAGCTACTCGATGACAGCGAGAGCGCTGGCAAACTCACTGACCCCGCCATCACTCCCATCTTGGCCGATGATCCGAGTCCCTCGCCGATAACGGCGCAGACCTCTCTCGATAGCGAAATGGCGCCAACGATCAACGAGGATTTGCGCACTCTGCTGGAGGATACGACGATCCCTGCCGATATCTAAGGCGTGCACCAAAAGTGCCTTGGCTCATCGACCTTTCGAATTGTGACTGACACACAGTCAGACCGCGCCCTGCAAGCAGGTCAATCGAGCGGTCCGCTTCGGGAGCGCTTTCTAGCGAGCAGGGTCGGCAGTATCCAGCCGACTCATCAGCTGCCTGAGGCCGCGCTCGAATTCGGCCTTGCCGCCGTAGGAAGGGTGACGCAGGGCGACGACCTCGCGCTCGGGAAAGGCAGCCTGGGCGGCCAGGGTGCCCTTTCGCCCTACCCCGGCCACCATCATCGGCGTCGAGTGGGCAGCGACCAGCTGATCCAGCCGCCTGAGCCAGTCGATGCCTTCGCGCAGCTCTGCTGCGCGTGGCGCGCGGTTGCTGTGCGTCCGCGCTATTTGATGGGGGTGAAAGGGAAAGGCGTTCCACACCAGCGGCGTCAGCCCAAGACGAGCGAAGCACTCCCAGGCGATGGTGGCGGTGGCTTCGCTGCCGCCCTCCGGCACCAGGGCGAGGTTCGGCCTCAGCGTCTCGATAAAGGGATGCTTACAAGAGCGAAGTAGTGCTGGACTCGACAATGGGATACCCGTCTCGCCACCACCCTTGAAGCCCAGCGCTTCGGCCACCAGCAGCAGTCTGGGCCGGCCAGCGGCGGTCGTTTCCCTGGCGTGTTCCAGCATCAGCTCGAGATAGGCCGTCAGGTTGTCGGCCAATGGTTTCTTGCGCCAGGGATTGGCAACGTCTGGCCCGTCTGGCCGCCTGCGCAATCGCCTGACGAATGAACGAACGGTGGTCTTGCCCAAGCGCCCTGCTCCGCTGATGATCGATCATGTAAACAACGCGATGGGCCCGCACATCAGAGGCCCTGAACGACGTCGGGGCGCCCAAAAGGCGCCCCGACGAACCGATAGTGCTTTGCCTTAGCGCTCGCGCAGTACCTTGAGCATGCGCTTGAGCGGCTCGGCGGCGCCCCACAAAAGCTGGTCACCGACGCTGAAGGCACTGAGGTACTCACCACCCATGTTCAGCTTGCGCAGACGACCCACCGGGATGCTCAGGGTGCCGGTGGCGGCGGTCGGCGTCAGCCCATCGATGGTGGCGTCCTTGTCATTGGGGATGACCTTGACCCACTCATTGTGGCTGGCGATACGCTCCTCGATCTCGTCGAGCGGCACATCCTGCTTGAGCTTGATGGTGAACGCCTGACTATGAGAGCGCATGGCGCCGATACGCACGCACAGACCGTCGATGGGGACCGGGCTGTCCTGGCGGCCGAGAATCTTGTTGGTCTCGACGTAGCCCTTCCATTCCTCGCGGCTCTGACCGTTATCCAGCTTGGAATCGATCCACGGCAGCAGGCTGCCGGCGAGCGGCGCACCGAAGTTGTCGGTGGGGATGGCGCCAGTACGCATCGCCTCGGTGACCTTGCGGTCGATGTCGAGGATGGCACTGGCCGGATCCTTGAGCTCGCTTGCCACGCTGTCACGCAGGCCGCCCATCTGGTTGAGCAGCTCGCGCATGTGCTTGGCGCCGGAGCCGGATGCGGCCTGATACGTCATGGAGGTCATCCACTCGATCATGTCCGCCTCGAACAACCCGCCGAGGCCCATCAGCATCAGGCTGACGGTGCAGTTGCCGCCGACGAAGGTGCGCGCACCGGCGTCGAGCTGGGCGTCGATCACCTTGCGGTTGACCGGGTCGAGCACGATGGTGGCGTCATCGCTCATGCGCAGGGTGCTGGCAGCGTCGATCCAGTAGCCCTTCCAGCCGGCACCGCGCAGGTCTTCATAGACCTTCTTGGTGTAGTCGCCGCCCTGGCAGGTGATGATCACGTCCAGCGCCTTGAGCGCCTCGATGTCGAAGGCGTCCTTCAGCGGAGGCACGTCCACACCCACGTCGGGGCCGGCCTGACCGACTTGGGAGGTGGTGAAGAAGACCGGCTCGATGCCGTTGAAATCTCCATCTTCCACCATCCGCTGCATGAGCACGGAACCCACCATGCCACGCCAACCGACGAAACCGACTTTCAACATGTGAAGTCCTCCAGAAATCGAGTGAGGCAATCATTATACAGAAACCGGCAGCACCTTTCAGATGCCACCGGCAAAGTCAGGATGGGCGACGCCCGATGCCGGGCGCCAGCACCATTAACAAAGGCGTTAAAGCGCCGCCAGCACCGCATCCCCCATCTCACTGGTGGACACCTGGCGGGTGCCCGGATAGGCGATGTCGGCGGTGCGCAGGCCCTGATCCAGCACCTTGCCCACCGCAGCCTCGATGCGCTCGGCCATTGCCGGCTCGTTGAGTGAATAGCGCAGCATCATCGCCACCGAGAGGATGGTGGCCAGCGGATTGGCGACACCCTGGCCAGCGATATCCGGGGCGCTGCCGTGGCAAGGCTCGTACATGCCCTGGCCGCTTTCGTTGAGCGAGGCCGACGGCAGCATGCCGATGGAGCCGGTCAGCATGGCGGCGGCGTCGGACAGGATGTCGCCGAACATGTTGCCGGTCACCACTACGTCAAACTGCTTGGGCGCGCGCACCAGCTGCATGGCGGCGTTGTCCACGTACATGTGCGACAGCTCCACGTCCGGGTACTCGGCGGACAGCCGCTCCATCACCTCGCGCCACAGGATGGTGACCTCCAGCACGTTGGCCTTGTCGACGCTGCAAAGCTTCTTGTCACGCTTGCGCGCCATCTCGAAGGCTACCCGGCCGATACGCTCGATCTCGCTCTCGCTGTAGACGTAGGTGTTGAAGCCGACGCGCTCACCGTCACGCTCCTCGACGCCGCGGGGCTGGCCGAAGTAGATACCCCCGGTCAGCTCACGCACGATCATGATATCGAGCCCGGACACCACCTCGGGCTTGAGGGTCGAGGCCTCGGCCAGCTGCGGATAGAGGATCGCCGGGCGCAGGTTGCCGAACAGCCCCAGCTCCTTGCGCAGCCCCAGAAGCCCCTTCTCCGGTCGCTTGGAAAGGTCCTCGATGGTGTCCCACTGGGGGCCGCCTACGGCCCCCAGCAGGATGGCGTCCGCCGCCCGCGCCTTGGCCAGGGTCTCCTCGGGCAAGGGCACGCCGTGGACGTCATAGGCGCCGCCGCCTACCAGCGCTTCCTCCACGTCCACGTCGAGCCCCTTGGCCTTGAGCGCCTCGAGCACGCGGCTGGCCTGGGCGGTGATCTCGGGGCCGATGCCGTCACCGGGAAGGACAAGAATCTTGCGGGTCATGAGATGGGGTTCCTGAAAGCTGGCAGAAAGATGAAGATCGAGAGAATCGTAGGCCCCGCCATCGGGCGGGGCCAGCTGTCGATGACAGACAGGTCTACGCCTTGGCCGGCTCGCGGAACAGCCAAGGGCGAGCGGTGCGATGACGCGCCTCGAAATCGGCGATGGCGGCCTCGTCCTTGAGAGTGATGCCGATATCGTCGAGGCCTTCAAGCAGGCAGTGCTTGCGGAAAGCATCCACCTCGAACTCGAGGATCTCGCCGCCAGGGGTCACCACACGCTGGTGCTCGAGATCGATATCGAGACGGTAGCCCTCGTTGGCCTCGACCTCGGCGAACAGCCGGTCGACCTGCTCTTCAGGCAGGGTAATCAGCAGGATGCCGTTCTTGAAGGCATTGTTGTAGAAGATATCGGCGAAACTCGGCGCGATGACCGCGCGGAAGCCGAAGTCCTCCAGCGCCCAGGGCGCGTGCTCACGGGAACTGCCGCAGCCGAAGTTGCGCCGTGCCAGCAGCACCTGGGCCCCCTGATAACGCGGCTGATTGAGTACGAAATCCGGGTTCAGCGGGCGCTGACTGACGTCCTGACCGGGCTGGCCCTCGTCGAGGTAGCGCAGTTCATCGAACAGGTTGACGCCGAAGCCGGTACGCTTGATCGACTTCAGAAACTGCTTGGGGATGATCAGGTCGGTGTCGACGTTGGCCCGATCCATCGGCGCGACCAGACCCTCGAGGCGTTCGAACTTTTGCATGGCTCAGGCCTCCTGGCGAGCGGTGGTGGAATCAAACTGGCGCACATCGACGAAGTGGCCGGCGATGGCGGCAGCGGCGGCCATGGCAGGGCTGACCAGGTGGGTGCGACCACCGTAACCCTGACGCCCCTCGAAGTTGCGGTTGGAGGTGGAGGCGCAGTGCTCGCCGGCACCGAGCTTGTCGGCGTTCATCGCCAGACACATGGAGCAGCCGGGCTCACGCCACTCGAAGCCGGCCTCGATGAACACCTTGTGGAGCCCTTCCTCCTCGGCCTGGCGCTTCACCAGACCGGAGCCCGGGACGACCATCGCCAGCTGGATGCTGTCGGCGACCTTGCGACCACGGGCCACCTTGGCCGCCTCACGCAGATCTTCGATGCGTGAGTTGGTGCAGGACCCGATGAACACCTTGTCGAGGCGGATATCGGTGATCTTCTGGCGCGGTGACAGCCCCATGTACTCAAGCGCCCGGGTGATGCCGGTGCGCGCGGTGTCGTCATCGGCCTCGGCGGGATCCGGGACCTCACCGCTGACACCGGTGACCATCTCGGGGCTGGTGCCCCAGCTGACCTGAGGCTCGATGGACGCAGCGTCCAGCGTCACCACCTTGTCGAACGCGGCGTCACCATCGGAGACCAGCTCGCGCCAGTCGGCCACGGCGGCGTCCCACTGCTCGCCGCTGGGGGCAAAGGGGCGCTCGGCCAGATACTCGATGGTGGTGTCGTCCACCGCGATCAGGCCGACCCGGGCTCCGGCCTCGATGGCCATGTTGCACACCGTCATGCGACCTTCCATCGACAGGCTCTCGATGGCGCTGCCGGCAAACTCGATGGCGTAGCCGGTGCCACCGGCGGTACCGATCTCGCCGATGATCGCCAGCACCACGTCCTTGGCGGTGACGCCCTCGCCCAGCTCGCCTTCGACGCGCACCTGCATGTTCTTCATCTTCTGCGCCAGCAGACACTGGGTGGCCAGCACGTGCTCGACCTCGGAGGTGCCGATGCCATGGGCCAAGGCGGCAAAGGCGCCGTGAGTAGCGGTATGGGAGTCGCCACACACCACGGTCATGCCCGGCAGCGTCGCACCCTGCTCGGGGCCGACCACGTGGACGATGCCCTGGCGCGGGTCATTGATGCGAAACTCCTCGATACCGAAGGCCTCGCAGTTATCATCAAGCGTCTGCACCTGGATCAGTGATACCGGATCCTTGATCCCGCTGTTGCCCTCGGAACGTTCCTTCACGGTGGTCGGCACGTTGTGGTCCGGGGTCGCCAGGTTGGCGTCCAGCCGCCACGGCTTGCGCCCGGCCAGACGCAGACCTTCAAAGGCCTGGGGCGAGGTCACCTCGTGCAGCAGTTGACGATCGATATAGATCAGCGCGGTGCCATCGTCGCGCTCCTTGACCAGGTGCTGCCGCCACAACTTGTCGTAGAGTGTCTGGCCTGCCATGCGGTGTCTCCTCCGGGGGCTTGGCTCCAGGCGCCACGCTGGCGGTGGGCCTGTCGGTCGTTCTGAAGCCGCCCCTCTCGATTGATCGAAAACGGTCGTTTGCCGGTCCCGCGGGCCTTGCCCGGGGATGGGATAGGTCGAGTGTCGCGCCACTCGCCAATAAAATCAATTCATGTTATTTATTCAAACGATTCCCAAGTGGAATACATCATTACCCGGCAAATCGTCGCCACGTTTCCTCGTCATCCGCCCCGGGAGCACCGCCATGGATACCCAGAGCCTGCAGGCCTTTCTCGCCGTGGCCGACAGCGGCAGCTTCTCCCGCGCGGCGGAACAGCTTCACCTCACCCAGCCGGCCGTCAGCAAGCGTATCGCCAGCCTGGAGGCACTGACGCGCGCCCGACTGTTCGACCGTATCGGCCGCCGCGTCAGTCTGACCGAAGCCGGGCGGCTGCTGCTGCCGCGGGCACGCCAGATCCTGGTCATGGTCGACGACAGCCGCCGGGCCCTGAGCAACCTGAGCGACGAGGTCAGCGGAGAGCTGACCCTGGCCACCAGCCATCATATCGGCCTGCACCGGCTGCCGCCGGTGCTGGGCAGCTACGTCAAGCGCTACCCGGAGGTGCGCCTCGACCTGCGCTTTCTCGACTCCGAGCAGGCCTACCAGGGCGTGCTGGACGGCGATATCGAGGTGGCCCTGGTGACCCTGTCGGCCCACCCCGACCCTCAGCTTCGCGCCACCAGAGTGTGGGTCGACGACATGACCTTCGTTGCCGCCCCGGAGCATCCGCTCGCCCGGGAGAGCCGCGTAACCCTGGCGACCCTGTGCGAGCATGACGCCCTGTTGCCGGGGCCACTGACCTTCACCCGCCAGCTGATCCTCGAGCGGCTGGCCAGGCACGGTCTGGCGCCGCGGGTGGGACAGTCGACCAACTATCTGGAAACCCTCAAGATGATGGCCTCGGCCGGGCTTGGCTGGAGTCTGTTGCCCGACCCCATGGTCGAGCGGGACATCGCCAGCGAAAGACTGGTCCGGCTGGCCCTCGAGGAGCCTGCCATACAGCGCCCGCTCGGCTACCTGGTGCACCGCGACCGCACCCTGTCCAACGCCGCCCGCTCGCTGCTCGAATGCCTCGACCAGGAAGCCGTGGCAAACCCCGCCTCGCCTTGAGCGCACCACCACAGGGACGTCTGTATGACTCGCATGCCTCTCCCTCCACCGCGACACCGTCTGGCCGGCGCACTGACGTTGGCGGGCCTGCTGACGCAGATCGCGGGCCTGGGCCTCGACGGGCTGCCGAGCTGGAGCGTCAGCCTGCCCTTGTGGGCCGCCAGCCTGCTGATGTGGCCGGACATTCCCCGGCGCAATCAGTGGCAGGCCGGCGTGCTGGCGGTGCTGGGGCTTGCCTTTCTGGTGTTGGCGGTGGTGGGCTTCGACGCCACCCCCGACATCACCACCTTGCTCGATGGAAACGCCTTCGTGGTGGCGATGCTGGTAGGGGTGAGCTTTATCGCCTTGATCGGGCGCCCCTCGGAGGGGCCACCGAACAGCGAACCGGTGACCGGGCGCCGAGGTCTGGCCGGGACCTGGCTGGGGGTGCAGCTGCTCGGGGCCATCCTCAACCTGTCCGCGGTCTTCATGGTCGGCGATCGCCTGGAGCGCCGCGGTCGTCTGCTCGAGGTTCAACTACTGGGGCTCAACCGAGGGCTTTCCAGCGCCGCCATGTGGTCGCCGTTCTTCGCCGCCATGGGCGTGGCGGTCTCCCTGGCTCCATCGCTTGAATACACCACGGTGCTGGCCGCCGGACTGCCGCTGGCCTTTGCCGGCGGACTCTACAGCGTGTTCGAACTGTCACGCCGCTTCGACGTCAGCGAGGTCCCCGGCTTTTCACTGTCCCCCCGCAGTCTGCTGATGCCGGCCAGCGTGGCCGGACTGGTGATGGTGTTTCACTACGTCATCACACCGTCTCTGACCATCGTCAGCATCATCACCTTCCTGATGCCGACACTGGCGCTGGCCGCCAACCTGGCCAGGGGCGCTGCAGCGACCCGAGAACGCCTTGTTCGCCACCTCCACTATCGACTGCCGGGCATGCGCGGCGAAATCACCCTGTTTCTGTGTGCGGGACTTCTGACCAAGGGACTCTCGATCCTAGTCGCCGCCGCCACCAACGGTGACTGGACGCTGTTTGCCGACTTTGGCGTGGGGCCTGCCATGCTGAGTTATGTGGCCATCGTTGCCAGCGCCATTGCCGGCTTGCACCCGATCATCGGCATCTCGGTGCTGGCCTCGATGCTGGATCTGGATGGCCCCCACCAGACCCTGTTCGGTTTCGTCGCCCTGGCATCCTGGGGCGTGGGCACCGCCGTCGGCCCGCTGTCGGGCATCAACCTGTCACTGCAGGGGCGCTACGGGATCAGTGGCTATCGCATGATGAAGCACAATCTACACTACGCTCTGGTCATGTCGGCGCTGGTGCTGGTGGCGATCGCCTGCCTGGCCCAGGCCGTCTCGGCCTGAGCCGTACGCCAGACGATAGCCACCTGATATTGCGCGGACGGCGCGTTCGGCGGACGTCAGCCGACGCGCCCAAAGTAGCGATGGCCGCACTGATGGCAGGGCTCGATGCGCTTGACCCCGTGCAGTTCGACCACGGCGTCGCAGTGCACGCAGGACATGCGTCCCGGCGCCGCCAGTTCGCCGGCGGTGTAGTCGGCACGGGAGGCCTCAAGGTCGTCCTCGAGCTGCTCGCGCTCGATCACGCTGCGATCGGCGATCGACAAAAGCGAGTCGACCACCTTGCGCGACAGGATGGTCAGGTCGATGCCGAGCCAGCTGGCCACGCCCTCGCCGCCGGCAGCCAGGTAGCGGCGCATGTCCTTGAGATCACGTTCGACCCAGGCCCTGAGCAGCGCCAGTTCGTCCTTGGTGTACTCCTCGAGCTCCGCCTCGAACTCCACGGCGTCATCGAGATCCTTCTGCAGGTTGTCCCAGGTGAGGTCCTCGGCCCCTTCCTTGAGCCGGGCCAGTACCCGCTCATAGCCGTCGCGCAGACGATGTTCGCCGGACGAAGAATGTTGATCACTCATGACGGTGTCCTCCTTGATGCAGACAAGGACCGCTCGGGGTAACCCGAACGGAACACTGGCGGCCCACCATAGCCGGACCCCGGGCTGCTGGGGTATCCTTGCGGGCATCATTGCCGCGCCGGTGACAGGGCCGCATCAACCTTGATTCTGCACAACCCTGCCGCCGGACGATACCCATACCCTGCGCGCCGCCTTGGGCGCGCCTTGATTGCAAGGTACTCGAAGACCGCGATGGACGCCCAGTACAAGCCCCACGAAATCGAACACGACGCCCAGCAGTTCTGGAATGAAAACCAGTGTTTCAAGGCGATCGAGGATCAGGATCGCGAGAAATTCTACTGCCTGTCGATGTTCCCCTACCCCAGCGGCAAGCTGCACATGGGGCATGTACGCAACTACACCATCGGCGACGTGGTCAGCCGCTTCCAGCGCATGCAGGGCAAGAACGTGATGCAGCCGATGGGCTGGGACGCTTTCGGCATGCCGGCGGAAAACGCCGCGATCAAGAACCAGGTACCGCCGGCCAAGTGGACCTACGAGAACATCGACTACATGCGTGCCCAGCTCAAGGCGCTGGGCTTTGCCTATGACTGGGATCGTGAGTTCGCCACCTGCGACAGCGACTATTACCTCTGGGAGCAGTGGTTCTTCACCAAGCTGGTGGAAAAAGGCCTGGTCTACAAGAAGATGTCCACCGTCAACTGGGACCCGGTGGATCAGACCGTACTGGCCAACGAGCAGGTCATCGACGGCTGTGGCTGGCGCTCCGGTGCGCCGGTGGAGCGCAAGGAAATCCCGCTGTGGTTCTTGAAGATCACCGACTACGCCGATGAGCTGCTGGCGGATCTGGACAAGGTCGAGTGGCCCGAGCAGGTCAAGACCATGCAGCGCAACTGGATCGGCAAGTCCAAGGGGGTCGAGCTGGCCTTCGACGTCGATGGCGACGAGCCGCTCAGAGTCTACACCACCCGCCCCGACACCCTGATGGGGGTGACCTACGTGGCGGTGGCCGCCGGCCACCCGCTGGCGATCAAGGCCGCCGAGGGCAAGCCCGAACTCGCCGCCTTCCTCGAGGAGTGCTCCCACGGCGGCACCTCGGAAGCCGAGCTTGCGACCATGGAAAAACGCGGCATGGCCACCGGCTTCGAGGCCATCCACCCGCTGACCGGCGACCGTGTGCCGGTGTATGTCGCCAACTTCGTGTTGATGGAATACGGCACCGGTGCGGTGATGGCGGTGCCCGGCCACGACCAGCGTGACTGGGAGTTCGCCACCAAGTATGAACTCCCGATCCGCGCGGTGATCGCCGACGCCGATGGCCAGGCCCCGGACCTGTCCCAGGGCGCCTGGGTCGAGCACGGCAGCCTGATCAACTCCGGCGACTTTGACGGCCTCGACTTCCAGGCGGCCTTCGACGCCATCGCCAGCCGCCTCGAGCGCGACGGCCACGGCGAGGTCAAGACCAACTACCGCCTGCGCGACTGGGGCGTGGCCCGCCAGCGCTACTGGGGCGCGCCGATTCCGGTCAAGTACGGCCCCGAGGGCCAGACCGTGCCGCTCACCGACGACGAGCTGCCGGTGGCGCTGCCGCTGGAGGTCACCGTGGACGCTTCCGGCTCACCGCTCAAGAAGATGCCGGCATTCAGCGATCTGGGCGATGGCTGGACCCGCGAGACCGACACCTTCGATACCTTCATGGAGTCCTCCTGGTACTACGCGCGCTTCTGCTGCGCCGACAACCCGGAGGCCATGCTGGATGAGCGTGCCAACTACTGGCTGCCGGTGGATCTGTACATCGGTGGCATCGAGCACGCCATCCTCCACCTGCTCTACGCCCGCTTCTTCCACAAGCTGATGCGCGACTTCGGCCTGGTCGACTCCGACGAGCCGTTCCAGCGCCTGCTGACCCAGGGCATGGTGATCGCCGAGACCTTCTACCGCCCCGAGGCCAACGGCGGTAAGGAGTGGTTCAACCCCGCCGACGTCGAGGTCAAGCGTGACGACAAGGGACGCCCGCTCAGCGCCACCCTGATCAGCGATGGCCAGCCGGTGGAGATGGGCGGCATCGAGAAGATGTCGAAGTCCAAGAACAACGGCGTCGACCCCCAGGCCATGATCGATCGCTTCGGTGCCGACACCGTGCGCCTGTTCATGATGTTCGCCGCGCCCCCGGAGCAGTCACTGGAGTGGTCCGACTCCGGCGTCGAGGGCGCCCACCGCTTCCTCAAGCGGCTGTGGCGTCTGGTCGCGGAGCATCTGGAGGCCGGTACGCCGGCAGCGCTGGATGCCGCCGCCATCGCCTCGCTCGACGACGCCCAGCGCGAACTGCGCCGCAAGACCCACGAGACGATCAAGAAGGCCGGCGACGACATCGGCCGCCGCACCACCTTCAATACCGCGATCGCCGCGGTGATGGAGCTGACCAACGCCATCGCCAAGTTCGGCGATACCAGCCCTCAGGGCCTGGCGGTCAGCCGCGAGGCGATCGAGGCCTGCGTGCTGCTGCTGGCACCGATCACGCCCCACGCCTGCCACGCACTGTGGCGCTCACTGGGCCACGACGGCGCGGTCATCGATGCCACCTGGCCGGCGTTCGACGAAAGCGCCCTGGCGCGCGACAGCATCGAGCTGGTGGTGCAGGTCAACGGCAAGCTGCGCGCGCGCCTCGAGGTGCCCGCCGACGCCGACAAGGCCGCCGTCGAAGCGCTGGCACTGGCCAACGACAACGTCCAGCGCCATACCGAGGGCAAGACCCTGCGCAAGGTGATCGTGGTGCCGGGCAAGCTGGTCAACATCGTCGCCAACTGACAGCTCGCGGCGGGCGTCTCGCCCGCCGCGTCAGACTGTCGGTGATACCAGGACATGATGCCGAAGGCTGTGCCTTCGGTTTTTCCCTAACGCTGGACAAGGAGTTCCCATGCAGCGTCGTCACTTCCTTGGTCTGACCCTGGCCTCCGGCGCCGCCCTGCTGCTCGCGGGCTGCGGCTTCCACCTGCGCGGCGTCGGCGGCGAGGTGCTGTCCCTGGACAGCCTGGCGCTCGACGGTGCCGACACCCCCTTCGCCGAGCAATTGACCAAGCGTCTGGAAAGCCTCGGCACCCGCGTCGACGAGACGGCGTCGCTGCGTCTCAACCTGGGTGGCGAAGACGTCAGCATCCGTCAGGTCGGCGTGCTCGACACCGGCTCTCAGGACCAGCAACTGGTGCTGCGGATTCCCTACTCGATCCAGCGCGCAAGCGATGGCGCCTACCTGGCCGATCGCCAGGCGGTGGAGGTGCTCGAAGAGTTCTCGATCACCGACGACAACCTGCTGTCCCAGGATGAGCTGCGCACGGATGCCCTGGAAAACGCCCGCCGCGAGGCCGTACGCCAGATGATCGACCGACTGCGCGCCATCGAGGAAGTCTGATTCACCCATGAAGGTCTTTGCCGACAAGCTGCCGGACGCGCTTTCCAAGTCTGTGCCCCCTGTCATCATCGTCGCCGGTGATGAGCCTCTGCAGCACATGGAGGCCTGCGATCAGGTCCGGGCACGTGCGCGCGAGTCGGGCGTCGAGGAACGTGAGGTGCTCCACGTCGAGGCCAACTTCGCCTGGGGCCGCCTCACCGAGTCCGCGGCGAGCCTGTCGCTGTTCGCCTCGCGCAAGTTGATCGAGCTGCGTCTGGGCAGCGCCAAGCCGGGCCAGGAAGGCGGCAAGGCGCTCAAGGAGTACGCCGAACAGGCACAGGGCAGCGACAACATCCTGCTGGTCAGCTGCGCCAAGCTCGACGCCCGCGAGCAGAAGAGCGCCTGGTTCAAGGCGCTCGACAAGCTGGGGCTGTTCGTTCCGGTGTGGCCGGTCGACCCTTCCCGCCTGGGTTTCTGGCTGAGGGACCGCGCCCAGCGCCACGGTCTGTCGATGTCGCTGGACGCCGCCCGGCTGCTGGGTGAGCGCACCGAGGGCAACCTTCTGGCCGCCGACCAGGAACTGCAGAAGCTGGCCTTGATGCTTCCTCCCGGCGCTCAGGTATCCCCCCGTGACGTCGCCGGAGGGGTCGAGAACAGTGCCCGCTACGACGTCTTCACTCTGGTCGATGCCTGCCTGAAAGCCGAGCGCGAGCGCGTCCTGCGTATCCTCGCGGGACTGGCCGCCGAGGGTACCGAGCCACCGATCATCCTGTGGGCCCTGACCCGCGAGATTCGCACCCTGCTGTCGCTGCATCAGCACCTGGACCAGGGCCAGAGCTTCGAGCACGCCTGCAAGGCCCAGAAGCCTCCGATCTTCGACCGTCGGCGCCCCGCCTACCAGGAAGCCATCCGTCGCCTGCCACTCAAGCGTCTGCACAAGCTTCTGATGTTCGCCCAACGCCTGGACCTGTCGATCAAGGGCGCAGCGGACCTGCCGCTGCAACAGGGCATCCAGGACCTGGCATTGACCCTCGCTGGCGGTCGTGGACTGCTGGCAGAAATGGCCTGGTCCTATCGCGTGGCGCCGTAGCCGACGATTCGTCTTCCTTGCTCTCGCATGATGTGGCCTGGCGTCACCCCTGTGACGCCAGGATGGGATAGGTCAGCCCGGCCAATGGGGGTATGACCCCGCACTGCGGGTACTCTGCGCATAGAATAGGGCAAGCACCTGCATCATTACCCCTTGGGCGCCCAGCGCGTCTGGTCGCCAGCGACCGCGAGTGCCCCCATCATGACCCGTGTCTTCCCGCTGGTTCTGGCCGCCGGCGTCACCTTGCTTTCGACCGCCAGCGCCCTGCTGTTGCTCGGCTACCTGAGCCAGGTGCGCCAGCCCATGGGCGTTATCCGCGATGCCCTCATCATCGAAACGGCACGGTCTCAGGAAAATGTGGCGAGCATCGCTTCACTCAAGCAGTTTGCCGGCATCGACAACTCGCCCCGGGCTCACGAGCTCACGCAAGTGGCCGATACCCTCCAACACCGTCTACGGACGCTGGCGGGCACCGCCACGCGACTGCCCACCTCCCAGCGGGACAGCGTGGTCGGCTACCTGCAACGTGCCGAGCACTCGATCAACCTGATCGCTCCTTCGCCTCTCTCTGGCACCACCGCAGACATCGACGACACCTTGCCGGGGCTCGCTTCGACCATCGATGAGCTGGCCATCTATCTGATGGAGACCGAGTCGCACCAGCGCAAGCTCGATCGACGCCTGGCATTGGTGGCTACCATCCTGACGGCGCTGGTACTGATGGTCGGCACGGTGCTGTTTGTCGCCTTGCTGCGTCTGGAACGCCACAGCAACGCGCTACACTACCTGGCGATGACCGACGACCTCACCCAGCTCTACAATCGTCGCCAGTGGCTCGACCAGGCCCCCCACCTGCTGGCCCTTCGGCGCCCAGCGGACAGCCCAGTGGCGCTGATGCTGCTGGATCTGGACAACTTCAAACGCATCAATGACGGCTACGGCCACCCCACCGGTGACAAGGTATTGAAGTCTTTCGGCGAGATGCTCAAGCGCGTGGCCAGGCGCAGCGATCTGGCGGCGCGTCTGGGGGGCGACGAGTTCGCCCTGCTGATGCCCCAGGCGGACGCCCGCAACGCCGAAACCGTCGGCGAACGAATTCGCCACGAAACCGAGCACTTCGACCTGACCCAGCCGGCGGCCGGCGCCAACCTTACGGTCAGTATCGGCATCGCCGTCTCAAGCCACGCCGATGACGACTTCTCCACCCTGTACCGACGGGCCGACCAGGCGCTCTACCAGGCCAAGCATCAAGGACGCAATTGCATCCGCCTGGGCTAGAGAAACCAACAACCTGCATGAAATTCCTGTACCACCTTCGTTATACTCCTGTTGTCGCCAACGCATCCGGCCGGCAGGATGCCACTGGATGCATGTCGCCATCACCAAGGATCGAACAATTCCCGACACCATCAACAAGGAAGCCCCCATGACTTCACGACTGCGCCGCTTGCTGTGTACCGTTCTGATGCTGTGCCTGACCCTGGGCGCCGCCAGCGCCGGGGCCGCCACCTCGGTCCCGCTGGCCTCGACCAACGACGTGCTGGCCTCCCAGCAGAGCCAGGACGCCCGAGAACGCATCCATCAGGTACTGGCCCGCGATGACGTACGCCAGCAACTCGAACTCCAGGGCGTAGATCCCGGTGAGGTCGAGGACCGCGTAGCCGCCCTGTCCGACGCCGAAGCTCAGCAGATGGCCGACCAGCTCGACCAGATGCCCGCCGGCGCCAGCGTCATTGGCGTGCTGTTCGCGGTCTTCGTCATCCTGCTTGTCACCGACATCCTGGGTCTGACCGACGTCTACCCGTTCACCCGCTAAGGACATGCGCGTGATGCGCTCATTCGTCTCGAGCGCCCGCCTGGCGGGCGCTCTTTCGTTGGTGATGTGGCTCACGGCCTGTGCCAGCGCCCCCGAACTGGACCACAGCGTCACCGCTACGCTGCCCCAACGCCAGCTCCTCGAAGACGTCCCCTTTCACCCCCAGCGTGACTACCAGTGCGGCCCGGCCACACTCGCCATGGTGCTCAACCATGCAGGGGTCGACGTCGGCGTCGATCAACTGATCCCCGAAATCTACGTGCCCAGTCGCAAGGGCAGCTTCCAGCCCGAGATGCTGGCCGCCAGTCGCCGGCACGGGCGAATCCCGTTCACTCTGGCGCCACGCTTCGCCTCGCTGCTCGAAGAGGTCGATGCCGGCCGCGCGGTGGTGGTACTCCAGAACCTGTCGCTGCCGGCCTTCCCGCTGTGGCACTTCGCGGTGGTCAACGGCTACGATCTCGAGAGCGAAGAGGTATTGCTACGCACCGGCGTCACCCGTCAGGATGCCACCGATTTCGGGCGTTTCGACGCCACCTGGCAACGTTCCGAGCGCTGGGCCTTCGTGGCACTGACGCCAGGAGAGCTGCCGGTGACGATTGCACCTGAGGCGGCCATCCAGGCCACCTCGGACTTCGAACGGGTCCAGGGGCCAGCGCAAAGCCTGCCGGCCTGGCAAGCTCTGGTCGAACGCTTTCCCGAGGAGTCCATGGGGCACTTCGCGCTGGCCAACGCCTACCATGCGGCGGGCCAGCCTGACGCGGCCATCGACGCCTGGCTCAGCGCTGTCGCCAAGGATCCGTCGCTGGCGCCGGCCTGGTTGAACCTGGGTCTCACCCTGGCGTCCCAAGGAGATGACGAAGGGGCTCGAGAAGCGCTCAGGCGTGCGGCTTCGCTTGACGGGCCCTGGCAGCAAAGCGCCAGGGAGGCGCTGAACGAACAGCAAGGAGGAGCTCGATGAGCTACGACATCGTGTTCAAGGGCGTCTACCAGGCGCCCGAGCCCGACGACGGCGCCCGAGTACTGGTCGACCGCCTGTGGCCCAGAGGACGCAGCCGCGAGTCCCTGGCGCTTACCGAGTGGTACCGTGAGGCCTCACCCAGCAATGCCCTGCGACGCCAGTATCAGCTCGAGGAGATCAGTTCCAGGGTCTTCGAGATTCGCTACCGCGGCGAGCTACGCGACCACCCCGACCGGCTGTATCCGCTGATGCGCCTGGCCCGGCGTGGCCGCTTGACGCTGGTGACCGCGGCGCGCGATGTCGACAGCACCCATCTGCCCGAGCTGCGCCAGCGCCTGCTCGAGGCACTGCACCAGGAAGATCAGGAAGACGCCCTGCCCTCCTCGCCGCCTTGCTATGCCCACGAGAGCGGCCAGCACTAGGGCTTGTCTAAAAGTGCCTGCGCTCGGTAATACGGCGTTAAAAATCGGATCAAAATGCTCATTTACACCCCGTAAACTGCGCTTTCTCACCGATTTTTGCCTTGTCTAACCTTCGCTCGTCGACTTTTCGGACAGCGCCTAAGCTTGTCTAAAAGTGCCTGCGCTCGTCGACTTTTCGGATATAGCCTAGCGCTCAGGTACCGGATCCAGCCGGAGCCATCCGACCCCAGACAAGAAAGGTGCCCAAGGGCACCTTTCTTGTCGGTCGTGCTGGCCGACTCAGAACACCCGGTTGAGGCCATTCTGGGCGGCCACCCGGTAGGCCTCGGCCATGGTCGGATAGTTGAAGGTGGTGTTGACGAAGTACTTCAGCGTATTCGCCTCCCCTTCCTGCTGCATGATCGCCTGGCCGATATGGACGATCTCCGAGGCCTGGTCGCCGAAGCAGTGGATGCCGTAGATCTCCAGGGTATCCTGATCGAACAGGATCTTGAGCATGCCGACGGTATCGCCGGTGATCTGGGCGCGGGCGGTGTCCTTGAAGAAGGCATGGCCGACCTCGTAAGGCACCTTGGCCTCGGTCAACTCGCGCTCGGTGCGACCGAAGGAGCTGATCTCGGGAATGGTGTAGATCCCGGTGGGCACCTCGGTGACGTAGCGGAACTCCCGGTCCAGCAGCTCGTCGCAGGCGTTCAGCCCCTGATCGTAGGCGGCGCTGGCGAGACTCGGCCAGCCGACCACGTCTCCGGCGGCGTAAATGTGGGGCAGCGCCGTACGATAGTGCTCGTCGACCTGCAGCTGACCGCGGCCGTTGGCGGTGAGACCGATGTTCTCGAGGCCCAGCTGATCGGTATTGCCGGTGCGCCCGTTGGCCCACAGGAAGGCGTCGGCACGCAGCCGCTTGCCCGACTTCAGATGCACCGTGACGCCGTGTTCGTCACCCTCAACGCGCTCGTACTCCTCGTTGTGGCGGATCAACACACCATGCTTGCGCAGATGATAGGACAGCGCATCGCTGATCTCGTCATCGAGGAAGGACAAGAGGCTGCCGCGGTTGTTGATCAGATCCACCTTGAGTCCGAGCCCGGAGAAGATCGAGGCGTACTCACAGCCGATGACGCCGGCGCCGAAGATGATCAGGGTACGCGGGGTGTGCTGCAGACCAAGAATGGTATCGGAGCAGTAGATACGAGGATGGCGAAAATCGATGTCCGCCGGACGATAGGGCCGTGACCCGGTGGCGATGATCACCTTGTCCGCTACCAGTTCTTCCTGGTTTTCTCCACTGCCCCTTACCATCAGGGTGTGTTCGTCCTTGAAGCGTGCGATCCCGTGATACAGGTCGATGCGATTGCGCGCGTAGAAGTTGGTGCGCATGGACACCTGCTGATCGATGGTCACCCGGGAGCGTTCACGCACCTTGGGGAACGAGAACCAGCGCGGCTCGCCGATATCCCGGAACATGCTGTTGGTGTTGAACGACATGATCTGGCGGACCTGATGACGCAGCGCCTTGGAAGGGATGGTGCCCCAGTGGGTGCAATTGCCGCCGACCCGCGCCTGCTTTTCGACCACCGCGACCCGCTTGCCATGCTTGGCCGCATTGATCGCTGCGCTCTCGCCGGCGGGCCCGGTGCCGATCACCACCACGTCATAGTTGTGGACTGCCATCGTGTCTTCCTTCTCCTGGAAACCGACCCGGATGTGAGATGCCGGGCACTGCTTATCATGAGGACGGCGCCTCGAGAGGCGCCGTCATGGTCAGGGGGCGTCGATGCTGCCGCTCAGCGACGAGTCGCGTCGTAGCCCAGGTCCAGTCCGCGATTCTCGTCGGATTGGCGGCGCTGACTGGTGGCGCGCTTCTTCGATTCTTCCTCGCACACCTCATCCTTGCCGCCGCAGATCTCGCAGCCGTCCTTCAGGCCAAGCTGGTTGAGCCCGCCGCAGGAGCCGGCGATGGGCTTGCGGCCAAGAATGACACCGATCGCCATGGCGCCGATGATCAGCAGCATGGCACCGAAAAC
This sequence comes from Halomonas sp. DP1Y21-3, assembly GCF_019801245.1. Lineage (NCBI taxonomy): Bacteria > Pseudomonadati > Pseudomonadota > Gammaproteobacteria > Oceanospirillales > Halomonadaceae > Halomonas > Halomonas sp. DP1Y21-3. The sequence goes on from NZ_JAHVJM010000004.1 coordinate 257,636, forward strand.
GATAAGGTAGATGGTCATGATGGACTCCTCGCTGGATGGGGCAGGATAGCTCTGGTCACTTTCTCGCGAACACTTTGTCGCGAACACCATCGCCTGCCTTTCTCCCATTGGACAGCGGTTGGACAAGAGATATCCCTGGGCGGAACAACGAATGGCCGTCGCCATACGCCCGAGGCGTTGAAGGTACCGACTCGACAAGGTCCCGTGTCCTCCCAGGACAGTCCGCGGGGCATTCTCGAGTCGGCGCGACAATTATGCCAGAACTCCTCTCGCGGCAAAATCACAAGGCGCACAAACCAACGAGCCCCGCACGGGGCGGGGCTCGCAAGGTGCCCTTGGGCACACGGACAGGCGCGTGATCAGCCGCCGAAGTCATCCAGCATGATGTTCTCGGGCTCGACGCCGAGATCCAGCAGCATCTTTATGACGGAGGCGTTCATCATGGGCGGCCCGCACATGTAGTACTCGCAGTCCTCGGGAGCCGGATGGTCCTTGAGGTACATGTCGTAGAGCACGTTGTGGATGAACCCGGTCGGCCCTTCCCAGTTGTCTTCCGGCTGGGGATCGGACAGTGCCAGGTGCCAGTCGAAGTTCTCATGCTCCTCGGCCAGCTTGTCGTACTCTTCGTTGTAGAAGGTCTCGCGCCAGGAGCGTGCGCCGTACCAGAAGGTCATCTTGCGCTCGCTGTTCAGACGCTTCAGCTGGTCGAAGATGTGGCTGCGCATCGGCGCCATGCCGGCACCACCACCGATGAAGACCATCTCGGCGTCGGTGTCCTTGGCGAAGAACTCACCGAAGGGCCCCATCACCGTGACCTTGTCACCCGGCTTCAGGCTGAAGACGTAGGTGGACATCAGGCCAGGCGGGTGGCTGGAGTTGGGCGGAGGCGTCGCGATCCGGATGTTGAACTTGAGAATACCCTTCTCTTCCGGATAGTTGGCCATGGAGTAGGCACGAATGACCTCTTCGGTGTTCTTGTGCGAGACGTCGAACAGACCGAATTTCTCCCAGTCGCCGCGGTACTCTTCCTCGATATCGAAGTCGGAGAACTTGATGTCGTAGGCCGGTGCCACCAGCTGCACGTAGCCGCCGGCACGGAAGGCCACTTCCTCGCCTTCCGGCAGCTTCAGGTTCAGCTCCTTGATGAAGGTGGCGACGTTGGGGTTCTCGATGACCTCGCATTCCCACTTCTTGACGCCGAACACTTCCTCGGGGACCTGGATCTTCATGTCCTGCTTGACCGGTACCTGACAGGACAGACGCCAGCCGACCTTCTTCTCGCGCAGGGTGAAGTGGCTTTCCTCGGTGGGCAGGATCGAGCCGCCGCCCTCCTCGACCCGGCACTTGCACTGGGCGCAGGAGCCGCCGCCGCCACAGGCGGAGGACAGGAAGATGCCGTTGGCCGCCAGGGTGTTGAGCAGCTTGCCGCCGGCCTGGGTGGTCAGGGTGTTCTCGGGATCGTCATTGATCTCGATGGTCACATCGCCCGAGCTCACGAGCTTGGAGCGGGCCGCCAGGATCACCGCCGTCAGACTGATGACGATGATGGTGAACATGACGACGCCGAGCACGATGACTGTTGTATCAACCATGTCGGTTTCCTATTGCTAGGGTTAGGGCCTGCACCGAGGGCCAGCGCCCCCGGTGCAGGGCACTCAGAGCTGGATGCCGGAGAAGGACATGAAGCCCAGGGACATCAGACCCACGGTGATGAAGGTGATGCCCAGTCCCTGCAGGGAAGCGGGCACATCGCTGTACTTCAGTTTCTCGCGGATACCGGCCAGGGCGGTGATCGCCAGCGCCCAGCCGACACCGGCGCCCAGGCCATAGACCACGGACTCACCGAAGTTGTAGCTGCGCTCGACCATGAACAGGGTGCCACCGAGGATGGCGCAGTTCACGGTGATCAGCGGCAGGAACACGCCGAGGGCGTTGTAGAGCGCCGGCACGAACTTGTCGAGGAACATCTCGAGGATCTGCACCAGTGCGGCGATGACGCCGATGTAGGACAGCAGACCCAGGAACGACAGATCGATGTTCTCGGCGCCGGCGATACCGGTCCAGGACAGCGCGCCTTCCGCCAGCAGATACTCGAGGATCAGGTTGTTCACCGGCACGGTGATGGTCAGTACCGCTACCACCGCGATGCCCAGACCGATGGCCGAGGATACCTTCTTGGACACGGCCATGAAGGTACACATGCCCAGGAAGAACGCCAGTGCCATGTTCTCCACGAACACCGAGGCAACGAAAAGGCTCAGATAGTGTTCCATGTTACACGGCCTCCTTCGGCTGGGTGTTTTCCTTCATCACGAACTCGTTGTCCTCGACCTGCTCCGGGTTGAGGCTGCGCAGCACCCAGATGATCAGACCGATGATGAAGAAGGCAGACGGCGGCAGCAGCAGCAGGCCGTTGGGCACGTACCAGCCACCGTTCTGCACGGTTTCCAGGATGGTCACGCCGAACAGGCTGCCGGAGCCGAACAGCTCGCGGAAGAAGCCGACGGTCATCAGGATGAAGCCGTAGCCCAGACCGTTGCCGACACCGTCGAGGAACGACAGCGTCGGGGTGTTGGTCATGGCAAAGCCTTCGGCGCGGCCCATCACGATGCAGTTGGTGATGATCAGACCGACGAATACCGACAGCTGCTTGGACATCTCATAGGCAAAGGCCTTGAGGATCTGGTCCACCACGATCACCAACGAGGCGATGATGGTCATCTGCACGATGATACGGATGGAGGACGGAATGTGATTGCGGATCAGCGAGACGAACATGCTCGAGAACGCCGTCACGAAGATCACGGCCAGACTCATGACCAGCGAGACGCTGAGGCTCGAGGTCACCGCCAGCGCCGAACAGATACCGAGGATCTGCAGGGCGATGGGGTTGTTCTTGAAGATCGGCGTCAGGATGACGCCCTTGGGAGTCGGTGCAGACATCGTCAGGCTCCTTCGCTGTCGTCAGAGGGGCTGGCGTCGGCGCTGGCCTGGCTGTCCACGCCATCGCGGAAGCGCGCCAGGTAGTGACCGAAGCCTTCCTCGCTCAGCCAGAATTGCACCAGCTTGGTCACGCCGCGGCTGGTCAGGGACGCGCCGGACAGGGCGTCGACCTCGGTGGACTCGCTGGCACCACCCTTCACCAGCTGGATGGCCGGCTCCATGGTGTCGCTCGAGGCGTAGATTTCCTTGCCTTCCCACTGCGCCTTCCAGCGCGGGTTGTCGACCTCGCCACCCAGGCCAGGTGTCTCGGCGTGGGAATAGAAGGTGATCCCGCCGATGGTGTTGCCGTCACCCTGCACAGACAGGTAGCCGCGCATCAGGCCCCACAGGCCCTGGCCACGAATCGGCAGCACGATCTGCTCGGGGTTGTTCTCGTCACCGACCAGATAGATGGTGGAGAACTGCTCCTGACGGCCGAGACCGGCGATGTCCTTCTCCCCGGACAGGGTGCGCGACTGGGCCGGATCCTTGGCGGCCTGGAAGCCGTCATAGGTCTCGGGATCGACCTCATCGGTGTACTCCCCGGTGTCGAGATCGACGACCTTGGCGGTCACCGCCTGGGAGAACTCCTTGCCGACGTCCATGCCCGGTTCGTACAGGTCGGCCACGGCCAGGATGTTGGACTTGCGGTCCAGCTCCTGGTTGCGCTCCTGGCGCGCCTTGAGCCCCACCGCCGCCGTCGACACGATGATCGAGCAGACGATACACAGGGAGAAGGCGACCGTCAGGATCTTCTTGATGGAGTTGTTACCTTGTGCCATCAGGCGGTCTCCTCGGCCACGACAGCGGTGCGCTTGGCGCGACGCTTGATGTTGGCCTGAACAAAGAAGTGATCGATGAGCGGCGCGAACAGGTTGGCGAACAGGATCGCCAGCATGATGCCCTCGGGGAAGGCCGGGTTGACCACACGGATCAGTACCGTCATCACACCGATCAGGGCGCCGAAGATGAAGCGACCCGGGTTGGTCATGGACGCCGACACGGGATCGGTGGCCATGAACACCATGCCGAAGGCGAAGCCACCCACCACCAGGTGCCAGTACCAGGGCATGGCGAACATGGCGTTGGTGTCGGAGCCGATCAGGTTGAGAATGGAGCTCATCGCTACCATGCCGAGGAACACGCCGGCAACGATCCGCCACGAGGCGATCTTCATGCCGATCAGCACCACCGCCCCGATCAGGATAGCAAGCGTCGAGGTCTCACCCACAGAGCCGGGAATGAAGCCAAGGAAGGCGTCCCACCAGCTGTACTGGTCCTGCAGTGCGGCCATACCGCTCTGGTAGGCGGTAGACAGCGGCGTCGCGCCGGTGAAGCCGTCGGCGGCGACCCATACGGCATCACCGGAGATCTGCGCCGGATAGGCGAAGTACAGGAAGGCACGACCGGTCAGCGCCGGGTTGAGGAAGTTCTTGCCGGTACCACCGAAGATTTCCTTGCCGATCACCACACCGAAGGTGATGCCGAGCGCCACCTGCCACAGCGGGATGGTAGCCGGCAGGATCAGGGCGTAGAGCACGGAGGTGACGAAGAAGCCTTCGTTGACCTCGTGGCCGCGCTTGATCGCGAACAGCACTTCCCAGAAGCCACCGATGACGAAGGTCACCAGGTAGATCGGGAGGAAGTAGGTAGCGCCAAGCACGAAGTTGGACCACAGGCTGCCGGCATCGTGGCCACCGGCGAAGGTCAGCAGGATCATCTCGCGCCAGCCGCCCATGGAGTCGTAACCCGCGGCAATGGCCTCGTTGGCCTGCCAGCCAGCGTTCCACATGCCGAAGAACATGGCCGGGAAGGTGCAGAACCACACCGTGATCATCATGCGCTTGAGGTCGATGCCGTCACGCACGTGAGCCGTGGTCTTGGTCACGCTGGGAGGCGCATAGAAGATAGTGTCCACCGCCTCGTACAGCGGATAGAACTTCTCGTACTTGCCACCCTTGTGAAAGTGCGGCTCGAGATTGTCGAGTGTCTGTCGAATACCCATCATCAGGCCTCTTTCTCGATCATGGTGAGGTTGTCACGCAGGATGGGACCGTACTCATACTTGCCCGGGCACACATAGGTGCACAGCGCCAGGTCTTCTTCATCCAGCTCGAGGCAGCCGAGCTCCATCGCCGACTCGATGTCGCCGACGATCAGCGAACGCAAGAGCTGCGTGGGCATGATGTCCAGCGGCATCACCTTTTCATACGCACCCACCGGCACCATGGCGCGCTCGGAGCCATTGGTCGAGGTGGTCGGCGCATAGTTGCGCAGGCCCTTCAGGCTCGACAGGTAGATACCCAGTACCGAGTGACGATTGGCACCCGGCGACAACCAGCCCATGAAGGCACGCTTGTTGCCCTCTTCCAGCAGGGTGATCTGGTTGTGGAAGCGGCCCAGGTAGCGCAGGCTGCCTTCGGCGGTGAAGCCGGAGAACACGCCTCCGCTGATGACGCGGGTGTCATCGGCAGACTTGATCTCGTGATCCAGCAGCTCGTCAGTGCTGGCACCCACACGGGTACGCACCAGACGCGGACGCTCGGCACGCGGGCCGCCCACGGCGACCACTCGGCTCAGGTCCAGCTTGCCTTCACTGAACAGCTTGCCGAAGGCGATCACGTCCTGATAGCCGATGTGCCAGACGCGACGCTGCAGCGACACCGGGGACAGGAAGTGAATGTGGGTACCGACCAGGCCCGCAGGATGGGGACCGGCGAAGCTCTCGTGGTGGACGCCCTTGACCTTGGTGCCCGGAATCTGGGCATCGGTGGCGGTGCACAGGAACACCTTGCCCTCGGTCAGTCGTCCCAGCACCTTGAGGCCGTCCTCGAACGCCTCGGCCTGCTCGTTGATGACCAGCGACGGATCGGCGGCCAGCGGCTGGGTGTCGATGGCGGTGACGAAGATGTCGGTGGGTACGGCGTCGGGCGCCGGGGTACGCGAGAACGGGCGAGTGCGCAGCGCGGTCCAGAGACCGGACTCCACCAGTTGGTCGACCACGGTCTGACGTTCGAGGGACTCGAGCGCATCGCGGCCATGAGCCGTGAAGGACTCGGCCTCGGCGCTGTCGTCGACCTCGATCACCACCGACAGGAGCCTGCGCTTTTCCCCGCGATTGATCGCCACTACTTCACCCGAGGCCGGCGAGGTAAAGCGCACGCCCTCGATCTTCTTGTCGGTGAACAGTAATTGGCCCAGCTTGACCTTGTCCCCCTCCTTGACCTCCATTGTCGGCTTCATGCCGATATAGTCGGTCCCCAGGAGCGCCACGTGGCGCACCGGTCGCGCATCCTCGATACGCTGCTCCGGCGCTCCCGTGATGGGGAGATCCAGGCCTTTCTTGACTTCGATCATAGACTCGCCCAGTTGATGGATCGTAGATAATGGACGGAGGTTCGGTGGAAATGAGAGGAATTCTTGTTATAAGCCACGCATCACCAGTCACGCCGAGGCGACATCGAACCACCCCGAAAAATCCCCAGCATTATAAAGACAAGCCAGTGGATTGACCACATGATCGAACGTCGCAGAACTGCGTGATTCTGCAAAACCGCTTCCATCCCAAACAGAAAAACCCCTTGCCAAACAAGGTTGGCAAGGGGTATTCGAGCTACCTCAACGCGAGACTCTCGCCCCGCTCGGCACGGACTAGGCGTGACGCGGCAGCTTACAGAAGGCCACGTTGGAGATCTGCTGCAGGATACGAATCACCTGGCAGCTATAGCCGAACTCGTTGTCGTACCACACATAGACCACCGCGTGGCGGCCCTGGGCGATGGTCGCCTTGGCGTCGACGATGCCGGCGTGACGGTTGCCGACGAAGTCGGTGGAGACCACCTCCGGCGAGTCGACGAAGTCGATCTGTTTCTGGAAGGCCGAGTCGATGGACATGCGGCGCAGGTAGTCGTTGAGCGACTCGGCGTCGGTCTCGCGCTCGAGCGACAGGTTGAGGATCGCCATCGACACATTGGGCGTGGGCACGCGGATGGCGTTGCCGGTCAGCTTGCCACCCAGCTCCGGCAGTGCCTTGGAAACCGCCTTGGCAGCACCGGTCTCGGTCAGCACCATGTTCAGCGGTGCGCTGCGTCCGCGACGGTCACCCTTGTGGTAGTTGTCGATCAGGTTCTGATCGTTGGTGTAGGAGTGAACGGTCTCGACGTGGCCATGCTCGATGCCGTATTCGTCGTTCATCACCTTCAATACCGGCACGATGGCGTTGGTGGTGCAGGACGCCGCGGAGATGATGCGATCATCCTGGGTGATGTCGCCATGATTGATGCCATAGACGATGTTTTTCAGGTCGCCCTTGCCCGGGGCGGTCAGCAGCGCCTTGGACACGCCCTTGCACTCCAGGTGCTGACCGAGGCCAGCCTCGTCGCGCCAGATACCGGTGTTGTCGACCACCACGGCGTTGTTGATGCCGTAGGCGGTGTAGTCGACATCGCTCGGCGAATCGGCGTAGATGACCTGGATCACGTTGCCGTTGGCGGTCAGGGTGCGGGTCTCCGGGCACACGCTGATGGTGCCGTCGAAGGGACCGTGGACGCTGTCACGACGCAGCAGGCTGGCGCGCTTTTCCAGATCCTTGGCGATATCGCCACGACCGCGCACCACGATGGCCTTGAGGCGCAGCAGGTTGCCGCCACCGGCCTTCTCGATCAGCACACGGGCCAGGATCCGGCCGATCCGGCCGAAGCCGTAGAGCACCACGTCCTTGGGCTCGCCATTGCCGGCGTCAGGATCGTGACAGTCGACGATCTCGGCCAGCTGCTCGCGCATGAACGCCAGCGCATCGCCACCGCCCTGCTTCTTGAATGCCACACCCAGCTTGCCCACATCGACGTGAGCCGGCCCCAGATTCAGCTGGGTCATCGCCTGTACCAGCGGGAAGGTGTCCTGCACCGACAACTCGGTACCTTCGATCTTCCTGACGAAACGATGGTCCTTGAGGATGCGGATGACGCTGCGGTTGAACAGCGAACGTCCGAACATGGTGGTGACCACGTTATTGCGACGATACAGGCTGCCGATCAGCGGGATCATCTGCTCGGCCACGGCCTGGTTGTCGTGCCATTGCTGGAAGACGATATCGGGTTGCTGGCTCACGAGAGACCTCTAAGTCTGATGGGGAAACGAGCGTATTATCAGCTCCCCCCTTGAAAGGGGCAATGACTGTATGGTCGCACCTCCTGTAGGCCCATTACACAAATCGCGGTTTGACTACATGAGCGAGATCGGGCTGGTATGATGCCTGCTCGACCTCTGAACGCCAGCGAAACGACATCCTCTATGCCTACCTTTTCGCCGCTCGATCCGCCGCGTCCCCGGGGCGCCCGTGACACCCTGTACCTCACCACGCCCGCCGGCAGCGCCAGCGCCCTGGCGCTTTCGCGACTGGCTGCCGACGCGCCACTGCTGGTGATTACCCAGGATACCGCCGAGGCACTGAGGCTCGAGAACGAACTGGCCTTCTATGCCGACGTGCCGGTACTGCCCTTTCCCGACTGGGAGACGCTGCCCTACGACAGCTTTTCGCCCCATCAGGACATCGTCTCGTCACGCCTGCGCACCCTCCGGCATCTGCAGGATGGTGTGCACGGCATCGTGCTGGTACCGATCAATACCCTGATGCAGCGCCTGCCGCCGGTGGACTATATCGCCGCACGGGTGCTGACCCTGGAGGTCGGCGCCACCCTTAAGCGGGAAACCTTCCGCGAACAGCTGTCACGGGCGGGCTACCGGGCGGTGGAAACCGTCTTCGAGCCGGGGGAATACGCCCTGCGTGGCGCCCTGATCGATCTGTTTCCCATGGGCAGCGACCATCCGCTTCGCATCGACCTGTTCGACGACGAGATCGACACCCTCAGGAGCTTCGACCCCGACACCCAGCGCAGCCTCGACAAGGTCGAGCGGATCGACCTGCTGCCGGCGCACGAGTATTCGCTGTCACGCTCGGCCATCGCCTGCTTTCGTGAAGGCTTCGAGACCCTGTTCGACGTCGACCCACGCCAGTGCCCGCTTTATGTCGATGCGCTGAAGGGCATCCCCTCACCCGGTCTCGAGCAGTATCTGCCGTTGTTCTTCGAGGCCACCGCTTCACTGTTCGACCATCTGCCCGCGGACACCCGCGTCGCCCTTATGTCCGGCTGCCGCGAAGCCGCCGAGCACCACTGGCAGGCGATCACCACCCGCTACGAAAATCTCGGCGTCGATCCGACCCGCCCCCTGCTGCCGCCCCACCGTGCCTTCATCCCGGAAGCGGAACTGTTCGGGCTGATCAAGACCCACCCCAGGGTCGAGCTGACAGCAGACAGCGAGCATCCCCACGCCCATCCCTCGGATGCCAGCGACGCCCCCCAGGTGGCGATCAATGCCAGGGCAAAGGATCCGCTGGCGGCGCTCAGAGGCTTTCTGAACGAGCACGCAGAGCGGCGGGTGCTGTTCGTGGCCGAGTCCCGGGGGCGTCGGGAAGCGCTGGAGGAGACGCTGGCCCCCGCTACCGGTGCACTGGACGCCGCGGACGGATTTTCCGACTTCCTCGCCGGCAGCTCTCGCCTGGCCATCGCCGAGGGGCAGCTCTCCAGCGGCCTGTCGCTCGGCTCCCCCGCGGTCAGTGTGATCACCGAGACGGAGCTGTTCGGCGAAATCGTGCGCCAGACCCGCCGCCAGGCCAAGGCCACCGACGACAACGAACTCGCCGTACGCCACCTTTCCGAACTCAAGGTCGGCGCCCCGGTGGTCCACCAGTCCCATGGCGTCGGCCGCTACCGCGGGCTGGAAACGCTGGAAGCCGGCGGCCAGGCGGCCGAATTCGTCAGCCTCGAGTACGCCGACGGCGCCAAGCTCTACGTGCCGGTGGACAGCCTGCACCTTATTTCCCGCTACGCCGGTGCCGACGATGAACTGGCACCGCTGCATCGACTGGGCTCGGAACAGTGGGAAAAGGCCAAGCGCAAGGCCGCCGAGAAGATCCGCGATACCGCCGCCGAGCTGCTCGACATCTATGCCCGCCGCGAGGCCCGGGAAGGCTTCGCCTGTGCCGCCCCGGATGAGGAGTACGCTCGCTTCGTGGCCAACTTCCCGTTCGAGGAGACACCGGATCAGCGGGTCACCATCCAGGCGGTGATCCAGGACATGACCGCACCGCGCCCGATGGACCGTGTGGTCTGCGGCGACGTCGGCTTCGGCAAGACCGAGGTCGCCATGCGTGCCGCCTTTCTTGCGGTACAGTCCGGTCGCCAGGTGGTGGTGCTGGTGCCGACCACCCTGCTCGCCCGCCAGCATTTCGAGAACTTCCGTGACCGCTTCGCCGATACCGCGGTGGATATCGAGCTGTTGTCCCGCTTCACCAGCAGCGGCAGTCAGACGGACACCCTCAAGCGCGTTCGCGAAGGCAAGGTCGATATCGTCATCGGCACCCACAAGCTGTTGTCTCGGAAGCTCGACTTCCCGGAATTGGGACTGGTCATCATCGATGAAGAGCATCGCTTCGGCGTGTCCCAGAAGGAAAGGCTCAAGACCCTGCGTGCCGAGGTCGACGTACTGACCATGACCGCAACGCCGATCCCGCGAACCCTCAACATGGCCATGAGCGGCATCCGCGACCTGTCGATCATCGCCACCCCACCGGCCAGACGCCTGTCGGTGAAGACCTTCGTCCAGCAGCGGGAAGAAGCCGTGATCAAGGAGGCGATCCTGCGCGAGATACTGCGCGGTGGCCAGGTCTATTACCTGCACAACGAGGTCAAGACCATCGAGACAGCCGCCGAGAAGGTCCGCGAACTGGTGCCCGATGCCCGCGTCGCGGTGGCCCATGGGCAGCTGCCCGAGCGCTCGCTGGAACGGGTGATGTCCGACTTCTATCACAAGCGCTTCAACGTGCTGGTGTGCTCGACCATCATCGAGACCGGCATCGACGTGCCCAGCGCCAACACCATCATCATCGAGCGTGCCGACAAGTTCGGACTGGCCCAGCTCCACCAGCTGCGCGGCCGGGTAGGCCGCAGCCACCACCAGGCCTACGCCTACCTGCTGGCGCCGCCGCCTCGCTCGATCACCCGAGATGCGGTCAAGCGCCTCGAGGCGATCGGCCAGGCCGAAGACCTGGGCGCTGGCTTCACCCTGGCCAGCCACGACATGGAAATCCGCGGCGCCGGCGAACTGCTGGGCGACGAACAGAGCGGCCAGATGGAGGCGGTGGGCTACAGCCTCTATATGGAGATGCTCGACCGGGCGGTGAAGGCCATCCGTGAAGGCCGCACCCCGAATATCGAGGCGCCGCTGCAGGAAGGCGTCGAGATCAGCCTCAACCTGCCCGCGCTGATTCCCGACGACTATCTCCCCGATGTCCAGCAGCGTCTGGTGATGTACAAGCGCATCGCCAACGCCGACAACGAGGCCGAGCTCAAGGAACTGCGTGTGGAGATGATCGATCGCTTCGGCCTGCTGCCCGCCCCGGTCAAGACGCTGCTGCGCCAGACCCGCCTCAGGCAGCGTGCCGAAAGGCTCGGTATCGTGCGCCTGGACGCGGGCGCCGAGCGCGGACGCGTGCTGTTCGGCGGCCAGACCGCGGTGGATCCGCTGACGCTGGTGGGGCTGATCCAGGGGGCGCCGGAACGCTATCGACTGGAGGGCGCCGACACCCTGCGCTTCCAGGCCGACATGGCCACCGAGGAGACCCGCTTCGAGGCCGTCGAGGCGCTGCTGGACCAACTCAATCGAAAGACTCAGGCGGCCTGAGCCATCCCTTGCAAGGGACTGGCGCAACGCCGCATTAGCGGGCAATCTATGTACATAGGACACCGCAAATTCCGGCCGGGTGATCCCCGGCTTTCACCCATTATCGAGACTGCTGCAATGACTTCGACTTCACTTCGCCGGCCACTCGTCCGCCTCGCCACCCTGTGTGGCGTCGTGGGCGCGCTGGCGGCACCTCTGGCGGCGGCCGACGACCTGCCCCGGGGCCACTACCTGCTGCCCGAAGAAGGCGACCTGATCGGTGAGGTCTACACCGTCGAAGCCGACGAGGAAGACACCCTCATCGATATCGGACACGAGCACGGCATCGGCTTCAACGCCATCACCCGCGCCAACCCCGACATCAGCATCTGGTATCCCGGCGAGGGTACCGAAGTGACCATCCCGGCCCAGTTCATCCTGCCCGATGCACCGCGCAACGGCATCGTGGTCAACGTGGCCGAGATGCGCCTCTACTACTACCCCCCGGCCAAGGAAGGCGAGCCGCGTACGGTGCAGACCTACCCGATCGCTGTGGGCCGCATGGACTGGAAGACGCCGCTGGGCTCCACCACCATCACCCAGATGGTCAAGAATCCGTCCTGGTATCCTCCTGCCTCCATTCGCCGCGAACACGCCGAGGCCGGCGACCCCTTGCCCGGCGTGGTGCCGCCCGGACCCGACAACCCCATGGGCACGCGCAAGATGCGCCTGGGCATCCCCGGCTACCTGATCCACGGCACCAACAAGCCCGAGGGCGTCGGCATGCGCGTCACCCACGGCTGCATCCGCATGCTGCCCGACGATGTAGAGAATCTGTTCGATCAAGTCGCGGTGGGCACCCGTGTCCGACTGGTCAACGAACCGCTGAAGCTCGGCTGGTCCGACGAGCACCTCTATGTCCAGGCCTACCCCTACCTCGACGAAGAAGAAGGCGCGCCGATCGAGGACATGACCGCCGCTATCGAGGAGGTCGAGGCCGCCGTCAAGGACAAGGACTACGACGTCGACTTTGCGCGCCTGCGTAGCGCCATGGAGACGCCCAGCGGCCTTCCGGTCGCCATGCAGACCACCACCCCGGCAGAACCCAAGCCGCTGCCTGGCAGCCTCTATGACCATATCGAGTTGATCGCCGACGAGCCTGCCCTGCTGGGACAGGTCAGCCACGAAGGCTGAACCGGCGACCACAGGCACCACATCAAGCACGTGACGTGCACGGCGCCCCGACAGGGGCGCCTTTTTTTGGCGCCAACATTTCCAGAGCGAGCCTCGTCGGCATGGTGGCGACACCTTGATCCAGCTCAAACGACGCATCCGCAGCAGTCAGTGGTCAGGCAGAGGAGAGGCAGCCGTCAGGCAGAGGAGAGGCAGCCGTCAGGCAGAAGAGAGGCAGCCGTCAGGCGACAAGCGACAGGACAGGCAGCCGTCAGGCAGAGGAGAGGCAGCCGTCAGGCGACAAGCGACAGGACAGGCAGCCGTCAGGCAGAGGAGAGTCAGCCGTCAGGAGACAAGCGACAGGACAGGCAGCCGTCAGATGAAGGAACAGGCAGCGGTCAGACGATTGGCTGGCAGCTCCCGCCCACCATCAATCGTCATGCAATGATCACACGCCACAAACGACTGAGGCCCCACCTTTCGGTGGGGCCTCAGCCTATCGTTTCATGACCTGGACGACCTGATTTCGATGAAACCCTGACGTCCTGTCGTTCAATCCCGCGAACGGGATGCGAAACGATTACTTGCGCATGGAGCGCTCGAACATGCGGTTCATCTCTTCGCGGTTCTGCTGAGACAGCTGCAGGGCCGCTTGAGCGTCACGCTGTGCCTGGTTGGCAGTGTTCTGAGCCTGAGTGGCGATGCTGCGAGCTTCTGCAGCGTCGGCCTGAGCGGACTCAGCGGTCATGCGGACTTCTTCCAGAGCGCTGGAAGAAGCACAGCCAGCCAGAACGGCCAGAGAAGCGGCGGCGGCGGTCAGCTTCAGGGTAGTCTTCAGAGTCATGGTGTTCTCCTTGAGTCTTCCTTGGTACTGCGTTGGTGACAGTAACATACCCGATCAGGGTATGTATCCATCAGGCTTCCTGCAAAGGCAGGCCTTTCTTGCAGCGACTTGTGCTGCTAAGCACAGGAGTCAAACGCTGTTTTATAATACACAACGGCGCTTGTCCATAGTCTTGAACGTCCCTTGCGCCCCTAAAGACTAGCGGATGACGACGCGAGTGCCAACATCAATCAAGCCGGAAAGTTCCCGAATTTCATGATTGGTCACGGCGACACATCCGTTGGTCCAGTCAAAGTTGCGATGGATGTCCATGTCCCCATCGCCGACTCCGTGTATGCCGATATAACCGCCCAGGATCGTCTGCTGGGGCGGGCTACGATGCCGGCGATAGTAGTCGAAATAGTCGTCGTAATCCTGCTGACTGTACAGCCCCGTCTCCAGCGCCATCCTGGCGTGGGTGGGCGTCGGATAGTCCAGGCCGATGAAGATGTCGAACTTGCTGTCGAAGTTGAAGCGATTGACGTGGAACTCGCCTCTTGGCGTGGTCTTGTCGCCCATGACCCGCTGGGACTTGGCGCCCCCTCTACCGACCGAAATCGGTGAGTATCGAGCCAGCTCCACCCCCCCGCGATACACCGTCAGGCGAGAGTCCTGGTTATCGATCAGGACCCAGATCTCGCTGGAGGAGTCCGGGACAATGGCACGGCGAAGCTGGTCCTCCACCATGTCCATGCTGGCACTGACACCCAGAGGGAGTAGCAGCATGGCACCAAGTATCATTTGGATGAAACGGCGACGTTGACTCTGGGCGAACATGGATAAACTCACTGTGAATAAACGAAAACATCTGTGACGCAGTGTAATCCCGATTCTGCGGAACTTCACGCGGAACCTGGCCGATTTCACGGCAGGCAAACGAGCTCTGTCGCAGCTATCAAACGACGGCGCACAGAAGCGTCGCCGGCCGACGACACTCTGCCTTTACCATTCCTCACTGGTCTGGCGTAAGGCGGCGATCTCGACCTTGGCCGCCTCGAGGCAATGCTGCAATTCCTGCCCCAGATCCGCCTGCCGGTCCACGGCAATTACCCCGGACAATGCCGGCGAGCGAAGTCGACTCGCACCGTCATCGCCGTGCAGCGCCTCGAGATGACCGATGACACGGTATAGCCAACTGCTGCCGTCGCGGGCCAGCTCACGTAGCCGATGAACCTCGGCCACGGCGGGTGGGTCATCACCCAGCAACAGGCTTCGCCAGTCATGTTCCGCCAGATGCGCATGCTCGCAGACGTCGCGCAGCAGGGCGTCGATCGCCAGCTCGAACAACGCCAGGGCGCCCTCCTCGCTGGCCCTCTTTCTGGCGCCCTGGTGCTCGTCGTCACCCGGCGCCACGTCCAGCAGCAACTGCGCCTGATACAACAACTGATTGGTGCGGGCCCGCGGTGTCACTTGCGCTTGTCCTCCACCACCCACTTGTTACCGTCCCAGCTCGCCTTCCAGCCACTGGCCTTGCCATTGTCCCCGTCGGTCATCACGAACTGCTCCTTGAGCTTGCGCGAGAAACGAATCTGAGCCGGGCGCCCATCCGGGTCCTGGTCCGGCGCATCGAGCAGGTAGTGGTACTTCTCCGGCAGCTCGTCGGCGTGGGGCTTCAGTTCCTTGACCAGAGGCGGACGGGTCTCCCGGTTCTTCGGGAACTTGCTGGCGGCCAGGAACAGCCCGCTGGCGCCATCGCGCAGCACGTAGTGGTCTTCCACCTTCTGGCAGGCCAGCTCCGGCATCGGAATCGGATCCATCTTGGGCGGAGCCACTTCACCGTTGCGCAACAGCTTGCGGGTATTCTTGCAGCTGTCACTGGTGCAGCCGAAGTACTTGCCGAAGCGCCCGGACTTGAGCTGCATCTCGGAGCCGCACTTGTCACACTCGATGACCGGGCCGTCGTAGCCCTTGATGCGGAACTTGCCCTGTTCGATCTTGTAGCCGTCACAGTCGGGGCTGTTACCGCAGATATGCAGCTTGCGCCCTTCATCGATCAGGTAGCTGTCCATGGCGGTGGAACACACCGGACAGCGTTCCTTGGCACGCAAGGCATCGGTCTCGGCTTCTTCGCCGGCATCGGCGGCGACAGCTTCTTCACCCGGCAGCAGGTCGATGGTGGTCTTGCAGCGCTCCTTGGGCGGCAGGTTGTAGCCACTGCAGCCGAGGAAGACACCGGTCGAGGCGGTACGAATCTGCATCTTGCGCCCGCAGGTGGGGCAGTCGATATCGGTGGGTACCGGCTGATTTGGCCGCATCCCCTCGTCGCTCTCGGCCTTGGCCAGCTCCCCGCGAAACTCCTGATAGAAAGCGTCGAGCAGCTCACGCCAGCTACGCTCGCCCTCGGCGATCTCGTCGAGGCTATCCTCCATGCGCGCGGTGAAGGAGTAGTCCATCAGGTCGGGGAACGACTCCTTGAGTCGCTCGGTGACGATGTCGCCCAGCTTCTCGGCGTAGAACCGTCGGTTCTCGAGCTTGACGTAACCACGATCCTGGATGGTGGAGATGATGGCGGCGTAGGTCGAGGGGCGACCGATGCCGCGCTTCTCCAGTTCCTTGACCAGGCTGGCTTCGGTGTAACGGGCCGGCGGCTTGGTGAAGTGCTGCCTGGGGTCCAGCGCGTCGAGGTGCATCGGGGTGCCCTCGCCCAGATCCGGCAGCGCCTGATCCTCTTCCTTGCGCCCCATGGGGGTCATCACTCGGGTGTAGCCATCGAACTTGAGCACCCGGCCCTTGGCCTTGAGCTCGTAGCCGTCCACCACCACGCTCAGGGTCGACGACAGGTATTCCGCCGGGGTCATCTGGCAGGCGACAAACTGCCGCCAGATCAGTTCGTACAAGCGCTCGGCATCCCGCTCCATGCCCGCCAGGTCGGTCGAGCGACGGGACACCTCGGACGGCCGGATGGCTTCGTGAGCCTCCTGGGCGCCTTCCTTGCTGGAATAGCGGTTAGGGGCTTCGGGCAGGTAGCGATCGCCGAACTCCTCACCGATATAGTCACGCACGCTCTCCACTGCCTCGCGGGACAGGTTGGTCGAGTCGGTACGCATATAGGTGATGTAGCCCGCCTCGTAGAGCCGCTGGGCCAGGGTCATGGTCTTCTTCACCGAGAACCCCAGCCGGCCACTGGCGGCCTGCTGCAGCGTCGAGGTGATGAAGGGGGCGTTGGGCTTGGACCGGGTCGGCTTGTCTTCCCGCGAGGTGATCGCAAGACTGGCCTTGCGCAGCGCAGCGATGCGCTCGAGGGTCTCGCTCTCGCTGGTGGGCCTGAACGTCTTGCCATCCTGACGTACCAGCTCGAAGCGGATGGCCTCGCCGTCCGGCGTCACCAGGTCGGCATGAACGTCCCAGAATTCCTCGGGCACGAAGGCGCGAATCTCGCTTTCGCGCTCGCTGATCAGGCGCATGGCCACCGACTGGACACGACCGGCCGAGAGCCCGCGGGCTACCTTGGCCCACAGCAGCGGCGACAGCATGAAGCCCACCACACGATCGAGGAAGCGGCGAGCCTGCTGGGCCTCGACCCTGGGCATGTTCAGCTGACCGGGGTCGGTGAAGGCTTCCTGGATGGCATTCTTGGTGATCTCGTTGAACACCACCCGGCGATAGCGTTGCTCGTCCCCACCGATGGTCTCGCGAAGGTGCCAGGCGATGGCTTCCCCTTCGCGGTCCAGATCGGTCGCGAGATAGACGGTGTCGGCTTTCTCCGCCAGCTTCTTGAGCTCGGCCACGACCTTTTCCTTGCCCGGCAGGATCTCGTAGTTGGCCTGCCAGCCATGGTCAGGGTCGATACCCATGCGTCGTATCAGCTGGCTATGCGCCTTCTGCTGCTTGTAGACCGCCTTTTCCTCAGCCGACATCTTGCGCGTCGCGGCCGCCTGGCGAGCCCGCTCCTTGGGATCGGAAGCCGCCTTGCCAGAGCCGCTGGTCGGAAGATCACGGATGTGACCCACGCTCGACTTCACGATGAACTCGTTGCCGAGGTACTTGTTGATCGTCTTCGCCTTGGCGGGCGACTCGACGATGACCAGAGACTTGCCCATAGTACTCCACAGTAGTCAGGGCGCCGCGCTCCTTGGCGAACGCCAGTATGTGCCACTCCCGCCGATGGTGGACGGGAAAAATGCGCTTACCCTAACCCAGCGCCGAACGTCGCGCCAGTCACATCGGTTCGAGCCCCAGGCAGGCTAGACGCATGCCCAGTCGTTTCCCCACGACTGACGCCCTGGCGTCCACCTGACATCGCCAAGAGACTAGCCCTTACCTCGACGGCCGACAAGCCGCCCCTCAGAACCGACTTGCCCCTGCACGAAGCAGGGGCAAGCGGAATGGTCGATGTCTCACACTCGATCATCGAAGGCGGTCAGGCGCTTGACTAGCGCTTGCGCCGCTGCCCTCGGGGCGATCCAGTGCTGCGCCGACGGGTCGCTGCAGGCGCCTTCTCGGCGTCATTGCCTCCCTCGCGAGAGGCTGGCGTGGCGGCCTGGGCAGCCTTGGGCTCGGCCTCAGCCACAGGCTTGGTCTCGACCTCAGGCTTGGCCTCAGGTTTGGCCTCAGTTTTAGCGTCAGCCGCCGGTTTGGTCTCGGGCTTGGCCTCAGGTTTAGTTTCAGCCGCCGGCTTGGACTCGGGCTTGGTCTCGGGCTTGGCCTCGGTTTTAGCGTCAACCGCAGGCTTGGGCTCGGGCTTCGCCTCAGGTTTAGTTTCAGGCTTCGCTTCGGCAGCCGGCTTCGCCTCGGTCCTCGCCTGGGCCTTTGCCGCAGGCGCATCAGCAGGCTCGGCGTCGGCCATGGGCGCGGCCTGGGCCTGCCCTTCGACGCGGGAAGCTTCGCTTGCAGATTGACGAGTGCCGCGCTTGGCTGACGTGCCGCTAGCCGGCGACGTCTTGGCGCTGCTGTTACCACTGGCCCCACCACTGCGGCGGGCCGTACGACGCGTTGCCGGACGGGCCTTGCCAAACAGCGCCTTGATACGCTCGAAACGAGCGGCGGCGTGCTCGCTGAGCTCACCGCTGGCCGCCAGTACATGCTCGATATGCTCGATATGGCCGTCGATCGTCTTGGCATCGAGCCCCTTGAGCAGCTCGGGAATGGCCTCCAGCGCAGCCTCACGATCCTGCTTCAGGATAAAGAACTGATCGCGCATCAGATGCTTGAAGTCTTCCAGCCGCAGCTCCGGCTCAAGCTCGCTGCGTGACGCCTGCAGGCGGCGGAAATTGCGGCCATCGGTAGCAGGAGCACCACCCAGCACGAAGATCACCGAGCGCATCACGGCCTCGTGGGCGCCGCCTTGCGCCACCTGCTCGCGCACCTCCTGCTGGCGACGCTGGATAAAGCGACGACGCTCCGGCTCGGAGCCAGGCACCTGACGCTCACCCTCCACGGCGCCTTTCAGCCCCACCAGCGACTGCAACAGCGGCTGACCATAGAGGTCAAGGAAGGCCTTCTCGAGGGCGCGATCGCGCAGTACCCGCCAGGCATCCAGACTCCGCGAGATCAGGCTCGACCCGATGTCCTCATACACTCGGAAGATGTTGTCATCACCGAGTTCATGACGATGCTTGCGCACCGACTCCGCCATCACCGGCAACGACGACATCATCGGATTACGATCGGACAGCAGGCGATAGCCCATGCGATTGGGGTGCATCTTGCGCATCCAGCGAGCCGACTCGGGTGTCGACACGGCACGAATCCAGGGTTGCAGGAACTGACGATAGAGCCCCAGATTGATCTCCGAGACCCTGGCCACCGTGGCGAAACGCAGCTCGTCCTCGGGGCTATGCTTGACCACCTGATTCAGGTCGTCGAGGTCCCGGGTAGAGAACTCCAGCAGGTAGTCCCGCTCGATCAATTCGGCGTCGGGCCGCTCGCTGGCCTTGGACACCGTGGTCTCGTAGAGCCCCGGCGGCAGCACGTCGATGTAGTCCATGTTGGCGGTGAACTCGGCGTGTTCCTTGCGCGAGACGCTGCCGGAAACGAAGATGCCGAGGTGGCCGGTCTTGTCATGGACGCAGTAGACGATGGTCTGCTCGTTGGCGATGATGTCGTCGACGCCGTCGTAGAGATCACGCACCCAGCCAAGCGCCTGAGGCGGCGGCGTGATGTCATCACCTTGTGAGCAGAACACCACCACCGGGGAGCGCACGTTGCGAAGATCGATACGGCGCCCGTCGGACGTCACAAGCTGGGCCGTGGACAGGCGATTGCCGACAAACAGGTTGTCGACGATGTACTGGATCTCTTCTCCACCCAGCACCACATGGCCGCCCCACCAGCGCTCGAACTGAAGATAGCGATCGGCTTCGGTATCGACATGGGCGTACAGGTTGTACTGCTTGTCCCACCAGGTGTTGGCCGGATTGAGGCGTTCGAAGTTCTGCACCAGCCAGGCCCCGTCGAACAGGCCATCGCCCATGTCCGAGAGCATATGGGTGGCCCAGCTGCCGCCGGTCATGCCGCCGGTATAGCGCATCGGCGCCTTGCCGCGCTCCCCGGCCCAGTAGGACAGCGGTGCACCGGCGATCAGGATCGGTCCGAACAGCTCGGGCTCGAGCGCTGCCGCCATCATGATCTGCCAGCCCGCCTGACAGTTGCCCACGACCATCGGTTTTTCGCTATCGGGATGCAGCTCCGCGACGTGGCGCAGGAAGGTGACCTCGGCTTCAACCACGTCCTCGACCCGCTGCCCCGGGACGGGATAGGGCATGAAGGCGATGAAGTAGCAGGGATGGCCGGCGCGCAGTGCGATACCGATCTCGCTGTCGGGCTTGAAGCCACCGATACCCGGGCCATGCCCGGCGCGCGGGTCGACCACCACGAAGGGGCGTGCCAGTTCATCGGTCTCTACACCCTCGGGCGGGTGCACGCGCAAAAGCTCATAGTTGACGGGGCGAGGCAGGGTCTCGCCTTCCATCACGATGTCGGTATCGAAGCCAAGTACGGTGGGGCGGGTCTTCTCGATATGTTCGAGGTATTCGTTGCCGCGCTGGCGCATGACATCCCAGTAGAGGATGCTGCGCTCGACGCTGTCACGCCAGTAGTCGGCCGCGGCACGGCCGAAGCCGAAGGGGTCGAACAGTGGAGCAAAGGGTTCCGCCAGCGCGAACAGGGGCGCGGTGGCGCTTGGCATCAACGCATTCATATAGGCTCCCAGGGTTGCGTGATGCGCAGCAGGCGATCCTTGCGTCTGCGCACTTGTTGCAGTGCAATATAGCGCAATAATGCAGGTACTGCGAAGCCCCCTCCTTTCGGAGCTGCACATCGTGTAGGAGATTCACTGTAGAGCGGGTACGCTCAAAAACACAACGCCCGGCAATGCCGGGCGTTGTGGGTAGCTGAAATACCGCTTTCGCTCTACTTCACTTCGATACCGTGTGCCTGCTGATCGGCATGGTAGGACGAGCGCACCAACGGGCCGGAAGCCACGTGGGTGAAGCCCATGGCGCGCCCCTGCTCGGCGAACCAGTCGAACGTGGACGGCGGCACCCAGCGATCCACCGGCAGGTGATTGCGAGACGGCTGCATGTACTGCCCCAGGGTCAGCATGTCCACGTCGTGGGCACGCAGGTCGCGCATCACCTCGATGACCTGCTCGTCGGTCTCGCCGACACCCAGCATCAAGCCAGACTTGGTCATCACTTCGGGACGGCGCGCCTTGTAGCCCTTGAGCAGGTCCAGCGACCACTGATAGTCGGCCCCCGGCCGCACCTTGCGATACAGACTCGGCACCGTCTCCAGGTTGTGGTTGAAGACGTCGGGCGGCGTGGTCTCGAGGATGTCCAGCGCCACCTCCATGCGACCACGAAAGTCCGGCACCAGTACCTCGATCTCGATGCTCGGGCTATCACGACGAATCTCGCGGATGCAGTCGACGAAGTGCTGGGCACCGCCGTCACGCAGATCGTCACGGTCGACGGAGGTCACCACCACATAGTTCAGGCGCATCTCGGCGATGGCCTCGGCCAGTTCGCGCGGCTCGCGCTCGTTCAGGGCGTTGGGACGCCCGTGAGCCACATCACAGAACGGGCAGCGGCGGGTACAGATATCGCCCATGATCATGAAGGTGGCGGTACCGCCGTTGAAGCACTCGCCCAGGTTGGGGCATGAGGCTTCCTCGCAGACGGTGTGCAGGCCATGACGTCGCAGGGTCTCCTTGATACGGGTGACTTCCTTGGACACCGGCATGCGTACCCTGAGCCAGTCCGGCTTGCGCGGAATCTCCTCCGTGGGGATCACCTTGACCGGGATCCGCGCCACCTTGTCGGCGCCGCGAAGCTTCACTCCCCTTTCGCTGCGGGCGTTCTTCTTGGCCTTGGCGGCGGCGGCCGCCGCCTGGATGGCGGAACTGTCTGTCATTTCACTGTCCTGTGAGGATCGCTCGGGAGACACGTTGCTGTGACGGCCTTCGGCGTGCCCTGTGCGATCAGTCAAAATTGTGGGCGTCGAGCACTCCCGGCAAGCCGGGGCGCTCGATCAGTTCGCGTTGTCCCAGTCGCGTCGCCAGCGTGCGCAATAGCCGACGCGCTTCGGCTTCCATGTCCAGCCTCGAAGAGACCAGATCGGCCAGCCGGGTCATCTCGAGTCCAGCGTAGCCACATGGGTTGATAAACGAAAATGGCGTGAGATCGACCTCGAGATTGACCGCGATGCCATGAAAACTGGCACCCCGTCGAATCCTCAACCCCAGTGAGGCAATCTTGCGTTCACCGACGTACACGCCAGGCGCGTCAGGCCGGGCGCTTGCCTCGATGCCATGCTCGCCCAGGGCATCGACCACGCTGTCTTCCAGCGCACTGACGAGGTCTCGGACCCCCAGTCTGGCACGCTTGACATCGATCAGCGGGTACAGCACAAGCTGACCCGGGCCGTGGTAGGTCACCTGCCCGCCGCGATCGGTCTCCACCACCGGAATCTCGCCCGGCATCAACAGGTGCTCGGGCTTGCCTGCCTGGCCCTGGGTGAACACCGGCGGGTGCTGGACCACCCAGATCTGGTCAGGCGTATCGCCATCTCGGGTGTCGGTCAGTTCGCGCATCGCCTGCCACACTGGCCGATAGGGCTTGAGCCCCAGATGATAGACGTCGATCGCCTCCATCACACCACCATGTGCACGCGGCCTGTGGCCTTGAGTTCGTCGAACAGCGCCTTGAGCTGGGCTTCACCGGTGGCGCGCATGGTCAACCGCACCGACTGGAAGCGCCCGTTGCGACTGTCGACCACCTCGAGGCTGCTGCCCTCGAAGGTAGGATCATGGCGATGCACGATCTGGCTGACGGTGGCGGCGAAGTCCTCGGCAGCATCTCCGACCACCTTGATCGGATAGTCGCAGGGAAAGGTGATGGTGACATCCGCCGGATCCGGCCCTGCCTGGGTGCGCAGATCGCGAAAGGTCCTGTCGTTCATCCGATGCCCCTTACAATGGATACCCGAGTATTCTACTCAACCTTGGCATCACGACCAAGGACGCCGGCCGAGGCGGCTCACCTCGGCCGGCGTCACGGCGACCACAGGGCGCGCATTGACGCCAGGGCCGCACCACAGGGACGATCAGTCGAACCAGCCGCCGACCAGGTCGCTGAAGAACCGCTGGACCTTGTCGATCATGCGCTTGAACAGCCCACCCTGCTCTACCGCTTCCAGCGCCACCAGGTCACGCTCGCCGACCACCTCGTCCCCGAGGCGCACCTCCATGGTGCCGACCCGCTGGCCGGCGGCGATGGGTGCGGTCAAGCCACTGTCGATGTCCAGGCGCGCGGTGAGCTCGTCATTGCGGTTGCGCGGCACGGTCATGTAGACGCCATTGTCGACGCCCACCTTGAGCTCGTTGGTGCTGCCTTCCCACACCCGCGGCGTATTGAGTACGGCGCCACGGTCATACAGTTTCAGCGTCTCGTAGTAGCGGAAGCCATAGCTCAAAAGCTTCTGGGTTTCCTGGGCGCGGGCTTCTTCGGAGCTGGTCCCCATCACCACCGAGATCAACCGCATGTCATCACGCTGGCCCGAGGACACCAGGCAGTAGCCGGCCTCTTCGGTCCAGCCGGTCTTGAGGCCGTCGACGCTGGGGTCGCGCCACAACAGACGGTTGCGGTTGGCCTGTTCGATGCCGTTGTAGGTGAAGTGCTTCTGGCTGTAGATGGCGTAGTGTTCCGGGTAGTCCAGAATGATGTGCCTGGCCAGACGCATCAGATCCCGAGCCGAGGAGTAGTGATTCTCCGACGGCAGCCCGGTAGCGTTCTCGTAGTGGGTGTTCTCCATGCCCAGCTGGGTGGCGTGCTGGTTCATCAGGTCGGCAAAGGGGTCCTCGCCGCCGGCCAGATACTCGGACATGGCGACGCTGGCGTCATTGCCGGAGACGATGACGATACCGTGGAGCAGTTCCTCGACGGAGACACGAGTACCGACCTCGACAAACATCTTCGAGCCGCCGGTACGCCAGGCCTTCTCGCTGATCGGCACCATGTCGTCGGGCTGGATGTTGCCCCGATCAAGTTCACGTTCGACCAGGTACGCCGTCATCAGCTTGGTCAGGCTGGCCGGCGGCAGGCGCTGGTCAGAATTGTGCTCGGCCAGGACTCGTCCGCTGTTGGCGTCGATCAGGATCCAGGACTTGGCCGCCAGCTGAGGCGGTGCCGGGATCATGACCTGGGGCTCTGGCACGTCCGGTGTCGGCGAGTCGGGCTGCTGAGCACTCGTCAGGGGTGCCACCAGGGCCGCACATACAAAGGCCACGGGCAACCAGCGGCGAGTAAAGGATGACTTAGCGATCATGGTGAAATGTCTCGTTACAACAATCAGGGAAAGCGGTGATCAGGGCCACCGCACAATGCTTCCAACAGCCGGCCTCACTGGAACCGCCGGCATCGACCGGCCGGACGATCAGCGAGGCGTCGGCTGCACTTCGTCGACACCTAGCGAGCATCGACGACAAAGGTCTGCGCGAATCCCGCCTGGCGCAAGCGTTCGCGGACCGGCTCCGCCTGCCCGCGGCTCGCCAGCGGCCCGACCTGCACCTTGTGCAGACCGGCGGCGCTGGCCACACGCACCTGCTGATTCAACCGCGTCTCCAGATCCGCCTTGAGGTCTCGGGCGCTGTCCGCCGATCCCAGGGCTGCCACTTGAATATAGATGCCGGGAGTCCCGGCCGCGGGCGCCTGCGGGGCGCTCTGGCCTGCTGCCGGCGACGCGGCGGACGGCGCGCTGGGCGCCGCATTGGGTGCAGCACGGGCTGTAGTACTGGCTGTGGTACTGGCCGTAGTTCTGGTCCCAGTACTGGCCGCAGCGCTGACTGGCGCGGCGCGCACACCCCCGCTGACCGAGTCGCTCGACGCACCTGCGCCGCGACTGGCCTGCCACTGATCGGGATCGATCACGCTGACCCGCACCCGGCCCGTGCCATGGTCGAGAATATCGAGCCGCGCGGCCGCTGCGTAGGACAGATCGATCTCGCGGTCGTCGTGGAAGGGGCCGCGATCGTTGACTCGCACGATCACCGACCGCCCGTTGTCCAGGTTGGTCACCCGGGCGAAGGTCGGTAACGGCAGCGACTTGTGCGCCGCCGTCATCTTGTACATGTCATAGATCTCGCCGTTGGAGGTCGCGTAGCCGTGGAACTTCTGACCGTACCAGGAAGCGGTACCCTCGCGCTGATAGCCACTCGGGTCATCCAGCACATGGTAGGTCTTGCCCCACACCTCATAGGTCGAGCGGTTGCCGGCGCGTGAGCGTGGCTCGTCGCGCGGCACCGCGTCCGGCACCTGACTGACGTCCGGCGGCGTCTCGGGATAGGCGTCGCCGCTCATGGCATAGCGCCCACCCGCCGTCGCCCGCGAATCCTGAGGCGTCGCGGCCGCCTGCTGAGTGGTCTCCGGGGCGGTCCCGCCACCGCCGGCACAACCGGTCAGGGCCACCAGCAGCGACAGGGTCGGCAACAAGGGCGCGCGCAGGGTCATGAACTCACCTCCGTGTCCAGGGCATGCCACCACTGGGGCTTTCCCAGCGAGCGCACCTCGGCGATGGCCTCCGACAGTTCCGTGACCGCCATGGCGTAGAGGTGGCTGTGGTTATAGCGGGTGATCACGTAGAAGTTGGCCCCACCCAGGCGGTAGTGGGTGCTGCCGTCTTCCATGTCCAAAGCCAGCGGCACCACCTTGGCATCCCCCGGCAGCGGCTCCACCGGCTGGATGCCCTGGGCTTCCAGTTCGGCAACACGGGCGTAGGGCGGATCGGTGCGGTTGAAGCGAATCGAGGACGGCACCGAGCTGGGGCCTTCGGCCTCCCAGTACAGGGTGCCACCCGCCTGCCAGCGGTGCTCGGCGAAATAGTTGGCCACACTGCCGATGGCATCCACCGGATCGGTCCACAGGTTGCGCTGGCCGTCGTCGTTGAAGTCGACCGCGTAGGCCTGGTAGCTGGTGGGAATGAACTGGGGATAGCCCATGGCACCGGCGTAGGAGCCCTTCAAGGCTCCGGGATCGACGTTCTGCTGGTAGGCAATGTCGAGAAAGGCCTCGAGCTCCCCCTCGAAGAACTCACCGCGCCGGGGATGATGAAAGGCCAGCGTGGACAGCGAATCGAGCACCCGATGATCACCGGTGATACGCCCGTAGCGGGTCTCGACGCCGATAATCGCGGCGATTACCTCTGGCGGCACACCATAACGCGCTTCAGCGCGATCGAAGGCGTCACGATGGGCCTCGATAAAGGCCGCGCCCTCGTTGATGCGCTCTTCACCGAGGAAGATGCCACGATAGCGCTCCCAGGTCAGGTGATGCTCGGCGGCACCGCTCATGGCCTCCAGCACCGACGGCTGGAACTCTGCCCTGGCCATGGCGCGCTCCAGCCACTGGCGCGAGACGCCCTGGCGCTCGAGCCGATCCATCATCGCGTCGACCTCCGGCGAGGCGAAATCCTGCGCCTGGGCCGCCAGCGACAGCGAGGCCAGAAGCCCACACAACGCCGCGCCGAGGCCTTTCCTTCCCTGGACCAGGGGTACTGTCATCGATCTTCTCCCTTGGGGAACCCGCAGGCGCCGCCGCCCCTGCAAAGCCGGCAAGCGCTTCGCTCGCCGGCCCCACCGTGGCCACTGTCGCCGCCTCTCTCCGGGCTCCCGTTAGCCTGGTCGCCAACCCCTAGCGTGGCAGCAACCGGCGATGTGCATTGACCGCCATGAGAATACCGAAACCGGCCATCAAGGTCACGCTGGACGTCCCCCCGTAGCTCACCAGGGGCAGCGGTACGCCGACCACCGGCAGGATGCCGCTGACCATACCGATATTGACGAAGACGTAGATAAAGAAGGTCAGCATGATGCCGCCTCCCAGCAATCTGCCGAAGGTGTCCTGGGCGGCGCCCGCCAGCCACAGTCCACGTGCGACGATCAGCAGGTACAGCAGCAGGAAGGCCAGCATGCCGACCAGCCCGAATTCCTCGCCCAGCACGGCCACGATAAAGTCGGTGTGCCGCTCCGGCAGGAACTCGAGCTGCGACTGGGTGCCCTCGAGCCACCCCTTGCCCCAGACGCCCCCGCTGCCGATGGCGGTGGTCGACTGGATAATGTTCCAGCCGGCGCCCAGCGGGTCGCTTTCGGGATCGAGAAAGGTCAGCACGCGCTGGCGCTGATAGTTGTGCATGTTCATCCACAACAGCGGCAACGCTGCCCCCGCCAGCGCCACCATGACACCGATAAAGCGCCAGGACAGCCCCGCCAGCAGGATCACGAAGACCGCCGCTGCCGCCACCAGCAGCGAGGTGCCAAGGTCCGGCTGGCGCGCGATCAGGCCCACCGGCAGAGCGATCAGCAGCGCGCAACCGGCCAGCGCGCGCCAGTTGGGTGGCAGCTCGTGGCGACTGAGCCAGGCCGCCACCATCATCGGCATGGCGATCTTCATCATCTCGGAAGGCTGAAAGCGCACCACGCCGGGAATCACCAGCCAGCGCTGAGCGCCCATGCCGACGTCACCGAGGATCTCCACCGCCACCAGCATCACCAGGCCGGCCAGGTAGGCCGGCAACGCCCAGCGCATCAGCGTCGCCGGTGAAAACTGCGCCAGCACCAGCATGACCGCCCAGGCCACGCCGAAGCGAATCGCCTGGGCGGTGACCACGTGAACGTTCTCGCCACTGGCGCTGTAGAGCACCGCCAGGCCACTGCACATCAGCACCAGCAGCATGCCGAGCAACCAGGGATCGACGTGCATCCTTTGCCAAAACGAGGTGCGTCGGGCGATACCGCTGGCCGGGGGACGCACCGGGTGGCCGCGCAACGAGCGCACAAAATCGATGGCCATCAGTCTTCCTCCTCGGCGGCGGTCTCGTCGGTGCGCGGACGACCGGCGTTGTGGTCGAGAATCCAGGCATCGGCCATGGCCCGAGCCAGCCCCGCGGCGTGGGTCGACCCGCCACCGGCGTTCTCGACGATGACCGAAATGGCGATTTGAGGGTCCTCCACCGGCGCAAAGGCCATGAACAGCGCATGGTCGCGCAGACGCTCCCGCAGTTCAGCGGCGTTGTACTTCTGGTTCTGCCCCAGCGAGAACACCTGGGCGGTACCCGACTTGCCGGCCATGCGATACTGAAGGCCTGCCCCGGTGCGCCGTGCCGTGCCCTCGCGCCCGGACAACACCTTTTCCATGCCGTTGAAGACCCGGGTCCAGTAGTTCTCGGGGGCCTCGATATCCGGCGGCGTGTCGGGCAGATCCACCGGCACCGGCTGGTCGCCGATGCGCTTGGCCAGCCGCGGGCGCACCCAGTGGCCGCGATTGGCGAGCACGGCGGTCGCGGCCGCCAACTGCAGCGGAGTGATCTGCAGATACCCCTGGCCGATACCCACCGACAGCGTCTCGCCGGGATACCAGGGCTGATTGAAGCGTGCCTTCTTCCAGTCTCTGGATGGCAGCAGACCATCCCCCTGCCCGGCCACGTCGGCGGCGACCCGGGTGCCGAAGCCGAAGGCCCCCAGGTTCTCGTCGATACGATCGATGCCGAGCTCGTGGGCCAATGAATAGAAATAGGTGTTGTTGGACACCGCCAGGGCGCGTTCGAGATTCACCCGCCCATGACCCCAGCGCAGCCAGTTGCGGTAGCGCCGGTCGTCATTGGGCAGCTGATAGTAGCCCGGGTCGTAGATGACCTCGTCCGGGGTAACGGCCCCTTCGATCAGCCCGGCCATGGCCATGAACGGCTTGATCGTCGACCCCGCCGGATAGCTGCCCCGGGTCGCCCGATCGAACAGCGGCAGATCGATATCGCTCTGCAGCCCGCGGTAGGACTTGACGTCGATGCCGGTGACAAACTGGTTGGTGTCGAATCCAGGCACCGAGGCCATCGCCAGAATTTCGCCGGTCTGGGGCGCAATGGCGACGATGGCGCCGCGCCGACCATCGAGCAAATCCACAGCGAGCTGCTGCATGTCCATGTCCAGGGTCAGGGTCAGGTCCTGCCCCGGCTCGGGGTCGGTGTGCCCCAGCTCACGCAGCACCCTCCCCCGGGCGTTGGTCTCGACCTTTCTCAATCCCGCACGACCGTGCAGCTGATCCTCGTAGAAGCGCTCCACCCCGGTCTTGCCGATAAAGTGGGTACCGGCGTAGTTGCCCGGATCCAGGCTCTCGAGTTCTTCGGCGTTGATCCTGCCCACGTAGCCAAGCGCATGGGACATGATCTCGGCGTCGGGATAGAAGCGCAGCAGCTGGGCCTGCACCTCCACTCCCGGCAAGCGGTGGCGATTGACCGCGAGCCTGGCGATCTGCGACTCGGTCAGATCACTCATCAACAGCGCCGGCTGGTAGGGACGCTGACGCTGGCGTGAACGCACCTTGAAGGCGTCCACCTCTTCGTCCGGCAGATCCAGCAGCTCGACCAGCAGCTCCAGGGTGGCATCGAGATCATCGACCCGCTCACGCACCAGGGTCAGGTTGTAGGTGGGACGATTTTCGGCCAGCAATTGGCCGTTGCGGTCGTAGATCAGCCCGCGGGTCGGGGGCAGCGGCTCCACCCTCACCCGATTCTTCTCGGATCGAGTGCTGTAGACCTCGTGCTGGACGATCTGCAGATAGCACAACCGTCCCACCAGCAGGCCGGACAGCAGTACCACGACCACCCCGGCAAGCGTCGCACGCACACGAAAGATGCGCAGCGCGTTCTCGGGGTTCTTGAGGGTTTCGCGACGCTTACGCATGCGAGAGGCAATCCTTGTCTGACGCAGGAGCCATCATCGGTGGTAGGGGTGTCCCACCATCAGGGTCCAGGCACGGTAGAGCTGCTCGGCCAGCACCAGCCGCACCAGTGGATGGGGAAGGGTCAAGGGTGACAGCGACCAGCGCTGGTGGGCGCGGGCCGACAGCGTCGGGGCCAGGCCATCCGGGCCACCCACCAGCAGCACCACATCACGCCCGGCATGACGCCACTGATCGGCCTCATCGGCCAGCCGCTCGGTGGTCCAGGGCTTGCCGAGCACCTCCAGCGCCACCAGATGCTCATCACCCTTGAGGCGTGCCTCGATGCGCTCGGCTTCCTGGGCCACGGCACGCGCGGTATCCGCGTTCTTGCCGCGATGGCCCGGGGCGATCTCTTCGACCTCCAGGCGAAAATCCCGCGGCAGACGCTTGCGGTACTCTTCGACACCGTCGGTCACCCAGCCTGGCATGCGTGTTCCCACCGCCAACAGGCGGACCTTCATGCCTTGGCCTCTTCCTCTGATGCCGGTGCATCGCTGGGAAGGTCCGACCACAGTCGCTCCAGGTCGTACAGCGCACGGGTGTCCGGCATCATCACGTGGACCACCACGCCGCCGAGATCGACCAGCACCCAGTCCGACCCGTTTTCACCCTCGACGCCCAACGGCTGAACGCCATTGTCCTTGGCGTTGGTAATGACGCTGTTGGCCAGCGCCGACACATGTCGTGTCGAGGTCCCGCTCGCCACCACCATCCAATCGGTCACGCTGGTCAGCCGAGACACGTCGAGCACCTCGACGTCCTTGGCCTTGATATCGTCAAGCGACTCGATCACGAGCGCCTTCAATGCTTCAATCTGCATAGCCCCTCATCACTGGGTAGTCATCGACCTCCCATTGTACCTGTTGGGAAGCCGAGTGGCAGCGCCAATCCAGCGCCTGATCGAATTTCTCGGACCGTGTTGCCTTGGCTGCCGCGCTCAGACCGCGCGGTACAGGCGTTGCGCCTGGATGCGCTCTTCCACTGCCGGCGGCAGCAGGTAGCGCAC
Source organism: Halomonas sp. DP1Y21-3 (assembly GCF_019801245.1). NCBI lineage: Bacteria > Pseudomonadati > Pseudomonadota > Gammaproteobacteria > Oceanospirillales > Halomonadaceae > Halomonas > Halomonas sp. DP1Y21-3. Next base: position 288,609 of record NZ_JAHVJM010000004.1, read on the forward strand.
GCTCTTTCCCTGCATCAGGCTATGCCTGACGAAGGTGGCCGAGATCGCCATCCGCGACGGCAGCGACAGGCGCAGCAGTCGGCCCTGGGGCTTGGCCATCAGGGCATCGCCATGCTCGACCTCACGCCCCTCGATCAGCGCCTGAAGCGCTTCGGGCAAGGGCGCTTCGTGATCGGGGCGTTCGACCACCACCAGATGGGCAAGCGCGAAGATCCTTTCCGGGTTGTGCCAGTTCGCCAGCTTGAGAAAGGCGTCGTGACCAAGGGCCATGACGATGCGCGCCTCGTGGCCGTAGCGCTCACGCAGGGACTCGAGCGTCTGCACGCTGAACGACGGGCCCTCCCGTTCCAGCTCGCAGGGGTCCGCCGCCAGCCCCGGGGTATCGCCGATTCCCAGGCGCAACAGCTCGAGCCGTTTTTCGGCGGTGACCTGGGGCCGATCGCGCAACGGAGGCTGAGCCGCAGGGATCATGTGCACGCCATCGAGCGACAGCGCAGCGCGAAGCTCAAGCGCGGTGCGCAGGTGGCCTAGATGGACGGGATCGAAGGTGCCGCCAAGCATGCCGATGTGCGCAGGACGGCCCTCGACGTCAAAGCGAACGGCGCCACTCACTGTCGAATCTGGCCATCGCCGAAGACCACATACTTGCGCGTGGTCAGCCCCTCGAGCCCCACCGGCCCCCGGGCATGCAGTCGGTCGGTGGAGATGCCGATCTCCGCACCGAGCCCGTATTCGAAGCCATCGGCAAACCGGGTCGAGGCGTTGACCATGACCGAACTCGAGTCGACCTCTGCCAGAAAGCGGCGTGCCAGGCTGTAGTTCTCGGTGACGATGGACTCGGTGTGACGCGAGCTGTAGCGCTCGATATGCGCCATGGCCTCGTCGATGTCATCGACTACCCTGACCGACAGCACCGGCGCAAGGTACTCGGTGGCCCAGTCCTCGTCACTCGCCGTGAGCCAGTGATCGACGATCGCCCGGGCGCGGGCACACCCCCTCACCTCGACGCCCTTTTCCGCGTAGTCAGCGGCCAGGGTCGGCAGCAGGGCCTGCGCCACCTGTGCGTTCACCAACAGCGTTTCCATGGCGTTGCACACGCCGTAGCGATGGGTCTTGGCGTTGACCGCGATGGCACGGGCCTTGTCCAGGTCGGCGGCGGCGTCCACGTAGACGTGACAGATGCCGTCCAGATGCTTGATCACTGGCACCCTGGCCTCACGCGAAATACGCTCGATCAACGATTTGCCACCACGGGGAATGATCACATCGACAAATTCGTCCATGCTGATCAAGCGACCCACGGCGGCACGGTCGGTGGTCGCCACCAGTTGCACGGCGCCCTGGGGCAGTCCGGCTTCGGCCAGCCCAGAGGCAATGCAGCGGGCCAGCGCCTGGTTGGACGCGCTGGCCTCGGAGCCCCCGCGCAGAATGCAGGCATTGCCCGATTTCAGGCACAGGCTGGCGGCTTCCATGGTGACGTTGGGGCGAGATTCGTAGATGATACCGATGACACCCAGGGGCACGCGCATCATGCCGACCTGGATGCCGCTGGGCCGAGTGCTCAGGCCATCGATCTCACCGACAGGGTCGGGCAAGGCAGCGACCTGGGTCAGGCCCTCGATCATGGCGTCGATGCGGCCGTCATCCAGGGCAAGGCGATCAAGCAGAGCCTCGTCGAGCCCCTTGTCGCGACCGCGCGCCAGATCCTGCCGATTGGCCGACAGGATCTCTTGACGAGACGCGTCCAGCGCCTGAGCCATCGCCTTGAGCGCCTGGTTTTTGCGCGCGGGTGGCAGGCGACGCATATCGGTGGCAGCAACACGGGCCGCCTGGCCCATGGCGGTCATGTAGGCGTCGATATCGGCGACGCACTCGGCGGTGGCATTGGCGGATGAGTCGGACACGGTGAAACGAGTCTCCTGGTAGAACGAGGTCTCCGGGCAAAGAAAGAAGGCTTGCACCGGGATGACAACGCGGACGTGATGCGGATCGTGAACCACAGAAAGGATCATATTAAGACAGCATGCGGAACAAGTACAAAGTCGGCCTGTTCAAGCTGAACCTGTTCGCCGCGGCCGCACTGCTGGCCCTTTGCGCGGCGACCTCGGCGCGGGCGCTGGACACCACGCTGCTTGGTCTGGCCGCGCTATGGCTCGGGATCACCGGCATCGTCATCGAGTTCAGCCACCGCCGCCATGCCTACCGCGCCTGGCTGGTGGTGGCCAGCGTGCTGCTTGCCGCCCTGGTGATACTCTCGCCCGACGCCAACGGTGCCTGGCTGTGGGCCTGGCCTTTCCTGTTGATCCTGCCCCAACCCCAGTGGATGCTGATACTCAACGCCAGCCTTGCCGGGATAAGCTGGTGGAGCCTGATCACCCAGATGAGCCTTCACCATTGGGGCCTGGCTGGCGCGCTCTTGCTGTGCCTGTGCTTTCTTGCGATCGGACGTGCGCTGCCGGGCGGACATTCGCAACGCCTGATGCGCAGGAGAGCCCGTCTGGCGCCCGGACTGCCGCTGTGGTCGGCCAGCCAGCTGGAACGCGACCTGGCTCGGGAAAACAGCCGCGCCACCCGTGACGGCGTCCACGCCGAACTGGTGGTGATCCAGATCCATGGACGTTCTCTGTGGCGGGTCGCCCAGGACATCTGCACACGCATCAAGCGGTTCGAGAACGCCTATCGGCTAAACGGACGTACCGTCGCCGTCATGCTGACCAGTCGAGACGCCGTGCAGGCCAGGCAACGACGCCAGGAACTGCTGGAAGACATCGCCGTGCCGATCACGGTACGCACCGTATCGATTGCCAATCTGGACAACCTGCCCATGGTGCTGGCGGCCCTGGACAAGCAGTGCCCTGTCACCCAGGTGGTGGAGGACGACGCATGATCGAGCCACCCCAGTGGGTCCGTTCCTGGCGTGTCTGTGCCGATGTCATGGGGACCTTGCTGTTGGCGTCACTGGCCCTGTGGCACTATCTGCTGGGGCAATACGAGAGCATCCTGCTGCCGGCGTCCCTGAGTTGCCTGATGGCCGTGATCACGGTCTTCGATACCAGAAGAGCCTCGCGCGTCTCGAACTATCTGCTGCTGCTGTGCGGCTGCCTCGCCCTTTATGACCAGACGGTGCTGCAGGCATCGTTCGACGCCTTCTGGATCAGCGTACCGATCACCCTGATCCTGCTGGTACTGCCCTTCGGCCCTGCTCTGGTGCTGGCGCTGGCCGTCATGCCAATCTGGCTCATGGTGGTCGGCCAGTCTTCGCCAAGCCTCGATCAAATCAAGTTTCTGCTGACCTTCCTTGCGGTGACCTCCCTGGCCGGCTGGGAATATCTGCGCCAGCGCGACCTGAACCGGGCCACCGACCCCAGCGACGTCGACTGCGATGCGATCAATCGCGCCACCCTGCACGAGCGCCTGAACGGGGAGTTCGAGCGCGCCCAGCACCTGGACCAGCGGCTGGCGGTGGTGATCCTGCACCTGCCACAACTGGAAATCGCCAGTGAGCAGTACGGCTCTCGCACTCAGCTAACGCAACTCGACCAACTGTGCCAGGCGGTACGCCTTCACTGCCGTGACCACGATATTCTGGGACGGGAATCCCATGACACCTTCTGGCTGGTACTGCCCAACACCACCGAAAGTGGTGCAATGCTGGTGATCAAGCGACTGGAACAGGCGCTGTCCGAGGTTCGCCTGTCGGACATCGGCCCCTTGACCCTACGCTCACGGCTCTGCGCCCTGAACGCCAAGGAACCCTGGCAGCATTTCGAGCAGCGACTGGCTCGCCGCAGCGAGGCACTGGCCGTCACTCCCCTCCCTCCCGGTCGCTCCTGACCACCCTGACTGTGGCAGAATGCCGAAACATCACGACGGCCCAACGCAAAGGAGAACAGGGTGGGAAATGCCGGGGACTGGTTGATTCAGTGGGCGCCTTCGCCCGGACTGTTGCTGCTGCTGATCTTTACCATCGCGCTGGTGGAGTCGCTTGCCCTGATCGGCGTGGTGGTGCCTGGCGTCGTTCTGATCACCGCCGCCGCCTCCCTGGCCGGCCACTACGACATCGCGGTTGGCTGGGTCATCGCCTGTGCCTTTGCCGGTGCCGTGGTGGGAGACGGCGCCAGCTACGCCATCGGCTATCGCTACCGTGAACAGGTCACCGCCATGTGGCCGCTGTCACACCACCCGGAGTGGCTGGCCCGGGGTGCACGATTCTTCCAGCGTCATGGTCCTCTTTCGGTGCTGCTGGGGCGATTCGTCGGACCGGTCCGCCCCATCGTGCCGCTGGTGGCGGGCATTCTGCGCATGCCGCCGACGACCTTCACCTGGGCCAATCTTGGCTCCGCCCTGCTGTGGGCACCGGCCTACATCCTGCCCGGTTATCTGCTGGGTCGAACCTGGCAACAGTGGCTGGCATTGCCGGACGACCTGCACCCCTGGCTGACAGCGCTCGGCGTCACCGTGGCGGTGCTGGCGCTGCTGTTCTCGCTGGTCCGCCACCACGCCTCGCCTCAGGGCCTGCTGTACCGTAGCTTCGCCTGGGTCAGCCATCACCTGCCCGGCGGGAGGCGCCTGTGGCAGGCCCTGGCCCCCCACCACGAGGAAGAGCCTCCCCTGGCCAGTTGGCTGTTGCTCCTGGGTGCACTGACCGCGCTGAGCGCCTGGACGCTGGTCGTGCTCCAGGCAGACGGACCGCTGATGATGGATACGCGGCTTCACGCCTTGATCGGCGGGCTCGAGCTACCCGGACTTCTGGCGCTGTCAGAGACACTGGCCGAGGCGGGAGATACCCTCGGCGTGGCGGCATTGGCACTGCCCTGGCTGGTGTGGCTGGCCAGCCGCCGTCACTGGGCGGCACTGGGCCTCGTGAGCGCTGGACTGATGGCCATCGCCACGCTCAACACCCTGGGCAAGGAGGTGATCGGCCGCCTTCGTCCGGATGCCCCTGACTATCTCGCCCACTCTCTGTCCTATCCCAGCGCCCACACCTCGACGGCGGTGGTCCTGTACGGCATGGCGGCCGCCTTTATCGCCCAGACGCTGCCACGCCGCCAACGCTTCTGGCCCTACTGGGTGGCGATCGCCATCGTCGTGCCCATGGCATTGTCACGCATCGTGCTGGGCGTGCACTGGCTGAGCGATCTCGTCGGGGGAGCCCTGCTTGGCCTGGTGGTCTGCGCCATGGTTCAACTGGCCTGGCTCAGGCGGGACCGGACGGCCCTGACGCCGTGTCCATTACCGGCGCTGCTGCTTGCCTCGCTGGCCCTGGTCAGCGCACGCATCCTGTGGCTGCCGCCGGTATAGGACAGTGACACGCCCCCGAACCGACACCTCTGGCAAGGCGGGCACGGGGCCTTGTCCAGACATCGATGAGTGCCGGCACTTTTCAGACAAGCCCTAGCCCAGCGCCAGCCACAGGCCCACACCAATCATCAAGGTCCCGGCGATTCGGTTGAGCAACCGTACACTGCCCCCACGTGCGAGCAGGTGACGCAGACTCTTGCCGCCGCTGGCGTACAGCAGAAGGCAGGTGAACTCGAGACTCAGGATCACCAGAATCAACCCCGCCAACTGGGTCAGCACCGGCCGCGCCGGATCGATAAAGGGCGGCAGCAATGCCACGAAAAAGGCCCAGCCCTTGGGGTTGGCGACCGCAGTGACAAAGCCCTGCATGGCCAGCTCCCGTCGCTTCGGCGGCGCGGTATCCTCAAGATTGTCAGGGATCGCCATGCGCCCCCGTGAGCGCCACATCAGCCACCCCAGATAGACCAGGTAGGCCCCGCCCAGCCACTTGAACAAGGCAAACAGCGCCGGCAGCTTGAGCATCAGTGCCGCCACCCCCGCACCGGCGGAGAAGGCCACCAGCCCCACGCCAACCAGCTCCCCCAGCATCATCCACAGCGCCCGCTTCACCCCCTGGGTCATGCCCAGCACCATGGCCAGGGTCATGCACATGCCTGGCGTCAGCGAGACCAGAAAGAAGGTCGGAACGAACACAGAGAGAACGGACAGACTGGGCATGGATTTCCTTATCCCGAGCAGCGCTGGAGAGGTGTCTGACGGCGCGAGGTGATGATGGTATTAGGTGATGATGGTGCCAGGTGATGATGGTGTCTTGTGATAACGATGCCAGCTACGCACTCAGTCGCCGACGGTGGACCCGGAGGACCCCTCGCCCCACCTTGGCATAAGCTGATGATCGATACCCAGCTGATTGAGGATGCGCGCCACGATGAAGTCGATCAGATCATCGATGCTCTGCGGCTGGTGATAGAAGCCGGGTGCTGCGGGCAACACCACTGCCCCCATACGGGTCAGACTGAGCATGTGCTCCAGATGAATCGCCGAGAACGGCGTCTCCCGGGGTACCAGCACCAGGCGGCGGCGCTCCTTGAGCGCCACATCGGCGGCACGCTCGATCAGATTGTTGCTGGCGCCACAGGCCACCGCCGACAGCGTTCCCGTCGAGCACGGGCAGATCACCATGGCACTGCTGGCGCCGGAGCCCGACGCCACCGGTGCCATCCAGTCCTCACGGCCAAAGCAGCGGATCTGGCCCTCGGCCGCCGAGAACCGCTCGCTGAGCGCCTCGGCCAGCAGCGCCGGGCGTGGCGGCAACGACACCTCGGTCTCGGTGGCGATGACCAGATGCGCGGCCTTGGAGATCATCACCCACACCTCGTGCCCCGCCGACACCAGCGCCTCGATCAGCCTCAGTCCGTACTGGGCGCCGGAGGCGCCGGTCAGGGCCACGGTCACAGGGGGCTTGAAGCCTTCAGCCATGGGCGGCCTCCAGCGCCTTGAGCAGGCGCTCGTGGATGCCGCCGAAGCCGCCGTTGGACATCACCACGATACGATCATAGGGACGCGCCTGTGCCACCAGATCGTCGACCAGCGCATCGATCTCGCCACGACGGTGCGCCGGTATCGGCGAGGCCTCGACCAGTGCCTCCACCGACCAGTCTAGCCCCTCGGGCTGGTACCACCAGACCTGATCGGCCTGGGCCACGCTGTCCGCCAGGCGATCGCGCAGGGTGCCCAGACGCATGGTGTTGGACCGCGGCTCGATCACCGCCAGCAGGCGACCGCGCTGGGTCGAAGCGCGCAGCCCGGACAGCGTCGCCGCGATGGCGGTGGGATGATGGGCAAAGTCGTCGATCACCTGGACGCCGCCGACCTCGCCGCGCACCTCCTGGCGACGCTTGGGCGTCTCGAAACGCGACAGCGCAGCGGCGCCGCGCGCCAGATCCACGCCGAACACGCTGGCGGCGGCCAGGGCGGCCAGGGCATTGCGGGCGTTGTAGTCACCGGTCAACCCCCAGTCGACCACGGCGTCCTCGTCGACCCCGTCCGGCCGCCGCTGGATCACCCTGAAACGACTGGCATCGTCACGCTCTAGCTCGATGCGCCAGGCCGAGTCCTGCTGCTGCCCCATGCGCGACACCGGTGTCCATGCGCCTTGGGCCAGCACCCGGTCCAGCGCCGGCGCGTCGTCCGCCACCAGCAACTGGCCACGCCCGGGCACCGTACGCACCAGGTGATGAAACTGGCGTTCGATGGCAGCCAGGTCGGGAAAGATGTCCGCGTGGTCATACTCGAGGTTGTTGAGGATGGCGACCAGCGGGCGGTAGTGAACGAACTTGGAGCGCTTGTCGAAGTAGGCGGTGTCGTACTCGTCGGCCTCCACCACAAAGGGCGCCTGCTCGCCGCCCAGTCGCGCCGAAACGCCAAAGTTCCTCGGCACCCCGCCGATCAGAAAGCCAGGCGCCAGCCCAGCGCTTTCGAGCAGCCAGGCGGTCAGGCTGGCCGTGGTGGTCTTGCCGTGGGTGCCCGCCACCGCGATCACCGGGCGCCCCGGCAGCACGTGCTCGGCCAGCCACTGGGCACCGGACACGTAGGACAGGCCACGATCGAGCACCGCCTCGACTTCAGGGTTGCCCCGCGACAGGGCGTTGCCGATCACCACCAGGTCCGGTGTCGTCGTCAGATTGTCGGCGGCGTAACCGCGCATCAGGGCGATGCCGGCCGTTTCCAGCTGGGTGCTCATGGGGGGATAGACGCTGGCATCCGAGCCGCTGACCTGGTGGCCAAGCTCCCGCGCCAACAGCGCCAGGCTGCCCATGAAGGTGCCGCAGATACCGACGATATGAAGATGCATGGCGCCTCCGGTGCGCTGCTGCTGCCCCGTCCCCGAGTCGACGCGCACGGCGCCCCCGGCAGACAACGGCACTCAAGGTTGGCGGCAGCCTAGCATGCCCCGACAAAGGCCTCCAGAGGCGGCGTCACGCCCTCGTCGCTGTTGCCGATCGCCCACTGTTTTACTTCGACGTCGGCGTTCGGCTGCGCCGGGGCATGCCGGTCGGATGCAGGCACCAGGCCGATGGGCTAGAATCGCCGACCATGTTCCGGCGCTGTCCCGGCGATGGTTGCCACGCGATGGCTTGCCACACGATGGCTTTAGTCCGCGAAGGCTTTAGTCCGCGAAGCCCTTCCCGACGAAGGCCTGGCCGACCGCGACGCGCCCACCGATCCTTTCCCTTCGCCACGCCGCGTGGGGACGTTGTTCGTTTCACCGTATTCACGATCCAGAACCAGGAGCCCCACGCCCCATGGCCCAGCACAACGCCTTCTACGCCCAGTCCGGCGGCGTCACCGCCGTGATCAACGCCAGCGCCTGCGGCGTCATCGAGACCTGCCGCCAGAACAGTGATCGCATCGGCAAGGTCTACGCCGGCCACAACGGCATCATCGGCGCCCTGACCGAGGACCTGATCGACGTAAGCCAGGAGTCCGATGACACCATCGCCGCCCTGCGCCACACGCCCGGCGGTGCCTTCGGTTCCTGTCGCTACAAGCTCAAGGACATCGAGAGCCATCGCACCCAGTACGAGCGCCTGATCGAGGTGTTCAAGGCTCACGATATCCGCTACTTCTTCTACAACGGCGGTGGCGACAGCGCCGACACCTGCCTCAAGGTCTCGCAGCTGTCCGAGAAGATGGGCTACCCGCTGACCGCCATCCACGTGCCCAAGACCGTGGACAACGACCTGCCGATCACCGACAACAGCCCGGGTTTCGGCAGCGTGGCCAAGTACATCGCCACCTCGACCCTCGAGGCCTCCATGGACATCGCCTCCATGTGCGCCACCTCCACCAAGGTGTTCGTGCTCGAGGTCATGGGTCGCCACGCCGGCTGGATCGCCGGTGCCGGTGGCCTGGCCGGCCAGGGCGAGGGTGAGCCACCCCACCTGGTGATCTTCCCCGAGATTCCCTTCGACCGTCGCCAGGTGATGGAGCGTGTGGAGTACGCGGTCAAGAACTACGGCTACTGCGTGATCGTGGTTTCCGAGGGCGCACGCTACGAGGACGGCACCTTCCTCGCCGACTCGGGCAACACCGACGCCTTCGGACACCGCCAGCTCGGCGGCGTGGCCCCGACCCTGGCCGGCATGGTCAAGCAGGACCTGGGCTACAAGTACCACTGGGCGGTTGCCGACTACCTGCAGCGCGCCGCGCGCCACCTTGGCGCCAAGACCGACGTCGAGCAGGCCTACGCGGTCGGCGTCAAGGCGGTGGAACTGGCGCTCGAGGGGCACAACGCCCAGATGCCGGCGATCAAGCGCGTCAGCGACAACCCCTACCGCTGGGAGATCGAGGCGGCACCGCTGGCCGATGTTGCCAACCGCGAGAAGTTCATGCCGCGCGAGTACATCCGCGAGGATGGCTTCGGCATCAGCGACGCCGGCCGTGCCTACCTGGCACCGCTGATCCAGGGCGAGGACTTCCCTCCCTTCGAGAACGGCCTGCCGAAGATGGCGCGCCTCAAGCTCGCGCGGGTGGAAAAGCGTCTGCCGGAATTCAGCCTGTAACTCAGTCTGTAACATAGACGCGCCACAGCTCGCTGCGGCCCGGCGCTGCATCACGCACGCACCGCGACCGAGACGCAGCCGACGCGACGCCGGCATGAAAAAAGCCCCGAGGCCTGGCCTCGGGGCTTTTCGTTTGACGCCGCAGGGTGTGTCAGGAAGACCAACGGGCCCGTCTCGCGGATCACCAAAGCCCCAGGCTTTCTCCGATAAGTCGACGAGCGCAGGCACTTTTCAGGCAAGCCCTAGGCGCTGTCCGAAAAGTCGACGAGCGAAGGTTAGACAAGGCAAAAATCGGTGAGACAGCGCAGTTTACGGGGTGTAAATGAGCATTTTGACCGGGCTGGCGCACCAGCCGATTTTTAACGCCGTATTACCGAGCGCAGGCACTTTTCAGACAAGCCCTAGCGTAGCCACCAGGACAGGATCAACAGCACCAGCAACAACCCGGCGATGGCCTGCCACAGGTTGGCGGGTTCCTTCCAGGCACGGATCGAACGACTGGGGGCTTCAGACACCTGCTGGCGACCGGGCCGCACGCTATAGAGAAATTCCGACAGGCGCCGAAAACGCAGCGATCGCTGCGGGTCCAGGGCACGCTTCAAGGCCTCGTCGAGCTCCGCGCTGACGTCTGGCCGGTAATGACGCACGCTACGGTAGCTCAACTGCTCGAGATCGGTATGACTGCGCAGCTGATGGGTCGGCACCGCGTAGGGCAGACGTCCGCTGATCAACCAGTACACCGTGGACGCCAGGGCGTACTGGTCACTGCGCCGGCCGACCTCGTCATCGAGCGCATACTCGGGCGCACTGTGTTCGTTGAGCCCCACCTGGGCCACCAGCCGTCGGGAGCGCCGGTGCCCGTCGACATCGCGCAGATGGCAGGCACTGAAGTCGGTCAGTACCACGCGCCCCTGATCATCGATCAAGACGTTGTCTGGATGAACCTGCTGGTGAATCAGGTCACGGTGGTGCAACGCCTGCAGCGCCTTGCCCAGCTGCAGCGCGATGTCGAGTCGTTGACCGAGACTGGCACGCGGATAGCGCGCGACCCACTCGCTCAAGGTCATGCCATCGACGTAACGCATCAGGTAGTAGAGATGGCGGCGGGACCGGGAAGGCTCGACCACGCTGACCACAAAGGGCGAGTGAACCCTCTCCACCACCCACTGCTGAAGCAGGAAGTGCTCCAGGTAGGCGTTTCGATTGGACAGTTCAGGACTTGGCGCCTTGAGCACACAGACCCGCTCGGTATCCACATCGCGCACCCGGTAGACCCGTGAGTGGGCGGTGCGTGACATCACCGCTTCCACCACCAGTCCGTCGATCTGGTCACCCACCGCAAGCTCGGGGGGAATCGGCAGATCCCCGTACAGCCGACTGGGAGCGTCGCTGGCCGCATCAGGCAGTTCATCCACCCGGACCAGTTGAAAGCAGAAGGGATCACTACCGTAGCCCCGCTCACGAGCCCTGGAGCTTGCCGCCTCGGCCAGGCGCTCACAGGCCGCGTCCAGGTCACTGGCATCTTCGCGAATCAGCCGCACATAGTCGGAGGGCATCAGGGTCCCACGCACCCCCTGGGTGGTGAACAGAAAGATGTCCCCCTGCTTCAGCGGCCACTCCGAATAGTCGATGTCGATGCCGACATCCATGCCCAGCGCCCTGGCCGGGTAGCGATAGCCCCCCAGGTCGGTGACGTGGTCGCGGCTCAACTGCTCGAACTCGGCTCCCCGAAGCCGAAACACCAGGGTGTCACCTACATGAAAGAGGTGCGCGCCACGGTCCTTGAACACCACCGTCGACAACGACGACACATAGCTGCCGTCCTCCATCTGGCGGGTCATGCCATGACACCAGGCGTTGAGCGCACGCATCACTCGCTGGGCCGACGCCTTGATGGTCCAGTGCGCCGGAGTCGCGTAGTAGTCGTTGAGAAATCCGCGCACGCTGAGATCTCCCGCCTGCTTGGCCAGGGCATGGCCTGAGGCTGAATCGCTGATCAGCGCGCAGGCGCCCTTGGGCTCGCCCTCTTCCGGCAGGCGCACCGACATCGAACTGCGCTGCCGATGGCGTTCGGGCGCCACAAAGGCTTGCCCATAACTCAGAGCGAGACGTGCGGTGGCCAAGATCACCTCCTGTGACTCCAGCGTTGATGACGCGACAAGACGTGGGCCAGGGGGCCGACGCCTTCACCGGCGGTATGATACACACCGAATCCCTGATATGCCTGACAAGTCGCCTTTGGCTTTGTTTACTGTGCTTTGGTGGCACCTCACCCCGCCGTCTCGTCCCATGGTTGTCTTGCGCGCCTTGTTGCAGCGCGTCAAGATACGCCCACCATATTGGTAATCCCGTCACGGGGTTCGTATAATCCGACGGATTTTTTTCCGCCGCCCAGGCGGACATCCGCCCAACGAAGGACGCGAGCATGAACTTCGACAACATCCCCGCCGGCAAGGAACTCCCCAACGACCTCTTCGTCGCCATCGAGATTCCCGCCAATCACGCCCCGGTGAAGTACGAAATTGACAAGGACATGGGTGCCCTGCTCGTCGACCGCTTCATGGCGACGCCGATGTTCTACCCGGCCAACTACGGCTTCATTCCGCACACCCTGGCAGACGACGGCGACCCCCTGGATGCCCTGGTGGTCACCCCCTACCCCGTCGCACCCGGCAGTGTCATCCGCGCCCGTCCGGTGGGCATCCTCAACATGACCGACGAAGCCGGCGAAGACGCCAAGCTGGTGTGCGTCCCGCACCCCAAGCTGTCCAGCCTCTACGACGATGTTCAGGAGGTCACCGATCTGCCCGAGCTGCTGCGTCAGCAGATCGCCCACTTCTTCGAGAACTACAAGGATCTCGAGAAGGGCAAGTGGGTCAAGGTGGAATCCTGGGAAGGTGTCGAGGCCGCCCGCAAGGCCATCGAAAAGTCCGCCGCCGCCTACACCAAGGCCTGAGCATCGGCGCAGACGCGCCAGCGACGGTTGCTTCCCCAGGCCACGCCTGGTCCTGGGGAAGCGTCAAAAAAAGCCGCCCGGATTCGGGCGGCTTTTTTGCTGTGCCTGTTACTGTGCCTGTCTGGCGGGCTGGACGCTGCGCTCTTCCGCCTGCGCATCAACGGCTGCTGCTGCGGTCCTCGAGCGCCCGGTAGTTCAGCCTCGCGTTCTCAGCAGGGCAAAGCAGGCGGTGCACATCACCAGATAGGCGCTGAAGGTATGGGGGTCACGAAACATCGTCTGGGTCAGGCCGAACCCCGCATACATCACCACGATCAGCGCGCCGGACAGGGCGAGCACACGACACTGGCCATCGCCATGATCGAGGCGACGCACAAAGCTCGCCAACGGAATCCCATAGAACAGCAGCAGCAGCGCCACCCCCGCAAGGCCACGTCGAGCGGCGGTGTCCAGCACGTCACTGTGAAGCTGGAACCCGATTCCGGCCATGCCCTCGGGCAGCCGGCCCGCCGCGACCAGTGTCTCGAGCCAGGCGACCAGACCATCCTCTCCCCAGCCCCAGAGGGGCCTGGCTGCGAACGCCTCGCCAGCGATGCCCCACAGATGCCAGCGCAAGCCCGCGTTGGTGTCGACGGCCCCCTGGCGCCATAGCAGGACGATATCCTCGGCCAGTGCCCACAGCCGAGGCAGTGCCACCAGGGTCGCCACGCCGATCGCCAGGGTGGCGGTCATCCGGATGGCGAAGCGCCGGCGGGGTGTAAGCGTCGACCAATAGAGGCGCGCCCGCCGGCCGTGACGCAGGACCAGCACCAGCATCACCAGCGGCAGGGTCAGCCAGCCGCCCCGGGTGCCGGACAGCAGCGAGCCAAGCAGCCCCATCACCGCTCCCAGCGCCGCCCACCAGAGGAACAGGCCGCGCCGCCCTTCACTGACGTTGTCGAGCCACCACACCAGGCTGAGCACCCCGAGCACCAGGCTGAGATTACCAAAGGGAATGGCGTTGATCAGATCTCCAGCCCGACGCTCATCCTCGATCAGTCGGTCATACAGCGCCTTCAGCCCGGATAGCACCGCCCCCAGGGTAATCCCACGCCACCACCAGTAAAGCGAGGGAGGCCTGGCACGCCATGCCAATAACAAAAGCAGCCCAAGCCAGGGCCACCAGGGCAGTGACGGCACGCTATAACGCGCCAGGGGCGGCCCGCTACGCCCCGCGTCCAACACCAGCTGAAAACCGAAAAGCGCCAGCATTGCCACCCATGCAAGGGACTCGGCGTCCCGGGGAAGGCTGCGCCGCACCAGCACCGCCATCGCCGCCAGTGACACCAGCAGCATTCCGGTGAACCGATACGCCCAGGGTAGCGTCAGCAGACTGGACAGGAAGACGAACAGTGCCAGCCCCTGGATCGCCGACGAGGACTGCGCCGGCCATCCTCGATAGTGCCTTGCCACACCCGGCGGCGTGCGCATGGCTCAGGCGACGATGCCATGATAGGAGCGATACCAGTCCACGAATCGAGCCGCGCCCTCCTCGACCCCGATGCGCGGCTGATAGCCGGTAGCGCGATACAGTGCAGTGGTGTCGGCCCAGGTCCGAGGAACATCGCCCGGTTGCATCGGCAGGAAGTTGTACTCGGCCTTGCGCCCCAGTGCCGCCTCGATGGCGTGGATAAAGTCCATCAGCCCCACCGGGCTACCGTGTCCGATGTTGTAAAGCGCGTAGGGTGCACTGCTGCGATCCGGTGAGTCGTCGACCACGCCGGCGTCGGGGTCCGCGCTGGGGACCACTTCCAGCAAGCGCACGATGCCCTCGACGATGTCGTCCACATAGGTAAAGTCCCGCGACATCTCCCCGTGGTTGTAGACGTCGATCGGACGACCTTCGAGGATCGCCTTGGTGAACAGGAACATCGCCATGTCCGGTCGCCCCCAGGGGCCATAGACGGTGAAGAACCTGAGTCCGGTGGTCGGCAGTCCATAAAGGTGGGAGTAGGTGTGCGCCATCAGCTCGTTGGCCTTCTTGGTCGCGGCGTAGAGGCTGACAGGATGGTCGACATTGTCGCGTGTGGCGAAGGGCACCACCTGATTCATGCCGTAGACAGAGCTGGACGAGGCATAGAGCAGGTGCTCTACCTGCTGGTGCCGGCATCCTTCGAGCACATTGAGATGCCCCACCAGATTGGCATCCACGTAGGCGTGGGGATGGGTCAAGGAGTACCTTACCCCCGCCTGTGCCGCCAGGTGCACGACACGATCGAAGCGCTCGTCGGCAAACAGCCGGTCGACACCCTCGCGATTGGCCAGATCCAGCCGCACGAAACGTACGTTCTGCAGCTTTTCGAGACGTGCCAGCCGCGCTTTCTTCAAGGACACATCGTAGTAGTCATTGAGGTTGTCCACACCGACCACCTCAAGCCCGTCACGAGCCAGACGTGCGGCTAGCGTCGAGCCGATGAACCCTGCCATCCCGGTAACAAGCACCTTCATCTGTTCCCTACTCCCATGGTGCTGGCAAGATCCGTCCACGGCACTCTCGCCACGTTTGACCGCCGTACTGTAGACGCCCTGAACCGAACACCAACAGGGCACCACTAGTCCGACGACTGGTCAATATCTAATGCTCTACGGCAAAGTCTCTAATAATATTTGCCGTATCAATCAACCGCGTTTCCCCTCCCTTCACCAGACTACAACTGCACACTTTTTAACTTCCTGCACAGTAAATCTTACGAAACCCCTGCATACCCGCCATTATCAACACCTTTGCATTGACTTCAATGGAGGAGGAACACATTTCCCTTGGGCATCTAAAAATTTCGCCGCCATGACGTGACTCGTTTCATACCCTCACATCATAGGTACACCACTAATTTCACGCATGGAAATGACTTCTCTAAATCTCTCTGACCAATTATCAAAACCATCAACCAATGGGAGTTTTTTGACGCTGGTGAAATATTTCAATGCAGATATGATGCAGGAAAGGAATAGCACGTCGTAAAGCCAATCCAGACAACGAGGAAACAGCACAGTCGTCCAAACAAAATCCTAAAATATGGACGATTTTCCAAGCAGGGGATCCCTACCATGGGCAACTTTATCGAAGCCGCCTTGCGACTCCCTCGTCGCAAGAAAAGGATATTTCAGCTCGTCGCCGATATCATGCTTATCGAGACCAGCCTCGTCGTATCCATGGCCATCAACGGGCTTTTTGGCGCCTTTGTGCGCGCCCCTTCCGCCTACGCCTTGAATGTACTTGTCACGGCGATTTCCCTGGTCGTCTTTATCAAGCTAGGCCTCTATCGCGCTGTACTCAGATACGTCGGAAGCCGCGCTATCGTGACCCTGTTCATTGGCGTCGCTACCTCGACGCTGGTGCTTGACCTGCTTGGCCGCGCGATATTCACCCCGCTTCCTGCAGGCGTCCTTTTCGACTATTTCCTGCTCAGTCTGCTGCTGACCGGCGGCACCCGTTTTGCGCTGAGAAGCCTCTACCAGCATCGTCTGATGAAGGACAAGCCCAGGGTGCTTATCTATGGTGCGGGCTCTGCAGGCTGCAAGCTGGTGGCCTCTCTTCGTCAGGGAAGTGACTACCTTCCGGTGGCCTTCGTCGATGACTGGCGCGGCATGGAGGGCACCCATGTCGAAGGTCTCGAGGTCCACTCTCCTCGTCATATTGCGGAGCTGGTCGAGCGCCTCAACATCGAAAAGATCCTGCTCGCCATTCCCAGTGCCAGACGCAGACGTCGCCAGGAGATAGTGGCATCGCTGGAACCCCTCAATATCACGATCCAGACCATTCCACGCCTGGATGATGTGGTGCAGGGCAGAGCGAAGATCGAAGATATTCGTGACGTCAGTGTCGAAGAACTGCTGGGCCGTGACCCGGTCCCCCCGCGACAGGATCTGATGGACGCCAATATCCGCGACCAGGTGGTCATGGTGACCGGTGCCGGCGGCTCGATCGGGTCGGAATTGTGCCGACAGATACTGGCTCAACGTCCACGCCAACTGCTGCTCTTCGATAGCTGCGAGTACTCGCTGTACCAGATCGAACAGGAGCTTCTGGGGTTCCTGGACAGCCTGAGCCTTGCTGTAGAGCTGAAGCCATTTCTCGGCACGATCCAGGACCAGAAGCGTCTTCGCATCATCCTTCAGGGCTTCAAGGTGGACACCATCTACCATGCCGCCGCCTACAAGCATGTGCCCATGGTCGAGCACAACATGGTCGAAAGCCTCAAGAACAATACCTTTGGCACCCTGGCCGCTGCGCGAGCGGCCATCGACAGTGGGGTATCGACCTTTGTGCTGATTTCCAGCGACAAGGCGGTGCGCCCCACCAACGTCATGGGCACCAGCAAGCGCCTCGCCGAGCTGGTCTGTCAGGCGCTGGCAGAGCAATCGTCGACTACCCGCTTCTGCATGGTGCGCTTCGGCAACGTGCTGGGTTCTTCCGGCTCGGTGATTCCCCTGTTCCGGCGCCAGATTCAACAAGGTGGCCCGGTCACCGTGACCCATCCCGAGATCACCCGCTACTTCATGACCATCCCGGAAGCGGCGCAACTGGTCATACAGGCAGGCGCCATGGGCCAGGGGGGAGACGTGTTCGTGCTGGACATGGGGCAACCGGTGAAGATTCTCGATCTCGCCAGGCAGATGATTCGGCTGTCGGGACTGGAGCCTCGCACGGCCGACAACCCCCATGGCGAGATCGACATCGTCTTCACCCAACTACGTCCCGGCGAAAAGCTCTACGAGGAGTTGCTGATCGGACAGAACGACCAGCCCTCGGAGCACCCTCGGATCATGACCGCCAACGAAGGCTACTGGTCCTGGTCGCAACTGGCCCCCTACCTAGAGCAACTGCGCTCGGCACTGGACAGCGCTGAACTCGAGCGCGTGAGGGAACTGCTGCGTCTGCCGCCCACCGGTTACAGCCCTACCGGGGGTATCGCCGATCTTGTCTGGCGCCAGCACATGGCCCAGCCAGCCTCACCGACACGACGACTCGCTGGCGCCGCAGACCCCAATCCTGCCCCCCTTGCGCTTGCGGCAAAGCCACTCTAGCGCCGATCCCCCAGGTTCTGCTGACACGAGGCCCCCATGGAACATTCACTGACGCTGGACAAGGCACGCATCGCGGTCATCGGGCTTGGCTATGTCGGCCTGCCGCTGGCGGTCGAATTCGGCAAGCGCTACCCCACTCTGGGCTTCGATATCAGTGCCGAGCGTATCGCTCAGTTGCACGACGGTATCGATACCACGCGAGAAGTGTCACCAGGCGAGCTGAACCTGGCGCCGCTGCTGAGTTTCACCTATCAGCCGGCCAGGCTGGCCGACGCCAATGTCTACATCGTCACGGTCCCCACCCCGATCGACGCCCAGCACAATCCCGACCTGACACCGTTGCTGGGGGCCAGTGCCACGGTGGGCAGGGTGATTGCCAAGGGTGATATCGTGATCTTCGAGTCGACGGTCTACCCCGGCGCCACCGAAGACGAGTGCATCCCGGTCATCGAGAAGCTGTCCGGGTTGCGCTACAACCGCGACTTCTTCGCCGGCTACAGCCCGGAGCGCATCAACCCCGGTGATCGCGAGCATCGGGTCACCAACATCCGCAAGGTGACCTCCGGCTCGACGCCGGCCAGCGCCAACTTCGTCGATGAGCTATACGCCTCGGTCATCACCGCCGGCACCTTCCGAGCCAGCTCGATTACCGTGGCCGAGGCCGCCAAGGTCATCGAGAACACCCAACGCGACGTCAACATCGCCTTGATCAACGAGCTGTCCATCATCTTCGAGCGTCTGGGCATCGACACCGAAGAGGTGCTGGAAGCCGCCGGCACCAAATGGAACTTCTTGCCCTTCCGTCCTGGCCTGGTGGGCGGGCACTGCATCGGCGTGGACCCCTACTATCTGACCCACAAGGCGCAGCAGGTTGGCTACCATCCCGAGGTCATCCTGTCCGGCCGCCGTATCAATGACGGCATGGGCGCCTACGTGGCCAATCAGTTGATCAAGTGCCTGGCCAAGCGACGCATCCATGTGCAGGATGCCCGGGTACTGATCATGGGCCTGACGTTCAAGGAGAACTGCCCGGACCTGCGCAATACCCGTGTCATCGATATCATCGACGAGCTGCGCGAGTTCAACGTGGCGGTGGACGTGCTCGACCCCCACGTGGACCGTGACGAGGCGGTGGCCGCCTTTGGCCTTCGCCCTGTCGACGAACCGGAACCCGGCGCCTACGACGCCGTCATCATCGCCGTCGCTCACCACGAATTCCGTGATATCGGGGTCGAGCGAATCCGCGGCTGGGGCAAGCCGGAACACGTGCTGTATGACCTCAAGTATCTGCTGCCCAAGGGCGCGGCGGATCTGCGCCTCTAGCCTTTGTCACTACGCCTAGGGGCATCCACAGCGGCCATCGCCTTGCCTCCCTTCCTTCCTTCCGCTGCCGCCTGGCCAATCGCTGCGGCGGTGCAGGCGCAATAGGTGCCCGGCAGACAGCGAAATTGGTGCCCCAGAAACGCAATGGGCAGGACCCGAAGGCCCTGCCCATTGCGGTTTTTCCAGAGGCGTAGCTGCGGCCACGCTCAACAGGTTCCACGGGCTCAACAGACTGACGTCGACAGCCCCACAGCGACAACGTCACTCGGGACAGAGTGCAGGCTGCGTTGCCCGCGCCATGACCTCCTCGAGCACCCGACAGGTCTTGTCCATCTGTTCCTCGGTCAGGGTCGGATGGATCAGCAGCATCAGGCTGGTCTCTCCCAGTTCCCTGGCCACCGGCAACGGCCGCGACGGGCGCCAGGGAGTGTTGTCGAAGGCGCGTTCCCGGTAGACCTCGGAGCAGCTGCCACTGAAACAGGGCACCCCCTGGGCATTGAGACACTGCATGATGGCGTCGCGGCTCCAGCCCTCGGCCAGGCGTTCGGGACGGACAAACACATAGGCCTTGTAGCCGGCATGGACGATGTGTTCGGGCGGACGCGGAGCCCGCAGTCCCGGACAGCGATCTGCGGCGTCGAGAATGGCGTAAAGATTGGCGCGGCGGCGCTGACTCCACTGAGCCATGCGCGCGAGCTGGCGTCTTCCCAGCACCGCCTGCATCTCGGTCATCCGCCAATTGGTACCGAAACTGTCGTGCAGCCAGCGGAACCCCGGCGGGTGGGCCCGCTCATGGACCGCTTCCCAGCTCTTGCCGTGGTCCTTGTAGGCCCACATACGCCGGTGCAGCCCAGGGTCGTCGGTGGTGACCATGCCCCCTTCCCCGCCGGTGGTCATGATCTTGTCCTGACAGAATGACCAGGCCGCCACATCACCGAAGGTGCCGACGCTGCGGCCACGATAGCGCGCACCGTGTGCCTGGGCGCAGTCCTCGATGATCGAAAGACCAAAGGTCTGCGCCAGTTCACCGAGGGCATCCATGTCACAGGGCCAGCCCGCCAGATGGACGGCGACGATGGCGCGGGTGCGTGGGCTCAGGCACTCCTCGACGCTGGCGACCGACAGGTTCTGAGAGTCACGCTCGATGTCGGCAAACACCGGGGTAGCGCCCGCATTGACGATGGCCGACACCGACGCCAGGAAGGTCCTGGGGGTCACGATCACCTCGTGCCCTGGTCCGATATCCAGGGCATGAAGCGCCAGATCCAGCGCCAGGGTGCCGTTGGCTACGGCGACAGCGTGGTGGGCGCCTGTCCAGGCGGCGAATTCGCGCTCGAACTCGCGGCCCTCGTCGCCGGTCCAGTAATTGACGCGTTGACTCAGCAGCACACGCGATACCGCCTCGGCGTCGCCTTCATCGAAGCAGGGCCAGGGTGCGAAGGGGCCATTGAGCATAGGGGCTTCTCTCTACGGAGGTCTTGTCGGGGTACCACCGGCTAGGGCTTGTCTGAAAAGTGCCTACGCTCGGTAATACGGCGTTAAAAATCGGATCAACATGCTCATTTACACCCTGTAAACTGCGCTGTCTCACCGATTTTTGCCTTGTCTAACCTTCGCTCGCCGACTTTTCGGACAGAGCCTAAGGAGATGGGACGCTATCGTAAACTCGCTCCCACTCAGCGCACGTGGCGTGACTCATGGTCGAGTCGATGCTTCAGAAGCTGGTTCGGAAGCTGTTTCGGAAGCTGTTTCGGAAGCTGGTTCGGTCGATGCTTCAGAGGACGGTGCAGACGGCAGGCTACCGATCTGCGCCGGAAGGCCGATCCGCTGGTACAACTGCCGATACTGCTCAACCACCTGATCAAGTCCGAACTCGCTCACGATGCGCTCTCTTGCCTCTCGTCCCCGTTCCCGGCGCCTGTCGGCAGGTTCGTTCAAGGCTTCCAGCAAGGCCCGGGCGAGGGCCTGGCTATCTCGTGGTGGCACGATGCGTCCGCTGGTACCGAGGATGTAGTCGCTGTCACCGACATCGGTCGCCACACAGCTCAGTTCGCAGGCCATGGCCTCCGCCAGGGCATTGGGGAAGGCCTCGAGCCATGAACTCTGACAGAACACATCCATCGCCTGCATCAGCTCACCCACGTCGTCTCGCTCACCCGTCAGCAAGAAGCGCGAGCGGTACTCGTCCGGCACGATGCCGGCCAGCTCCGGCGCATCGAAATCGACGCCACGACCGACCACCAGAAAGCGTGCCAGAGGCATTCGTTCGGCGACGGTGACGCAGGCCCGCAACAGATTGGGATGATCCTTGATCGGGTGGCATCGGGCCACATGCCCCACCACCCGTTGTTCATCGGTGAACCCCAGACGCTTCCGCACCTGTTGCCGGCTGGCCGAATCCGGCGCCACGGCGGCGGTATCGAAGCCGTTGGGAATGACCAGTGCTGCGTCATCGCGGAAGCCGAAGTCGCGATGTTGCCGCCGAGACAGGCGACTGTTGAAGACGATCGCCCCAGGCCCGCCCGAGAGCCGTCGGTTGGCGCGAATGGCCCACCGGGTCAATGGTTTGTGGCGCTCGATCTGGTAGAGGCACTGGCGCACGTTCCAGCTCACCGCCGGCCGCTGGCGGCACAGGCGAGCCGCCATGCTGGCCATGAGGTTGCCGTGGTACATCCAGCCCTGAATGACGTCAGGGGCGAAACGTCGCACCAGAGCACCCAGACGAGGCAGGGTCCAGGGCGCGGGAATTCCCTGGCGCATGCCAAGGGCATGGACCTCGATGCCCAGCTCGCGAATACGTGGCCCGTAGCTACCCTCGTCCATCAGGGCGATCACTGCGACCTCGTCCGGGGCACTGACGCCTGCGGCCAGCAGATTGTAGAGATTTCGCTCCGCGCCACCGGTACCGAGTCCGGTGATGACATGAAGTACGCGCACAGACATGGGCAGACACATCCTGTGATGGGCAAGAAAGCGACAACAACGCAGTCGCTCAGGGAAAACGCAGAGGTGCCACGGAAATGGCGGTGGCCGAGATTTGCCGCGGATGGCCCGAGCACAGAGCCTTGCGCAGGCGCACCAGAACTCAGCCCTGCGACGCCATCGACGATACGCCGCTGTTCAGGCGAACAAGGTAGCGCTCGACGGCCAGTTCGGCGCCAAAATCGGCGGCGCGCTGGTGAACCGGTGGATGCTCGTCACGCGCCAGTACTTCGTCGAGCGCGTCTGCAAGCGCTTCGCTGTCGCCCATGGGAATCAGCCGCCCCCAGCGCCCGCCCTCGAGAATTTCCTGAGGGCCCGAGGGGCAGTCAGTCGCTACCACCGGAGTGCCGCAGGCCATCGCCTGGATCAGCACGCTAGGCAACCCCTCTGCGTAGGACGACAACGCGAAGACCCGGGCCTTGCGCATATACACAAAAGGATTGTCGACGAACCCGGGCAGCGATACGGCGTCGGCCACCCCGAGACGATGCGCCTGGTCAAGCAGCGTGTCTCGCAGCGGTCCTTCGCCGAGAATCGTCAGTCGCACCTCTCGGTGCTCATGGCGCTGACGCAGGCGTGCCAGAGCGTCGAGCAGCACGTCGAAACCCTTCTGTTCGATCAAGCGTCCCACCGCGACGATGCCGACTTCGCCGATATCCTCCACCGACGACTCGGCGAGCTGCACCAGCCGCTTGTCGACGATGGGATTGAAGATGACCTCGATCCGAGAGGGGTCCAGCGCCAGGCCTCTGGCCAGGTCATCGGCGACACCTTGGGAGACCGCCACCACGGCGTCGGCTCGCAGATAGGCATGGCGCATCAGCCGCCGCATCACCCGGGCATTGAAGCCGGTGTTTCTGGCGGTCACTGCAAAATAGTTGGTGTGCTCGGTCACCACCAGTCGACAGTCGAGGCGGGCCATCACCCGCGCCGCTACCGCCACCACGTTGGCGTGGCCCATCGCCGACAACAGGGCGGCGGGCCGTTCGCGCTTCAGATAGCGCACCAGCGCAGGCAGACTGCTGGCGACCCTGGAGGCGCCCAAGCTGAAATGGCGAATGCCGGGGGCGATTTCCGCCTGGTAGACGTTCTCGTCGCTGGCGGTCACCAGGTCGACCTCATGACCGGCCGCGACGAAGCCATTGGCGAGCAGCACCATGACCCGCTCCGCGCCGCCGCCCCGCAGCGACGGCAGAAACAAGGCAATCTTTTGCACAGGGCTTCGAACAGGGCTTTGCATGGCGTCCTTTTCCTTTGCTCTTCGTTCGAGCATGACCAATGGTCGGGCGGGCTTGAACGAGCGGGATGGCGTCTCAAGGGAGACTTAACGCTGCATCGCGCTCGATCTGGAGCCCAGGCGTCTCAACTTCAGCGCCAACGTCAACAGCGCGGAGGCAGCTCCGATCAGCACTGGGTGACTGGCCAATCGAAATAGCGCGAGATCCCGCCGCTCGCGCCAGTTTCCAGGGGTGAAAATCTCCACCTGAAAGCGGCAGGCGGTAAGGTCTCGTCTGCTCAGGCTGGACAACCACTGGCGTCGGGAAAAGGCGTTGCGATGATGGTCCTGACACAGGTAGCGCTTGACCACGTAACGACTGGCATCCAGATTGGCGCTGGAGCTCATGCGGCCCTGGCGCGTCACGTCCATGACTGCGGTCGGCTGCGGGTCGAACAGTAGACGCTCGCCCTGGTGAAAGGCACGAATGGCGAAGACCCAGTCCTGGTGCTTGCGCGTCGCGTCATCGAAGCGCGTCCCCTGCCAAAAGGCCTTGCACAGCGACAGGGTGGAGGAACGCACGTCTCCACGCTCCACGAACAGGTAGTGACGCATGTCGCCGCCGCGGTAGGCCGGAAGTCGCGACGCGCTCAGGCGGGAGGCGTCGGCGAGGCGCGCGAGATAGTTACCAAAGATGACGCCGGCGCCGCTATCGCGGTGCATGTCCATGCGGCGCTTGAGTGCCCCTGGCGCCAGGGCATCATCGGAGTCCAGAAAGAAGACGAAAGCCCCACGGCTCTCCTCGAGTCCCCGGTTGCGGGACACGGCGGCGTTGGACCTGGCAGGCTTCTCGATCAGCCTGACGGCTTCGTATCGCTGTACCAGCCGCGAGAGCGCCTCACGGTCATCCGAACAGTCGTCCACCAGCAGGATCTCGTGGCTCAACCCTTCGGTCTGGCTTACCACGGACAGCAGGGCTCGCTCGACGAAAGCGGCGCTATTGTAGGTCGGTATCACCACCGAGACCTGCATAGGTTTCCCTCCTGACGGTTCGGCCCTGACTTACCTGGGAGCCGCGACCTTGCCACCGTCGGATCGCCTTGATGAGCGCTCCTGCGGAAGCCGAAGCAGCGAGCCAAGATAATCGAGCCCTTCATCGCTGTAGCCATTGTCCATGTTGGCCGAGGGCGTAAAGGTCATCTCACCGAGAACGGGACGGCCGTGCTCGATGTAGAAGTCCACACGCACGAACGCAAAAGGCTCGGCCAAGGCGCGGGCGGACTCGAGCAGTGGTTCAAGACAAGCTGGACGGGCCAGATCGGCGGTGTCGGTGATGATCGGCACCTTGGCAGCCATCAGCTCAAGCGGCCCCCAGTCTCGATCGAAATAGGCGTAGCGAGTCTGCTTCTTGTCCGAGGCGCACAGCAGCACCACCAACGGCTCGCCGTTGAAGCAGTAGACCTTGTAGTCCAGGGGCGCGTCCCTCCCCCCGCTGTCCAGCATGCGCTCGGCAAAGATCCGCGGCACGATCTGATCGTAGTGATACTCGAGCTTGCGACGCCCATAGCGTTCCGTCATCCAGCGCGACAGATCCTGGCTGGCCTTGCGCCTTTCCAGGGTCGACTTGTCGTGCACCAGGATGTTGTAGCCGCAGCCGTGATTGCACTTCAGCACGAAGGCGTCTGGCAGGGCTTCCCAGTCGATCTCGTCGACACTGCGATAGACGCCCAGCAGATCATTGAGAATCGCACCCTGGCCTCTTGAGCTCGCGTAATCGTGCAGCCCGAGCTTGTCGGCGCACCTGGCCATCAGCGGGTCACGATGAAACAGCTTGAGCCACTGAAGCTTCTCGTCGAAGCGCCTGGGGGTTCGAAGGTCAAGGCGGCGCCGGGTCTTGCGTTGGTGCATCAGTCGCGTCGCCTGCTCGTTGGAGAAGGCGTCCAGCCCCAACATCCCCAACGTCCACAGCCGGGACTTGGCCGCGCCCATCCACTCATTCATGACCGCCATTGTCCGCTCCTTGCACGGTTCCATTGAAGCTCAATGACCGCCCTGCCGTTACTTCGCGGTCGTGTCGGCAACGCCGGCCTACCTGCGTTAGATCGATCAGGTCGCCCAGGTAGCGTTGTCCGTAGGCGTTGTAGCGCCGTGATACGTTCGCCCCGGGTGTAAACGTCATCTCACCGAGCACCGCCCGCCCTTGCCGCTCATAGAAGTCGACCCGGACGAAGACAAAACCCCGCGACAGCCGCTCGGCCAATTCGAGCATCTCGTCGAGCGCTCGAGGACGGGCCACGCCAGCGGGGCTCTGATGCTGCCGGTCATTCAGCTCGAGCCGTTGCCAAGCCGGATCATGGAAGTCGAAACGCATGTCGCCTCCCCTGTCGGTGCATACCAGCACCACGCGAGGGCGGCCATGAAAGCAGTAGACCTTGTAGTCCACGGGCACTCCCCCGGTAGCGGTCTCGATGTACTCCTCGGCCAGCACTCTCGGGGGAATGGCGTCGTAGTGATACTCCAGATAGCGTCGGGCGTAGCGCTCCTTCAGCCAACGCTGCAGCCGTCGCTTGACCGCTCGCTCGTCCGCCTTGCGCTTGTCGTCGATGATCACGTTGTAGCCGCAACCGTGGGTGCACTTCAGCGCGAAGCGCGCCGGCAGTTCGTCCCAGACGATCGCATCGACGCTCTCGTAGAGGCCGATCAGTCGACTGAGGGCAACGGCGCAGCCTCGCTCGGCGGCGAACTCTCGGACGGCGTACTTGTCGGCGCAGCGCGAAAGCCCTCGACGATCACCGTACAGCTTGAGCCACTGCAGCTTGTCATTGAAATCCCTGGGATCGTCGAGTTCGAGCCGCTGCCCGTACTCTCGCCGGTGCACCAGCCTTGTCGCCAGACGCGGCGACAGGCGGTCGACCACCCCCAGAGCGCATCGCCACCCCAGCTTCTCCGTCCTGTCGAAGGCTCGCTGAAATCCTGTCATACGATAATCCCTTGTACAGAAGCGCTCTCACGTCTTGATCAACCCCTGGTCACGCCGTCTTGCCCGAAACAGGGTCACACCGACCAGCGCCAGATTGAGCATGGCGCCGACCAGAGAGAAGGCCACCACCGCAACGAGATCGCTGTGATACACACGAAACCCCACATACAGCGCGGCCACACGGCCGAGCACGCTGAGTACCTCGTAAATCAGAAAACCACGCTGCAGGCCCAGACTGGCGATGGAGGCCACACTGGGCTTGTTGAGAAAGGCAAAGTACAGCCAGACCGCCATCCAACGTGCGTACTCGCCCGCCTGCCACCAGGGGTCACCGAACAGCAGAGCAAACAGCCAGGGCCCCAGCACCACCATGACGCCAAAGGGGGCGAGTCCAACCGCCGCCATCACCAGGGTGGTCTTCCCCAGTGACGCGGTAATCGGCTCGCCGCGGTTGACTGCCGAGGCTACATGGGGATAGAAGACGTCGTTGACCGACTTCGCCAGCAGCACCATGGGCGCGGCCAGTACCGAGGCCGCCAGGCTGTAGTGCCCGGCGGCTGCGGTACCGAAGAATGCCGCCAGCAACAACACCGGCAACGACTGCGACAAGGCGTTGAGCGTCACCTGGGGTGCGCGATACAAGGGAAAGTCACGGTGGCGACGCGCCAGTTCCCGCCATGGGGCGCCCCGGCCCCCGCCGACCAGACCATCACCGAGTCGCCGGTCTGCCCACCACAGCAGCAAGGCGTTAAGCCCACTGGCGGCGGCGGTGACAAGCACCAGCGTCACCCCGACCGGATGCAGCACTCCACCGGTCGCCTTGGCCAGGTTGAGGACCAGGGCATGGATCAACGCCACCTTGGCCGTCACCCCGAATCGCTGACGCCGAATCAGCCACTGCTGCATGACCTGTTGCATGGCCGCCAGCAGCATGGCCACAGGCAGCAGCCAGATCAGCATGGCGGCAAGCCTCGGATCGAGATGCCGATCCAGTAGTGGTTGCAGCACAGTGAGCGCCGCCACGGCGGCCAGCGCCAGCAGCACCGCCAACCCCATGCTGAGTCGGGCCAGCCCCCGGGCGTCTTCGTCGCGCGGCGGCAACACCATGGCGACCGGGTAGGTCAGGGCCGCCAGCGGCGCGACGACACTGACCAGGGCGCTGAAGGAACCGGCCAGGCCGAAGGCGTCAGGGCTGAACAGACGGGTGATGAGTGGCGCAAAGGCCAGACTCAGCGCCTGTGCCCCCGCCGTGCCACCGGCTACCAGCAACACCTGGGACAGCAAGCGATGACGTCTGAGCGCTGTCAGCCAGCCCCGTTGCGGCAAGACCGCGGCCACCGAGTCGGTATCCCGGGGCGTCATTCATTGCCTCGAAAGGGCTTCATGGTGACGCTTCCTTGGCCACTGATACCCTCGCGGCGCAGCACCTTGACGACCGTCATGGCCAGTATCCGGATATCGAGCGCCAGGCTGTGGTGGTCCACGTACCAGACGTCAAGCTGGAAGCGCTCGCGCCAGGAAAGCGCATTCCTGCCGTTGACCTGAGCCCATCCCGTAATCCCCGGTCGCACCTCGTGGCGACGGGCCTGGTCCCGGTCATACAGCGGCAGGTACTCCATCAGCAGCGGGCGTGGCCCGACCAGACTCATCTCGCCTTTCAGCACGTTCCAGAGCTCGGGCAGCTCGTCCAGGCTGGACGCCCGCAGCCAACCCCCGAGCGTCGTCATGCGCTGCTCGTCGGGCAGCGTGCGTCCCTGCTCGTCACAGCGCTGGGCGAGGGTCCTGAACTTGATCAAGCGGTAGGGACGGCCATGCAGCCCAGGGCGCCACTGAAAGAAGAAGGCCGGCTTGCCAAGCCTCAGCCGGACGAGTCCCCAGATGCCGAGCATCAAGGGGAATAGCAGGACCAGCAACGAGGCGGCCACCAGCACATCCAGACAACGCTTGGCCATCATCATCTCACCACGCTGGGGTCGAGCCCTGCCGGGCAGGACGACGCCGTATCGACCCCCATGGCCTCGAGGATGCTGTGATTGACGCGGTGCACGTCGTAGCGCTCCTCGGCGCGAGCGCGGGAGGCCTGGCCGTGCTGGACGATCAGCGCCGGCGTTTCCAGATAGCGTTGCAACGCCAGGCACAGGGCGTCGACGTCTTTCACCTCCACCAGATAACCGTTGACCCCCGGCGCGACGGTCTCGCGGCATCCCGGCGCGTCGGTGGTCACCACCGCACGCCCCAGGGCCATGGCCTCGAGCACCGTTCTCGGGGTCCCCTCGCGATAGGACGGCAGCACATAGACGCTGCATTCGGCGATGGCCGGACGGACATCATCGAGTCGACCGAGGTACTCGATGGCGCCGTCATCGATCCACGTCTGAAGCTCGTGCGCCGCGATGCTGTCGGGGTTGTCGTCCAGCCAACCCGCCAGGCGAAAGCGCACCTGGGGATGGCGCTGGCGGATACGCGTCGCTGCCTCGGCGTACTCGCGCACCCCCTTGTCACCCAGCAAGCGAGCGATCAGCAGGAAGCTGACCGGCTCTGTCGATGGAGCTACCGGCGAAAAATGCGCCAGATCCACTCCGGAACCGTTGATCACCCGGGACGCCGTGGTATCAAGGAGAATCCCCTCCTCGATGAACAGGCGACGATCATCCGGGTTCTGGAACAGCACCATATGAGCCCGCCCCAGAGCGACGCGACACAACCGCCGCACCAGCGCCTTGATCAAGCGGCGCTTGTTGCCACCCTGGGCGCCATCCTGGGTGCCGGTAAAGGCGTACCCCAGCCCGGTGACCAGCAGGGTGCGCTGGCGCACCCCCAACACCCAGGCGGCCAGTGCCCCGTAGACCACCGGCTTGATCGTGTAGGCAAAAAGCCCATCGGGGCGTACCCGCAGCATCAATCTCATCAGAGCCGCCAGGGTCTTCAGATCGGCCAGCGGATTCATGCCGGTGCGCGAAAGCGGGATATCGTGCAGCGTCGCGCCGAGGGCCTCGAGACTGGCTTTAAGACGCGACGAAGCAGCCGAACGCTCGGCGTCACCCTCACCGCCAGCGTCACCGGTAGCGCCCCTCCCCCCCACGGGCGCGGCGACATGGACCTCGATTCCGCGAGCGACCATCTCCCTGATCAGCTCACCGCGAAACCCGACGATGGACTCGGGGTAGCTCGCTACCATCAATAGTCGCTTGATCATCTCGCCACTCCATTTGGCGTGCTTCCGACAGACGGCGAAGCGCCCCCGGTCGATTCGGCGTCGGTGGTTGTCTGGCGCGGGCGCCCCATGACGGACATCAACAGATAGATAAGCACCGGGGTGAACATCCACTTCTGACGCGCAGCGATGCCCAGATTGGCAGTGGTCATCGCCAGGATGGTCCAGGCCAGCAGCAGGTAAAACCACAGAAACAGTCGATTGGCGGGAGGCGCATTGCGCCCGGTGATGGCGGCGATGCCACCGACCACCATCAGATACAGCAAGATGACGTTATCCACCGAGGAAGCCAGCTGGAACACACTGCTGGCTTCCATGGGCAGCGGCCTGAACATATAGGTGAAAAGCTGCATCGGCAGACTCATGGAGGCGATGTCCACCGCACCGCCGCCGGTCTGGTTGTAGCTCTGCCGCAATTCGATGTAACTCATCACCTGATCGGCATCGGAGCCGCTGCCGACCCCGGCGTAATCCAGCGCCAGGGGTACGATGATCGCCGCCCCGGCAAGCGCCGCAGTCCCCAGCAAAAGCCGCTGCCACAGCACGACGCCGGGCTGCAGACAGAAGGCAGCCGCCAAGGCGATCAGCTGTATACCGGCCATGTGCGGTCGCACCACCAGCATGATCATGACCGCCACCACCATCAGCAGGTGACGGCGTCTGAGATCAAGCGCCGCCCACAGCGAAAGCCCCATGGACAGAAACGACAGCGCATCCTTGCCGATGGCGGAGCCCCAGTAGTGCATCGAGGGCAGAAAGAGTACGGCCAGCGCCAGCAGACGAATACCCAGGGCACGCTCGGCAATGGCCTGATGGAGACTGCCGGCGAAGGCCAGCAGCCCGACATAGCCGGCCAGATTGAACACCAGAAAGGTCCCCAGAAACGACAGCCCCAGCCCCTGGGTGAACAGCGAGGTGAACACGATCACCCCGGCGGTGCCAAAGGAGAACTCGACGCCGTCGTTCAACGACGCCCGGTAGTACATCAAGGAATCTCCGCCGTCGCCGTTGACGAACCAGGCGTAGAGCACGCAGAAGGCCGTGTGCCAGAGATAGAGCGGCAGACACAGCATGTAAGACAGCCCGAAGGCTCGCCCCACCGCTCTGGCAAGCCACAGACCGAGCACGAACACCGCCAGGGCGGAGTACACGTCCCAGGCGGAGGTGACATAAGGGATGGGAACCATCGGCGGTAAGCTCACTCATTTGACGTGCAGGCATGCCGTTCGAATACCACGGGGGCCAGGCGCTGGACGGACAGCGTCCTTCTCAGGCAATCGCCACATGGTCGATGTCGTCGTGACCGGGATCGCCCACGGCCAGATCGCAGACTCGTCGGATATGAACGTCGCCCTTGAGGTCGACGAAGGTCACCCTGTCGAGCAGATCCAGGCAGTAGAGCTCAGAAGACGAGGAATAGTGATACACCACCAGTTCGTCGACCCGGCTAGCCAGTAGACGAATCCACACCTCGGCGGGAATCCACGGCTGCTCCAGCACCTGGATATCAGCATCGAGCCAGGCGCAGCCGTCGTGGGGATGGGGCTTGAACAGCAACAGAGGATGACGTCGCTTGAGCTCGGCAAGCCTCTCGGCGGAGATATCGCCGCCCCCCCAGGTACCCAGTACCAGCGCCGGCGTTGCCGACGTCAGCCGGTCGAGCCAGGGCGACAGCAGTGCCTGCCAGTCCTCCCAGCCTTGCTCCAGCTCGCCGACGAGCCCCGGGCAATAGCGCGCCTTGTGCGCCAGGCGTGGATTCAATCGGGCGTAGGTCCGCGGCCGCGAAACGAACACCAGGTCGGTCCTGCGGCCGCCTCCGAAACGCAGTCCGCAACCGCGCACCAGGGCCACCAGGCTCCACTTCAACCGCCTGGACAGAGGCATCTCGTAGAGATAGGAGCTGAAGTAGGTGCTGACCCCCTCCTCGTAAAGGCACAGACAGCCTGTCTTCAGCGGCGCCAGCAGCAGGTACTTGCTGGTGCGATCGTTGTCGATGAACAGACTGTCGTAGTGCAAGGCGCCCAGCGCCTCGCGTGCCGCGGCCTGGGTCGGCACGCGGCGTATCTCGTCAAAGAGAGATCGATGGTGGCTTGCTTCGACAAAGGCGTAGAAGGCGTCATACTCGGCGATGCTTTCGGCCACCAGCAGCACCAGCGCCTGCTCGATTCGATAGTGACGAACGATCGAGGCACAGGTCAGAAACTGCAGCGGCTTGCAGCAGATAAAGACGCTTCGGCCAAACGACGCCTGCGTGCTCGTCGCCGGCACTGCCCCCCCTGTGTCGATCCCTTCCTGAAGCGGTATTCCTGCCCCACCCGACGGATGCGCGCGCTCGCCACTCACCTCCTCCCTCGCCCGGTTCATACCAGCTCCACCAGGCCACAGTCGCGCCAGCGCTTGAGATAGTCGTGGACCACGCTCTCCTCGAGGCCGACCTCCCTGGCCAGCTGGCGCACGGTGGTCGGACGCGTCAAGGTCGGGATGGAGTCCATCAACAGGCGCATCCGCCGGCGTGACTCGTCCGGCACGTCACCGAAGGCGACCTGGCCAGGATCCACATAGAGGTCATGGCGGGGATGCGACAGGCAGACGTTGCCCTCGAAGCGCTTCTTGATCAGCGGCGAGGACTCGATATCGTCGATGGCGGCGAGCACCACGTCACGCGCCTCGAGCAGGCGCTGCGGCGACATCAAGCCAAGGTTATCGGCGTCGGTGTGATACTCGGGATAGGGATAGCGCGATAGCGAGGCCATGGGGATGCCGTAGGCTTCCCACAGGTACTCGTCATTGAGCAGCAGGCTCTCGAAGGCGCCCTCGCGGTAGTCGTGCCCACCCTCGCTGAGCACGCGCGACAACGCCTGCTCGATGTTCGATCCGGCACCTCGTGAGCGCTGCAGATTGAGTATGGTGGGCGAGCCCAGCATCTCGAGCATCACACCTTCGAACAGTCGAGCGCGCTCGGCGGCGGGAAGCCGCCCAAGATAATACTCGGTGCCCATGATGCCGGGGGCCAGCACCAGTCGATAGCTGAAGCGCCTGGGTCGCGCGGCAAGCGCCTCGAACACGGCGAGCCCCACCGCCACACCGGACAGACCATCGTTGGCGACACCAGGATGATCCAGGTTGGCCCCCAGCACGATGGTCTGCTCGAGCTGACCCGGCAGGTGATAGTCCAGGCAGCGCAGATACCCCGGCGCCTCACGGGTCTCGATCACCACCTCGTAGTCACCAGGCGCAAGACTCTCGACAAGACGACGTGGCACGCAGAACCCCCAGTCACGCTGCCAGCTGGTAAATAGCTGGCGAAAATGGAACGGGATGCGCTCGTCGTAGCGGTGATCAAAATGCAGGTGGGACTTGAGTTCTTCTCGCGAGACCGTGCCTCGGAACGGCAGTGACAGCGCCATCACCGCCATGGGATGCCAGCGACCATCATAGATACACTCGCCATCCTTGTAGATGGCCGCCTCCAGTACGTCCCACCTGGGCGGAATCACCCAGCCATTGTGGACGTCAGAGGCCTCGAAACGATGCTCCCTGAGCGGCCAGCGCTCGGCCAGGTAGGCCACCGTGGCGTCGTAGTCGCTCGAACAGATCACCCGATTCAGCGGAGTGAGGTCGGCCAACATGGCCATCATGGCGTCGCCGGCGGCGACAGACGCTGTCGTCGCGCTCTGCGTGCACGCTGTCATGACAAGATCCCTGTGCATGGTGGGTAGGCTGGCGGCAAACCGCCGGGGCCGCGCCAGGCTCGGCGCAAATGGGGAAGACGTGGAGGTGGACGAGGATGTGGTCAGCTATCCAACCTGGACGGTCGCCGGGTCGCCAGGGCAGGCAGCGGCCTGGCTGGGCAGATCATTGGTGTCCAGGCGCGGCAATAGCAAGGGGTCGTCCCGGGCCGGGTCGGCCTGTCGCGACGCCACGGTCAGCCCGGCGGCGCAGCCAAGCTGGCGTAGACGACCCAGCAGCGCTTCGTCGACGCCACCGTAGGGATAGCACATCACCCAGTCGTCGCCGAGCACCCCCAGGTTTCGAAGATGAGCGAGACTGACCTCGAGGTCCCTGCCCTGTTGTTCGGGCGTCAGGCTGTCGAACCAGAAGTGCTGATCTCCGTGGCAGCCGATATGCATGCCGGCGTCGTGCAGCAGGCGGACCTCGGCATCGCTCAGATAGAGCATTTCGGCGAAGGCTCGCTGGTCCGTGCTGACGAAGCGCGCAAACAGCTCATCGATGACGTCATGGCGAACCGCGAAGGGCAGCTCCCGCTGCAGCAGGCGCTTGAAGAACAGGGTATCGGGGTCATCGAAGCGTCCCTGGCGCGACAGCCGATGATAGACCCTGCGATGGATATCCTCGTAGGTCCCCAGGCCATGACGCTCGCGACGCTTGTCCAGTGCCCTTCCCAGAGCCGGCAGCAACTCTGCGGTGGAAGCGACGCTGGCCAGCACGAACTGGATCTTGTTGACGTCGAGGATCAGGCCGTCGCGCAGGGTACCGGTGCAGGGAAAGAAGCTACCCTGAAGGCCGCGTCGCTCGAGCTCCGGCAGCACATGTTCGAGGTGATCACGATAGCCGTCGTCGAAGCTCAACAGCACCGCCTGCTCGGGCAATGTCTGCTGGCCGCGCCAGGCGGCGATCACCTGTTCCATCGTCACCGGCCGATAGTGCCGCTCGAGATGGTCGAGCTGAGCGCGAAAGGCAGCAAGCTCCAGCGCCTTGAGGCGAGGATAGCGCGACCCGGCCAGCGGTCGGACATAGTGGTACATCACGATGGTCAACATCGAGCGAAACTCCTTCCCTGCCGTTCAACTGGTGCCGTTGATCGGGTGCCGTTCATCGGATGCCGTTTATCGGGCAGCGTGCATCGACGCCGTGCTACCAGGCGCTCAAGCCACCATCCACGTGAAGCGTCTGCCCCGTCACGTAGCCGGAGGCATCCGAGGCCAGAAAGATCAGCGCGCCGACCAGATCGGTCGGCGTTCCCATGCGCCCCAGCGGCACCCTGGCCGAATAGCGCTCGACAAAGGCTGAGTTCTGGCCACTCTCGATGCCGCCCGGTACCAGGGTATTGACGCGGATACCGTGGCCTGCCCAGAGCGTGGCGAGATAACGCGCCAGTCCAGACACCCCGGCCTTGGAGGCGGCGTAGACCGGAGGCGTGTTGATGGCCACCCCCAGGTACTGCGAGCCCTCGTAGATACGCGGATCGCAGCCCATCTCGCCGTAGATGGAACCGGTATGGATGATGCTGCCGCCTCGACCCTGCTCGATCATCTGCCGGCCTACCGCTCGCGACACCAGAAAGACACCGTCGAGATTGACCGCCATGACGTCACGCCACTGGGCCAGGGTGTAGTCTTCGGCCGGAGCAAAGAAGGCCTCCAGGTCTCGCGCCTTGGTCGCCGCATTGTTGTGCAGGATGTCGATGCCTCCCAGCGTCTTGACCGCATGCGCCACCATGGCCTCGACCGAGGCCTCGTCGCTGACGTCACAGCCAAGTCCGAGGCAAGGCTGACCGTGGTCGGTCTGAAGCTCGGCGGCGAAGCGCTCGGCCTCGGCAGCGTCGAGATCCACGACCACCAGCGAGGCGCCGCATTCGGCGAGTGCTCGACAGAAGTGCCGCCCCAGGATGCCCAGGGCCCCGGTGACCAGTGCTACCCGACCGCTCAGATCGAACAGCGCCGACACGGCGCGCGCCTGCGCGGGTACGAGGCCTGCACCCTCGTTGTCAGAGCGCATCGAGACGTACCTCCTCTCCCCGTTCGGCCGCGAGGCGCCCGGCGATCAACGTCTTGATCACCGCGAGTGTGGTCTGGCATTGATGACGATCCGGCCCCTGCTCGAGCATCCGCCAGAACTCCCACAGGGTGCGACGAAACATGCCGAAGTTGTCGCGGATGTCGGCACTGGTCTGGCCGGCATCACCAAACACCTCGATACGAAATACCGGCGGCACCTCGCCGAGCGCATCGATGCTCAAAAGGCTGCCGTCACTCATGGTGATGGCGAAGGACTGGTGGCCTGCCCCAAGCGCTCTGACGGACACCGGCGTCGCCGCCGTCAACGGCAGGATGGCGTCGAGCAGGTGAACCCCGTAGCGCTCCCAGTCCTTGACGATGGCGCCCCTGGCCAGGCGCCAGTTGCCCAGCGCCCCCGGCGCCGCACGCAGGGCGTCGAGTTCGCTGGCGAAGCGCATGCCGGAACATGACATCAGGCGCCCTGCTGCCAGGTAGGGGGAAAAATAGGCCAGATCCTGCGGATCCAGGGTCAGCGGCTTGTCGATGAATACCGCCAGGCCCGCCTCGAGAAAGGGTGCCGCCAGTTCGCGGTGGCTCGCCGGATCGTCACGGGCGATGATGACCGCATCCACCTGCCCCAGCATGTCACCAGGCTCGGCCACGGCCTCGTCGATATGGCAGGCGCGACATAGCCGCTCGGTGACGTCTCGATCCTGGGTCCAGGCGTGGGTGACACGCAGATCACCGACGCCGAATTCCGAGCGATGTCGCCGTGCCAGATAGTCATGGATCACCGGCCAGCCCGCCTCGGCCATGGCCGCATCGTGGTAGCCATTGAGGATGGCGGAAAACGAAAACGGGTGACCGTTGCCGGGACTCATGCCCAGCATGCCAATACGCCTCATCGGCACGCCCTGTCACTGCTGCTTACGTCCGCGCCACTGCTGTCGAGACCGCTGCTCTCGTCTGCCTCTGGCCAAAGCCGGGCAAAACCTGCCGGCGCGGTCCCCGCCAGCCAGTCGATGCCATCGAGGGACGGCGTCAGCGGTATCTCGTGACCCAGCCAGAAGAAGCGCCCGCTGGCGCCATCCGCGGGCAGTTCCAGTAGATGGTCCAGGGTCGGTAGACAGACCTCTGGCGCCATCGGTGCCTCGGGGGCCATCTTGCTGCGCACCGGGCCGGGGCTCATCAGGTTGATCTTGATATCCACGTCCTGATGCTCTCTGGCGGCGGTCACCGTCAGCGCATTCAGCGCCGCCTTGGAGGCGCTGTAGGCGGCATGCCCGGCAAAACAGTTGAGCGGTGCGCCGGAGGTGATATTGACGATGCGGCCAAAGCCACGACGGCGCATGCCGGGCAGCACCGCCGCCATGAGCATGGCCGGCGCGATGGCGTTGACCTCGAGCGAGCGCCGAAGCACGGCTTCGATGTCGGCGTCCACTGGCGCAGGCCGATTGAAGCCGGCATTGTTGATCAGATAGCCGACGTCGCCGCATTGCTCCATCAGTGACGCGATATCACTTGCGATCTCACCGCCGGCGAGATCCAGGCAGTGGACCTCGACACCGGGAAGGCTTGCGGCCAGTTCTGCCAGGGCGTTGGCGTCACGCCCCAGCGCGATCACCCGAAAGCGGCGGTTCAGGTGGCGGCACAGGGCCATGCCGACCCCACCGGTAGCCCCGGTGATCAAGATCGCCGGGCGCACATCGGCAGATGCGGGAGTCACTAAGGCTTCGACAGGGTGGCTCAACGGGCTCTCCAACGGGCTGTACAACGGGCTATCCTCAACGTGCTCTCCTCAACAGGCTTTCGACGATGACGAAGTCGTGCTCGCGGTCGATGTCGACCGAGCGTTCCGCCGGCATGATCACCGCGCCACTGCGCCCGAACAGCAACGCCTTGCCATCCTCGGGAAGACGATCGGGACGGAAGGCATAGACGGCACCATTGAGCTGATAGGCCATGGGTAACGCCTGTCGCGGCAGCCAGGGATCGCTGCCGTCGATAAAGGCGGTGGGCCGGCCCCGCGCATCCAGCCGCCAGGTACGGTGAGGATTGACCTCGGCAGCCTTGAAGGTGGCCACCGAATCCAGCCCCTGCACCACCAGACGCGACAGGCACTCGGCCACATCCTGGGCACTGCGCAAGGGGCAGGTGGGCTCCAGCAGCACCATCACCTCGGGAGCCTCGCCGCCCTGGTTCAGCTCATCGAACAGTTCGCGGATGGCGTCGATCACCAGCGCCTCGTCGGTGGCCAGATGCGCCGACCGACGATGCACCTCGGCGCCATGCCGGCGGGCCACCTGGGCAATCTCGTCATCATCGGTACTCACGATCACCCGATCGATCGCCATCACCTGCCGTGCCACCTCGATCGACCAGACCAGCAGCGGGCGTCCGCCGAGCGGCCTCAGGTTCTTTCTCGGCACCGACTTGCTGCCGCCCCGCGCCGGTATCACCGCCGTCACCGACATTGCCGCCTCGGACACTGGTGTCATCTTCATTTCCTGAAGGTTGTTAGGGTCGTTATCGAAGCGACGAAGGTCAGCCCATCAGGCCTTTGGTCGGAGAAGAGGTGCCGCCCAGAGGGGACACCTCGTCGATGTCGAAGAACCACTTCTCACGGATGCCGGCATCCAGCTTGACCCGTTTCAAGGTGTTCTTGATTCGCCGCGAGGCGGCTCCATCCTCGAAGGGGTCATAGGGATTGCTCAGGGCGCCCAGCGAACGCTTGAAGGTCTCGCTCAGGGCGGTCTCGATGCCCTTGGCGATGGCCTCCTCCGAGGCCTCGACATTGATCACGTTTGCCGCCTTGAGGCGGCCGTCCTGACGCTTGCCGACATTGACCACCGGCCGACGGAAGGATGGCGCCTCGATCAGACCGCTGGAGG
This sequence comes from Halomonas sp. DP1Y21-3, assembly GCF_019801245.1. Classification (NCBI taxonomy): domain Bacteria; kingdom Pseudomonadati; phylum Pseudomonadota; class Gammaproteobacteria; order Oceanospirillales; family Halomonadaceae; genus Halomonas; species Halomonas sp. DP1Y21-3. The sequence goes on from NZ_JAHVJM010000004.1 coordinate 326,842, forward strand.
AATTGCCCACCAGCACATCCATGTGCTCGAGACAGCCGTGATAGAGACGCTGTCCCAGACTGTCGACCAGACGCCTGGCCTCGGGGCGCTCGGCACACCAGCGCGCCAGCCGGGCATTGATGCTGCGTCCATGACAGTCGGCGTTGGCCTTGCACACCAGCACGTCCAGATCCTCGAAACGCGACAAGGCCGCGATCAGCGCTTCCACGTCCTCGCCCGTACCCGCGGTCACCGGGTGATAGGTGACCAGCGCGGTGGGTCGGTCCAGTGGCATGTCCAGGGCCCTTGCAAGCACTGCCCTGGTCGGCGTGCGGCTGCGGTACAGGTGATCGATGCCCGGCGCGCCGTGGACAAACACTCGGCCGGGGTCTTCCCCCATCTGCAGAATCCGCCGACGGTAGACCTCGGTGGCGGGAAAGTGCAGGTTGGCCAGCTTGGTCACCGCATGACGATAGTACTCGTCCAGGGCGCCACGACTGGTCTCGCCCCCGTGGAGGTGGGCCAGGGTGATACCGTGGGTGACCGCCGCCAACGCCACCGGCACGATTTCGAAACGGTCGCCCAGCAGGACCACCAGGTCGGGCCGGTCCTCGACCAGGGCATCGCCGACGCTCAACAGCGCCAGCCCCATGGCCTTGGTCATGGCGTTGCGCGAGTCCGACGCCAGCAGGATCTCGAGGCGTCGATGCAGACGAAAGCCGTCGCGCTCGATCTCGCTGACCGTGGAGCCGAACTCGGTGGACAGGTGCGATCCGCTGGCCACCAGCATCAGTTCTAGCGCAGGGTCTTCGTTGATTTCCCGAAGCAACCAGTAGAGCAGCCCATAGTCCGCTCGAGAGCTGGTCAGGACCCAGATCTTTCTCGGAGTCATGCCAGTCCCCCTCATGCCCAGGCCATCATGTCAGATCCGCCCAGTCCAGCAGGGCGTCACGACCGATACGGCGTCTGGCCACCCGACCGATCAACTGAGGCAGTGCGGCGGCCGGCAGACCGCTGCCAGGCCGCTTGAGCAGCAAATCGCCTTGCGCCAGCACTTCGCCGGCGTCGATATCGCGCCCGGCTACCACGCTGCGACGCACCAGCTCCCGCTGGGGCTGCTCACAGGGCGCCGGGCGCTTGCGCCCATCGCCGAGGGCCTGCTCGATACGACGAATGGCGGTCACCATCGCCAGGAAGGCCTGAGGATCCAGCGAGGCAGCATGGTCCGGCCCCGCCATGGTGGTATCCAGGGTCAGGTGTTTCTCGATGACCACGGCCCCACGCGCCACCGCCGCCAGCGCGATATCGATGCCATCGCTATGATCGGAGTAGCCGACCGGGCATCCGAAGGCCTGGGCCAGGGTATCCATGGCGGCGAGGTTGATCTGATCCACCGGCGCCGGGTATTCACTGACGCAGTGCAGTACCGTAACGTCGCCGGCCCCCGCCGCCGAAAGGGTCGCCAAGGCGGCTTCGATTTCCCCCAGGAAACTCATGCCCGTGGACAACAGCACCGGTTTGCCCTGGGCGCCGATACGTGTAAGCAGCGGCAGATTGGTCAACTCCCCGGAGGCCACCTTGAAGCAACCGACGTCCAGCGCAGCCAGCCACTCGACGCTGTCCTCGTCGAAGGGGCTGGCCAGGAATTCGATGCCACTGTCACGGCTGTACTGGGCCAATCGCCGAAAATCGTCAAGGCCAAGCTCCAGGCGCTTGAGCATGGCGTACTGGGAGCCGTCCTCCGGGCAGGCCTTTCGCTGGTAGCTTGCCTGGGCGGCGTCGGCGGTCACCAGTTGCTCCGCCTTGAACCACTGAAACTTGACGGCATCGGCGCCGCACTCACGTGCCGCGTCCACCAGCGCCATGGCGGTATCCAGGCACCCATTGTGATTGACGCCGGCTTCGGCGATCACCTGTACGCCTGGTGACTCGGCGCGGCTCGATGCCACCCTCCTGGTCTCGACAACCTCAGAATGACTCATTCGTGTCCCCTGCTTGCGCCTCTTGGCAGAAGCGCCTTCCCTGTTTGCGTAGACCTGCTTTTTGCGTAGACCTGCTTTAATTATTTTTTCGCCTTCTGGCGCTTTTCGCTGTGACGTCTTGTGGTGATGCGTGTCGGCCAGGCGCATTCATTGCCGTCGTCGCGCGGGCGTCCCGAGATACACTCCAGGGCGCGTTACGTCCCCTACCACGGTGGCGCCGGCGCCGATCACCGCCCCCGCACACACTTCGACCCCCTGGATCAGGTTAGCTCCGGTGCCGATCATCACGTCCGCCCCTAGCCTGACGCCCCCACTGAGCGTGGCACCGCAGGCGACGTGGACGTTGTCGCCCAGCACGCAGTCGTGGTCGACCACCGCCCGGGTGTTGATCAGACAGCCTCGTCCCAGACGACTGCCGGTGACCACCACGGCACCATCCAGTATCACGCTGCCGTCTCCCAGCTTCACGTCGTCATGCACCATGGCGTTGTGCGTGATCAACGGCGGCAGGTCGAATCCCTGCGCCAGAAAGGCCTCGAGCAGAGCGCGCCGCCAGGGCGCGCTGGTGACCATGCCGACCCCCAGGAAGGCGACGCCTGGCAGGCCTTCCGGCGACGCCAGTCGACAACGGTCCTGCCCCAGCCAGGGGACCGGCATGGCCGACGAGGGCTCCTGTGCCACGTAGCCGGCCACCTGCCAGCCAAGCCCGCGCAGTCCATGCAGCAGCACCCGCGCGTGGCCACCGCCGCCGATCACGAAGCACTGCTTCATCGGTGCCCGCCTCCCTTCATCGATGCGCGTTCGCTTTACCAGCACTCCGTCCGTCACTTCGCCAGCGCTTCGTCCGTCGCTTCACCCGTGCCCTCATTTGCGCGCTTTACCGGAGTCCCGTCTCAGGCGCTCTGCGCCATTCGCTTGAACACCTCGTTGCGCGACATCAGCTCCCGGTAGCTGCCCTGATCCACCAGGCGTCCACGCTCCATCATGTAGATGCACTCGCAGGCCATGACGGTGGTCAGTCGATGGGCGACCAGCACGATGGTCTTGCGACCGGCGAAGTCGTGGATCGCATCCATGATCAGCCGCTCGGTGATGCCGTCCAGGGCACTGGTCGCCTCATCCAGCACCAGCACCTCGGCCTCGTGATAGAGCGCCCGAGCGATCCCGATGCGCTGGCGCTGTCCCCCGGAGAGCTGGACACCGCGCTCGCCGACCAAGGTCTCGATGCCCTGAGGCAGCTCGGCCACGAACTCGGCCAGGTGGGCGAGCCGAAGCGCCCTTTCGACGCGGTCGTCGTCGATGCACTCGGGGGCCAGACCGAAGGCCACGTTGTCGCGAATGCTGCCATCGCATAGATAGAGCTGTTGGGAGACGAAACCCAGCGCGTCCTGCCACTGGCGACGATTGGCCTCATCGATGACCTTTCCGTCCACGCTGATGCGCCCTTGCTGTGGCTGCATCAGTCCCAGCAATAGATCGATCAGGGTGGACTTGCCGGAACCGGAGGCGCCGACCAGGCCAATCACGCTATTGGCCGGTATCACCAGGCTGACGTCGTCCACCGCGGGAGAGCGTGCGCCGGGATAGCGAAAGCTGACCCCCTCGAGGCGAATCTCGCGCCGGGCCTTGAGGGCTGAGCCGCCCTGGGCCGAGTCACCGCCATGCTCAAGGTGGTCATGGGCATGGCTGGCCCGCAGGTCATTGCGAATTTCCTCGAGCGCATGCAGGTTCCCGCGGATGCTCGAGACGCTGGCGTAGATATGCTGAAAAGCCGGCAGCAGCTTGAAACCCGCCAGGGCATACACCGCCAGTACCGGCAGCATCGACGCCATCTCGCCCTGGTGGGTCTTGAGCAGGTAGAACAACAGCAGGATCACCGAGGCGAAGGCCACCACCTCCATCGCATAGCGCGGCGCCTGCTTGAGCGCCTGATTGGTGCCCTGGGCCCGGGCAAAGCGTCGACTGGCCCGGTCGAAACGCTCGGTCAGCTGGGTCTGACGCCCCAGCAGCAACAGATCCTTGATCCCTCCGAATCCCTCGGCCATCAGCCGAAAGCGCTGGCCCTGGGCCGCCGACAGCGCCTCGCCGTTACTCATCAGGCGACGCCGGGCGGTGTGATAGAGCAGCAGGTAGGCCAGCGAGAACAACGCCATGGCGCACAGCGCCACCGCGGGGTTGTAGATCAGGATGGCCAGCGACATGAACAGCGCCAGCACCACCTTGGCATTCATCTGCATCAACGGATCGATGACGCCCAGCATGACTCGCTGGCACTCCTGAGCGATCTGCTTGGTCAGATAGCTGCTGCTGCCTCCGGCGTGGAACAGCCAGTCCTTGTGCATGTAGTGGGCGAACAGTCGGGAACCCAGCTCCGCCCCGACGGTGGCGCCGTAGACCGCCAGCCGCCACACCGTCACCATCGACACCACCGCGGCGACCGACAACGCGCCCAGCACCCCCAGCCCAAGCCATAGAAGAAAGCGCTCCGGCGAGTCGGCACCGCTGGCCCGATAGAGCTCGCCCATCACGCCGTCCCCGCCAAGACGCTCCAGATCGCCCACTACCGCCATGAAGGGCGCGATGGAGGCGACGCTGAGCAGCTCGCACAGCGCCATCGCCACCACCAGCACCTGCAGCCGCAGCAGTTGCCGGCGCTGGTGGTGAGTCAGCAGGCCGTAGAGTTCGCGCAGATCAGTCAGCATCTCACCGTCCCTGGTTGTCGCCGCTGCCGTACTTACTGGTAGGCATAGACATAGTGACCATAGCCGTAACCATGCCTGGCGCTGGGGTCCATGGCGTTGAGGATGCAGCCCTTGACCCTGACGTTGGAGGTCTCCAGGCGCCTGAGCGCCACCCTGACCTCCTTGACCGGGTTGAGCTTGAAGCGCGTCACCAGCAGGCTGGTGCCCACCCGGTTACCGACGATGGCGGCGTCGGTCACCGCCAGCACAGGCGGGGTATCGACGATCACCAGATCGTAGTCGCGACTGAACTGCTCCATCAGCGTGGTGAAACGCTCGCGCATCAGCAGTTCCGAAGGATTGGGCGGGCATGCGCCTCGCGACAGATAGTCGAGGCCTTCCACCTCGGTCTGGCGGATGACCTCGGCCACCTCGCTCTTGTCCGACAACAGGTCCGACAGGCCACTTTCGGCCTTGGCGCCGAAGGCGCTGTGCAGGTGTCCCTTGCGCATGTCGGCGTCGATGACCAGGACCCGTTGACCGGCCTGGGCACAGATCACGCCCAGATTCAGCGAGATGAAGCTCTTGCCGATCTCGGGGCTGGGGCCGGTGATCATCAGGCAGTTGTTGGGCGCTTCCATCATCGCGAAGTGCAGACTGGTGCGCAGGCCACGCAACGCCTCGATGGCCATGTCGGTCGGTTGAGTCAGGGCCAGCAGGCCCTTGATCACCGGCTGACTGCGCCGGTCGCTGCGATACTTGACCCGCTTGACCAGGCGCTGCTGAAACTCGGAAAGCGGCACCGTGGCGTACACCGGCAGCCCCAGGTCCTCGAGCTGGTCCGGGCTCTCGATGCCGCGATTGAGCATGCCACGCACCAGTACCACCGCCACCGCCAGAAAGGCACCGATAACGGTGGCCAGGGCCATCATCAGGCCGGCGTTGGGTGCCACCGGATCGTCATCCACATACGCATCGTCGATGACCCGCACATTGCCGATGGTGCCGGCCTTGGCGACCGCCACCTCTTGCGCACGATTAAGCACATTGACATAGATCGCCTGGGTCACCTCCACGTCCCGGGTCAGGCGCACGATTTCCTGCTGGGACTCGGGCATCTCGCTGACACGCTCCTCCAGTCGGGCCTTCTCCTGGTTGAGGATGCCGCGCTGGCGCATCAACGCCTGATAGGTGGGGTGATTGCGGGTGAACCTCTGGACCAGTTCGGCTTCCTGGAAATCCAGGGTGTTGAGCTGTTCCTCCACCGAGATCAACTGCTCGACCACCGAGGCCGCCTCGGAGTCCAGGTCGATACTGTCCACCTCGACGCGATAGGCATTGAGCCGATCTTCCGCCGACGACAGCGAGGCCTTCAATGCCACCGCCTGCTCATCGAGAAAGGCCAGGCTCTGGTCGGCCTGGGCCGACTGCCGCTCGACATTCTGCATCAGGAAGGTTTCCGCCAGGACATCCAGCGACTCGCGCACCCGATCGATGTCGGTGCCGGTCAGGGTCAGGCGCAACATGCCGGTGCTGGCGCTCGAGCCGCTGCCCTGCTCGGTGACCGTCAAGCGAGCCAGCAGCGAATCGATGGCCGACACCTGGGGGCGCTTGGACAGGCTGAACTCGGCACCTGGCGCTGCGGTCATCTCGCGAACGCTCAACACCACATCGCCTCCGGCGAATCTTGCGGTATCGCCGACACGACCGACACCCAACAGATCACCGTCAGGACCAAACAGCTGATAGCCGGCATCGCGGCCTGCCACCAGGCGGAAGGCCGCGCCGCGATAGGAGTCAGCGACCTCGAGGCGCGCCAGTTGCAGCGACTCTCCTGCCCACACCAGATGGCTCAGATCCCATGCCTCGGGCATCAACCGCTCGAGCCATCCAAGCGGAGCAGTCATCCAGCCCAGCTCAGCCAGGTCCTCTCGGGTCACCCCTTCACGCACCAGGTAGTCACCGACCAGCGGCAGACGCCGTGGCGACACCTGGGTGTCGAGGGCGAGGCGGTCAACCACCCGCCCCAGCACCATGCGAGACCGCAGTATCTGCACCTCTGCCGAGGTGTTCTCCTCTTCTCCCATCACCGTGGCCAGGTCCCCCAGCGGACTGACCGAGGCCCGACGCTCCACGTGCACCAGGGCGTCGCCCTCGTAGATGGGTGGCTTGAGCAGGGCGGACACATAACCTGCCGCTCCGAACAGCAGGGTGACGGCGAGGATCCACCACTTGTGCCGGAGCAATAGCCCCAGGATGCGCCCGAGGTCGATATCCTCGCGGCCGGGAGCGGAAGGCAAGCGTGACATTTGGGTCATGACGGCAGGTCCTGTCGGTGGCCTCGAGCGCGGCGACACGAGGTCATGGCGCGAGCCTTCGGTGCCAGGCGTCGGCGGCATCGGAAAGCATCACGAATACCTGACGGTGTGCGTCCAGGCTCTTGCGGTAAGGGTCGGGGATATCGATCCCGTCGAGCCAGTGGGCAAACAGCAGGGTCTTGCCGGTGGCAAAGGGCGCAAGTTCACTGACCGCCTGGCGCTGGGACGCACTCATCACCAGCACCAGATCGTGATTGGCGATCATCTCGGGCGTTGCCACCCGAGCGCGGTGAGCGCTCAACTCGAGCCCGGCTTCCCTGGCCAGCGCTTGCACCTCTGCGGGCGCGGCTTCACCTTCGCGCACCGCAGAAAGCCCGGCAGACTGAATCTCCATGGCGGGCAGCCGCCTCTGCAGCAGCGCCGCACCGAGCGGACTACGACACAGGTTCGCTCGACACAGCACCAGCGCACTGGCAAAACGCACCGATCAGATCTCGCCGATGCGGGTGGTGGTGTCGGCGATGGTGCCGGGCAGCAGTGCCGACGGCAGCAGCAGGCTGATCACGTTGTTCCAGCGTGCCAGCGGGGCCGCCGTCACGTAGACCACGTCCTGGGGCTGCAGCGGGAAGTGGGTGCCCATGGTCAGCGAGGTGGCGTTGCTGATATCAAGCTGATAGACGGTGGCAAGCTTGGCATCGCCCGGCGGCTTGGGACGAATCACGAAGATCCCCGACGGTTCGGCGGTGGTCTCGATGACGCCGCCGGCTCGCGCCAGGGCGGTGGTCAGGGTGATACGTTCGTTGCCCAGCACCAGATTGCCGGGATTCCTGACCTGCCCCAGCACCGCGACGTTCTCGGACTCCAGGGTCGGGATATGCACCACGTCGCCATCGCGCAGCAGGCGGTTCTGGGTCTGGTCACCATGGCGCATCAGCGCGTACAGCGACAGCACCTCCCTGGTGCCATCACGATTGAGTACCACCTCGTGCCAGTTGGCCGTCTCCGATGGACCCCCGGCCTGGCTGACCGCATCGACCAGGGTCAGCGGGACCGTGGTGATCGGCTGGGCGCCGGGGGTGGCAACCGCTCCACTGACGTAGATCTTCTTGGAATGGTAGGCGGCGACGTTGACGTCCACCTGGGGCTCGGTGATGTAGTTCGACAGCATGCCGGTGAGGGTTCGGCGTATCTGATCCACCGTCCGCCCGGCCACTCGGAAACGTCCGACATAGGGGAAATAGATGCGACCATCTGGCTGTACCGTCTTGCCGGTCTCTTCGGGGCTGCGCTCGGCGCCCCCCGGGATGGTCAGCTCGGGGTGGTCATAGACGGTGATGTTGAGCACATCACCCGGCCCGACACGGTACTCGTAGTCCGTCAACTGGGCCTTGAGGTAGGAAGGCATGGTGCTGGCGATATCGCCGGTGACGTTCTGGCGGAAGTTCGCCACCAATGCCGGGGTGATGGCCTGGATGTCGACCAGATGATCGATGTCCGGCGCCTCGGTCTCGTAGTCGATATGCCCGCCAGGGGCATAGGCACAACCGCTCACGGTCAGCGCAAGCAGCACTGCGAAGACGGCACCCGCCAGCCAGCCGGGCGATCGTTGCGACTCGTCCACGACCCTTGTCCACTGGTGTGCCTGATTCACCTTATCCATATCGTCCCCCTGAGCGTGTGACACGCTACCGCCCCAGGGTGATATCGATGGCATATCCCTGAAGCCCTGCGCGTAGACAGATGGTTATTGTCACCGTCGAGGCTGCGTCTTCTGCGAGACGATCGACCACCGACAGCCCGCAGCACCCGTCGACGCTCGAAGACTCGATGGCCGCCAGGTACTGCGATTTATGCCAGTACGATTGCATAGCCGCGCCGTCCTGGCAGTCCGAAATTCCTGGCGTACACAGGCTGACAAACCCCATATCGGTATCCCGGAAGCATGAGAGCGACTGTTTCCGCTTGTAATTGCGTGTTCCTTGAGGACACGTCGGGGGCGCCAGCGGACAGTTACCGTGGAGAAAGTGTTTCTTTAGCCGAATCAGAAGGTTGGAAATGTGCGAAAAAAGCACTGAGAAACCAGGATCGAGAATGTGGGCAAAGAGCGCGACCATGGGCCCTTCGCAGACGCACCATTGCAGTGCGACAGATCACTGATTCCTGATACGACGAGGTGATCGCTGCAGCAACCTCGGTTCATGCGCCGAGATGACGCATCTAGTCATTGGCGACATGGCGCGTCAGCCAGGGGGACGCCAGGCCTCCAATTACCAAAGCGCGGAGCGGCAAAAAGTATCCGGGCGAACGAAGCAAACTGAGAAAAAAATGCCCTCGGCAACGAGGGCATGGTAGCTTGCGAAAATTCAGGCAAGGACGAGGGAGAAAATCGGCAACCGGTCTCTCTCACCCCGCCATTGGGCCCCGTTCACGGCTCGGGGCTTTTGACTCGACTCTTGACTCGGCTCTTGCTACTCGGCGCTTTGCTCGGCAGGCTGCTGCTGGTTGGCGCCCTGCTCGTCGCTATTGGCTTCAGCGCTCTGCTCGTCGCTCTGCTCGTCGCCCTGCTCGTCGCTATTGGCTTCGGCGCCCTGCTCGCCGCTATTGGCTTCAGCGCCCTGCTGGCCACCCTGCTCATCACTCTTCTCATCACTCTGCTCAACGCCGGCTGACTCCGCTGCCTCCTCATCGTCGGGGCTACGGGTCACCTCGGTCACCGGCGGTGTCGCAGCCTCCGGGGCAGCGTTGGCGCCACCCAGGCCATCGATCAGGGACGCCAGGGCGCCGTCGAGTCGGCTCAGATGATGGGCCATGGTCAGCGGATAGTTGGCGAAGATGCCGAGGCCACTGCCGCGCAGCACCACCGGGCTCCAGAACTGACGTTGCATACGCTCGATCTCGGCCAGCGCCCGGGCGTAGCTGTCGCCGAGGCCCGCGCTTGCGATCAGATCCGCCTGGTCACGCTCGAGCGCCTCGAGCAGGTGTCCCAGCGCCCAGGTCTGACCGCGGGTCTCGTGGAACACGTTGTCGACGCGGTACCAGGGCACTCGACTGTCCTGTGCCACTTCGATACCCAGTTCCTTCAAGCGCTCGCTGTCGCTGACCGTGGATGACAGCCGCTCCCGCAACGAGGCCAACTGCTGGCGCACCGCGTCCAGATAGAGCGCCAGGCCCTGGCCCTGATCGACGAAGGACGCGCCGACCCCATCGTCGAAACGCGCCAGATAGGCGCGGGCCGAGTTCCCCGCCTGGGTCAGGTGATCCTCCATGGACGGGGCCAGCCAATCGTCGGCGTCCTGTTCGAGGGCAGCGATCAGAGTATTCACCGACTCACCGGCGCCGGGGTCGAAGTCCGCCAGGCTGGCGGCCATCAGCCTCGCCTGAACCAGCACACCAGTTTCCCAGGACGGCATATTGTCGAGCAGCAGTCCCGGCGGCATCAGGTCATTTCGCAGGTACCCGCCGGGCTTGTCCTGCAAGGTATCGATCAGGGTGGCCAGGGTCGCGACCGTAACGGTGCCTCTGGCCGCCGGCGCCGCGGAGATGCGCTGCTCCTGGGTGGCAGTCTCCACGTCGAAGCGCGACGGCGCCAGGCTCCACCAGATCCCCAGCCCCACCGCCACCATCACGGCAAGCACCAGCAGCACGGCGAGCGGTTTCCAGATCCATCCGTACTGCGGGTTCTCGAGCTCCTGACGACGCCTTTCGGCGCGCTGTCGACGACTGCTCATTTCGCTCTCCTTGTCGTTCATCAAAGGCCGGCCAGCCCTGCCTCCAATGAGGGAAAGCGCCGGCGCCAGTGGTAGAATACGCTTGCATCTGATCATAGCGCAGGGTCCGCGGGAACCCCGCCCCGCTTCCACGGTCACACAGCGGGGTCTGACACGTCAGGCGAATCCCGCCACGCCTTGCCCCGTCTTCCACACCCATCGTCAACAAGGATTCGACGTGTTCTTCGCCACACGCCTCTTGCTGTTCGTCTGTCTGCTGCTGTCCCCCTGGGTGGCCCAGGCCCAGTTCTTTTCCTCGTCGTCGAGCAGCGCCGAGTTTCTGCCGGTGAACGAGGCCTTTACCGCCAGCGCCTGGCACGACGGCGATCAGCTCTATATCGGCATGCAAAATGCCGACGGCTACTATCTCTATCGTCACCGCTTCTCGTTGGAACTGCCAGGCGAACCGGACGCCCTGGGTGAGCTGTCGCTACCGCCCGGGGAGGCCAAGTCCGACGAATTTCTCGGCGACGTCAACGTCTTCTACGATCAAGTGGTGTTCAGTGCCCCGCTGGCCGACACCCGTCAGGGGCCACTGGACATCGCCCTGACGTTCCAGGGCTGCGCCGACGCCGGTCTGTGCTACCCCCAGGAACGGCTTGAGCTGGCCGCCGCCCAGAGTGAGCCCCCCGCCGCCTTTGCCGACGCCCTGGAGGACGGCCAGACGGCCAACGACAACGCAGGCCAGGCTACCCCAGCGGACCTCGCCGGACAGCCGCCCACGAGCCAGCAAGCAGGCAGCCTCCCTGCCGCCTCTGTCGATGCAGCGCCGCTCAGCGAAGACGGCCGCTTCCGCGCCCTGATGCAGGACGCCAGCCTGCCGTTGATGCTCGGACTGTTCTTTGTGGCCGGCCTCGGGCTGACCTTTACCCCCTGCGTGCTGCCGATGATTCCGATCCTGTCGTCGATCATCGTCGGTCAGAACCCCAGCCGTCCCCGCGCCTTTGCGCTCTCGGCAAGCTACGTCGCCGGCATGGCCGCCACCTACGCCCTGGTCGGCGTGCTGATGGGGCTGTTCGGCGCAGGGCTCAACCTTCAGGCACGCCTGCAATCGGCCCCGGTACTGATCGTGTTCGCCGCCCTCTTCACCCTGTTCGCGCTGGCCATGTTCGGGGTCTTCAATCTACGCCTGTCCTCGGGGCTGGGCTCACGCATCGATGCCTGGCAGGCACGCGCCCAGCGCAGCGGCCCCCTGGGTCTGGCGCTGGCCGGCGCGCTGTCGGTGCTGGTGGTCTCGCCCTGCGTGTCGGCACCGCTGGCCGGCGCCCTGGTATTCATCTCTTCTACCGGTGACGCCGTCATCGGTGGCGCGGCGCTGCTGGCCCTGGCGCTGGGCATGGGCGTCCCGCTGTTGCTGGTCGGCGGCTTCGGCACCACCCTGCTGCCGCGCTCGGGCGCCTGGATGAACGGGGTCAAGATCGCCTTCGGTGTGCTGCTGCTGGGCGTCGCCGTCTGGCTGATCGAGCGTTTGATCCCGGCCCCGCTCACCCTGCTTTTGTGGGCGGGCCTGGCCATCGGCACGGCGCTGGCCCTCGGCGCCCTCGATCTGGCGAGTACGCCGGGCTGGCCGCGGGTCCGCCAGGGCGCCGGTATCGTGCTGCTGGTGTGGGGCATCGCGCTGGTCATCGGCGCCGCCCGTGGCGGTGGCGATCCCCTTCGCCCCCTGGCCGCCGGCCCCATGAGCGCGACGAGCAGCTCTATCGAGGCGGCCCATCCCGATCGCATCGTCGAGAGCCTGGGCCAGCTTCAGGCGGCCCTGGCCGAGTCCACGACCCCCGCCTTTGTCAACGTCACCGCCGAATGGTGCATTTCCTGCAAGGTGATGGAGCGCGAGGTGTTTCCCGACCCCCGGGTACGCGAGGCCCTCGCCGGCTTCCGCTGGATCGACGTCGATGTGACCGACACCAACGCCGTGAGTCGTGAGGTGCTCGACCATCTGGGTCTGTTCGGCCCACCGAGTCTTCTGTTCTTCGACGGGGACCAGGAGCTTCGTCAGGCACGTATCCAGGGCGAACTCGACGCCGCTGCCCTGGCCGGCCATATCGCCGCAGTCAGCCGCGCCCTCGGCGGCGCCCAGGCGGCTACCACCAGCGGGTGAAGGTGACAGCGAACAGCGTTCGGCCTCGCTGGACAACCTTCGCAATTTTCGGCAAACTCCGCACTACTCTGAATTCTGACACGATAGAGACGCCAAGAGCCGCCATCTTGCCGCGATCTCTAACGACTTGGACCGGGTTTACAGCGCCCGGTAGACACTTCACACGATCGAGACAACGTCATGGATATTCGTAAGGTCAAGAAGCTGATTGAACTGCTGGAAGAGTCCAACATCAGCGAAATCGAGATCCAGGAAGGTGAAGAATCGGTCCGCATCAGCCGTCATCCGCAGGGTGGCAGCTGGCAGCCGGCACCCGCCGCCCAACCCTGGGGCGCACCCGCTGCACCGGCGGCCGCACCTGCCCAGGCCCCGGCCGAAGCTCCCGCACCCAGCGCCGACAGCGGCCCGAGCTACCAGGGCCAGGCCGTGGTCTCGCCGATGGTCGGCACCTTCTACCGCTCCCCGGCACCCGGCGCCAAGCCTTTCGTGGAAGTCGGCGCCAGCGTGCGCAAGGGTGACACCATCTGCATCGTCGAAGCGATGAAGATGATGAACCAGATCGAAGCCGATCGTGACGGCGTGATCGAGGCCTTCATGGTCGAGGACGGCGAGCCCGTCGAGTTCGACCAGCCCCTGGTTGTCATCTCCTGAGAAGACTTGCGTCTTCCCTGATCATTCACTTTCGGCGGACACCACCATGTTGGACAAGGTTCTTATCGCCAACCGCGGCGAGATCGCTCTTCGCATCCTGCGGGCCTGCAAGGAGCTCGGGATCAAGACGGTTGCGGTCCACTCCAAGGCCGACCGCGAACTGATGCACGTGCGGCTCGCCGATGAGGCGGTGTGCATCGGCCCCGCTTCCTCGGCCCAGTCCTACCTCAATATCCCCTCGCTGATCAGCGCGGCCGAGGTGACCGACGCCAGCGCCATCCACCCCGGCTACGGCTTCCTCTCCGAGAATGCCGACTTTGCCGAGCAGGTCGAGCGTTCCGGCTTCACCTTCATCGGCCCGCGCGCCGAGACCATTCGCCTGATGGGCGACAAGGTCAGCGCCATCGAAGCGATGAAGAAGGCCGGCGTGCCCACGGTGCCAGGCTCCGACGGGCCGCTGGGCGACGATGAAGGCGAGCTGCTGGCCACCGCCCGGCGCATCGGCTACCCGGTGATCATCAAGGCCGCCGCCGGCGGCGGCGGACGTGGCATGCGCGTGGTGCACACCGAAGCCCACCTGATCTCCGCGGTCACGGTAACCCGCACCGAGGCCCACTCGGCCTTCGGCGACGGCACCGTGTACATGGAGAAGTTCCTCGAGAAGCCGCGTCACGTCGAGGTTCAGGTGCTGGCCGACGGCCAGGGCAATGCCATCCACCTGTATGACCGCGACTGCTCGCTGCAGCGCCGCCACCAGAAGGTGCTGGAAGAAGCACCCGCGCCGGGCCTGGATCCGGACGCCCGCGCCAAGGTGCTGGAAGCCTGTCGCGAAGCCTGCGTGGAAATCGGCTATCGCGGCGCCGGCACCTTCGAGTTCCTCTACGAGGACGGTGAGTTCTTCTTCATCGAGATGAACACCCGGGTCCAGGTGGAGCACCCGGTCACCGAGATGGTCACCGGCGTGGATATCGTGCGCGAGCAGCTGCGCATCGCCTCCGGCCTGCCGCTGTCGATCCGCCAGGAAGATGTCGAGCTCAACGGCCACGCCTTCGAGTGCCGCATCAACGCCGAGGATCCTCGCACCTTCATGCCTTCTCCGGGCAAGGTCACGCTGTACCATCCTCCGGGTGGTCTCGGCGTGCGCATGGACTCCCACCTGTACACCGGCTACACGGTGCCGCCCCACTACGACTCGCTGATCGGCAAGCTGATCACCTGGGGCGCCGACCGCGAGACCTCGCTGACGCGCATGCGCAACGCCCTGGACGAGCTGCTGGTGGAAGGCATCAAGACCAACACCGACCTGCACAAGGACCTGGTGCGCGACGGCTACTTCCAGCAGGGTGGCGTCAATATTCACTACCTCGAGAAGAAGCTCGCGCAGTAGCACGGCGGCCTTGTACCAAGAGCGTGACAACGGGGCGGCCCAGGCCGCCCCGTTGACGTTGCACCAGACCGAAGAGGAATACCGCCATGCCCTGGCTTCAACTCAAGGCCGAGGTCCCACCACAGCAGGCGGAACTGCTGGAGGAACTGCTGCTGGCCGAAGGCGCCACCGCGATCACCCTGCAGGACGCCCACGACGACCCGGTGTTCGAGCCGGACCGGGGCACCACCCCACTGTGGGACCAGACCATTCTCACCGGTCTCTACGATGACCTCGACGGTCTGGCGGACATGCTCGAGCGGCTGTCTGCCGCCTGGGCCGAATCCCTGCCCGGCGAGCCCTGCCCGGTCATCGAGCACGAGCTGATCGATGACCGCGACTGGGAGCGCGAGTGGATGGACAGCTTCGACCCCCTGCGCATGGGTCAGCGACTGTGGATCGTGCCGAGCTGGCACCAGCCGCCCGAGGATGACGCGGTCAATCTGCATCTGGACCCGGGCCTGGCCTTCGGTACCGGCACCCACCCCACCACCGCACTGTGTCTCGAGTGGCTCGATGGACTGGCGCTCGACGGCGAACTCGACGGCATCGAACTGCTCGACGTCGGCTGTGGCTCCGGCATCCTTGCCATCGCCGCACTCAAGCTGGGTGCCGCCCGAGCCATCGGCACCGACATCGACCCGCAGGCGCTCAGCGCCAGTCGTGACAACGCCGAGCGCAACGCCATCGACGAGTCGCGCCTGACGTTGCGCTACCCGGAGCAGATGGGCGAGGAGCGCTTCGCCCTGGTGGTGGCCAATATCCTGGCCGGCCCGCTGGTGGAACTGGCCCCGACCATCGCCGGCCATGTCGCCGACGGTGGTCGCCTGGCGCTGTCTGGCATCCTCGAGGCCCAGGCCGACGAGGTGATCGACGCCTACCGCCACGAGGGACTTTTCATGGACGAGCCGGAAGTCCGTGAAGGCTGGGTGCGGCTTAGCGGCCGGCGCCCCACCAAGGACTGAACATCGCGCCACGAGAGGCTGTCACCGGGCAGCCTTTCGCATTAAAACGTCTCGAACACGCCTTCACCAACGGTGCTTCGAGGCGTATGATATGCAGCCCCGGAACGACGGCAGCTCCCATGTCAGACCACGATCCCAGATCCCCCATGGTGCAACAGCAAGATTCAGGCATCACCACCTGCATTGGCCCGCATCAGCTGGCCGGCCCGGTGATCCTTGCGCCCATGGCCGGGGTCACCGACCGCCCCTTCCGCGCGCTCTGTCGTCGCCTGGGCGCGGGACTGGTGGTGGGCGAGATGGTCACCTCCGATCCCAACCTGTGGCACACCCGCAAGTCGCGCCTGCGCATGGACCACCGGGGCGAACCCGGTCCCAGGGCGGTGCAGATCGCCGGCGGCGACGCCGAGATGCTGGCCACCGCCGCCCGCCTCAACGCCGAACAGGGCGCCGAGATCATCGACATCAACATGGGCTGTCCGGCCAAGAAGGTCTGCAACAAGGCCGCGGGCTCTGCCCTGCTGCGGGACGAGGCGCTGGTGGCGGAGATCCTCGATGCGGTGGTGGCCGCCGTCGACGTGCCGGTGACCCTGAAGATCCGCACCGGCTGGTGCGCCGAATCCAACAACGCGGTGCGCATCGCCCGGCTGGCAGAAGATGCCGGCATCCAGGCGCTGGCCGTCCACGGCCGTCATCGCCAGCAACGCTATCAGGGCGAAGCCGAGTACGAGACCATCGCCGAGGTGGCATCAAGGGTCAGCATCCCCGTCTTTGCCAACGGCGATATCACGTCTCCCGAAAAGGCTCGGCGTGTACTCGACTATACTGGTGCGGATGCGGTGATGGTGGGTCGAGGCGCCCAGGGCAACCCCTGGATCTTCCGCGAGATCAGCCACTATCTGCGCCATGGCGAAATCCTGCCGGCGCCTTCCGACGCGGAACGACGCGACGTCCTCGGCTCTCACCTCGATGCCCTGCACGCCTTCTACGGTGACCATATGGGCGTGCGCATCGCGCGCAAGCATCTGGGTTGGTACCTGTCCAGCGATCGACGCCTCGACGATGATGGCCGTCGCCAGCTCAAGGCCACCTTCAACGGCCTGACCTCGACCCAGGCCCAGCGCGACTTTATCGACGAACTCTTTCGTCACGACCCCGCCAGCGCCCCCGAGCGCGTGGCCAGGGCCGTGGCACACCATGGAACCCGTGCCGCATGACCAGCCAGCAACCCATCGACCAGTCGGTGTCCGCCTCCAAACTCGACACCTCTCAGCGTGGCCTCGACGGCCTGGCACCCTCCGCACCGCAGGCCAGTGACGAACGTCCCCTGCGCGAGGCCGTGTTCGCCGCCATGGAACGCTACTTCGACCATCTCGACGGCGGCACCGTCACCGACCTCCACGCCATGGTGATGGCCGAGGTCGAGGCGCCTCTGCTGTCGTCGGTGCTCGTCTACACCAACGGCAACCAGACCCGTGCCGCAGAGATGCTCGGACTCAACCGTGGCACCCTGCGCAAGAAGCTCAAGCACTACGAACTGATCTGACCCGACCCCAAGGGAGCCCACGGCTCCCTTTTCTGCGCCAAGGCGCCCTTCGCTTCCCTTCGCAACAGAGACATCCCCATGGCCCAGCCTTCCTCTCTCGCCGTTCGTCGCGCCCTGATCAGCGTGTCGGACAAGACCGGTATCGTCGACTTCGCCCGCGCCCTCGCCGACATGGGCGTCGAATTGCTGTCCACCGGCGGCACCTACCGCCTGCTGGCCGACAACGCCATCGCCGTTACCGAGGTGTCCGAGCACACCGGGTTTCCCGAGATCATGGATGGCCGTGTCAAGACCCTGCACCCCAGGATCCACGGCGGCATCCTCGGGCGTCGCGGCCAGGACGACGAGGTCATGGCCGAGCATGACATCGCGCCCATCGACATGGTGGTGGTCAACCTCTACCCCTTTGCCGCCACCGTGGCGCGTCCTGACTGCAGCCTGGAAGACGCCATCGAGAACATCGACATCGGCGGCCCCACCATGGTGCGCGCCTGCGCCAAGAATCATGCCTACACCAGCATCGTGGTCAACGCCGACGACTACGACCGGGTGATCGCAGAGATGCGTGACAACAGCGGCGCGCTGGCCCAGGCCACCCGCTTCGACCTGGCGGTCAAGGCCTTTGAACACACCGCCGGCTACGACGGTGCCATCGCCGACTATCTTGGCCGTCGGGTCGAGGGCGCAGAGGACGGCTTCCCGCGCACCTACAACCTGCAGCTGACCAAGAAGCAGTCCATGCGTTACGGCGAGAACCCCCACCAGCAGGCGGCGTTCTACGTGGAAGAAGGCGCCAGCGAACCCAGCGTCTCCACCGCCGTCACCCTGCAGGGCAAGCCGCTGTCGTTCAACAACGTGGCCGACACCGACGCCGCGCTCGAGTGCGTCAAGAGCTTCGACGACACCGCCTGTGTCATCGTCAAGCACGCCAATCCCTGCGGCGTGGCCGTGGGCGAGAGCGCTCTTGCGGCCTACGACAAGGCCTTCGCCACCGATCCCACCAGCGCATTTGGCGGCATCATCGCCTTCAACGTGCCGCTGGACGCCGACACCGCCCGCGCCATCATCGATCGTCAGTTCGTCGAGGTGATCATCGCCCCCGGGGTCAGCGACGAGGCCCAGGCCATCGTCGCCGAGAAGAAGAACGTCCGCCTGCTCGACGTCAGCGCCAACTGGCCCGGCCAGATGGCACCGGCCCACGACCTCAAGCGCGTCACCGGCGGTCTGCTGGTCCAGGACCGCGATCTGGGCACGGTCACCCGCGACGACCTGACAGTGGTCTCCGAGCGCGTGCCCTCGGAGCAGGAGATGCGTGACCTGGCCTTCGCCTGGAAGGTCGCCAAGTTCGTCAAGTCCAACGCCATCGTCTACGTCAAGGAAGGCCAGACCATCGGCGTCGGCGCCGGCCAGATGAGCCGTGTCTACTCGGCCCGCATCGCCGGCATCAAGGCCGCCGACGAAGGCCTCTCGGTGCCCGGCTCGGTGATGGCCAGCGACGCCTTCTTCCCCTTCCGTGACGGCATCGACGCCGCCGCCAGCGCCGGCATCACCGCGGTGATCCAGCCCGGCGGCTCCATGCGTGACCAGGAGGTCATCGACGCCGCCAACGAGGCCGGCATCGCCATGGTGTTTACCGGTATGCGCCACTTCCGCCACTGACGCGGTCGCGTGGCGGCACGGCGGGGCCCCAGGCCCCGCCGGTTCTGGCCCACCCAGGAGCCGCCCGCCAATCTACGCGCCAATCTACGACAAGGGCCCCGACGCATGCGTCGGGGCCCTTGTGTGTGTGCTATCGCTGAGCGCGCTGCCGCCACCTGCAGGATGGCGGCAGTCTGAGGCTTACTCGCCGAGGTCGATGCACAGGTACTTGGTCTCGAGGAACTCGGCCAGGCCCTGGTGCCCGCCTTCGCGACCGAGGCCGGAGGCCTTGACCCCACCGAAGGGCGCCGCGGCGTTGGAGATCAGGCCGGTATTGATGCCGACCATGCCGTACTCGAGGGCGTCGGCCACTCGCCACACCCGGCCCAGGTCCTTCGAGTAGAAGTAGGCCGCCAGACCGAACTCGGTGTCGTTGGCCAGTTCGATGGCGTCCTCCTCGTCATCGAAGGGGAATACCGCCGCCAGCGGACCGAAGGTCTCTTCCCGGGCCACCTTCATCTCGCTGGTGGCACCGCTGACCAAGGTCGGCGTGAAGTAGTTGCCACCCAGCGGATGGGGGTGGCCACCGATCCACAGCTCGGCACCCTTGTCCACCGCGTCCTGGACATGCTCGTTGACCTTGCCCACCGCCTTGTCGTCGATCAGCGGTCCGATGTTGACGCCCTCGGTGGTGCCGTCGCCGACCGTCAGTTCGCTGTTCATGGCCACCGCCAGCTTCTCGCTGAAGGCGTTGATGACGCTGGACTGCACCAGGAAGCGATTGGTACACACGCAGGTCTGGCCGGCATTGCGGAACTTGGCCGCCATGGCGCCGTCCACCGCCGCGTCCAGATCGGCGTCCTCGAACACGATGAAAGGTGCGTTGCCGCCAAGCTCCAGCGAGATCTTCTGGATATGCTGGGCCGCCTGGGACATCAGGGTACGCCCCACCTCGGTGGAGCCGGTGAAGGTGATCTTGCGCACCACCGGTGATTCGGTCAGGGCCGCGGCGATCTCGCTGGCCGACCCCGGCACCACGTTGAACACCCCACGCGGCACCCCGGCGCGCTCGGCAAGCAGCGCAAGCGCGGTGGCCGACAGCGGGGTCTGACTGGCCGGCTTGACCACGATGGTGCAGCCTGCCGCCAGGGCCGCGCCAGCCTTGCGGGTGATCATGGCGGCGGGGAAGTTCCAGGGCGTGATGGCGCCGCAGACACCCACCGGCTGCTTGGTCACCACGATACGCTGGTTGGCCTTGGCCGCCGGAATGGTCTCACCGTAGACCCGGCGTCCTTCCTCGGCGAACCAGCGCAAAAAGCTGGCAGCGTAGACGATCTCGCCGGCGGCTTCCTTGAGCGGCTTGCCCTGTTCGAGGGTCATGATGGTGGCCAGCTCGTCCTGATGTTCGAGCATCAGCTCGTACCACTTCATCAGGATGTCTGCCCGCTCCTGGGCCGTCAGCGCGCGCCAGGCCGGCAGGGCGGCGTCGGCCGCGTCGATCGCCGCCTCGGTCTCGGCGCGACCCAGACGGGGCACCTGGGCGATGGTCTCGCCACTGGCCGGATTGACGATGTCGATCTGCTCCCCGCTGTCGGCCGCCACCCAGCTTCCGTCGATATAGGCAAAGGGGCGAAACAGCGGCATGTCGTTAAGGGCTTTCATGAAGGCTCCTGGCTCGGGCTTGACGGAAAACTGCAATGACTGGCGACGACGCTTCAGCGACTGCGCGACGACCATATAGCTTTCATGCTAAGCGTTCCGCTGGCCGATCGCCAACTCGAAGCCGTCGCCTCAACTCACCGAATCCTGATCCCGCGGTGCCCTCGAGGCCGACAGCGTGATCGACACCGAGTCGGCAAAGCGCAGCGCATGGGGCTTGTCGATCTCCACCTGGGTGGTCAGCACCTGCTCGTGACTCATGATCAGGTCCAGCACTTCGCGGGTCATCCGCTCCAGCAGCTGAAAGCGATTCTCCTCCACCAGCGCGATCACCTGCTTGGTGATGGTGCGGTAGTTGAGCGCCTGTTCGATATGATTGAACGCCACCGCCTTGTCGGCGCGGTAGCGGATCACCGCATTGATCACCACGTCCTGGCGATTGAGGATCTCCTCCTCCTTGATGCCGATGAAGGTCCTCAACCGCAGGTTCTTGATGCGGATGGTGGCAAGGTCGTGATCCAGATGCTGGTCACCCAGTACATGCAGGGACATGGCCCCTCCCGTGCGTCATGCTTGAAAGCGGTAAACGAAAAGCATCGGCTTCAGCGCTTCGTGCGGCGGCCGTAGAACCGGCCCCTCAACGGCTGTTGACCAACGTCAGGAACTCCTGACGGGTGCTCGGCTTCTCGCGGAAGGCCCCCAGCATCACCGAGGACGTCATGCTGGAATTCTGCTTTTCGACCCCTCGCATCATCATGCACAGGTGTCGCGCCTCCACCACCACGGCCACGCCCCGGGCATCGGTGACCTGCAGCACGGCATCGGCGATCTGACGGGTCAGATTCTCCTGGATCTGCATGCGTCGGGCGTACATGTCGACGATCCGGGCAAACTTGGACAGTCCCAGCACCTTGCCGTTGGGCAGGTAGGCGATATGGCACTTGCCGATGAAGGGCAGCAGGTGATGCTCGCACATGGAGTACAGCTCGATGTCCTTGACCAGCACCATCTCGTCGGTCTCGGACGAAAACACCGCACCATTGACGATCTCTTCCAGCGACTGGGTGTAGCCGCGGTTGAGAAACTGCATGGCCTTGGCGGCGCGCTTGGGCGTATCCACCAACCCTTCTCGCTCCGGGTCTTCGCCCAGTTCCTCAATGATGTGTCGATAGTGATTGGCGAGTTCGTCAGTCATGATCCAGCCCTTCAGGGGAGTCGTCGGCTCGGGCGAACACCAGGCGGCCCGCCTGGCTCCACAAAACCTGTACAAAGAATTTTGGAAGTATAGCTTTTGCATTGCGTGAGCGATAGTCTACCGCAGCGTGTCGCCTTCCGCAGTTCGCCTGGCGTTTTTGCCCACCGTCCCCCCCATCATTGGCGAGAAATCGGCGCGACACCCGATCTTGCGACAGCCCCTTGCGACAGCCCGCTGCAAAAGCCCGTTGCCAAGGCCGATTGAGGAGATTGCCGCCGCCGTCGCGACGAGGTACGTGACAGAGTGTCGCGCAACGAGAGCGATAGCTGTCCACCCGACAGCCCTGTGCTATCGTCATCAGGTTGTCCATGTGCCAGGCGACACTGTCGGTGGCATGCCTCCATGCAGCTACCCGTCCTGTTGCCCGCATTTCGCCAGCCATATCGCGAGAATCGCCAATGCCTGCCCTTCGCCGCCTGCTTGCCCGGCCCAGCACGCCCCTCGTCGCCATTCTGACCTTCAGCGCCCTGACCAGCATGACGCCCGCTATGGCGGACAGCCTGGAGCTACCCGCCCAGGCACGCATCGATGTCAGCATTATCGAAGGCATCGACCTCGACTCCGCCGGACAGCGGCTCGATGATGTCATGCTCAAGCCCGCCGCCGATGCCGAGGGACGCACCGACCTGCCCCACTACTGCGTGCTGGTCGGCGACGCCAAGCGCGATGGCCAACGCCTGCGTATCACCACCGAGGCCCTCACCTGCGTCGAGACCGATGGCGGCGAAAGCCACATCTACTCCGGCGAACTCATCGCCGGCGCCTATGACGAGGATGGCCAGTTCGGCATCGCCGCCTGCGATGACGGCGGCTGCCGCCTGGACGCCGACCGCGTGTTTCAGCTAGAACTGACCGAACCGCTGGCCATCGAGCAGATGCCCAACCCGTCTGCGCAGCTTAACGCCGAACGTCGTGGCGAAGACGCCGACAACGAAACCAAGCAGGCCACCCCGTCGAGCCAGACCACTCCGTCCGAGTAGCGGCACCTATGGCGGACAGCACACGGCGTCCGCCAGACCCCATCTGTCAGCCACCCGCCAGCCAGCGCTCGGAATCCGCCAGGGCCAGGCGTTGATGCTCCAGCTGGCGGATGTGCTCGTCCCAGTAGCCGGCGTCGGCGACCCAGGGAAACGCCCGGGGAAAGGCCGGATCGTTCCAGCGCGCCACCACCCAGGCGCTATGGCGCATCAACCTCAAGGCGCGCAGCGGTTCGATCAGGGCGAGCTGCTGGCGATCGAAATCGATCACCTGCTCGTAGCCCTCGATCACCTCCGATAGCTGCATCGCCCTTTCCTCCGGCCCCTGGGCGGTGAACAGCATCCACAGGTCCTGTACCGCCGGCGCCATCATCGCGTCGTCGAAATCGACCAGCGCAAAGCGATCCTCCCGCCCCAGCATATTGCCGATGTGGCAGTCGCCGTGAACCCTCTGCATGGGTGCACTGACACCCGCGGGTGGTGCCAGCGCCTCGATCAACTGCTGCGAGATGCGCTCGTAGGCCTTGCACTGACGCTCGCTCAACCAGGGACTCTCGAGCACCGTGCGACGAGCCTGCTCGGCCATGGCGCGGGGCTCCTGCCGACAGCGATGGGCGAACTCGCCGCGCCGGCCCACCTCGTGCACGCGTCCTATCAGCTCACCCAGGGCGAACAGATGGTCGGGGTTCTCGAGCTCAGGCGCCTGGCCGGGCAGGTGGGGAAACAGCGCCACGCGGTAGCCCCCCGCCCGGTGCAGACTCTCGCCAGCGTCGTTGCGCCAGGGGGCCGCCACCGCCACCCCGGCATCGTCGAGCTCACGCAGGAAGCCGTGCTCCTCGCCGATGGCCTCATCGCTCAACCGATCAGGGCGGTAGAACTTGGCCACCCAACGCTTGCGGTCATCGTCCTGCACCAGATAGACGCGGTTCTCGTAGCTGTTGAGCGCAAAGGGCTCGCCGGGCAGCCACAAGCCCAGTGATTCGATCGCCTCCACCACGCGCTGCGGAGAAAGTTCACTGAAGGGCGTGGGGGTCGTGGTCATGGGGGCTCCGGATAAAAGCACAAATATCAAACGAGGCGAGAGGCGCCGAGCTTAACAGAGCCAGGGTGGCGGCGTCCTCGCCAGCGCCCAGGCGTCTACCCGGCGTGCCCCCGCCCGGCGACAGGCCTGCGCCAGCCGCTCAAGGGTGGCCCCGGTGGTCATGACGTCATCGACCAGCGCCACGTGCCGAGGCAGCCCTGACGCGATACCAAACATGCCCGACGCGATGCGACGACGGGCCCGCGAACCGAGCTCATGCTGGGGGCGATCATCGCGACGCCGCCAGGCCCGCCTCACCGGCACGCCGAGCCGACGCCCCAGCTCGCAGGCCAGCCACTGGCCCTGATCGAAGCCAAAGCGCCTGGCCCTGGCGGGATGACGCGGCACCCCGACCAGAGCGTCAGGCACGCCATTCTCGCCCACGAGCGACGACTCGAGAAACAGTGCGACCAGCAACTGGGCGCTAGGCAGATGGGCCTCGGCCTTGAAGCGCTGGACGAGACGCCTGATCTCATCGCGGTAGATCAGCGGCGTCCGCACCTCATGGAAGCTGAAGGGCTCCACCAGACAGCGACCGCACAGGCGTTCACCCGCCGGACGCCGCCAGCGGTGCCCGGGCAAGGGTTCGCCACAGCCCTCGCAGGGACAACGATTGAGATCAAGCCCTCGGCGGCAGGGATCACACAGCAGGATTGTCACAGGACCCGGCGCAGCAAGCACCGCGTGACTCGACCCTAACCCTGGTCCTGGCCCTGGCCCTGGCCCTGGCGCCAGGGTCGCCAGGCAGAACAGGCAGCGATCCGCCATCAGTTTCGCCACGCCATGGTCAACCTTGCCGATCACGCAGGTTGACAGCTTCGCCACACCACTTATCCTTGTCGTCAACCAATCCGATTTTAAAAAGTTGACCATAGCGAGACACCCATGTCTGCCGACTCGACGTCCACAGTTTCCACCCTAGCCGCCGATGCCGCCCCCCGTCACGACTGGACGCTCGATGAGATCGAAGCGCTGTTCGCCCTGCCCTTCAATGATCTGCTGTTCAAGGCCCAGTGCGTCCACCGCCAGCACTTCGATGCCAACGCCGTTCAAGTCTCGACCCTGTTGTCGATCAAGACCGGCGCCTGCCCCGAGGACTGCAAGTACTGTCCTCAGTCTGGCCACTACAACACCGGCCTGGACAAGGAGAAGCTGCTCGAGATCGAAAAGGTGGTGGAGCAGGCGAAGTCCGCACTCGATGCCGGTGCCAGCCGTTTCTGCATGGGCGCCGCCTGGCGCAGCCCGCGCCAGCGGGATCTCGAGGTGGTCATCGAAATGGTGAAAAGGGTCAAGGCGCTGGGGCTCGAGACCTGCATGACCCTCGGCATGGTCGACGAAGCACAGGCCCACCAGCTGGCCGACGCCGGCCTCGACTACTACAACCACAATCTGGATACCTCGCCTGAGTACTACGGCGAGATCATTACCACGCGCAGCTACGCCGATCGCCTCGACACCCTGGGCAATGTGCGCCAGGCCGGCATGAAGATCTGCTCCGGCGGCATCCTCGGCATGGGCGAGACCGCCCGCGATCGCGCAGGACTGCTCAGGCAGCTGGCCAACCTGTCACCGCACCCGGAGTCGGTACCGATCAACATGCTGGTCAAGGTCCCCGGCACGCCCCTGGAGGACGTCGAGGACCTCGACCCCATCGAGTACCTGCGCGCCATCGCGGTGGCCCGCATCATGATGCCGAAGAGCCACGTGCGACTGTCCGCCGGGCGGGAGCAAATGGACGAGTCGACCCAGGCACTGGCCTTCATGGCCGGCGCCAACTCGATCTTCTACGGCGACACCCTGCTGACCACCGGCAACCCACAGGTCGAGCGCGACCGCGCGCTGTTCGACAAGCTTGGCCTGCATCCGGAACGTCGCGACACCTGTGCCAGTGACGACGAACGCGAACAGGTCCTGGCCCGGCAGATCGAGCGCCAGGCCAGGGAAGCCAGCAGCGCCCAGTTCTATGACGCTGCGGTCTAGCCCCATGTGCGCCCGCTGCCAGCCCTGCGCTAGTGCGGTGCGTCCCCGCCGGGAGCCCACCCCATGAGCGCAGACTGGCATTCCCACCTGCGCCAGAGTGCCCAGGCACGCCACGAGGCGCATCGCTGGCGCCAGCGCCGTGTCCATCGGCAGGACGCGCAGCGACTCGACATGGCCGGCAATGACTATCTCGGTCTGGCCGCTGACCCGCGTCTGGCCGAGGCCGCCGCCGATGGTGCGCGGCGCTTCGGCACCGGGGCCCGTGCCTCACATCTGGTCACCGGACACAGCACGGTGCACGAGGCACTCGAAGAAGCCCTGGCACGCCTCACCGGACGCCCCCGGGCGCTGCTGTTCTCCACCGGCTACATGGCCAACCTGGGGGTGATACAGGCGCTCTGCGACAGCGGCGTGCATCTTCTGCAGGACCGGCTGAATCACGCCTCCCTGATCGACGGTGCCCGGCTGTCCGGCGCCCGCTCACGGCGCTATCACCACAACGACCTTGATGACCTGGCGCGCCTGCTGGATCGGGTGCCGGACGCCAGCCGCCGCCTGGTCATCAGCGACGGTGTCTTCAGCATGGACGGGGACTGCGCCGACGTCGACGGCCTGGCCGAGCTCAGCCGGCGCCACGGCGCCTGGCTGATGATCGACGATGCTCACGGCATCGGCGTGCTGGGCGAAAACGGCGACGGTAGCGTCGGGCGACGGCTGGGCTGCGAGCGGGTCCCCGTGCTGGTCGGCACCCTGGGCAAGGCGCTCGGCACCGCCGGTGCCTTCGTCGCCGGCGATGACGCCCTGATCGAGCATCTGATCCAGTTCGCCCGCCCTTACATCTACACCACCGCCCTACCCCCGCCGGTGGCGGCGGCGACACTACAGTCTCTCGAGATACTGGCCGGCGAACCCGAGCGTCGCCGCCATCTCGATGGGCTGATCGCGCGATTCCGCCGCGAGGCCACCAGCCTGAAGCTGCCGCTGATGGCGTCGGCCACCCCCATCCAGCCGATCCTGCTCGGTGATGAGCAGCGCACCCTGGACTGGGCCAGTACCCTCGAGGACGCCGGCATTCGGGTGGGCGCCATTCGCCCGCCGACGGTCCCCGCCGGCGCCTCAAGGCTGCGTGTCACCCTGAGCGCCGCCCATGACGACCACGACATCGACCGTCTGCTCGAGGCGCTCTTGACCTGCCAGAAGCAGGAGTCGGCCACCTGCGCAGGGGCATCCCGATGATCCGGCTGGTTCTGCTGTCCGGTTGGGCCATCGACGCCAGAATCTGGTCACCGCTGGCGAGCCATTGGGGAACCTCGGTGACGGTGGAGGCAATCGACTGGCCTGGGATAGGCGGCAGGCCCACGCTTGCAGACGCAGGTGTCTCGGACGCAGACGCCTCAGACGCAGACACGGGGCTTTTCCAGCAGCAGGCACACCCGTCCTCTGGCATTCAGACGCTGGCGAAGGCCATGGGGCCGTCCCTGTCGTCCCGCGACGGCGAGCCGGTCATCTGGGTGGGCTGGTCGCTCGGTGCGTTGCAGGCCGCCGCGCTGACCCGACACCTGCCCGCCCCCGATGGCCTGGTGCTGCTCGGCATGGGCCCGACCTTCTGTCACCCGAACGGGGTGACAATGTCCGCGCTGGCTGATTTTCGCGCCGCCTTCCGCCGCAACCCGACCAGGGCCAGAGAGCATTTCCTGCGCTGGCAGCTGTCCGGCGAGCCCTCGCCCCGTGACGCCCTGCGCCGGCTGCGCACCCTGCTGACGCCTGACATCGGCGCCGATCACGCCACACTGGAGCAGGGCCTCGCCACCCTGGCAAGCGCCGATATCGGTGACCTGCTTGGCGGCGTGCCAGGCCATGTCTCAAGCCAAGCGACGGATAATGCAACTCCCGTCCCCGTCACGTCCCTGTGCGGTGCAACGGACCCCCTGCTGGCCCCTGCCGTACGCGCGGCCATGGACGAGCGTATCGAAGGCGCCGGGCACTGCCCGATGCTGAGCCAGCCGGCCCGTCTGGCCGAGGCGATTCAGCGCCACGCCTTGCGCATGCTAGATAAAGGAAAGGCACCCACCAGCCGCCGCGGGCCTCACTATGGTGACCGCGAAGTCCAGGGGTTTGACGAGGTGACGCCATGAACGCTCCGCTAGTGCAGCGCCAGCTCGAGCCCGCGCGCTCCAGCGACACGGCCACGGACGCGCCGGACCAGAGGGGCGTCTCCGCAGCGCCCGATGGCACACCCGGTGACTGGCAGCGGCGGGTCGCCCGGGCGTTCTCGCGGGCGGCCCCGCGCTACCGAGAACTGGCGCGCGCCCAGATGGCCATGGCCGAGACGCTGTGGCCCCACCTGCCAGATCACGCCGAGCGGATCCTCGATCTGGGTTGCGGGCCCGGCGACCTGACCCGAAGAGTGGCCGAGCGCTACCCTGACGCCAGCGTGCTGGGGCTGGATCTGTCCGCGGCGATGCTGGAACAGGCTCGCCAGACACTGGTTCAACAGACACCGACCCAACAGACTCCGGCCCAACAGACACCGACCCAACAGACACCGGACCGAATAGCCCAGGACGACCGAGGCACCGAGCCACGTCGACAAGAGGCATCACCTCATCCGCGCGCCACGGCGTGCGCCTGGGTCTGCGCCGACGCCCAGGCGCTGCCGCTGGCCGATGCCAGTCTCGACCTGGCGATATCCAATCTGGCCATCCAGTGGTGTCCCGACCTGGAGCAGGTGCTGGCGGAACTCCATCGCGTCCTGGCGCCTGGGGGACGGGCGGTACTCAACACCCTGCTGCCCGGCACCCTGGCAGAGATCGGCCAGGTCTGGCGTCAACCGGGCAAGGCCAGTGGAGTGCTGGACTTCGCAAGCCTCGACGACCACCGGCGCGCGGTGCTTTCCCGCCCCTGGGCCGCCACCGCCTTCGAGCAGCGTGCCGAGCGCTTCTACTACCCGGACCTGGACGCCGTGATGGCCTCGGTCAAGGGCGTCGGCGCCCAGGTCGCCCGTCCCGGCGCCCGGCTGAGCCGTCAGGATATAAGACAGGCGCGGGCCCGCTATGAATACCTGCGCAGACCCGAAGGACTACCGGTGACCTACCAGCGGCTGACGTTGATTCTCGATCGCTGACGCCTGACCACCGCGCCCCTGAGTGAGGTGCCCCATCGTCGTTTCACCGCCACCAAACTTGCAGCACAGGATCCCGCACTCGCCATGCCAAGCTACTTTGTGACCGGCACCGACACCGACGCCGGCAAGACCCTGGCAAGCTCCGGCCTGCTGGCCCTGGCACGCCGCCAGGGCCAGACCACCCTCGGCCTCAAACCGATCGCCTCGGGGTGTGAGTCCACCGCCGAGGGACTGCGTAATATCGACGCCCTGACCCTGCAGGCCCAGAGCGTGCCGTCTGTACCCTATGACGACATCAATCCGTTCGCCTTCGCGCCCCCCATCGCGCCACACCTGGCGGCTCGCTATGCCGGCGTGGACCTGTCCCTCGACAGGCTCTGCCACACGCTGGGGGGAAGCCTTGAGCTCCCCCGTGATCTGATCCTGGTCGAGGGCGCAGGCGGCTACCGGGTCCCGCTCAACGACCAGGAGGACCTGGCGGGGCTCGCCACACGCCTTCAGCTTCCGGTGATCCTGGTGGTGGGACTGAAACTCGGCTGCCTGAACCACGCCCTGCTGACCGCCGAAGCCCTCAAGGCAGATGGCGTCACTTGCGCCGGCTGGATCGGCAACCTTGTCGATCCCGGCTTCGCCGAAGATGAAACCCTCTACCGGGACAACCTCGATCACCTGAAAGCCAGGCTGCCGGGGCCCTGCCTCGGCATCATTCCTCGCCTCGATGGCAGCGACCATCGGGCACTGGCCGATCAAGCCGCCGATCATCTTTCGCTGCCATAGCTCGACCTCACAAGCCTCAGCCCCGCCCCCGAGCCGCTCGAAGCGTCCGGGCGGATAGCGGGGCCCTGGCTCGATCGAAGCGAGCGCACCTCACGGAAGTGTTTGACTTGCCAGGCCGGCAACGTAAAATATGCCCCGCCTACCCCGCGTGCGGATGTGGTGGAATTGGTAGACACGCTAGATTTAGGTTCTAGTGCCTTAGCGCGTGGGAGTTCGAGTCTCCCCATCCGCACCATCTTTTCGGACCCGTCGAGCGAGCACACTTCATTCGACCTCAGGTCCAGCATTCTTCTTGACCTTCCTCCTGTCGGCTCGGCCCCTGGCCCTTGCTTCGACACGCCCTAGCCTCGACGCGCCCTAGCTTCGACACGCCTAGCTCCCCGTTGACGCCGCCTAAGCATCCGTTGGCTTTGTCAGGGCTCGATCCTGCTATCGTTACATGCATGTTCCATGATTGAAATCGACCTCGCACGTTGCGCAGGTCCGCGAAAAAAGGTCATTGCATGCTGAACTACTTTGCCCTCGGCATCCTGTGCTTCGTGGTGTTGACCCTGTTCTACGGTGTCATCGTCATCCACGACATCCCCTACGGTATCGCCAAGAAGCGCGACCATCCGCACCAGGACGCGATCCACGTCGCCGGCTGGGTCAGCCTGTTCACCCTGCATGTGCTGTGGCCCTTCCTGTGGATCTGGGCCACCCTCTACCGGCCGGATCGCGGCTGGGGCTTCAAGCAGATCGAGGAAGAACAGGCGCGAGAGCGCAGCGAGATCGACGAGTTACGCCTCGAACTCGACCACCTGCGCCAGCGACTCGACGCCCAGGAGGCCTCAGCGCCGTCGCTCCAGGCCGAGCAACCGGCTCGCGCCCAATCTACGTCCGGCAATACCCAGGGAGGTCAGGACTGATGGATCTGCTTATCGTGCTGACCTATGCGGCGCTGTGTATCGCCGTGTTCAAGATCTTCCGCATCCCGCTCAACAAGTGGACGGTCCCCACTGCGGTACTCGGCGGCATCATCGTGGTCGCGACCCTGGTGCTGCTGATGAACTACAACCATCCCTTTACCCGCCAGGTTCGCCAGGCCTACGCGGTGACGCCGCTGGTATCCGAGGTCCGGGCCCGGGTCAGCTCCGTCGAGGTCGACCCCAACACCCTGGTCGAGGCCGGTACCCCGCTGTTCATCCTGGACGCCACCCAGTTCGAGTCCCGTGTAGAGCGGCTGACGGCGGAGCTCGAAGACGCCCTGCGCAATTCCGACAGTCGCAGTGCCGGCGTTGCCGAGGCCGAGGCCAACCTGGTGGCGGCCCAGGCCGATAGAGATCAGGCCAGTCGGACCCTGGCACGTTATCAGGCCGCCTCCTCGGCCTTCAGCCGGCAGCAGATCGACGAAGCCTCCCAGAATGCCCAGACCGCGGCTGCACGTGTCGCCCAGGCCGAGGCCGCCCTCGAGCGGGCCCGCGCCGAACAGCGCCCCGACGGCGACGACGAGGACCCGTTGGTCGTCGCCAAGCGCGCCCAACTGGCCGAGGCACAATATGATCTGCAAAACACGGTCATCCGCGCTCCCACGGACGGCTTTCTGACACAGCTCGCGGTGCGCCCGGGAATGATGGCGGTACCGCTGCCGCTAAAGCCACTGGGGGTCTTCGTGCATGACGAACCCGGCCGCTTTACCGGCGCCTTCCGCCAGCAGGCGCTCAACCGCATCCAGCCAGGCGACGAGGCCGAACTGACCTTCACCGCCCTGCCGGGCCAGGTGTTCGCCGCCGAAGTCATCGAGGTGCTGCCGGCCATCGCCGAGTCCCAGGTCGCCGCCGGTGATCGACTGCTGGGCGCCGACGCCTTCGCCAGGACCGACGCCCCTGCGCTGGTGACCCTGAAGCTCGCCCCGGGCCAGGATATGCCGGACATGCCGCTGGGCATCGGCGCCCAGGCAGCGGTCTACACCGAGCACTTCCACCACGTCGCCATCATGCGCAAGGTGCTGTTGCGCATGCTCGGCTGGCAGCACTATGTCTACATCGACCACTGAGTCGACAGGCGTTTCGCCGACGCTGACCCGCTGCTAGGCTGGCCCCAGTCAGGTTCGCCCAGCGTGGCGAACCAGGGAGCGACAGACAGCACCCAGCCTTTCCTGGTGTACCCGACGAAAGGCACACCAGGTGGCTGGGGGCGGGGGGCAAGGATGCACAGCAAGAAGGAATCAACGCGCACCAATACCTGGGTGGCACTGGTGATCGTCATCGCCAGCGCCGCTCTGAGCTATTGGCTGCTGGACAGTCGCGACGACGTCAACGGAGGTGCAGCGGTATCGCTGTTCTCGTTGGGTCTCGTCAGCGCGCTGGTGATCGGCTATTCCCGTTCGGTCAGTCAGATCAACGCCCTCGGCGCCCAGGTCAAGTTCAACCGCCTGAGCCAGGAGGCCGACGCCACGCGCAAATCGCTGGAGCGCGACCGCCTTCATCTCTACCGCATGCTGATACCGCTGACGCTGAAGCACCCCGAAGGCGAACACGCCATCCACGGCGTCGATCCCCGTGTACCGGCACTGCTGGAACTTGACGACAAGGTCGCTACCGAAGGCCTTCAGGCCGACCTGTCACAGGAACTCGCCCGCGCCCTCCATCGTCTGCTGCATAGCCAGTACCACCGCATCGTGGAACTGCTGCCTCAGAACGCCTCCCTGCCAGCGTCACAACGGACATCATCGGGCCACGACTTTACTCCCGCCCAGCTTGGCGAGCTGCTGGATCGGGCCGAAGCCTGTCTCGAGCGCCAAGGCGAGGCGTCGACGTCCAATGACGACAGACAGCGGCTTCACAACAATGTTCGCGTCAGCCGCCGCCTGCTGGCCAGTTACCATCGGCTCGATGACGTCACCCCAAAAGCCCCGTCTGACGCCGTTGTCTGAGGTCCGCAGACAGCCTCTCGCTTCTCGTCTCTCACCTCTCGCCTCTCGCCTCTCGCCACCTGGTCCCCGCCCGAGCGAATGACCGATCAGGCTGTGCCGGTTCGCTCCATCCTGTTCCCCGACGTCGGCCCCCAAACTCGGCGTCCCTGGCCCTCGTCTACGCTGAGATGGCGGTACATCACCGCAGTGTCACATCCATCTTCGCGATCGGCGGGAGGCCCCATGGCAGAGTCACTTACACAACAACAGGACGTTGACAGCGACAGCGGCGGACGCTCGCCTCGGCTGATCTGGTCGTTGCGGGCCTTCGGGCTGGCCGGTGCGGCCATGGTCTGGGTGGCCCTTGGGGGTGCCGAGTCGATGTCGCCAGATGCCCGCTGGGTGGCCGCCATCGGCACCCTGATGGCGATCTGGTGGATGACCGAGGCGATCCCGCTGTCGGTCACCTCGCTGCTGCCCATCGTGTTGATTCCCATGCTGACCGAACGCTCGGTGTCCGAGGCCACCGCTCCCTACGCCAGCTCCATCGTGTTTCTATTTCTCGGTGGCTTCCTGATCGCCATCGCCATGGAAAAGTGGCAACTGCACCGGCGTATCGCCCTGACCACCCTGCATCGCGTCGGGGTCGAACCTCGTCGTATCGTGCTCGGCATGATGCTGGCCACCGGTTTTCTGTCCATGTGGGTGTCCAACACCGCCACCACCCTGATGATGCTGCCGATTGCGCTGTCGGTGCTGACCCTGGTGGTGGAACGCTCGAGCTCACAGGACAGTGACGCGGTCGGAGAAGACCTGCACAAGGGCGGCCGCGTCTCGGACATCATCAAGGATGACAACATCCGCAGCTTCGGTGTCTGCCTGGTACTGGCCATCGCCTGGTCGGCGTCCATGGGCGGGCTCGGCACCCTGCTGGGCTCTCCCCCCAACGCCATCGTCGCCGGCTACGCCGCCGACGAACTGGGCCGGGACATCGGGTTCCTGCAGTGGATGATGGTCGGTCTGCCACTGGCGCTGACCTTTATCCTGATCGGCTGGGTACTCATGACCCGGGTGCTCTATCGCTTCAAGCTCGATGAGATTCCCGGCGGCAAGGCGATGATCGAAGACCAGCTCGATCACCTGGGACCGCTCGGCCAGGGCGAGCGCATGGTGATGTTCGTGTTCGCCGGTGCGGCCTTTCTGTGGGTGGTGCCGGGGCTGATCGCCAGCCTGCCGCTGATTGGCGACTGGTTTTCGTTCCTTGACGCCTTGAATGACACCGCCATCGCCATCGGCGCCGGTATCGTGCTGTTTTTCCTGCCGGGCAACGCCAAGGGCGACATGGTGCTGGACTGGCAGGACGCCGAGGATGGCCTGCCCTGGGGCGTACTGCTGCTGTTCGGCGGCGGTCTGTCGCTGGCCAGCGCGGTGGCAGCGTCAGGGCTCGACGGCTGGTTCGGCGAACAGGTCAGCGCGCTGGGAGCGCTGCCGATGGTGGCGCTGGTGGTGGCGGTGACCACCATCGTGCTGTTTCTTACCGAGATCACCTCCAACACTGCCACCGCCGCGACCTTCATCCCGGTGCTGGGCGGGGTCGCCGTCGGCATTGGCGCCGACGCCATGACGCTGCTGATACCTGCCGCCTTCGCCGCGACCTGCGCCTTCATGCTGCCGGTCGGCACGCCGCCCAACGCCATCGTGTTCGGCTCCGGCGCCGTCACCATCTCGCAGATGGCCCGTGGCGGGATCGTGCTCAACGTGATCGGCGTCGCCCTGATCACCCTGTTCTGCTACGTACTCGGAGGGCTGGCCCTGGGTCTGCAATTCTAGGCCGGTCCGAAAGGGCTCGGATTGAAGGGCAGGAGGAACCGGGAGCCTCACCTGCCGGTGGGGCTCTCTCCCTGTTGTCGGCGCTGTCGAAGACGAGCCTCGGCCTGCTCAAGCACCTCCCAGGCCAGGCGACGAAGGCCGACCTCCCCCTCGGTCATGGCCTCGAGCAGGGCTCGCTTTTCCTTCAGATAGAGGCGTGCAAATCCCGGGTCATGCTCGACGATAGAGCCGGTGTTGTGGATCAGGTCGGCGTACTTGATGGTCTGGGCGCGGGCGCCGGCTTGTGCCAGACGCTCCAGCGCCAAGCGCTTGCGCACGGCGCGGTTGCCCACCTCAGGCCCTTCGAGATCGCTTAGCGCCAACACCAGCGCGGTCACCTCTTCCCCGAAGTTGTCGCCCAGTGTCTGGGCCGTCACCTGGGTGTCCTCCAGCACATCGTGCAACCAGGCGGCGGCAACCATGGCGGGGTCGCCGGGGCAGTGGCGGCTGACCAGCGCGGCCACAGCGGCGGGATGCTCGATGTAGGGGGTGTCCAGGTACTTGCGCCGCTGACCGATGGCGCCGTGAGCCGCCGTGGCGAAGAGCCGCGCCGCCTCCACGGTGTCGATGCCCGAGATCTCGCTTGCGTCGCTGGAGGGTGTGTCCACGCTGTCGCTCCCGTGTCGTGTCTTTATCGTGCGCCCCGGTCGGGCCCATTGCCGGTCCAGCACCTTTTGCTGATTGAGGCCTCGGCCGCCGCGGCTTAGGCTGACAGACCCGACCTCAAGACGCCATCAGGCGCTCCCCTGGCCGACCAGGAACCGCCATCAAAGGAACTGCCATGAAACGCGAAACCCTCGCCCTGCACCACGGCTACGCCCCTGACGACCAGCACTCTGTCGCGGTCCCGATCCACCAGACCACATCGTTTTCCTTCGATGATGCCCAGCATGCCGCCGACCTGTTCGATCTCAAGGTCGAGGGCAACATCTATTCGCGCATCATGAACCCCACCTGCGCGGTGCTGGAAAATCGCGTGGCCGCCCTGGAAGGTGGTATCGCGGGCCTGGCGGTGGCCTCCGGCATGGCCGCCATTACCTATACCATCCAGACGCTTGCCGAAAGCGGCGACAATATCGTCTCGATCAGCGAACTCTACGGCGGTACCTACAACCTCTTTGCCCACACCCTGCCGCGCCAGGGCATCGAGGTCCGCTTCGCCGACAAGGACGACCTCGCCGGCATCGCCGATCGCATCGATGAGCGTACCAAGGCGGTGTTCTGCGAAAGTATCGGCAACCCTTCGGGCAGTGTGGTGGACATCGCCGCACTCGCCCAGGTGGCCCACGACAACGGTGTCCCGCTGATCGTCGACAACACCGTGGCCACGCCCTTCCTGTGGCGCCCGATCGAACACGGCGCCGATATCGTGGTGCACTCCGCGACCAAGTATATCGGTGGCCACGGCACCACCGTGGGTGGCGTGATCGTCGATTCCGGTCGCTTCCCCTGGGCCAGCCATGCCGAACGCTTTGCGCTGCTCAACGAGCCCGACCCCTCCTATCACGGCATCAGCTATACCCGAGACGTCGGCGACGCGGCCTTTATCGCCCGCGCCCGGGTCGTGCCACTGCGCAACATGGGGGCGGCCCTCAGCGCCCAGGCCGCCTGGAATCTGCTGCAGGGTCTCGAGACACTGGCGCTGCGTATCGAGCGCATCTGTGCCAACACCCAGACCATCGCCGAGTACCTCGAGGGCCACGAGGCGGTGTCCTGGGTCAAGTACGCTGGCCTTTCACATCACAA
Organism: Halomonas sp. DP1Y21-3; assembly: GCF_019801245.1. Taxonomy (NCBI): domain Bacteria; kingdom Pseudomonadati; phylum Pseudomonadota; class Gammaproteobacteria; order Oceanospirillales; family Halomonadaceae; genus Halomonas; species Halomonas sp. DP1Y21-3. The sequence continues at coordinate 363,251 of NZ_JAHVJM010000004.1, forward strand.
GGACCACGAGCTGGCCAAGCGCTACATGAACGGCCAGGCCTCCGGCATCTTGAGCTTCGGCATCAAGGGCGGACGAGACGCCGGGGTGCGCTTCTACGACGCGCTCGGGCTGATCCTTCGACTGGTCAATATCGGTGACGCCAAGACCTGCTCGGCGATTCCGGCGGTGACCACCCATCGCCAGCTCAATGACGAGGAACTGGCCGCCGCCGGGGTCACCGCGGACATGGTGCGCCTGTCTGTCGGCATCGAGCATGTCGACGACCTGATGGCGGACCTGGACCAGGCGCTCAAGGCGTCTCAGGGCTAGCCCGAGCCCGGCACCGGCAATTCCACCGGGGTGGGAGAAGGTGGCAGCCAATCGCCCTTGATCAGGGCTTCGGCCGGGCGGTAGAAGCGCAGCAGGTGTTGGTGACAGCGTCCATCCACAGGGATGGACGTTCCTCTTTTTCTATCCAGCCCGAGCTTTATATCTAGCCAGAGCCCGGCACTGGTAGTCCCACCGGGGTCGGCGACGGCGGCAGCCAATCGCCCTTGATCAGGGCTTCGGCCGGGCGGTAGAAGCGTAAGGTATACGTCCATCCCGGGGCGATCGCCAGATGGTTGGGTGCCTGGGGGTCGCCGCCAAAGTGGAGGGTTACCGAACCATCCTCGTTGGCGTCGGCCTCGACACTGGTCAGGGAGTGCGCCCCTTCGGCGCCCTCGATCAGACGCCCTCTGGCATCGTAGACGGTCACCGACCAGAACCCGGTAACCGGCACGTCCACCGGCAGAATCAGCACCTGAGGCGTCTCGCCATCATTGTGAAGCGGGCTGACGGTGACGTAGTAGGCGTCCTCGATGGGCTGGCCCAGCCAACCCGCGGCCGTCCCCCACAGATGCCGCACCGGGTCGACGCTGTCTTCGGCGCCAAACATGCCGTGGCTGCCGGAGATAAAGGGCGACAGACCAAGCACCGCCTCTCTTACCTCGCCCAGCCGCTCCATATCCCACTCGGGCAATGACAGCTCTCCCGCGTCATCCTGGGACCACTCGATGGCATCCTGCAGCGCGTTGGCTTCGGCGATGTCCGCGCTCGAGTCGGCGTCCACCTGGGTACGGAACATGACCAAGGCATAGCGCGAACCGACGCTCTCTTCATCCAGCACGATCTCGCGTCCGCCGTAGGCCATCATCGGGGTGTAGTGGTCCTGGTTGACCACCTGCATGGACTGCAGTCGGGTGGCGCTGGCCGGGGCGGTGAAGGTCACCGGTGAGGCCAGATCAAAGACGCCGACGCTGTGCAGGATATCCCGATTGACCCGAACCACCTCGGCGTCCACCGGCAACGGCGCGCGGTCATGGCGCAGGCTGCCAAAATAGCCATCATCGGCATAGTTCTGGAAGTGGGTGTCGGTCTGCGCCCGCACATAGGTATCCAGATTGACCGCACCGTCCGAGCTGGATGGCTCGGTGGCCTCTGCGGTCGCTGCCACTGCGTTCGAGACCAGGCCGCTTGCCATTGCCAGCAGCAGCCAGGAAAACCGCTTCATTGTCATCCCCGCACCCCGATTGTCGGTCGCGAGCCCTGGCGGCCAGAGCCCTGCCTCTGGCTCAGCATAGCGTCTTCGCGGCACGAAGGACTCAACGGCATGAAAACGGCGGCCCCGAGGGCCGCCGAAGGTCTCACTATTCAGTAAGCAGTGAATTGACGTTTCCAGAGACTGTCAGCTACCGGCGATGGTCATCTCATCGATCAACCAGCTACCGCTGTGGATGCTGCCACGGGTATCGATATCATCCCCCAGTCCCACCAGACCCTGGAACATGCCTGCCAGGTTGCCGGCGATGGTGAACTCCTCGACGGGATGCTGAATCTGGCCGTTCTCGACCCAGAAACCGGCCGCACCGCGGGAATAGTCACCGGTGACGCCGTTGACGCCCTGCCCCATCAGCTCCGTGACCAGTACGCCCCGATCCATCTTCGAGAGCAGCGCCTCGCGGCTTTCCAGCGGCGCCTCGAGGCGCAGGTTGCGTGCCCCGCCGGCGTTGGCGGTGGTCTGCATACCGAGCCGACGCGCGCTGTAGGCCGACAGCATGTAGCTGGCCAGACGCCCCTGCTCGATAAAGCGATTGTTGCGGGTCTGGACGCCGTCGCCGTCGAACGGACTGCTGGCCATGCCACCCACCAGCATCGGCTGCTCGGCGAGGCTGAACCACTCGGGAAACAGAGTCTCACCCAGGCGGCCACACAGGAAGGAGGCGTCGCGGTAGATGGCGCCGCCGGCCAGGGCCGACATCAGGTGGCCGATCAGGCCGCTTGCCAGGGTCGGGTCGAACATCACAGGAAAACGCCCGGTCTGGGGGCGCTGCCCCCCGAGGCGCTGTAGCGTACGCTCGGCGGCGCTGCGGCCGACCTCCGCCGGGTCACGCAGCGCCCGTGGATCCCGGGCGCTGGTGTAGTCGTAGTCCCGCTGCATGCCGGATGCGTCCTCGGCGATCAGCAGGCAGGAAAGCGAGTGACGGCTGCCGCGCTGGCTGCCGAGAAAACCATGGCTGTTGGCGTAGACGCGAACGCCCTCGCCGCTCGACAGGCTGGCGCCGTCGGAGCTGCGGATACCCGGCTCGGCCAGGCCCGCCGCCTCGCAGGCAAGCGCCAGCTCTATCGCCTTGTCCGTGTCCAGCGCCCAGGGGTGATGGACGTCGAGATCCGGCAACTCGGTCGCCATCAGCTCGGCGTCGGCAAGCCCGGAGGCAGGATCCTCGCCGGTGTAGCGGGCGATGGCGATGGCCTTCTCGACCACGCTCTTGATCGAGGCGTCGCTGGCATCGGTGGACGAGGCGCTGCCCTTGCGCTTGCCCAGATAGACGGTGACGGCGATGCCCTGATCGCGGGATAGCTCCACCGACTCCACATCGCCCTCGCGCACGCTTACACCGGTGCCCTGATCGACGCTGGCGCCGACCTCGCAGGCATCCGCACCCAGTCGCCGAGCAAGCTCGAGCGCGGTCTCGGCACGACTTTCCAGCACCGCCTGCTGGGCTCTGGCATCAAACGCCTGTGTCATCTTGTACTCCTTGTCCGACCATAGGGGTCGGCTGAGACTGTCATCCTGCGGCGCCTCGGGCGCCACAGGCTGGTATACTTTCGCGGACGTCGCGCCCGGCGCGACCACCGCCTTTTCGATTTTCCCCGATGCCTTCACCAGGGACCCGGTATGACCCAGGATGACCTTTCCCCCGACGACCGCCCCAGCAAGTCCCAGCTCAAGCGGGAGATGCACGAGCTGCAGGCGCTGGGCGAGCGCTTCATCGCGATGAAGCCCGAGGAGCGCGCCCGCTTCCCGCTGTCGGACGATCTGCTTCGCGCCATCGACGAGACCGACCGCATTCGTGCCCGCGAGGCCAGACGCCGCCATATGCAGTACGTCGGCAAGCTGATGCGCAAGGAAGACCTGGAGGCCATCCAGGCGGTCTTCGACGACATCGAGAAGGCCCAGGTCCAGCGCGACCATGCCTTCCTGCGCCTGGAAAAGTGGCGTGATCGCCTGATCGAAGAAGGTGATGACGCCGTCGAACCCTTCCTCGAAGACTATCCCCAGGCCGATCGCCAGGCGCTGCGTCAGCTGATCCGCAACGCCCGCAAGGAGCGCGAGCAGAACAAGCCCCCCACCAACGCCAAGCGGCTCTACAAGCTATTGCGTGATACCGCAGGGATCTAACCGCCGGGCTCGAGGGCCAGTCTGACGAGTGCCTGCGCTCGTCGACTTTTCGGACAGCGCCTGGGTCCTGCAGGCTCCGCCTTGGCGCCGACACCTCTGTCGGCGCCGCCTTGTCGCTCAGCCAGCTTGCCTCGGCTGTATCAGGATTGGGTGCCACCCACGGTCAACTCGTCGAGCTTGAGGGTCGGCTGACCGACGCCCACCGGCACCCCCTGTCCTTCCTTGCCGCACACCCCGATACCGGTGTCCAGCTCCATGTCGTGGCCGATCATCGAGACCTGGCCCATCGCTTCGGGGCCGTTGCCGATCAGCGTCGCCCCCTTGACCGGCGCGGTGATCCGACCGTCCTCGATCAGGTAGGCTTCACTCGCCGAGAACACGAACTTGCCCGAGGTGATGTCCACCTGGCCGCCGCCGAAGCTGACCGCGTAAAGCCCGCGCGAGACGCTCTTGATGATGTCCTGGGGGTCGTCCATGCCGGCGCGCATGTAGGTATTGGTCATGCGCGGCATCGGCATATGGGCGAAGGATTCGCGACGGGCGTTACCGGTGGGCGCCATGCCCATCAGGCGGGCGTTCAGCTTGTCCTGCATGTAGCCGGTAAGGATGCCGTCCTCGATCAGGGTGGTGCATTGGCTGGGGGTGCCCTCGTCGTCCACCGACATCGAACCACGGCGATCCATCAGGGTGCCGTCGTCGACCACGGTAACGCCGGGCGACGCCACTCGCTCGCCGATACGGCCGGCGAAGGCCGAGCTGCCCTTGCGATTGAAGTCACCCTCGAGGCCATGGCCCACCGCCTCGTGCAGCAGGATGCCGGGCCAGCCGGCCCCCAGTACCACCGGCATCTGTCCGGCGGGGGCATCGGTCGCCTCCAGGTTGACCAGCGCCTGACGCACCGCTTCCCTGGCGTAGGTCTCGGCGACGCCTTCGTCGCGCAGCCTCGCCATGGGGTAGCGGCCGCCACCACCGGCACTGCCGCGTTCACGCCGGCCGTTCTTGACCGCGATGACACTGACATTGAGCCTCACCAGCGGGCGCACGTCGGCGGCGACGGTGCCGTCACTGGCGCTGACCAGTACCACTTCGTAGACGCCGGACAGCGAGGCGCTGACCTGGGACACGCTGGGATCGGCAGCCCGGGCCACCCGGTCGGCCAGCTTGAGCATGGCGACCTTGTCTTCGGCCGACAGCCCTGACAGCGGGTCGATGCCCGCGTAGCGCGGCTCGGCACTGACCTGGATGCGTGGCGCCTGGGTCAGGGTGGCGCCGCTGCGCACGATGCCCGAAGCGGTGCGGCCCGTCTCGGCCAGGGCATCGGCGTTGATCTGGTTGGAGTAGGCGAAGCCGGTCTTCTCGCCGGCCATGGAGCGCACCCCGACGCCACCGTCGATGTTGTAGCTGGCTTCCTTGACCTCGCCGTCCTCCAGCACCCAGCCCTCTTGCCAGGTCCGCTGAAAGTACAGATCGGCGTAGTCGATGCCAGGGCCCAGAGCGTGCCGGAGACCCGTGTCGAGACCGCCGAGATCGAGGCCTCCCGGGGTCAACAGGGTGGCCACGGCCTCATCGAAGGATGCAGCTTGAGATGTCATTGAGCACTTTCCAGAGTGATCCGGGGCGAGGTCCAGGGACCCTGCACCAGATAGTGAATTCGCGTCACCCGGTCGATGACGTCGCCGAACAGCTTGTCGGCCACAAACAGGGCACCGCCCACGACGGGCGCCCCTACGGCCACGGCTGCCAGCGGCAGGTTGTTGCTGACCGGCACGGTCACGCCGAGCATCAGGTCGAGCTGACGTCGCGCCAGGTCGGCGGAGCCGTCCAGGGTAAAGTCGGTGGCGGGGCCATCGATACGAATCGGCCCTTCGGTTTCCAACACTCCACCATACAGGGTCGCGGCACCACTGACACGGTCGAAGGCGGTACCCTCACCGGTGACGTCCGAGAAATCCAGACGCAGGCGCCGCAGCAGGTTGTCGACGTTGAGCAGTCCCACCACCTTGGCCGAGGGCGAGCTGATATTGGCAAAGGTCCCGTCGACCATATCGACGTTCAGGCTACCGCGTGATCGGGCCAGCGCAAACTGCCAGGGGGCCCCCGGCCAGGCCAGCTGACTGTCCACGTCGAGTCTTTCAGCGTGTACCGCCACGTCCTGCCCGAGCGCCGCCAGCGCGGTCCCGGGATCGCCACCGGTGAGCGCCAGTCGCGAGCGCGTCAGGCTGGCCTGACTACCGGAGGCCTCCCATACCAGCGACCCTTCTGCCGTGACCTCGCCCAGGGTGAGGGATACCGGCTCGACCGACAGCCGATCACTGCTGGAACGCCATGCGCCGTTGAAGGGCCCGACCCGATTGCCCTGGTACACGATATCGTCGATGGTGAGACGTCCGTCGGGCAGCTCGCGCACTCGCTGCGGGAAGGCCGCAGGCGCGCTGGTGACTTCAAGCTCACCGAACAAAGAGCCGGACTCGGCACCCTGAACCGCCGTTTGCCCGCTCTCGGGAATCAAGCTGTCCAGCACCAGTCGATCGAGATCGAGCACCAGTGGCTGTGCAACACCCGGGCGGTAGGTCACCTGGCCGTCGACCAGGCTTCCGCCAAGCGCCGCCTGCCACTGCCTGGCGCCTCGGCTGAAGCGGGGACTGGCGTCGATGGTCAGCGTGCCCAGACAACGATCGCCGTCGCTCAGGCAGTCGGTGCGGGCCTCCAGGCGTGACAGTCCCGCCCCGCCGCCGCCACTGGAGCCGCCTTCCGGCATGGCACCGGCCAAGGGCTTCAGGGCGTCGGCCCAGGCGCCCAGATCGAGTCGCTGCAGATAGGCCAGCACCGACCAGCCCGGCTCAGCGGGCCAAGCGCCAGGTGCCGCCCGACCGACCCACAGCTGACCCTGGCTGCCGCCGGGCCCGGCGGCGCGCCAACGGGCGCCGACATCGCGCCCGTACTGGCCGCTCAACACCGGAGAATCGCCGAGGCTCAGGTCCAGCTTGAGCGGTACCGTCTGGGTGGCACGCTTGCCCAGCGGTGCCGGTAGTGCGATCGACAGCCCCTCCAGGGTGCTTTCCAGCGACAGACGCTGGGCATCGAGCTCAAGCCGGCCTTGCCAGGGGAAGGAGCCCGACAGCAGTACCCCAGGCTCGAGCCCCGCCCAGTCCAGCAGCGCCGGCGCTTCGGCGCGTCCGGACAGCGCCACGCTATCGTTGCGGCCCTGAAGGTCGGCCGCCACGCTACCACCGAGCACCTGGCCCTCAAGACGACCGGACAATCCACCTTCTTCGCCCTGCTGGGACCAGGTCAGGGGACCGCTGACGTTCTCGAACTCGAGCTCGGTGCCCTGATGCACGACCCTCGACGCCCGGGCGTCGGCCTCGACCTTCAGGTCCAGGGCGTCCGGGTCGGCCATCGGCAGCGACAGCGACAACTGGCCAGTCACACTACCCTCACCGCGCCAGTTAGTGGCGGCCTCGGCGCCCTCCACCGGCATCTCTTCGAGAAATGCCAGCAACTGCGTCAGCGACGCCGACAGCGGCCCTTCGACGCTGAGTACCTCGTCGGCCAGCTTGACGCTGGCGCCTTCGGTCTTCACGCCCTGGCTCTCGGCATGGTCGACGCGCGCCTCCAGACTGTCATCCTCGACGGACAGGTGGCCACTGACGTTGGTAAGCGCCGGCCAGCCTTCGGCGTAGGGCACCCGCCCCTCGACGATATCCAGATCCAGGCTGAGACTGCTGTCGAGCTTCTCGCTGTCGAGGTCGTCCTGCTCACGCAGCGGCACGTGCAGGCGCAACTGCCCCTGGGGCACCCGCCCGGCCAGACCACTGGCCAGCCAGTCCGCGAGTTCGGCGTCCACATCGTTGCGCAACAGCGGCATCGGCAACCACTCGCTCAAGGCGATATCCCGGGCGTTGACGTCGCGCATGTCCAGCTCAAGACCGAAGCCGCCGCGACGATCGGCGGCGATGGCCAGACCAAAGCCCCCTTCCACCTCGGCGTCGCGCCAGCCGACCTTGAGGTCGCGTCCACTGACGAAGCTGCGCGGCCCGTCGTAGGACCAGATCACCTCGCCGGTGGCGTAGTCGAGCTGCATGGGGGCGGCAAACAGCTCAGGGAAATGCATCGATGCCTGGCCAGCGTCGACGAAGTCCACTCGACCACGGGTGCCGTCGGCTTCCACCCAGACATCCAGCGGGCCGCCGCCGGGCGCACTCTCCCAGGGGTCGACCTCGACCCCCAGCGCGCTGACCCGGGCACGCCACTCGTCATCGAGCCTGCCAAAGCCCAGCCCGGTCACCTGACCGCGGGGCTTCAAGGCGTCCACCGCCCGAGCCAGGCCCTCAGGCAGGCGCAGACGCTCACGCCACTGCGCCAGTGCGCCCAACTCGAAGCCGCTGGCGTTGGCCCACCAGCCGTTTTCGCGGCTGGCCACGTGCCAGTACTGGGGCAAGGCGCCACCTTCCGGCGCGGTTTCGCCGTCGTCGCCGGTCCAGCTCACGTCTTCGGCGTCACCCTCGAACCAGGCCTCCCAGTCATCGACGTCGCGTCTCAGCCACTGACCGCGCAATTCGGCCCCATTGAGCACGATGCCGCCAGGCGAGCCCTCGCCCATCTCCTGGGCGACGGCTGTCGCCATCTCGTCGCGCTGATTGAGCGCCAGGCGCGGTGCCAGTACATCGAGGCGCACATCCGCCAGGCGTCCATTGTCCCAGCGCGCCCAGACGGTGGCGTCCCCGCTGGCCTCGTCGAAACGCAGCACGTCCTCGATGCCGATCAGTCGTGACAAGCCGGTCAGGCTGTCGAGCTGCATGGTGCCCTGCAGGGCGGCGCTGAAATTGCTCGCCTCGCGACTGCCCGGCGTCAAGGCCATGACGATCTCCATGGCCTCGGCGTCGCGATCCTCGATGAATACCTCACCCTCGATATGGGTGCGCATCTCATCGCCGGTCATCAACAGCCGCGGCGCATGCAGGGTGGTCACCTCGCGGCGCCCGTGCAGCACCACGCGCAGGTCATCGACCCAGGCACGTTGGCGCAGCATGACGCCGACCCAGAAGTCCAGACGCTCGAGGTCAAACTGCCCTTCGGGCATCAGTTCGGGGGGGATACGCGCCGGCTGTGGCCACAGCCAACGACGTTCGCGGTCCTGATAAAGGTGGAGGGTGACGCCCTGGAAGTGGGCCTTGTCGACCACCGGCAGCCCCTCGTCAAGGCTCGCCAGGGTGTCCAGGCGCACTTCACCGCGCTCGACCTGCAACAACGGATAGCTGCCCGTGGCGTCTTCGGCCTCGAGTCGCAGCCCGTCCAGGGTCAAGCCGGGGTCGAGGCCGTGCAGACTGCCTTCGAGACTCACCAGATGGGTCTCCGCCTCGAAGCGCGACGCTATCATCTCGACCAGTCGATCCTCGAGGCGATCGACCTGGCCCAGCGACACGCGCAGCACCAGCGACAGCAGCGCGGCCATCGCCAGCACTACCGCCACCAGCGTCAACAACCAGCGAGTCAGCAGGCGGATCGGCCTCATCGGATCACATCAGCACGATGTCGTACTGCTCCTGGGAATAGTGGGTCTCGACCTGAAAACGAATGGTCTTGCCGATAAATTCCTCGAGATCTGCGACCGCTGCCGACTCCTCGTCGAGCAGTCGATCCACCACCGCCTGGGAGGCCAGCACCGCGTAGGTTTCGGCGTTGTAGGCGCGCTCTTCACGCAGGATCTCGCGAAAGATCTCGTAGCACACCGATTCCGGCGTCTTGAGGGTGCCCCTGCCCTGGCAGGAAGGACACGGCTCGCACAGAGTCTGCTCGAGGCTTTCACGGGTGCGTTTGCGGGTCAGCTGTACCAGCCCCAACTCGGTGACGCCGGTGCATTTGGTCTTGGCGTGATCCCGTTCCAGCGACTTCTCGAGCATCCTCAGCACCTGGCGCTGGTGCTCGGTGTCCACCATGTCGATGAAGTCGATGATGATGATGCCGCCGAGATTGCGCAGACGCAGTTGACGGGCGATGGCGGTGGCCGCCTCGAGGTTGGTCTTGAAGATGGTTTCTTCGAGGTTGCGGTGACCGACGTAGGCGCCGGTGTTGACGTCGATGGTGGTCATCGCCTCGGTGGGGTCGATCACCAGGTAGCCGCCGGACTTGAGCTGGACCTTGCGCGCCAGCGCCTTCTGGATCTCGTCCTCGACGCTGTACAGGTCGAAGATCGGTCGCTCGCCGGCGTAATGTTCGATGCGTCCCACCGCCGAGGGCATGAACTCCTCGGCGAACTCGACCAGCTTGACGTGGTTTTCGCGGGAGTCGATGCGCACCTTCTCGATATCGTCGCGCATGACGTCGCGCAGGGTGCGCATGAACAATGGCAGATCGTCGTAGATGACGCTGGGCGCCGGCGCGGTCAACCGACGTTCACTGACCTTGCGCCATAGCCGCAGCAGGAAGTGCATGTCGGCGACCATCTCCTCGAGCGTCACGCCCTCGGCGGCGGTGCGCACGATAAAGCCACCGGTGACCTCGATCTGCTGCTCGGCCGCGGCTTCCTCGACCAGACCGCGCAGGCGCTCGCGCTCGGTCTCGTCCTCGATGCGCTGGGACACGCCGTTATGAGGCGAGTCCGGCATGTACACCAGGTAGCGCGACGGCACCGACAAGTGGGTGGTCAGGCGAGCGCCCTTGGAGCCGATGGGGTCCTTGGTGACCTGAACCACCAGCGACTGGCCTTCATGCAAGAGCTGCGAGATGGACGGCTGGTCATCACCGTTGGCGCTGTGCTCACCGACATCGTGGGCGTGAATGAAGGCTGCACGAGACAGGCCAATATCGACAAAGGCCGCCTGCATGCCGGGCAGTACCCTCACCACCTTGCCCTGGTAGATATTGCCGACGATGCCACGACGCCTGGCCCTCTCGATGAAGGCCTCCTGCAGCACGCCGTTCTCCACCACGGCCACGCGGGTTTCCATGGGCGTCAGGTTGATGAGTACTTCACCACTCATTCGGCAGTCCTTGTCCTTTGATGTCTCGCGCCATTATGACATAGCCGCTGGCGGTTGCGATGGCGCTGGCGCCGGACCTCCCGTCCGGCTCGACTGAAGCAGCACACGCCTGCCGGTGGCCCAGCGGGTGGCTCGCCGTCTCGTCGAGCGGCGGCGCCACTACACCTTCACGCCACCCTCACGACAGCCTCACGACACAGTCACAATAAAGCGCCGTTCCACACAGGCACGCGCTGTCGGCGCAGCAGGCTCGCCGTCTCGTAGAGCGGCAGCCCCACCACCGCGGAATAGCTGCCTTCGACGCGCTCGACGAAGATCGAGGCGAGCCCCTGGATGGCGTAACCGCCTGCCTTGTCGGCAGGCTCACCGGTGCGCCAGTAGTTGCGAATCTCGTCGCCCTGGAGCTCACGCATCAGCACATCGCTGACGACCGTTGCCTCGAGCACCCCGGCGGGTCCGCTGACCGCCACCGAGGTCATCACCTGATGCCAGCGCCCGGACAGCGAGCGCAGCATGACAAAGGCGTCCTCGGCGTCGACAGGCTTGCCGAGAATCTCGCCGTCGCGCACTACCGACGTGTCGGAGCCCAGCACCGGCAAGTCGAGGCCCGTCTCACGCCTGGACCTGGACTCAGACCCAGTCTCGGCTTCTGCCCCAGCCACGGCCTTGGCCCGGGCCAGGCGGGCGACGTAATCCCGGGCCGCTTCATCAGGATGCGGCGTCTCGTCGATATCCACCGGCGCGATCTCCACCGCCACACCGATGCTCGCCAGCAGCTCACGCCGCCGGGGCGAGGCAGAGGCCAGGCGCAGCACCGGGGAATTCACATCAGCATCGAGGGGCTCACTCATTGCTTGCGTCTCCAACGCTTTCGTGGGGGCTCAGGTCATGAGGGATTCAGGTCTTGGCGGAACGCCGGCCGATGGCCTTGAACAGGGTCGCCAGCCAAGGCCACAGCGCCGCCCCGATCAACGATGGCATCAGAAACGACAGGTGCATGGAAAACGGGCCGAACAGGGTACGCAGCCACTGTTCCACCAACTGCACCAGTCCCAGCAGGACGAAGATCAGCACCGCCTGCTGGAGCAGCGAGTAGGTCCTGAAGCGGGGATATACCAGCGCCGAGAGGAAGGCCAGCAACGACAGCGTCAGCGCGCTCTGCCCGAGCGGCGCCCCTTCGATGAGGTCCAGCAGCAGGCCCAGCACGAAACCATGAAAGACGCCCACCCGGTCGGGCTGTGCCATGCACCAGTACAACAGCATCAGGCCCAGCCAGTCGGGCCGCCAGACCTGCCAGCCGTCGGCCATGGGCATGACCTGCAGACACAGCGCCAGAGACAGGGTCAACCATACCCACACCAGGCTGACGCGAGGGGTAGCGGCCATCAGTCGTCCTCCTCGTCTTGCTCGGGGGGCGTCAACAGCTCACCCAGGCGGCGGGCTGCCTCGACGGCCTCGGGGTCCAGTTCCGGGTGCCAGCGTCCTCGCGAGACGTCGAGCGCAGGCTCCGGCGGAAACAGCAGAAGGAAGTGACGCGAGCGCTGCAACTGGGCGACGGGAGCGGCGCTGACCGTGGCGAAGGGCTCGCCAGGATCGTGACTGACGTCGCTGACCCTGGCCACCGGATAACCCGCAGGAAAGCGTCCGGCCAGGCCGGAGCTCATCAGCAGGTCACCGACGCGAATGTCGGCGGTATCCGGCACGTGCAGCACCTTCAGCGCGTCGTAGCTGCCGGTACCCTGGATGATGAAGCGAAGCCCGTTGCGATTGACCTGGATCGGCAAGGCGTGACTGGCATCGGTAAGCATCAGCACGCGGCTCGAGTAGGCGGAAAGCTCGCTGACCTGACCGGCGATACCGGAGGAGTCCATCACCGGCTGACCGACATAGACGCCATCGCGGCGGCCACGATCGATCACCATCTGGTGGGTGAAGGGGTCGGGATCCAGCGACAGCAGTTCGGCGGTGAGGTAAGGCACCTCGTGATCCCGGGCGGCGTCGAGCAGCTCGCGCAGGCGCACGTTCTCGGCGGTCAGGCTGGCCATGCGCTGTACCCGATGGGACAGGGTCAGCAGCTGCTCGCGCAGTCGCGCGTTCTCTTCCACCAGCGAGCGTTGCTCGGACAGCGCCAGGGCGCCCCAGTTGAGCACGTCACTGGGCAGACTGACGGCCCACTGGATCGGCGCCACCAGCGTCGACAACTGGGCACGCACCGATTCCATTCGGGTGAAGTGGGTATCGACAAACATCAGCCCGCCCGCGAGCACCGCACACAACAGCATGCGGTACCCGGGCACGGAGCCATGCGAGAACAGCGGTTTGATAGGCCGACTCCCTGGAGGTCCTGGGCCAGACGTCGTCAGTCGCTGGAGAGCAGCTCGAAGGTGTGCTGATCGATCATCTCCAGCGCCTTGCCGCCACCACGTGCCACGCAAGTGAGCGGGTCATCGGCGACCACCACCGGCAGGCCGGTCTCCTCGGCGATCAGCTTGTCCAGATCACGCAGCAGCGCGCCACCACCGGTCAGCACCAGGCCGCGCTCGGCGATGTCTGATGCAAGCTCGGGCGGTGACTGTTCCAGGGCGCTCTTGACCGCCGACACGATGGAGCCAAGCGGCTCCTGCAGGGCGTCGAGGATCTCGTGGGAATTGAGGGTGAAGCTGCGCGGAATGCCTTCGGCCAGGTTGCGACCGCGCACGTCGATTTCGCGCAGCTCGCCGCCCGGATAGGCACAGCCGATCTCTTCCTTGATGCGCTCGGCGGTGGCTTCGCCGATCAGGCTGCCATAGTGGCGCCGTACATAGGAACTGATGGCCTCGTCGAAACGATCGCCGCCGATGCGGATGGACTCGGAATAGACCACGCCATTGAGCGAGATGATGGCGATCTCGGAGGTACCACCACCGATGTCGACAACCATCGAACCCTGCGCCTCTTCCACCGGCAGCCCGGCCCCGATGGCCGCGGCCATGGGTTCCTCGATCAGGAAGACTTCACGGGCACCAGCGCCCTCGGCGGACTCCTTGATGGCGCGACGCTCGACCTGCGTGGACATGCAGGGAACGCACACCAGGACCCGGGGGCTCGGCGTCAGGAAGGTGCTCTGATGCACCTTGCGGATAAAGTACTGGAGCATCTGCTCGGTCACGGTGAAGTCGGCGATGACGCCGTCCTTCATCGGACGAATGGCGGTGATGTTTCCGGGGGTGCGGCCCAGCATGCGCTTGGCATCGGCGCCGACCGCAGCAACGCTGCGCATGTTGCCGGACTGCCGAATCGCGACCACGGAGGGTTCATCCAGGACGATCCCGCGATGACGCACATAGATGAGCGTATTGGCCGTCCCCAGGTCGATCGACAGATCGCTGGAAAACACACCTCGTAAACGTTTGAACATGGATAAAGATACCTAGTGCAGACCGGAAACCCTGTGCGGACGCAAACGGTATCACTGACCCCCCCTAGCGGCAAGCGTGATGCGCGTCTCCCTTGACCGGCAAGACCTGCCCGACGACGCGCGAATGTGGTACCTTCTGCGGTCATTTCATGGACCCCTTCCGTCGAGGAATTGATCATGGCGCTTGAACACGCCGAGGTCCTCCGTGCCGCTCACCTGGCCCGGATCGACCTTTCTGAGAATGACGCAGCCCACTATCACGACGATCTCGGCCGGATCCTGGAGATGGTCGATCAGCTCCAGGCGCTCGACACCGAAGGCGTCGCCCCGCTGGCTCACCCCCTCGATGCCACCCAGCGCCTGCGCGCCGACGAGGTCACCGAGAACGACCAGCGCGAGCACTTCCAGCGCTGCGCTCCCCAGGTCGAGAATGGCCTGTACCTGGTGCCGCGGGTCGTCGAGTGACCCCGCGCCCCACCCTTCTCGACATTGGATTCACGCATACAGGGAGCCAGGCCCATGCATGACAGGACACTGACCGAGATCAGCCAGGCGCTCGACGCCGGCGAGATCTCCAGTCGCGAGCTGACCCAGGATCTGCTCGGACGCATCGACCGCCTCGACGGCACACTCAACAGCTTCGTCAGCGTCACCGCCGACCAGGCTCTCGAGGCCGCCGAAGCCGCCGACCAGGCCCGCGCCCGCGGCGAAGCCGGCCGCCTGACCGGCGTGCCGCTGGCACTCAAGGACATCTTCTGCACCCAGGGGGTCAAGACCAGCTGCGGCTCGAAGATGCTCGACAACTTCGTCGCCCCCTACGACGCCACCGTGGTGGAAAAGCTCAAGGCCGCCGGCACGGTCAGCCTGGGCAAGACCAACATGGACGAATTCGCCATGGGCTCCTCCAACGAGTCGAGCTTCTATGGCCCGGTCAAGAACCCGTGGGATCTTGACGCCGTCCCCGGCGGCTCCTCCGGCGGCAGCGCCGCCGCCGTCGCCGCGGGCCTGGTGCCGGCGGCACTGGGTACCGATACCGGCGGCTCGATCCGCCAGCCGGCAGCCTTCTGCGGCATCACCGGGCTCAAGCCGACCTATGGCCGGGTCTCGCGCTACGGCATGATCGCCTACGCCTCGAGCCTCGATCAGGGCGGCCCCATGGCCCGCAGCGCCGAAGACTGCGCCCACCTGCTCAACGTCATCGCCGGCCATGACGTGCGCGACTCCACCAGCGTGGCCCGCGGTGTTCCCGACTACACCGAGGAGCTCAGCGCGCCGCTGTCCGGCCTCAAGATCGGCCTGCCCAAGGAATACTTCGGCGACGGCCTCGATGCCGGCGTCAACCAGGCCATCGGCGAAGCGATCAAGGTCTACGAATCGCTCGGCGCCAGCGTGCGCGAGGTCAGCCTGCCCCACACCGCCTACGCCATCCCGGCCTACTACGTGATCGCGCCGGCGGAGGCCTCCTCCAACCTGTCGCGCTACGACGGGGTGCGCTTCGGCCATCGCTGCGATAACCCCGAGGACCTCATCGATCTGTACAAGCGCTCCCGCGCGGAGGGCTTCGGCGAGGAGGTCAAGCGACGCATCCTGATCGGCACCCACACCCTGTCCGAAGGCTTCTTCGACGCCTACTACAAGAAGGCCCAGCAGGTTCGCCGATTGATTCGACAGGACTTCCTCGACGCCTTCGAAGAGGTCGATGTGCTGATGGGCCCCGCCGCGCCGACCCCGGCCTTCGACCTGGGCGCCCAGAAGGACCCGGTCTCGATGTACCTGCAGGACATCTACACCATCGCCGTCAACCTGGCGGGCATCCCCGGCATCAGCGTTCCGGCGGGCTTCGCCGGCAAGCGCCCGGTGGGCCTGCAGATCCTCGGCACCCACTTCGCCGAGACCCGTCTGCTCAACGTGGCTCACCAGTTCCAGCAGGCCACCGACTGGCATTTGAAGCGTCCCGAGATGACCGAGGAGAACTCCTGATGCAGTGGGAAACCGTCATTGGTCTCGAGGTGCACGTCCAGCTCGCGACCCGCTCCAAGATCTTTTCCGGCTCCTCCACCGCCTTCGGTGCCGAGCCCAACACCCAGGCCAATGCCGTTGACCTGGGCCTGCCCGGCGTGCTGCCCGTGCTCAACGAGCAGGCGGTGGCGATGGCGTTGAAATTCGGCCTCGGCATCCACGCCGAGATCCCCGAGGTATCGGTGTTCGATCGCAAGAACTACTTCTACGCCGACCTGCCCAAGGGCTACCAGACCAGCCAGATGTACCATCCCATCGTCGGCGCCGGCGAAGTGGAGATCTGCCTGGAGGACGGCGAGAACAAGGTCATCCGGGTGCACCACGCCCACCTCGAGGAAGACGCCGGCAAGTCGCTGCACGAGGACTTCCACGGCATGACCGGCATCGACCTGAACCGGGCCGGCACGCCGCTGCTGGAGATCGTCTCGGAGCCGGACATGCGCTCGGCCAAGGAGGCGGCGGCCTACCTCAAGGCGATCCACTCCATCGTCACCTATCTCGGCATCTCCGACGGCAACATGGCCGAAGGCTCGATGCGCTGTGACGTCAACGTCTCGGTCAGACCCAAGGGTCAGCAGGAATTCGGCACCCGTGCCGAGATCAAAAACGTCAACTCCTTCCGCTTCGTCGAGCGCGCCATCGCCTACGAGGTCGAGCGCCAGATCGAGCTGATCGAGGACGGCGGCAAGGTGGTGCAGGAAACCCGCCTTTACGACCCCGAGGCCGACGAGACCCGCAGCATGCGGACCAAGGAAGAAGCCAACGACTACCGCTACTTCCCCTGCCCCGACCTGCTGCCGGTGGTGCTCGACTGCGCCTACGTCGACCACCTGCGCGAGAGCCTGCCCGAGCTGCCCGCCGAGAAGCGCGCGCGCTTCCAGAGCGAGCTGGGACTGTCCGCCTACGACGCCGGGGTGCTGTCGGCCAGCCGCGAGATGGCCGAGTACTTCGAGCAGGTCAAGGACATCTGTGGCGACGCCAAGCAGGCCGCAAACTGGGTCCAGGGCGAGCTATCCGGCGCGCTCAACCGTGACGGACTGGACATCTCCGACAGCCCGGTCAGCGCCGAGCAGCTCGGCGGCCTGGTCAAGCGAGTGATCGACTCGACCATCAACGGCAAGGCCGCCAAGCAGGTGTTCCAGGCGCTGTGGAACGGTGAAGGCGAAAGCGCCGACGCCATCATCGAGGCCAAGGGCCTGAAGCAGGTCACCGACACCGGCGCCATCGAGGCCATGGTCGACCAGGTGATCAGCGACAGTCCGGCCCAGGTGGCCCAGTACCGTGACGCCGAGCCCGACAAGCGCGGCAAGATGATCGGCTACTTTGTCGGCCAGGTGATGAAGGCCTCACGCGGCACCGCCAACCCCCAGCAGGTCAACGCCCTGCTCAAGGAAAAGCTCGACGCCCTGTGCTGATGGGCGCTACGGCGACCACCGGCGATGGCAGCGCCATCGCCGGCTTCCACTGGCTTTACCCAAGGAACCCGCGATGTCGGACGATGTCGGTACCCGCCTGAGGGCCCTGCGAAACCTGCGCAACATCTCCCAGCGCGAGCTGGCCAAGCGCTGCGGGGTAACCCATTCCAGCCTGTCGCTGATCGAACAGGGCAAGGTCAGCCCCTCGGTCAGCTCGCTGAAAAAGATCCTCGACGCCATCCCGATGAGCGTCGGCGACTTCTTCACCATGGATCTGGAGAGCAAGAACCAGGTGTTCTACAGCGCCGACGAACTGACCGACATGGGCAGCGGCGACGTGGTGTTCAAGCTGGTGGGCGCCAACCGCGAGTCACGCGCCCTGTCGTTTCTGATCGAGACCTACCCCCCGGGCACCGATACCGGCCGCGAGATGATCACCCACCAGGGCGAGGAAGCCGGGGTGGTGCTCGAGGGCGAGATCGAGATCACCATCGGTGCCGAGACCCGGGTGCTGGGTGCCGGCGAGGCGTACTACTTCGACACCAACGTGCCCCACCGCTTTCGCAACCCCAGCGAGACCCTCTGTCGGCTAGTCAGCTGCACCACCCCAGCTCGAGCCTTCTAGCTAGCGGCGAATACCGTGGCGTAGGCTTAGCGGCGCCCGCCCAGTTCCTGCCATCTGGTCAGTTGCACCACCCCGGCTCGAGCCTTCTAGCGGCGCTCGGACACGCCGGCGTCGACTCATAGGCACGGCCCGTCCCGAAAACCACAAAAAAGGCCACGCAAGGCGTGGCCAATCAGGGAGTCATCTCCCATCAGTGCGCGTTGATGACATCGGACCGGAAGTCTAGCTCAAGGCGATCCAGACGCTCTTGAGTTCGGTGTATTCGGCCAGCGAGTGGTGCGACTTGTCGCGGCCATTGCCGGACTGCTTGACCCCGCCGAAGGGCACGCTCTGATCCCCGCCTGCCCAGTTGTTGACGAACACCTGGCCCGACTGCAGACGACGACTGACCCGCATGATGCGGTCGACGTCCTGACTCCACACCCCGGCGGCCAGCCCATAGACCGAGTCGTTGGCCAGGGCGATGGCCTGCTCTTCGCTGTCGAAGCCGAACACCGACAGCACCGGGCCAAAGATCTCTTCACGCCCGATCGTCATGTCCTCGGTGACACCGTCGAACACCGTCGGCTGGATGAACAGCCCCGGCCCGTCGAACGCCTCGCCGCCGGCACGCAGCCGTCCGCCTTCTTCCTGCCCCTGGCGAATGAAGTCGAGGATGCGGCGGTGCTGGGTCGCATCGACAATCGCCCCCATGAAGCTCGACGGGTCCAGCGGATCCCCCGGCTGCATCGACTCGGCCGCCGCCAGCAGGTGCTCGATAAAGGCCTCGCGCACACTGTTCTCGACCAGCAGCCGCGAACCGGCGATACACACCTCCCCCTGGTTGTGGAAGATCGCCTCGGCGGCGTGGTGCGCCACCTGGGCGAGATTCTTGCAGTCGGCGAACACCAGATTGGGGCTCTTACCACCGCACTCCAGATAGACCCGCTTGAGGTTCGACTGACCGGCGTACTGCATCAGCTGCTTGCCGACCGCGGTGGAGCCGGTGAAGGCCAGGCAGTCGACGTCCATCGACAGTGCCAGCGCCTTGCCCACGGTGTGACCATAGCCCGGCAACACCTGCAGCACGCCTCGCGGCAGGCCAGCCTCCTGGGCCAGGGCAGCCAGACGCAGCGCCGACAGTGGCGACTTCTCCGACGGTTTGAGGATGACGCTGTTGCCGGCGGCCAGGGCCGGTGCGATCTTCCAGGCGGTCATCATCATCGGGAAGTTCCAGGGCACGATGGAAGCCACCACCCCGATCGGCTCGCGCAGCACCAGCGCGAGCGCCTCTTCGCCGGTGGGCGCGACCTCACCGTAGAGCTTGTCGATGGATTCGGCCTGGTGACGCATCGCACCGATGGCGCCGGCCATGTCACCCAGCGCACTGGAGATCGGCTTGCCCATGTCCAGAGTGTCGAGCAGCGCCAGTTCGTCGCGGTGGGCCTCCATCAGCTCGGCCAGCCGCAGCAGCACCCGCTTGCGCCGGGTCGGCGCCAGGCGCGACCATTCACCACCATCGAAGGCGCGCCGGGCGTGGGCAACCGCCAGCTCGGCATCGGCCTGATCACAGCTTGCGACCCGCGCCAGCACTTCCCCCGTGGCGGGGTTGATGGTCTCGAAGGTCTCGCCGCCGGCGGCATCGACGAAGCGGTCATCGATATAGGCGCGGGTTTCCAGCCGCGCCGTCAGGGTGTCGGCCAGGGCCTTCCAGCCAGCCTTGTCGAGGGGACGACTCATGCATCAGCCTCCTCGGCGGCGGTGATCTCGACGCCCTGGGCGGTCAGCCGGCGCAGCGTCTCGTCCAGCGCCTCCCGGGCCAGACGCACCAGTTCGTCGATTTCGTCGTGGCTGATCACCAGGGGCGGTGAAATGACCATGGTGTCTCCCACCGAGCGCATCACCAGGCCTGTCTCGAAGCAGATATCGCGACACAGGTTGCCCACCGCCAGCGACTTGTCGAAGCGCTTGCCGCTGTCCTTGTCGGCGACGATCTCCAGGGCGCCGATCAGACCCAGCGAGCGCGCCTCGCCGATCAGCGGGTGGGACTCCAGGGACTTCCAGCGCGTCGCCAGGTAAGGCCCCAGATCATCACGCACCCGCTCGACCACGCCTTCGGCCTGCATCAACTCAAGGTTCTTGAGCGCTACCGCGGCGCACACCGGATGCCCCGAGTAGGTGAAGCCGTGGTAGAACTCGCCGCCCTCGTCGATCAGGGTGTCGGCGACACGATCACCGACCAGTACGCCACCGATCGGCAGGTAGCCGGAGGACAGCCCCTTGGCGATCGGCATCAGGTCGGGCTTGAGGTCGTAGTGGACGCTGCCGAACCACTCGCCCAGACGCCCGAAACCACAGATCACCTCGTCGACTACCAGCAGGATCTGGTGGCGCTCGAGCACCTCCTTGATCGCCGGCCAGTAGCTGTCCGGGGGAATGATGGCGCCGCCGGCACCCTGTACCGGCTCGGCGATAAAGGCCGCGACCTTGTCGGACCCCAGCTCCTGGATACGCGCCTCGAGCGCCTCGGCGCAGGCACGACCGAAGGCCTCCGGAGTCTGATCTCGCCCTTCGCCGAACCAGTAAGGCTGACGGATGTGGGTAATACCCGGCACACAGGGACCACCCTGTTCATGCATCGGCGCCATGCCGCCCAGGCTCATGCCGGCCACGGTGGAGCCGTGATAGCCGTTTTCGCGACCGATGATCCACTGCTTGTCTGGCTGGCCCTTTAGCGCCCAGTAGCGACGCACCATCCGCAGCACGGTGTCGTTGGCCTCGGAGCCGGAACCGGTGAAGAACACCCGGTTCATGTGCGCCGGTGCCAGTCGACACAGGGTCTCGGCAAGCTCCACCGCCGGTGGATGAGTGGTCTTGAAGAAATTGTTGTAGTACGGCAGCTGGGTGAGCTGCTCGCTGGCGGCGTCCACCAACTCCTGACGCCCATAGCCGAGGTTGACGCACCAGAGCCCCGCCATGCCATCGAGGATGCGATGCCCATCCGCGTCCTGGATGTAGACCCCCTCGGCGTCAACGATGATACGACTGCCTTCCTCCCCGAGCGCCTTGAAGTCGGTGAAGGGGTGCAGATGGTGTTCGCGATCGAGCTCTTTGAGCCGTGCGGCGCCTGGCGAGGTCATGGCCAAGTCTCCCGATATTGGTGAGTTGCTTTGTTATGGTTTACTCAACATAACCACCCTTCTCGTGAAAGCCAAGCCCGGCGCAGCATTTCCTCATAAAAAAACCATAAGCTACTGATTTACCGTCCACGACCATCGTACAATGTCGATATTTTTTATTTTTAGCCACAAAAAAAATTGACAACCACCGACCAAACGACCAACTTTCATTGACGCCAAACGGCGCTCTCCACACCCTCCAACAACAACCGGGGTCACCATGAAACCACCATGTCCTTCGCCGACGGGTCGGCGAAAAACCCGATGCGTGCCTTTGCTCCTGCTGTCGCTCTTGCTGCTGTGGGCGAGCCTTTCCACCGCCCAGGCAGCCCCCCAGTTGACCGGCCCGGATATCCTGCTCGAAGGGGTCGCCACCGAGGTCCAGGCCAGCGGGCTTGATCCCGACCGCCTCTGGTACATCGACGACGGTAATCGACGCCATCCGCTCGAGGTCGACTCCGACGGGGTCGCGACGCTCAGCCTGACCGTCACCGACGGCCCTCTAACCCTGTCGCTTTACGACGCCTCCAACACCCCCGCCGCCACCCTCGAACTCGACCCTGTTCCCGCCTGGCTCTCGCTATTGCCTGCCCTGACCGCCATCACCCTGGCGCTGGCCTTCCGCCAGGTCATCCTGGCGCTGTTTGCCGGGCTGTTACTCGGCGGCTGGGTACTCCACGGCATGAACGCCGGCGCCCTGCTCGGCGCCTTCGGTGACTCGGTCAACGTCCACGTGCTGTCCGCCGCCAGCGACAGCGACCATATGTCGATCGTGCTGTTTTGCCTGCTGATCGGCGGCATGGTCGGCATCATCTCGCGCAACGGCGGCACCCGCGGCATCGCCGAGCGCATCGCGCGAGTGATCCGTGGACGACGCCAGGCGCAGAATTCCACCGCACTTTTGGGTCTGGCCATCTTCTTCGACGACTACGCCAACGCTCTGATCGTCGGCAACACCATGCGCCATATCACCGACCGCGTGAGGATCTCGCGGGCCAAGCTGGCCTACCTGGTGGACAGTACCGCCGCACCGGTGTCCGCGATCATGCTGGTGACCACCTGGATCGGCTTTCAGGTCGGGCTGATCAGCGAGGCGATGGATGCCATCGACGACTGGAACGAGTCCGCCTACTCGGTGTTCGTCAACGCCATTCCCTATAACGCCTATCCGATCCTGGCGCTCGCCTTCGTCTTCCTGGTGGCCTGGAGCGGTCGTGACTTCGGCCCAATGCTCACCGCCGAGCGCAAGGCACTGTCCGAGCCCGGCGCCCGCCAGGCAATGAGCAGCCGGGAAGCCATCGTCGAGGAAGCCGACATCCCCACCAAGGAAGGCATTCCCACCCGGGCGCTGAACGCGGTGATACCGATGATCGTGCTGGTGGCGATCACCCTGGGCGGGATCTACGCCACCGGTCTCGATGCCCTCGGCGGCGGCGACCATCAGCTGCGCGACATCTTCGGCGAGGGCGACTCGTTCAGCGCCATGATGTGGGGTTCGCTGGCGGCCTGCGTGACGGCGGTGATCATGACCCAGGCGCAGCGACTGATGAGCATGACCGAAACCGCCCACTACTGGTTCGAGGGCGTCAAGTCGATGCTGCTGCCCATCACCATCCTGATGATGGCCTGGGCACTGGCGAGCGTGAACGAGGACCTGCACACCAGTGACTTTCTGGTCACGGTGCTGGGCGATAGCCTGTCACCGCAGTGGATGCCGGCGGTGATCTTCGGCCTGGCCGGCTTCACCGCCTTCGCCACCGGTTCGTCATGGGGTGTCATGGGCATCATGATGCCGCTGGTGGTACCGCTGGCCTGGGCCGTACTCGAGCACAATGGCATGGCCGGCACCGCCGAAGGCATGCCGCTGCTGTACGCCTCGGTGGCGGGAGTGCTGGCCGGCGCGGTGTGGGGCGATCATTGCTCGCCGCTGGCCGAGACCACCCTGCTTGCGGCCATGGCCAGCGGCTGTGATCTGATCGACCACGTCAGGACGCAGCTACCCTACGCCATGCTGGTCGGCATCGTGGCGCTGCTGTTCGGCGCACTCGGCACCGGTTTCGGCCTGCCCTGGTGGCTGGGCCTGGCGGGAGGCGTCGCCACCCTGACCGCGGTGCTGTTCACCCTGGGCCAGCGCGCGACCGCGGCAACGAAGGTAGCGACGGCCAGCGACGCCAGCGCCTGAGCGCCTCCGGGCGCTGGCGAGCCAGCGCCCGCTCCGTCCAGCGTGCCGACTTCCGCTACCACCACCATCCCAACGACAGCGCCGCCCTCCTGGGGCGGCGCTTTCGTTGGGACGACTTCAGGTGTTGTGACGACTTCAGGTGTTGTGACGACGTTGACAAAGGGTGCCAGCACGACGTGGTGACCCTGTGACTACGGCACCGCTGCCATCTGCTGAGTGATGGGTCGCCAGGAGACCTGGGGCGATGACCCCGTCGCAGGCTTACTCCTGCTCTTTCATCATCTCCTGACGTTTTTCGGTGGCGGCCGCACTGCCTTCGAGCAGTTCGGCGTTGTAGCCATCCATCTTGCCCTCGGCATTGCCCGGGTCCGAAGTGCCCTCGAGCATTTGCTGACGCTTCTCGGTAGCCGCGGCGGACCCTTCCAGCAAGGTCTCGTTGGTCTGATCCATCATGCCCTCACCGGGCTGAGAACTGGCCGCCTGCTCTTCCATTTCCTGGCGATGCTCATCCTGGGCACTAGACTCCGCCAGGGCCGTCGCCGCGCTCAGAGACAGCAGCGAACCCGCAAGCACCAGCATCAAAGACGAACGCTTGATCACCATGGTCTTCTCCTTCGATTCCTTGAGAGGGGGCATCCAACTGCGAGCATCAGGGGCGATCCTCACCGTTTGAGCATAGAAGGATCTCTATGCCTGTCGAGGCAGCGGACAGCTTTTCCCCACCGACAGTGGTAAGTCGGCACAGTATTCATCGAAGCAGGCAGAACTCAGCGTCAAACACACCGCCTGGCTGACGTCATTGACCAACTCGGCACGACGCCGACGCCCAGGACATTAGGCGCTGTCCGAAAAGTCGACGAGCGAAGGTTAGACAAGGCAAAAATCGGTGAGAAAGCGCAGTTTACGGGGTGTAAATGAGCATTTTGATCCGATTTTTAACGCCGTATTACCGAGTGCAGGCACTTTTCAGACAAGCCCTAGTGCGTCGCACAGGCAGCAGCAAAGCCCTTGAAGATGGCGTCATACAGCGGATGGGACTGGGGCTCCCACTCCGGATGCCACTGCACCGCCAGGGTGAACCCCGGCGCGTCAGCCACCGAGATGGCCTCCACCAGCCCGTCCGGCGCCAGCGCCTCGACGCGCAGCCCCTCACCAAGTCGATCGACACCCTGCTGATGCAGCGAGTTGACCCGGGCGCTGGCCTCGGGGTAAAGCGCGGCCAGACGGCCGCCTGGCTGAATCTCGAGGTCGTGTACCGGCGCATACTGCTCGGCCTTTTCACCCTCCGGCTCGCGGTGATCGAGCCGCCCCGGCACCCGCTGCACCGCCTGGTGCAGGCTGCCGCCGAAGGCCACGTTGAGCTCCTGAAATCCTCGACAGATGCCCAGGAGCGGCAATTGCTGCTCCAGCGCCAGCGGCACCCAGCTCATGGCGGCGGCGTCGCGATCCACGTCGTCCCGGGTATTCTCCGGTTCGCGTTCAGCACCGTAGCGCTCGGGCAGTACGTTGGTGTAGCTGCCGGTCAGCACCAGTCCATCGAGGCGCGCCAGCAGCGCCCGGGCATCTTCCTGACCCTGCCCTTGCCACACCGGCAGCATGATCGGTTCAAGACCGTAGTCACGCAGGGCGCGCAGATACTTGTCGGTCACCATGTGGGCCGGGTGACCCTCGACCTCTCGACGGCAGGCGATGACGCCAACCAGCGGACGATTGTTCATCGAACTCCTCGCAGCTCTATCCGTTGTTATGGTTTCCTCAACATACCCTGGTCGGATTTTCTTGCCAAGCCCGACGCGGAAAATCTTGACAGAAAGACTAACAACAATATGTTTTTATTGACTTTTATAAAACTAAAGACCGCCCGACTCCTCGACATGCCCCTCACCTCTACGCGTAAATAATTTGACACCATGGCCCGGTCAGCGAAACACTAGCCACATCACAACGAACCAACAAAAGGTGACAGCATGGGCACCCCCAGCGTCGACGAAGCTCGCGACTTTCTGGCCCGACATCCCGAGGTCGACAGCGTAGACCTGCTGATCAGCGACATGAACGGCGTGCTGCGCGGCAAGCGCATCCCCCGTGACAACCTCGAAAAGGCCTACGCAAGCGGCATCCAGCTCCCCGGCTCGGTGTTCGCCCTCGACATCACCGGCAATACCGTCGAGGAAACCGGGCTGGGACTCGACATCGGCGATCGCGATCAGGTCTGCCGTCCCATTCCCGGCACCCTGATGGTCACACCCTGGCAGCGCAAGGGACGCCAGGCGCAACTGCTGATGAACATGCGCGACGACCAGGACGGCCCCTTCTTCGCCGATCCCCGCAACGTGCTGGCGCGCCAGGTCGAGCGACTGGCCGAGCGCGGCCTCAAGGCGGTGGTCGCGCTGGAGCTCGAATTCTATCTGGTCGATCGCCAACGCGACGAGATGGGTATGGCCCAGCCCTGCCGTTCCCCGGCCAGCGGCGAGCGGGCGAGCGATAGCCAGCTATATTCGATCAACGAACTCGACGAGTACGCCGACTTCCTCGAGGAGGTGCACGCCGCCGCCCAGCTACAGCAACTGCCGCTGGACACCGCGCTCAAGGAATGCGCCCCGGGGCAGTTCGAGATCAACCTGATCCACGGCGATGACGTGATGAAGGCCTGCGACAGCGCGGTGCTGCTCAAGCGCCTGATCAAGGGCGTGGCACTGCGCCACGGTTTCGAGGCCACCTTCATGGCCAAGCTCTACGGCGGCGAGGCCGGCAACGGCATGCACGTCCACATGAGCCTGATCGACGAAAGCGGCGACAATGTCTTCGCCGACAGCGATGGCGACCCGCTGGGGACCCCTGCCTTGCGTCATGCCATCGGTGGCCTGATGGAGCTGATGCCTGCTTCGATGGCGCTGTTCGCGCCCAATCTGAACTCCTTCCGACGTTTTCAGCCCGGCCTCTATGTGCCGATGACGCCGACCTGGGGCTACGATAACCGCTCGGTGGCACTGCGGATCCCCTCTGGAGCCAACGCCGCCCGCCGGGTAGAACATCGAGTAGCCGGAGCCGATGCCAACCCCTATCTGCTGCTGGCCACCCTGCTGGCCTCGGTCTGTCACGGTCTGGATACCGCTGTCTCGCCGGGGGAGCCCGTCACTGGTAACGCCTACCGCCAGTACGAGCCCACCCTGACCAACAGCTGGTCAAAGGCCCTCGACCTGCTGGAGCACAGCGAACCGCTTGGAGAAGCCTTCGGCCAGGCGTTTCTCAAGGTGTTTCTGGCCAACCGTCGCGCCGAGCGCGAACTGGCCATGCAAAGCGTCAGTCGCCTGGAGTACGACTGGTACCTGCGCCACGTCTGAGCGCGGGAAATCACGACGCTAACGCCCCGGACTCCCGTACCGGGCAGGGACGCCCTGTGCGCTCGCCCGGCACGAACGCAAGACCTCAACAACCCGATATAACTCACAGCAATCACGGGTACCTCCCTCATGACAACCACAACGCCCCTTGTCATCGATCCAGGCCTCGCACTGGAGGTGACGCCATGACCCAGACCAACGCACCGTCCACCCATCCCTTCGCCCCAGGCAAGCCCAGCCAGAAAGGCAAGGGTCGCACCTTTGCCATGGTCGCAGGCCTTATTGCCCTGGTGGCCGGCCTGACCTTCCACCACGAAGCCGGCACCCCCTTCGGCTGGATCAGCCTGGTGCCTTCGCTTATCGTGCTGGTGGTGGCGATTGCCACCCACAGGACCCTGGAGGCCCTGGCAATCGGCGCGCTGTCCGGGCTTATCCTGATCGAGCCGAGCGACTATATCGGTGCCCTGGCCGACGTCTCGCTGTCGGTCATGATGAACGAGACCATCGCCTGGCTGATCCTGGTATGCGGCCTGATGGGTGGCTTTATCGCCATGCTCGAGAAGTCCGGCTGCACCCTGAGCTTCAGCCACTTCATGAGCCGCCTGGTCAAGACCCGCCGTCAGTCACTGCTGTGCACTGCGGTACTGGGACTCCTGATCTTCATCGACGACTACCTCAATGCGCTGGCGACCTCGGCGGCGATGAAGCGGTTGACCGACCGTTTCGGCGTATCGCGGGAAAAGCTTGCCTATATCGTCGACTCCACCGCCGCCCCGATCTGCGTCCTGGTGCCGATCTCGACCTGGGCGGTGTACTTTGCCGAGCTGCTGGAAACCAACGGCGCCACTGATGGCCCCGGCATGTGGCTGTACATCCAGTCGATTCCCTACATGCTGTATGGCTGGGTCGCCATGGGCCTGGTCTTTCTGGTGGCCATGAGCATCGTGCCTGACCTTGGCCCGATGAAGACCGCCGAGGCCCGCGCCCGCGCCGGCCAGACGATTCCCGACGGCGCCCCGGATGAGCCGCTTGGCGACGACACCCCGCGTGGCAACCCCTGGCTTGGCCTGTTCAACTTCGTCGCCCCGATGGCGGTGCTGATCGGCGCCAGCGCCTACTTCGAGATCGACCTGCTCAAGGGCGTCATCGCCGCCACCCTGTTCACCATCGTGCTGTTCCTGGTGCAGCGCCTGTCCACCTTCTCGAGCCTGATGGACTCGATCATGGACGGCTTTCGCACCATGATGCTGCCGCTGGCCATCGTCGCCGTTGGCTTCGTGCTCAAGGAGGTCAACGACCAGCTCGGCATGACCCAGTTCATGATCGACGCCCTGGCGCCCTACATCACCCCGGCGCTGCTGCCGGCCATCGTCTTTATCTCCATGGCGGTGGTGGTATTTGCCACCGGATCGTCCTGGGGCGTGTTCGTGATCTCGATCCCCATCGTGATCCCGATGGCCGCCCATATGGAGGTGTCGATGCCACTGGTGGTGGGCGCCCTGCTGTCGGCCTCGAGCTTCGGCAGCCACGCCTGCTTCTTCTCGGACTCCTCGGTACTGTCATCCCAGGGCAGCGGCGTCCTGCCGATGCAGCACGCCCTGACCCAGCTGCCCTACACCGTGATCGGGGCAACCGTCACCAGCCTCGGCTTCGTGGCGCTGGGCTACGCGCTGGTGTAACGAAACCGGGAGCGCAATGCGCTCCCGGTTTTCGTATCGCGACACACGCCTAGATCGAAGAAAGACCGTACTTGTCGAGTAGCTCCACCAGCATCCTGCCGCTATTTACCCGGTGCTCCCGGTGATGGTCCCTGGCGGCGATGACGTCACCATTCTGAATGGCCTGGACAACGGCCCGATGGTCGTTGTTCGATGACGTCGGCCGTGGCCGTAGTCCCAGGGTCAACATGCGCACACGGTGGGACTGATCCCAATAGGTGTTGACGATGGTGGCGATGCGGCGATTGCCGCACAACTCCACCAGCAGCAGATGGAATCGCTCGTCCGCCGCTGCCCAGCGGGTCAGGTCGTCATCGGCCAGGGCATCGTCCATTTCATCCACCGCATCCATCAACTGGCCGAGCTCCTGGTCGGACAATCCGCGTCGTGCCAGCAACTCGACCGCCTGGGTCTCGAGCGCCGTCAACACATCGTATATCTCGACCATATCCTCGGCCGATACCGGCAACACTCGCATACCGTGGCGCGGCCTGATTTCCACCAGCCCTTCATTGGCCAGCCGAATCATTGCCTCTCGAACGGGCGTCCGGCTCATGTCGAGCAGTTCCGCCAACTCCTTCTCGAGGCGGAAGGATCCCGAGGAAAACTCGTTGTCGAGTATCCGACGCTTTATCTCGTAGTACGCCTTTTCCGGCAGCGACAGCTTGTCCCCCGGAGGCCCCTCGCCCCTGCTCGCCGGCACGGATCGAGAAGACGTGTCTCTTGAGTTCATCGCTGCAAATCCTCAGCTTCCACAGACGTCACTGGACACACGAAGCCGCCTGCCTTCTCTGGCAGAGGTGTAGACAGCCTCTTCGATGTTCATGTTGGCGAGATAGTCAGACGCGGTATTTGCCAACCTCGACCGCCCCATCAGGCCATCCACCACACGGCGGCTGAACCGATAGACGCAGTCCCCGCCAAAACCGTGATCCACCCACTCATAGTCGATATCCTGCCACAGATTCTCCCCGTGCCTTCTGTAACCCAGGCTGCCATCGCCTCTCAGCACCAGCACACCCTCGCTTCCTTCGATGGTCATTTCGCCCATGGTCAGCCGCCGGTTTTCGGCGCAATGATCGGACAGCCGGTTGCCATCCAGAACGGCGCGAACCCCACCGGCACACTCCATGATGACATGCCCCGCATCCTCACCGGCGATAGCCGGGTTGAGGCGCCTCAGTTCGGCATAGACAGCGGACACCTCGCCGAAGAGATAACGAAAGGTGTCGATCCAATGTATCCCGGTCTCGTGGATCAGAAACCGCTCCATCTTCTGAAAGTACGGCTGCCTCTCCAGATAGGCCTGCGGCCCCTGTCCATCTCCAGGGCGCAGCCGGAACGTCGCCTGATAGATCTGCCCCAGCCTGCCCGCGGCGATCTGCCGCTGGATCTCCTCGTACCAGGGCTGAAACCGGACGTTTTCATGAACGATCAGTTCGATCCCGCTTTGCTCGGCCAGGGCGGCGGCTTGGCGCGCCTCCTCCAGGCTTTTGCAGAACGGCTTCTGGCAGATCACGTTCACCCCGCGCTCCGCCGCCAGGCGGATCAAGGCCAGGTGTGAAGAGGGCGGCGTGATGATATCCAGCACGTCGGCGCGCGCTTCCTCCAGCATCGCCAGGACATCCGAGTAGACCTCCCAGCCCCCATGACGCTTGGCCACCTCCCGAGCACGTGAGGTGTCCTGATCACACACGCCCACCACCTGAACCTCGGGGATGCGTGACCAGGCATCATATTGAAACTGGCTGAAGTATCCGGCGCCAACCGCCGCCACCCTTAGCTTTTCCATCA
The DNA here is from genome assembly GCF_019801245.1 of Halomonas sp. DP1Y21-3. NCBI lineage: Bacteria > Pseudomonadati > Pseudomonadota > Gammaproteobacteria > Oceanospirillales > Halomonadaceae > Halomonas > Halomonas sp. DP1Y21-3. Next base: position 393,587 of record NZ_JAHVJM010000004.1, read on the forward strand.
ACAACCTACCTCCTGCGACCTGCGATTGTGAGCGGCGCACCACCCAACCATCAAAAGCTACTGGATCGGAAGCTCGACCAGCTGGGCCATGACCGCCTCGAACACCGCGGTCGTACCGGCATCCCCACCCAGCTCGCAGGTCACCAGGGTGCCAGTGGCAAAGGCAGCGTCCACGGCCTCTCGCAGCAACTTGCCTGCCTTCAGCGCCGGCTCACAGTCGTGCTTCTCTCCCAGCCACTCCAGCATCATCACACCGGACAGCACCATGGCCGTTGGATTGGCGAGGCCCTTGCCAGCGATATCCGGCGCACTGCCATGGCATGGCTGAAAGACCGCGTGATCATCGCCGATGTCCGCGGAAGGCGCGTAACCCATGCCACCGATCAGACCGGCGCCCAGGTCGGACAGTATGTCGCCGAACATGTTCTCGGTGACCATCACGTCGAGATCCCAGGGCCTGGTGACCATGTTGAGCGCCGCCGCGTCCACGTACATGTGGTCGCAGTCGAGCTGCGGATGCGCCTCGGCCCGCTCGTCGAAGATCTTGCGGAAGAAGGCAAAGGACTTGAACACATTGGCCTTGTCGACACAGGTCACCCTGCCCTTCCCCCCCTGGGCCTGGCGGCTTTGTCCCAGCGCCAGGGTGAAGTCGAACAGTCGCTGACTCACATCCCGGGTGATGACCAGGGTATCGCGCGCTTCCTCGTCGCCCTTGATCTCGCCCCTGCCGTGAGACGCAAACAGGCCCTCGGTGGACTCGCGCACGATCACGAAGTCGAGTTCGTGGGCGCTGGGGTTATTGAGCATCGGCTGAAGCCCGGCGATGGTGCGCACCGGCCTGACCCCGGCGTACAGGCCGAAACGGAAGCGGAAGTCGATCTGTGGCGAGATCTCGGTGCCATCCGGATAGCGAACGTCCGGCAGCCCCATGGCACCCAGCAGGATCGCATCGGCTTCATCGGCACGCTTCAACGAGCCCTCGGGAAGCGACTCCCCTGTATCCCTGAAGTGGGCGGCACCGGCAGGCAGCTCCTCGAAGCTCGCCGATACGCCCCCGACCCGCGCCATGGCTGCCTCCAGCAGCGTGACGCACGGCTTCATGATTTCCTGGCCAATGCCGTCACCGGGAAAGACAGCGATGGAAAAGTGGGTCTTGTTGGTCATTTGACAGCCTCTCGCTATTGTTGGTTGTTACTTGAAGAAGTCAGGCATCGGCGCCGGCGAGTGCCGAACGCAATCGGGTCAAGGGAGCACGCCAATGTATCGGCGCCACGCCGCGCACTGGCGCCTGAAACGAGGCAAGGCGGTCCCCCAGCAGGCAGCCAAGGTAAGCCCGATCGAGGTCGCTGCCGCCAAATGCCAGGCTCGATACGTGACCGAGTCGACGACTGACGACGCCATCCAGGTGAGGGCGACCCATCCGACCGGCGTCAAACGCCTCCTCCACTTGCTTGAGATAGGCCTCGTCGCTGTCTTCCAGCACGACACTCTGCTCCCCGGTCGGCGAGACCCGGATGACCCGATTGCTGACGATACTGGTGATCCAGGCCCCGCCTTCGACATCGAAGGTCACACCATCGGGGAAGGTGCCAGGGCCGAACTCACAGACGGTCTGGCGCTCGCCGAGTCGTCCCTTTTCCTCCACGGAAAAACGGCTCAGCCGGCGGGCAAAGGTTTCATTGACGTAGAGCCACCGGCCATCGGGGTGCAGGGCGCACTCGTTGGTGTAACCCAGGCCATCGGCGACGATTCTGGCGTCACTGCCATCGGCGTTGGCCAGAGCAATAAAACCGTCGGCCACCGCCGCGCTGTATCCCTTGGCGCGGGGCTCCTGACGGGTACTGACGGTGATCCAGAGGCGACCGGCGCCGTCTCGATGAACGAAGTTGGTGGGAGGCAGGGCGACACCGTCGATCTCGGTCACCAATGGCTCCAGGGCGCCATCGACGTGCAGCCGAAAGACGCCCCCCTGGTCTTCGCCCAGATGGGTCGCGATCACACCGCCGTCGTCTTCCAGAGCAATACCGTTGGGACGAAGCTGGAAGCCCTGCTGGTTCGACAGGATGCGAAGGGCCGGCGCGCGATCCGCATGGCGGAAGATCGCCACGCCACCGCTGTCGGTCCAGTCTGCGGTCATCAGCAGGCCACTCGAATGTGTCAGCACGCATTCGGGCCGACTCAAGTGGCCACCGCTATAGTCCAGCGCTTCGAGTTCGATCATGTTGTTCCTGGGTCTCGTTGTTCTGTTCTTGCGTTGGTCAGTCTTCTTGTTGTTCCGGGATTTCGATGTTCCGAGGGACCGTTTCCGTGGCCCTTTCACCAGCGTTTGACGACCAACTCGTTAACGTATACATTAACACATGCACAAAGCCGGTCAAGACCAGACCGCGTCAGCCACCCGGGCGACCGGCACAACAACAAGCGACGAGGAAGCCAAATGAAACGTCATGTCACGCCAGCAATCGCCCTGCTCATGGGTCTCTCCTTTCACGCAGCCGCCGCGGACTACCCCGAACGCGACATCACCAATGTGGTCGTGTGGTCGGCCGGCGGCGGCACCGATGTCGCAAACCGGGTCGTCAGCGCAGAAATGAATGCCTTCCTTCCCAGGCGCATCAACGTGGTCAACAAACCGGGCGGTGTCGCCGGCTCCATCGGCATGAGCCATGTCAGCAACCAGCCCGCCGACGGCTATACGTTGGCAGGTCTGTCCGAATCGAATGTCGCCGCGGCGGTCCAGGGCGGCTGGGAAAATACCTTCGACAGCTGGTACCCCTTCATCATCGGGGGATCGCCGGACCTGATCTCCGTGGGCAGCAATTCGTCCTATACCACCCTGGAAGAACTGGTGGAGGCGGCCTCCAGCGGCGACGTCACCATCAAGGCAGCCGCGGGGGGCTCGGGCTCCGTTCATCACCTCAATCTGCTCGCCTTCGAGAAAGGCACGGGGGCAGATCTCAACTTCATTCCCTACCCGGGTTCCGCGCCGGGCCAGAACGCCGCCATCACGGGTGAAGTCAGCGTGGTCATCACCTCTCTTGCCGAGCAGCAGCAACTGATTGCGGCCAATCGACTTCGGCCCCTGGCGGTGCTGACCGATAGCCAAGTCGACATCGAGGGAACCGGTGAAATCCCCTCTGCCTTCGACAGCTATCCGCAGTTGAAGGAATATCTGCCTATTCGACAGACCATCGGTTTTGCCGTCCGCGACGATGCCCCGGAGGAGGTCAAGGAGACCCTTGAACAGGCGTTCGAGCAGGCACTGGAAACCAACGCGGTAAAACAGTGGGCAGAGGACAACTACTTCCAGTTGTCCGGCAGGACGGGAGAAGAAGCCTCGGAGGAATTCTCTCGACTCGAGTCCCTCTTCTCATGGACGCTGTATGACCTGGAGTCTGCTTCCATCAATCCGGAGGAATTGAATATTCCAAGGCCCTGATCGCGACTTCTTCGTTCCCGATAACCGAAGGCCCGGAGGCAATCGTTGCCTCCGGGCATTTTCCGGGCCACGTCAATACCTCGTAGAACATCAGGTTCACTGGACACATCATGGTTGACAGCAAACAGCTCCCTGACCCCGAGAATCAGGCAGGCGCCGCTTTCTCGGGGAACGACGAACTCATCCAGCGGCGACGCCGCGATTTCTTCACGAGCCTGGCACTGCTGCTGCTGGCATTCGCCATGCTCGCAAAATCCCTCACCTTCCCCATGACCGACAGCTACGGCGGTGTCACCAACGCCTGGTACGTTTCCCCCGCGCTGTTCCCCCTGTCGATCGCCGTCACCCTGGGGTTGGTGTCGCTGCTGTTGCTGCGACGCGCCATCCTCGATGGCGGCGCCAGACGCAGACAGAGCGCCTCGAAGGGCCGATCGAAGGCGTCCTTTCCAGCTTCTGCATCCTGTCGTGTGGCCGTGATCATGGCCTTTATCGGTCTGTACGTTTACTCGTTCGTCCCCAGCGTCGATTTTGCACTGGCCAGCGCCCTCTTCCTCTTTCTCTTCATCACACCTTTCTATATCGAAAAGGTGGCTCTCATTCCCCTGACACTGGTCGGCGCCGTCATCGCTTGCGTGCTCATCACACTACTGAGCCATCGGCCAACATCTCAGCAGTACGCCCTGGATCTGGTAGCTATCGCCACGCTTCTGACAGTCGCCACCATCGCCTGGTGGTTGCTGCGCCATTCGCCTAGCGAATGCAGGAAACTGCGCACCGTCGTGCTGGTCAGCATTGCCGTTCCCCTGGTGCTGGTACCGATCTTCCGTTTCTTCCTGCTGGTACCACTCCCGGTGGAAGGTCTGGTGATAGACACCATGCAAGCCCTCGTCAGCCACCTGACGGCCCAAGGTTAAGGAGACACTCGCATGGACTTTATCGCGCAGCTTTCGGTATTCGCGCACGCCATCTGGCAGATCCTTACCAACCCCGCCATGGTGGCGCTACTGCTGGGATCGAGCTTCCTGGGTATCATCTTCGGGGCGCTTCCGGGCCTGACCGCGACGCTCGGGGTCGCCCTGCTGACCACGCTGACCTATTCGATGGACCTTCAGACGGCACTGATCTCGCTGATCGCCATGTACGTGGGGGCGGTCTACGGTGGGTCCTACCCGGCCATTCTCATCAATATCCCCGGCACCGCGGCGGGCGCCGCCACCGCCATGGACGGCTACCCCATGGCCCAACGGGGGGAAGGCGGCAAGGCGCTCGGCATGACCACCACCGCGTCCTTTATCGGCACCCTGATCGGCATGGTCGCGCTGATCGCCTTGGCACCGCTGATCTCCGAGGCTGCACTGCAGTTCACGTCCTATGAATTCTTTCTTCTGGCGCTCTTCGGCATCATCATCAGCGGCACCCTGACGAGCAAGGACCTGGTCTACAAGGGATGGATCGCCGGACTGCTGGGCCTTGCGCTATCGACGATCGGTCGCGACCAGCTTCAGTTCTTCCCCAGGTTCACCTTCGGCCTGCCGGAGCTGGACGGTGGCATCGAGGTCGTTCCGGTGTTGATCGGCGCCTTTGCGATCCCGCAGATCATTCGCACCCTGCGCGACAGGGTAGCCCTCGGCAGTCCCCAGCCCGTCAAGCGCGTGCTGCCCGAATTCCGTGCGGTCTTCCGCAATCTGCGCCACGTCATCCGCTCGGCGTTCATCGGCGTGGGTATCGGTGCCGTCCCCGGCGTCGGCGAGGATATCGCCGGCTGGGTGTCCTACGGTACCGCCCAGAACTCCTCTGCCCACCCTGAACGCTTCGGCAAGGGCGAACCTGCCGGCCTGGTCTCGTCGGAAACGGCCAACAATGCCTGTATTGGTGGTGCGCTCATTCCTCTGACGACCCTCGGCATTCCAGGTAGCCCTCCGGCGGTGATGCTGCTTGGCGCGTTGATGCTGCACGGCCTGAACCCGGGTCCGATGATCGCCATCACCCAGCCCAACTTTCTGGTCGAGCTCACCGCCATCATCGCCCTCGCCTCCCTGGCCATGTGGATCAACGGCATGTTTCTGGCCAAGCACGTCATCAAGGTGCTGCGGGTACCCTCGTCAATCTTTCTGCCGATTGTCGCGGTGCTGTCGGTTATCGGGTCCTACGCGCTGGGCCTCAGCCTGCTGAATCTCTACCTGATGGTGCCGATCGGCATCGCCGCCTACGTCCTGGGAGAGATGGACTATCCGATTTCGCCTCTGGTCATCGGCGTCATTCTGGGCCCGATGGCGGACGAAAACCTGCGCCGCGCCCTGATGGTGTCCGAGGGCAGCCTGATGGGATTCTTCGAACGACCGGTGTCGCTACTGCTGATCGCCGTGATCGTGCTGACCATCGCGTCTCAGATCCCGGCCTGGAAGCGCTATCGCAGCCGCCTATGGAAAAAATTCAGAGGGCGTGCGCTAGCTGGCAAGCCAGCGCATGGCGCCGACGACCCTCAGTAGCGTCACATCGACAAGGAGACGGGTGTCGGCACCGAGCTGCCGACACCAACGCGCATCCGCCCCGCTCTCATCAGTCACCGCTCTCATCCAACCCAGACAGGAGACATTCACCGTGCACGCCGTCATCGTCAGTTTTACCCCGCAGCAAGGGTGTGCCGATCGCCTCGAGGCACTACTGCTACGCCAAGCCTCGGATAGCCTGGAAAAGGAACGTCACTGCCAGCGCTTCGATGTGGTTCGACTACGGAACGAGAACACCTTCGTCCTCTACGAGCTCTACCGGGACCAAGACGCCTTCAGATGGCATCTGGACACCGACCACTTTCATGCCTTCGATCAGAAGAGCGCACCGCTGGTGGCGGAGAAGAAGGTTCTTCAAGGAGACCTGCGCCAGGCTTGACGCAACCTGGATCTGCGAGCACACCAACCCTACAGCCACCCCATGGCCTGCATCGCCTGATTGGCAGGCACCAGCACGTAGCGTACGCACACAAACCCCACCAGGCTGAGTGCTAGGGTATAGGGGGCGGCCATCCACACCATGCGGCCGTAGGAAAGGCGAATCAGCGGTGCCACCGCCGAGGTCAGCAAAAACAGGAAGGCGGCCTGACCATTGGGCATCGCCACCGACGGCAGATTGGTTCCGCAGGCCACCGCCACGGCCAGCAGGTCGAACTGCTCGGCGCCGATGCGCGCAGCGCTTAAGGCAGAGTGGATTTCGCTGATGTAGACGGTGCCGACGAAGACGTTGTCCGAGACCATCGACAGCAGACCATTGGTCACGTACACCAGGCCCAGCTGCTCACTGCCTTGGCGTGACAGCACCAGCTCGATCACCGGTGCAAACAGATCCTGCTCGATGATCACCGCCACCACCGCGAAGAACACCACCAGCAAGGCGGTGAAGGGCAAGGCTTCCTCGAAGGCCTTGCCAAGGGCGTGCTCCTCGGTGACGCCGAGAAAGGCGCTGGCCAGCACGATGACGGCAAGCCCGATCAGCCCCACCGACGCCTCGTGGCGAGCCAGCGCCACCACCAGCCAGACCAGCACCGCCGCTTGCACCCATAGCCTGGCCACCTCGATCAGCGACTGGCCTGCCCGCTCCTGGCGATCGTGCTCGACCAGGATGGCGCGTACCTTGGCCGGCAGACGCTGGCCGTAGCCAAAACAGCGCAGGCTTTCCACCAGCAGGCAGGTGGCAAGGCCTGCGACCAGCACCGGCAGAGTGGCAGGCGCCATACGCAGCACAAATTCGCCAAAGCCCCAGCCAGCCTGCTCGGCGATGATCAGGTTCTGGGGCTCACCGACCATGGTCGTGACACCGCCAAGCGCGGTCCCCATGGCGGCGTGGAGCAGCAGCGAGCGCAGAAAGCGACGATAGTCGATCAGGTCCTGGTGGCTGACCTCGGGGAGCCCGCTATCATCGCTGTGGTCATGATCGTCGTGCTGCCCCTTCATCGACGCCACCCGATGATAGATGGCGTAGAAACCCACCGTCACGCTGATCACTACGGCGATCACCGTCAAGGCGTCCAGAAAGGCGGAGAGCGCTGCCGTCGTCACGCAGAAGCACAGCGACAGCAGACGCTTGGACGTGACGCCGATCAGCAGGCGTGTGAACGCCTTGAGCAACAGCTGCTTCATGAAGGTGATGCCCGCCACCATGAACACCAGCAACAGCAGGACATCCAGGTTGAGCGCCACCTCGTGCATCACACTGTCGGGGCCGGTCATGCCGATGGCCACCGCTTCCAGTGCCAGCAGCCCACCAGGCTGCAACGGATAGCACTTCAGCGCCATGGTCAGGGTGAAGATGAATTCGACCAGCAACAGCCATCCCGCGACGAATCCCCCCGACCAGGCATAGACCAGGGGATTGATCACAAGGCAGATCAGGATGGCGGTCTTGTACCAGTCCGGCGAGGGACCGATAAAGTTGCGAAAGAAGGCCTGGGGCAGCGTCGTCACCATCGACCGGCTCCTTGTCGATACGGCGGCGTTTCAGTATGCCGGTGAAAAGCGGCGCAATCCGCGTGACTGCGTCAACAAACCGCCCTGAACCAACGGAGTATCGGCTTGTCACGCCTACCACGCCGGGCTAGCGTGAAAGACGCCACCACACCGATGAGGAATCGCCTGTGAAATGGGCTCGCACCAGCCGTGACAAGATGCACCATCACGCCGATACCATCGGCAACCTGCTCGTGGAAGGCTTTCACTACCTGGGGCTCTTCGTCATCGGCGGGATGATCGCCTGGGCCTCGGTGGTCGCCTTCCTCGACATGCTGACCAGTGGCCACGCCAGCGTCGACGACATCCTGCTGCTGTTCATCTATCTTGAGCTGGGCGCCATGGTAGGCATCTACTTCAAGACCAATCACCTGCCGATTCGCTTCCTGTTGTACGTCGCCATCACCGCCCTGACCCGCTACCTGATCGGTGACATTTCCCACCACCCCAAGCCCGACGCCGGTCTCTTGTACCTGTGCGGCGGCATCTTCCTGCTGGCCCTGTCCGTGCTGGCGGTGCGCTTCGCCTCCTACAAGTACCCCTCCAGCAAGCCCATCGACGCCCTCGGTAAGGTGGTCAACAAGACCAACAGCGATCTGTAGGGCGCCCGGGGCCAGCGCCCCTGCCTTCGCCTACGTTCACGTTCACGTTCAGGTTCACAACTACAGCGACAACAACAGCCCCCGCCAGCCAGCATCGAAAGATACCGGTTGACGGGGGCTGGGTGTTTACGCGAAGGCTGAAGACCGGAACCAAGTTCCCGTCAGGACTTTATCAGGGCTCTATCAGGACTTGTCGGGGGCACCCCGGACCACGTCCCACTGGGGCTGACCCTGCTCGATCAGCACACGCTCGCCATCGGGGGCCTGCTCCAGACGCGCCACCTGACGCACGCCGTCATACTCCCAGGCCACGTCGTAGCCCAGGGTCTTTTCACGGGTGTCGTTGACGGTGTGGCACCGCTGTTCGGTGGTGGTATAGGTCTGGCCGGCCTCGACCCGACGCTGCACTTCGCGTCCGGCGAAGCCACCGCCGATGGCACCGGCCACGGTGGCGATCTTGCGGCCGCTGCCACCGCCGATCTGGTTGCCCACCAGGCCACCGACCACCGCACCGGCAGCGCTGCCCAGAATGCTGTGCGGATCCCGGGTCGGCGCCTGGCGTGTCACCTGAACGTTCTCGCAGACCTCTCGCGGCGTGGAGACGGTCTCGGTGACCGGCGTGACGGCGGTAATATCGGCGAACTGCGGCCCCTGGGGCGCCTGCTGCACCTGCCAGGCGCCAAATGCCAGGCCACCAAGGCCAAAGACCGCGAGGGTGGAACCGACGATGATCGACTTGCTCATGCTGTTCTCCTTGCTCCGCCGGGGTGCTCGCTTAGGGCTTGTCTGAAAAGTGCCTGCGCTCGGTAATACGGCGTTAAAAATCGGATCAACATGCTCATTTACACCCCGTAAACTGCGCTGTCTCACCGATTTTTGCCTTGTCTAACCTTCGCTCGTCGACTTTTCGGCCAGAGCCTAGCGCGCGAGAGGCGCCACGGCAGATGTCTTGGCGATGTGATAACCCTATCCTAGCCGTTATCGAACAGCGTTCGAAGAACCATGGAGCCACTTGCAAGTTGTTTGTGAGGCTGTCGCAACTCACCGACAAAGGTGCCCCCGATCGGCGACGACGGGCGCTGCTGCCCTCGCCTCTCATGCCATTGGCACACTTCTGCCCACACATCACAACGCCTCGCTGCCGGAGGCAGCGAGGCGTTGGGGGAGACGTGCTAATGGGGCTCACAAGCCGGGAGCGCGGGTCACGGAGCGATCCCGCTGCCCGCACTATCAGTGACACCGCCCTGTGGCAGCGGCCTGTGGCAATGCCCCGTGACACCGACCAGCGGCTAGATGCCCAGCTTGTCCCGGGTCTGGTAGTACCAGGCGCCGATGGCGGACAGCGGCACCCTGAGCATGCGGCCGCCAGGGAACGGCAGATGCGGCAGGCCGGCGAAGGCATCGAAGCGCTCGTCACGGCCGGTCATCACCTCGCTGATCAGGCGACCGGCCAGGTGGGTGCAGGTCACGCCATGACCGGAGTAGCCCTGGGCGTAGTAGACGTTGTCATTGATCACCCCGAACTGGGGCAGTCGGTTGAGGGTCATCAGGAAGGTCCCGCTCCAGGCGTAGTCCACCTTGACCGTCTTGAGCATCGGGAAGGTCTTTTCCATCTTGGGACGAATGACCGCCTCGATGTCCTGGGGGTCCTCGCCGCCGTAGTTGACTCCCCCGCCGTAGATCAGGCGGTTGTCGCGGGTCAGGCGGAAATAGTCGAGCAGATAGTTGCAGTCTTCCACCGCCATGTTGTTGGGCAGAAGCTCCCGGGCCAGGTCCTCGCCGAGCGGCTCGGTGGTGATGATCTGGGTGCCGCAGGGCATCGACTTGGCCTCGAGCTCCGGCATCACGCCGCTCATGTAGGCGTTACCCGCCATCACCACACGCTCGGCGCGAACGCTGCCGTTGCGGCTCTTCAGTACCACCGGCTGGCCGTGTACCAGCGACTCCACCGGGCTCTGCTCGAAGATCACACCGCCCAGGGATTCCAGCGCCGCCGCCTGGCCCAGTACCAGGTTCAGCGGATGCAGGTGGCCGCCGGAGTGGTCCACCAGGGCGCCGGTATAGCGATCGCTGCCCACCTCGCGGCGACAGGCGTCGCCTTCCAACAGCTCCAGCCCGTCGTGGCCGTAGCGCTGCCACAGCGCCTGATGCTCGCGCAGCCCCTTGAGCTGGCGCTCGTTGCAGGCGGCGAACAGGTTGCCTTCACGCAGGTCGCACTGGATGTCGTAGCGGGCGATGCGCTCACGGATGATGCGATTGCCCTCGAAGGCCATGTCGCCGAGGGCACGCGCGGTGTCGGCGCCGTACTTGTCCTCGATCACGTCCATGTCGCGGCTGTAGCTGTTGACGATCTGACCGCCGTTGCGCCCCGAGGCGCCGTAACCGACCCTGGCCGCCTCCAGTACCACCACCTTGAGCCCCTGCTCCGCCAGATGGAGCGCGGCGGAGATGCCGGTGAAGCCGGCCCCGACCACGCAGACATCACAGCTCACCTCTCCCTCGAGGGCCGGGCGCTGGGGTGAGGCATTGGCCGAGGCGGCATACCAGGACGCGGCATGCTGGACCTCGGCGGCCCCTCCACGGGGATCGGTAGCGGTGGAACGGCTGGACATGACGGACTCCCAAAGTGGTTATTTTATTCAACACCAGATCGCATTCTACGCGGCGAAAGGAGATATCTTCAAGATAAAGACATGGAATAATCACCACCACGCACCGACGCCATAGCCCCACAACGCAGCGAGCCAGGCACCTGGCCTGGCTCGCTGATGGTGCCTCATGCCACCGTCTCGGGCTTGCGCCACCTTCTCAGGCCTACGCCACTCTCTGAGCTTCGCGCCACCTTCTCAGGCTTGCGCCACCCCGGGACGTCCTCCAAAGCGGCGGCTCACACCCGCAACAGCAGGTGCTCACGCTCCCAGGACGAAATCACCTGAAAGTACTCACGGTGCTCGGCCCGCTTTACCGCCAGGTAGCTGTTGGTAAAGCGCTCGCCGAGGATACCCGCCAGGGCGTCACACTCGTGCAGCAGGTCCAGCGCCGGTCCGATATCGTCGGGCAGCTTGTTGCCGCCGGACCAGGCCGAGCCGACCATGGGCGGGCGGGGCTCCACCTGGCCGAGCATGCCGAGGTAGCCACAGGCGAGTGACGCCGCCATGACCAGGTAAGGATTGGCGTCGGCACCGGCCAGTCGGTTCTCGACCCGGGTGGCCTCGGGCCCGGAGACCGGCACGCGCAGGCCCACGGTACGGTTGTCCATGCCCCACTCGACGTTGATCGGCGCCGAGCCCGAGGTCTCGGTACGCAGCAGCCGCCGGTAGGAGTTGACGTTGGGGGCCAGCAGCGGCATCGCCGAGGGCAGGTAGCGCTGCAGGCCGCCGATGAAGTGGTGGAACAGACGGCTGGGCTGGCCATCCTCGCCGGCAAACAGATTTCGTCCGCTGGCCGGGTCAATCAGGCTCTGGTGAATGTGCATCGAGCTGCCCGGCTCATTGGCCATGGGCTTGGCCATGAAGGTGCCGTACATGCCGTGGCGCAATGCGGTCTCGCGCAGCACCCGCTTGAACAGCACCACCTGGTCGGCCAGCGCCAGCGGATCACCGTGCTGGAAGTTGACCTCCATCTGCCCGGCGCCCTCTTCGTGGATCAGGGTATCCAGATCCAGGTTCATCGCCTCGCAGTAGTCGTACATCTCCTCGAACAGCGGATCGAACTCGTTGACCGCATCGATGGAGAAACTCTGGCGGCTGCTTTCCTGGCGACCGGTGCGCCCCACCGGCGGCTCCAGCGGGTAGTCGGAGTCGGTGTTGGTCTTGACCAGGAAGAACTCCACCTCCGGTGCCACCACCGGGACCCAGCCACGTGCCTGGTACAGCTCCAGCACCCGCTTGAGCACATAGCGCGGCGCCAGCTCCACCGGCTCTCCGCTCAGATAGTGGCAGTCGTGGATGATCTGGGCGGTAGGATCGTCGGCCCAAGGCACCAGGAAGACGGCGTTGGGGTCAGGCACCAGCTCCATGTCCCGCTCGGCAGGATTCCAGAAGCGGATGTCGTCATCGTCGGGATAGCCCCCGGTGACGGTCTGGATAAAGATGGAGTCCGGCAGGCGCGGTCGTCCGCCGTTGAGGTACTTGCCCGCGGGCATGATCTTGCCCTTGAGGATGCCGGTAAGGTCGGTGACCAGGCACTCGACCTCGGTGATGCCGTACTGCTTGAACCAGTCGCTGAGCGCTGGGCTTTCCTGGCGGTTACTCATGAGAGTGTTCCGTTACGTGAGTGTCTCACTCGGTGGCCGAGCCCCGACGTCGCCGGGGCTCTTTCCTTGCAGGGCGGCCCCGGGCGCATCAACGCCCCTGGGCCAATCCCTTCACCGAGCCTTTACCTCTGACCACAGTTGCTGAAAGGTCTGCAGTTGCTGACCGGACAGGCTGGGGGTGAAGACAAGCCGCGCCATGTCCTCTTCGCTGGGCTGGGTCGGCGGCTGGGTCAGCACCTCGTCGAGATGCGGGCGCGCCGCCTCGTTGGGGCTGGCGTAGTAGTTGTAGTTCGACAGCTGGGCACCGATCTCGGCGTCCAGGATGAAGTCGATGAACTTGTGCGCGAGCTCCGGGTTGGGTGCCTCGGAGGGGATGACCATGGAGTCGACCCACATCTCGGCGCCTTCGTCGGGAATCACGAAGTCCAGATGTTCGAAGGTCTCCGGGTCCTCATCCTTGAAGTACAGGTAGTCGCCGTTGAAGGACATGCCCACGTGGGTGACGCCCCGGGCCAGCTGCTGCAGGGTCGGTGTGCCGTCGGTGAAGCCCGAGAAGTTGTCGCGATTCTTGGTCTCGATCAGCAGTCTGGCGGCATTCTTCAGGTCATCCAGGCCGCTGCAGTCGAAGCTCGCGCCCAGATAGGCGCAGGCGCTGCCGGTGGCGACCTGGCCGTCCTGGATCATCGAGAACGGATAGTCGCCGTTGACCTCGGGGTCGAACAGCAACGACCAGCTCTTGGGCGCATCGGGGAAGGTCTCGGTGTTGTAGACAAGGCCCGTGGTGCCCCACTGGTAGGCAGCGGAGTACTCGGCACCGGGATCAAAGCTCGGATCCTTGAACTGCGCCATCAGGTTGTCGAAGTTCGGAATCTGCGAGCGGTCGAGCTTCTGGATCAGGCCGGTCTCGATCATCCGCGGAATGTAGTAGTTCGACGGCACCACGATGTCGTACTGGGAGGTGCCACCGGCATTGAGCTTGGCGATCATCTCCGGGTTCGAGTTGAAGTAGTTGGTCACCACCTCGACGTCATACTTTTCCTCGAAGGCCTCGATGATCTCGGGGTCCATGTACTCGGTCCAGTTGAACAGGTACAGCTTGCCCTCTTCAGCCTGGGCGACGCCTGCGAGCATGGCGGCGGCCACGGCGAGGCCCAGGGCGCTGCGAGTCTTGTTGAGCATCGTTGCTTTCTCCTTGTATTGCTTGGTCTTGTCTGGGTACGTCAGGTGTTGATCGATCTGTTCCGAGATCGCCTCTGTGTCCGCCGATGGCACAGGCATCAGGCCTTGCGCCGATTGACGACGAGGCTTGCCAGGGCGGCCAGCGCCACCGCCGCGATCATCAGTGTGGCGATGGCGTTGATCTCAGGTGACACCCCCTTCTTGATCGCGCCCCAGATATAGATCGGCAGGGTCGCGCTCTCCGGGCCCGAGGTGAAGAAGCTGATGACGAAGTCATCCACCGACAGGGTAAAGGAGAGAAAGAAGGCCGATATCAACGCCGGCTTGATAGTCGGCAGCATGAAGTGCACCACCCGCTTCAAGGGCGAGGCATAAAGGTCCTTGGCCGCCTCGAACAAAGACGGATCCAGGCCGACGAAGCGCGAATAGACGATCAGCGCGACGAACGGAATCTGGAAGGTAACGTGGGCAATGATCATGGTGCCCAGCCCCGGCCCCAGGAGCCCGGTCAGCTCGTGTACCTTGACGAAGAAGGCCATCTCCGAGATACCGAAGACGATATCCGGCAGCACGATCGGCAGATAGATCAGCACGATCAGCCAGCCCAGCTTGCGGTGACGGTGGCGATACATGCCATAACCGATCAAGCAGCCGATCACCAGGGCGATCAGCGAGGACGTCAGCGCCAGCACCAGGGTGTTGCCGAAGGCGCTCATGATCTGGTCATTGGCGAACAGCTGGTGGTACCAGCGCAGTGACAGTCCGGTCATGCTGGCCGCGCTGTTGGCGGCGTTGAAGGAGAACAGCACCACCACCGCCAGCGGCAGGTAAAGAAACACCAGGGTCAGCCACCAGAAGGCACTCAGACCTCGCTTGAGTGTGCGCTTTCTCATATCACCACCTCCTCACCGCCGCCGAGTCGCTTGCCGATCCGGCGCATGGCATAGAGTCCGGCGAAGGTCGCCAGCAGCATCAGGATGGCGCCGGCGGCGCCCAGCGGCCAGTTCGACCCACCGGAGAACTGGTTGGCCACCAGATTGCCGAGCATCAGCGCCTTGCCGCCGCCCAGCAGTTCCGGAATCACGTACATGCCGAAGGCCGGAATCGCCACCAGCACGATCCCGGCGAGCAGACCCGGCAAGGTCTGGGGAAAGACCGCGTGCCAGAACGCCTTCACCGGGGTGGCGTAGAGGTCCTGGGCGGCCTCCACCTGGGCGGTGTCGAGCTTCTCGAAGGCGGCGTACAGCGGCAGCACCATGAACGGCAGGAAGTTGTAGACCAGCCCCAGGGTCACCGCGAAGTTGGACGGATACAGCCCCATGTTGGGGGCGATCAGCCCCAGCGACTCGGCGACGCTGGAAAGCGGCGTCCCCGGCGCCAGCAGGTTCATCCAGCCGAAGGTACGGATGACCTGATTGGTCCAGGACGGCACCACCACCAGCAGCAGCATGATCGGCCGCCATTTCGCCCGGCAGGTGGTGATGTAGTAGGCGATCGGATAGGCCACGATAACCACCAGGCCGGTCGCCACCAGGGTCTGCCACAGCGACCTCAACAGGGTGTAGAGGTTGCCCGGGCTCCAGCCCAGAAAACCGAAGCCGGCAAGCTGCTTGAACGAATCGAGCGACAGCGGCATCTGCGGCAGGCCATAGGGCCCGTTGGTCATGAAGGCCACGCCCATCAGGTAGGCGCTGGGCAGCACCAGAAAGACGATGATCCAGGCCGCGCCGGGTGTCACGGTAAAGAGAAGATGGCGCGCTTCTCTGACCATGCCCTGGCTGCGTCCGAGGACAGCGGTATCGGTCATGACATGCCCCCTCAGTTGGCCACGGTGACGAGGTCTTCCGGGGCGACCACCAGGGTCACCTCGTCGCCGACCTCGGGCAGTCGGCGCCCGCGATTGTTGATGGTGGCCTGCAGGGTGGTGTCACCGACCGCGAGACGGAACTCGGCGTGGCTACCACGATAGAGCCGTTCGGTGATCCGCCCGACCAGGTGGTTCACCCCCTGATGACGACCCAGACGCACGTCCAGCGTCTCGGGGCGAATCAGCAACAGCTCACCGCCTCCCTGCTGTGGCGTGTCGAGATCGGGCTCGAGCTCCAGCTCGCCAAGCTCGGTGGTCACGCGCTGGCCCTGTCGGGCGCTGATCGGATAGAGGTTGGCATGGCCCATGAAACGGGCGACGAAGGCATTGACCGGGCGCTCGTAGACCTCCCGAGGAGGCCCCACCTGCTGGATGGTCCCGCCATTGAGCACGGCGATGCGGTCGGACATCACCATGGCCTCGTCCTGATCATGGGTCACGAAGACGAAGGTCATGCCCAGGCGCTTCTGTACCCTCAGCAATTCGACCTGTAGCTGGCTGCGAAGGCCGGCGTCGAGCGCCGACAGCGGCTCGTCCAGCAGCAGCACGTCGGGCTCGCAGACCAGCGCCCGGGCCAGCGCGATGCGCTGACGCTGTCCGCCGGAGAGCTGATCGATGCGCCGATCGATCAGATCGCCCAACTGGATGAACTCGGCGATGCGCTCGACCCGTGCCTCGCGCTCGGCACGATCGACACCGCGCATCTTGAGGCCGAAGGCCAGGTTGTCGCGCACCGACAGATGGGGAAACAGCGCGTAGGACTGAAACACGGTATTGACGCTGCGATGGTGCGGCGCCACCTCGGTGACGTCGCGCTCACCGATGGTCAGGCGTCCCTGGTCGGCGTCTTCCAGACCCGCCAGGATGCGCAGCAGCGTGGTCTTGCCACAGCCCGATGGGCCCAGCAGGGTAAAGAACTCGCCGGCCTCGATGGTCAGGTCGACGCCATCGAGTGCCACCGTACTGGCGCCGAAGCGCTTGTGCAGGCCCTGCATATGGATCGCGGAGGCGGTCCGCTCGGAGCCGGCGGCAGCGACGCCCGGGCGTGCGCCATCATGGGGTTCATCCCGGCACTGTGAGTGACGCTCGGCGGTGGAGGTCTCGGTCATAGGGGCATTCCTCGTCGTTGTCGGCAGCTCACAGCCGATCGCGAAGCTTGTAGAAGTGGGTGGCCAGCAGCAACAGCGGTGTTCTCAACAGGCGACCACCGGGGAAGCGACGATGGGGCATGGCGGCAAAGACGTCGAAGCGCTCGCTCTGCCCGGCGATGGTCTCGGCCAGCAACTTGCCGGCCAGTCCCGCCATGGCCATGCCATGACCGGAGTAGCCTTGCGCATAGTAGAGGTTGGCGGCCAGTCTGCCGAAGTCCGGGGCGCGATTGAGCGTGATGGCCACGTCACCGCCCCAACGGTAGGCGATCTCGACATCGTCGAGCACCTTGAACAGGCGCCGGATCTTGCCGTCGATGCGCGCCTCGAGCCCCTTGGGCGGGCGCCCGTCGTAGCTGACTTCACCGCCATAGATCAAGCGTCGATCCGCCGACAGCCGATAGTAGTCGAGCACAAAATTGGCATCGGCCAGGGCGTCATTCTTCGGCAGCACCTGGGCCGCCTGCTGCTCGCTCATCGGCTCGGTGGCGATCATGTAGTTGGCACAGCGCATGATGCGCCCGCGCATCTCCGGCAACAGGTCGATGCCGTAGGCGTTGGTCGCCACCACCACGCTATCGGCGGTGACCTCTCCGCCGGCGGTCTTCACCCGTGCAGGCTCGCCTTTGGTCACCGCGGTGACCGGGCTGTGCGAGTGGAAGATAGCCCCCGCCTGCTGGGCGGCCCTGGCCAGGCCGAGGGTATAGTTGAGCGGATGCAGATGCCCGCCCTCGGCCTCCCACAGGGCCGCCGGGTAGGCGTCGGTGACCACATGTTCGCGCAGCGACTGCCCTTCGCGCCATTCCAGCGCCTGGTAGTCGTACTTGTGCGCCATGGTCTCCTGGAAGGCGCGCAACTCGCGCACATGGCGCGGCTTGACCGCCGCATGCAGGTAGCCCCAGGCAAGGTCGCAGGGAATGGCGTGACGCTCGACCAGCTGTGCAGTCAGGCGCACCGCTTCGCGGCTCATTTCCCAGATATCGCGGGCCGCCGACAGGCCAAGCGCCTGTTCCACGGTGTCCATGTCGGTACCGAGCCCGGGCAGGATCTGGCCGCCGCTGCGACCGGAGGCGCCATGGCCGACGTCATGGGCTTCCAGCACCACCACCTTGTAGCCTTGCTCGGCCAGATGCAGCGCCGCCGAACAGCCCGTCACCCCGGCCCCGATCACACAGACGTCAGCGCGAACGTCGCCCTCGAGCCTGGATGTCGGCAACAGCTCGACCCGGACGGAATCGCGGTACCAGGAGGCGGCCTCGGACGTGGAGGAATCTGTCATAGAGAGTCCGTATTGGTTGCGCAATGCGCTTGTTGTTATTGAATCTCGCACCTTCGCATGAAGGTGACACCGACAGTGTGCCACTTTCTCGCCACCAGGCGTCAAGTATCCAATAACACTAAATTCCTGACTTCAACGTCAGCGATTCGATACGCATCGCCTTTAACAGCAAGGCAAGCTGAACGTGCCCCTCTTGCGCTCGACGCACAGGCGCGCCAAGCCGCCGCCCGGCACCGACCAGATCAGGTCGGGTCAGAGGTGGGCCGGACAGGCTCCGGCAGGGACTGTCGAGTATATGCGAGACCGCTGGGGCAAGAAATGTCGGGCAGGAGCGGCGGACGCCCGTTCAAGGGCGCCCTCTCCCGCCACAAGGAAGGGATTTCAGGACAGTTGCCAGGCTGGGTCTAAGATACCGTCGAGCGCAGACATCTTTCAGGCAAGCCTAGGCGCTGTCCGAAAAGTCGACGAGCGAAGGTTAGACAAGGCAAAAATCGGTGAGAAAGCGCAGTTTACGGGGTGTAAATGAGCATTTTGATCCGATTTTTAACGCCGTATTACCGAGCGCAGGCACTTTTCAGACAAGCCCTAGAGTGAAGATCGCTCACTCCGGAGCCCGCCCGTCATCTGACGCATCCGCGCCAGAACATCAACGCCAAGCTGCCGGTAGACATCCAGCAGGTCGACCAGCACCCAGTTCTCACGAATCAGGGCATCCTCGCAACGCCAGAAATCCAGACTCCGCAGACGCACCTGCTGACCGCCCGGAGCGATACCCAGCCAGCCGTCGCCGCTGATGGTCGCCTCCAGCGCTGGCCAACCGCACAGCGCTACATAGTCCCCTTCACTGAACACCACATGATGGCCATCGTTGCGACGATCCGGCATTCCCGCCAGGAAGGGCCGCTGATGCCACTGGCGAAAGCCGGAGACGCGCCGGCCTGAACCGATGCCAGCCGGGCCATACCACATCATGCGCGGATGCCAGTAGCGCTCGAGTTCCATGGCCGCCACACCCCCTTCGGCGTAGCGGCCGAGCCCCTCGAGCATGCGGTTGACCAGATCGAGACTGGCCGCCGCCCTGGACACCCGGCCTTCGGGTTCGATGCCGAGTCCGGGATGAATACCGTCCTGGGTCGCAGGCCCCGGCACCAGCATCTCGCATCCCAGGCTCGGCACCATGGGCCAGGCGTCAGCGCCCAGCATCACCTCGGGGATATCCCACAGCGCCCGCATCTCGACGATGCGACCGGCATCGATGCGAAAGAACTCTGCGTAGCGCAGGGTCATGATATGGCCGGTGGCGGGAATATCCAGCCAGGGTGTCTCGAACACCCCGGTATAGAAGCCGGCGCAACCGACCCAGTGCGCTGTGCTCGGCGGGCCGCCGATGCCCTCGTACGCCGCGCCTGAAATCACGATATAGTCACGACGCTCGAGGTCCGGTACCGCCGCCAGCAGCGGGCGATAGATGCTCTCCAGCAGTTCCTGCGGCCCGACGCTCTCGCCAAGGGGGTACGCAAAATGGCAGTGACATTCGTCGTGCATCAGCTCGGCAAGCGCGCACTCAAGCTCCCCGTCGTCGAAGCCATGCACCTTGTCGTACCACAGCGCGCACCAGCGATCGATCACCTCTCGGCAACACATCATCGATCTCCCTCCTTGGCCAGTGGATGCTCTCCCTCATCACGCTCACCGGTCCGCAGCGCTCGCCGGTGGCTGTCGAATCGTTCCCAGCCATGCCCATCGAACGGGTCCACACCCAGCTGCTGCATTACGTAGGGAAAGTCGACCATCACCCAGTTGTCGACGACCTTGCCGTCCACCACCTTCCAGAAGTCCATGTAACGGATCTCCACCCGTTTACCGGTGGCGGGAATGCCCATGAACTCCCCGCTGTGAACCGCCTCCTGGCGACCGAAGGCGGCACACCACTGCCCTTGCACGACGCGAGCCTCATCGATGCAGACCTTATCGGAAAAGGCATGCTGAAACGGCATCTGCCAATGCCGCTGGAACTGGTCGAGGCCCATCTTGACGCCGCATCCCGCATTGCCAAGCCAGCGAAATTCCTCGTCGAAGAAGCGCCCCATACCCTCGATATCGTGATCATTGAGGCCATCGACCATGGCATCGATCGCGGCCTCGGTCTCGGCGGTTCTCGACAGATCGTTGTCCCGCGTCAACTGGCCCTGCTCGGGTCTCGCTCCGGCCATGTCTGTCTCCTCGCTACGGTGTAGTTGGCTGTGCCCAGTCTCGGCAGCGAGCCAGCACGTCGACGCCCTGCTGGTCGAGCCAGTGGGGCAGATCGATCAACACCCAGTTCTCGGCCAATCGCTCACCCTCACGCCGGTAGACATCGACCACCCGCATGTCGACCCTGCGTTCGCAGGCGGGCAAACCGAGAAAGCCGCCCACAGGCTGATGGGTAAGGTTGGGCCAGCCAAAGAAGGCGGCGTAGTCGCCTTCGGCGAAACGTGCCATATGGCCATTAAAGACCTTGTTCGTGAGGCCACGACGAAACGGCATCTGGTGCTGGGCTTGATAGCGCTCAATGGTGAGCGTGGAACCAATGCCTGCGGGGCCGTACCAGGCCATGTCGTGATGCCAGAAACGCGCCAGTCGCTGTGGCGGGCAGTCATCCGAGCCACTGGCGTTGAGACGCGAAAGATCGTCGACCATGGCCTCGACCAGCGCCAGGGTCTGCGCGCCCTGTTGTGGCGGGCGGTCCTCGAACAGCAGACCATCGTGGTAGCGAGGCCCGGGGACTAGCCCTGCCGCTCCCTGCTGATGGGGCAAGGGGTCGAAGCCCGCCTGTCGCATCACGTCGATCAGGTCGAAGAACAGTGACATGGCGGTAATTCGGCCCGCCTCCACACGGTAGAACTCGGCGTAACGCAGCGCACTCAACTTGCCGTTTGCCGGGATGCCGAGCCAGGGTGCGTCACGCAGCCCGACCAGATGCCCCATGCTGACCACCCATTCTTGCCCATCGGCACCATGGCGGCCGCCAAAGAAGACGTCCTGGCGGCGCTGGACATGTCGCCAGGCGGTCTTGAAGGGTTGCCAGAATCGCCCAGCGACGTCCTCGATACCGGACAACTCACCGAAGGGGTGGACCCCGTACCAGCGCAGATTCGATGAACAGTACCGGGACAACACCTGGCCGACCGTGCTGGCATCGGCCGCATCCAGCGCTGCCTGGAAGGCCCGTACCGACTGTTTTGGGGAAGGATCATTGACCATGCTGCCTCCTTGCGTGACAAGGGAATCCAATAGCAAAGAAGGCCAGGAGGGCTGCCGCCCACGCCGGTGGCTCATCCTCGCTGCGAGGATTTCCACTGGCGCGGACGGCGGCCCCCTGGCCTGTCATCCTCCTGGGTATCGATCAGGCAGAAGCCTCCTGCAGCTTTTTCTTCTCCTTGCGTGAGCGCGTACGGTCGCCGAAGTAGACCTCCAGTACTTCGGTGCTCTGCCTGGGCGCCAGGCGACTGCCGAGAATGCAGGCCAGCGCCGACAACACGAACGACCAGACGAAGGGATGAATACCGAACAGGCTGGTACTTCCCACGGTCACGTACTGCAGCACGAAGGACAGGAATCCCACCAGCATGCCGAGCAGACAGCCCATGCGGTTCATGCGTGGCCAGAAAATGGCGAAAATCGTCGGCCAGGCAAAGGTGGCCCCGAGACCGGCCCCGGCGAAGACCACGATCAACTGCAGCAGCTTGGGGGGATTGAAGGCCAGGATCACCCCCACGATGGTGACGCTGAAGGTCATCAGATGGGTCAGCTTCCTGGCCTTCTCGCCGCTCATGTTGGGCTCGAAGCTATGCTGATAGATGTCGCGCACCAGGGCACCGGCGGTCACCAGCAGGAAGGAGCTAAGCGACGACATGATGGCCGACACTGGTGCTGCGATGATGAAGCCGGCGATCGCGGCCGGAAGTGCCATCATGACGGTCGCGGTCAGGGCATGGTCCGGCGACTCCAGTTCGGGAATCAGCACCCGTCCTGTTACCCCTACCAGCATGATCAACGGGTACATGATAGCGACGTAGAGTCCGGTCATCAGCGCCGCCCGCTTGAGCACGGCAGAGTCGTTGAAGGTCAGAAAACGGCTGACCAGTGCCGGCTGGCCCAGCTGCGACAGCGGCATCAGCACGAAGAACGATACGGCAGCAACGAGTGGCAGGAAGTCCTTGGGTCCCGGCCCGGACACCAGCTCCGGCGACTGTTCGATCAGTCCCGCCTGAATCGCCTCGAGTCCCCCTGCCATCTTGACCGCGAAGTACGCCGTCAGCATGACCCCGAACAGCATGACAATGGCCTGGAAACTATCGGTCCACGCCACCGCCCGAAAGCCGCCGTAGGCGGTATAGAGCGCGACGGATACCGCGAAACCGATCACGCCCCACTGGTAGGGAATACCGACAACGGCTTCCAGCACTCGGGCGCCTGCAGCGTACTGGGCCACCATGAAGGCCAGGTACAGAATCACGATCATGACTGCAGACAGCACGCCGATCATCGGGCTTTCAAACCGATCACGCAGCAGATCCGGGAAGGTCAGCGCGCCGGTCTTGCGCCCGATCTGACCAATTCGCTTGCCAAGAATGCCGAACCCTGTGGTGATGACTACCATGAAACCAGCGATCCACAGAAAGACGATCCAGCCATAGGTATGCAACAGGCCAGGCACGCCGATAAAGGTGCCTCCACTGGCCATGGTGGCGATCCAGGTCAGGCCCAGCACCCAGGGGCCGGTCTGGCGTCCACCGACAAAATACTCCTCCATGAATTCGCCCTTGCTGGTCTTGCGACCGCTGACGAAGGCAAAGATAAAGGTGACTGCCAGATACAAGGCGATCACCAGCGCAACACTCGTTGAATTTTCTGAATACATGGATCAGCGCCTCGAAGCCATCTTGTAGATTGTCATGTTCGGCTCTCGCTACTCGGGATCATCCTGGAGATAGAAGAAGGCATAGATACTGTTCGTCAGCGCGGCGGCGTAGAACGGCACAAGCACTCCCCAGAAGATCCAGGTGGGTATTCCCATGGTTGTCGAAAGGTCGTTGTTGCGGTATCCGAGGATGTAGGACACCCCCACGGTCCAGACCAGAAACACGACCCAGATAATGCCGGCCACCATGGCTTCCCGGCGC
This sequence comes from Halomonas sp. DP1Y21-3, assembly GCF_019801245.1. Taxonomy (NCBI): domain Bacteria; kingdom Pseudomonadati; phylum Pseudomonadota; class Gammaproteobacteria; order Oceanospirillales; family Halomonadaceae; genus Halomonas; species Halomonas sp. DP1Y21-3. The sequence continues at coordinate 417,020 of NZ_JAHVJM010000004.1, forward strand.
GTACGCATGTAGTAGGCACGGCCCATCTTGCTGTCGGATGATTCACTCATTGCACTCTCCTCGATTGTTTTTCTCAGATACAAGTGCCGTGAATTGAACGTAGGGAGAGCCATCTTTCGTCATTCTCTCCCGTCGATGAACTTCGCAAGGCTTTACCGGCGCTTCCCGAACCCTGAACCGCGATAGGTCTCCCTCCTCTCAAGATTTCTACTCAGAATCATTGCGCAAGCGTCGCGCTCACGATCTGCTTCCACACCGCGACTTCATCGACCATGACCCATTCCATGGTGACCCGGCCGCCTGTCAGATGGGCGTGGCTGATCCCCATCACGTACACCGGCGCCCCGGTCGGCTCACCGAAGGCGCCCCATCCCGAATGACTGCCGCGCAAGGACCAGCGCATGGCGATGCGAACGGGCTGTTCCGGCTCGCGATTGATCATCAGGTGTTCGACGCGGAACTCCGCGTCCGGAAAAGAGGCCAGGTAGCCGAGCAGGAAGCGGTCGATATCGGCATGGCCGTTGCGCGATTCCCCACCGGGGGCATGCAGACAAGCGCCCGGATGATAGAGATGCTGGAGCGCCGAGATCTCCTTGCCCCCCCAGATGCGTGTCCAGCCGTCGGCGTAGGCGCGTGCGGTGGAGTCCTCGGCGATAAAGGGACGATAGGTGCCGGCAACGTCCTGCGCCGGGGTAAAGAAGCGCGGCTCGCCGAACTGGCGCATATCACTGTCGACCTGGCGCCGGGCAAGTTCCCGCGGCGAAAGGCCAAGACATCGGGCGAAGGCGGCCTGGTCACGTACCAGCCACTCCTCCTTGACCTGGTTTTCCCGCACCACGCAGTCGGCAATGATGCGCGAGCGAACCAGGCGACCGCTGGCCTCGCCGTAGGCGCCGCCTCCGGTATGGCGCATCACCGAGATCAATCGATGGGACGAGACATGTTCACTGTCGTCATCGCTACGCCAGATCACATCCTCACCCACCAGTTGACGGTCCGGAAACTCGTTGAGGGTCGCCAGGGTGGCGGCGGTGACACCGCTATTGTCGGTAAGGATGCCGCTGGGCGCCCTGACCAGCACGTCATCGGCGTAGTAGCGCTTGAGCGCCGCACCTACGCCACGCTCCTCCCAGATTTCATGGGTGATTCCATGGATGAAATCCGGGAACGTCTCGTAGTCGTCATTGAAACCTTTCATCAGGGGTCCTTGTTGCTCTATCTGCTTTTTTATCAACGGGTCTCGCTATCTGGCGCCTGGATGGGATAGCGCCTGCGTGCGCCACATCGCCAAACCTTTTGCTGCCATCGAGCCAGAGCGGGCGACTACCGCCAGGCAGGGCTATCGGAGCCGCTAGACGCGGCGCTTCTCGAATGCTGCCCAGGCATCCATCAGTCCCTGAAGGTCGAAACCGGGACGACGTATGCGCTCCAGAAGTTCCTGCTCGGCGCCGACGATGCGATCGATGGCCTCGGGCAGTGCCCTGGCCTCATCCGGTGTCAGCCGTACCGCGCCATGGCGGTCGGCGTGGATCAGGTCCCCCGGTGTCACCTCGAGGCCGAATACCGTCACCGGCGTGTCCACCGCGGTGACGCGCACATAGGCGTGGGACGGACCGACACGGCCGCCCAGCACCGTAAATCCCGGCTCAAGGTCATCGAGGTCACGAATTACCCCGTTGGTCAGGACACCGAGCAGACCGAAGCGGTGGTGGAGGCAAGTGTTGACCTCTCCCCAGAAGGCACTGACGGCTTCATCACCATCTTCATCCTCGATCACCATCAGGCTGTCGGCGGGACTTTCGGCGATGTAGCGGTAGTAGGCCATGCGCCGCTCGCGGATGGCCTCGGCAGGCTCATCGGGCGGCGTCAGCCCCCTGATTCGCGCGCACCGTGCGTATCCCACCAGTGGAGGGCGTGACGGATCGGCCGCCACCACCGGGGTGCGGGTAAATCCTTCGGCACTGCGGGTGCCACGCACCAGATCCAGCGCATTTGCGATGGTCGGCGTATCGAATCGACGAAGCTGTTCGAGCAGGTCAGGGATCATGATCATGGGTCTCGTTGTTGTGGTCAGGAAGACGCCTTGGCCGGAGCGGCGTCCTCGCCTGTGGGACGTCTGAGCCACTGCATCAGGGCGTGGTTGACGGCTAGGGGAGCCTGCAGGGTACTGAGGTGCCCTACTCCCTCGAGCACAACCAGCTGGGCATCCGGAATGTGGTCCGCCAGCCAGGTATGCCGGGATACCGGGCATAGCCTGTCGCCGTCACCACACAGCACCAGCGTCGGTTGCCGAACGGAGCCAAGCCACTGGCTGGCGTCGGCACGATCACGCAGCGCCAGGGACTGGCGGCGAAAGGTCTCAAGGCCTTGCCCCCTCGCCATCTTCACTACCAGCTCGGTGTGTTCCGGCGATGGTTCTTGTCCCTGCGCCGGATACAGCGGTGCCAGGACTTCCCGGGCGTAGCGCTCGAGCCCCATCTCCTCGGCCTGGTGGATATCCGCTGCACGCTGAATGCGGCGCTCCTCCACCTCGGCGAAAGGATTGGTATTAAAAAGCGCCAGGCGCTCGATACGCTCACTGGCCTGGCGCACCATCGACATGGCCAGAATGCCACCCATGGACAGGCCCGCCAGGTTGAAGCGAGGCCAGGGGGCCTGATCCAGCAGGTCCCGGGCCAGGGCGTCCATGTCATCGCTGGCGCCGAGGCGAGGCACGTAGGTGTCCACCTCGTGCCCCAGCGCCTCGATCTGAGGACTCCACAGACGTGCATCGCACAGGGTCCCGGGCACCAGCATCAGCGGCAGACGGTTACCGTCGCTGCCTTCTGCCGCCATCGAGCCATTCATGCCGCCACCACCGGTCCGCGCGGCGCCTCGGTGCCTCGGGCCACCACCACTTCGGCGTCCTGATCGGCCATCAGCCGATGGGTCCAGCCCTGGGGCGAGGTAAATGTATCGCCGGGCCCAAGATCGATGGTTCCCTGGTCACTCTTCACCTTGACGCTGCCCCGCTGAACGAACAGCACCTCCGGCTCGTGGCAGTGATAGCCGGGCGTCGCTGCGCCTTTTTGCATACGTAGTACTCGCAGCTGGAAGCCGTGGGGCCACCAGCCCACGATAGGCCCGGGAGAGAAGCCGTCTCCACTGGCCTGAGGGACAATCACCGGGCACTCCTCCACCCCCGGCCCCGCCAGCGCCGCCTGAGGATTGGCGCGCAGTTCATTGCGGCGAACCACGCACTCGGCCAGGCGCTGCGGCGTCGGGGTAATCAAGCGTGCGAGTTCCTCGGCATCCGGCGCGGCTTCGAGTTCGGCACCTTCCGGCACGGATTCTCCGGCGGCCACATCGACCAGACGCCCGCCCTTGAGCAGCACCAGGCCGTGCTCCTTGGCCAGATCGAACACGCTGGGTGCCCACTTGACGCGGCCAGGGTCGTCGCCACCCAGCAGGACGAACAGGAAGCCGATACCTTCGTCGATCTTCTCGAACCCCCGGAACATATGAATCGGTACACTGGCGACATCGCCCGGGCCGACCTCGAGATCACCGTCCTGACCTTCAGGCCCGAAGATCAGGCGCCAGCGGCCACTGTGCACGACAAATACCTCGGCGCTTTCGTGGGAATGCTGGGAGTTCAGGCAGCCCCCCGGCTGTCGCGCCCCGCCCACGTTGAAACCGTGGGGTTCGCTGATGTGCACATGCTGATGGGGGTTCTCTGCGACCCCGGGGCCAATGATGGTGAAGTTTTCCTTGCGATCCGAGCCCGGCGAGCGGGTATCGACGAAGGCGTTGCGGCAGGGAATCAGCTCGTCGTAGCGCACACGGCGTGCCTCGAGGGCGTCCAGGGTCCAGCTCATGTTGTTTCCTCAGCGTTGTTGATGGGCGATCTGGGCATGAATGGCGATCTCGTCGAGCAAGTGCCATTCACGCAGGACCTGACCTCGGACGATTTCGGCGTGGGTGATACCCAGCAGCACCACCTCGGCGCCGCTCGGCTGGCCGAAACGACCTGCTCCCAGATGGCGCGTGTGCAACGACCAGCGCAGCGCCACCCGCCGGGGCATCCCCGGTTCTTCTCGATCCAGATAGTGATGTATGCGATAGCACCCCGCGGGGAAGGCAGCCTTCATCTCGAACCAGAATGACTCGAGCTGGGTCAATCCACGCAGATGTCGCCCGCCCGGCACCTTGGCGTCGATCGCACGCGAATAGCTTTGCCTGAGCCGGTCGAGACAGGCGTCCTGCCACAGATCGCGGTAGCGCTGCGCCACTTCACCCAGGCTGTCAATATCAAGGTCGCCCTGGGCTCCCCGCCAGCGCTCCACCAGAGCCTCGGCATCGGGCCAATCGGCCGTTGTCGCCAGCGCCTGCCCCAGTGTCATCGGGGACGCCCCTAGCTGAAGCGCCAGGCCGGACTGGTCCCTGACCAGCCACTCATCCACGATCCGGTTGTTCTGGCACAGACAGTCAGCGATGGTCATCACCTCGGCGCTGCGCCAGGTGGGCGAGCCGAACTGCCCTTCTCCCATATGTGTCATCTGAGACAGGATGCGATGGGAGGAGTAGTAGCAACCGGACACCGGCCCGCGCTCGATCACGTCTTCACCGAGCAGGGTCCGATCGGGAAACTCCTGAAGCGTGGCCAGGGTGCCCTGAACGACCTTTTCCACCCCGCGAAAGGCTCCGGCTGGCGTTTTCACCGGACAGTCCTCGCTGTAGTAGTGACGAATGAGATCGATACCCCGCCCTTCCCAGATTTCCTCGGTGATCGTCAGGATATAGTCGCGAAGGTCGCAGAAACGCTTGTCGAATCCCTGCAGTCCCATCGATGCGTCTCCTTGTTCCAGGCATTTCATTGATACCATCGCTGCGCGCGGGAAAGACCGTGCGCTCAATGGGCGGTCCAGCCGCCATCCACCATCAGCGCGCTGCCGGAGACCAGCGCCGAGGCCGCAGAGGCAAGAAAGACCAGCGGGCCCATGATGTCTTCCACCTGCCCCAGACGGCCCAGCGGGATCTTGGCCAGCACCTCATCACGAAATCCCGGACGCTCGAAGAAGGGACGCGTCATGGGGGTCTCGACAAAGGTGGGACAGAGGGTATTGGCACGAATCCCCACCGGCCCGAGCTCCACCGCCATGGCTTTGGTCATGCCCTCCATCGCCGCCTTGGAGGCGCAATAGAGGGTCCGGTTGGCCGCGCCCACATGCCCCATCTGCGACGACATATTGATGATCGAGCCGCCGGCCGGCATCCGCCGGGCCACCGTCTGAGCCAGAAAGTAGGCAGCGCGGACGTTGAGGTTCATGACGCTGTCGTAGTCGTCGAAGCTGATCTCGTCGAGCGGCTTGGGACGATTGGTACCGGCATTGTTGACCAGGATGTCGAACGCCTGGGTCGCCAGGGCACGCTGTACGGCGTCGAGGTCGGTGACGTCCAGCGCCAGGCAGTCGACCCGATAACCGGCGTCGGACATTGCCGCGCGCACCCGCTCGAGCTCATCGGCCTGGCGGGCCACCAGGGTCACCGTGGCCCCCGCCTGGGCCAGGGCACAGGCGCAGGCCAACCCAAGCCCCTTGCTGGCCCCGGTGACCAGGGCCCGCTTGCCTTCCAGACGAAAACTCGGCGTCGAGGGCAGAGAAAGCTCGCTCACGGTGCCACCTGTCCGGCGTAGGGAACCTCTTGATGACCGTAGCGCCGGACTCGCTCGTTGGCCTGCTCGCCGTGTCCGGCAAAGCCCTCCAGGGCGCACAACCGTGAACAGTAGCTACCGATGCGTGCCGATGCCTCGTCGCTGACCACGCGCTGGTAGGTGCAGGTCTTCAAGAACTTGCCGACCCACAGGCCGCCGGTATAGCGCGCCGCCTTCTTGGTCGGCAGGGTGTGATTGGTGCCGATGACCTTGTCGCCATAGGCCACGTTGGTCCGCGGCCCCAGGAACAGCGCCCCGTAGTTGGTCATGTTGTCGAGGTACCAGTCGGCGTTCTCTGTCATCACCTGGACGTGCTCGTAGGCCATGTCATTGGCCACCTCGAGCATCTCCTCATGGCTGTCGCAGACGATGATCTCGCCGTAGCTGTCCCAGGCCTGACGGGCGATATCGGCGGTCGGCAGTTTCTCGAGCAGCGTCGCGATGGCCGCTTCGGTGTCGCGAGCCAGAGTCTCGGAGTTGGTCAGCAGCGCCGCCGGCGAGGTCGGTCCATGCTCGGCCTGACCCAGCAGATCGGTGGCGCACAACAGTCCGTCGACGCTGTCGTCGGCGATGACCAGGGTTTCGGTGGGACCGGCGAACAGATCGATGCCGACCCGGCCGAACAGTTGGCGCTTGGCCTCGGCCACGAAGGCGTTGCCCGGCCCGACCAGCATGTCGACGGGGTCGATGGTCTCGGTGCCGATCGCCATCGCCCCCACCGCCTGGACCCCGCCCAGTACCAGGATCTCGTCGGCGCCGGCCAGGTGCATGGCGGCAACGATGGCGGGATGCGGCTTGCCCTTGTGAGGCGGCGCCGCCGCTACCACTCGCTTGACCCCGGCGACCTTGGCGGTCAGCACACTCATGTGGGCAGACGCCACCATCGGATAGGCGCCGCCCGGCACATAGCAGCCGACGGCGTTGAGCGGCAGATGCTTGTGACCCAGGATCACGCCGGGACTGTTCTCGACCTCGACCGGCTGCATCGAGGCCAACTGGGCCTCGGCAAAGTTCCTCACCTGGGCCTGGGCGAACCGGATGTCCTCGAGCGCCTGGGCCGAGACCTCGGCCATGGCAGCCTGGATGTCGTCATCGCTCAGGCGAAAGCTTGTCGGCGACCAGTTGTCGAAGCGCTCGGACAACTCGCGCACGGCGGCGTCGCCGTTGGCTTCGATCGATGCCAGGGTGGTTTCCACCACCTCCCTCACCTTGCGATCGGCTTCGGCGCGGGCTTCCTGGCTGGTGGCGTTCTTCAGATGTCGAATCATGGGGGCTCCGGTCAAGGCGTGTTGTGGATTGTTGTGGGTTACTGTCGGGTGTGACGCGATACGCGGATCGGGATCGCCGATAAAGGGCGGCCAGGGGCAGAGTTGCTCGACCAACGCGATCACTTGCATGTCATTTGATGTTTCTTAGACTGGTCCTTTTTGCATACGAATGCAAATAAGGCATCCCCCGACTTTGGTGGAATGTGACGGCGTGGCATACAGCAGCCAAACCCATAGCCGAACACACCCCGCCGAGGGCGTGATCCTTAAGCTGACAGCACCGCCAGACATCCAATGGTGATGAAGAAGAAGACAATCAACAGCCACGCCGGCGAGTCCACCTTGCCGGGCAGCAGCGACCAGCCGCCCTCGGTGATCGGCCACCCTTCCCGGGCAAACAGCGCCCGCTGGCCTTTCACGGTGTAGGGGGAATATTCTGACTGGCGACCGTCGAGCAGGCGGCTGGCCCCCAGCGACACCACCACATTGACAAAGGCGCCGATGGCGCAATACCAGGGCCAGCTGATGTCGGTCCAGACGGCGACCGCCCACACCGCGACGAAGCCGGCAGCAACGCCAACCAGTAGCCCGCGTTCGGTGGTGTCCCGGGAGAAGAAGCCAAGCGCGTACATGCTGAGCTTGGCGCCGACGAAGAAGGACCCCGCCTTGGTCAGAAGCTCCAGCACCGAACCCTGATTGCCGGCGAAGGCGATGGCCGGACCGACGATCAGCACCGCCCACAGCACCGTGAACCAGCGCGATGCCTTGAGATAGTGCTCGCCGCTGGCACCAGGACGCAGATACTTCTCGTAGAAGTCCACCGTGGTGACCGTGGCCAGGGAGTTGAGGGCGGAATCGAGGCTCGACATCGACGCCGCCACCACCGCCGCAGCGACGATGCCAAGCAGCCCCGGCATGCCGTACTCGGCGGCGAACTCAAGCACGATGGTATTGCTGTTGTCGAACTCGCGACCGCCGTAGTAGCTGTAGAACAGCACCCCCATCATCAGGAACATGAAGTAGATAAAGAAGGCCCCGAACCCCATCAGCATGAACGACTTCTTGGCATCGCCAATATTTCTGGCCGCCAGCGCCCGCTGCACGACCATCTGGTTCGCGCCGTAGACGGTGGTGTGATAGAGCGTCATGGCGATCACCCCGGACCACACGGTGGCGGTGACCTTGGTGTCCAGCGACCAGTCGAGGATATTGAGCTTGTCCTGGTCGCGCAGCGCATCAAGCGTCAGCGACAGCGATTCGGGCATCCTGTCGATCAAGGCAAACAGGATGATGATGGCGCCGACCAGCAGGATCAGCGCCTGCAGCACGTCGGTCCAGATGACCGCGGTGATCCCCCCCATCATGGTGTAGACCAGAGCGATGAGGGAGATGGCGATGATGGCGTGCACCACGTCAAAGCCGGTCATGTAGCTCAGAACCAGCGCGGTGGCGTAGAGCACCGCGGCCGAGGACAGCGTCTGGGTCATCATGAAGATGATCGACATGACCGCCCTGGCCTTCTTGCCGAAGCGACGCTCCTGGTACTCGTAGATGGAGACCACGCCACTGTTGTAGAAGAACGGCAGGAAGAAGGTGATGACCAGAAACACCACGAGGGGATAGTTGATCTGGATCATCATCACCCCCAGACCGCTCTGGTACGACCAGGCCGGCCCGCCCAGAAAGGACATGGCGCTGACATAGGTGGCCATCACCGAGAGCCCGATGGCCCACCAGGGAGTGGTCTTCTGGCCGACATAATAGTCTTCGGCGGTGTGGATCTTCTTGCTCAGCATGGACCCCATCACCAGGTTGACGACCAGGTACAGGATCACGATGGACCAGTTCAACGCTCCCAGATTTTCCATGGCGGTTACCGTCGTTGTTGTTGTGCTTGTTGCTGTGCTTGTCGTTGCCGGCAGCGTCGGGACAGAGATCGATCAGCCGCCGGTGCCTACGTCTGAGGCTGGCATTAATTGCATACGCATGCAATGCGTCAAAGACAGCATCTTCTAGAGATATCTCTGAGCTGCAGTGCAACAGAAACGCAGGCAAGCCAGGGCTCACCATGATCAATGGCCGGCTATTCAGAGAACGGTAGTTTGGGGAAAGCCAATTCGGGGAAAGGGAACTCGGAGGAAGACAGCAACGTGAATATCGCCAAACGACGGCACAACCTGCAGGGGCTAGCGGTAAGCTCCCTATAGGCCTCGCGCGGCGATCAGGACAGAACGCAGCGACGCATCTCACACCACGGGGCTAGCCGGGCTCCTGCGCAAGGACTGGCATCGCAATCAGGCCGAGTCGGGCCGCCGGGCGGTCTCGCGCAGTACTGGAATAACCGGCAGTACACGGCTCTCGGCTCCTCCGCCCTCATGAATCTGACGCATGAGCAGCGAGGTCGCCACCTCGATCATCTGGTCGATGGGCTGGCGAACGGTGGTCAGCGAATAGCTCGGCCAGGCTGAGACCGGGGTATCGTCGAAGCCGATCACCGACACGTCCTCCGGAACTCGCTTGCCGAGCTCATGGCGCAGGGTCTCGAGCACCGCCACCGCCATATGGTCGCTGGCGGCGAAGATGGCGTCGGGCACGACGGTTTCAGCGAACAATCGACGGGTCTGCTGGCGTGCCATCTCGAAGTCGTAGTCGCCGTGAACAACCGCGTGGGGCTTGAGCCCGTGGGCTGCGAGGCCGTCGACGAAGCCTTCGAAGCGACGCCGGCTGGTCGAGGAACGCTCGACACCGGCGACAAAGGCGATATTCCGGTGCCCACCCATGGCCAGATAGCTGCCAGCCCAGTAACCGCCGTGATAGTTATCACTGTAGACCTGGCCAATTCCTTCGATGTCGACGCTACGGTTGAGCAGCACCAGCGGCACGCCGGCGTTCACGCACTCTCTGGCAAGGCTCGAGGTCAACAGCGCCGACAGCATCAGGATTCCGTCCACCTGGCTCTGCAGGATACGGTCCATAACCCCCGGGAAATCATCGCTTTCCGGAACCACGAACAGCAGCAGATGGTAGCCCTCATCCTGGAACCGTTGAGACGCCATCTGCACCGCCATTGGGTAGAACATGTTGTCCAGCGAGGACAGCACCAGGGCGATCGTCCGTGTCGATCGCATGATCAGCGAGCGCGCCACGGTATTGGGCCGATAGCCCAGCTCCTGGGCCGCGCGCAATACCTTTTCCCGGGTCTTCTCGGAAATACTTGCATTGGGGGAGAAACACCGACTTACGGCGGACTGAGAGACCCCCGCCAGCCTTGCCACTTCCTTCGAGGTTACCGCCGGCCTTTGTTTCATCGTTGACGACTCAATCATTTCTGCATACGTACTCAGACTAACAGCATCGAGACCTCGAGGCGCGTCTCAATGCTCCCCCAGCGCCGCCAGGAAGGCTTCCAGCACCCGATGGGGGCGGCGGTCACGGCGGGTGATGGCGACGAACGGCGTCTCGTAGGCGGCACTCTCGGAGCACAGCTCGCGCAGCCTACCCTGCGCGACCCAGAGATTGGCGTGGTGATCCGGCAGATAGCCGATGTAGGCCCCGGTCAGGATAAGAAAGGCCGCGCCTTCCCGGTCGGACGCGGTGGCGCTGGGCTTGAGCCCGACATGGCGCTCACGGCCGGCTTCCGACAGCGGATAGGACGGTACCACGGCGTCCCACTGCCCCAGCGCCTGCCACCCGCCCAGCGCCTCCAGCGCCGTCGATGGCTCGGCAAACAGCGGATGCCCCCGGCCACAGTAAAGCCCGGAGCGTTCGCTGTAGAGCGCCTGGCTATCGACGCTGGCAGGCAGGTTGACCGCCGGAACGACACCGACATGCAGGCGTCCGTCGAGCACCCCCCGGGCGATCTCGCCGGGAGGATCCATGTGCATGTTGATGCGCACCTCTGGGCCCTGGGCCTTGAGGCTTGCCAAGGCATGGGTGATACGCATCTCGGGTGAGCTGACCAGGGTATCGGTGATGCCGATATTGAGTTCGCCGCGCAGGCTGTGGTGCAGCGCATTGACCTCGGTGCGAAAGGCTTCCAGTCCCGACAGCAGACGCCGGGCCCCTTCCAGCACCTCCCGTCCTTCCTCGGTCAGGGCGAAGCCGCCCCGCCCCCGCCGACAAAGCTTGAGCCCCAGGCGCTTTTCCAGGTCGCCCATATGCAGGCTGATGGCCGAACGACTGATGCCAAGCTCGTTCTCGGCGGCGGAAAATCCACCACACTCGGCCACCGCCTTGAACACCCGCAATAGACGAATATCGAAGTCGGTGACCGGGCTCTGCCGGCTCACGCGCTTGCTCCGCCGGACCGCCCCCGGTCTGCGCAGGCAGGACAGCGTGGATCGCGCCCCAGCCGATAGTGACGCCACTCGCCACTCAGGCCGTCGAAGGTGGCAAGCCCCCGGTGGGGCCTGCCGGCCCCGGACAACAGCTTGACCGCCTCCAGCGCCTGGAAGCAGCCGATCAGCCCCACCAGCGGCGAGATGACGCCACTCTCGGCGCAGGACAGGGCCTCGTCGCCCTGGTCATCCGGCGGATACAGGCAGGCGTAGCAGGGACTCGTCTCATCGCGTGGGTCGAACACCGCCAACTGCCCGGAAAAGCGGATCGCAGCGCCGGAGACCAGCGGCACCCCGGCGGCGACGCTGGCCGCATTGATGGCGTAGCGGCTGGAAAAGCGATCGGTGCAGTCGAGGATGACGTCGGCCTCCCGCGACGCCTGGACCAGCTCTTCGGCGTCCAGATGGCGCTCGATGGCGCTGACCCGGCAGCCTGCATTGAGGGCGATGGCAGAGTCGGCGGCCGACAGGGCCTTGTTGCGTCCCAGGTCCTGCTCCTGGTGGGCGATCTGGCGCTGCAGGTTGGAGATCTCGACCACATCGGCGTCGGCAATGGTCAGCTGTCCGACTCCCGCGGCGGCCAGGTACAGCGCCACCGGCGAGCCCAGGCCACCGGCACCGACGATCAGTGCGCGCGACGACAGCAAGCGCTCCTGGCCTTCGATGTCCACCTGGGGAAGCATGATCTGGCGGCTGTAGCGCAGCAGGTCCTGGTCATTCATGAAAACTCACTTGTCCTCGAACTCTTCGATATCCGGCACGTGCAGGGCAAAATCTTCCTTCACTTCTTCCATCACCACGTAGCTCTTGGATTCCTTGACCCCGGGCAGGGTCAGCACCACGTCGCCAAGCAGCTGACGATAGGCGGACATCTCGGGAATTCTGCACTTGAGAATATAGTCGAACTGCCCGGACACCAGGTGGCACTCCTGGATCTGCGGCAGCTTCGACACGGCTCGACGGAACTCGTCGAACACCGCCGGAGACTGGGTCTCCAGACTGATCTCGACGAACACCAGTAGATTGGCCTTGAGCATGCGCGGGTTGAGGATCGCCTTGTAGCCACGGATCACCCCGGAGCGCTCGAGGCGCTTGACGCGTTCCAGACACGGCGTGGTGGACAAGCCCACCTGGGCGGCGAGATCCACATAGGACACCCGGGCGTTTTCCTGCAGGCAACGCAGAATCTTCAGATCGATACGGTCGAGGGAGCGGTTCTTGGTTTTCATTGTGGTCCTGAACGCTGGTCTGACGGCGAGGGGCACGCAAGGAAAGAATCGACCAAAAAGGCCTGGTCGCAAAGCATTTCACGACAATCTCTCGCGCCCAATCGCTTGGTGGCAAAACATTTTACTGATAATCAGTATCACATGCCCCCAACAGACTCCAGTCCCGGCTTCAACGTTGCATGCCCCACTGCCCCAGCGTCACCCGAGGGTGCCCCCCCAGGTCATGCACGCTGTCGCAGCGAACATAGCCCAGCGCTTCAAGATGCTCTCGCACCCGCTCAGCCTGCTCGTAGCCGTGTTCCATCAACAGCCAGCCGCCCGGCCGGAGGAAGCTCCGGGCGCGCTCGGCGATGGCAAACAGATCGGCCAGGCCATGGTCGGCGGCCACCAGCGCCGAGCTTGGCTCGAAGCGCACATCGCCCTGCCCCAGGTGAGGATCCTGCGGGTCGATATAGGGCGGGTTGGCCACGATCAGGTCGAAGCGCTCGTCATCGAGCGCATCGAACCAGTCGCTCTGGCGAAATCGTACCGCCAGACCATGTCGCTCGGCGTTGCGCCGCGCCAGCGCCACCGCCTCAGGGGACAGATCGACGCCCTCGACCCGCCAGCCGGGGCGCTCGCTGGCAAACGCCAGGGCGATGGCACCGGTGCCGGTGCCCAGATCGAGCAAGGCGCCGGGATTGGCATCGGCCCGGGCCAGCGCGGCCTCCACCAGGGTCTCGGTATCGGGCCGGGGAATCAGGGTGCTGGGCGAGGTCGCCAGGGCCAGCCCCCAGAATTCGCGTTCACCGGTCAGGTAGGCCACCGGCATGCCCTGGGCACGCGCCGCCACCCAGGCCTCGAAGCGGGCCCGGGCCAGCGTCGCCATGGGCTTGTCGCCCCAGGTGTAGAGCCAGGTGCGGTCGACCTTCATCGCCGCCATGGCCAGCACCTCGGCGTCGAGTCGCGGCGTCGGGCTGCCAGCGGCCTCGAGGCGGCGGGTCGCCCGGGCGATCAGCACATCACAGCGCATCAGCCGTCCTGTTGCAGAGCGGCGAGCTGCTCCGCCTGATACTCGTGGATCAGCGGGTCGATGACCTCGTCGAGGCCGTCGCCGGTGACCACTTCGTTGAGCTTGTACAGGGTCAGGTTGATGCGGTGATCGGTGACTCGCCCCTGGGGGAAGTTGTAGGTACGAATGCGCTCGCTGCGATCACCGGAGCCCACCAGCGAGCGACGGGCGTCGGCCTGCTCCTGGCGCTGACTGTCCTGGGCCGACTGCTTGAGCCGCGCCGCCAGCAGCGACATCGCCTTGGCCCGGTTCTTGTGCTGACTGCGCTCCTCCTGACACTCCACCACCACACCGCTGGGCAGGTGGGTGATGCGGATCGCCGAGTCGGTGGTGTTGACGTGCTGACCGCCGGCGCCGCTGGAGCGAAAGGTGTCCACCCGCAGGTCGGCCGGATTGATGTCGATGTCGCTGACCTCGTCGGCCTCGGGCATCACCGCCACGGTGCAGGCCGAGGTATGGATGCGGCCCTGGGATTCGGTGGCGGGAACCCGCTGAACGCGATGGGCACCGGACTCGAACTTGAGCCGGGCGTAGACGCCCTCGCCCTTCACCCGAGAGATGATCTCCTTGTAGCCGCCCTGCTCGCCGTGGCTGGCACTGACCACCTCGACCTTCCAGCCCTGGTTCTCGGCGTAGCGCGAGTACATGCGAAACAGGTCGCCGGCGAACAGCGCCGCTTCGTCACCGCCGGTTCCCGCGCGCACCTCGAGAAAGACGTTACGCCCATCATCGGGATCCTTGGGCACCAGCAGACGCTTGAGTTCGGCCTCCAGCTCCTCGAGCTTGGCCACGCCCTCCTCGCGCTCCATCTGGGCGAGCTCGCGCATGTCGGCGTCGGCGTCCTCGGCCATCTGCTCTGCGGTGGCCACGTCTTCCTCGACGCCACGATAGCGGCGCCAGGCGTCGACCAGCGACTCGAGCTCGGCGTATTCGCGGGAGTAGTCGCGAAAACGTGGCTGATCGCTGATCACGTCGGGCTCCGACAACAGGGAAGAGAGTTCCTCGAAGCGGTCGACGAAGGCATCGAGGCGCTCACGCAGAGAAGCTTTCATCGGCAAATCCTTGAAATCATGTAAGAAGGCGCATTGCGGTCAAGCCAGGCCCGGCTAGTTCCGGGACTCGGGCTCGCCCAGCAGCAGTTCGACGGCAGCCTCGAGCAGGTCCTGGCGCTCATCGGCGGCGGCACCCCGCAGGGCCAGGGTGGGCTGATGCATCAGGCGGTTGGTCAACTGGTGGGCCAGGCGACGCACCACGGCCTCGGGATCCTCACCCTTGGCCAGGCGCTCCAGCGCCTGGGTCTGGGCCTCGTCACGCAGCCGTTCACCCTTGGCACGCACGTCGCGGATCACCTCGCCGGCCCCGCGCACCCGGCGTTCCTTGTGCCAGTGGGCCACGCCGTGCTCGATCAGCGCCTCGGCCTGGTCCGCCGCCACCTGGCGGTGACGTCGGTTTTCCTCGATGACCTCGTGCAGGTCATCGACGGTATAAAGGAAGATGTCGCTGAGCTCGCCGACCTCTGGCTCGATGTCGCGCGGCACGGCGATATCGACCATGAACACCGGACGGTGGCGGCGACGCTTGAGCGCCCGCTCGACCATGCCCTTGCCAAGAATCGGCAAGGGCGCCGCGGTGGACGAAATGACGATGTCGGCCTTTTCCAGGGCGACGGGGATCTCATCGAGGCTGATGGCCTGACCGCCCAGGCTGCCGGCCAGAGCACTGGCCCGCTCGCGGGTGCGGTTGGCCACCGTCAACTGGTGCACCCCGGCTTCATGCAGGTGGCGCGCCACCAGCTCGATGGTCTCGCCAGCACCGATCAACAGCGCCCTGGCGCGCGAGAAATCGTCGAAGATTCGACTGGCCAGACTGACCGCCGCGTAGGCCACCGAGACAGGGTTCTCGCCGATGGCGGTCTCGGTGCGCACCTGCTTGGCCACCGCGAAGGTATGCTGGAAGAGCCGCTCCAGCTCCCCGCCGAGCCCGCTGGCGTCCCTGGCCGCCTGGTAAGCATCCTTGAGCTGGCCCAGGATCTGGGGTTCACCCAGCACCATGGAATCGAGACCCACGGCGACGCGCATCAGATGGCGCGCGGCGTCGCCTTCCAGATAGTGGTAGGCGCAGTGCAGCAGGTCCTCGCGGGGCAATGCATGAAACCGGCTCAACCAGTCGAGCACCTCGTTCTCCCCGCTCGACTCGGTCACGCAATAAAGCTCGGTGCGATTGCAGGTCGACAGCACCGCAGCCTCATGCACACTCGGCAGCGCGCGCAGCTCGGAGAGCGCCCGGGTGAGTTGCGAGGGGCCAAAGGCCACCTTTTCGCGCACCTCGACGGCCGCGGTTCGATGGTTGATGCCAAGGGCAAGCAGGGTCATGCGTTCGACGTCTTCATCAGATGATGTCCGGAGCGGCCAACCAGGCCGCTCCTGCAAGGCGCATATCCTACCATAGGCAGCTCTGACCTCGCTCCCCCGGGCATTGACCTTTGCCAAGACTCTCCAAGCCGTTATGCTGAGAATTCTCATGGAGAAGATGACGCCTCAATGCCCCCGAACGCGCGCCACGGAAAGCTGACCTGCACTCTGGCCACCCTGTCACTGACGGCGTGGCTCGCCGGCTGTCAGAGCTTTTCCTACAGCCCAGGCAGCGCGTCACAGGCTGACCCCATGGCCGGTGCTCCACCGATCACCCGTGGACTCGATGCCGACGGCCTGTCGACGCTGCTGATTGCCGAAATGGCCGGTCAGCGGGGCGACTATCGACGCGCCACCGAAGGCTACCTCAAGGCAGCCGAGCGCTATCACTCCGCTGCCCTGGTCGAACGCGCCACCCTGGCTTCACGCTTCACCGATGACACCACCCTGATCGAACGCGCCGCTCGACGCTGGCAGGAGCTGGCGCCCGAGGCGCCGGTGGCCGCCCAGATCCTGGGCAACCTCGCCGGTGGTCGCGGCAACTGGGACGAAGCCCTGAAACAGCGGCTGATCGCCGCCGATGACGGCACCGACATCACTCGCTTCGTCGATACCGCCCTGTCCAGTGGCGGCGATCCGGTGGCGCTCGCCGCCACCCTCGAACAGGCGCTCGACGAGCCCACACTCCCAGAGTCGAGGAAAGACGACCTGCGCCTGGCGCTGGCCCTGACCGACTCGGCCCAGGGGGATCATGAGGGCGCCCAGCGACGAATTGCCGCACTGGGAAACGACAGTCGCGATAACCCCCAGCGGATTCTCGCCGAATCACGCATCGCCCTGGACGCCGGCAAGTACCACCAGGCCCGCCTGGCGGCCAAACGCGGCCTCAACCTCTCTCCCGGCGACCCCCGCTTTCTGTTGCTGATGGCGCGGGCCGACATTCGCCTGGGCAACCTGGTGTCGGCCGAGAGCAGCACCGACACCCTGCTCGAGACCCGTGGCGACAACCCCCTCTTGCGGGTCGGCCTGGCCCAGCTCTATCTGGAAGAAGGCCACCACGACCCGGCGCGCCGGCTGCTGCTGCCGCTGGTCGATGATCCCCAGGCACCCAGCGCCCTCTATCTATTGCTTGGCAGCATCGCCGAGCAGGAAGACGAGGTCGACAACGCCCTGCTCTACTATCGCCGGGTACCGCCGGGCCCTGACTTCCTGCTGTCGCGACAGCGCGCGGCCAGCATGCTGATCGAGGCCGACCGACTGCTGGACGCCCGGGCCTTTCTGCGGGTAGAGCGGCTGCGTCACGACGACGCCTATACCGGCCTGGTCATCACCGAAGTGCAACTGCTCGACCAGCAAGGTCTCGAGCCCGAGGCCGAGGCGCTGCTCAACCGTGAGCTGGCGCGCAGCCCCGAGGATGGCGACCTGCGCTACTTCCGCGCTATGCGTGCCTGGAGCGAAGGCGACCTGGACACCTCCGAACAGGATCTGCGCACCCTGGTCGAACAGCAGCCGGACAACGCCGTGGCGCTCAATGCCCTCGGCTACACCCTGGCCGATGCCGGCGATCCGGATGATCTTGACGAGGCCAGGCGACTGATCCAGCGGGCCTACGAGCTCTCGCCGGACAACCCCGCCATCCTCGACAGCCTGGGCTGGGTCGCCTACCGTGAGGGCAAACCGGAGGTTGCGCTACCCTGGATCGAGCGCGCCTGGCGCGAGATCGCCGACCAGGAGGTCGCCGCCCACCTGATCGAGGTGCTGTGGGACCTGGGCCAGAAGCAGCGCGCACGCGAGCTGTTGCAAGAAGCCCAGCAACGTTTCCCCGAACGCCCGCTGATCGTCGATCTCCTCGATCGGCGCCCCGAAATCAGGCCTGAGCCAACGGCAACAGCGCCTTGACCGCCCCGACACCACGACCACTACCCGCAAGGACCCCGCGATGATGTCTTGTTTTCGCCTGACCGCCGCCGCCCTGGGGCTCGGCCTGCTGGCCGGCTGCGCCACCTCCCAGAGCGTCACCGAGCCGCGCCAGGAGCGCCAGGCCGGTGACTGGGAAGCCCAGACCGAACAGGTGGAAGCCTTCACCTCCTGGAACCTGACCGGAAAGGTGGGCCTGCGCACTCCCCAGGAATCCACCAGCGCCAACCTCGACTGGCGCCAGACCCCCTACCACTATCGCCTGCTGGTCACCGGCCCCATGGGCGCCGGCCGCAGTACCCTGGAAGGACGCGACGGTCGCGTCTCGCTGACCACCAGCGAGGGTCGCTTCGAGGCCGACAGCCCCGAAGCCCTGATGGAACAGCGCCTGGGCTGGTCGCTGCCGGTCTCGAGCCTCACCGACTGGGTGCGCGGCCTGCCCGCCGACGACAGTGACTTCGAGATGACCGACGACGAGCTCGGCTTCCCCGCTTCACTGGAACAGGACGGCTGGGAGATCGACTATCGCGGCTGGAAGGATGTGAACGGTACCTGGCTACCCAACCGGCTGGTGATGACCTATGACGACCTGCGCGCCACCCTGGTGGTGAACCAGTGGCAGCCACTGGAACAGTAGTCGCGCCGGCTCCCGCCCCGGGTGGCGGGAGCCTGTCTCCCGGGTAAAATGAAGCACCATCGCCCTCTGCCTCCTGTCGACGTGCTCCTTGCAGCAAGCTCCCTATAGAGAGAAGCAACGAGAGCCATCATCGATCCCGGTCGCCGATGGCAGGCGCCGCCCCCAGTCACCGATCGCCATCACTTCGGTCAGTCGATCCCTGGACAGCACCCTTTATAGACTCCCCCATGCCCGACACCTCTTTCTCTTCCGATGCCAGCGCGCAGCAGACCCTGACGTTGCCGGCGCCGGCCAAGCTCAATCGCATGCTGCATATCGTCGGCCGTCGCGACGACGGCTACCACGAGCTGCAGACGCTGTTCCAGTTCCTCGACCACGGTGACGATATCCACCTGCGCCTGCGCCTGGACGGTGAGATAACCCTGACCGACCGTCTCGAGGGCGTACCCCGCGAGGCCAACCTGCTATGGCGGGCCGCCGACCTGCTCAAGCGCGAGACCGGCTGCGCGCTCGGTGCCGATCTTGGCGTCACCAAGCGCCTGCCCATGGGTGGTGGCCTGGGCGGTGGCAGCAGCGACGCCGCCAGCGTGCTGGTCGGGCTGAATCATCTGTGGGGCCTGGAACTGACGACCCGGCGTCTGGCCGAACTGGGCCTGACGCTGGGCGCCGATGTGCCGGTATTCGTCCACGGCCAGGCCGCCTGGGCGGAAGGCGTCGGCGAGCGCCTTGTCGCGGTGGCACTCGACACCCCCTGGTTCGTGGTCGTGCACCCGGGTGTGGCGGTCTCCACCCCTGCCGTGTTCACTGCGCCGGAATTGACACGGGACACCCCCGCCATTACCATGGCGCGCGCACTCAAGGGGGGAGCGTCAAGTTGGCGCAACGATTGCGAGGACACCGTCAGGCAAGCCTATGCTGAGGTGGCTCGTGCCCTGGACTGGCTCAACGCCCGGGCGCCGTCAATGTTGACGGGTACCGGCGCGTGCGTTTTTGCCCGTCTGGAGTCGGAGGCCGAGGCCGTCCAGTTGCTGGACGATGTCCGATGCCAACAGCCGACCTGGCACGCCTTCAAGGCCCTGGGCCTGAATCGATCGCCTCTCCTCGACGCCCTGCCCGCGTGAGGCAGGACGTATGCTGGGGTATAGCCAAGCGGTAAGGCAGCGGTTTTTGGTATCGCCATGCGGAGGTTCGAATCCTCCTACCCCAGCCAACTTCCTTCTGAGTCCTGGACTCACTCCCCCAGGCTCACACTGAAGACCCAACACAGCAAAGGTGGCTGCGCGTGTCAAAATTGATGGTTTTCGCCGGGAACGCCAACCCCGAACTCGCCCGTAAGGTCGCCGAGAGCCTGGACAGCCGACTGGGTAATGCCACGGTCGGCCAGTTCAGCGATGGCGAGGTCGCGGTCGAGATCAACGAGAACGTGCGCGGCAAGGATGTCTTTATCCTGCAGTCCACCTGTGCACCGACCAACGACAACCTGATGGAACTGATCCTGATGGTTGACGCCCTGCGCCGGGCCTCGGCCACCCGTATCACTGCGGTGGTGCCCTACTTCGGCTACGCCCGCCAGGATCGCCGCGTGCGCTCCGCCCGGGTGCCGATCTCGGCCAAGATCGTGGCCGACATGATGGTCAAGGCCGGAGTCGACCGGGTCATGACCATGGACCTGCACGCCGACCAGATCCAGGGCTTCTTCGACGTGCCCGTGGACAACGTCTACGGCTCGCCGATCCTGCTCGACGACATCGAGCGTCAGAACTACGACGACCTGGTCGTGGTCTCCCCCGATGTCGGCGGCGTGGTCCGTGCCCGTGCCATCGCCAAGCAGCTCAACGCTGACCTGGCGATCATCGACAAGCGTCGCCCCCAGGCCAACCAGGCCCAGGTGATGCACATCATCGGTGATATCCAGGACCGCACCTGCGTGGTGGTGGACGACATGATCGACACCGCCGGCACCCTGTGCAAGGCGGGCGAAGCGCTCAAGGAACACGGCGCCAAGCGCGTGGTCGCCTACGCCACCCACCCGATCCTGTCGGGCCCTGCGGTGGACAACATCTCCGAGTCGGTGCTGGACGAAGTGGTGGTGGCCGACACCATCCCGCTGTCCGACACCGCGCGTCGCAGCGGACGTATCCGCCAGCTCAGCGTGGCCGGCCTGATCGCCGAAGCGATCCGCCGCGTCAGCAACGAGGAATCCGTCAGCGCGATGTTCCACTAAGCGACATATCGCGCGGGAAACGCGCCCCGACAACCGGGGCATCTGGAACCACCGAGGTCTGGTCGCGGGCTCGGTGGCTTCCTTACTTTAGCCAAGAGGCAATTTCATGTCTGACTACAAACTTACCGCCAATGTTCGTAACGACCTGGGGAAAGGTGCGAGCCGCCGCCTGCGTCGTGCGAACCAGCAAGTCCCCGCCATCATCTACGGTGGTGAAAAGACGCCGCAGCCGATCGCCGTCGACAAGACTGCGTTCTACAAGGCGCTGGAAGACGAAGCCTTCTTCTCTTCCGTCATCAACCTTGAGGTTGACGGCAAGTCCCAGCAGGTCGTGGTGCGTGACCTTCAGCGCCACCCGTACAAGCCGCTGGTGACCCACGCCGACTTCCTGCGCGTCGATGCGACTCACGAGATCACCATGCGCGTTCCGCTGCACGTGGTCGGTCAGGACGAGTCCAAGGCCATCAAGGAGCAGGACGGTGA
The DNA here is from genome assembly GCF_019801245.1 of Halomonas sp. DP1Y21-3. Taxonomy (NCBI): domain Bacteria; kingdom Pseudomonadati; phylum Pseudomonadota; class Gammaproteobacteria; order Oceanospirillales; family Halomonadaceae; genus Halomonas; species Halomonas sp. DP1Y21-3. The sequence continues at coordinate 438,269 of NZ_JAHVJM010000004.1, forward strand.
ACTGCACCAGCTGGCCAACGAAGTCGAGATCAGCTGCCTGCCGAAGGACCTGCCCGACTACCTCGAGGTCAACATCGCTGACCTCGAGATCGGCAGCACCCTGCACCTGTCCGACCTCAAGGTTCCGGCTGGCGTGACCATCGTCGAGCTGAGCCACGGTGAAGAGCACGACCAGGCCATCGTCAACGTGACCAAGGCCAAGGTCATGCAGTCCGAGGAAGAAATCGCCGAGGAAGAAGCCGCCGCCGCCGAGGCCAGCGAAGAAGCTGCCGAGGAAGCGAAGGACGAAGCCAAGGACGAAGACGAAGAAGGCGACAAGGAGTAATCCTTTTCTGCCGGATTCAGGGGCCACTGCGGTGGCCCTTTTCGTTTCCGAGGGCTTTGCCCATGGCCTCGTCGCCAAGGCCCTGAGCAAAGCGCTTGCCCCGCACCGCTGACCGGAGAGACCACCATGACAAGGATCAAGGCGCTGATCGGCCTTGCCAACCCTGGCACCCAGTACGAGGCGACGCGTCACAACGCCGGCGCCTGGCTGGTGGAGGAAGTCGCGCGTCAGTCCAGCGCCGAGCTGCGCCCGGAGAAGAAGTTTCTCGGCCTCTACGCCAAGGCCTTTGTCGAAGGCAGCGACCTGCACCTGCTGGTGCCGACCACCTACATGAACCGCTCCGGTGCCTCGGTGGCGGCGCTGGCCAACTTCTTCAAGCTGGCCCCCGACGAGATGCTCATCGCCCACGACGAGCTCGACCTGCCCCCCGGCAGCGCGCGCTACAAGCAGGGCGGCGGCCACGGCGGCCACAATGGCCTGCGCGACATCATCAGCGCCCTGGGCAACGACAAGTCCTTCCATCGTGCGCGCATCGGCATCGGTCATCCCGGCAGCGCCAAGCTGGTCACCAACTACGTGCTGGGCCGTCCCGGCAAGACCGAGCGCGAGGCCATCGACGGCGCCCTGATCGAGTGCCTGGCGACTTTGCCCCTGGCGCTATCCGGCGACTGGGCCAAGGCCATGAACCGCCTGCACAGCCACTCTGCCTGACCCGGCGGGCGCCAACAGGGACAGCAGGTGGTTGCACCGCCCGGGCTGTCCCCGCCTGGCCCGACGTCATACACTGTGCGCCGACTTCTTTCACTTCACGCCTTCAGGAACCACCCATGGGATTCAACTGCGGCATCGTTGGTCTGCCCAACGTCGGCAAGTCCACCCTCTTCAACGCCCTGACCAAGTCCGGCATCGATGCCGAGAACTTCCCGTTCTGCACCATCGAGCCCAATGTCGGCATCGTCCCCATGCCGGACCCGCGCCTCGACAAGCTCGCCGAGATCGTCAAGCCGGAGAAGGTGGTGCCCACCACCATGGAATTTGTCGATATCGCCGGCCTGGTCGCCGGTGCCTCCAAGGGTGAAGGTCTCGGCAACCAGTTCCTCGCCAATATCCGCGAGACCCAGGCCATCGCCCACGTGGTGCGCTGCTTCGACAACGACAACGTCATCCACGTGGCCAACCAGGTCGACCCGGCGGCGGATATCGAGACCATCAACCTGGAGTTGGCCCTGGCCGACCTCGACACCGTGGAGAAGGCCATCCAGCGCCTGGTTCGCGTGGTCAAGGGCGGCGACAAGGACGCCATTGCCACCAAGGCGGTGCTCGACAAGATCCAGCCGCACCTGGCCGAAGGCCAGCCGCTGCGCAGCTTCGATCTGAGCGATGACGAGAAGAAGCAGATCAAGAGCTTCGGCTTTTTGACCCTGAAGCCGACCATGTACATCGCCAACGTCAACGAGGACGGCTTCGACAACAACCCCTACCTCGACGTGGTCAAGGGTATCGCCGAGGCCGAGGGCGCCGTGGTGGTTCCCGTATGCAACCAGCTGGAAGCCGAGATCGCCGAACTCGATGACGAGGAACGCGAGATGTTCCTGGCCGAGATGGGCATGGAAGAGCCCGGCCTCGACCGGGTGATCCGCGCCGGCTACGCCCTGCTGGGTCTGCAGACCTACTTCACTGCGGGGGTCAAGGAAGTGCGTGCCTGGACCGTCAAGGTCGGCGCTACCGCCCCGGAAGGCGCCGGTGTCATCCACACCGACTTCCAGAAGGGCTTCATCCGCGCCGAAGTGGTGGCCTATGACGACTTCGTCAGCCTGAACGGCGAACAGGGCGCCAAGGACGCCGGCAAGTGGCGCCTGGAAGGCAAGGACTACGTGCTCAAGGACGGCGACGTGGTGCACTTCCGCTTCAACGTCTGAGGCTCACCGCAGCGTCCGACGTAACATCACGTTTCCTGTGTCAACACCGAGGCATGCCTCGGTGTTGTCGTTTACATGCCAGTCACATGCAGCAACTCTATCGCAAAGAGGTTATATTCGAGAGATGTCATCAAGCGCAGGAACAAGAGCGTGACACTCTCGAATGATTCTCCACCACTCAAGGCAACGGCGCCTGAGCTATGGATAGCGGATGGGCCCGTCATCAGAGGCAAGCTGCTGCCCTATCCGACACGCATGGTGGTGGTACGCCTGAGCGGCGACCGGCTGTGGGTGCACAGCCCCGTCCCACTGACCGAGCCACTGCGTGACGCCCTCGACGAGCTGGGCCAGGTACACTTCCTGATCGCTCCCAACCATTGTCACCACCTGTTCATGCGCGAATGGCAGATGGCCTACCCGATGGCTCGCAGTTTCGGCACCCGGGAAGTCATCGCCAAGCGCGGCGACCTGGTGTTTGAAAGCACCCTGGATGGCACTCCCAACCGCTTCTGGGGTGACGATATCGACCAGTGCCTGTTCACCGGCTCATCGCGCATGCAGGAAGCGGTGTTCCTGCACCGTTCCAGCCGCAGCCTGATCGTGGCCGATCTGATCGGCAATCTACCCCCTGCTTCCCTGACGCCCTTGCAGCGTCGACTGGCCAGGCTCTCGGGCATCCTGGCGCCGGATGGCAGGATGCCGCTGGAGTGGCGACTGAGCTTCCTCGGCCGACGCTACCTGGCGAGCGAACATCTGCGCACCCTGCTCTCCTGGCGGCCCGCTCGAATCATCATGGCCCACGGCGAGATCATCGAGCATGACGCCAGCGACTTTCTCGCTCGCGCTTTTCGCTGGTTAAAAGAGTAAGGGCCAAGCATGGCGCTGTTTGCATACAGTGCATAATGTTTGTATAACATTGAGGCAGGTTCTGAACGCAAAGGATCTGCGCTCATGCTTGGTTCACCTCGGCTACTGCTGATCGGTTATCTGTTGGCAGTAGGCCTGCTCGGCATCTTTTGTCTACCGACATCCCCGCAACAGCTCTGGTGGTGGCTACCGCTGGCGGCGCTGGGGGTGGTCGGCGTGCTGGACCTTCGCTCCAGCCACAACGTGCTGCGCAACTACCCCATCGTCGGCCATCTGCGCTACATGATGGAATTTCTGCGTCCGGAACTGCGCCAGTACTTCTTCGAATCGGAGACCAGCGGCCGGCCGTTCAATCGCGAACAGCGCCAGATCATCGGCGCCCGGGCCGAGGGACGCAGCGACACCGCCCCCTTCGGCACCCGCCAGGACGTGCTGCGCCAGGGGCGTCGCCAGATTGCCCACGCCATGATCCCCACTCGCGTCGACCCGCAGCAAGCCTGGGTGACGATCGGTGGCCCCCAGTGCCACCGCCCCTACCGCTCTTCACGGCTCAATATCTCGGCCATGAGCTTCGGTGCCCTGTCAGGACGAGCCATCACCGCCCTCAACCTGGGGGCCAGGCGCGGCGGCTTTGCCCAGGACACCGGCGAGGGCGCCATCAGTCCTTATCACCGGAGGCACGGCGGTGACCTGATCTGGCAGATCGCCAGCGGCTACTTTGGCTGCCGCGACCAGGCCGGGCGCTTCAACCCGGAAGCGTTCAGCGTCAAGGCCCGCGAGGATCAGGTCAAGATGATCGAGATCAAGCTGTCCCAGGGCGCCAAGCCGGGACACGGCGGCATGCTCCCCGGCTCCAAGGTCGACCAGGAGATCGCCGAGACACGCCAGGTCCCGGTGGGGGAAGACTGCTATTCACCGGCGGCCCACCCGGAATTTTCCACCCCGCTGGAACTGATGCAGTTCATCCAGCGGCTGCGCGATCTGAGCGGCGGCAAGCCGGTGGGCATCAAGCTGTGCCTCGGCCACACCCGTGACATGCTGGCGATGTGCAAGGCCATGCTGGCGAGCGGCATCCAGCCGGACTTCATCACCGTGGACGGCGCCGAGGGCGGCACCGGCGCGGGACCGGCGGAGTACGCCGACCATGTGGGCCGCTATATCGATGAGGCGCTGCCGATCGTCGACGCCTGCCTCAAGGGGATCGGCAAGCGCGACGAAATCAGCGTGATCGCCAGCGGCAAGGTGGCACTTGCCATCGACATGGTCGAGAAGTTCGCGCTGGGCGCCGACGTCTGCAACGCCGCGCGCCCGTTCATGTTTACCCTGGGCTGCATCCAGGCCCAGCGTTGCCACACCAACACCTGCCCCACCGGGGTGGCGACCCAGGATCCGGCCCGCAGTCGCTCCATCGATGTCGACAGCAAGGCCGACAACGTCCAGCGCTTCCATCGGGCCACCCTGGACGCCTGCCTCGACATGATCGGCACCATGGGCCTGTCGGGCCCAGGCGAGCTGCGCCCTGAGCACCTGCTCGAGGGCCCGGCCACCGCCACCCGGGTATGGCAAGTCGCCAGCCTGGAGGTCGGCGCCTTGCTCGACCACCAGAAAGCGCAACAACTCCCCGCCTGCTGGCGAGACGACTGGCATGAAGCCAGTCCCCACCACTTCTTGCGTGGACCGGGAGGCTCGCACCAGGAAAGCCACCACAGGACGGCCCCCGGCCCCCATCGAGACGGCGGCGAAGGAGACCGCCATCATCCGCCAAAGGAGGTGCAACGATGATCGTACGTAGTCACAAGGATGCGGAGAAGTCAGCCGTAGAGGACGACAAGTGGATCAGCCGGCGCTACACCCTGCGCAAGGACGGCATGGGGCATTCGGTCCACGAGACCTGTATCAAGCCCGGCCAGGAACTCCACATGTGGTACAAGAACCACACCGAGACGGTCCTGTGCATCGAAGGCGAGGGCCAGATCGAGGACCTGACCGAGGGCGGCAAGTGGGAACTCAAGCCCGGTGTGCTCTACGCCCTCGACAAGCACCAGCAGCATATCCTGTCGAGCGAAAAGGGCATGACCGTGATCTGTACCTTCTCGCCGGCGCTGGTCGGTCCCGAGACCCACGATGAACAGGGCTCCTATCCCCTGCTCGACGACGACGGCAGCGTGCTCAAGCGCTGAGCCATGGCCCGACACCGGGGCGGCACCAAGCACAGGACGGCTCAGCAAGCAGACGGAAAGACCTAGGCGCTGTCCGAAAAGTCGACGAGCGAAGGTTAGACAAGGCAAAAATCGGTGAGAAAGCGCAGTTTACGGGGTGTAAATGAGCATTTTGATCCGGTTTTTAACGCCGTATTACCGAGCGCAGGCACTTTTCAGACAAGCCCTAGCGGAAATCCCGCGAGGGCACGCCAAGTTCGGCCCATAAGCCGCTCAAGTCCTCGAGCCGTCCGGCGATCACATGGATCACGCTGCCCTCGCGCTCCAGATGGCCGGTGACCTTCAACAGCCGGGCGTTCAACAGCGCCTGGCGCTGGGCCTTGGCGGTGTCCTTCCACACCACCACGTTGACGTTGCCGGTCTCGTCTTCCAGGGTCACGAAGGTGACCCCGGAGGCGGTGCCCGGCCGCTGGCGGGTGGTCACCAGCCCCGCTACCTGGACCAGATGACCGTGGTCCAGCTCGGCAAGCTCAGTGGCCTTGAGGCAAGGCGCCAGTCCTTGCCGCCCCATGGCAGCCTGCTCGCGCAGCAACGCCATGGGATGGCGGGCAAGGCTAAGCCCCAGATGGCGAAAGTCCTCCTCGAGGTCGGCCTGCTCGCTGGGGGGCGCCAGCTCTGGGGTGGTGTCGTCGAGGATATCGGTCTCGCCCAGCGCCAGTGCCGGATCCGGCGCCAGCAGATTCCAGCGTGCCTGGTAGCGATGGCCGCCGAGGCTCGACAGCGCCCCGGCCGCCGCCAGCGCTTCCCACTCGCGGGCCGACATCGGCGCGCGACGCCTGGCCTCGGCGACGCTGGTATAGCCGTTGGCCGGACGCCTCGCCAGCAGGCTGTCGATGGCACCACGCCCCAGCCCCTTGACCAGGCGAAAGCCCAAACGCAGGGCGCCGTCCGGCTCCAGGGTGGCGTCCCAGTGGCTGGCATTGAGATCCACCGGACGCACCTCGACGCCGTGGCGGCGGGCATCCTGCACCAGCTGTGACGGGCTATAGAAGCCCATCGGCTGGCTATTGAGCAGGCCGCAGCAGAAGGCCGCGGGGTGGTGGCACTTGAGCCAGGCCGAGACGTACACCAGGTGGGCGAAGCTGGCCGCGTGGGACTCGGGGAAGCCGTACTGGCCAAAGCCCTCGATCTGGCGACAGATGGCGTTGGCAAACTCGTCTCTGTAGCCCCTGGCACGCAGCCCGGCGGTCAGCCGCTGCTGGTGTTCGGCGATGGTACCGGCCCGTCGCCAGGCCGCCATGGCCCGCCGCAACTGGTCGGCCTCGCCACCGGAATAGCCCGCCGCCACCATGGCCAGCTTGATCACCTGCTCCTGGAAGATCGGCACCCCCAGGGTCCGCTCGAGCACGCCCCTGACCTCGTCGCTGGGATAGCTGACCTCCTCGATGCCGTCGCGACGCCGCAGGTAGGGATGCACCATGTCGCCCTGGATCGGCCCCGGACGAACGATGGCGATCTCGATCACCAGGTCGTAGTAGTTGCGGGGCTTCAAGCGCGGCAGCATGTTCATCTGGGCACGGCTCTCCACCTGGAAGACGCCGACGCTGTCCCCGCGACTGAGCATGGCGTACACCTCGGGATCATCCCGGGGCACCCGAGACATCGCCATGGCCTGATGCTCGCCCTCGCTCTCGCTCTCGTCGTCGCTCTCGCCCGTGCTCTCGTAGCAGCGCCTGTCGTCGTCCCGGTGTTCGCCTCCGTCTGACAGCAGCGCCAGGGTCTTGCGAATGGCGGTCAACATGCCCAGCGCCAGCACGTCGACCTTGAGCAGCCCCAGACTCTCCAGATCGTCCTTGTTCCACTGGATCAGGGTGCGCCCTTCCATCGCGGCGTTCTCCACCGGCACCAGCTCGTGCAGCGGCCCGCGCGAGATAACGAAGCCCCCCACGTGCTGTGACAGGTGTCGCGGAAAGCCCAATAGCTGCTCCACCAGTTCGACCAGATGGCGCAGCAGTTCCGGGACGGCAGTGGAGGCGGCCTCTTCACCTCCCGCGCCCACCGTTTCCCCCACCGTCTGCTTGAGCGCCTCGAGCCAGGCGCCCTCGCCCTCGCGTCGATCCAGCCGACTGGCGAGCCAGGCCAGATAGCCCGGTTGCAGCCCCAGCGCCCGCCCCACGTCCTTGAGTGCACTTCTGGGGCGGTAGCTGATCACGGTGGCGGCAAGCCCGGCCCGCTCGCGGCCGTAGCGCCGATAGATGTACTGGATCACCTCCTCGCGGCGCTCGTGCTCGAAGTCCACGTCGATATCCGGCGGCTCGTCGCGCTCCTCGGAAATAAAGCGTTCGAACAGCAGCTGCACCTGACGCGGGTCCACCTCGGTGATAAACAGGCAGTAACAGACCACCGAATTGGCCGCCGAGCCCCGCCCCTGACACAGGATGCCCTGGCGGCGGGCGAAGGCGACGATGTCCTCGATAGTCAGAAAGAACGGCTCGTAGGCCATCCTGGTGATCAGCTCAAGCTCGCGGGCGATCTGCTCGGCGATATCCGAAGGCGTACCCTCAGGGAAGCGCAGCCGCTCGCCCTGGCGCACCTTGTGCGCCAGCCAGGACGACGGCGTATGGCCGTCGGGGACCAGTTCCTCGGGGTACTCGTAGCGCAGCTCACCGGGGTCGAAGCGACAGCGCTCGGCGATACACAGGCTTTGTTCGAGCAGCGCAGGCGCAAAACACTGCGCCAGCCGTGACAGGGGGCGCAGGCAGCGCTCGGCGTTGGGCTCAAGCAGAAAACCGGCGCGCTGCACGCTGGTGCCATGCCGGAGTGCGGTCAGTACATCCTGCAATCGCTTGCGGCTCGGCTGGTGCATCAGGACGCCACCGCTGGCGACCAGCGGCAGGCCGGCGGCACTCGCCAGCCTCATCCGCCTTGTCAATCGCTCCTCCTCGTTAGCCAGAAAGTGGCGCTGGACCATCACCCAGCAGCGCCCGTCGAAGCGTTGCTTTAGCCCGTCCATTCTCTCCCGAGTCCGGGCGTCGTCGTTGCCCGGCAGGTACAGCAGCAGACAGTCCTCGAGCGCCTCCAGGTCCTCCCAGTCGAGACGATAGCTGCCCTTGGGCGCACGGCGACGGCCCAGGGTGATCAGCCGGCACAGGCTGGCGTAGCCGCTGCGGTTCTCGGCCAGCACGACCACGACCTCGTCGGCCAGGCGAAACTCGGCACCGACGATCAGCGCGATCCGGTGGTCTCGGGCAGCCTCCCAGGCGCGCACGATGCCGGCCACCGAGCATTCGTCGGTGATCGCCAGGGCGTTATAGCCAAGCTCGGCGGCGCGGGCGACCAGCTCATGGGGGTGAGACGCGCCCTTGAGAAAGGTGAAGTTGGACAGGCAATGTAGCTCAGCGTAGCCAGGGCCCGGGGCGACTTCGGCAGCGTCAGGTGGCTCGCCGACACGCTCAACCGAACCAGCCATGCAACCACCATTGCGACTCGGCGTCGCGAAAGACCCAGCCGTGGCGACCGTCCGGCCAGCAGGCCACGTGATAGTCACGTCGCGCCGGGGCCTGGTCCCACCAGCCGCTGGCCAGTCGCTCGGGCCCGGCGACCCAGACCAGACGCTCGAGGGTCGCCGGCGTCAGCGGCTCGGGGTGTTCCAGCAGCCAGGCCGGATGGTTGGCGGTCCGGGTTTCAGGCAGTGGCCTGCGGGCGGTCCCCGGCAGCGCTACCAAGCGGGAGGCCCGTTCGGGGCGATGATCCTCCAGCGCCATGGGCTGCAACACGGCGCCATCACCGAGACGAGAACGCAACCGGCTGAACAGTGCCTCGGGGGTGTCTCTGGGCGGCGCCGCCTGAAACAGGTCCGTTGCCACCTCTTGCAGGCTAGCTACCTCGCTGACCTCCAGGCGCAGGCGCAACACCGGTGCTTCGAGTACCACTGATTCCAGGCGCAGCCGGCACAGCTCGAGCCAGGCCTCCGCCGCCTGCTCGCCCCCGGCGTGCCCCACGCTCAGGTGCTGGGCCCCTTCCCGGTGATACAGGGTCAAGGTCAACGACAATGCCTTGACGCAACGCACCTTGAGAAAGCCCTCGAGCTCCGCCAGCAGGCGCCGCAGGGGAAACACGATGCCGGCGGCCAGCTCGATCTCATGGACCAGCTCCCGCTCACGATCGAAGCGAGGCGGCGGCGCGAATACCGGCGGGGGATCGGCGACCTCGCCGGTCAAGCGCTGAAGGTAGCGCCGCAGGTCTGTCCCCAGGCGCGAGGCCAGCGAGGCCAGCGGCAGCACAAGCAGGTCGTTGAGGTGCGTAAACCCGAGTCCCTTGAGGCGCGACTGCTGGCGTGCGGACAGCCCCAGCCGGTCGAGGCGAAGCCTGCCGAGCCTGGCCATATGCTCAGCCTCGCCCTGACCACAATAGCCCCCCGTCCGGGCAAGCAGGCAGGCGGCCAGCGGGGTATGCCCGGTGGCGCTGGACACCTCAAGCTCCAGGGTCGCCAATTCTTCGTGCAGGCGCCGCCACAGTCCCTCGAGTCCGCCGAAGTAGTCGAGCATCGAGGCGATCTCCATCACCACGCCCCAGGACGCGGCGTTCTCCCCCGTCGGCTCGAGACTGACCCGGGCGCTGAAGCGGGCACACCACAGCGCCAGCCCTTCGAGACGACGTCGGTTCACCTCAGGATCCGGCGTCAACAGCCGGAGTCCTGGCTCCAGACACAGTGCGGCATTGATCGTCATGCCCGGCCGCACACCGGCCTGCCAGGCCCCGGCCGAGGCCAGGGCGATACGCTCCCCGTCCTCGCACAGCAACGCGAGAGGTCCGTCATCGCCGGCGCTCAGCACCTCCAGCCCAAGCTGCGGACAGTGAAGGCATAGCCACAGCCCCTTCATGATCGCCCCGCCCCCTTGCGCTCGGAGACGAGTAACACGGGGCGGGATCGACGTTCCCCACTGGGGACGCACGGCAGCGAAGTCGGCCGCGGGCACGGGGGCGACAGCCTAGAGTCGGCCAGGGTGATATCGATGGCCCTGGCAGGCATGGCCCCCTTGCGCTTGAAGGCATGGACCTTGATGCGGCTCGACAAGGGCGCCGTCTCGTCACCGCTGCTCTGATCAGGAGCCGACAGCCGCAGTCGCCAGGGGGCCACTGACCCTTGCCTGGCGAAGTCGGCCGGTCGCATCAGCGCGCCATGGCCGCCCCCTGCCGCCACGGCGAGCTGCAGCCGCCGCAGCCATTGCCCCTGCACCGCGGCGAACCAGCCCAGCACCAGATCGCAGCAGCCGCTCTTCAATGCCTGCTCCATGGCCCACAGCCGCTGCCTGGGATGGCGGGTACGCACGATGACCAGATGCGACAGATCCAGGCCCGCCGCCGCCAGGGCCGCCGCATGAGGCTGCCAGGGTGGGTCGAACCACACCACCCGCTCGCAGTTGCGCATCAGCGGAAGCAACAGACGAACCTCACCGCAACCCGCTCGATCCAGCAGCAGTTCCAGCAGCTCTCCCCGGGGCCAGCCACCGCCGAGCACCTCGTCCAGGGCCTCCACCCCGGTGGAGATCCCGCGCCTCGTGTCGCCCTCCGGCTGATCACGGTGCCACTGTCGCCGCGCCCGCCAGACGCTGCCTCGCTGCATCAAGCGCGAGAGGTCATCACTTGCGTTGTCACGGGCCTGGTTGTCTGCTGCCTTCATCGCTCCTCTCCCGCTCCTGTCCCGCTCCGCTCTTGGTCTGCTCAACTGGCCTGCTCTGCTGGCGTTCGCTGCTGGCGTTCTCTGCTGAGCTGCGCTCCTGGCCCGCTAGATACACCAGCCCGGCCCAGATTTCTGGCCCAGGTTTCAGGTCCAGGTTTCTAGACCACGCCCTGGCCTTAGCGGCCAGACGCCGAGATACCGAATACTGTTATTTTATACAGTACTCGTCCAATGCCAAGTCGGCAATGCAGCGCCAGGGCAATCTGACGATGGGTCAGGAAAGCGGCACACCCGCTCACACCAGCACAGAAGCACCACGGAGGCTCCCCGGGGGAGGGGTATGGTGGTCGTAGAAGGTTGTCACAGCTCAAGTTTGGCTTGCGATAGCTGTGAAATAGTCAGGCAGGTCTTTTCTTCACCGCTGGACGTCATGACCATTCACCCCCCCACGGCACCGCCATGCACCCCAGAGACCACGGTAGAAATCCGGGTCCGCGGCTGCGTGCAGGGTGTGGGGTTTCGTCCGACGGTATGGCAACTAGCCAACCGGCTAGCGCTGGTCGGTGAGGTGCTCAACGACGGTGAAGGCGTGCTGATCCGGGCAGCCGGCCCCAGTGAAAGCCTCGAGAGCCTGATCGAACAACTCAAGCGCGACCCGCCCCCACTGGCACAGATCACCGACATCGAGGTTCGCTCGGGCCTGGCACCGCTGCACCGAGTCGGCTTCACCATCGTCGATAGTCTCGAGGGCGCAACGCGCACCGATATCGCCGTGGACGCCGCCATCTGCGCAGCCTGCACAGAAGAAATACTGAGCCAGCACCAGCGACGCTCCGGTTACGCCCTGACCAACTGCACCCACTGTGGCCCACGCCTGTCGATCATTCGTGACATGCCCTACGACCGGGCGGCCACCACCATGGCTGACTTTGCGCTATGCGAGTGCTGTCGCGCCGAATATCTGGATCCCGGCGACCGTCGCTTCCATGCCGAACCCATCGCCTGTCCGGCCTGCGGGCCCCAGGTGCGTCTGGTGGCGCTGGACGGCGGGCCCGCCATCCAGGGCCCGCCATCCAGGGCCCGCCATCCAGGGCCCGCCGGCCTGCGGGCCCCAGGTGCGTCTGGTGGCGCTGGACGGCGGGCCCTGGATGGCGGGCGAAGACGCCATCGACGCTCACACCACCCCCGCCATTGAGGCTCCCATCGACCAGGCCGTAGCGCTGATCCGCCAGGGCCAGATCCTCGCCATCAAGGGACTCGGCGGCTATCAGCTTGCCTGCGACGCCACCAGCACCGAGGCCCTCGAGCGCCTGCGTCGGCTCAAGCATCGCCCCACACGACCGCTGGCGTTGATGGCAAAAGACCTGGAGATGGTCAGGCGCTATTGCCTGCTCGATGAGCTCGAACAACAGGCACTCTGCTCAGCCGCCGCGCCCATCGTGCTGCTCGAGCGGCGCCGTGACGAGGCCACAGGTCGGCCCCTCGCCGAGGCCCTGGCCCCGGGGCTCGACCGACTCGGCGTGATGCTGCCATCGACCCCCTTGCACGTGCTGCTGTGCCAACGGCTGTCCTTTCCCATCGTGATGACCAGCGGCAACGTCTCCGGGGAGCCCCAGCTGATCGACGATGGCCAACTGGCTGACCGCCTGTCGACGATCGCCAGCCACGCCCTCACCCACGACCGCGCCATCGCCCGGCGTATCGACGATAGCCTGGTACAGCTGGCCGCCGGCAAGGTGCGCATGCTGCGTCGTGCCAGGGGCTACGCCCCGGCATCACTGCCGCTGCCGCCTGGCTTCGAGGACATCTCGCCGGGGCTTGCCCTGGGTCCGCAACAGAAGGCCACCTTCTGCCTGGTGGATGGCCAGCGCGCGATCCTGTCCCCGCATCAGGGTGACCTGGACGACGCCGCCACCCTCGACGACTACGAACGCAACCTCGACGACTTCCTGGCGCTTTACGACCACCATCCCGCCTGGCTGGCCTGCGACACTCACCCGGACTACCGTACCAGCGACATGGCTCGTCACATGGCTCGTCACATGGCTCGGCGAATGGCCGACGACGCCGGCCTGCCACTCGATGCCATTGGCCATCACCACGCCCATATCGCCGCCTGTCTGGCCGACAACGGCTATCCTCGCGACGCCGCTCCGGTACTGGGGATCGCCCTGGACGGCCTGGGCCTTGGCGAGGATGGCGGCCTGTGGGGCGGTGAGTTCCTGCTGGCGGATTATCGCCATTGCCAGCGGTTGGGTTCTCTCAAGTCCGTGGCCATGCCGGGAGCCGGCGCCGCCTCCCGCGAGCCCTGGCGCAACCTGCTGGCGCAGCTCATCGCCGGTCCCGGCCTTGCCGCCCTCAAGCGCCGCCACCCAAACCTTGGCGTACTGAAGCGACTGCAGCAGAAGCCGATCGACACCCTCAGCGGGATGATCGAGGCCGGGCTCAACAGCCCCCTCGCCTCCTCCTGCGGGCGCCTGTTCGACGCCGTCGCCGCCGCCCTGGAGCTGTGCTTCGATCACCAGCACCACGAAGGCGAAGCGGCCATGGCCCTGGAAGCCCTGGCCGCCCGCGCGCTGACACCGACCCCGCCGCCTACGTCACGCACGTCTGGTGCCATTGCGCCCTATCCCTTCGCCCTTCACAGGGAGCAAGGCGGTCACCGGATCCTCGATCCGGCACCGATGTGGACGGCGCTGTTTGACGACCTGGCCGCCGGCAAGGACCCCACGCTGATCGCGGCGCGCTTTCATCTGGGACTGGCCAAGGGGCTTGGCGAGGTCATTGGCGAGATGCTGGACGACGTCGTAGGCGACATGCAGGACGACGCACTCGACGAAGTCTCTAACGACAATGCCCGGCGACTCTCCAGCACGCGCAACGTCAAGGCCATCGCGCTGAGCGGCGGCTGCTTTCACAACCGCACCCTGCTGGAACTGACGCTTAAGTGCCTCGCACCCCTGCCTGTTCAGGTGCTGACCCACCACCAGGTGCCGGCCAACGACGGCGGCATCGCCCTGGGCCAGGCGCTGATCGCGGCGGCGCGGCGGCATCCGCTGGCCTCCGACCAGGCATCGGATAGTCCGACCTCGGCAACCTCAACGATCTCGGCAACCTCAACGATCTCGGCAACCTCAGCAACCTCGACGATCTCGACAACAACAACCGTTCCCTCCATTGCCACTGTCACTACCGCCACCACGGCATCCAATAACGCACAGGAGACCGCCCATGTGTCTGGGAATTCCAGGACAGATCATTTCCCTCGATGACGCCGACGCGCGGCTCGCCACGGTGGACGTGAGCGGGGTCCGACGCCAGATCAACATCGCCTGCATCGTCGATGACGACCACCCGCCCGAACGCTGCGTGGGCGACTGGGTACTGGTCCATGTGGGCTTCGCCCTGAACCGTATCGACGCCGAGGCTGCGGCGCGCACCCTCGAACTGCTGGACGAACTGGGCGACACCCACGAGTTCGACGCTCTGACCTTGACCGGCGACCAGGAGGTCTCTTCATGAAATTCATCGACGAATTCCGCGATCACGCCCGCGCCCGGCAGATCCTTGAACACATCACCACCCTGGTCGCCCGCCTGGCCGAGCAGCGCGGCGGCCCGGTGCGCATCATGGAGGTCTGTGGCGGCCACACCCACGCGATCTTCCACTATGGGCTGGAGGCCATGCTGCCGCCGGAACTGGAGCTGATTCACGGCCCCGGCTGCCCGGTGTGCGTGCTGCCGATGGGTCGCGTCGATGACTGCGTCGCCATCGCCGAGCGTCCCGAGGTGATCCTCGCCACCTTCGGCGACGCCATCCGGGTTCCCGGCTCACGCAAGAGCCTGATGCAGGCCAAGGCCGATGGCGCCGACGTGCGCATCGTCTACTCCCCCACCGACGCCCTGGCACTGGCACGCAAGCATCCGGATCGGGAAGTGGTGTTCTTTGGCCTGGGCTTCGAGACCACCATTCCCTCCACCGCCCTGACCATCGCCCAGGCCGAGCGCGAAGGGGTCGGCAACTTCTCGGTGTTCTGCAACCACATCACCATCATCCCGACGTTACAGGCGATCCTCGACAATCCTGACCATCGCCTGGATGGCTTCCTCGGGCCGGGACACGTGTCGATGATCATCGGCACCGACCCCTACCGCTTCATCGCCGAGCGTTACGGCTGCCCGGTGGTGGTCGCCGGCTTCGAGCCCCTGGATATCCTGCAGTCGCTGCTGATGGTTGTTCGCCAGCTCCACGATGGCCGCGCCGAGGTCGAGAACCAGTACCAGCGTCTGGTGACCAGCGACGGCAACCTCACCGCGCTGGAGTCCTTCCATCGGGTCTACAAGCCCCGCGAGAGCTGCGAGTGGCGCGGGCTCGGCTCGATCGCCGAGTCAGGTGTCCAGATCAAGGACGCCTATCGCGCCTTCGATGCCGAACGCAAGTTCGCGGTGCCCAATCAGCAGGTGGCCGACCCCGACAACTGCCGCTGTGGTGACGTGCTCACCGGCAACCTCAAGCCCTGGCAGTGCGAGCTGTTCGGCAAGCGTTGCACACCGGATCAACCCCGGGGCGCGCTGATGGTCTCCAGCGAAGGCGCCTGCGCCGCCTACTATCAATACGGCGGGGGCAACGTCGATAGCCCGAACCACAGCACAAGCCAGGCCGAATCATGAGCGATACGACACGACGACAGCTTCCCACCCTTGCCGCCCGCGCGGTGACCCAGGCCCACGGAGGCGGCGGCAAGGCCATGAAGGACCTGATCGATGACGTCTTCGTCAGGGAATTCACCGCGCTTCCCGAGGTGCTCGAGGACCAGGCGCGGCTGGAGCTGGCCGAGCTGGCATGCCAGGGCGACCGCCTGGCCATGACCACCGACGGCTTCGTGGTCGACCCGCTGTTCTTTCCCGGTGGTGACATCGGCAAGCTGGCGGTGTGCGGCACCGTCAACGACCTGGCCGTGGGGGGCGCCCATCCCCGCTACCTGTCCTGCGCGGTGATCCTGGAAGAAGGCCTGCCGATCGATGACCTGAGGCGTATCGCCCGCTCCATGGCTACTGCCGCCCGCGAGGCCGGCGTCGAGATCGTCACCGGTGACACCAAGGTGGTCGAGCGCGGGGCCTGCGACGGCGTCTTCATCACCACCACCGGCATCGGCGTCATTCCAGCCGAGCGTAAGCTCGGTATCGAGCGCATCCAGGCCGACGACGTGATCATCGTCAACGGCTGGCTCGGCGATCACGGTGCCGCCATCCTGGCGGCCCGTGGCGACCTGTCACTGGACACCGACCTTGAGAGCGACTGTGCAGCGCTCAATGGCCTGATCGAGGCGCTGCTGGCCGCCGCCCCCGACACACGCTGCCTGCGTGACGCCACCCGGGGCGGCGTCGCCACGGTGCTCAACGAGATGGCCGAGGCCTCCAGGCTTGCCATCGAACTCGACGACCTGGCCCTGCCGCTGCGCAAGGAGGTCCGGGGGATGTGCGAGATACTGGGGCTGGACCCACTTTACCTGGCCAACGAAGGCAAGCTGGTGGCGGTAGTGCCCGCGGCTCAGGCCGAGGCGGCCCTGGCCGCCCTGCGCGGGCATCCGCTGGGAAAGGAAGCCGCGATCATCGGTCAGGCGCTGGACGGCAAACCGGGACGGGTGACGCTGCGCACCGGCTTCGGTGGCCAGCGCATCGTCGACATGCTGGTGGGAGAGCAGCTACCGCGCATCTGCTGATGCGGTACTGACACGCTGATGGTGGTCTGCTCCGGGCCGAGTCCACATCTCGGCCTATTCGGGGTCGCCGGCCGCCTCGCCGATCCCGTAGCGTTGCAGCTTGGCCCTCAGGCCGATGCGCGATAGCCCCAGTTCACTGGCGGTACGCGACTTGTTGCCGCCATGACGCTCGAGCGCCCGGGCCAGGCAGCTCGCCTCCAGGCGCTCGACCCGCTCGCGCAGGGTGCCGGCGTCCTCGTCGTCCTCGACCGGATCGGCTGCCGTATTCGCTTTCGGCGGCTCAGGCAGGTCCTGGCGCCGCTCGGCTGGCGCCTGACGCCATTCATCGGTTCGCAGGTGCGGCGCCAGCAGTTCGACGCCAAGCTTCTCGCCGGTCGCCAGCATCACCATGCGGGTGATCTGGTTTTCCAGCTCGCGCACATTGCCAGGCCAGGTGTAGGCGCACAGACACGCCATCGCCTCCTCGGTGAAGCCGCCGACCCGGACCCCATGGCGGGAAGCGATCCGCGCCAGCAGGACTTCGGCCAGGGCCGCGATATCACAGGCGCGCTCGCGCAGCGGCGGCAGCTCCACCGGGGCCACCGTCAGGCGATGGTAGAGGTCCTCCCGGAAGCGCCCCGCCGCCACCTCGGCCATCAGATCCCGGTTGGTCGCGGCGATGACCCGAACATCCAGCTGACGCACCTCGTTGGAACCCACCGGGCGCACCTCACCCTCCTGCAGAAAACGCAACAGGCGCAACTGAAAGGCGCTGGAGGTGTCACCGATCTCGTCCAGCAGCAGGGTGCCCTCATGGGCCCGCTCCAGCAGTCCGACGCGGCTTGAACTCGCTCCGGTGAAGGCCCCCTTGCAGTGGCCGAACAGCTCGCTCTCCAGCAGTTCATCGGTCACCGCGCCGCAGTCCAGGGCGTAGAAAGGCATCTCCGAGCGCAGGCTGCTGGCGTGGATCGCCCGGGCCATCAACTCCTTGCCGGTGCCGCTCTCTCCTGTCACCAGGACCGGCACGTCGAACCCGGCGATGCGCGCCGCCATGTCGCACAGCGGCTCCAGCGGTGACCCCGGCGCCCGGATGATCGTCTCGAAGCCCCCCGCCTCGCGCATCCGCCGGCGGTGGGCCGCCAGCCGCGCCTGAACGGTCGGCTGGTACAGGGCACGCTCCGCGCGCAGCCGCCGACACTCCCGCTCGAGCTGATACTGACGCAGGGCGACGTCGATGGTTCGCGCCACCACCTCGACCGGACTGCGGCGACAAAGCAGGTGAAACGCCTCGGGCCAGTCACCGACCGAGGTGGGCCCATGATCGGCGATCACCAGACACTGCACCTCGGGCCAGCGATGGGCCAGTTCCCTGGCCCAGCCACCGTCAGGGGACAGTCCCGCACCCCTGGCGGCGTCGCCCTCATGTGCAAGCTCGACAATCACCAGCCCGACCCACTCGGACACCAGCAGCGCCCGAGCCTCTTCCCAGTGCGTCGCCCTCAGGCACTCCAGGCGCCCTTGCGTGACGTCCTCAAGCGAGCCGATTCGCTCGCTGGCGGCACCGACCACCAGCACACTGGGCAGCGACTCGGCGGCTACACCCCGTCCATCGAACAGCGGACCCTCGACCAAGGTGGACATGGCGACCCCTAGCGCTGCTCGAGCATGGCAAGGTGCTGGCGCGCCCGGCTCAAGGCACGCTGCCTGAGCGCCTCACGGCGTGCGTCGATCCAGTCGAGCCAGGCGTCCATGCCTTCACCGCTGGTGGCCGACAGCCGCAGGATCTCCAGTTCGGGATTGATCCGACGGGCGTAGGCTTCGCAGGCGTCCATGTCGAAGTCGACATGGGGTGCCAGATCGACCTTGCTCAGCAGCATCAGTGAGGCGGCGGCGAACATGTGTGGATACTTGAGCGGCTTGTCCTCGCCTTCGGTCACCGACAGGATCACCACCTTGGCGTCCTCGCCCAGATCGAAGCCCGCCGGACACACCAGGTTGCCCACATTCTCGATAAACAACAGGCCAAGCCCGGGCGGACTTACCTGGGGCAGCGCCCGTTCGACCATGGAGGCGTCGAGATGGCAGCCCTTGCCGGTATTGACCTGCAGCGCCGGCACCCCGGTCTCGCGAATGCGCCGGGCGTCATTGGCGGTCTGCTGGTCGCCCTCGATCACCGCCACCCCCTCGGCGCCGAGCCGACGGATGGTGTCCACCAGCAGCGTGGTCTTGCCGGAACCCGGGCTCGACACCAGATTCAGCGCCAGCACACCGTCGGCCTCGAGGCGCTGACGATTGCCCTCGGCGATGGCGTCGTTGCGCGCCAGGATGTTGGTCTCGATCTCCACCAGACGGCGCTGCGACATTCCCGCCACCTCAACGCCGGCGGGTCCTGCGCCACAGTCCAGATGCGGCGAGGCATCCGGCTCGGCAGCGCCAGGGTGGTCCCCGTGGTCATGGGAATGAACATGGCCGTGCACATGCTCATGAGAGTGGGCGTGGGCGTGGGCGTGGGCGTGGTCGTGCTCGTGCTCGTGCTCGTGCTCGTGGGAATGAGGATGAGCATGGGAGTGAGTGTGGGGGTGGGCATGGGAATGAGCACGAGCATGCTCGTGGGGATGAGCATGCTCGTGCTCGTGATGATGGGCGTGACTCTGGTCACCGCTTTCGGCGCATCCGCAGACGGTACACATCAGACAACCTCCAGTTCCTTGACGCGAAGTTCCTCTCCGCCGGTCACGTGCAGACGGGCGCTGGAACACAGGGGGCAATCGTCGCCACGCTGGGCAATATCCACCGTACGATTGCAACCGAAACACCAGGCCGTGGCCGGTATGTTGACGATATCCAGCGTCGCCCCTTCGGCGACGGAGCCACGGGTGGACAGATCGAAACCGAACGCCAGGGCCTCGGGCTCGACGCAGGACAAGGCCCCGATCTCGAGACACACCCGGGTCACCTTCTCGAACGCCTGGACGCTGGCCTGCTCCTCGATCAGTTCGACGATGCTCTGACACAGGCTCAATTCGTGCATGATGACCTCCCCTTGGGCGGGCCTGCCTCCCGGCATGGCGCCTGCGAAGGCGCCTAGCACAGCGCTTCACTCGACTCCTGCCACACCACCGGCAGACAGGGATCGGCACAGCTCAGCGCCATCGCCACCCGCTGCCGGGCCCGGTTGTCGCCATCACTTAGGCCCTCACTGTGACCACAGCACTCGCCCTGACCGTGGGCGGATTCCAGCAAGCGGGAAAGGAAGCCCTGTTGCCGCTCGCCATCGGGGCCGACAGCACCGTCGAGCATGGCGTCGGTCGGGGTGATGATGTGGTAGTCGACGACCCGGTCGTCCCGGCACGCCACCCGATGCACCAGGCGTCCCCGGGCGGCCTCGGCCCAGCCACTACCATCGGCGGCACGCCCACAGCGTGGCTTGCCGGCATCGCTGCTATCCCCAGCAGTGCAGTTGCCAGCGTCGGCGCGCAGCGCAACTATCAACTGCGCCACCTCCACCACCCGCGCCAGCATCCGCGCATACAGACTCCAACCGTCCCGCGCGATAACGCCGCCTAGCGACGCATGACCGGCCACGCGACCCATGAAGGTAGGATCGTCCGCCACGGCGATTCGCCCGAACTCCCGCGGCCAGTCGGCGACCTGTCGCAGCACCTCGGCGGGCCGACTCGGCGCTCGCTCAAGCCACGCCTCGATATCCTCCAGTGCGCGCTCGGCCGGCCCGGCGAACACCCGCGCTTCCAGCACATTCAGACTGGACAGCGAAAGCCCCGCCAGCCCCTTCAGGGAGTCGGCGTCCATCGCCATGCCCAGCACCCCCGGCCAGTCCCGCAGCATGACCAGGCCATGCTCGCGCAGGGTCTCGAGCTGGATATGGCGGTGGCAGTCAGGGGCAAGCGGCAGGTCCATGGCCTTGGCTGCCGCGGCGCTCTGGGCGGCGGCGCACAGGTTGTAGAGACACCCCACCATGGTCATCGCCTCGTGACGATTTCGATCGATCAGCCACTGGGTCGGCATCCGTCCTCGCTGACTCACGCGAAACCCCGGCTCGCCCTCAGGGCTGTGGCCGTGGCCGTGGCTGATGATCAGCGTCGGCATCATGACGACTCGTCCTCGTCCCCTGACGCGGAATCCAAGGGCGCTGCACTGCTGGGGGAGGCTTTGGTGCCGGCAGTGGTGCTCGACGTGCGCCCTGTCAGGAAGTCTCGCCGAGACTCGAGCCCGGGTGCCGGGGGAGACCACTGGCTTACGGCGGCTTCGCCATCGCTGCCTAGGGGTTCGGGGTCGACCGAGGGCGCCGCAGTGCTTTCAGCCACAGCGTCAGCGTCAGCATCTGCCCCGGCGATACCCTCCTCCCCGGCCACGCTCAGCGCGGCGATATCGGCGTGGCGATCCGTCTCGGCGCGGTGGGCCGGATCGAACAGCGCCTCCATGGCGGCGCGCGCCACCTCGGCGGCGTAGGCCTGGCTTGCAAACTCGCTCATGTCGGAAAACAGCGAACAGGCCAGGAAGGCCCCCACCGGCACCCGGGTATTGAAGATGAATTCGTAGTCGCCGGAGGCAAAGGAGTAGACCCGCTTGTCACCGGGACGCAGGCGCTGGGCGTCGTCATCGGGACCAGGGATCACCACCAGATTCATCAGCCAGGGCGCGACCAGGATGCCCAGCAGCCCGCCCTCCCAGGGGATAAACCCCACCGCCTCGACGTGCAGCGACAGATTGTTGAAGGGGGAATCCTTCATGCCGGTGGTCTGGATCTCGCGAAAGGTCTCGACCAGTCGCTTGACGGCGCCCGTATCGGCCGTCGCAGCTCCGGCGGGTGTGGCGAGTGCAGCGGGCGCGGCGGCCGCCCCCCCGACGCCCTGCCGACCATCCAGAACCATAAACTGGTTGCGCTCACCGTCGCACTGGGGGCAGCGCCAGTCCTGGGGCAGCGCCGAGAACGGCGTCCCCGGCTCGACCTGACGGACGGCGTCACCGACGGCCGGGTCATAGCAGTACCAGCAGATCTTGCACTCGAGCCGGGCATCGTCGTCCAGACGCGCCAGGTCTCCGAGAAACGAACCTTCGAATCGTGCCGTCACGCCATCGCCTCCACTACCTGCTTGAGTCGAATCACCGAATCGGCGATGTCTTCGGCCGCCGCGCAGGCCACCTCGGGCACATCGGAGACTTCGATGACGTCCAGAATCAGCGAGTCCTGGGAATTGAAGTAGCGCACCCGCCAGACGTGATCGAGGGCGGTGCTGTCGATACGACAATTGCCGTAGCCCCGCGACAGGATGGTGACCTCGCCCCGACCCAGCGCCTCGTCCAGATAGGCCAGATCCTCCGGGGTATGGGGCAACAGCGACAGGTTGATGGCATAAGGCTCGCCACCCGGAACACGCTCCTCGCAGCGCTCGATCAGCTCCGAGACGATAAAGGGTCCGTTGACCACACCCTGGCCGGCCTCCGGCGGGCAGAAGATACGCTGCTGGCGGCATTGTCCCACCGCCAGGGGCACCACGCCGATCTCGATATGTTCCCGCACACTGCCCGAGGCGTGATCCACATCACGGGACGTCACCCGCCACAGACCGGCGAAGACCGACTCCTGAATCTCGACGGCGCCAGCACCGGTACCAGTGCCACCCACCTTGATCGCGACCTCACCCTCGCCGAGCGCATCGGCCAGCGCCTTGCGATTCTCGGCATCTAGCGACGGCAGCTCGACCATCAGGTTGCCGCCCTCCGGCGTCCACTGGGCGGCCCTGTCGGCCAGAGCGCTGAGGGCATCCAGCGCCGGCCGGATGCGCTCGGGGTCCTCCACCTCGGGAAAGCTCGGCTGAAAGGTGCTCATTCCCGATGGCATCGGCAGGTAATCGAGCACGGCCTCCTCGGGCTGGCTACCAGGCCCGATACCCGGCGATGACGGCATGAATCCCTGGGTCATGTTCGAACACTCCCGTCGCGAGCGATGATATTGGCGCTGGCAGACGTCCCTTGCAGAATGGCGTGGATCTCGCCCAGGTAGTCGTCCCAGTCGCGCACCTTCGAGATCACACCGGCCATCCGCCCGTCCTGGAAAAACAACAGTGAAGGCACCGGCCACACCTGAAAGCGTTCGCGGGTGGCGTCTTCTTCCGCGCGATCCACCACCGCGGACTTGAAGCGCCCCGGGAAGGCCTTGACCAGCTCCGGCAGAATGGCGGCCACATCGTTGGTCTCGAGGTTGGTGGCCGGATCGCCACTGAGAAACAGCACCCGGGCGCCTGGCCCCGTCACGAAGGCTGCCAGTTCCTCCCCGGCGAGGCAGGGATAGTCCAGTTCATTGATCAGCCGGTGCAATGGCCCCGTCATTGGCGTGACTCCCTTGTCGCTCACTTGTCGCTCACTCGCTTGTGTTGTCGATCATCCGCTTGCGTTGTCACCCGTGGCGTACTCACCCGGTGGAGGCACCCGCCTTGCGCGCCGCCTCCAGATGCGGCGGCAGGCGGGGTTCGCCCTGCTCCAGGTCTGCAAACAGTCCCGTCTCGACCGTCCCTCCCTCGGCCGCCATGGCCATGGCCCTTAACGCATCGCTGATGCGCAGCGCCTCATCGGCCTCCAGCACCCGGCGCGCCGCTCCCAGAAATACCAGCAGCCAATCGCCGGGGCTCACCGCCTCGACCAGGGAAATATCGACCTCTTGTCGATCCTCTGCCCCGTCGCTGACACAGATGGCGAGCGTCCCGCTGGCCTCAAGCACCCGCATGGGAATGCCAATGCACATATCGCGGCTACTCCTTTACAGGGCTTTCGGTAACACCATCCCGCTCGCTTCCCGCCTCGCGAGACGGGTCGCCGTACGCACCGCCTGGATGGCCAAGGTCCCTCGCCAGAAAGCGCGGATCACCCACACGGCAGGCATCACGTGGTGAAGGACGCAGATTTTCGTAGTGGTGAAGGGCGAGCGCCGAAGGCGCCAGTTCGGCGATGGGGGCCTGGTGATCGGGCCCGTGTTGAGAGCTGTGTCCGGGCCCGTGTTGAGAGCCGTGTCCGGGGCTTTGTTGAGAGCCGTGTTCGGGGCTCTGTTGGGAGCCGTGTCCGGGGCGGTGTTGAGAGCGAAGCTCAGGCCTTGCGCCCCAGGACGCCAGCTCATCGACCACCAGGCGGATCACCTCGTCGATTCGCGCGGCGATCTCCGGTCGCAGCGAGCCGCCATAATCGTCCAGCACCGAGGGCTGAACACCGACCAGCATCACCTTCTGTGGCTGCCAGCCGAGCAGCTGCGCCGCCGCCAGCACCTCCTGAAAGCCGGTCTGGTGCAGCGACATCTTCTTGGCGCCCATGAAGCTCGGCACCGCGTCATCGCGCACCACGTGCACACTGCCCGGGGCCAGGCCGTAGTCGATGGCATCGATGACCAGCAGGCACTCGCAGGACTGCACGTAGGGCAGCAGGTAGAGTCCCTGGGTGCCGCCGTCCATCACGGTCACCGCCTCGGCAAACGTATAGCGCTGGTGAAGCGCCTCCACCGCGCGGACCCCGAAGCCCTCGTCGGCCCACAGCACATTGCCGATACCAAGCACCAGAATCGATGGCGTCGCCTCGTGATCATCCGTCTTCATGCCGGCTCCTTCGCTGCGCCGAATATCTGCCTGCGCTACTTTAGTTGGCTTTATCCTGCGTCTCGTTCTTCGTTCTTTCCTTGTTCTTTCTTCGCCTCTTTCAGCGGCTCGCTGTTCGTCTTATTCCTGGATCCATTCGCCATAAAAACATCAAGATGCAGCATGAAAGCCAAAGGCCAGCCACGAAGCGCCTTGTTCAACAACAAACAAGACACCGAAAAACAAGACGCTGAAAAACAGGCCGCCAAAAAAACTGTCGAAAACGCTTCCACCTTCGCCACCCATGGCATATGCGAAAGCGATTTTTCACACTACAGCAGCTACTTACATGCACATACCCACGTTGACCTGAAGAAAATCTCGACCATTTCCGCAGAATAACGCCGCCACCTTTCAATAAAAAACATGCCCATCGTTTCGGCACAGCCACATGGCAGATACCCCTACAAAAGTCCAATATCTTCGGATTAAAAGAGAATTTTTCTCATAAAGCACCGGGAATTAACATTTCACAAAATGACTCGTGATTACCTGATTAATACTCGACCACGCCACCGCTCCCACCGGCCTATGCACGCGCTTCGCCACTCTCCCTGAACCCAAACAAAAAGCGCCGGAGACCTCACCCGATATTCTCGGTGGAGCCTCCGGCGCCAACGGTCAGCGCTTACGCCCTTCAACGGCAGGGCTAACGATCAACTGCGAGCAACAGCGAGCAATGACAAGTCACGGCGAGCAACGACAACTCACTACAAGGGGTCGTCGTCCTTGAAGGTGCGCTCCCCTGAGATCATGGTCGAGACGATGCTCTGGCGGGACATGATGTCCTCGCGTATCGCCACGTACACATGGATGATGATGAAGGTGATCATCACCCACATGCCGAGACGATGCAGGGTGTGCACGTCCAGGCTCTGGCCCACCAGCGGGATGACCCAGCCGAACAGCGTGTCCTGCCAACTGCCGCGCAGGGCGCCTTCTGCGTAGAGCGCCATTCCAGTCACGATCATGAACAGGGTGCCGAGGGTGATGAAAATGAACATCGCCAACTGTGCCAGCGGGTTGTGGCCCACGTACTTGCGCGGGCGCTTCTCCAGAAACAGATACCAGCGAAGCTCGAACCACACCTCATGCCACCAGTCACGACGGTGCAACGGCAAGCGAAACAACTGCTTTGCGTGGTGATTGCCGACCAGCGACCAGTAGAACCGAAACAGAAAACCGATCGCCAGGATGTAGCCCGCGGTGAAGTGGGCAAAGCGGATATAGCCCATCACGAAGTGATCACTGGCCTCACCTGACACCGTCGGCAGCGGCTTGCCGATAAAGTAGCCTGTGACGATCAGCACCAGGATGGCCGCCGCGTTGGTCCAGTGCCACAGCCGCAGCGGCGCCTCATAGACGTAGACCGAGGTCTGCTTGACCGAGGAAGGCAGCACCCGCTCCTCCCCGGGGCCAAGCTTGCCAGCCTGAGGGTCCTCCGGGCTGGCCGTTGCAGCAGGTGACGCTTTCGAGTCATGGGACATGGGACACCCTCCCCCGGCTATCTGACGGTGACGCGAGACAGCTCTTCACCGTCTTCGCTCATCACGTGGGTGGAACAGGCCAGGCACGGATCGAAGGAGTGCAGCGTGCGCAAGATCTCCACCGGCTCGTCCGGCCGCTCCATGGGCGTATTCAGCAGTGACGCCTCGAAGGCGCCGATGTTGCCCTCCGGATCCCGCGGGCTGCCGTTCCAGGTGGTCGGCACGATGCACTGGTAGTTCTCGATCTTGCCATCCTTGATGCGGATCCAGTGGCCGTTCATGCCCCGGGGAGCGGCGACCATGCCGACACCGCGTGCCTCCTGGGGCCAGGACGCCGGGTCCCACTTCTCGATATTGGCGGTGGCCAGGTCGCCGGCGCGGATGTTGGCGATCAGCTCATGCCAGTCATCGAGCATCATGGACGCGCAGTAGTGGGCTTCCAGGGCGCGGGCCAAGGTACGGCCGATGGTGGTCGGCAGCGCCTGCTTCGGTGTCAGGCGGGTGCCGGCGAGCTGATTGAGGGCGGCCAGCGACGAGTCCACCTGGTCGATCACGAAGTCATTGCCCTGGGCGTAGTTGAGGATGTAGCGCGACAGCGGCCCCACCTCCATGGCGTGGCCACGCCAGCGTGGCGACTTGATCCAGGAGTACTTGGCGGCCTCGTCGATCTCCTCGATCCGGGTGCGGGTGCCGACGGTGCCCTCGCCCAGTTCGTAGTGGTGCTCGGTCTCGCCGTCCCAGGGGTGCAGGCCACGGGACTCGTCGGCGTAGCGGTACCAGGAGTGGGCCACAAACTCCTGGATCTGCTCGGGGTCGGTGGGGTCCACCTCGTGGATCTCGTTCCAGTTGCCGCCGAGGATGGCGCCGCCCTTGAGCTGGTCGGTGGACTTGTCGTAGTTGACCTTGGAGTAGTCGCCGTAGTCCATCACGTTGGTGGCGGACAGGCCCCCGCCGTACAACCAGCCCTTGTAGAAGCTCGCAATGGCGATGACGTCGGGGATGTAGACGTTCCTGGAGAAGGCGAAGGCTTCCTCCATGCGCGCGCGCACGAAGTTGAGCCGCTCCATGTTGAGTGGCGCCCCGGCCGCCAGATCGCCGTCGATATTGATGGCACAGGGCACCCCGCCGACCATGTAGTTGGGGTGGGGGTTCTTGCCGCCGAACACGGTATGGACCTTGACGATCTCCTTCTGCAGGTCCAGCGCCTCGAGATAGTGAGCGGTCGCCATCAGGTCTGCCTCCGGCGAGAGCCGATAGGCGGGATTGTCCCAGTAGCCGTTCTTGAAAAGCCCGAGCTGCCCAGACTCGATAAAGGTCTTCAGGCGATTCTGGACGTCGCGAAAATAGCCCGGCGACGACAGCGGATGGTTGGGGCCGGTCAACTGCTGCAGTTGCGAGGTCGCCCGCGGGTCGGCCCTCAGCGCATTGACCGGGTTGACCCAGTCCAGCGCGTGCAGGTGGTAGAAGTGCACCACGTGGTCATGCCACTGCAGCACCTTGGCCATCATCTCGCGGATCAGGTGGGCGTTGCGCGGGATGCGGATGTCGAGAGCGTCCTCCACCGCGCGCACCGACGCCAGCGCATGACAGCCGGTGCAGACGCCGCAGATGCGCTCGACAAAGGCCCAGGCGTCGCGCGGGTCACGGCCCTTGAGGATGACCTCGAGCCCGCGCCACATGGTGCCGGTGGACACCGCGTTGCGGATGATGTTGTTGTCATCCACGTTGACCTCGCAGCGCATATGGCCCTCTATGCGGGTCACCGGGTCGACGACGATACGCCGTCCGCTTCTGTCCAGGTTGAACCCGTTAGGGGTGTTGATCTGGGTCATCAGGCTTGCTCCCTGTTGGCTGACGACTGGCGCTTGACCTGCGCCCGTTTCAAGGCGCTGACGGCGGCGTGGACCGCCACCGCACCGCCCACCCCGGTGGCCATAACGCCGCCGATCTGGTCAGCGTTGGCCTCGATGCCGAACTGGTGCACGTCCTGCAGCCGGGCGTACCAGGACCCCTTGTCCCAGAAGCCGTCTTCGGAGCAGCCGATACAGCCGTGGCCGGCCTGGATCGGGAAGCTCACGCCCTCGTTCCAGCGGATGGTCGAACAGGCGTTGTAGGTGGTCGGGCCCTTGCAGCCCACCTTGTACAGGCAGTAGCCGCGACGGGCGCCCTCGTCATCGAAGGACTCGACGAACTGGCCGGCGTCGAAGTGCGGCCGGCGGTAGCACTTGTCGTGGATGCGCTGTGAATAGAACATCTTGGGCCGACCGGTGCGGTCGAGCTCCGGCAGCCGGTCGAAGGTCAGCATGTAGGTGATGACCCCGGTCATGACCTCGGCGATCGGCGGGCAGCCCGGCACCTTGATGATCGGCTTGTCGGTGATGACCTTGTGCACCGGAGTCGCCCGGGTGGGGTTGGGGCGCGCCGCCTGGACACAGCCGTGGCTGGCACACGAGCCCCAGGAGATCACTGCCTTGGCGTGCTCTGCGGTCTCGCGCAGCTGGTCGACGAAGGGCCGCCCACCGACGATGCAGAACATGCCGTCCTCATTGAGCGGCGGGTTGCCCTCCACCGCCAGGATGTAGTTGCCCTTGTAGCGCTCGATGGTGTCGGCCAGGGCGGCCTCGGCCTGATGCCCCGCCGCCGCCATCAGGGTGTCGTCGTAGTCCAGCGAGATCATCGACAGCACCACGTCCTTGACCAGCGGATGGGCCGAGCGGATGAACGACTCCGAGCAGCAGGTGCACTCGAGCCCGTGCACCCAGATCACCGGCGTGCGCGGCTTGGTCTCCATGGCGTGGGCGATCTTGGCGGTGTAGGCAGGCCCGAGCCCCAGCGCCGCCGCCGTCAGTGAACAGAACTTCAGAAATGAGCGACGCGTGACCCCCTGTCGCCGCATCACGTCGTAGAAGGTTTCGATGGGCTCCATCGGCAACGACTCCCCTGTCGTGGTCCTGGATCTCGCCACCGGCGTGATCCCCTGATCTGGAGGCGGCCTGCCCTCGTTACAGCCAAGGCCAGAAGCCGACACGAGGCCTGCACGAAAAGCCATCCAGATCGCCTGTTGTTGTTTCCCTAAACTACAGAGCAAGGCCCGTGCCAGATTGCGGGGAGTACGTCTTTTCAAACACTTGGCGCACTTGATGACCACATGGCGGTAGCGCCCTTTCCAGCGGCCTCCGTCACGCCAGCACAGAACTCGCGCTACACGGCACACAGGTGGTAGCCGGCTTTCCAGCGCGCTGCGCTGACGCCGCCCTGGCCGCCCCGGGCCACTATCAGAGCCGTCATCGGGGCCATCACCAAGGCCGGCATCGGGGCCATCACCGTAGCCCAAGTGCTTGACAACAAGCCGGCAATCCGTACAATATGGCGCCATCCAAAGGCTACGTAGCTCAGTTGGTTAGAGCACATCACTCATAATGATGGGGTCCCCTGTTCGAGTCAGGGCGTAGCCACCAGATACCGAAAGGCCCGTCGATCATCGATCGACGGGCCTTTTCGTTGTGCCTTCCAATGCAACGGTTCAACACCGACGCAGAAAAAACAAAGCGCCTGGCGGTTGCCCGCCAGGCGCTCTGTTATCGTCGTTTCAGCCTTTCAGCAAGCGTGCTGCGAGCGCTGTACCTACACCAGTTCGGCGCTGTTGAAGAAGGCCGTCAGTGCGCGGGTCAGGTGTTCCACATCCTGGCTGCCGGCGGTCTCGCGGATAGAGTGCATCGCCCACTGGGGCACCCCCACGTCCAGCGTCGGCACACCAAGCTCCGTTGCGGTGATGGGGCCGATGGTGCTGCCGCAGCCCATGTCCGCCCGGGTAATAAAGGTCTGCACCGGCACCTCTACCTTCTCGCACAGATCACGGAACATCGCCGCCGTGGCGCTGTTGGTGGCGTAGCGCTGGTTGGCGTTGGTCTTGATCACCGGGCCCGCGTTGAGGCTCGGGCCGTGCTGGGCGTCGTGCTTGTCCTTGTAGTTCGGGTGCAGCGCGTGGGCGTTGTCGCAGGAGATCATCCGCGAGGACTGGATCAGGCGGATATAGCCTTCCTCGGTGCCCTCGCCGACCAGGCCATTCACCCGCTTGAGCACGTCGGCGAGGAACGGACCCTGGGCGCCACAGGCGCTGGCGCTACCCACCTCTTCGTGGTCATTGGCGACCAGCACCATGCCCTGTTCGCCGTCGGCGTCGAGCATCGCTTCCAGGCCAATAAAGCAGGACAAAAGGTTGTCCAGGCGGGCGCTGGCGATCAATTCCTTGCCCACGCCCACCAGCGACGGCGGCTGCAGATCATAGAAGCCCAGCTCGAAGTCCAGCACCTTTACCCCGGTCAGGCCGTGCTCCTGCTCCAGCCTGGCCAGCAGCAGGCGATCGAGGTCGTCGTCCTTGCCCCCCTGCAGCACCACCGGCGCCATCTGGGTCTGAGCATTCATCGCCTTGCCGTCGTTGGCTTCGCGATCCAGGTGGATGGCAAGGCTCGGGATAATGGCGATGGCCTCGGCGACGTTGAGCAGCACGCCCTCGACCCGCCCATCGGCGTGACGGACATGCAGACGCCCGGCCAGGCCCAGGTCCCGGTCGAACCAGGGCGCGAGCAGTGCCCCGCCGTAGACCTGCACGCCAAGCTGCAGCCAGCCCGCAGACGTCTGGCCGGCGTGGGTCTTCAGCCTGAGATTGGGGCTGTCGGTATGGGCGCCGACCATGCGCAGACTGGTGACCGGCTGGCCCTTCGGCAGGTTGACGGCGATAATCGAAGAATCGTTGCGGGTCACGTAGAAGCGGTCACCGGGAACCAAATCCCAGCTATCGGTCTCCAACAGGCGACGGTAGCCGGCGTCCTCGAGCCGCTGAGCCATGTTCGCGGTGGCGTGCCAAGGGCTGGGGGAACGGTGAAGAAACTCAAGCAGCCGACTGAGCCTTTTGGCGCATCCGGCATCATCCTTTGGCAAGCACTCCTGTGACATGGGCGTCCTCTGTTGCATGATAGTGTGGTTCAAGGATTGACCCTAAATGTCGCACAACGGCAAGGGTCAAGGATTGACATCAAGCTGCTACAATGCGAATCCGGTCCAAGGGACCCGCCGACCGAGTCGGTGTCAGACCGACGAGTGTACACGAATCCTGGAGTGCTTCATTGATGAGCCTGATTGAGTCTGCGGGTCGCGCCCTGGCGCTGTCCCTGCTGATCGCGGCCCCTACGGCGCTGGCTACTCCCACGCCCGGCGACGACCAGCGTCAGGCGGCCATGGAGGTGGCCGAATCACTACGCTACGGCCACTACGCGGACGTGAGGCTGGACGACCAATGGTCCAACCGCGCCTTCCAGCGTTATCTGGACGTGCTGGACGGCCAGCGTGCCTACTTCGTGCAGGATGACGTGGATGAGTTCGCTGATCTGCGTACCGGCATGGACGAGGCAATGCTCGAAGGCTCCCTGGAGCGGGCCTACGACCTCTACGAGCGCTACCACGATCGTGCCGAGGCGCGTCTTGAGTGGATGCTCGACGAGATCGACCACCTCGACATGAGCTTCAACGGCGAAGGCCGCCTCGAACTCGACCGCGAGGATGCCGCCTGGGCCGCCTCCCAGGCGAGCCTCGACGACTTGTGGCGCAAGCGCCTGGCCAACGCCGCCCTGACGCTGTCGATCAGCGGCCAGGAAGACGACGAGGTCATCGACACCCTGCGCGAGCGCTACGAGACCCAGAAGCATCGCCTCGAGCAGACCAACGCCGAGGACGTGTTCGGGCTGATCATGGCCGCCGCCACCGGCACCGTGGACCCCCACACCGAATACCTGTCGCCGCGCCAGGGTGAGTCCTTCGACATCCAGATGCGCCTCTCGCTCGAAGGCATCGGCGCCCTGCTCCAGGCCGACGGCGAGTACGTCAAGGTCGCGAGCCTGGTGCCCGGTGGTCCGGCCGAGAAGGACGGCGCGCTCAAGCCCGCCGACCGCATCATCGGCGTCGGCCAGGAAGGCGAAGACATCGTCAACGTGGTCGGCATGCGCCTGGACGACGTGGTCGAGCTGATTCGTGGGCCCAAGGGCTCCGAGGTACGCCTCGAGGTGGTGCCCGGTGAAGCCG
The DNA here is from genome assembly GCF_019801245.1 of Halomonas sp. DP1Y21-3. NCBI lineage: Bacteria > Pseudomonadati > Pseudomonadota > Gammaproteobacteria > Oceanospirillales > Halomonadaceae > Halomonas > Halomonas sp. DP1Y21-3. The sequence continues at coordinate 470,128 of NZ_JAHVJM010000004.1, forward strand.
TGGACATGACCCGCTCCACCGTGGTCGACATTACCCGTGACACCGTCAAGCTCGAGGATCAGGCGGCCAGCAGCGAGGTCATCGAGATCCAGCGCGAAGACGGCGTGCACAAGGTCGGCGTGATCGAGGTGCCCGCCTTCTATGTCGACTTCGACGCCTGGCAGGCCGGCGAGGAAAACTACCGCTCCACCACCCGTGACGTTGCCGCCGAGGTCGAGAAGCTCAAGGCCGAAGGCGTCGAGGGCATCGTGCTGGACCTGCGCAACAACGGCGGCGGCGCGCTGCAGGAAGCCAACTCGATGATCGGCCTGTTCATCGACCGCGGACCCACCGTTCAGGTACGTGACGCCCGTGGCCGCATCAGCCTGTACGGCGACACCGACAGCGGCACCCTGTATGACGGCCCGCTGGTGGTGCTGGTCAACCGCCTGTCCGCCTCGGCCTCGGAGATCTTTGCCGGTGCCATCCAGGACTACGGTCGCGGCCTGATCGTCGGCTCCAACACCTTCGGCAAGGGCACGGTGCAGACCCTCAACGACCTGAGCTACGGCCAGATCAAGCTGACCCGCGCCAAGTTCTACCGCATCTCTGGCGAGAGCACCCAGAACCGCGGCGTGAAGCCGGACATCATGTACCCAAGCCTGCTCGACCCCGAGATCATCGGCGAGAGTGCGCTGGACAACGCCCTGCCGTGGGACACCGTGCGCGACGTCCAGTACCGCAGCTACGGCACCCCGCGCCAGTACCTGAAGGACCTGCGCGCCCGCCACCAGCAGCGTGCCGACGAGCACCCCAACTTCCACTACCTGGAACAACGGGCAGAGCTGGCGAGCCGCCTGCGCGAGCAGCACACCAGTGTCAGCCTGAACCGCGAGCAGCGTCAGCGTGAAGCCGACGCCCAGGACGCCGAAATGCTGGCACTCGAAAACGAGCGCCGCGAAGCCCTCGGCCTCGACATCCTCGAGGAATGGGGCGACGCCCGCGAAAGCGGCGACGACGCAGACCTCGCCGACGAAGAGACCGAAGAGGAACAGCCCGTCGACCGCGCCGAGGTCGAGGAGTCAGCGGAAATCCTGCTCGACTTCACCGAACTCGGCCCGAGCTGGCAGTACGCGGTAAAAGGCTAAGCAACGACAGAAACAAGTAGCCGCAAGCTAAACGAAAAGCCGGGGCATCGAGCCCCGGCTTTTTTATTGACGTAGTCTGAATCCAGTCATCGTCACCCTAACGGCGAACAGCCCTTATCACTCTTCTCTCCCTCCAAAGCCCCATCGCGACCAGGAGTTCGAGCGTGGCGAAGCCCACAAACGCCACCCCGTAGACCCAGCGAACCTGACGCTGCTGCTCTTCGGTCGGAAACAGCTCCAGCGAGCCGTGCAAGAACCCTGCACCGCTCAGCAGCATCAACAAGAGCAACAGCACCGCAACACACCAGAGTAAGATTCTCACGTTCGTCCTGCCTTGTTTGTCAGCAGCTGTCAACATTGTTGCCAATGCGCAGACGGCTACGCATAGTGGAAATAAAATCGAAAATCAGAGTGACGATGATGCAAACACTATACGATCAGAACGCTCCCAAACAAGCCACAAATCTCAGCATAAACAGCGACTTGCTGAAAAGGGCCAGGAGTATGAATGTCAACCTCTCGGTCACGCTAGAGAAAGCACTGGAAGCAAAGCTCGCCGAGATCGAAGCCGAACAATGGCAGAGGGACAACAGCAACGCTATCAAAGCTTACAACGATGCCATTGCTGAACATGGGTGCTTCGCCGAAGAGTACAGGACATTCTAATGCCCCAGTTCGACGTGTACGCTAACCCCAACGCGTCGACGAAAAGGATGTACCCCTACCTTCTGGACATACAGAGCGATACCCTCTCGGCGTTGGCCACCCGTATTGTGGCGCCCCTGGGACGCAAATCTCTTTCTGGACGTAAGAAAGCTGCCCCGCCCTGCGCCAACAGTGACCTTCGACAGCGAATAATTGTTGATTCTTATCCCACAAGTCGCCTCATTGCCTGCCAGCGTTTTCAAAACTCCCATAGGGACTCTAGAGCACATGCGAGATGGAATAGTCGCCGCACTCGACTTCGCAACAGTCGTGTTCTAGTGTTGGATATAGGTATCTAACGCCGTCAACACAGGCGAGTGAAGCGAGTCCAGCACGGCGGCTTTTGCCGTGCGAGTATGATTGGCCTTGTTATAGGACTAATACTTGAGCTGCAAAATATGCCTGTAAGAAAACACCTTGCAGCCACATTAAATTTTAGCCGTCAAACCCACCGTCACTAGACGTAGGCGGTAAAGGTGTTGTGTCAGGGGCAGGACCACCATCACTGGAAGTTGGTCCTGGTAATTCACCTGGCTCTAAAGCGTAGACAGATGAAGATATTATTAAGAGAGCTGCAAATATCATTCTAATCATGTTCATGGTTCCTTAAGTTGTTTAGTGGAGCTTAAACCATAAATACTAACGAGCATCGATGTACTAATAATGCGAAATAGGTATAAATATAGATTTAAGTAGCTGACTACAGTTCTGGCTAGTCCTATAACATCCGCATTTGCGGCTGGTTTGGAGCGCAGCGGAAAACCAGTCCGACAACATGCGTTTGTTAGGGCTAAAATACAAACTTATTGAGGATGACATTTGCATCATAGCTCTGGCTAAAAGGCTTGAGCTCCTCATAAATTGCTTTAGCCAAGTCTGAAATTTCATTTGTAAGAATTTCTAAAGCTTCAGTCTTACTTTCTTCATTAAATATCTTTCGGCTACCATCAGGAACATAGAGAGTATCACGATAAGATTTTGCAGAATTAAGAATGGCTAAATGTGCACGAGCTTTCTCCACAAGCGCCAATCTCATGTAGCTAGGTACATTTAAATCTGTATTCATATGAAATGCGATTGCAGCCAAGTCATAGCTACTCAAATTTTTCACAGTTCTCTTCTTGTAGTCAGGCATATCAGCAATCATATTCTTCAATAATCGGATTACAGATTTCAAATTTCCTGAGCACAATGAATCTCTATTATTTATCATTTTAATATGGGTAAATGGATAATTAAGATGAAATTCATGATCTGCTTTATGATATATTTTAATACCTCGATCACTTTCTTGACCTGAATGCTGGTATTTTATTGTGTCAAACCAAATGGCTGGAACAATATCAACCTTTCGTCTCAAGCTTCCACCTTCCAAAGCAATTGACTTGTTTCCTGAACTATCCACTTCTGCCTTAGGGAAGTTAACGGGCAGAATACGTTCTGATTTTTCCCTCACATCTTTAGCAATATTAATCAAACCTCTTGGATCTGTTGCGAGAGAGTATCCATTTGGATTTACTTCAGGAAGTTCAATATTTACAGGATTAGTAACAATGATAAGCATATCAACATCAGAATGCCCTTTGATGTGAATATCTAAAGCCACTGAGCCTTGAAGCCGTTTGGTGACAGATTCACCGCTGTTTTGCAAACTCTTAATAAGACTATCAGCTACTCGATCACCCTCATCAATAGATACCTTTGTAGATGCTGGTTCAACAGCGGACATTGCGCCTACCACGTATTTGACACCAGCGACTTCATTCAGGTTTTCAAATGATTCTGATTTCCTGACATCAACCCCACGCTGTATTGCATTATTGGCAGAAAAAAACTCCATAGACTCATAAATAGCTCGTTCACGAGTTCCTTGTCTGCGCTCTTTAAGCGATTTCAACCGTTTTTCAAAGTCAATCATTATTGAATCCTTCTCAAACTCATAACACCAAATGTCTTTCTTCCTGCACTATTAAAATAGGAGGCTTTGCCAACAGTAAGCTCTTTATTAAATTCAACTTCGCAGTAACCTTTATGAGAATTCATTTCGTGGCTCTGCTCTATTTCTGGCTCATTTTTGTAACTATATGAAAGAAGCCAGCCACCTGTTGGACCGAATCGCTTAGAAAGCGTCGCCGTATAACTTTCGCTTTGACTGTTTTTTGTTTTTAGGTGTACTTGGATATTTTTCCAAGTTTGCTCAATTCCAATAGAACCTTCCCAATCGAATTTAGTAGCACCATCATCATTTAGCGTTTTCCCCTTAAGTTCCCATTCCCCATTCAAGTTTGGAACTTCAAAAAATGAAATTTTCCATACCCATTTATTGAATATCCAGTGGAGAAAAAAATATACTACGCCCGTGGTAATTGTTGCTTTTGTAAATGCATCAATACCACTTAGATTACTAGCAATAGCCAATAGCTGAGCGATTCCACCTGAGAGGGCAATAGATATAAACCCCAACCACCTTCCAATAGCAGATCTATCATGTCCAAATACAGCATAATCGTGCATAGCTTTCTCCGTGATTTAATCGCAGCCCTAACGCCCAATTAAGGTGTGAAGCACGCTTCCACTACACTTAATTTGACCACCGTAAACGCTGAACCAAACCCAAACTAAAAATGCCAAGCGTGCTGAATCACTCTTCAATTTATTGGTATGTTTTTGATTTTGCTATTTCATCTTGCCTGTCCAAGAACGAGGATAGCTTCTCAGATTTAAATGATAGGTCTTTTGAAATTTTGAACTCTTCAAACTGCTGTGCTGGTGCAATGCAAAATCTAAAGCTATTTTCATAACCTAACCACAACTCAGCAAGGACATCATCACGCATTTTTTTTCGATGTACTTTTACAAAAATAAGGCAACCACCAACCATGAAACGATACAAGCGCACACGATTCTTCCTATCAATAAAAGGGGCACGATACGCAAATACTCCATCATCTTGAGCGTGAGTTCTTAGACGAAATATAGCAACATCAAACCACTCCGGGATATCCATTTCAGAATAAGCAATACGCTTAACATCATCTTGAAACCCGTAAAGATTTATTTTTCCATATTGCTCTTGGGTAATACTGTATTTCCATAGAACACCAGCACAGAAGCGCGCGATTTTTTCTTTATCAACACCTTCAACAATCTTGGTCCCAAAATTTAAGCCTTTACTACACTCACGGATATACTTAAGGATTTTTGATGCATACTCTTCCAGTTGCCCCAATAAACCATCGCAGTCAGCACAAAGTATCCCTTTGTCAAAGGTTCCTGACTGACTGAAATGGAACGAACCATCTTCTTTTACGCCCGTCGCATGCCCTTTGCCAACTTGAACTTCCTTACAAAAAACCTGCGGAATCAAATGAGCTTGAATTGTTTTGCTTTCATTACACCTAATACATGACATCTAAATTACCCGCAATTAATCTGCTGACCTAAAAAGGAAACATAACGCCCGCAGTAAGCGCGCCGCTTTTTGGCGTCGCTTTGCCTGCTATTGTTATGAATCATTGGCTGCCACCGCGCGACCTACTCGAGTGAGCGCCCATATCATTGCGCCAGTTTTGTTTTTATTGCCCGTTCTTACTAGGCCATGCCTTGTTAGCCAAACCAATGCCTTCCATGCTTCTGGCTCAGTAATATTAGACTCTTTTGAAATTCCGGCTAATGACCGCCAAGTATATTTTGGATGATTTAGCGCGGCGATAATCTTTGAATGCTCAACGCCTAGATCTGCGGATTCTTGATCCTTATCCTCAATATCTGGTTCTGTCTCTTTATCTATAATGGCTTGAACTTCTTCTTTCATTTTGGCGGAAAATCCCGCCCCACTGAACTCAGAGATTTTGTCGATATTTGAGAATGCGAGACCTAATGCACCAGCCAAGATAGCGAGTCCCATTTGCGATGGGAGCCCAAGGTAACCAAACCATGTGGATACAATCAGCAGAACAATAGCAGATAGTAATTTCATGAGCTCATTCATTTCTATGGTGCTCACCGTCATGATTCATAACGCTTAGGTAACGGGCCGCTTTGGAGCAGAGCCGAAGGCGGCGCGGAAAAGCGGTCCCGTTGACCGTATTGTTAGTGCGGGGCTTCGGGAAATGCATCAAAGTTCTTTTCGATCCAAGCCAAGATGTATTCGTATCGGAGACCGATTAAAGCCTTCTTGGCTTTTTTGCTACCTAGCAAAATACCTTGGATTCGACCAGAAATATGCACATCATTCCAAAAGAGCTCCGAAATAAGCCCACCACTAACTCCATGCATTTTTCTGGGCTGCGTACTATTTAAGTCCTCATCCAGAAGATTTTTTTCGTCGTACTCTAGAGCAAAATGAAACTCTTTCATATACTCGTCATCAGGAAAGAAGCTTTCAGAGATATCATTTGCGGTATATCGCAACGCACTTTTTCCAACGCGGTGCGTACGAGTTTTCATAGTATTACGATTCGACGGAAAACCAAGCACCTCAGACCGTTGCTCACTTTCCCCGGGCGGATGGTTGTGGACAAATTCAGGTGTCACAAATAAAACAATGCCTTTTATCTTATCTACCGTCGAATTACTTAATTTTATCGCAGCAACATCCATTGCCTCATTTTTAATAATGCCATGACCCGCGAGAGTTATTGGTTCATCGATAGCGACGTATACAGGTTTCTGGTTCATTTCAACCAGCGCATGAGCAGGTGAAACCAAGAAAAACGAGCCACATACATCGGCGAACGTCGCAGTCGCAAAACAAGACCACAACTGGTTTCGCTCCTCATCTATTGACATGAGGGGTAGACAAAAACTTTTATCATTCTCCATTAATACACATCCTTATCTTTCGAACTAACGCCCTATTAAGGTGTGAGCAACGTAATACAAAAGCCGTTGCATGCCACCTTAAACACTAAACGAAACGCATAGTAAAAATGCCACGCGTTGCGTATCACTCCTAAACAGTTTTTATATTTATCATGCCATTGGTTGTAAACAACCCTCAACTAAATACTCCCAAATAACACCAGAGTCGCGAACATTGCGAGTAAACTCTGGACCATCCGGTAACTCGATTTGAATATTACCCTGTCCCGTCCAATAAGCACGCCATATGTCTTCTACATTCGGCATGGATGCCACTCTGTATGCATGACGCCCCAGAGACATATGCTCCATATTAACTTTAGCAACTCGATTTAGAGGGGAATCTAAGAGCTTAAATTTACGTACGGAATTTAAGTCCCATTAATATTTTCGGCTTACTTTTCGGCAAGTTTCAAGATCACCAAAAGCATAAGTAGCTGAAAGACGAGATGGATATAATGGATGATTCTGCTTCCTGTAAATTTCTGCATCATGTTCGATTCTGTAATCATTGATAGCATTCAAACAGTAGGGAGATACAGCCATGGGATCACGTTGACTTAGCTCGAATGGTAAATAGTTTAAGCTGCCATCTAAGTATTTGGCTAATGTTTCTTCTTGACACCATGTACTACAAGCTCCTGAGGTGTAAGCACCTATCTTATAGTTATGAGCTGCTAAGGGGGATGAAAAATTCACAAATACAAAGAATTCTTCTGGGATATTTTCGTTCTTATTGATCAACATAAAAACCACCTAACTAAAAAATAAACATAACATTTCCTATTCAACGGAATGCTAATTTTCTTCCGCACGAACCTGCCTAAATTGCAGCCTATACCTCTGAATTCACGCGTATATTCTTCACTTTATGCCTGATCAATCAGTGACAAAACGCGTATACTCATCTCCAAAGCGCACATGCCCAAAATCGCTCTTCAGCGATTGCAAACCCATTGATTCGCCATAACTTTAAAGCGCCTATGCGAAATAAACATGTCCTCTGATGCATTATTTCGATGCATGCCTTTAAATCCTGTGATTTTTTCGTATACACGTATGAATACCACACGCAGAGAAACATCAACGCCATGTCACCGGGAGAAAGACACACCTCCCCATCACCTACGCACTACCACACAGGCACGCTACCGCCACGACGGCCACACGACATGACCACCCAGGCGGCGAAGGCCGCTGTGCGATCACAAGTAGGGAAGGAATTGAGGACGGGTAACCGAAAACGGCAGTACGCTGCCAAACAGGCGGCAAGGCGCCTGCATTGAACGTCAGATTAGCGTTGGCTGGTCACCCCTTGGCCATAGACGGCTTTCCTATCCCTGCGCATGATCGTTATTTTCGTGCTCTTAGCGGCACTGTTTAGAGTTTGGCATGTGCCAATAGCAGCAGAATAGACAAAAGATGCGAGGAATGGGAACGAATTTACGCGTTTTTTGGCTTAAGTCTTACAAACTGTTGAATTTCGAAAGCTGCTTTTTGAAAGCACGTGCTCGAATAAAATTCGGGGATAGAGATTTGAAGCTGTTACGACTGCCCTGCCCAGCGCGAGCAAGCAATCACTCGCATATGGCGGATGGGTGGTATAGCTTGTTCAGCTCGGCGCCAGGTAACCGCGATGCGTTTCTGATCCACCACCGAACCTTGCCGCAATTGACGGGAACGACTCCACGCGCCTGTGAGGCAACGCTTCGAGGTAACGCTACCAGGAAGCGTATTCACGCCCAGCGCGGCAAGCGGGCCTAGGTCGCCATACTGAGCACCAAAACGAGCCAATATACGTGAACACGTCAGCATCAGCTGCGAGGCTTCAGATGGATACCCGTATACAGTTTCGTATCGATGAAGAGACAAAGCGCCTAGCCCAGCAGATGGCAGATAGCCAGGGGCGTACGCTCAGTGGCGCCTGCAGGGAATTGGCAGAACAACTCGCCGAGCAACAGCGCCAAGCAACGTCACACCATGACGGGTTATCGCTTCAGGTCAAGCGAGCATTTGACAGACTCGAAGCCGGTGCAGCGACCTTTGTCGATCATGAAACCGCAAAATCCCGGATGGCAGAACGAAAGTCACGGATCCGCGCCCGTGACCTTGCCCCGGTAATCGGCGATTCCATGGGAAGAAGAGGGTCTGACAAGGCGTGAAGCCATTTTTGACTTCCTCTACCAGTTCAATCCTGTGGTCGCCGAACGGACTGATGACCTGATCGAGGAAAGGGCAGAACTGCTGATGCTGCAACCGCTACTCGGCGTAGAGCGCCAAGGTATTCCTGGTCGCTTGCTAATCCTTCCGGAAGTATCGCTTCTGATCTCCTATCAGTTGGCAGGCTCAGATATCCGGATCATGCGGGTCCTTCACCAAAAGCAGCAATTCCCGCCCGCCGATTGACGGCTAATCACTCTCTGACCGCAAAGGCTCGAAGCGGACGTAGCTTCTTGGCTCGGCTGATGGACGGAGTCAGCCGGCCCCTCCCCTTCGCTCGATATCCGTTAAGCGTCATTACCTCACCTGCTCTGCATCCTGCCCATCAGTGTCTCGCTATCACGCCCTTGGCTGGCCGGCGTCGCCTGCCGCACCTGGCTCACCTACTAGCCGCTCTCGGTGTCGACATCGGCGAGGGGCTGGTCCTCGGCCGCGGGGTTGGCGTACTTCATCCAGGTCTTGCCGAGGTGATTGCGCAGTTCGTTGCCGACCTGTTTGCCGTCGCGGGCTTCCAGGGCGGCCATGATGGCTTCGTGCTCGTCCATGGCCACGGACCACTTCTCGTTTTTGAGGTTGGAAAGATAGCGCACGCGGTAGAGCTGTCGGCTAAGTGTGGCGTGGATCTCGATCAGGGAGTTGTTGCCGGAGAGCGAGACGATGCGGTTGTGGATCGCCTGGTTCAGGCGAAAGTAGTTCTGGCGGTCGCGGCGCAGGAAGGCGGCCTTCATCTCGAAGTGCAGCGCCTGCAGTTCGGCGATGTCATCGTCGCTGGCATTGGCGCAGCAGAGTTCCGCGGCTGACTGCTCCAGCACGCTCAGCACGTAGGCCTTTTCCTGCACGTCCTGGGGGCTGACATCGGCGACCACCGCACCCCGGCGTGGGGAGATGACCACCAGCCCTTCTGCCGCAAGGATCTTGAACGCCTCGCGCATGGGGGTACGCGAGACGTCCAGTTCTTCGGCCAGCTTGCGCTCGGGCAGCCGCTGTCCGGGCTGGAAGTGATCCATCACGATATGTTCACGCAGGTAGTTGGCGACCTTCTCCACCAGTCCTTCGCGTGCGTCCACTGCCGCTTCGTCCATCGTTATTGCCGTCATGGTCTTCGATGCCTAAAGAATGGCATACCGTTTTTTGACGGGCAAACATTTACGCGGTTTATCTCACTGCATTTATTCGTTGTTATTCAACGATATAACGCACATCTTTTGCCTTATGCGACCAAGGTCTATGCCCCAATCGTTTGACCATCAAAATGGTATACCACTACATTTCTCTGCATCTTGATCCCGCCCGATCCTTCCAGACCGAGGCCTTCAACCCGCTCAGGCAGCCCCCGGCAACGCGCCAGCGGTGGGCCAGGCCAGCACGGAGACGCTCTACGACCATGAACTACCTTCACCACTTTGATACCGCCACCACCGTCGAGGCATGCGTCGCGGGCGCTGGCGATTTCGGTCGCGGCATCCTCCGTCAGGCCCAGCAGATGCCCGGCATGAACGCACGTATCGCGGTGGACATTAGCGCCGAGACGGCAGCCCAGGCGTTCGAGAAGGCCGGCATTCCGGCCTCGCAGATCGCGGTATGCCAAACACAGGACGAGGCAAGCGACGCCTGGCAGGCAGGCAAGTTTGTCGCCTGTGGCGATCTCGAAGTGGTCAAGCACCTGGATTTCGACATCCTGGTGGAAAGTACTGGTATACCAAACGCCGGTGCCACCCACGCGGCCAGTGCACTCAAGGCCGGCAAGCATGTAGGCATCGCCACCAAGGAAACCGAATCGGTGGTCGGTCCCTACCTGACCCGCCTGGGCAACCGCCATGGTCGCCTGTTCACTCCGCTGGACGGTGATCAACCGAGTCTGTTGATCGGCCTGGTGACCTGGGCGCAGACGCTGGGCTTCGAGATCATCGCCGCCGGCAAGAGCAGCGAATACGACTTTGTCTGGGACGAGGCGGATCAGGCGATCTGGTGCAACGGCACCCGCTTCGACGCCCCGGACATGGCCGATCTGTGGACGCTGCCCGAAGGCGACGAGCGTAGCGTGGTGCGCGCCCGTGGCGAACACCTGAGCGCCATTCCGCAGATCTCCGCACCGGACCTGTGCGAGATGACCAATGTGGCCAACGCCACCGGCCTTACCCCCGACCACCCTGCCTTCCACGCCCTGGTGCTGCGTACCCATGAGGTGCCGACCCTGCTGGACCTGGAAGGCAACGGCGGCGTGCTCTCCGGCACGGGGCGTCTGGAGGTGTTCAACTGCCTGCGCCGCCCGGACGAGCTGAGCTTCGCCGGTGGTGTCTTTGTGGTGGTGCGCTGCGAGGACGCCCACGCCTGGGAGGTGCTGGACGGCAAGGGCCATATCCTGAGTCGCAGCAAGAAAAGCGCCATGGTCTACCTGCCGCGCCACCTGCTGGGCCTGGAAGCGCCGATCTCGCTGCTCGACGCCGTGCTCAAGGGCCTGCCCTCCGGCGGCGGCCAGGCCACCCGCCCGGCGGTGGACCTGGTCGCCCGCGCCACGGTGTCACTCAGCAAGGGGCAGGAGCTCGAGATGAAGGGCCACCATCGCCACATCGCCGGCCTCAAGCCAGAGGTGCATCCCGCCGCTGCGTTGCTCGATGCCACCCCGGTGCCCTTCTATCTGCTGCCTGGCGCCGTGCTCAAGCGCGATGTGGCCGCCGGTCAGTTGATCAGCGTGGCCGACGTGCAGCTGCCGGACTCCACCTTGCTCCACCTTCGCCGCGAGCAGGACGCGATGTTCTTCTCCACCGCCGAATCTTCCTCCGAACCGGCCTGACGTCATGTCGGGCCACCTGGCAACCAATGGGCATCTGCCCATGCTCAACCACAACAACCACCCCCAGGAGAACGCCATGATCACCCGAAACGCGATCATCACCGCCAGCGCCCTCGGCCTGTCGCTCGTCGTTGCGAGCCCCGCGGCGCTGTCTGCCGACGAGGCGGCCGACTTCCCCTCCAAGCCGCTGCAGTTTCTGGTCGCCGCCGGCGCCGGTGGCGGCACCGACAACTTCGCGCGCACCATCAAGCCGCTGCTTGAAGAGGCCATGGACACCCGCGTGACGGTGGTCAACCTGCCGTCCGCCTCCGGCGCCCTGGCCCACCAGCGTACCGCCAACGGCGACGCCGACGGCCACACCCTGGACTTCGCCTCCTCGACCCTGGTCACCTCGCTTGCCGCCGGCCAGAACCCCACCGGCCTCGACCAGCTCACCCCGGTGGCGCGCATGCAGTCCGACGTGATGACGCTGATCGTCGATCCGGACAAGTACGCCGACTTCGACGCCTTCATGGAACACGCCAAGGCCAACCCGGGTCAGGTCATCATCGGCGGCACCCACGCGGCCAGCCCCGACCGCATGGCCTTCCTGTCGTTCCGTGACGCCACCGGCCTGGACATCAGCTTCATCCCCTACGACGAGGAAGGCAGCGTCGCCGCCAACGTCATGGGCGGCAACATCGATGGCCTGTTCGGTGAGATCAGCTCGGTGCTGAGCTACATGGAATCCGGCGAGATGATGCCGATCCTGGTGTTCGCCGAAGAGCGTCTGGAGAACTTCCCGGACATCCCCACCACCGTCGAAAACGGCTGGGACCTGACCGACGGCAACGAGCGCGGCATCTTCGTCCACGCCGACACCCCGGACGCCATCGTCGAGAAGCTCGAGTCCACCCTGAAGAGTGTCTACGACTCCGAGACCTACCAGGAGTACGAAGAGCGGGTGAACCTGCACTACCGCGAGGGCTGGCTGGGTAGCGACGACTACCGCGAGAAGCTCGAGCAGAACCTGGAACTCTACACGCGGCTTCTGGAAAACACCTGATCCCGTGGACTGGCGGGTCGGGTTCTACCCGGCCCCTCACCTTGCGCTGACGGGACTGGCTCCCGCTGGCCCGCCGTGAACCGAGCCTCACCATGCATACCAAGTTCACCGTCTTTGCCGTCCTGCTGCTGGTACTGGCCGCCGTCACCCTGGTGCCGACGCTTGATTTCCCGAGCTCCGAGGACGTCTCGACCTTTATCGGCCCACGCCTGTGGCCGCTGTCGCTGTTGATCCTGCTGATCGTGCTGTCGGCGACCCTGCTGATCTCCACCCGCATGAGCCAGGCCAAGGAGCGTGCCAGCGACGCCGAGGCCAAGGCCGCGATGGCGAAAGACCCCGCGACCGATCCCGGCCAACAGGCTGATGCCGGCCAGGACAGCGCCACCGACAACGTCACCGACAGCACCACCGAAGCTGCTGGCGTTGCTCTTGACCCTGGGTTTCTTGCCGCCAACCGCCACTGGTGGCTGATGGGCACCACCCTTGCCTACACCCTGCTGATGCCGGCCATCGGTTTTCTGCTGGCCACCGTGATCTTCACCCTGGCCTGCACCCTGCTGCTTGGCGCGCGCCACTGGGCGGCCCTGCTTGCCACCGTGGTCATCGCCGTTGCGCTGATCCAGGGCGTGTTCTCCACCCTGCTGGGCATCCCCTTGCCATGACACCCAGCCGGTACGATTTTCCACCAGTATTTCGCGGGAGCTGACGATGCTGGAGAGTTTTCTCAGTGGGCTAGGCGTGGTCTTCCAGCCCATGAACCTGTTGATCCTGACCTCGGCCGTGTTCATCGGCTTTATCGGTGGCGCACTGCCGGGCATCAGCGGCGTGATCCTGGTGGTCATCCTGCTGCCGGTCACCTACGGCATGGAGCCCACCCAGGCGTTCATGCTGCTGACCGCCATCTACGGCTCCACCGTCTTCTCGGGGCTGATCACCGCCATCCTCTATCGCGCCCCGGGCACCCCGGAGGCGGTGATGACGGCGTTCGACGGCTACCCCATGACCCAGCAGGGCGAGGCCGGCAAGGCGCTGGGCATCGGCGTGCTGAGCTCGGCGGTGGGCGGACTGGTCGGCACCATCGCGCTGATCATCTTCACCCCGATGCTGGCCTCGGTGGCGCTGAAGTTCTCTTCCCCCGAGTACTTTGCACTCGCCATCCTCGGCCTGACCGTGGTGGCCTCCCTCGGTGGCCGGCTGATCCTCGGCTTGATCGGTGCCACCCTGGGCCTGTTGATCGCTACTATCGGCATCGACCCGCTCACCGGCACCAGCCGCTATACCTTTGACAACCTCAACCTGGCCGAGGGGGTCGGGCTGATTCCGGTCATCGTCGGTCTGTTTGCGGTGTCCGAGGTGATGAAGCGCTCCCTGAGCCGTGACGCCGAACAGCCGCTGACCAAGGTCAAGATCAAGATCTTCGACGCCCCCATCCTGAAGAAGATCGGTGTGACCCTGTCGCGCTCATCGATACTTGGCGTCATCATCGGCATCCTGCCGGGCATCGGCGCCAGCACCGCCGCCATGGTCAGCTACAGCGAGACCGTGCGCTGGTCCAAGCACCCGGAGAAGTTCGGCAAGGGCGCACCGGAGGGCATCGCTGCACCGGAAGCCGCCAACAACGCCGCCGCCATGGGCGCCCTGGTGCCGCTGTTCGCGCTCGGCATTCCGGGAAGCGGTACCACCGCGATCATCCTCGGCGCCTTTATCATGCATGGCCTGCAGCCGGGGCCGATGTTCATGCTGACCTCGAGCGACCTGATCTACGCGGTGTTCGCTGGGCTGTTCGTGGTGAACTTCATGATCCTGGCGTTCTCCAAGCCGTTCATCAAACTGTTCACCCGGCTGCTTAACGTGCCCTACTCGGCGCTGGGCCCGATCATCCTGATGTGCTGCATCGTCGGTACCTACTCGGTGCGCAACTCGATGTTCGACGTCTGGCTGATGCTTGGCTTCGGGGTGCTCGGCTTCCTCTTGGAGAAGATCAAGTTCCCGCTGGTCTCGATCATCCTTGGCCTGGTGCTCGGCCCCATCGCCGAGAGCGAGCTGCGTCGCTCGCTGGCGATGTCCCAGGGTGACCTCGGTATCTTCTTCTCGCGCCCGATCAGCGCAAGCCTGATCGCCATCGCCGTGCTGCTTCTGGGCACCACCATCGTCATTGCCCTGCGCAAGCGGGCGAGGAACCGGGCCGCTGCGATGGGCTGAGGTGATAAAGCCACACATTGGCTAACCACCAGCATCCTCCCACGCAGAAACGACATCGCCCTCGCTGCCGATCAGGCAACGAGGGCGATTTTTTTTGCTGAATCATACGCGGGTGCCAACAACGCTACCTGAGTCGCGCGGCCTGACGGCCAGATGCCCATCTTGTCCTAAGCTTATCCAACAGGAGGTGGCCGATGACTACAGTAACCGTCGAGAATGCTCGCGCTGAGCTCGAAGCCTTGATCGACAAGGCATTGGAAAGCCACGAACCTATTTTCATCACCGGTAGAAGAGGTGACGCCGTCTTGCTGGCGGAAGATGACTGGCGTGCCATCCTGGAAAGCCTCCACCTGGCTTCCCTACCTGCCATGGGCGAATCGATCAGGGAAGGGCTGGAAACCGATCTCGGCCAGTGCGAGCGAGAACTAAAATGGTGACTTGGCAGACAGGCTAGAGAGAACGCTTCGCCCCGAGTGCAAACTTTCTGCGACACCGCTTTTTACGCGCAGGCATCGCTAGCCTCAGCAAGAATGCGGCAGAAAAACGCAAAGCATGAAGCAAATCCTGGGACGGAAATCCCGGACAATTTCAATAAAGAGAAGAGACGGCAGGAAAGGGAAAACACCAAAAATCAGCACTGGCTCCCCGAACAGGACTCGAACCTGTGACCCAATGATTAACAGTCATTTGCTCTACCAACTGAGCTATCGGGGAACAACAATGTGCAGTACTTCAAGCTTGGCGACAATTCATGCAAAACTGCTGCAAGGCAAGATGGCTCCCCGAACAGGACTCGAACCTGTGACCCAATGATTAACAGTCATTTGCTCTACCAACTGAGCTATCGGGGAATTACCTTGAATTGTCGGTGCGTGACGCGGGATCAACCGTTGCGGTTGGCTCCCCGAGCAGGACTCGAACCTGCGACCCAATGATTAACAGTCATTTGCTCTACCAACTGAGCTATCGGGGAATCGCCTCAAGCACGGGGCGTAGTATACGGATCGCTCCGAGATCGTCAAGCCCGGTTGCGCTTTTGTTGACCCAAGGACTGGCTTAACCCGCTGATCCGCCTCGTAACCTGGGTTCGGGCGGCTCTGGCTGCCGTCACGATGCACTGCACGTTCTGAAGCCCTATCCTGAAGCCCTGCCCTGAACGCTGGTCCCTCGCCCACCGGGCAGGTGCGGGCGGGTCACAAACCCTGAAAGGCCGTGCCAGACGATGGCCGACGGGAGGCAAAGTAACCGACGCATACGAAAGCACCCGCTGACCGAGGTCAGCGGGTGCTTTCTAAATCCTGGTGGCTACGCCCTGACTCGAACAGGGGACCCCATCATTATGAGTGATGTGCTCTAACCAACTGAGCTACGTAGCCTTTTGGGTCGTCATGCGGCAAAAGCGCCGTGTCGACGGGGGAGAATTATGCACACCGTTCATGAACTTGGCAAGCCCGCCCGCGAAATTTTCGACGACGGGCCTGCCCTGCTCTCCCCCGGCCTGGAACGCTCTGGGCTTGTTAGACAGTCAGCTCAGGCTTGTTCAGCGCCCCAGCGCTGGCTTATTCGACACCCAGCTCTGGCTTATTCCACACCCAGCTTTGCCTTATTCAACACCCAGCTCCGCCTTGACCACCTCGATGGCAGGCTCGCCATCGGCGGTCTCCACGCCTTCGAGCCAGGCGTCCAGCAGCTCCGGGTTGGCCTTGAGGTAGTCGCGGGCGGCCTCGTCCGGGGCGGTACCGTCATCCATGATGGTGCCCATCAGCTGGTTTTCCATCTCCAGGGTGAAGCTCAGGTTGTTGAGCAGCGCACCGACGTTGGGGCAGGCGTCGGTGTAGCCGGCACGGGTGTTGGTGTAAACGGTGGCGCCGCCCAGGTCGGGGCCGAAGTAGTCGTCGGCGCCTTCCAGGTAAGCCATATCGAAGTTGGTGTTCATGGGATGCGGCTCCCAGCCGAGGAACACCATCCAGGTCTCGTCGGGGACGCGGGCACGCAGCTCCGCCAGCATGCCGGCCTCGCTCGAGTCGATCAGCGACCAGTCGCCGAGCCCAAAGGCGTCATCATCGATCATCTGCTGGATCAGCTCGTTGCCGTCATTTCCGGCCTCGATGCCGTGGAGTTCGCTGTTGAACTTGTCGGCGTGCTCGTCGAGATCCGCCACCGAGGTGACACCGGCGTCGTAGACGTACTGCGGCACCGCCAGGGTGTACTTGGCCCCTTCCAGGTTGGCCCCCAGGCGGTCGACATCGCCCTGCTCGACGTAGGGGTCGCTGATGGACGCCATGGACGGCATCCAGTTGCCGAGAAAGACGTCGAAGTCGTCGTTCTTCATGCCCGAATAGGCGATCGGCACCGAGACGGTGTCGATACGCGTCTCGTAGCCCATGGCCTTCAGCACTTCGGTGGTCAGCGCGGTGGTGGCGGTGATGTCGGTCCAGCCGACTTCGGCGAAACGCACCGGCTGGCAGCTGTCATCGGCGGCCATCGCCTGGGGGGCGGCAAGGCCGGCGATGGCAGCCGCCAGCACGGACAGAGCGGGAATCGTCGGGGTCGTCATGATGCACTCCTTGTTGAGGTTATCGGTTGCAGTATGGTGGCCTGATCACGACTGTGCCGTTGAATCGACCAGATTTTGATTGAACGTCCAATCAATAAAAGGCATACTCTCTACATCCTAACCTCGGGGGTGCCTCGAGGAGCAAGTCATTAGATTCAACTCTTGAACACGATATCGCTCGAGACGCGCATCAACAGATTCACCTCTCGGGCACCTCAATGTTCGAGGGCGAACGGCACGGAGGTCTGTCATGCCCAAGGTAGGAATGGAGCCGATCCGCCGCCAGCAGCTGATCCAGGCGACCATGGCGGCGATCCACGAGGTGGGGCTTGCCGATGCCACCATCATGCGCATCGCCCGCCACGCCGGGGTCTCCGCCGGCATCATCAGCCACTACTTCGGTGGCAAGGATGGCCTCTTGGAGGCGACCATGCGCCAGATCCAGCATGACCTGGGCCAGGCCGTGGCGGCGCGGCGCAAGGCGCTGAGCGACACAAGCCCCCGTGCCCATCTGGAAGCGATCATCGACGGCAACTTCGACGCCTCCCAGACCAACGCCCGCGCTGCCGGCACCTGGCTCGCCTTCTGGGCCAACTCGATGCACAAGGCCGACCTGCAACGGCTGCAGAAGATCAACGACCGGCGGCTGTACGCCAACCTTTGCTACCAGTTTCGCCGGCTGATGCCCCGACACGAGGCCCAGCGCGCCGCCAATGGCCTGGCTGCAATGATCGACGGTCTGTGGCTGCGCGGCACCCTGTCGCCGGAAGGCCTGGACGCGGTCCAGGCCCGCCAGCTGGCGCGGGAGTACCTGAATCGACTGCTCGACAGCCACGCGCCCGCTGCGGCTCACGAACCGGAACCGGCCTGAGTCTCTTCCGACCAAGGCCCCGAGCCTCGAGCCGGATCTCAGGCAGACCGAGTGGGCAGGCTCAACACCTGCGCCACTCACGCGCACATTCTTGCTCTTCACTTATCGCCCCGACATCGCTGTCAGCTTGCTGACACATGCCCTTTCGACAGGAGGATGCCATGGCAACTCTCGAACTCCAGAAGCTCTACATCGACGGCCGTCTGACCGACGCCACCTCCAACGAGACCTTCAGCGTCACCAACCCCTACGATGGCAGCCACCTGGCCGACGTGCAGGTGGCAAGCCAGGCCGACGTGGACGCCGCTGTCGCCGCGGCCCAGCGCGGCCAGAAGGTGTGGGGCGCGATGTCCGGCATGGAGCGCGGACGCATCCTCAACCGCGCCGTGGCGCTGCTGCGCGAGCGTAACGACGAGATCGCCGAGCTCGAGACCCGCAACACCGGCAAGCCGTTCAGCGAGACGTCCACCGTCGATATCGTCACCGGCGCCGACGTGCTCGAATACTACGCCGGCCTCGCCGCCGCCATCGAAGGCAGCCAGATTCCGCTGCGTGAAGACAGCTTCGTCTACACCCGCCGCGAGCCGCTGGGCGTCATCGGTTCCATCGGCGCCTGGAACTACCCGATCCAGATCGCCTGCTGGAAGTCCGCCCCGGCGCTGGCCGCCGGCAACGCCGTGGTGTTCAAGCCCAGCGAGGTCACCCCGCTGACCACCATGATCCTGGCCGAGGTGTTCACCGAAGCCGGCCTGCCCGATGGCGTGTTCAACGTCGTCCACGGCGAGGCCGAGGTGGGCCAAGCGATCACCGGCCACCCGGACATCGCCAAGGTGTCCTTCACCGGCGAGGTGGGCACCGGCAAGAAGGTGATGTCGGCCTCCGCCGCCTCCAGCCTAAAGGACGTCACCATGGAGCTTGGCGGCAAGTCGCCGCTAATCGTCTGCCGTGACGCCGACCTGGTCCGTGCCGCCGACGCGGCGATGATGGCCAACTTCTACTCCAGCGGCCAGATCTGCACCAACGGCACCCGGGTGTTCGTCGACAACGCCGTCAAGGCCGACTTCGAGGCACTGCTCGAGGAGCGGGTGGCGCGCATCAAGGCCGGCGACCCGATGGATCCCTCGGTCAACTTCGGCCCGCTGGTCAGCTTCGAACACCAACAGAAAGTGCTGTCCTACATCGAGCTGGGCAAGCAGCAAGGCGCCCGGGTACTGGCCGGCGGCGACGCCTGGGACCAGGGCGACTGGGCCAAGGGCGCCTGGGCGGCACCCACGGTGTTCACCGACTGCACCGATGACATGCGCATCGTGCGTGAAGAGATCTTCGGCCCGGTGATGTCGGTGCTCGGCTTCGACTCCGACGAGGAGGTGCTCGAGCGCGCCAACGCCACCACCTATGGCCTGGCCGCCGGCGTCTTCACCGAGAGCCTCAACCGTGCGCATCGCCTGATCCATCGCCTGGAAGCCGGCATCTGCTGGATCAACACCTGGGGCGAGTCCCCGGCCGAAATGCCGGTGGGTGGCTACAAGCAGTCCGGCGTCGGCCGCGAGAACGGCATCGAGACCCTGGCCCACTACACCCAGACCAAGTCGGTCCAGGTCGAAATGGGCCCCTTCGAGTCGGTCTTCTAAGGCCGGCCCGTCGCGACAGCACTCGAACACCGCGTCACGCCTGACCCGGTCACCCCATTGCCTTCAGGGAGGCGTCACATGTCACAGCTCCGTGAATTCGACTACGTCATCATCGGCGCCGGCTCCGCCGGCAACGTCCTCGCCACTCGTCTGACCGAGGACCCGGACGTCCAGGTCCTGCTGCTGGAAGCCGGCGGCAAGGACCACCGCTTCGACTTCCGCACCCAGATGCCGGCAGCGCTGGCCTACCCGTTGCAGGGCAAGCGCTACAACTGGGCCTTCGAGACGGACCCCGAGCCGCACATGGACAATCGCCGCATGGAGTGCGGTCGCGGCAAGGGCCTTGGCGGCTCTTCGCTGATCAACGGCATGTGCTACATCCGTGGCAACGCCCTGGACTATGACGGCTGGGCCAAGCGCGACGGGCTCGAGGATTGGCACTACGCCAACTGCCTGCCCTACTTCAGGAAGGCCGAGACCCGCGATATCGGCCCCAATGACTACCATGGCGGCGACGGCCCTGTGTGCGTGGCCACCCCGAAGCCCGGCAACAACCCGCTCTACCACGCCTTTATCGAGGCGGGTCAGCAGGCGGGCTACCCGGCCACCGAGGACGTCAACGGCTACCAGCAGGAAGGCTTCGGCCCCATGGACCGCTTCGTCACGCCCCAGGGACGCCGCGCCTCCACCGCGCGTGGCTATCTGGACGAGGCCAAGAAGCGCCCCAACCTGACCATCGAGACCCGAGCCACCACCGACGTCATCCTGTTCGAGGGCAAGCGTGCGGTGGGCGCGCGCTATCAGCGCAAGGGCCAGGTCCAGGAGGTGCGCACCCGTCGCGAGGTGCTGCTGTGCGCCGGCGCCATCGCCTCGCCACAGATCCTGCAGCGCTCGGGCATCGGCCCGGCGGACCTGCTGGCGGAGCTCGGCATCGAGGCGGTCCACGTCAACGACAACGTCGGTGCCCATCTGCAGGACCACCTGGAGATGTACATCCAGTACGAGTGCAAGAAGCCGATCTCGCTGTACCCGGCGCTGAAGTGGTACAACCAGCCGGCGATCGGCGCCGAGTGGCTGTTCAAGGGCAGCGGCGTGGGCGCCAGCAATCAGTTCGAGGCCGCCGGTTTCATCCGCACCAGCGAAGAGGAAGCCTGGCCGAACCTGCAGTATCACTTCCTGCCGATCGCCATCAGCTACAACGGCAAGAGCGCGGTGCAGGCCCACGGCTTCCAGGCCCACGTCGGCTCGATGCGCTCCCAGAGCGAAGGACGTGTACGGCTGACCTCGGTCGATCCCAAGGCCGCGCCCTCGATCCTGTTCAACTACATGTCCACCGAAAAGGACTGGGAAGAGTTCCGCGACGCCATTCGCCTGACCCGCGAGATCATCGCCCAGCCGGCCATGGACGAGTTCCGCGGCCGCGAGATCTCGCCGGGGCCGGACGTGGAGAGCGACGATGAGCTCGACGCCTTCGTGCGCCGCCACGCCGAGACCGCCTATCATCCCTGTGGCACCTGCCGCATGGGCGACGGTGACGACTGCGTGGTCGACGGCGCCGGACGCGTGCACGGGGTAGAAAGCCTGCGGGTGGTCGACGCCTCGCTGTTCCCGGTGATTCCCACCGGCAACCTCAACGCGCCGACGATCATGCTGGCCGAGCGCATGGCCGACAAGATCCGTGGCCGCGAGCCGCTGCCGCCGAGCCAGGCGCCCTACTACGTGGCCAATGGCACCCCGGCCCAGACGCCGCCGCAGCGCCGGCTCGAGGAGGCCCATCCGACCCAGAGCGAGCGGCGCCTCTCTGCACGTGCTGGTGCTGGTGCTGGTGCAAGTTCTGATAGCACAGCGCAGCCTGGCTGACGCCGGAAAAGCTGCCGCTGGCGGCGACACGATTTAGACGACATCGACCTGGCCCCGTGACTTTCACGGGGCCTTTTTTGTGCAGCTAAGAGACCTCTAGTTCGACCATGGTGCAAGAGGCAAGGTTTTCGATGGCCGGTTGTCAGGCGATGGGCTAATCTGCAAGAATTCAAACAGGCGTTTTATTACAACCACACTTCCTCTCATCGCTCTCCAAGGAGAACCGCCCATGCTCAGCCTGCTCCTGCTCATCTTTGCGGTCGTTGGCCTGATCGCCATCGCCCGCCGCGAGGCCGGGGCCGCGCCTGCCGCCGCCCTGCCGGCCATTCTCGGGGTCGCGGGCCTGGTCCTCGACGCCGAATTCGTCGGCGTACTGCTGCTGATCACCGCCGCCGCCATCGCCGTCTGCGGCCTGCCGGCGCTGCGCCATGGCTGGCTGTCGCCACGTCTGTTCGCCATGTTCAAGAAGGTCGCCCCCCGCGTATCGGATACCGAGCGTACTGCGCTTGAGGCCGGCAGCGTGGCCTGGGACGGTGAGCTGTTCTCCGGCCGTCCTGACTGGCAGCGCCTGCTCGACTTCAAGGATGACGGCCTCAGCGGCGAGGAACGCGCCTTCATCGACCATCAGTGCACCGTGGCCGCCGGCATGTGCAACGCCTGGGACATCGCCCGCGAGCGCGCCGACCTGCCGCCGGAGCTGTGGGACTACCTGAAGAAGGAACGCTTCTTCGGCATGATCATTCCCAAGGAGTACGGTGGTCTCGGCTTCTCAGCCAAGGCCCAGTCGGCGGTGCTGCAGAAGCTCGCGGTCAACGAGACCCTGATGTCCACCGTGGGTGTCCCCAACTCGCTGGGTCCGGGTGAGCTGCTGCTCAAGTACGGCACCCAGGAGCAGAAGGACCACTATCTGCCCCGCCTGGCCGACGGCCGCGAGATCCCCTGCTTCGGCCTGACCGGCCCCCGCGCCGGCTCCGACGCTACTTCGCTGCCGGACGTCGGCATCGTGTGCAAGCAGGAAATCGACGGCAAGGAAGTGCTGGGCCTGCGCCTGACCTTCAACAAGCGCTGGATCACCCTGGCGCCCATCGCCACCGTGGTTGGCCTGGCCTTCCGCATGTTCGACCCGGACCACCTGCTGGGCGACACCGAGGACCTCGGCATCACCTGCGCGCTGGTACCGCGTGACACCGACGGCATGGAGATCGGCCGCCGCCACCACCCCATCGGCAGCCCCTTCATGAACGGTCCGATTCGTGGCAAGGACGTGTTCGTGCCGCTGGACACCATCATCGGTGGCCCCGAGATGGCCGGCGAAGGCTGGCGCATGCTGATCGAGTGTCTGTCGGTCGGCCGCTGCATCACCCTGCCCTCCGGCGCTACCGGTACTGGCCGCTACGCCATCGGCTGGGCCGGCGGCTTCGCCCGCATCCGTCGCCAGTTCAATGTGCCGGTGGCCGAGATGGAGGGCATTCAGGAGCCGCTGGCACGTCTTACCGCCAAGGCCTACATCGCTCAGGCGGCGGTCTATCAGACCGCCAACACCATCGACCACGGCCAGGCGCCGGCGGTGCCATCGACCATCCTCAAGAGCCAGCTGACCGAGTTCCAGCGTGACATCCTGGCCGACGCCATGGACATCCACGGCGGCAAGGCGGTGACTCTGGGCCCGCGCAACTACCTGGGCATCGGCTACAGCGCCAACCCGGTGGCGATCACCGTGGAAGGCGCCAATATCATGACCCGCAACCTGATGGTGTTCGGTCAGGGCGCGATCCGCTGCCATCCCTACGTGCTGGAGGAACTGGCGGCCAAGGATGCCGATGACGCCAAGGCCTTCGACCGGGCGTTCTTCCGCCATGCCGGGCTGATCTTCGGCAACGCCGCCCGCGCCCTCACCATGGGCCTGGGCATCGGCAAGCCGTCGTGCCCCTTCGACGAGGTCGCCCGCCCCTACGCCCAGGACGTGGCCCGTCTGTCTGCCGGCTTCAGCCTGTGCGCCGACGCCGCCATGGCGAGCCTGGGCGCCGAGCTCAAGCAGCGCGAGATGCTCTCGGCGCGCCTGGGTGACGTGCTCTCCAACCTCTATCTGGTGAGCATGGTGATCAAGCAGTGGCACGAGGGTGACAAGGTCGAGGGCGAGGCGGAACTGATGCACTACGCCTGCCGCTTCCTGCTCAACCGCGCCGAGACCGCCTTCGTCGAGGTCTTCGACAACCTGCCCAACCGGGCGCTGGGCAAGACCCTGAAGGTGCTGGTGATGCCGCTGGGCCGCCGCTGGGCACGCCCCCACGACGACCTGGCCCGGTCCATCGCCCGTGCGGTGTCCACCGACAGCGCCCTGCGCAAGAAGCTCTTGGTCGGCGCCTGGGACAGCAACGACCAGGTCCAGGACAACCCGGTGGCGCGCTACAACGCCCTGCTGGAAACCCAGGACCGCGCCGAGGTGCTCTATCGCCAGATCAACAAGGCGTACTCCAAGGGCAAGCTGCCGGTGCAGGCGCTGCACCCGGAAGAACGCCTGGAAGCCGCGCTCGAGGAGGGTCTGATCAGCGAGGAGGATGCCGACTTCATGCGCAAGCGCGAGGCCGAGGTGCTCGACATGCTGAGCGTGGACGACTTCGCCTTTGACGCCTTCGTCACCGACAAGGAAAAGATGAACCACCACAACGTCACCGCGTAGCGCCGACGTTTCGCGCACCACCACGACGCCCGGGCCCAGCCCGGGCGTTTTCATTGGCCGTTATTGCAGCGGCCAGACCAGCATGATCAGCGGGATGGCGACCACCATCACCACCAGGGTCAGCGGCAGGCCAAGGCGCCAGTAGTCGCTGAAGTGATAGCCCGCGGGGCCCATCACCAGGGTGTTGGACTGGTGGCCGATGGGCGTCAGAAAGGCGCAGGAAGCGCTGATCGCCACCACCATCAGGAAGGGGTCAAGCGACAGCTCGAAACCGCTGGCGAGACTCGCCGCGATGGGCGCCATCAACAGCGCCGCCGCCGCATTGTTGATGACGTTGGACAGCAAGGTGCTGACCATGAAGAGCCCCGCCAGCACCAGGATGGGCGGCCACTGGCTGCCAAGCCCGAGCATGGCATCGGCGATCAGACCTGCCCCGCCGCTGGACTCCAGCGACTGCCCCACCGGAATCATCGCCCCCAGCAACACCACCACTGGGCCGTCGATGGCGCGGTAGCCTTCACGCAGCGGCAGCACCCCCACCAGCAGGGTGACCAGCGCGGCCAGCGACAAGGCCACCGCCGCCGGCAGCAGATCGAACAGCATGGCCGTGATGGCGACGGCAAATATGCCCACCGACAGCGCAAGCTGGCGCGGCTGACCGAGGGTCAGGCGCCGGTCTGCCAGCGGCAGGCAGCCAAGCACCGTCAGGCTCTCCCCCAGCCCTTCGGGATCGCCCTGCAGCAGCAGCACGTCGCCGGGCCGAAAACGAATATCGCGCAGACGCTGCTTGAGGCGCCCACCGTCACGGGCCACCGCCACCAGGTGCAGGCCGTACTGATGGTGCAGGCGCAGCTCGGCGGCGGTGCGGCCACTGATGGCGGCGTCGTTGCGCACCACCGCCTCGATCAGGTGCAGGTCTTCGGGGGCCTTGTCGTCCTGGCGCTCGTCGCCGTCCTCGGTGCCCCGCGCCGCCTCACGGGTCTCGTCCAGGGTGATGCGGCGCTCTCGCGCCTGCTCGTCCTCGTCGACCAGTTGGCGGGTACGCTGGGCCAGCGAAGCGGACCCGGCGTTGCCGTCTGCGTTCAACGGCTGGGCCGATGTCGATGCGGCTGCTGCGTTGCCCGAGGACCGCACCTGGTCATCGCTGTCGGCCTTCTCGGTGTTGGTTGGCTCGGTGTCGGTCGGCTCGGCCTCGCTCTGCTCGGCATCAGGATCCTGCGCCTCCTCGGGTGCCAGACCGACCCGCAGTCCGGCACGATCCTCCAGCGCCTTCAGCTCCTCGGGGCCGGCCTCCAGCAGCAGGATGTCGCCCTCCTTGAGCACCCCATAGAAAGAGTGGCCGGCGTAGCGATGACCGCCCCGCACCAGCGCCAGCACGGGCACGTTGTCGTCGAGCTTGCGCCTGAGCTTGTGCAGCGACCAGCCCAGGGCCTGGGCATCGGCGTCGACCCGTACCTCCACCAGATAGTGGGCGGTATCGAACATGGCGTCGCGGCTGGCCTGGCCGGTGCGCCTTGGCACCAGGCGCCAGCCCAGCAGCACGATAAAGGCAACCCCGGCGACTGCCACGGCGCCGCCTACCGGGAAGAAGTCGAACATGCTGAAGCGCTCGCCGGCGACGCTGGCGCGGTAGCTCGAGATGATGATGTTGGGCGGGGTGCCGATCAGGGTGGTGAGGCCACCCAGCAGCGAGCCGAAGGCCAGCGGCATCAGCAGGATCGACGGCGAGGTATCGTGTTCGCGCGACATCCGCAGGGCCACCGGCAGCAGCAACGCCAGCGCCCCCACGTTGTTCATGAAGCCCGACAGCACGGTGACAAGGCCGGTCAGCGCCAATAGCTGGTACAGGAGCCTGTCGCCGACCTTGAGCACCTGGGCGGCGATCACGTCCACCACCCCGGCCCGCTCGAAGCCACGGGACAGCACCAGCACCGCCACCACGGTGATCACCGCCGGATGGCCAAAACCGGAAAAGGCCTGGTCGGCGGGCACCAGCCCCAGCACCACCGAGGCCAGCAAGGAGGCCAGCGCCACCAGATCGAAACGAAACCGCCCCCAGACGAACGCCGCCAGCGTCAGCCCGAGCACGATAAATACCAGAAGACTGTCGTCCATGCCGGCCCCTCCCTGGGCGGCGCCCTGACGGGCGATTGCAGAGTGCTGGAGGTCGCGAAAGCGTCACCGAGAAAGCGCCAGGGTACCGCTGATTCAGCGTAGCCTAAAACACCTCGTCAGCGCGCCTCGGAGGGTTCGACGAAGGGCAGGCTTCGTCAAAGGGCAGGGGTTCGGCAAAGGGTTAGGGTTCGTCAAAGGGCAGCGGTTCATCGCCTCGGCGAACCTCGAACACGTTCAGCGTCATCGCCACAAGGGCGTAGTAGCCAAGCACCCCGACCAGTTCCACCACGGCCTCCTCGCCGAAGGCCTCCACTGCCCTGTCGTAGGTGGCCTGATCGACGCGCCGATGCTGATACAGCACGCTGGCCAGGCGATGGACGATGACTTCGTCGCTGCGCTCGAAGGTCGGTTGACGGCCTTCTCGCAAGGCCTCGACCACCGACTCGGACAGGCCGGCCTTGAGGGCGATGGGGGCGTGGATCTGCCACTCCGCCTGGGACTTCCACCAGGCCGCGGTGGTCAGGATGGCAAGCTCGGTGAGGCGCAGCGGAAGCGAGGTATGGTAGCGACAGAAGGCGCCCAGGCGCTGGGCATGGTCGGCAAGCTGTGGGCTGTGCACCCAGGCCAGGAAGGGACCATCGAGGTTGCCGCGGGGGCCGCTGAGGATATCGTCGAGCACCCGGCGCTGCTCCGCGCTCATGGTGGCGTCGTCAAGCTCGGGCAAGCGGGAACGAAGGGTCATGCTGTCATCCTGTACGTGGGAAAAAAGGTAGCAAGCCCGCCCCTTGGCGGGCCTGGTGTGTCAGTGGTGTTGCGCGGGCCGAAGCGCCAGGCACGGACTCAATGGCCCACCTGGCCAAGCGCTTGCTGCAAGGCGGCGTCGAGCTTGTCGACGATCTCATCGAGATGATCTTCCTCGACGATATAGGGCGGCGCCAGCAGCACATGGTCTCCACGGCGTCCGTCCAGGGTACCGCCGGCGGGATAACACATCAGCCCCAGGTCCATGGCGGCGGCCTTGACCGCGGCGTTGAGGCGTCGGTCGGGGTCGAAGGGCTCCTTGCTGGCCCGGTCCGCCACCAGCTCGAGTCCCAGAAACAGCCCGCGTCCACGAATATCGCCGACGTGCGGGTGGTCGCCGAAGCGCTGATCGAGGCGAGCACGCAGCGCCTCGCCCCTGGCCCGCACCTGCTCAAGCAGGCCGCGTTGCTCTACCGCGCGCTGCACCGCCAGCGCCGCGGCGCAGGCGGTGGCGTGGCCGATATAGGTGTGGCCATGCTGGAAGAAGCCGGTGCCCTCGGCGATGGTGTCGCGGATACGCGCACTGGCCAGGGTGGCGCCGATGGGCTGGTAGCCACCGCCCAGGCCCTTGGCCACGGTCAGAAGGTCGGGGCTGACGCCTTCCTGCTCGCAGGCAAACAGGCTACCGGTGCGCCCCATGCCGCACATCACTTCATCGAGAATCAGCAGGATGCCGTGACGATCACAGATCTCGCGCACCCGCCGAAAGTATCCGGGCACCGCCGGCACCGCGCCAAGGGTCGCCCCCACCACCGGCTCGGCGACGAAGGCCATGACCCGGCGTGGCCCCAGCCGCTCGATGGTGTCCTCGAGTTCCACCGCGAGTCGCTCGCCGTAGGCTTCGGCGCTTTCGTCCGCGCGCTGGCCGCGGTAGGCGTAACAGGGGCTGACGTGGGTGGTGTCGGCCAACAGCGGTTCGAAGGGACGCCGACGCCAGGCGTTTCCGCCGGTGGCCAGCGCCCCCAGGGTATTGCCGTGGTAGCTCTGGCGCCGGGCGATGACCTGGGTGCGCTCTGGCTGGCCGATCTCGAGAAAGTACTGGCGCGCCATCTTCAGTGCCGCTTCCACCGCTTCGGAACCACCGGAGACGAAGTAGACGCTGCCGATGCCCTGGGGCGCGCGATCGACCAGGAAGTCGGCCAGCGCCTCCATCGGCTCCGAGGTAAAGAAGCTTGAATGGGCGTAGGCCATACGCTTGACCTGTTCGCTGATCGCGGCCTGCACCTCGGGATCGCTATGCCCCAGGCAGGACACCGCCGCGCCGCCACAGGCATCGAGGTAGCGCTTGCCTGCGGCATCGATCAGATAGGGCCCATCGCCTGCCACCGCGGTGGGATAGGACGCCTTGAGGTGGCGGTGAAAGACGCGGCTCATGGAACCTCCAGCAGGTAGATACGACATCGCATAAATGCAAATATTAAATGCATTCTATTTTTACACAATGCATATTTGCAAATTGTGTCTACGCCTCACCGGACAGACGCCCGCCAAGCTGGCACACTGGCCCGCTCGTCATTCAAGGAGACGCCATGCCCTCTCGCGACTCGAAGCCCGCCACCACGCCATCGACCGAGCGGAGCGCTCAGGAACGCCCTGTTCGCCTCGGCGAATCGAGCACCCTCGGCGACCTGAAGGAACTGGCGGCGCAGATCCAGGCCGGTGACGGCGAGGTTCGTTTGGGCAAACGATCGTTGCGGGTGCTGATGGCGCTGCTGGAGTCGCCGCAGGCGAGTGCGGTGGCCTCGATCAGCGAGCTGGCCGGGCGGCTCGAGGTGAATCCCTCGACCTTGACCCGGCTGGCCCAGCGCCTGGGTTTCGACGGCTTCGGCGAATTGCAGGCGGTGTTTCGGCGGGACCTGGCCGATGGCGGCGAGCACTTCTACAGCGACCTGGCCTCGAGGCTGTCGACCGATCGCGACCAGGGTCAGGGTGTCGCCCGGTTGGCCCGGCTCGGACGCCAGGAGAGCGCCAACTTCGCCGGCCTGCTCGAGCGACTCGACGCCGATGACTACGACCGGGTGGTCGAGCTGCTGGCCCTCGCCCGTCGGGTCAGGGTCCACGGGCAACGCCAGTTTGCGTCGCTGGCGCAGTTCATGGCCTATGGGCTTGGCATGCTGCGTGCCGATACCGGGGAGCTGGATGCGGGACGCCAGGGGGTGGCCGACGCCCTGGCGCAACTGGATGAAGGGGACCTGCTGGTGGTGATCAGCTGCTTTCCCTACACCACCAGCGTGCTGGAAACCGCACGGGTGGCGGCGCGGGCGGGGATTCGGGTGGTCGCCCTGACCGACAGCGAGTCGTCTCCGCTTGCCCGGGTCGCCGAATACCGTTTCCTGGTGCCTACCGACAGCCTGTTCTTCTCCAACGCCATGGGCGCCTTCTTCCTGCTGGCCCAGGGGCTTCTGACCGAGGTGGCCGATCGCCTGGGCGACGAGGGACTGGCCGCCCTCAAGCGGCGCGAGAAGATGATTCGCGAGCTGGGGGCGTCGCTGTAGCGCCAAGCAGAACCGACGGCGAGCAGGGCAGCCGGTACGCAAGCCACTCCGCCGTCAGGCCGACGCCTCCCTGAAATGCAAGCGGGCCCGCCAACTTGGCGGGCCCGCTCTGTCCGGAGGACAGGTTCGATCAGGAAGACAGGGATCGGCGATCGATCGCTCAGGGCAGCAGCACGGTAGACCCGGTGGTCTTGCGTGAGGCCAGGGCGTCCTGCGCCTTGCCGGCCTCTGCCAGGGCGAAGCGCTGGGCCACGTCGATCTTCACCTTGCCGCTCTCGATCATGTCGAACAGCTCGTCGGCCATGTCCTGCAGCCGCTCCGGGCTGTCGGCGTAGCCGTTGAGGCTCGGCCGAGTGACGTAGAGCGCGCCCTTCTGGTTGAGGATGCCGATGTTGACCCCCTCGACCGGTCCGGAGGCGTTGCCGAAGCTGACCATCAGGCCGCGCGGCTTCAGGCAGTCCAGCGAGGTCTCCCAGGTGTCCTTGCCCACGCTGTCGTAGACAACGTCGACCATCTCGCCACCGGTCAGCTCGCGCACCCTTTCGACCACGTCTTCCTTGGTGTAGTCGATGGTCGCCCAGGCGCCATTGCGCTTGGCAAGCTCTGCCTTCTCGACGGAGCTGACCGTGCCGATCAGCTTGACGCCCAGGGCCTTGGCCCACTGACAGGCAATCGATCCCACCCCACCGGCGGCGGCGTGGAACAGGATGGTCTCGCCACCCTGCAGCGGGTAGGTCTGACGCAGCAGGTACTGCACCGTCAGACCCTTGAGCATGGCCCCCGCTGCGGTCTCGCAACTGATCCCCTCGGGCAGCGCCACCACCTTGTCCGCCGGCAGGGTGTGCAGTTCGGCGTAGGCACCCAGGGGCCCCTGGGCGTAGGCCACGCGGTCGCCTACCTGCAGATGATCGACCCCCTCGCCCACGGCGTCGACCACGCCAGCGCCTTCGGTTCCCAGGCCCGACGGCAGGGACGGCGCCGGATACAGACCGGTACGGAAGTAGATATCGATGAAGTTGAGGCCCACCGCCTCATTGGCGACGCGTACCTCGCCGGGGCCCGGCTCGGCCGCCGGTGTATCGACGAGTTCCAGCACCTCGGAATCGCCGGTGCGTGCGAATTGAATCCGCTTGGCCATGAAAGGCTTCCTTACGCTGCTAACGGGTATGTACGCCCAGTCAAGCGCTCTGCTCGACCTCGGTCAAGTCCAAACTGGATTTGCCGCCGGCACAGCCGTGGCCACGGGATCACTGTCGGCGCTTGACAGCTCCATTGATGTCTACGAGACTCATCAACTGTATACAGTTCACATATAAACATGTATACATCTTGTGTGGTGCACCGCGCTTCCCTTTGCTGAACGCCGTGAACGGTCGTGGCAAACCCTGCACCCACCCTATCCAGCAACGAAAAGGACGCTGTCATGAAACATGCCCTGCTTTCCTCCGCCTCCATCCTCGCGATCACCGCCGTGCCGCTGTTCTCTGCCGTGGCGGTGGCGGATGACGGCGCCGCGGACAACGTCGCCGAAGAGTGCCGGCTGACCATCGATTCCAATGACCAGATGCAGTACGACAAGAGCGAGCTGAGCGTACCCGCCAGCTGCGAGACCGTCAGTCTGACGTTGACCCACTCGGGCTCCATGGCGAAAGACGTGATGGGACACAACTGGGTGCTGGCCCCTACCGACGCCTATCAGGAGATCGCCTCCGCCGGCATGCAGGCGGGACTCGGCAACAACTACCTGCCCGAGGATGACCGTACCCTGGCCGCCACCGACATCATCGGCGGCGGCGAATCCACCAGCATCACCTTCGACACCGAAGGACTCGCCGACCAGGATCTGACCTTCTTCTGCTCCTTCCCCGGCCACTCCTCGATGATGAAGGGATCGTTCAGCCTCACCAGCGAAGGCTAGACAACTGCACGGATCGACGGGCATCGATCCCTGACGGCGTGACCCGGGCCACCTCCGTTCTTGCTGCCCGCGAGCGGATCAACAACCACCTCGGCCCGGCAAGCGCCGCCCCTTTGCCCAACGACGAAGCCCCGGCCCTCGCCTCCAAAAAGAGGCAGGGGTCGGGGCTTCGTTGTTGCTACCACTTCTACTAGTTCATAGCGTCCGCGGGAAGGACTCCAGGCCTCTGACGAAGCGGTTCTTGCCAGATCAATCGTTCGAACAGTGCCGTTCCCTTGAGAGCTTTATGCCGTCGTTGCTCATAGCGTACGCGGGAAGGACTCCAGGCCTCTGACGAAGCGGTTCTTGTAATCTTCGAACAACGCCTTGTCCTGCTTGAAGTTGGCCACCACCGAGGCTTCGTCCACGGTCAGGGTTCGCGGCAGATTGTCGAGGCTGGTGGCCGTATGCTTGGGTCCCAGACCGATCTGCAGCTCGCCCGGGCCCTTGATCCAGCGCTGGATTCCGGCAGCGCTAAACTCGGCCTTCTGGGCATCACTGACCACGTCCACCCGCAGCGGCGCCCGCAGCGCCAGTTCCGCCACCAGACGAAGGGCGGGATTCAGTTTACCCTTGCCGGCCGGCTTTTGCGCCTCGCCCTGGCTATCGCTTTCCGCGCTTGTCTTGTTGCCGCCGTCGACCGCGCTTTCGGCGTCAGGATCCAGCGACGTCAACTGGGCCACATTCATGCTGGTACCAGCTTCGTCGCTGACCAGCAGGGCCAGCGCGATGGGACGGGACTGATCGTCCACCAGCGCGAGAAGCCGGGCGGCTTCCTGCTTGAACAGCACCCCGATGACGCCGGCGAAGGTGACCAGGGGGGCGATACCCGCCTGATGACCGTAGGCTTCTGCACACAGGCGTGCCAGGCAGGCTTCCCGCTGCTGGGGCTCGTTGATTTTGACGACCTTCATCACTGACCTCTAATTGCTGGCGCCGACCGGCGCTGACCCACTTGTCGAAACCGGCGAGACTAGCATATTCCAGGCAGCGACACCGCCCTCGGCGTACCGCTGCGACAGACGGGGTGTTCATGTCGTCGCCGTTCGGTCATCTTTGTGGCCCAACATGGAGGCGTGCAGCCTCTGGCTAGCAGGACGGTCATGTCCGATGATGACGAAAGCCGGTGCCATGTTGTGACGCCAAGCCAAGGAGAGCCCATGACGACATCTCGCACGCCCCTTATCGACCTGCCCCGCCTGATGGCGCATCGCGGCCTGTCGGCCCATGCACCGGAAAATACCCTGAGCGCCGTCCAGCTAGCCTGGGAAGCCGGTATCACCTGGGTCGAGCTCGATGTGCAATTGCTGGGTGATGGTACCCCGGTGATCTGGCACGACCCCGGCATGCGGCGCTGCTCCAACGGGCGCGGCAAGTTGAGCAAGCTGCGTCTGGAACAGGCCAGGGAATACGACGTCGGCGCCTGGTACGCCGAGCGCTTTCGCGGTGAGCGCATGGCGACACTCGACGACATGCTCAATCTGATCGATCGACGCGGTATGGCGGTCAACCTGGAACTCAAGGTGACCCGGGGGCGCGATCCAGAAGCGTTGGCCGAATCGGTGATCCCGCGTCTGCTGGAAGCGCTGCCGTTCGAACGTCGACTGGTGTCTTCCTTCAGCCCGGCGGCCCTCGATCACGCGCGCAGCATCGCCACGCCCGACCAGCTCGCCCTTGGGGTGCTGGTCGACAAGATCGGCAAGAACTGGCGGCACGACATGGAAGCGGTACAGGCCTACAGCCTGCACTGCGACTGGAAGAAGCTGAAGGAAGAGCGGGCTCGGGAGGTCACCCAGAGCGGCACACCGCTGCTGTGCTATACCGCCAATGATCCGGTGGCCTTCGCCAAGTACTGGAAATGGGGCGTGACCACCGTCATTTCCGATGACCCCGAACGCTTTGCCGACAAGACGTAACTTGCCAAGGCGTATCCTTGAAGCGGCTCTGGCACTGGCATGGCCCTGTACTAAAAAGCGACCTGTCCTAAAAGCGACCTGTCCAAACCTAGCGCTTGCTTGGCAGGCCAGCGGCCACTCGCTAGAGTGGGCTTGATACGTTGCTGCCAGCGAGCCACTTCATGCCCCAGGTATCTGACCTTCAGGTGTCACTTCACGACACAGACCGGCAATCGCTGTTTGTTCGTCGATGGCGTCCCGAGCCTAATACCCAGGGCGCGCCCATCGTGTTGCTGCATGACTCGCTGGGCTGCGTTGAGCTGTGGCGCAACTTCCCCGAAGCCCTGTGCCAGACCACCGGCCGCGAAGTGATCGCCTACGATCGACTGGGCTTCGGCCAATCCACGGGCCACCCAGACCGACTGACCCACACCTTTATCGCCGAAGAAGCGCACCAGGGCTTTGCCGCGCTTCATCGCGCATTAAAGCTCGAGGGTTTCGTTGTTCTGGGCCATAGCGTGGGCGGCTGCATGGCCGCCGGTATCGCTGCCCACTACGACGATTGCCAGGCGCTGATTACCCTGGCGGCCCAGGCCTTTGTGGAAGAACGCACGCTTTCGGGCATCCGACAGGCCCGCGATACGTTCGCCCTGCCCGGCCAGATCGAGCGCCTGAAGAAGTACCATGGCGACAAGGCCCGCTGGGTGCTCGACGCCTGGGTAGAGACCTGGTTGGACCCCGAGTTTCGGGGCTGGGCCCTGGATGACACCCTTAGATGGGTCGGGTGTCCTGCACTGGCACTTCACGGCGACCAGGACGAATACGGCTCGCCACAGCAGCCAGAACGCTACGCGCAACTACCTCAAGGGCCGTCACGAATGGTATTGCTGGAGGGGTGTGGCCATGTGCCCCATCGCGAGCAGCCTGACAGAGTCCTTGACTACATCACGAGCCTGCTGGGTGAGCAAATCAACGTAGATGATGGTGAAGAGCAAGGGACGCAATAGCGGATAGTACGCCTCATCGAACGGGCAATTGACAAAGACATTGCGCTCAAATGGCGTACGCCGTCACTTCTTCGAGCGCAGAGACTTGGTTGCCTCAGATTCGCGCCGATAACTCTTGCGCTCCTGGATAGTGCCATCGAGCCCATGCACGTATAGCTCACCGTGCTCCTTCCTGGCCACGCGGCGCGCGTATTCCACGGCTTCAGCCTTGCTCTCGAAAACCTTGCCGGCACGAGACGTGCCGCTGGTCTTTACTGCCCATCCCTTGTCTCTACTGACCACATGTTTGGATGTCACCTTCATGACCAAGCCCTCGACGCAGTTGCCATGGTGCCATCTGTACAGGGAAAGCTGTGGCACCCCCACAGTTTACGCCGGGCGCCGATATCGGACCATCTTCCTCAACCGATCAGGCGCAGAACCATCTCCATATCCAGATGTTGCTCGATGGCGTCGGCAAGCCGGTCGAGTTGACGTTCGCGGTGGGCGTCGAGGTCCACCCGGCGGGTGTCCTCGGGCGGGAGCCCGAGGCGGGCGAGCAAGGCTTCGCAGGCGTCGGGGCCGTCGAACAGCCCGTGCAGGTAGGTACCCATGATCTGGCCATCCTGGCTGACGGCACCTTCGTCTCGTCCTTCCAGACGCATTAATGGCCGTGAAAGCGCCTCTCCCCGGCTGACGCCTTGATGAATCTCGTAGCCGTGGATGCTGCAACAGCCGTCGGCGGTGTCGATGCGCCCGCTGACGCGTTTAAGGCGCTTGTCGGGGCGCATGGTAGTAGACATGGCAAGCCAACCGAGCCCTTCGACGCCGCCGGGCTCGCCCTCGATGCCGTCAGGATCGTCGATCCATTCCCCCAGCATCTGAAAACCGCCGCAGACACCCAGCACCCGCCCGCCGTAACGCAGATGGCGCCGGATACGCTCATCCCATCCTTGGCTGCGCAGCCAGGCCAGGTCCGCCCGGGTGTTCTTGCTGCCCGGCAACAGGATGACGTCGGCATCGGGCATCGGCTGGTCGGGGCCGACCAGGCTCAGGCTGACGCGAGGATGCAGGCGTAGCGGATCGAGGTCGGTGTGGTTGCTGATGCGCGGCAGGGCCGGCACCACCACCTTGAGCATGTCACCCTCCGCGTGATCAAGCCGCTGCTCCAGCGACAGGCTGTCCTCGGCGTCGAGCCACAGCCCCTGCAGGTAGGGAAGCACGCCGAGCACCGGCCTCGCCTCGCGCTCGGCCAGCCACTCAAGCCCCGGCTCCAGCAGCCCGATATCGCCGCGAAAGCGGTTGATCACGAAGCCCTTGATCCGCGCGTTTTCGGACGCGCTGACCAGCGCCAGGGTACCGCATAGCTGGGCAAAGACGCCGCCTCTGTCGATATCTCCGACCAGCAGTACCGGGCAGTCCACCGCCTCGGCGAAGCCCATGTTGGCGATGTCACCTTCGCGCAGGTTGACCTCCGCAGGGCTGCCCGCCCCTTCGGCGATGATCACGTCGAAGCTCTCGGACAGCCGGCGATGGCAGTCCATCACCGTCTGTCGGGCGGTGGTCTTGTAAGCGTGGTAGTCCAACGCGGCCATGCTGCCGTGGACGCGACCGGCCAGGATGACCTGGGCGCCCTTGTCGCTTTCGGGCTTCAACAGCACAGGGTTCATGTCGCTGTGCGGCGCTACGCGGGCAGCCTGGGCCTGCAGCGCGGTGGAGCGACCGATCTCGCCGCCATCCACGGTGACGGCACTGTTCAGCGCCATGTTCTGGGGCTTGAATGGGGCTACGCTGAACCCGCGCCGTGCCAGCACCCGGCACAGACCGGCGACCACCGTGGACTTGCCGGCATCCGAGGTGGTGCCCTGGATCATCAGCGTTGCCATGCTAGCGCTCCCTTACAGCTCGATACCCTTCTGGGCCTTGATGCCTTGATCCTTGAAGGCGTGCTTGACCACCTTCATCTCGGTGACTGTATCGGCCAGTTCGATCAGCGCCTGGGGCGCGTGGCGCCCGGTCACCACCACGTGCTGCATCGCCGGTCTGGCCTGCAGGTCGTCCAGTACCCGGTCGAGATCCAGGTAACCGTAGCGCAGGGCGATGTTCAGCTCATCGAGCAGTACCAGCGCGATATCGGGATCCTGAAGCAACTTGCGGGCCTTGTCCCAGGCGGCTTCGGCGGCGGCGACATCGCGCTCCCTGTCCTGGGTGTCCCAGGTGTAGCCCTCGCCCATGACGTGGAAGGCCACTCCGGGCTGGCGGCGATAGAAGGCCTCCTCCCCGGTGGAGAAGGCGCCCTTGATGAACTGCACCACGCCCACCTTCATGTCGTGGCCCAGCGCCCGAGCCAGCATGCCGAAGCCGGATGAACTCTTGCCCTTGCCGGGGCCTGTCAGCACCAGCAGCACGCCCTGTTCCTTGTCGGCACTGGCGATGCGCTCGGCCATGATCCGCTGCTTGGCGGCCATGCGCCGGGCGTGGCGCTCGGGATCAACGTTCTTCGGAGTCTGTGTCGTGGAGGACGTGTGGGTCATGGGAAACTTCCTTGGTGGGGCGCGGCGGATTAAGCGACGAGGCCACCCGCGGCATGAAGACGGCGGCGCCATCGACCTCGGCGACGCTCAACGGCTGGTCGTAGAGCCGCTCGAGGGCCGACGTCACCAGCATATCGTCGCGTGGTCCCCAGCAGGCCGCGCCATCGGGATACAAAAGCAGCAGGTGGTCGCACCAGCGCGCCGCCAGATTGAGATCGTGCAGGCACATCACCACGGCGGCCCCTTGGCTTGCCTGTTCGTCGAGCAGCGCCATGGCCGCCACCTGATGATGCAGGTCGAGGTGGTTGGTCGGTTCATCCACCAGCCAGATCTGCGGCGCCTGGGTCAGCACCGTGGCCAGGCTGACCCGCTGACGTTCGCCGCCGGACAGGGTCGCCAGCGGCCTGTGGGCCAGGTGAGCGATATCGAGGCGTTCAAGCGCCCCCAGGGCGCGCTGGACGTCGTCCTCGCTTTCGTTCTGCCAGGCCCGGAGGAAGGGATGGCGGCCGATCAGCGCGGTTTCCAGCACGCTGGCCGGAAACTCGTCATGGCGCTCCTGGAACACCACGCCCAGACGCTGGGCAACGGCACGCCGGCGCCAGTCGGTCAGCGGCCGGCCGTCCAGCCTCAAGCGCCCATGGCGCGGCGCCCTTAACCCGGCCAGGGTATGCAGGAGCGTGCTCTTGCCGGCGCCGTTGGGCCCGAGGATACCCCAGCGACTGCCGGGCTCGATGGAAAAGGACAGCGGCTGACCGTCCGCCCTGCCCGGCACGTCGATCACCAGAGCTTCGCAGGACAACGAACAAACTGGCAGCGCCTGGTCGGTGGATGCGGGTGTGACAGCCATGAACGCCCCTATCCCTTGCCGTGGCTGCGATGCAGCAGGTAGAGAAAACTCGGCACCCCGATCAGCGCGGTGATCACCCCTACCGGCAACTGCTGGGGGGCGATCAGGGTCCGCGCCAGGGTATCGGCCAGGGTCAGCAGGCAGCCACCGGCCAGCAGCGAGGCCGGCAGGATCAGACGCTGGTCGGCACCTAGGCGAAGGCGCAGCATATGCGGCACCATCAGGCCGACGAACCCCACCGATCCGGCGGTGGTCACCGCGGTGGCGGTGGCCAGGCTCGCCGCCAGATACAGCCCCCATTCCAGCGGGCGCACCGCCACGCCCAGCGCCAGCGCCTGCTGGCCACCCCGGGCAAGCACATTGAGGGTCCGCCCCAGTGGCACCAGTACCAGCGCCGACAGCGCGGCGATGACCAGTACCGGCCAGGGACTGCGGGCGTAGGCCATGTCGCCCATCAGCCAGTAGAGCATGCCCGGCAGCTCTTCTACCGGGCTGACCGCCAGCAGGAAGGTGATGATCGCGCCCCAGCCGGAGGCCATGACGACCCCGGTCAGCAGCAGGCGGGCCGGCGACCAGCTGCCACTGCCATGGGCCAGGCCGAATACCACCAGGATCGACACCAGCGCACCGGCAAAGGCCGAGGCCGAGACCAGTGCGGCGCCAAGGCCAGCCAGCATGGCACACAGCGCCGCCACCGAAGCCCCGCCGGAGAGCCCGAGCACATAGGGGTCGGCCAATGGATTGCGCAGCAGTACCTGCATCAAGGCGCCGGCCAGGGCCAGCAAGGCACCGGTACCGAAGGCGGCCAGCGCACGGGGCAGGCGCAGCTCCCACACCAGGGTCTGGTGGAGGGGGCTGCCCTGCCCGGTCAGCGTCAGCCACAGCTCCATCGGTGACAGCGCGACGCTGCCCACCGACACGGCCAGCACCACCGACACCACACCGAGCAGAGCCAGCAGGCCCAGCGGACGACGTCGCCGGGTGGGCCGATAGGTAGCGCTGGAGTCAGCGGCGCTCACGGGCAGAGTCCAGATGTTGGCACAGGGTTCGGGTGCCCTCGACCAGGCGCGGCGTCGCCCGCTGCACCAAGTCGGGGTTGATGAAGTAGAGGTTGTCGCGGGCCACGGCGGTCATCTGCGGCCACTGGCGCCAGGCATCGAGCCAGGTGGAGTCCGCCTTGCCCATGCCACCGGTGATGATGACTTCCGGGTCCGCGGCCAGCACCGCCTCCCGCGACAGTCGAGGCACCAGCGGCGCCTCGTCGGCGAATAGATTGACGCCGCCACAAAGTGACAGCGCCCGACTGATCCAGTGCTCACCGTTGACGGTCATCAGCGGCTGCTCCCATACCTGATAGAAGACCTCGACCGGTGCTGCGTCAACGTAGCGTTCGCCGAGGGCCGCTACCGATTCTCGCAGCTCCCGGGCCGCGGTGTCGCCGGTATCCGCCGAACCGGCCAGGCGGCCGAACCGCTCAAGCGTCGTGGCGATCTGCTCGAAGTTGGCGGCGTCCGAGCGGAACACCGGCAGGCCGAGTTCATCCAGGCGTTCGACCTGCTGTCCAGGATTACCGCCGGCCCAGGCCACCACCAGGTCGGGGTCAAGCGCCAACAGCGACTCGAGGTCGAGTCGATCGTAGCTGCCCACCTGGGGCAGCGAGCGCGCGGCCTCGGGATAGTCGCTGAAGCTGACTACCCCCACCACCCGCTCGCCGGCCCCCGCCGCGAACAGCATCTCGGTGACACTGGGCGACAGCGCCACGATGCGCTCTGCCGGCGCCGCCAGGCATAGCTCCCGCTCGGTGTCATCGACCACGCAGATGTCCCCGTCCCCGTCGGGCGAAGAGGACGCCATGGCGGCACTGGCCAGCGCCGACAGCACCAGGCCGGCGCTGGCCGAGACAAGCGAGCGGCGGATGATCACAGGTTGAAGCCGACGCTCAGGTAGGCGGCACGTCCGGGGTTTTCGTAGTCCCAGCCACCTTGAAAGGCAGACGCACGCGAGGTGGCGTACTCGCGATCGAAGACGTTCTCGAGCGTAAGGTTGGCCTTCCAGTCCGGCGCAAAGGCCCAGCCGGCGCGCAGGTCCAGGGTGCCGTAGCCGGCCAGACGTTCGTCGTTGTCGACGTCATTGTAGCGGTGGTCCTGGGCGA
Source organism: Halomonas sp. DP1Y21-3 (assembly GCF_019801245.1). Classification (NCBI taxonomy): domain Bacteria; kingdom Pseudomonadati; phylum Pseudomonadota; class Gammaproteobacteria; order Oceanospirillales; family Halomonadaceae; genus Halomonas; species Halomonas sp. DP1Y21-3. The sequence continues at coordinate 510,465 of NZ_JAHVJM010000004.1, forward strand.
TGAAGGAGGCCCCCAGATTCCAGTCACCCAGCTGGCGATCGGCGTCCAGGCGCAGGGTCTGGCTGGCGCGGCGAATCAGCTGCTTGCCGGTGTCACGGTCTTCCGGGTCGGTATAGGCGACGCTGGCCGCCAGGGTCCACTGGTCGAGCTCGAGCCCGGTGGCAAGTTCGACCCCACGAATACGCGCCTCGTCGACATTGAAGGGGGCAAAGCGGCCATCCCTCGACTCATTGGCGATCAGGGCGTCGACGTTGGTCTGGTAGAGCGCCAGATCCCAGTAAAGCCGCTGGTACTGACCACGCAGACCAAGCTCCCAGGTCTCGGACTCCTCGGGCTCAAGATCGCTGTTGCCAAAGCCGGGGAAGTACAGCTCATTGAAGGTCGGGGCGCGGAAGGCGGTACCGTAGCTGGCACGCAGGGTGTGCTGATCGTCGAGGGCGTAGCCCAGCGCCAGGTGGCCGGTGACCTCTTCATCGTAGGCCTCGTTGTCGTCGTGGCGCAGACCCGCCTGCAACGAGAACGGATGGAAGTCCATCAGTGCCTGGGCAAACACCGCCACGTTGTCGCGGCTGGTCTCTTCGTAGTCGGTGGTGCTGTCGACCTTGTCTTCCAGATACTCGGCACCGGCGATCAGCTCGTGGGCACCGAGTTGCAGGGTATTGTCCCAGCGAACGGTATGGGTCTCGGTGTCGAACTCGGTGGTGCTTCCAGGCCCAAAGTCGTTGGGCTCGGAGTGGTCCTCCAGCTCATCGCGGGCCTCGCTCAGGGTAAGACGCGACGACCAGATATCGGACACCGGCACCTCAGCGTAGACACCCGCCACCTGCTGCACATAGTCGGAGTCACCACCTTCGTATTCGTTGTTGCCACGGGCACGCAGTCCCAGCAGCCCGAGGTTGGCGCCGTTGTCGAAGGTGTGGGACAGACTCACCAGACCCGAGGTGTTGTCGTAGGCCTTGTCCTCGCCACCGTCGCGAATCTCGGTGCCGTCGCTGTCCAGGCGGGTGGCGCTGAACTGGTAGGAGGTACCGCCCTCGCGGCCCGACAGACTGGCTGAGGCCCGCTGGGTATTGAAGGAGCCGGTACCGAGCTGCACGCTGGGCGTCGGCCCTTGTTCATCGGGCTTGTCGGTGAACAGCTGAACCACCCCGCCCACCGCGTCGGCGCCGTAGAGCGCACCGCGGGGACCGCGTACCACCTCGATACGCTCGAACATGCGCGGCTCCAGGTACTGCCAGGCAGGCCCGCCATTGGTGGCCGAGCGCAGGCGGATACCGTCGATCATCATCACCGAGGCGGTGCTGCCGGTACCACGGATATAGACGCTCGCCTGCTTGCCGAAGCCACCGTTGGTGGAAATATCCACACCGGGCTGGCCACGCAGGGCGTCGGTAATGCTGACCGGATCGCGGCGCCTTAGCGCCTCTTCATCGATGACGCTGACGGAGGACAGCGACTGACTGGCGGTACGCGGCGAAAGCGTCGCCGACACCACCAGCGGGTCGAGTTCGGTGGTGGGCTCGGTGGTGGGCTCAATAGAGGCCTGTTCGACGGAGGAAGACTCGGCGGTCATCACGTCGGAGGAAGCGGACTGCTGGGCGCTGGCCTGGCTCACCAGTAACCAGGGGGCGGCGGCAAGGCCGACGCACAGACGCAGGCCACGGGAGCGGCAGGCAACAGAAAGACGAGCAGGGGCGAAGAAAGCAGACGACATGGTGTATCCCTTGGCACCGTGCGCACCCGCACGGCGTAGACCCTCGAAGGCCGAGGAGCGAACAGGGGACACAGAACGCTGGACAGGACACCCGGGAGCGTCAAGAACACCAAACTGACAGGCAAGCGCTGCGCGTCGGGACCCCACCGCCCCTTGGCATGGCTCTTCAGGCCGGTCTCCGGGCTGACGAGATGAACCATCGAAGCGTTTCGACGGTTCGGCGCGTTCGCCTTCCCGTGACTGGCTGAGCGGGACACAGGGTCCGGTCGCATCAGGGGTCAAGGACCCTGTCACAGTGGCGTGGTGAGCGCGCTTGACTCGATCACCGTTGCGGGGGCAGCGTCGGATTGGCACCGACTTCCCGTTTCACCCCTCGTGTCTACTTCTGGCCACAGCGTCTTGCGTCAGAAAGGACTGACGCCATGGTCATGCTGGCACGTTTCGGGGCACCTGAGAGTGCGCGTAAGCTAGCAATCGGCACAGCGGGCGTCAACGAAAAGCGCCGTTCGGCTTATTCGATGGGGGCCATGCCGGCTCTGTTCGCTTAGTTTGCTCGGCCCGCTGCGGCAGCATCCTTCCCATCGAGCCGCATGGTCAGGCCATGGCGTACATAGTGTACCTGGCTTGCCAGGCGTACCGCGTCCTGGGACAGCCAGCCCATCAGATCACGCAGGCGGCGCTGGGCCGGGTCCACCGGGACGATGCCGCGCCCCACCTCGTCAAGCACCAGCACGCGCCGTCCCGGCGAACTGGCCCAGCCGGCAAAGGCCTGGCGCCAGCGCTGGCCCAGCCGGTCATCGTCGGCGCTTGCTGACTCGTTTTCACGTTGGTTCTCAAGTTCGTTCTCTAGTTCGGCCTCGAGCCAGGCAAGCCAGCCGCTGATGACGAGGGTGTCGCCATCGTCGATGGCGGGACCAGCGCCAGCACCGGGCACCCGTCTCATCATCTCGCCGGCGTCGCGCCAACGTGCCTCGGGGTAGCGCTCGGCTACCCGCTGACGCTTGCCTGACGCGGTACCGCCGATGAAGACGTGCATGTGATGCCCTCTGCTTGTCGAATGAGTGTCCAGCGCCGACCTGCGGCCTGACCGACGACGCCCTCCCAGAAAGGCACGCCCTCGAACTCTCGGCGCAGCTCGCGGATCACCCCGCCGTGGGTGACCACCAGCACGCGCCGGTGGCCAGCCTCGACGGCGGCATCGAAGATGGCGTCGAGGGCCAGCGCCAGTCGGTCACGCAGGTCCTGGGCGGATTCCCCACCGGGAGGCGCCAGCTCCCCGGCGCTGTCGATCCACTCCCGGTAGACCGGATCGTCCTTGAGCTCTTCCCAGTTGCGCCCCTCGAACTCGCCGAAGTCGTTCTCGCGCAGGCGTTGGTCCAGGCGAGGCTCCGGCCAGCCACGTCCCTCGGCGATATGGGCCAGGGTCTGGCGGCAGCGGGTCAGGTCGCTCGACACCACGGCGTCGAAGCGCTCGCCTTCCAGTTCCAGGCGCAGCCGATCCATATCGGCCAGGGCGTCGGGCATCAACAGCTCGATATCGCGCTGGCCCTGGTAGCGCTTGTCCAGGTTCCACTGGGTCAGCCCGTGGCGAACCACCACCAGCTCGAGACACACATCAGAAGCCATAGTTCTCCTCCCTCGATGGCACTGCCCAGCATATCGCCGTTGATGCCGTGAAAGGCTCGGATCATCCCCCGGGCGAAGACCCAGGTAAAGCCCCCGCTGGCAAGCAGAACCCACACCAGCCCGGCTACGTTCGCCCCGCCCGGCGCCAGCATCAGTCCCGCGGAAACAACCACCAGAAGAGGAACCAGGGCAAGCGTCAGGTCGCGCCAGCCAAGGCCCTGCTGCCAGCTATGGGCGAGTCCCTCGGGCCGAGCAGCGGGTACGCCGATCAGCAGCGCCACCGCGCTGGCTCTGGCCAGGGCGGGGACCACGACCAGCCACAGCAGAGCCCCACCGGTCGCAAGCCACCACCACAACAGGACCGCCTTCCAGGCCAGCAGGAACACCAGCGCCAGCATGCCAAAACTGCCGACCTGCGGGTCCTTCATGATCTGCCAGCGGCGCTCGAGCGGCGCATTGCTGCCTAGCGCATCGGCCAGGTCCATCACACCGTCCAGGTGCAGCCCGCCGGACAGCGCCACCCACAGTGTCAGCAGCGCCAGTGCCTGGATCGGTGTCGGCAGCGCTGAGGTCAGCGCGGCGGCCACGGCCAGCAACACGCCGATCAAGAGCCCCACCAGCGGGTAGCAACGCGCCGCCCAGCGGCGGTTGGCGCCGTTCCAGTCGATCATCACCGGCAACGGTATCCGGGTAAGAAACTGGATCGCCAGCCCCAGCCCGGCCAGTGCCGGCAGCACTCGTGGCCTTAGATCACTCACTCGGTTCTCCTCTACCCAGCCTGTTGCCCGCCCCTGCCCTCACGTCAGCGGTACGTTCCCCCGCCGGCTTCCACTCGATGGTCTGCCCCGCGACCACCTCCACCACCCGATCGGCGCACCGCGCCAACAGCAGGTGCAGACGCTGGAGCTCGCTCAGGTACCAGCGCACCAGGGCGTCCTTCGGCGGCAATTCCTCGTTGAGGTCGTTGGAGACGACCACCAGCGCGATATCACGTCGGCGAGCGTCCCCGAGCAGCGCTGCTAGTTGGTTGAAGGCGTCTCTCGCCGCAGCGCGCCTGGCGTCACGCTCGAGGCCGTCGGCAAACAGGCGCTGACTCGACCACAGCGTCAGGCAATCCAGCAGCACGGTGTCGCCTGTGCCCACCTGACGCCAGGCGGCCAACAGGTCCTGCGGTGCCTCCAGCGTATGCCAGCGGCTGTCACGCCGGGCCTGGTGGCGCGACACCCGCGAGGCCATCTCGCCCTCCTCCGCCCTGGCGGTCGCCAGGTACCAGAGCTTCCCCCGGGGCTTGTCGGCGTGGAGCGCCAGCGCCGCCTGTTCGGCCACGTGACTCTTGCCCGAACGCACCCCACCGCTGACAAAGACGATCATCGGTGCTCTCCACGAGACGGGGCGTCGCCCTGCTGCAGCAAGGTGCCGAGCCAGTCGCCGCCAAGCCATCTGAGCAGGCGGTCATTGTCGGCGCGGAGTTGCAGCGCCACGCGAATCCAGGCGCCGTCCAACCCACTGAAGGTGTGGGTGTGGCGAGCCAGACAGCCACGACGGGCCAGATACGATAACAAGGCTTCGCCATTGGCCTGCGACGGCTGGCCCGGCGGCCTGAACAGCACGAAATTGGTCTGGGAGTCCACCACCGTCAGGCCCAGATCGCGCAGGCCTGCCGTCAGATTGGCACGCTCGGAGTGAAGCCAGTCGCGCGTGCGACGCGCAAAGTCGCCATCGGCCAGCAGCTCGGGAACTACGGCGGCAGCCAGGCCGTTGACGCTCCAGGCCACCTGATGGTGTTGCAGCGCCCGACAGCGCTGCGGGGACGCCACCAGATAGCCAAGCCGCAGCCCCGCCAGGGCGTAAAACTTGGTCAGCGAGCGCAACAGCACCAGCGGCTCGCCCTGCTCCACCAGGTCGGTGAGCGGGGCTTCGTCGTCGGCAAAGTCGACGAAGGCTTCGTCGATGACCACCAGGGTGTCGCTGCGCCTGGCCGCCGCCACCAGCGCTTCCACCTCACTTCTGGGAAGGCGCGTGCCGGTGGGATTGTTGGGGCGACACACAAACACCAGATCGACAGCGGCAAGGCGTGCCGAGAGCGCCTCGACGTCCAGCCGGAAGTCATCTCCGCTGAGCTGCAAACGCTCGATCTCGATGTCGTTGAGGCGGCATGCCCGGGCGTACTCGCCGAAGGTCGGCTCGATGATCAAGGCGCGGGCGCGACGATAGGCCCGGGCCACCAGGTGGATCGCCTCGGCGCCGCCGTTGGTCAACACCACCGACAGTGGCGCTATCCCCAGCGACGCCGCCAGGGCCGCCACGGCGTCCCGGTGTTCGGGGTCAGGATAGTGGCGCACCTCGCTCATGGCGCGGGCGAGCCAATCAGCAAGCCAGGCCGGCGGGCCCAGCGGATTGAGGCTCGCGCTCACATCCATGGTCGGTGTCACCGACGACAGGCCAAGTCTGTCGAGCAGCGCCGCGCCCTGGCCGCCATGATCAGGCCAGCAAGAGCCCTGGCCCTGCGTTGGCGTCTGGCTCGCGCTTGTGTCGCTCAGATGCTGATTGTGGGTCGATGTCATCGCACGGCCTCCAGCACCAGTATGATCAGGGCCAGCAGTGTCAGAACGCCCGCCGTGCCGGCGTAGAGACAGCGAATCGCGGCGTCGATATGACGCGCCTTTAACGTCTCGGTGGGCGAGCCCAGCCGCGCCCGGTCGCTGATCTGATCGCCATAGTGGTTTACCCCGCCCAGCTCGACGCCGAGCAGATTGGCCACCATGGCCTCCGGCCAGCCGGCGTTGGGACTGGGGTGAGCCGGTGCCTGTCGGCGCGTCGCCGACCAGGCGCCGCGCCTGCGCAGCCCCGGAACCACCGCAGCAAGACACCACATCGCCAGCGCCGTCAGCCGAGCCGGCAGCAGGTTGACCAGATCGTCGAAGCGAGCCGAGGCCCAGCCGAACTCACGGTAGCGATCGCTGCGATGGCCGACCATGGAATCCAGAGTATTGGCGGCCTTGTAGGCCAAGGCCAGGGGCGCACCGCCGAGCAGAGCCCAGAACAGCGGTGCGGTGATGCCATCGACGGTATTTTCGGCCACGCTCTCGACGCACGCTCGGCTCACTCCTGCCTCGTCAAGCGCTCGGGTATCGCGCCCGACGATGGCCGAGACCGCGCGCCGCGCCTGATACAGATCGCCCCTTGCCAGCGGTGTGGCCACCGCGCGGGCCGCCTGCACCAGGCCCCGGCAGGCAAGGCAGGTCCACAAAAGCAAGCCCTCCACCACCAGCGCCAGCCAGGGCGAGACGACACCGGCAAGGCCAATCGCCAGAGTGGCCAGCGTCCATGCAAGCCCCACCACCACCAGCGTGAGCACCACGCCCTTGGCTCGACGCGCCTGCGGCCTGCCACGGTTGAGCCGCGCTTCCAGGGCGCCGATCAGTCGGCCCATGCCGACCACCGGATGCGGCAGCCAGCGTGGATCCCCCAGCCAAAGATCCAGCACCAGGGCGGCGAGCACCAACGCCAGCAACTCGGGGCTCAGTGGCGGCAGCGTCATGGAAACCACCACCCCCTGGCCGCGCTGTCGTCATCTACTCTCGCGACGTCTGCTCGCCTCATGCCGACGGGCCACCCTCGACCCGGGCGTCAGCGAAGGTCGCCATCTCGCTGAGCATGGCGCAGGCACTGGCGAGCAGCGGATAGGCCAGGGCCGCGCCGCTGCCTTCGCCCAGGCGCAGGCCAAGTGACAACAGCGGCTCACCGCCGAGTACGGCCAGCGCCTCACCGTGACCGGCCTCATCGCTGCGATGGCCAAACACCAGGTAGTCGCGCACGCCAGGCGCCAGCCGAGTCGCCGCAAGGGCCGCCACCGTGGCGATAAAACCGTCCACCAGCACCGGCGTGCGACCCGCCGCTGCAGCCAGGCAGGCCCCCGCCATGGCGGCGATCTCGAGCCCGCCCAGACGCGCCAGGGTATCGAGGGCGGTATCGCCAGCACCCCGCGCCAGCGCCCTGGCGATGACCTTGCGCTTGTGGTCCAGGCGCGCATCGTCGATACCGGTGCCACGCCCCACCACCTCCTCGGCGGAAAGGCCGGTAAAGGCGGCCAGCAGAGCGCTGCTTGCGGTGGTGTTGGCGATGCCCATCTCCCCCAGGATGACACAGCGGGCACCCGCAGCGCGGGCGCGCTCGACGGCACGAATGCCGACCTCAAGCGCCGCCTTTACCTCGTCGGGACTCATGGCGTCCTCGCAGGCAATATTGCCGCTGCCCGCGCGCACCCGTTCGAGCACCACACCCGGCACCTGGTCGCTGGGCGTGGCCACCCCAACGTCGACGACCTCGAGCCGGGCATTGATCTGGCGGGCAAAAACGTTGATGGCGGCGCCCCCGCGGGCGAAGTTGGCGACCATCTGGGCGGTGACCGAGGCCGGAAAGGCCGACACGCCTTCCGCCGCCACCCCGTGGTCGGCGGCGAACACGATGATGGCCGCAGGGTCGACCCGGGGTAACGGCTCTCCTGTCATCGCCGCCAGATCCGCAGCGAGCTTCTCGAGTCGACCCAGGCTGCCGGGGGGCTTGGTCAGGTTATCGAGACGAGCACAGGCCAGGCGGCGGGCCTCAAGGTCCAGCGAAGGAATGCAGCCAATATTGGTGGAAAGAGTTGAAGCAAGGGGCGAGTCGAGGGGCGAGTCAAGCGTCGAGGCGGGGGTAGAAGACGAGGACGAGGGCTGGTCACGCACGGCGATATCCTGATGGCACTAACGCCGCCCAGGCGGCGAATAAGAAAAAGACCGCCCGAGCCTTCAGACACGCGAACAGGCGGGCAACAAGCCGCCGAGCTTAGCAGATCACCGAAAGGCGATCTTCCCTCGGAAACGGATCCGAGATCGAGCGTCTATGCTGCAGGTCGTGCTGCAGGTCGTGCTGCGGGTCGTGCTGCGGGTCGCCTTGCCTCATTCAAACCCCATTCGAGCCCCGTTCGAGGCCCCCGCATTCATCATGATTCGACAGGACGACCGACGCCGCGCCCGGGTGGGCGCGGCGTCGGTATCTATTCATGAAACAGCTCTACTGGTGAAACCGCTCGAGCGTGACCTCAGGCAAAGACGTTGAGACACCAGGTGATGGCGGGCACGGAGACCATGTCGATCAAGACGGCGCCACACAGCGGAACGATGATGTAGGCCTTGCTCGATACCACCTTGTAGTGGTCGCAGACGGCGCCCATGTTGGCGAAGGCGTTGGGGGTAGCGCCCAGGCCAAAACCGATAAAACCGGCGGAGAGTACGGCGGCGTCGTAGTTGCTGCCGAGCGAACGAAAGACTACCAGTGCCGCGATGGCAACGATCACCAGCGTCTGGATCATCAGGATCAGCGCCAGGCCAAGTCCCATCCCCTGCAGCTGCCAGATCTTCAGGTTCATCATGGCCATGGTCAGGAAGATCGCCAGGCTGACTTCTCCGATCAGATTGATGGCACGCTCGGACACCTCGACCAGGCGAAGGTGATCGTTCAGGTTGCGCAACACGATGGCCACGAACATGGCCCCGACATAGCTTGGCAGCACGATGCCGAGTTTCTCTTTCATGAGTTCGCGACAGGCCAGGCCGATGACCATCACCGGCACCACCACCGCCATAGCCTTCAGTACCCGATGCGGGGTCAGCGTCTGATCCTCTTCGCTCAGGTGCTCCTCGTGCAGATCGGCAAGCCCGCCGACCTCCTCGGCCTCGATGCGAAGCTTGAACCGCTCGATCAACCAGCGGGCGAGAGGCGCGCCCAGCAGGCTACCGGTGATGACACCGTAGGTGGCCGCCGTCATGGCGGCGGTCAGGGCGCCGTCGGCACCGAGCGCTTCCGCCTCTGGCCCGAAGGCCGCCGCACCGCCAAAGCCGCCTTCCAGCGAAGGCCCGCCCGCCATCAGGCCGATCAGGGGGTCGAGCCCGATCATCGAGGCGACGCCGATACCGATACCATTCTGCACCAGTACCAGGGCCCAGCAGGTCAACAGGAAGATCACTAGCGAACGCCCGCCCCTGGCCAGCACCGAGAGGCTGCCACCGAGCCCTACCGTGGCGAAGAAGGCGATCATCATCGGATCCTGAACGCTGGTGTCCAGATCCAGCGTCAGCACGTCCATCGATCGCAGCAGCCATACCAGCACGGCGAAGCCGATGCCCCCGACCACCGGCGTCGGTACGCACATGCGCTCGAGCCACTCCACCCGGCGCCGAAGCTGAATGCCCACCATCAGCAGGACCAGCGCCAGTGCCATTGTTTCCACAGCGTTCAAGCCTATATTCATCTGCCTTCGCTCTCCTTCGCCCTCGAAGGACACCCTCCTGGTGACTCTCGGTGCGGCTACGCCAGGTGCCCGCACTTAGACTACTGGACAAACATTCAGGCATGAGAGGGGCCTATTTGTCGTGGAGCAAGCTTTTGCTCCCTCTTGTGTCCTCAGCGGTCCGCCCCACCCGAGGGAGGGTCCAGGCAGAAACAGCGGTTCAAACTCAGCCAAGGGAGAAGGTGCCAAGGGCCACGACCAATGACACAGAGGGCGATGACCAACGACACAGAGGGCGAGGTCACTGGCACCCTGACGGTCGAGTCGACGATGGCAAAGCAAATGAGACAACCATTTGGGCAGGCTCGGGGAAGTTGGTCATGCACAAGCAATGATCGTTTACTATGCTGTCTTGCATGCCCATCAAGGCACACTTTTAGCTGAGCCAGCAGACTCGGCCTTCCCTCCCCCTGGCTCCAGCCCAGCGGGCGGGAATCGGAGGAAATACAACGATACCGCCGGCCTTCACGCGCCGGCTGTCAGGACCTGACCAGCAAGCCGTACGTCGACCAGCAAGGAGAGCAGGCCAACACATCACTCCGCTGTATCAATGCCATGTCAATGACATCATTTAATTTAAGGGAACGATCATGAAAGTGTATTCGTCGGCAATACCTTCGCCCTGGAAGGGCATCGTGGCGGCATCGATTGCTGCGGTCGGCCTGGCAGCCAGCATTCAGCCAGCGTCCGCGACCGAAGAAGAAACCTCCTCCGAGGCGTCATCAGACAAGCCCAACATCCTGGTCATCATGGGCGATGACATCGGCTGGTTTAACACCAGCGCCTACAACAGCGGCATGATGGGTTACACCACGCCCAACATCGACAGCATCGCCGAAGAAGGCATCCGCTTCACCGACGCCTATGGCCAGCAGAGCTGCACCGCTGGGCGCGCGGCCTTCATCACCGGGCAGTCACCCAAGCGTACCGGTCTTCTCAAGATCGGCATGCCCGGCGATCCGCTCGGCCTGCAGCCGGAAGACCCGACCATCGCCGAGATCCTCAAGCCGATGGGCTACGCTACCGGCCAGTTCGGCAAGAACCACCTCGGCGATCGCGACGAGTACCTGCCGACCAACCACGGCTTCGACGAATTCTTCGGCAACCTCTACCACCTGAACGCCGAGGAAGAGCCGGAGAACGCCGACTACCCCACCGATCCTGGCTTCCGTGAACAGTTCGGCCCCCGTGGTGTCATTCGCTCTTCCGCGGATGGCCAGATCGAGGACACCGGCCCGCTGACAAAACAGCGTATGGAGACCATCGACGAGGAATTCCTGACCGCCGCCGAGGACTTCATCGAGCGCCAGGAATCTTCCGATACACCCTGGTTCGTTTGGTACAACACCACCCGCATGCACATCTTCACCCACCTCAAGGAAGAGAGTGAAGGCCGCACCGGACTTGGCGTCTACGCCGATGGCATGACCGAGCACGACGCCCTGGTGGGCCAACTGCTCGACAAGCTCGAGGAACTGGGTGCCGACGAGAACACCATCGTCATCTACACCACCGACAACGGCGCCGAGAAGTTCACCTGGCCGGATGGCGGCACCTCGCCCTTCCGTGGCGAGAAGGCCACTACCTGGGAAGGCGGCATTCGGGTGCCGTTCATGATGAGGTGGCCGGGGCAGATCGAACCGGGCCAGGTGTCCAACGAGATCCTTTCGCTTGAGGACATGTTCCCGACCCTGATCGCCGCCGCTGGCGAGCCGGACATCAAGGAGCAGCTGCTTGACGGCTACACCGCCGGTGACAAGGAATTCAACGTGCACATCGATGGCTATAACGTGCTGCCCCACCTGACCGGCGCCGAGGACGCCGGCGAGTGGCCGCGCGACACCTTCTTCGCCTTCGTCGATGATGGTTCCCTGGGTGCCGTGCGCTTCGGCCAGTACAAGGCACACTTCAGCATCCAGGAGCACGAGGGCATGGACGCTTGGCGCCGTCAGCAGACGCAGCTCAAGGCACCGCTGTTGATCGACCTGCGTGCCGATCCGTTCGAGATGGCCCCGGAAGACTCTTCCTACTACGACGACTGGCAGCTGCGCCGCATGTATGCCTTCTCCCCTGTAGGCAAGATCGTGGCGGACTTCATGGCCACCTTCGAGGAATACCCCCAGCGTCAGGAAGCCGGCTCCTTTACGCCGAAGCAATAACGCTTCCACCGGCAAGTCGACAGGAGGCCGCCCTTGGGCGGCCTCTTGCCGTTGTGCTCCCCGTTCAGCTCTTGCTCAACCCCCGTTTATCTCCTTATTCAGCCCATAGCTCTGCTCCGCGTTCGTTCGCCCCACCACCACACTGGATATATAAACAGCATTCGACTAGCCTTGCAGGCATGGATCACTATCACGACGACGGCCAGCAAAGAAGCGCTACGAGCCCCTTGAAGGGCCGCGGCGCGACCTATGATCCCGCCAATCGTTTTTCTCCCACCCGTAGCCAACAGGTGGACGACGGCTGGTGGCAAGAGGCAACGCCTGATCGCATCGCCACCGTCACCGCCACCGAGAGCGCCAAGAGCGCTCTGTCGTGGAACCGCTCGCCAGACCTGCCCTTCGATCGCTCGATCAACCCCTACCGTGGCTGCGAGCATGGCTGCATCTACTGCTACGCGCGGCCCAGTCATGCCTACTGGGACCTGTCACCCGGTCTCGACTTCGAGACCCGCCTGATCGCCCGCACCGGCCTGGTGGAACGCCTCACCGAGGAATTGTGCAAGCCCGGCTACGTCTGCCGCCCGATCAACCTGTCCGGCAACACCGACGCCTACCAGCCCATCGAGGCCGAACACCGAACCACCAGGGCACTGCTCGAACGGCTGCTGGAGTGGCGTCATCCGGTCACCCTGGTGACCAAGAGCGCGCTGATCCTGCGCGACAAGGACCTGTTGAGTGAACTGGCAAGCCGCCGCCTGGTGCGGGTGATGGTCAGCCTCACCAGCCTTGACACCGAACTCAAGCGTCAACTGGAGCCGCGCACCGCCTCACCCCGGGCCCGACTTCGGGTCATCGGCGAACTTGCCGATGCCGGTGTACCGGTGGGCACCCTGGTCTCGCCGGTGATTCCCGGGCTTACCGACCATGAACTCGAGCGCCTGCTTCAGGCCGCCAGGGACGCCGGCGCCAGCACCGCCGGCTGGATGCTGCTGCGCCTGCCACGCGAGGTCGCGCCGCTGTTCGAGGCCTGGCTCGAGGCCCACTATCCTGAGCGCGCCGGCAAGGTCATGAGCCTGATTCGCCAGTGTCGCAACGGCCAGGACTACGACAGTCGCTTCGGCCACCGCATGCGCGGCCAGGGCGTCTTCGCCGAACTGCTCGACCAACGCTTCCGCAAGGCCTGCCGTCGCCTGGGCCTGTCACGACGTAGTGATAGTGGCCTTGATAGTGGCCTTGATAGTGGCCTTGATAGCGGTCTTGATACTGATAGTGAGCTTGATACCGAGAGCTTCAGGCCGCCCCACCGTCAGGGAACACTATTCTGAGGCTTGTCTAACCTTCGCTCGTCGACGTTTCGGATAAAGCCTCGCGAGACGCCACCGCCTCCAAGCCGCTATGCGCCAGCGCTGGTCCCATTGCCGCCTTCCAACTGTCCCTGGCTGCCGCCGGTGCCACCACCTACGCTACAAGGATCCTCTGGAATAACGACCTACAATTAAAATATAAGGAGTTCTGCATGCGCCGCCAGACCAAGGGCCTGCACGCCCTCTACGCCAAGGATCCCGTGGACGCCGATCGCAAGCTGTGGGGGCGGCAGGTGGATCCCGTCAGCCGTCGTGGATTTCTCACCGGCTCCAGCCTGCTGGCCATGAGCGCGGTACTCGGCGCCAGCATTCCCTTCGCACGCTTCATGCCGGGAGGCCTGATACCCGCAGCCCTGGCCCAGAGCGACGAAGCCTTCGAGATCGAGGGCAAGGAGGGGCTGAGGGTCCTCAACGACCGTCCGATCAACGCCGAGACACCGGCCCATCTGCTCGACGATGACATTACCCCGGCGCGCTACATGTTCGTGCGCAACAACGGCCTGCCCCCGGAGCGAGCCGAGATCGATCCCGCCACCTGGACGCTGGAAATCACCGGCGAGTCGTGCCAGAACCCCACCACCTTCACCATCGCCGAGCTGAAGGAGCGCTTCTCCGAGCACACCTACCAGCTTCAGGTAGAGTGCGGCGGCAATGGTCGCAGCGAGTACGTCCCCGCCGCCAGCGGCAACCAGTGGACCACCGGCGCGGTGGCCTGCCCGACCTTTACCGGGGTACGACTTCGCGATGTGCTGGAGGCCTGTGGCATCGCCGACGACGCCGTCTATATCGGTTACTACGGCGCCGATCGCCATGCCAGCGGCGCCGCCGACAAGGAAGCGATCTCTCGCGGTGTGCCGATGGAAAAGGCCCTGGAGGACGAGTCGCTGATCGCCTGGGCGATGAACGGCGAGGACATTCCCTACCAGAACGGCTACCCGCTGCGCCTGGTGTGCGGCGGCTGGCCGGGCTCGGTCTCGGGCAAGTGGCTCAAGCAGATCGTTGTGCGCAACCAGAAGCACGATGGGGCCAAGATGGCGCCTCCCTCCTACAGCGTGCCGGCGAACCCGGTGGCACCGGGCACTGAGGTGGCCAAGGAAGACTTCGTCACCATCCAGTCGATGCCGGTGAAGTCCCTGATCACCTACCCGCGATCAGGGATCGAGCACGCCCAGGGCCAGCCGATGGAGGTGCGCGGTCACGCCTGGGCGGGGGATCTGTCGGTGTCCGAGGTGCACACCTCCATCGACTTCGGCGCCACCTGGCAGAGGGCCAGCCTCAACGACGCACCCAATCGCCTCGCCTGGCAGCGCTTTACCACCCAGGTCGAGTTCCCCGAGCCAGGCTATTACGAGGTGTGGGCCCGGGCGGTGGACGAAAACGGCCAGTCCCAGCCCATGGTGGTGCCCGGCTGGAACCCCAAAGGCTACCTCAACAACGCCTGTCACCGCATCGCGGTTCAGGTCGGCTGAGGGAGGAGACTGGCATGGGAATTCGTACCACCAGAAGGCATAGGGCATGGTCGTCGACCCGCCCGCTCTTGATGACTGGCCTGCTGCTCGGCGCGGTGCTGTTCAGCCCCTTTGGCCTGGCTCAATCGACAGGCGAGGCCTCTGGGCAAGCCACAGATGCCCCCCTCGAGACCGATCCGGACAGCGGGTTCGTGATGGCGGAGGGCTGGCAGACGGTCAAGGGCAACTGCACCGTCTGCCACTCCGCCGCCCTGGTCACCCAGAACAGGGGGTCACGCGAGCACTGGGCCTACCTGATCGACTGGATGCAGGAGACTCAGGGCCTGTGGCAGTTCAATCCCGAAATGGAAGCCACCATCCTCGACTACCTGTCGACCCACTACGGCCCGAGGACCGATGCCAGGCGGCAGAACCTGCCCAAGCATCTGATGCCGCCGGCACCACAGGCCAGCGAGACCAGCGCAGAAGGTTGAAACAACGGACGCGGTCGAAAGGCGGCTGATCGGCCCGATTCTGCGACAGCGGAATCGGGCATCGTATGCTCTGACAGATAGTCAGATGCCCTAACACAGATCCTTCAGCGCAGATCCTTCAGCGCATGTCCTTGAGCACAGTGCCGCTGGCGAGGATCTGCGCCTCGAGAGGCAACTCACGGAACGGCTCGCAAACCGCCTCGCTTTGCCATTGGCGCATGGCGGGCAACGCGAGGAGTCGCTCGAGGTAGTCGCGAGACGGGCCACCCATGGGCAGGTCGTAGGTTCGCATCCTGAAGGCGATGGGGGCGAAAAAGGCGTCTGCGGCGGTAAACCGCTCGCCGCACAGGTAAGGTCCACCAAAGCGCGTCAAGCCGTCTTCAAACAGTTCGTTCAGCCGATGCAGGTCATCCAGCAGCTCGGGCGTCTTTTCGTTCAAGCGTACGCGCAGCGCGCAGTGCATCGGACACTGCTGCCTGAGCGCGCTGAAACCTGAATGCATCTCGGCACAGGCACTTCTAGCCCAGCATCTGGCGTCCACATGCTCAGGCCAGATCTCGGAATGACGCTCGGCCAGGTATTCGATGATGGCCAGCGAGTCCCACACCACCCGTTCGTCATGATGCAGACAGGGAACTCGCCCCGAGGGCGAAAACCGACGAAAGTCGGCGTGACTGTTGTCCTGCTCATCGAAGGGGTGAAAGGCCAGCTCGAAGGGAATCTCGAGCTGGCGAAAGGTCAGCCAGGCCCTCAGCGACCACGACGACGTCTGTCGATTGGCGATATGCAGCACGTACATGACAGCGCTCCCTGGGTCGCTGGCAGCGCCTGTCGCTGCCGGTGACGTTGATCAAGCCGCCAGCGACATCTCGTAGCCGGTGTACTTGCGAAGATTGATCACTCCGGTATCGAAGATCAGATACTGGCCCTTGATTCCCATCAGGGTGCCCTCGACTCGCGGATTCTTGTCGAGGTTGTGAGACGTGACCTTGGTGGGGTACTCCAGTACCGGGTAGTCGAAGCGACGTGGGCTGCCGTCCAGGGGACGGATAGCATCGGCGCCGAAGCGCTCGCGTAGATCGCCCAGACCCGCCGACAGCCTTTCCAGCAGACGGTCGCGCTCTGCGGCCAGATCCAGTTCCTCGACCTGCCCCTTGAGCATCGCCCGCCAGTTGGTGCGATCCGACACCTCGTTCTTGAACAGCACCTCGACGAAGCCAGACTGCTGGCGGCTGTCCACCTCGAGGATCGGCAACGCCTGGATCGCGCCCTGGTCGAGCCAGCGCGTCGGCATCTGGGTATTGCGGGTGATCCCGACCTTGAGCCCGGAAGCGTTGGACAGGTAGACGACGTGGGGCTGGAAGCAGAACCGCTCGCCCCACTCGGGCTCGCGACAGGTCCCCTCGAAAAAGTGGCACAGCTCGGGCTTCATGATGCAGCTGTCGCACTGGGCCAGGCGCTTGAAGCAGGGATAGCAGTGGCCTTGTCCGAAGCTCTTCTTGGTCGCACGCCCACAGTGGGTACAGGCGATCGCCCCGCTCCACTCGAGACGCAGGGTGCGGCCCAGGTAGTCGTTGAGCGGCAGACGGTTCTCGCCGGCCTTGAGGGTGTAGCGCGCGGGAGAGTCGGGTTCGACCCCCATCTTGGACAGACATCCGTGGGCAAGTACTTCAGTCACGACTGGCATCCCGGGCGAGCCCCGCCATGTCTTCGGAAACCCCGGCACTGCTCGATGGCCCACCGGGCCCAGCGCCGCAGGTGCGTTGCTCCAGGTAGCCGATGCGGCTCTCCTCGGGCACATTGTTGTCGTGCTCGTAGCGCATCACGGCTTCCATGCACAGCTCGATCTGCTCGGCCGTCAGCATTCGCCCGTCCGGCCACTTGCGCAGCGACACCGCCTGCTTGAGGCTCTGGTAGATCGACGGCGTCATCTGGGAAATCATTCGCTCGAAGGTCATGTCGCTCATGGCATCGCTCTAGTGAAGACGTGATTTGCGGGAATGATACCAGCCCAGCACCAGCCCCACGAGCAGACCGCCCAGGTGCGCCTCGTTGGCCACATTGCCAAAGCCCACCAGCCCGGCGACGTCGGTCATGGTGAAGACCATCCAGCCGAGCATGAACAGCACCAGCATCTGCGGCACGAAGAAGCCGCTGGCCGGCGCGCGACGGGACATCAACCAGACGTAGCCAAGCAACGCAAAGTCGACGCCCGACATGCCGCCGAACAGTACCGTGCCGGTGGCGTACTGGGCCAGGTTACCGGCAAGCCCCGCCACCACCACCAGCGTCAGCATGCGCAATGGGCCATGCAGGGTCTCCACCTGACGGCCGAAATACCACAACCACATCATGTTGAAGATCAGGTGCATCCAGCCGAAATGCAGAAAGATCGGCGACAGCGGGCGCCACACCTGCCCCGCCGCCAGCGCATCGGGGATACTGCCGACGGCCAGCGCCCCGCCACGGATGCCCACAGGCACGATCGCCAGCCACGCCAGCACCATGTCTCCCCACACAGCGATGGCACCAAACACCAGAAGACACAGCCCGAGCACCGATAAGGTGACCGGATGCTGGCGCAGCAGCGGCCACCAGTGACGTGCCGGTCTCGGCTTCGAGGCACTCGGCGCGGGTATCGCCTCTCCCCGCTGCCAGCGAGTGATCACCTCGGCCAGAGCGTCCTGCTGTTTCGGGTCCATCAGCCACAGTACCTGGCCGTCGTCCTCGTCGGTGATACGGTGTCCGATGCGGTGCGACCAGAGCGCCTGTCGCAGCTCGCGAGTATCGATATCGTGGGGGATCAGCATGACCCGGAACATGGCGTCTCCAGCGCGAAAAAGGGTGGCGGCCCAGAGATGATGGCCTGAAATGACGTTGGCCGGTAGGGGCAGCGGTCACACGCGGCGCAGATGGGCGAAAGGCCCGACGGCAAGCCGGGCATGGCAGGATGTCTTTTTCATCCACACAGAAAAAGTCCGGCGGAGGGGGCCGCCGGACAAGAGCAAGGGATCATTCAAGGGAACACCTACTCAGACGCCGCTTTTGATAAAGGGTTCAGTCGGGTGCTCGACTTTAATGTAACGTTTTGTATCAATCGAAGACGATCTCTCGGGGCAAGGGCCTCGCACGCACGTCCCTGGGCACCGGCACCCATACAAAGTGGTTGGCGTCGAGGCGGGATTCAAAGCTGTAGCGATAGGCCACCAGTCGACCGAACTTCACCGCGCTGTAGTCGAGACAGGCAATATTCGGTGCCGGCAAGGCCGGGACGCCTTCGCACCAGTAGTGGCCGATGAACAGCGGGGGCTGGTCGGGGCCATAGTAGCTGAGGCTGGCCCGTTCGCTGTCGCTCAACGGCCGGTCCTCGAGGTCTCCCGGTAGATTGTCCGGCTGGAACACCACGTCACCCCAGGTGCGAGGGTCTCGTGCCCAGAAGTGGGTCCGAAAGCTTCGTCGAGTGAAACCGTCTCCGGAATGGATGACCGTGTCCCCGGGCAGGTCGATGGAACCACCGCGGGTCAGGCGCTCGAGGATCCTCGACTCTTCGGTACCCGGGCTCGAGGCCTGGAGCAGGAAGTCGTGGTCCAGACAGCCGTCGGGCCGGAGCCGCCTGAAGGATTCGATCAGGCGGTCGTCCCAGCAGGCGTGGACCACCCGGATGCCGTCGATCTCGAGACACAGGGGGATCTGGCGAAACCACGCCAGGGCATCATCCCACTCCTGAGGGTGGTCATGGTACTGCTCGAGGGTTTCACGAATGATGCGGTTGTGACGCGGTGTATGCGGGCGTAGCCATTCCCTGCCGTGCTCAGGCGGGGCCTTCTGGGTGTACGTCAGGGCATTGATCTCGTGATTGCCCAGCACGATATAGGCCTCGCCCTCTTCCACCATGCGTCTGGCGATGGAGACCGCCAGGCGGATACGCGGGCCACGGTCGATCAGGTCCCCGAGGAAGATCGCCTTGCGCTGGGGGTGACGATAGACACCGCCGCGCAGGTGATACCCCAGCCGTTCCAGCAGCGCCGCCAGGGTGGCGCCGCAGCCATGAACGTCGCCGATCAGGTCGTAGCCGTCCAGTCGCCTGCTCACGTCAATCTCCCAGCCTGTTGCTCCAGCCCAGCTTGCTGCGCAGGACGTCATAGAAGTTGTGACCCAGAGGGTGCACCAGCTGAACGTTCTGGGGCTTGCGCCGGATCACCAGAACATCATCGGGCTTGGCCACGGCACGGGTCTGGCCGTCACAGCTGATGTGGGGATAGGTCTGGTTGGTCTCACCGATATGACAGCGTATCTCGCAGCCGGCGTCGATCACGATGGGCCGGCTCGACAGGGTGTGCGGGAACATCGGTACCAGCGTCACCACGTCGAGCTTCGGATGCATGATCGGGCCACCGCCGGACATGGCGTAGGCGGTGGAACCGGTCGGCGTGGCGATGATCAGGCCATCGCTGCGCTGGCTGTAGACGAACTGGCCATCGATGAACAGTTCGAACTCGATCATCCGCACCGCCTTGCCCGGGTGCAGTACCACTTCATTGAGGGCATCGCCGCTGCCCACCAGGGAATCCCCGCGGTAGAGCTCGGCGTCGAGCAGAAAGCGCTGTTCGACCTCGTACTGTCCCGCCAGCACCTCACCGACACGGGCCTCGAGCTCATCCGGCGAGATATCGGTCAAGAAGCCCAGCCGTCCGCGATTGACCCCCAGCACCAGGGTTCCGCTGCGACACAGGGTGCGGGCCGCGCCCAGCAGGCTGCCGTCGCCCCCGACCACGATCACCAGATCACACAGTTCACCGAGCATGCGGCGACTGGCCTCGGCGTGGCCACGTTCCAGCAACGCCGAGGCGGTACGGTCTTCAACGATCACGTGGTAGCCGGCGTCATCCAGAAAACGAATCAGCCGCTTGAGGGTCTCGACCACCTTGGCGCTGCCCAGGCGCCCGATCAGTCCGATGTTCTTGAACGATTGCATCCACGCATCCTTCCCTTGGCGACCGCTCATTATGGCGAGGGGGGCCTGGCGGAGCAAACCGCGCCCGGCGCCTCAGGCCAACTGCTGGCCCAGATCGATGATCACCCAGACTGACGATGAATTAGACCGGCGCCGTCCTGCGACGCCGCTGCCACCAGGCGTTAAGCCACAGCGAACCGGCGATGATGGCGCCTCCCATGGCCAGACGCACCAGATCAGCCTCGCGGTTCCAGATCACCAGGTTCACCGCAAGGCCAGCAGGAATCAGCATGTTGTTCATGATCGCCAGGGCGCCGGCATCCACCCGCACGGCGCCCAGGTTCCACAGGAAGTAGCCGAGCCCAGAGGCGACCAGTCCCAGCCACAGCAGCACCCCCCACTGCAGGGGTGTTGTCGGCAGCCCCGAGGTGCTTCCCAACAGCGCGAAGGCCGGCAGCGCGATGCAGGCCGCACCCAGGTAGAACCAGGCGAATACATGGTGGCGAGGCAACGAGGGGGGCAGTGCCGCCGACAGGCGCCGATAGCCGACCTGCCCCATGGCAAAGCAGAGATTGGCCCCCTGCACCACCAGGAATCCCAGCCAGAAGTCGTCGTTGACGCCCTTGTAGCGAATGACCGCCGCGCCGATCACCGCAAGCCCTGCAGTGACCAGATGGAAGGGAGTGAAACGACCAAACGCCAGGTCATCCAGAATGGCGATGTACAGCGGCGTGAAGATGGTGAACAGCAGCACCTCCGGCACCGACAGGAGCACGAAGGACTGGTAGAAGAAGATGTACATGATGCCAAGCTGGACGGCACCAAGTGCCATCAGCGCGAGCTTGTGGCGCAGATCGAGCAGGCCGGGCTTCAACAACGGCAGGAACACCAGCGCCGCCAGCCCCACCCGCATCATCACCGCGAAATAGCTGTCCACCTGACCGGCCAGATAGACGCCAATCAGCGAAAACGAGAACGCCCACAGGGCGGTGACCACCACCAGATAGCCCACCGTAAACTCCCACTAGTCAAAAAGGTTTACGGCAGTATACGCGAACACCCTCTCCGGCCCAACGCTTGCCCCCCTGAGCCCTGCTCGCCTCAATGATTGACCTGCTTCAACCACCAGGCCCCGTACGCCACCCCAGGCAGCCAGCCCAGCAGGGTCAGCAGGAACGCAATCGCGATCCGGCGCGAACCACCTTCGGCTACCGCCACCGCCAGCGGGGGCATTAGCAGCACCAGCACCATCAAGGCGAGCCGGGCCGCTGGCGACGCCATCAACGCCGACGCCACCTGGGGCGAGGATGTCATGGGCTCGTCACTGGTTCTGGACGCATGCGCATCGGTGCCTTCCTTCTGTTCGGGCACAGGCGGTGGGGTGAAGTGCTCCACCGCCGGGCTATCTGCCGGGCTATTTGAAGGGCTATCCATCGCCCCAGCCTGCGCACGCTGCGGCTGCGCGTCACGCGCTGCCTGCTCCTGGGCCTGGCGATGGGCCTCGGCGTCAATCTTCTGCTCCAGGCTTTCCGCGCCTTCGGCCAGGACATCGTGGTAACGCTCCCAGTCTTCCCAGTCATGGGGTGTCCCGGCCCTGGGACGATGGTCGTGGGACTCCCGCGCTCGGTCCCAGGCCTTTTCCTCGAGGGTGTTGGGCCTTTCCTTGTCTCGCTCACCGTCGAGCCCCTTGCGGGCCAGATACTCTCGCGCGTCCATCAGAGAACTTACCTCCAGGGTCGAATGACGCCACCGGTATCTCCGATGGCCCATTTCAGTGTGCCAATACAGGCTTTGATGTAACAGCAACGCCTGATTGATAGAGAAACCCGCCTCAACTGTCCTACTGTTTTGATAGAGGTCACCCCCACGGGTTCCCCACAGCGCCATGTTCAGCTCCCAGGAGAGACATCATGCAGGAAAGACAGGTCGAGATCGCCATTATCGGAGCAGGAAGCGCCGGCCTTGGTGCCTGGCACGCGGCGCGACAACATACCGACAAGCTGGTGCTGATCGAATCCGGCGCCTACGGCACCACCTGCGCACGGGTCGGCTGCATGCCGTCCAAGCTGCTGATTTCCGCCGCCGACGTGGCCCAGCAGGCACGTGACTCCGAGGGCTTCGGGGTCAAGGTCAGCGGCGTCAGCGTCGACGGCCCCGCTGTGATGGCGCGCCTTAAGCGGGAGCGGGATCGTTTCGTCGGCAGCGTACTGAGTTCGATGGCCCGTATCGAGGAAGACGACCGCATCGTCGGTGCCGCTCGCTTCGAAGACGCCAACACCCTGGTGGTGGGCGACCATACGCGTATCAAGACCAAGCGCATCGTCATCGCCACCGGCTCCCGCCCCTCCTGGCCCGACTTTCTCAATGCCGCCGGGGATCGCCTGATCATCAACGACGACCTGTTCGAATGGGATGACCTGCCCGAGTCGGTGGTGGTATTCGGGCCCGGCGTCATCGGCCTCGAACTCGGTCAGGCGCTGCACCACCTGGGCGTGCGAGTGCGCATGTTCGGCGTCGGCGGCGCCATCGGTCCTCTCGGCGACCCCGATCTCAAGGCGCTCGCCGACAAGGAGTTCAACACAGGGTTTCCGCTGGACCCCGACGCCACCGTCAAGAAGGTCGACCGGGACGGCGATCAGGTGGTGGTGACCTTCCACTGTCGCGACAGCAACACCGAGAAGACCGAGCGCTTCGACTACCTGCTGGCGGCCACCGGACGTCGGCCCAACGTGGACAAGCTGGACCTGCCGAAGACCGGGCTGGAACTCAACGACCGCGGTGTGCCGGTGTTCGACCGGCTGACCATGCAGTGTCGCTTCGATGACGGTTCGCCCGCACCGATCTTTATCGCCGGTGATGCCAACCAGGATCTTCCCCTGCTGCACGAGGCGTCCGACGAGGGACGCATCGCAGGCGAAAACGCCGGACGCTACCCGGATATTCGCGCCGGTCGCAGGCGTACTCCGTTGGCGGTGGTGTTTACCGATCCGCAGATGGCAAGCGCTGGAGTAGGCTACGCTGAACTCAAGCGTCGGGATGAACAACTGACCAACGTGGCCATCGGCGAGGTCTCGTTCGAGGATCAGGGACGGTCCACGGTGATGCGGCAGAACCGAGGCATGCTGAGGCTTTACGCTGAGCACGGCTCGGGAATTCTTCTCGGCGCGGAAATGTTCGGCCCAAGGGCGGAACACCTGGGCCACCTGTTGGCCTGGTCCATCGACCAACGATTGACCGTGGATCGCCTGCTGGAAATGCCCTTCTACCACCCGGTGGTCGAAGAAGGTCTGAGAACAGCACTGAGGGACCTCAACGTGCATCTGCGCAGGGGTCCAGCGATCACCGAACGCTGCCTGGAGTGCGGTCCAGGCGCTTGACGGTCAAGGGCCCGACGCATGGCGCCGGGCCGCTTCAAAGGAGAGCGGTTATGCCACACAAGGCACCTCCATCGATCGTCCGGGACATCATGTCCAAGGACTGCTACCGCGTCAGCGGCAAGACCTCCATTTCCACCCTGGCGGAAGGTCTCGCTCTGCACCGATTGCCAGGGGCCCCGGTGGTGGACAACGGCGATCACCTGATCGGCTTCATCTCCGAGCAGGACGTGCTGGGCAAGGTGATCGAGAGCCTCTATCTGGATCACGAGGCACCGCTGGTCCATGAAATGATGCGTAACGAAGTGCTGTCGGTGTCTCCCACCAAGAGCATCGTCGACCTGGCCCAGGAAATGCTGGGAGCAAAACCCAAGGTGTATCCCGTCACCGAACAGGGCCGACTGGTGGGTATCGTCACCCGCCGCGACGTGCTTACCGCCGTGCTCACCATGCGACGCCATCAACGAAGCGCCTGACCCCTCCTGTTGCGCAACACCTTCTGTAGACGCTCACCGCCGGCATCACGATGCCGGCGGTGGGCGTGCTGTCGGTAGCGCCAACGCTGACACCATTGCCTGGCACACCGCCGTGCATCGGCCTCCCCGATCCTCCAGATGCCCCTGGCGCTTGTGCAAACCGTAAGGGCGTTCATGGAGCATGCCTGATATGCCCCGGGCTCACAGGTAAGAGAGAGAGGGAGAGCACCTTCGCCAAAGCAAAAAAAACGCCCCATGGAAGCCATGAGGCGCAACGATCGATTTAGCAAACCAGATCAACACTGCTAACGACTGCCATCGCGCATGCTGTCTGTACCACATATGACAGTCGTCACCAGAAAAGTTCTCCTTTCATCGAAATTTTTTTTTCCTCTCCTGGGCCGGACGGTGCACAGCGGTGAGAGAAGCGCCCTACTGACCACAGCGTTCTGCGTCGGTTCCAAGGTCTGTGGCAAGAGCTCGACGCTGCCACTACTCGACGGCCATCAACGGGCACCGCCGGCCAGGTCGTTCAGGGAATGGCATCAAGGATGTCGTCGACAGCGGCCAGGGTGAGGCGCCCGCCGGCACAGGCACCGGTATCCAGATGTAGCACATTGCCAAGCCACAGCGGTGCCTCGACGATGGTGTGTCCCACCACCACCGCATCGACGCCCTCGACGCGGGTCGAGTCCAGGCTGCCGCCGCTGTCACGTCGGAATCTACGCCGCGACCATAGCAGGTGCTCGGCCGGGGTCTGCTCGATCTGGCCCCAGTCGTCGGGTGGATCGGCGTGCACTACGCCCAGGCGACGTTGTCCCGCGACGATTTCCCGAGCCAGCGGAAGATGCGGACAGGCGGCGTTCATGGTGCTACGGGCCTCCTCGACGCCATCGAGAAAGACCCAGTTGCCGCCATTGCGCTGCCACAGATCCCAGGCCATTCCTCCGCCTTCGGCCAGGGCGGTGATCGCCATCTGTTCGTGATTGCCCATCACCGCAAAGCACCAGGGCTCAAGCGCCAGCGCCAGACAGGCGAGCGATGCCTCTCCCCTGTCGACCAGATCACCGACGCAGAACAGCCGGTCCCGGGCGACATCGAAGTCGACTCTCTCCAGCGCTTCCATCAACTGGGCGTACTGGCCGTGCACGTCACCGACGACGTAATCACGCCCTATTCGGTTTGGTCCATGACGGATACAGCGCATGAGTCTTCTCCTGCCCCCAGTGCGAGCTCAGGCTTGACGCCATCGCAACATTCGTCCTATGTTCCTTTTACAGAACGTTCGATAAATGGAACAACAGCTCAACCGAACAGTGACCTCATGATCGAGCCTTTCTCCCAAGCTAGCTTCTCAAGCGACGACACGCTGCATGCCGAAGCACTCGGCCGGCATCTTCAGCATCTGCGCCAATTGCGTGGCTGGTCGCTATCCCGCCTGGCCAGCGACGCCGGCGTCGCCAAGTCGAACCTGTCTCGGCTGGAACAGGGCAACGGCAACCCTACCCTGGACACCCTGTGGCGCCTGGCGAGCTGCCTCGAGGTGCCTTTCGGCACCCTGATAAAACCCGTGACCACGGCGCTGGATGACCAAGGCGTGCAGGTCCAGTTGATCGATCAGGGCGATAGCCAACCGGCCGTCGACGTCTACTGGATGCGCCTGGACCCTGACGTCTATCGGCTCAGCGAAGCGCACCCCGCGGGCGTGCACGAGACCGTCACGGTGATCTCCGGCCGGTTGACCACCGGCCCCGAGCACGAGAGCCACACCCTGGGCCCGGGCCAGAGCGTCACCTTCGCGGCGGATCGTCCACACCTCTACGCGTCCGACAACCAGGCCACTTCCGCCACCCTGACCATCGTCTACCATCCACCGGAAACCTCTCGATGACCACCACGACGACTCCTTTGCGTGCCAGCCCCTGGGTGACCGGCGTCCGCGAGGCGATCCCGCTGCTCGGCGGCTATATCCCCATCGCCATCTCCTTTGGCCTGGTAGCCGTCCAGGCGGGCTTCAGTGCCTGGGAAGCCGTCGCCATCTCTACCCTGATCTATGCCGGCGCCTCCCAGTTCGTGTTCGTCGGCATGGTGGCAGGTGGCGCTCCTCTATGGCTGGTGGTCGCCATGACCCTATTGATCAACGTTCGCCACGTGGTCTACGCCCCGAACCTTGCCGCCTCGATGAGCACGAGCCGCTGGTGGCCTGCACTGATGCACGGTCTGACCGACCAGGTCTTCGCCCTGGCGCTGACGCGTCTGCCGCAACTGCCGGAGGCGGCTCGGCTTGGCTGGTACACCGGCGCCGCCCTGCTGGCCTGGCTGGCCTGGATCGCAGGTACCGCCGTGGGTGCACTGGGGGGCGAATGGGTGGTGGAACGCTGGCCGCTGCTGGGCGAGGTGATGCCCTTTGCCCTGCCTGCCCTGTTTCTCGTGTTGGTGGTGCCTCGCCTGTCCAGCTTCCGCTGGGG
Organism: Halomonas sp. DP1Y21-3; assembly: GCF_019801245.1. Lineage (NCBI taxonomy): Bacteria > Pseudomonadati > Pseudomonadota > Gammaproteobacteria > Oceanospirillales > Halomonadaceae > Halomonas > Halomonas sp. DP1Y21-3. The sequence goes on from NZ_JAHVJM010000004.1 coordinate 536,873, forward strand.
CCTGGCGACCCTGGTGACCATCGCCGCAGGCGCCCTGCTGGCATTGCTGGGGGTGGCCAATGCCGGCATCCCCCTGGCGGCTCTGTGCGGCGCACTGTGCTTCTTTATCGTCAAACGTTCACCGGTCACAAGGAGTCGATCATGACCACTACGCTGTGGATGGCGGTGGTAGCGACCACCCTGGGCACCCTGCTGATGAGAATGGCGCCCCTGATATGGATGCGCCGTCGTCTCGCCGAGCGCCAGACGGAAGACAGCGTCGAACCGATGCCGCAGTGGCTGTCGGTGCTGGGGCCTTTGATGATCGCCGCCGTGCTGGGCGTCTCGTTGGTACCGGCACAGCCGAGCATCGCCAGCTGGAGCGCCACTGGCGTGGGGGTACTGGCGACGCTGGCGGTATGGTATCGAACGCGATCGCTGGGCTGGCCGGTCGCTGCCGGCGTGGCCGCCTACGGACTGACGCTGGTATTGGCCGGTTCGCTCTGACACTCAAGTCGACGCTGACACTCAAGTTGACGCTGACCCTAAAAGGCCTACCGGGTATTGCTGTCCGCAACCCAAGCGGTCTTGCCTTTGCCTTTGCCTTTCCCTGTGCCTATTTCCGTCAGGCCCGCACCGAATGGTGGCGGGCCGCTGCCTTCCTGCCCCCAACTCGCCGTGTTCCATCGTTTGACCCGCAGGCTTTTCCTGCGCGGCCAGGCGCTCTCCCTCATTTATGCCCGCAAGATACTAAAGCTCGAGCGATATCGGCCGATACTCGTTCGGCTCCAGTGCCGGCTCCAGGATGGAAAAGGCATTTTAAAAAGAAAAAACAAGAACCTGCTTCGACCTTGCTCCCAGCACCTTCCACTCCCGAGGTAACTTGATGGTATCGGCCAGAAGAATAAGCGCCCTGTATCGCGCACTGAATAGCCACACCGCCTGTATTGTCTTTCGTCCCGACGGCACCATCCGCGAAGCCAGTGATGCCTTTCTTGCCACCGTCGGCTATCGGCTCGATCAGATACGCGGTCAGCACCACCGCATGTTCTGTCCGCCAGAGGTTCATCAGGACCCCGCCTACGAGGCATTCTGGCGGGGGCTGGCGGACGGCCAGTCGAAAACCGGTACCTTTCGCCGCATCGACGCCAATGGCAATCCGTTATGGCTGGAGGCGACCTATCTTCCTGTGCGCTCCGCTCGAGGCAAGATTCACTACATTCTCAAGATTGCCAATGACGTCACCGACGATCGCCTTGCGGCGTCCGGTCAGGATGCTGTGCTCAGCGCCCTCGACGCGTCCATGGCGGTGATCGAATTCACACCGGAAGGCGAAATACTGCGTGCCAACGGCAACTTCCTGACCACGATGGGCTATCGTCTCGACGACATCCTTGGACGGCATCACAGGATGTTCTGCGACGACACCTTCTATCGAGATCACCCCGACTTCTGGCAGGAACTGGCCGCCAACACCTTCAAGCAGGGACGCTTCAGACGCATAACCGCCAGTGGGCGCACCGTCTGGCTCGAGGCCACCTACAACCCGGTGATCGACGAAACCGGCCGGGTGACACGCGTCGTCAAGTTTGCCACCGACATCACCCGCTCTGTCGAGGCCGAAGATGCCGCTCGCAGTGCCGTGGAGTCCGCCCGAGTCACCGCGGAGCAGACCGAGACCATCGCCGACAATGGTCTGGTCCAGCTCGAAGAGGCTGTCGAGTCGTCGCGCCAGGCCGCCGACGAGATCAAGGCGACCCAAGCCATCGTGGCCGCCCTGGAGGAGCAGACGCGAGCGATCAACAACATAACCGACTCCATCTCGCGGATCGCCCAGCAGACCAACCTGCTGGCGCTGAATGCGGCGGTCGAAGCGGCGCGCGCTGGCGAGCATGGCCGCGGATTTGCGGTGGTGGCCCAGGAGGTTCGCGAACTGTCCCAGGGCTCCACCCGCGCCGCCGAGCAGATCACCCAGGTGCTCAACGACAACAACCAACGCATTCGACTGGCCAACCAGAAGATCACCGAGGTGGCCACCCGCAGTGACCTCAGCCAGCAACGGGTCGGCGAGGCGCAACTGGTGATACGCGAGATCCTGGACGGCGCCCACAACGTCTCGGCGGCGATTCGCAAGCTCTGATCGTGGCGTGTGATAGGCACCAATACCGCACCGCAGTCATTGTCGCCACTACAAGCCACATGACTGCGGCGTGGCTCCGGGCTCGTCCGGTTGACGAAAATCACGCCGCGCGAGCCTTTTGCTTGCAAGGCGTAACCAACGGAGATTACTATCAAAAACGCCTTGCGGGTGTAGCTCAATGGTAGAGCAGAAGCTTCCCAAGCTTAAGACGAGGGTTCGATTCCCTTCACCCGCTCCAGGCCTCCCCCCATCCTGCGATCAGGCGTCGTTTTCGAGCACTGTCTCGTGCTTTGGCCTTGCCTGTTCAGCGCCCCGGGTACCGCGAGCCCCGGCATGTCGCCATTCATGCCGCTACCGCTGAATCGGCCTCATACTTAAAGACTACGCCCCCCTTCGATGGGCCCCTGTTCAAGCTCGGTTTTCGCACGCTAGGCTGGCGCCACAATCAAAAAGTCGTGGGGACGCCGTATGCCTTTTTATCGCCACACCCTGCTGCTGACGCCTGTCTGGCTGCTGCTGAGCACACTTGCCATGGCCGATGGTTCGAGGGATAGCTGCGATCAGCGCGCGCAGGCACTCGAGCATGACCTCGCCTTCGCTCGTCATGCCGAGGACACCGCACGGGTGAATGAACTGGAACTCGCCCTGGATGGTGTCCGAAGCGGCTGCACCAGCGAAGACGTGCTCAGCCAGGCCGAGTCACGCGTACGTGAGGGTCAGCAGATGGTGGAACAGCGCCAGCAGGAGTTGAACGAGGCCTTCGACGAAGGTGATATCGGCCAGATAACGCGTAAACGCGAGGCTCTCGAGGTCGCCATCGAGGTGCTCAACGCTCGCATCGCCGCGCTCAAGGTGCTGCTGCCGTCGGCCAGCTGAACCTTGTACGGCTGACATTCGAGGGACAGTGCCAGCCGCAGAGCGTCAAGCGCTGGTAGCACCGCCAGTCTGACAATCGGCTGTCGGGATGCTTGCCGACCGCCATTGGCCGCGCCTAGTCCCGGTCCTGGCGTCGCTCCCAACGTTCCTCGATGGCGAGCCCGATCCAGATGCCGGCGATCATGCAGATCAGGGCGACGACCGCTCCCGGCGAGCCTGCCGGCAACGCGATCAATAGCTGTAGATCGTTGCCACCCAGCGCAAGCGAGGCGCCGATGCCCATCACGATTCCGGCCAGCAGATGCTTCATCCAGCGCCCGAGGGACCCCTGATACTCGCCTGGTCGGAAGTGGGCTCGCGCCGCTACCAGCATTCCCGCCAGGATCGCGACGCTGATCAGGACGCGTCCGAGGCTAGGCCAGGCGACGGCCATGTCCATCGCCAGAGGACGCTCGGTGACGTCTCGAATCAACTGGCTCGGTGACCACAGTGGTTCCAGCACGCCCAACAGACCGCCTACCGCGCCGAACACCATAACACCCGCGTAGATACGGCGGTGAGCCGGCGACAGCCGCCAGATCGCCAGCAGCGAGACTGCGACGATACTCAGTACCAGCCACCAGGCCGGAGTGAGGGTCGTCGCCAGACGGGTGTAGGAGATATCAGGGGCGCCCAGGTACAGCATCCACCAACCCAGCACCCAGCCCAGAATGGTGGCGAGCATGTGCCACTGCCCCCGCGCCAGGGCGGAAAGGGTCGAGATCGAACAGCCATGATTGACCGCCGCGGCCAGGCCAAACAGCAGCCCACCGACGGCGAAGGGCCACCCGATCGCGTGACGTCTGAGCACCTCGCCAAGAGGGAAATGGATGAACAGGGGGCTGGCAAGCCAGAACCAGACGCCGCAGCCGACGATGGTCAGCAACAGACCCGGCCGCCACATGCGTATCCCCTGAACCGCACGCACCATGCAAAGACCGGTACGCTGGGCGAGCCACCCCAACGCGACAGCCAGCAGCAGGGAGACCAACAGAGCCATCACATCTCCTCGTTTACACGGTTCCGGAAATACAAGGACGGAACACTATCTGACGATCATGGCCGGCGATGGTGCGATATTGGCCGGCACGTCATGCTGTTGCTCGGTGTCCCTCTACTCTCGGCATTCCTCTCTGCATTCCTGTCTGTTCAGAACGGGGTTCAGAGCTGGTGTCGCGGCGGATGGCAGAACAGGCCGTCACCCCGACAAGGATCTCGACGTCGTGCGGCCTCACATCCATCCATAATGTAACAATATGCAATGAACGCCCCTGCCACCACACCAGCGTCAACGCAGATCGGGACCCGCGACATGTGCGGCTGGATGTGAGAGCCTTGCGATCAGCCGTCCTTTCCCGTTTCAAGCGATCTACCGTGCCATGACCTTGTCCTTGTTTCTGCTCGTGTTCGTCGTCTGTCTGGTCGTCTTCGTCGCGGTGCTCGCGGTGTTGATGCTGTCCGGCACGCCACGATACCGCACCGAGCCACAGCACCTGCTTGACCTGTTCGACCGTGCTCTCGACAGCACAGTTGGCGAAGATGAATGGAATGCCGTCATCCTTTATCCGATTCGCCACGACGAGTACCTGGACGGCGTCCGACGCCGCGCTCGCAGCCTGGTCGATGAACACGGGCGCTTTGGCCGGGTGACCCGGGGCAAGGCCCTGCTGGACAGCGCCGGACAGGAGGACCTGCGTGCACTGCGCGACCACCTGGCCGCTCGTATCCGCCTCAGGGAGCAGCCCAGGGGGGACTGACAGTCAGTGAGAATCCTGTACCCATCGGGTATGATGACGTCCTCGTTACCGCCTGCGGGAGCCCCCCGATGAGCAGCGCCATCAGGCAGATCCCTCTGGACACCGCGACCCGCCATCACTCCCACGACTACCATCAGATCGTGATCGCCCTGGCCGGGCGCGCCGACTTCGACATCGAAGGCCTTGGCGGCACCATCGAGGCATTCTGCGGCTGCATCGTGCCCGCCAACCACCTCCACTACTACGCCGGCACCGGCAACAACCGCCAACTGATCCTCGACCTTCCCGATGACGCCCTGGCGCTCACCGGCCATCATCATGAACTGGCCAGGCTGTTCGACGCGCCACGTTTCTTCACCCTGGACGCACCTCTGAAACAGTTCCTGGGTTTCGTGGTGGCCGAAATGAATCAGTTGGCGCTCGAGGGCCCCGTCCCTGCCCTGCATCAGGAGCGCCTGGCGACCACCTTGCTGGGCTCGTTGCATGCGCGTCTGGCCGGCGATGAAACCGGCGAGATGCACCACCGGCGCATCGACCTGCGCGCGCTCGATCGCTACATCGACGATCACCTGGCGCGCCGCTTCAAGGTCGCCGATCTGGCAGCCTTCGCCTGCCTCAGCGAAACCCACTTTACCGAACGCTTCCGCGCCCAGACGGGCATGTCACCCTGGCAATACGTGATGCGTCGACGCCTGGAGGCGTCACGTCAGCTGTTGATGCGCAGTCGCCTGCCGTTGTCGGAAATCGCCGCCCTCACCGGCTTCGCCCATCAGAGCGCCCTGTCCCGCGCCTACCGCAAGCACTATGGCCATCCCCCCAGCCAGACCCGACGTCATGTCAGCGAGATTTCGTCACCGAATCTCCACCATCTGACTGCCAAATCGGCACATTAAAGCTAGGGTTAGTCGATAACGCCCGTGGATTTGCCAAATCCTTCGGTGCATTTGGCAAGCATGGAAGAGGCATGCAACCTAGTCTTGCCAACATGCCCGGATTGCGCGACTGCACGTCCGCGATCGACTTTGCGGCAAGCCCTTTCTCCGCCCGCGGCGGTTCACCATTTGGGGACTGACATGCTCAACGCCAACAATATGCTCGACAACTCCACCTGGCAGCAGGATCTGGATACACTCTTTGCGCGCATCAGCGATCACTACGTGGTCGAAGAAAACGCCTTCGTAAGTGAATTGATCAAGCTGATCGATGGCAAGGACGAGCACATCGAGCGCGTCGCCGACAAGACGGCTTCTCTCGTGCGCGAAGTGCGCGAGATGGACACCGCCGTCGATACCATCGACGAGCTGCTGCAGCAGTACAGCCTGGATACCCACGAAGGCTTGATGCTGATGTGTCTGGCCGAGGCGATGCTGCGCATCCCCGACAAGGCCACCGCCGATGCACTGATCGAAGATCGACTGGGCCCGGCCGACTGGAAGGCCCACCTCGGCAAGAGCGAGTCCTGGATGGTCAACGCCTCCACCTGGGGCCTTCTGATGACCGGCCGGGTGGTGAGCCTGGACAAGCCCAAGGATGGCAAGCCCAGCGGTTTCATCAACAAGATGGTCAACCGCATGGGCGAGCCGGTCATTCGCCGGGCCATGGTCGAAGCCATGAAGGTGATGGGCAAGCAGTTCGTGCTGGGGCGTGATATAGACGAAGCGCTCAAGCGCTCCAAGCCGCTGTTCGACAAGGGCTATACCTACTCCTACGACATGCTGGGCGAGGCCGCCCGTACCCGGCGTGATGCCGGCCGCTACTTCGACGACTACGCCACCGCCATCCGCCAGGTCGGCAAGACCAGCCGCAACCTGGGTGACAGGACGCCGGCACCGTCGATCTCAATCAAGCTGTCCGCGCTGCACCCGCGCTACGAGTTTGGCCGCCGCGAACAGGTCCTCGAGGAGCTGGTGGGCAGCGTCAAGGAGCTGGCCAAGCTGGCCCGGGACAATGACGTGGCGGTGACCATCGACGCCGAGGAGGTCGACCGCCTGGAGTTGTCGCTGGAGGTCTTCCGCGCCGTCTACGAGAGCGACATCTGCCGCGGCTGGGGCCACTTCGGTCTGGTGGTGCAGGCCTACTCCAAGCGCGCCCTGCCGGTGCTGCACTACCTCAACCGTCTGGCCGACTTCCAGGGTGACGAGATCCCGTTGCGTCTGGTCAAGGGCGCCTACTGGGACACCGAGATCAAGGAGTCCCAGCAGCTCGGCGTCGACGGCTATCCGGTGTTCACCCGCAAGGCATCCACCGATGTGGCCTACCTGGCCTGCGCGCGCTTCCTGCTGTCCGATGCCACCAAGGGTCGCATCTTCCCGCAGTTCGCCACCCATAACGCCCATACCATCACCACCATCCTCGAGCAGGCCAACCACACCAGCCGAGCCTTCGAGTTCCAGCGCCTGCACGGCATGGGCGAGGCACTCTACGATGCCGCACTAAAGCGTGCACCTGAAGGCACCTACTGCCGTATCTACGCCCCAGTGGGCGCCCACAAGGACCTGCTGCCCTACCTGGTTCGCCGACTGCTCGAGAACGGTGCCAACTCCTCCTTCGTGCATCAGCTGGTGGACCCCAAGGTGCCGGTGGAGTCGCTGTGCGTCCATCCCATCGAGACACTGCGACAGTTCGACAGCCTGTCCAATCCCCAGATTCCGCTGCCTCGCGACATCTATGGCGAGCACCGCCCCAACTCCCGCGGCGTCAACCTGACCATCAACAGCCAGTACCAGCCGCTGATGGAAGCCATGGGCAAGCACATGGATACCCGCTACCAGGCGCGTCCGCTGCTGGCCTTCGAGGTCGCCGAGGACCCCGCCCAGACCCACGAAGTCACCAGTCCTTACGACCGTCGCCAGGTGGTCGGTAGCGTGCAGTGGACCACCCGCGAACAGACCGAGCGGGCGGTGGACGCGGCCTGGGCTGCCTTCCCGGCATGGGAGGTCACCCCGGTCAAGGAGCGCGCCGACATCCTGAGGCGCTTCGCCGACCTGATGGAAGAGCACCTGGCGGAGCTGATGGCGCTGTGCTCGCGTGAAGGTGGCAAGCTGTTGACCGACGGCGTCGACGAGATCCGCGAAGCGGTGGACTTCTGTCGCTACTATGCGGTGCGCGCCGAGGAGATCTTCGGTGAGCCCACCGAGCTGCCCGGCCCCACCGGCGAGTCCAATCGTCTGCACATGGGCGGCAAGGGGGTGTTCGCCGCGATCAGCCCGTGGAACTTCCCGGTGGCAATCTTCTGCGGCCAGATGGTCGCCACCGCGGTGGCCGGCAATACCGTGCTGGCCAAGCCCGCCGAGCAGACGTCGATCGTTGCCCACCGGGTGGTCGAGCTGCTGTACCAGGCCGGCATGCCCCGTGAAGTGGTCCAGCTGCTGCCCGGCGACGGCCCCACCGTGGGCAGCGTGCTGACCGGCGATTCGCGGATCACCGGGGTGGTCTTCACCGGCGGTACCGATACCGCCCAGATCATCAACCGCGCCCTGGCAGAGCGTGAGAATGCGCCACTGCCGACACTGGTGGCCGAGACCGGCGGCATGAACGCGATGATCGTCGACTCCACCGCCCTGCCCGAGCAGGTCGTCGCCGACGTCATCCACTCGGCCTTCCAGAGCGCCGGACAGCGCTGCTCGGCCTTGCGGGTGCTCTACCTGCAGGACGACGTCGCCGACCGTGTGCTACAGATCCTCGACGGCGCCATGGCCGAACTCCACGTGGGTGACCCACGCGACCTCGGCACCGACGTAGGCCCGGTGATCGACGAGGACGCGCGCAAGAACCTGCAGGCGCATATCGATCGGCTGAAGGGTGAAGGACGTCTGATCAGCGAAACGCCGCTGAAGCCCGAGCACACCAGTGAAGGCACCTTTGTCGCCCCGGCGGCCTTCACCATCGATGGTATCGATGCGCTCGAGCGTGAACAGTTCGGCCCGGTGCTGCACGTGGTGCGCTGGAAGTCCAACGAGCTCGACAAGGTGATCGCCTCGATCAACGCGCGTGGTTATGGCCTGACCTTCGGCGTGCACAGCCGCAACGAATCCTTTGCCGATGAAATAGCGCGGAAAGTGCGCGTTGGCAACGTCTACATCAACCGCAATATCATTGGTGCTGTCGTAGGCGTTCAACCCTTCGGCGGTCAGGGGCTGTCCGGCACCGGCCCCAAGGCCGGCGGCCCCAACTACCTGTTGCGTTTCGCCACCGAGAAGACGGTGACCAACAACACGGCGGCACTCGGCGGCAACGCCTCGCTGCTGGCGCTAGGGGACGAGTAAGTCAGGCCCTGGCCTGCTGGTCCAACGCACTCACCCGACGGTCGGCGCACCGTCGGCAACCGGCGCTCACCCACTACCCCGAGGGGAGCGCCGGATCGCAGGGACGCGCGTGACGACCGCGCCCACACGGGGAGATCATCGCGCTCGACACAGAGCCGGTGACTTGAGAACGCCAACCACCCACGACAAAAACCACAAGGAACGCTCCCATGGTCGAAAACAACGCCACCATTGGCATCACGTTCGCGCTGTATCTGATATTGATGCTGGTCATCGGTATCATTGCTTACAAGCGCACCACCAATCTGTCCGACTATATCCTTGGTGGCCGCTCGCTTGGCCCCTGGACGTCGGCGATATCTGCCGGCGCCTCGGACATGTCGGGCTGGCTGCTGCTGGGTCTGCCCGGTGCGGCCTACGTCAGCGGTCTGTCGGCCTCCTGGATCGCCGTGGGCCTGTTGATCGGCACCTGGCTCAACTGGCTGATCGTCGCCCGGCGCATGCGCGTCTACACCTTCAAGGCCAATGACGCCCTGACCCTGCCGGACTTCTTCGCCAAGCGCTTTCGCGAGAAGGCACCGCTGTTGCGGGTGATCTCGGCGGTCTTCATCCTGCTGTTCTTCCTGTTCTACACCAGCTCCGGCCTGGTTGCTGGCGGCAAGCTGTTCGAGACGGTATTCGGCTTCGACTACACCATCGCGGTGACCGTCGGTACGCTGGCCATCATCTCCTATACCTTCTTTGGCGGCTTCCTGGCGGTCTCCTGGACCGACCTGATCCAGGGTCTGATGATGGCGGCGGCGCTGCTGGTCGTGCCGGTCATCGCCCTGACCGAACTGGGTGGCTTCAGCGGCAGTGGCCAGCAGATCCTGGCCGAGAACCCCGACATGCTGAGCTGGTTCGTCGATGCGTCCACCGGTGAAACCCTGACCGCCATCGGCATCATCAGTTCGCTGGCCTGGGGCCTTGGCTACTTCGGCCAGCCGCACATCCTGGCGCGTTTCGCGGCCATCCGCTCCGAAGCCGACATCCCCGCCGCCCGTCGCATCGCCGTGACCTGGTCGGGCCTGTGCCTGGTCTGCGCCATGGCGGTCGGTCTGCTGGGCCTCGTCTACATGACCCGCGACCTGGGTGACGGCGAGACCATCTTCATGGTCATGGTCAACGCCATCTTCCATCCGCTGGTCGCCGGTGTGCTGCTCGCCGCCATCCTGGCCGCGGTCATGTCCACCGCCGACTCCCAGCTGCTGGTGTCGTCCTCTGCCCTGACCGATGACTTCTACAAGGCGCTGTTCCGCCCCGACGCCAGCCAGTCCGAGCTGGTCTGGGTCGGCCGCTTTGCGGTCATCGGCATCGCCGTCATCGCCTACCTGCTGGCGATGAACCCGGACTCCACGGTACTGGGACTGGTGTCCTACGCCTGGGCCGGTTTCGGCGCCGCCTTCGGTCCTGCGCTGATCATGTCGCTGTACTGGCGTCGCATGAACCAGTGGGGCGCGCTGGCCGGTATCGTGGTCGGTGGTATCACCGTGGTGGCCTGGGCCGAGATGTCCGGCGGCCTGTTCGATCTTTACGAGATCGTGCCCGGCGTGATCTTCGCCTACATCGCCATCGTGGTGGTGAGCTTGATGACCGCCGAGCCGAGCAAGGAGATCACCGAGCAGTTCGACACCCTGGAAGACGCCTGATCGTCAGTGATCGTCTGCCACGCAAGAAGGCCGCCCTCGGGCGGCCTTCTTCGTTACGGGACACATCCCCGCTCAACTCTCAGACACGGTCGAACCGCCCTGCCCACCTTAGCCGTGCACATCAGCCCCGTTCAAAACAGGCCGACGTAGCGACACAGCAGCAGCACGATAAAGCTGACCAGCGCCAGCGGATACCAGGGCATGGCCCCCGCCAGGCGCCACCAGCCGGGTACCGCGGAGAAGTGCAGCGGCATGGACAACCCCCCGCCCAGCGCCCACACCCCCAGTACTACCATGGCCAGCCTCGCCGGCGTCGGGAGGTCACGAATCAGCCAGGGTTCCAGCAGCAGCCACACCGCCAACACAGCGGTCAGTGCGAGCACCAGTGCCGCCCCGCCCCAGGGCAGCGTCGACATGCCGAGCAACCTCTCACGCCTTCGTCTGGCCACCATCCCGCACTCTCCTCCGGAGTCTTCTCCCACAGTGAAGACGATTTATCGCCGGACGGCGAGCGTTTATGCAGTGCACAAGCGCGCATCGACGTCTACGCCACAATGTGCAAAAAAATTGTACAGTATTTACATTACCTACCCGCCCAAGTTGATTTAGTTCCATAAATTCTGGCTAGTTACTGCTATCTGGCCAATTAAATATTTCTACAAGACATTTAGAAACACTGTTCGTAAACTGCGAAGCGTACAAGGTTACTTCCCTCGGAAGGATGCCATCGGATCATCAAGGAGGTCCCGCATGAACATGACTCGACTGATGGGCACCGCAGCCCTGCTCGCTACCACCACCTTCGCCGCCCAGTCTGCCCTGGCCTATCAGGCAGGTGACATCTACGTGCGCGGTGGCTTCGAGAAGGCCGATCCCACCTCGGATAACGGCGATATCGCCAACCAGGATCTCGATGTCTCCGAAGAGAACGGCTTTGCCTACGGCGCCGGCTACCTGTTCCACGACAAGTTCGGTGTCGAGCTCAACGGCTCCGAGGCCATGGAGCACGATATCGCGGTCAACGGCGGTAATGTGGGCAGCGTCGACCGTACCCCGGTCAACCTGATGCTCAACTACTACCCGCTGGGCGGCGTGGAAAACGCTCGCGTCCACCCCTACGTTGGCGTGGGCATGAACTACACCCACTTCTCCGACGAGAGCTTCAACGCCGACCTCGATAGCTCCTACGGCGCCGCAGCCCAGGTGGGTCTCGACCTCAGCGTCACCGACAACCTGCTGGTCGGCACCTACGCCCGCTACGCCGATGTCGATTCAGATATCGAGGTCGACGGCCACGATGTCGGCGAGGCCGAGATCGATCCGATGACCATCGGTGCCGGCGTCACCTATCGTTTCTAAGCGCTTGCGCGATCTTGAAATAAGCGGTTAAGCGGTCAGCTCGATCGCGCCGCATTCCAACCGCAGCATCGAAGGCGTCTGGCTTTGCCAGGCGCCTTTTTTGGTGCGTTGCCGGTTCATTTATGTCGACCAAAGGAGGTATTGAGGTAGATCAATAACCACGTTCTCGATGCGGCATACACTGCTTGGCAATCGGGCTCGCCGAATGGCTCGCCGACCGGCTCGCCCACTTTTGCCAGTACGCAAGGAGAACACCATGCGCCATCCCCTGATCACCACCGCCCTGGTCGCCGCCATCGCCGGCAGCGCCTTCGCCAGCAGCCAGGCCTTTGCCGCCTACGGCAAGGGCGACATCTACACCCGCATCGGGGTGGCGAAGGTCAAGCCCGACTCCGACAACGGCTCGCTGTTGGGTGGCGACATGGACACCGACGTCCATGACGACAATGGTTTCGCCTTCACCCTGGGCTATCGCTTCCACGACAAGTTCGGCGTCGAACTGCTGGCCGCCGAGCCCTTCGAGCACGACGTCGACCTGAACGTAGGTGGCACCGATATCGGTGCCAGCGTCGAGCACCTGCCGCCGACTCTGACCGTGCAGTACTACCCCTTCGGTGGCACCGAGGCGCGGGTGCAGCCCTACGTCGGCCTGGGGGTCAACTACACCCACTTCTCCGACGAGGACATCGATACCGGGGACGATCTCGATCTGGAAGAGTCCTGGGGCTGGGCCGGCCAGGCGGGCCTCGACCTGGTCATCGACGACCACTGGGCGGCCAACATGGCGGTGTGGTATCTGGATATCGACAGCGACGTCGACCTCAACGGCGAGGACATCGGCGAGATCGAGGTGGACCCCTACGTGATCATGGCCGGTATCAGCTACCGCTTCTGATCCAGGGCTCGACCGCTAACACGCAGCGCCCGCTCCTGCCTGGCAGGAGCGGGCGCTGTGCTGTCACCGTCACCAGATGGCTTCTGTGGTCGTTCGCGTGGCAGTTGCCACTGCAATTCTCGAGCGAGGGGCTGTGCTGTCACCGTCACAAGATGGCTTCTGTGGTCGCTCGCGTGGCAGTTGCCACTGCAATTCTCGAGGGAGGGGCTGCGGTAACAGGGCAAGCAGAGGCCTAGGCTTAGTACGAAAAGCCGGCGAGCGATGGTTAGACAAGGCAAAAATCGGTAAGAAAGCGCAGTTTACGAGATGTAAATGAGCATTTTGACGCGATTTTTAACGCTGTATTACCGAGCGCAGGCACTTTTCGTACAAGCCTTAGCGGGGATGATAACGTGACAGCCCCAACCTCCCCAGAGTGGCATCATCGAGGTGCTCGACGGCCTCTACCGCCGCCAGCGCCTGGTGGTAGCCCTCGCTGAGGAAGTCACGACCGGCCAGCAGGTGCTCAAGGTACTCGCGGGCGGGCCGCAGGCCATCCCCCTGGCGTTCGGCGCCGGCGATATAGACCCAGGCCTCGATCGGCCCTTGTTCGGTGATCACCGGCAGACGATGACGGTCGTACTCGTGCGGGTAACCTTCGAAGGGATCCATCTGCCGGATCTGCTCGGGTTCGAGGAGTTCGAACAGCGCGCCCTCGACCCGATCGCCTGGCGCCGGCACCACATTGGCGTGGGCAATGCCCGGCACCCGGGAGGCCTTGTTGAAGCACAGCGCGTAGCCTTCCAGGCTGCCGGCCAGCACACGCCGGGTCTCGCCGATGCGCGCGGCGACACGCTCGATGTTCATGTTGCTGCCATAGGCAAAGTACCAGGGCATCGCCTTCTCCTCGCTGGGGACTTCTTCCGTTACCGGCGATTCAGTTCTCGGTGATCAGCCGGTCGATATCCTCGACAACCTTCTGCAACAGCATCCGGTCCTGGGCGCGCGCGCCTTCCTGGATCAGGTAGGCGTCCACCGCCGGGGCCACATCGCAACTGGCGGGCAGGGGTGCACGCTGTTCGACCAGGGTATCGAGCCTGGCGATAAACACGAAGCGCAGCCACTGGGGCAGCGACATGGTATCGATGCAGAACGGCTGCCGACTGTTGAAGGCGGCGGCCTCCGGCTTGTCCATACGCCACATGTTGGCGGCCTTCATGGTCGCCTCGAGCTCGCGCAGGGCCGCGCCCAGGGCGTCGTGGACGGAAGGTTCGGTGGGCATGATGCCTCCGCTTTGAAAATGGGCTTGGTGCACGTCATTGTCGCGTGCCGGACCAGCGAGGGCCAGCCCGGTAGCAAGACGCGCCGCCTGAGGATCCGCTGCAAATGCGGCACCTCGAAGGGCACGCCTCGACGTGCAGACTTTCTCGAACGAGGATCTCGCCGGCTGGATGAGCGACTCGGCCTACAGGGGCTCGGCGGCGGGCAGCACCTTGCGCAGGAAGTCTCGGGTACGCGGGTCCTGCGGTGCATGGAACAGTTCCGAGGGAGGCCCCTGCTCGACGATGCGCCCGCCCTCCATGAACACCACCCGGTCGGCCACGTCACGGGCAAAGGCCATTTCGTGGGTGACCACCAGCATGGTCTGGCGTTCACGCGCCAACTGCTTCATCAACGCCAGCACCTCGTCGACCCACTCGGGATCCAGCGATGAGGTGGGTTCGTCGAACAGGATCACCTCGGCCTGGGCGGCCATGGCGCGGCCTATCCCCACCCGCTGCTGCTGGCCCCCGGACAGCGACGCCGGATAGGCGTCCGCCTTGTCCGACATGCCGATGCGCTCGAGGATCTCACGCGCTCGCTGGTGGGCCTTGGCCCTGGGCCAGCGGTTGACCACGATGAGGCCCTCGGCGATGTTCTCAAGCGCCGTCTTGTTGGCAAACAGCGCGTAGTTCTGGAACACGAAGGCCGTGTGACGACGGGCAGCCAGGATCTCGGACTTGCTGGCCTGGGTCAGGTCCAGATTCAGCGGGCCCAGCGTCAGGCGGCCACCGTCGGGCTGCTCGAGAAAGTTGAGACAGCGCAGCAACGTCGACTTGCCGGTCCCGGAGGGGCCGATCACCACGATGATCTCGCCCTGCTGGATCTCCAGGTCGATACCGTCGAGCACGGTGGTATCACCGAAGCGCTTGGTCAGTCGCTCTAGCTTGATCATCGACGATAGGCCTCGTTGAGTCGGGATTCCAGGCGCCGCTGCAGCCAGGCCAGCGCCTCGACGATGGCCCAGTAGATCAGCGCCACGGTGATGAAGGCCTCGAAGTACAGGAAGCTGCCGGCGGCCTCTTTCTGGGTCGCCCCCATCAGCTCGGTGACGCCCAGGGTGAACGCCAGCGAGGTGGCCTTGATCATGTCGATGAAGTAGTTCATCAACGTCGGCACCGCGATGCGAGTGGCCTGGGGCAGCACGATCCGGCGCATCAACTGGCCGTTGGTCATGCCAATGGACAGGGCCGCCTCGGTCTGGCTGCGATCCACGCCGACGATGGCGGCGCGGATCGACTCCGCCATATAGGCCGAGAAGTGCAGCGTCAGCCCCATGATGGTGGCGGTGATGCCATCGATGGTGGTCAGAAACGACAGCACCTGGGGCAGCCCGTAGTAGAACAGGAACAGCTGCACCAACAGCGGCGTGCCGCGAAAGAACGAGATGAACCACAGCGTCAGGCCGTTGAGAACCGGGATCTTGAGTACCCGGATCACCGCCAGGCCACAGGCCAGCACCAGAGCCAGCGCCATACCGGCCAGCGCCATCCCCAGGGTCAGGGGAAGGTAGCTGAGCAGTATGGGCACCAGCCCAACCATGTAGTCGAGGTCGAGAATGCTCATGGAGAGTCGATCACCGCTCAGGGCGTGGTGATATCGGCATCGAACCAGCGCTCGGAGATCTCGCTCAAGGTGCCATCTTCACGCAGGGTGTCCAGCGCCAGGTCGACCTCGTCGCGCAGTTCCTGGTCGTCCTGGCGGAACGGCAGCGCATTGCGAATCTCGGAGAACGGCTTGCCGGCCAGCGCCAGCGGCAGCGGCTTTTCCTTGATCACCTGGGTGGCGCTGACGCGATCCATGACGAAGGCATCGACACGACCCAGCGCGGTGTCCTGCTCGATGTTGCTCTCATAGGTGCGGATATCGATCTCGTCGGCGTAGGGCAGCTCGCGCAGCAACTGCTCGTAGTTGGAGCCCAGGTTGACGGCCACGGTCTTGCCCGCCAGATCCTCGACCCCGGAGACCTCGTCATTACCTTCCTTGGTCACCACCTGAGCACCGTCATACACATAGGGCGAGGTGAACAGGTACTTCTGCTCACGCTCCTCGGTGATGGTGATCTGGTTGGCAATGGTGTCGATGCGCCCGGACTCGAGCATGCCGAACAACCCTGAGAAGTTGGCGGTGACGAACTCCACCTCGGTGCCCATCTCTTCGGCCACCGCTTCCATCACGTCGACCTCGAAGCCCTTGAGGGTGTCCTGCTCGACGAAGGTAAAGGGAAAGTAACCACCGGACATGCCGACTTTCAGGGTGTCGGCGTGGGCACCGGCAGCGAGACCGATGGCACCTGCGGCGGCAAGAGAAACAGCCAGATGACGAACCATGGACGGCTCCTTGAAAACGATTGGGGCGGCCAGTGCGGCATGGCCCGGGAGGGTGACAGGTGGAGGCATCCATCGCCACTTCAACCCTGGGCTGCTCGATGGCTCAGCATGATTTGGAATAAACGAACTGCATTATATTCCAAATCGATAGCAGACGCAGTGAAAAATCCCAGGGTGAACCATAGCCTCCTGCTATTGCGATCGCCCTTCCCGGGAGCAACCGCCGACCGCCGTCGGCTGACTGTCACAACATCGACTTATCCCCACCATCATTCATTCACAGAAGCGCTGAATGTCCCTGTGGATAACCCTTTGACAGATGACGCCGGGCCGCTTCTGACGCTCTTTCGCGGCGCTTGATCAAAAATTCACCAGCGGTGCAGCAAATTCAGTGCGAGGGATGCACAAATTTCCGCCGTGGACGGCTGACACTCCTCGAGCGGCGCGATAGAGTGCACGCTGATCTTTCGGAGGGGCCATGCAAGCGATCCATCGTCTTCACGACTTTTTCACCCTGACCGGTGCCGAGGTGCGTCTCTATCATATGGGACGGCGTGTGCACCCCTGCGCGCTCGAGACCCTGGCAGACTTCGAGAGCGGCCAGGTCCCCTGGCCGGAACCCTGGCAGGGTCGTGCCCGCCTGGCGCTGGTGTTTCGCCTGGGTGACATGAGCGACCCGCTGATCTGGTTCCTGGCGCTGCCGGTGGACGAACAGGGCCTTCTGGATGCCGCCCAGCGGGACGCCTTCCTCGAGCGCCTGCTGTCCACCCTGGGACGCAGCGCAGAAGCGCTGGAGCAGTCCGACGGCGGCGAGATCGACAATCTGATGAAGGACAACCCGCTGGCCTTCACCCCTTCCCTGACCTTTCAGGCGATGCTGCACGCTCGAGCCAGCGCCGATCTGGAGCGTCCCGCCAGCGAGCACCTTGAGCCGGTCGAAGCCTTCCTGTCGGGCCAGGGTGGCCACGACTGGCAGGCGCTGGGCCTGCAGGGGCTGGCCGACCATGTGGCGCGTCTCACTCCCGAGACTGAGGCCTCGCTGGTGGCCGCTATCCCGCAGCTGCACAGCGAAGTGCTGACATCGCTATGCTACTGTCTGGAACATGTAGCACTATCAGCAGAGCTTGCGGAGGCGCTGCGTCAGCGCGGCGAACAGGCCGCCAGCCAGGGCGACATCGAGACCTTCTGCGCCTGTGTACGCGCCGTGGGCAACGCGCCCGACAGCCTGGCCGGTGACTGGTTCGACGCCTTGCTGGCCGATAGCGATGCCTGCGGCCCGGACACCCTCGCGGCAATCGCCGCACGGGGCTGGCAACACCTGGAGCACGCCGAGCGCCTGCCGCTGTTTCTGGAGCGGGTCGCCGAATGCGACGGGGCCGACTTCCTGGCCGTTGCGAGGGACCTGGCGCAGATCCCCCGGCTGCGTCTGCCGGTACTGATGACGCTGCGTCAGGCCCCGAAGGACTCCGCCACCGCTCGCCGACTGGCGGCGGTCAAGGGCACAGGCGGTCATTGATTCGCTTGCCCGTGTGACGTTCGTTGCCACTGACAGTTCGACAACGGACGTCGCCTGAATAACAAGCAGCATCCCGCGACAAGGAGAAGACATGAAGGACCTGCCCTTTCAGGCTCAGGCCGTCGTCGGTCGCCGCGAGATGGTGATCCTGCCGCAGATGCACCTGCATCTGTGTGCCAAGGTGGACACCGGCGCTCGCACCTCGGCGCTGCACGCCGAGGAGATCGAGTCCTTCGAGGAGGACGAGATCCTGTGGGTCAGCTTCGTCACCCGTGCCGGCGGCCCCGACAGTCCGTCACACCAGTACCGTATGCACCTGCATGATCGGCGCAAGGTCACCAGCTCCAACGGCCAGGCCGAGTGGCGCTACTTTATTCGCACCCAGATGCAGATGGGGGATCTGGAATTTCCCGTCGAGCTATCCCTGACCGACCGGCGCAACATGCGCCACCCCATGCTTCTCGGTCGCCGCGCACTGCGCCGCCTGCTGGTGGCGCCCGGCGCCACCTTTCTGCACGGCGAACCCTGACGGATCCACCGCCCCTGACCTGGAGACTCGCACATGCATATCGCGCTGCTGTCCCGCAACCGCAATCTCTACTCCACTCGTCGCCTGGTGGAAGCCGCCGAACAACGCGGCCATACGGCCCGGGTGGTCGATACGCTGCGCTGCTACATGAGCATCGCTTCTCACCATCCGTCGATTCACTACAAGGGTGAGGAACTCGAGCCCTTCGACGCCGTCATCCCGCGCATCGGCTCCTCGGTCACCTTCTACGGCTGCGCCGTGCTGCGTCAGTTCGAGATGATGAACGTCACCGTGCTCAACGACAGCGTCGGCATCACCCGCTCCCGCGACAAGCTGCGCTCACTGCAGCTGCTGTCTCGCAAGGGCATCGGCCTGCCGGTGACCGGCTTCGCCCACTCCCCCGATGACATCCCGGACCTGATCACCATGGTCAAGGGCGCCCCGCTGGTGATCAAGCTGCTGGAAGGCACCCAGGGTATCGGCGTGGTGCTGGCCGAGACCAACCAGGCGGCGGAATCGGTGATCCAGGCGTTCATGGGCATGAAGGCCAACATCATGGTTCAGGAGTACATCAAGGAAGCCAAGGGCGCCGACATCCGCTGCTTCGTCATCGGCGACAAGGTGGTGGCAGCGATGAAGCGCCAGGCGGCCGAAGGCGAGTTCCGCTCCAACCTGCACCGCGGCGGCAGCGCCAGCGTCATCCGTATCACCCCGGAAGAACGCTCCACCGCCATCCGCGCGGCCAAGTCCATGGGGCTGCGCGTGGCCGGTGTCGACCTGCTGCGCTCCAACCATGGCCCCGTGGTGATGGAGGTGAACTCCTCGCCCGGCCTGCAGGGCATCGAGAGCGCCACCGGCAAGGACATCGCCGGCCTGGTCATCGAACACCTGGAAAAGAGCGCCACGGCGCGTCCACGGACCCGTACGCCGGCCAAACCCAAGGGCTGAAGCGGCAAGGGCTCAAGATAAAAGCCCCGTAAAGGATGACGCCGACGGGCGACCGATAGTACGGTCGCCCGTCTTCTTATTGGCGATCAGTTGTCCCTCATAAGCGCGAGGCTGTCCTTCGCCTACGACGATATCTCGCCGCAACCTGGTCAACTTTGTCAGCGCTTTTCGACCAAGGTCGAAGCGATCGACTATCCCACCGCAAGAATCATAAATATTTGCCACATTAGGGGTGGCAAAACTCCTGCTGGAGCCCCACAATTTGCGTCACCGGAGGAGGTGACGCGCATGTTTCTCGATAATCGCCAGGTGGCGATGGACAGCCTGCTGGAGGCCCTGGCCGACAGCGTCGACTATTTCCAGGACAATCTCGAGCGCCTGCGACCCTCGCTGCGCGACGCTCTGGAGCCCCACTTCGAGACGCGCCAGAAGACCATGCGCGAGCTCCAGGAGCTGGCGCGCGAACACCTCGACCTGCTGCCGCGTGATGCCGACGTCGAACGCGACGACTACATGTGGCTGTGGAGTCGTCTCAAGAGCTTTGTCGGCAACGACTCACAGGTGTTGATCAACGAGCTGCTCGAGCAGGAGCGGGTGCTGATGCAATCCCTCTCCACCCTGTTTACCCATCCCTTGCCGGGCCCCATCGAGCCGGTGATCGAAGAGGTATGGAAGGGTTGCCGCGCGCTGATTCGCGAGCTCTACGACCTGCAGAAGTCGACCGCCCAGAAGCGTGGCGCAGGCCGTCGAACCGTCAAACGCTGACGCCGCCGACCACAACGCCAATCCACGAAAACGCCTTGCCAGGCTCTGCCGGCAAGGCGTTTTTATTGGTGAAGCGGATGCCTGGGTAAAGGGGCCGCTCTCAGTTCTTGTCGGCGTCGGGCGTGCGCAGCAGCAATGGCGCCGCACTGGCGTCGCCTCTGGTCAACACCTCATCGATGATCTCGTGAAGACTTCGAGCCTCGATGCGAGCTGCCGGCGCCGCGATCTTCAAAGGCTCCAGCGGGCCAAGAAAGCGCGGCTCTCGTTGCCACAGGTAGAGATCGCCCAGGGTCGCCACCCGGGCCACCCACTCCCGCAGGATCAGCCAGCGAGAACCCTCCCTCTCGGGCGCCGGGCAGCCCTCGACCTCAAGTCCCAGGGCATCAGCGATGAACAGCGCCCGCGGCAGGTGCCAGTCCTGGGTAATCAATAGCGCGCGCTCCACTTCGAACACGTCGCGGGCCCTGGCCAGGGTATCGAAGGTGCTGAAACCGGCGTAGTCCAGCGTCATGTCGACCTCGCGCACGCCACGCGCCTTGAGATCGCGCCACATGGTCACCGGCTCGTTGTAGTAGCGGGTGGCATTGTCACCGGACACCAGCAGGTGGCGCAGACGTCCCTCGTTCATCAACCGGGCGGCGGCGATCATGCGCCCTTCGAAGTGGGGATTGCGGGTACCGCTGCGGGTCCAGTGGGAGGTGCCGAAGACGATGCCGACCTGGTGGGGGCGGCATTCGACGAGGCGAGGAGCGATGCGATCGCGGGTGGTGGCCACCACCCAGGCGTTGGCCGCGACGAAGGCCAGGGCGAGCAACAGGACCAGGCTACCGAGACACAGCAGCAGGCGACGAAACATCGTGAACAGCGGCTCGCGCATGACGATTCCAATTGACAGCGGAGGTCAGGACCCGCTGCGCGGGCCAGAGAGGGCCGGGTCAGAACATGCCAAGTTCCAGCTTGGCCTCGTCGCTCATCATCTCACGACTCCAGGGGGGATCGAAGACGATCTCGGTATGCACCTTGGAAATCTGCGGTGCTCCCAGAATCTTGTTGCGCGCATCCGCCGCGATCACATCGCCCATGCCACAACCGGGGGCGGTCAGGGTCATGCGAATGGTGACGATGCGCTCACCACTGATCAGGCGCTCGATACGACAACCGTATACCAGTCCCAGATCGACGATATTGACCGGGATCTCGGGATCGAAACAAGTCCTGAGCTGATCCCAGACAAACGCCTCGATCGCCGCATCGTCGGCCTCGGGGTCCAGTGTCGGGCGTGGCATCGGCTCGAGGCCCACCGCGTCCAGGTTGGATCCCTCGATCAGGTACAGACGTCCCTCGTAGGCAACACTCAGGGTGCTGCCCTTGGCCTGCATCACCGAGACGATGCTGTCCTCGTCAAGCGTCACCGTCTTGCCGAAGGGAATGGAGATGACCTCCACGTCCCGCTGCAACGGCAGTTGCTGGCCCTTGCTCAGTTGAGCAATCTGATCGTGTTCGCTCATGCAATTCCTTAGGCGGGTACGCCGAATGACTCCCTTGCCAACCAGGGCTCGAGGCGGCACGCGCCGCCCCGAGCCGCCCTGCTGCTTCAGCGCAGCATGCTGATCACCCGCTGGAGGCTCTCGACCAGCACGTCGACTTCCTCCGGGGTGTTGTAGGCCGCAAAGGAAGCGCGACAGGTGGCATCGACGCCGAACTGGGCCAGCAGCGGCTGGGCGCAGTGGTGGCCGGTACGAATCGCCACGCCGAGCTGGTCGATCAGCAGACCGATATCCTGGCTATGCACGCCGTCGACCACGAAGGACAAGACGCCTGCCTTGTCCGGCGCGGTGCCCAGCACGCGAAGGCCATCCACCGCCGCCACGCTTTCGGTGGCGTGCTCGAGCAGGCGATGCTCCCAGGCGCTGATGTGCTCAAGGCCGATCGAGTTGACCCATTCGATGGCACGGCCCAGGGCGATCACTTCGGCGATGGCCGGCGTGCCCGCCTCGAACTTGTGGGGAATGGCGGCAAAGGTGGTCGGCGTCTCGAAGGACACCGTGGCGATCATCTCGCCGCCACCCTGCCAGGGCGGCATGGCCTCGAGCAGCGCCTCGCGGCCGTAGAGCACGCCGGCGCCGGTGGGACCATAGACCTTGTGCCCCGAAAATGCGTAGAAGTCGGCACCGATGGCCTGAACATCGATCGGCTCATGGGGTGCCGCCTGGGCGCCATCCACCAGAATCAGCGCATCGTGCTGATGGGCGACCCGAGCCATCTCGGCCACCGGGTTGATGGTACCGAGGGCGTTGGAGACGTGATTGACCGCCACCAGCCGGGTGCGCTCGCCGATCAGGTCACGGTAGGCGTCCTGATCCAGCGCGCCACGCTCATCCACCGGGATCACCTTGATGGTGAAGCCGCGCTCGGCCGCCAGCAGCTGCCAGGGCACGATATTGGAGTGATGTTCGAGCTGGGAGATCAGCACCTCGTCACCGGGACCGAGGTTGGCGCGCCCCCAGCTCTGGGCCACCAGGTTGATCGCCTCGGTGGTGCCACGGGTGAACACGATCTCGCGGGTGCTCGCGGCGTTCACAAAGGCACGCACGGTCTCACGGGTGCCCTCGAAGGCCGCCGTGGCCTCGTCGGCCAGGGTGTGAAGGCCACGATGGATATTGGCATTCATCTGGCTGTAGTAGTGATCGAACACCTCGATCACCTGACGTGGCGTCTGGCTGGTGGCGGCGTTGTCCAGATAGACCAGGGGCTTGCCGTGGACCTCCCGATCGAGGATCGGGAAGTCCTTGCGCACCCTCGCCACATCGAGCAGCAGATCGCTGAAGTGGGTCATGCTCAGTCCTCGTTGAGGGCCACGGCGGCTTCCACCAGACCGGCCAGGTGGAAGCGCTCGGGCAGCTTGCCGGCCACGGTCAGCTCGACCCGCTCGGACACCGCGTCCAGGTTCACCTGGTCCATCACCTCACCGGCGAAGGCCAGGGTCAGCAGTCCACGTGCGGTGGCCTCGTCCAGCCCGCGGGTACGCAGGGCAAACACCGCTTCCTCGTCGAGCTGACCGGTGGTGGCGCCGTGGGAACACTTGACGTCGTCGGCGTAGATCTCGAGCTCGGGCTTGGTGTCGATCTGGGCGCGATCGGAGAGCAGCAGGTTGGCGTTGCTCTGGTCGGCCTCGATCTTCTGGCTGTCGCGCTTGACGATCACCTTGCCGTTGAACACGCCGTGGGCGCGGTCATCGAGGATGCCCTTGTAGTTCTCGTGGGAGAAGGTGTGGGGCGCGTTGTGGTTGGCCAGGGTGTGGTTGTCTACATGCTGGCGATTCTGGCCGTAGAACAGACCATTGAAGGTCACCTCGGCGCCCTGGCCATTGAGGTCGCTGACCAGGTCGTTGCGCACCAGTCCACCACCGAGGGTGATGTTGAAGGAGGTGAACTGAGCGTCGCGGCACTGCTCCACGTGGATACTGGCCACGTGCAGGTCCTGCTCGGGCGACTCCACCAGCTTGTAGTGGGTCAGGTTGGCGCCACGATCGAGCATCACCTCTTCCACCAGGTTGGTGAAGTTGGCGGCGCCCTCTTCACCCACATGGTGTTCGATCACGGTGGCCTGGCTGCGTCCGCCCGCCTCGATCAGGATACGCGGGTGGCTCATCACCGGCGCCTCGTTGGCCCGGGACAGGAACTGCAGCACGATGGGCTTGTCGACCACGGTGCCGGGCGCCAGGCGCACCAGCGCGCCCTCCTCGAAGAAGGCGGTGTTGAGCGCCGAGAAGGCCGAGAATTCGACCCCGGTCAGGCGCCCCAGCGGGCCGCCGACGGCCTCATGGTTCTCTTCCAGGGCCTGGGACAGCGGCTGCACCTGCACGCCACCCGGCAGCTCGGACAGGTCCGACAGGGCGCTGGAAAAGACGCCGTCGACGAAGGTCAGACGGTGGGCGTCCAGCGGCAGCGTCAGGGCAGCGGCGCTGGCCTGGGAAAACTCGGCAGAGCCTGTGAGCTGGAAGTCGGTGCGACTGATGGCGCGCACGTCGGTGTACTTCCACTCTTCGACGCGGCGATCGGGAAAGCCCATCGCCTCGAAGCGGGCCGCACCGGCCTGGCGCCGTGCGGCGATCCAGGTGGGTTCGCCGCGGCGCGCCTCGCTGCGCTCGTTCAGACGATCGAGAAAGCGTTGCACATCACTCATGCAGCGGGCTCCTCTACGACCCAGTCGTAGCCACGGGATTCGAGTTCATGGGCAAGCTCTGCGCCGCCGCTCTTGACGATCCGGCCGTTCACCAGCACGTGGACGTGGTCGGGCACGATGTAGTCGAGCAGGCGCTGGTAGTGGGTCACCAGCAGGATGCCGCGATCTTCACTGCGCAGCGAGTTGACCCCATCGGCCACCACCTTCATGGCGTCGATGTCGAGGCCGGAGTCGATCTCGTCGAGCATCGCGAGCTTGGGCTGCAGCACCAGCATCTGCAGGATCTCGTTACGCTTCTTCTCGCCGCCGGAGAAGCCTTCATTGACGGCACGCTGCAGGAAGCTGTTGTCCATCTTCATGAAGGACACCTTTTCCTTGATCAGCTTCATGAACTCGGGTGCCGGAATCTCGCCCTCGCCGCGCGCCTCGCGCTGGGCGTTGAGCGCCGCCTTGAGCAGGTAGATGTTCTTGACCCCCGGGATTTCCACCGGGTACTGAAAGCCCAGCAGCAGACCGGCCTGGGCGCGCTCTTCAATCTCCATCTCGAGGACATCCTTGCCCTCGAAGGTGATCGAGCCCGCGGTCACCTCGTAGCCGTCCTTGCCCGCGATGACGGCGGACAGGGTCGACTTGCCGGCGCCATTGGGACCCATGATGGCGTGCACTTCGCCAGGCTGGATGGACAGGGTCAGACCCTTGAGGATTTCAGAGCCCTCGACGGTGACGTGGAGATCCTTGACTTCGAGCATGTAGACACCTTTGCGATGCCCGCCGCGCCGGGCGGCGGGAGAAAAACGAATAAGGGTGGAATGTAGCGCCGGGGGTCAGCCCACCGCGCCTTCGAGCGTCACGTTGAGCAGCGCCTCTGCCTCGACCGCAAACTCCATCGGCAGCTCCTGGAAGACGTCCTTGCAGAAGCCGTTGACGATCATGTTGACCGCGTCTTCCTCGGAGATACCGCGGCTCTGGCAGTAGAACAGCTGGTCCTCGCCGATCTTGGAGGTGGTCGCCTCGTGCTCCACCGTGGCCGTCGAGTTGCCGATCTCCTGGTACGGGAAGGTGTGGGCACCGCAGGTATCGCCGATCAGCAGCGAATCACACTGGGTAAAGTTGCGCGCACCCTTGGCCCGCGGGCCGACCTTGACCAGACCACGATAGGACTGGTTGGAACGCCCGGCGGAGATACCCTTGGAGACGATGGTGGACTTGGAGCCCTCGCCCAGGTGGATCATCTTGGTGCCGGTATCGGCCTGCTGGCGACCGTTGGTCACCGCCACCGAGTAGAACTCGCCGATGGAGTCCTTGCCACGCAGGATGCAGGACGGGTACTTCCAGGTGATGGCAGAGCCGGTCTCGACCTGGGTCCAGCTGATGTGGGAACGGTCGCCACGGCAGTCGCCACGCTTGGTGACGAAGTTGTAGATGCCGCCCTTGCCGTCCTCGTCACCCGGATACCAGTTCTGCACCGTGGAGTACTTGATGCTGGCGTCTTCCAGCGCCACCAGTTCCACCACCGCGGCGTGCAGCTGGTTCTCGTCACGCATCGGTGCGGTGCAGCCTTCCAGGTAGGACACCTGGGCCTTCTTCTCGCACACGATCAGGGTGCGCTCGAACTGGCCGGTGTTGGCGGCGTTGATGCGGAAGTAGGTGGACAGCTCCATCGGGCAGGTCACGCCTTCCGGCACGAACACAAACGAGCCGTCGGTGAACACCGCCGAGTTGAGCGCGGCAAAGTAGTTGTCGCTGGTCGGCACCACGGTACCCAGGTACTGCTTGACCAGCTCCGGATAGTCGCGGATCGCCTCGGAGATGGAGCAGAAGATCACGCCGGCCTCGGCCAGCTTGTC
Organism: Halomonas sp. DP1Y21-3; assembly: GCF_019801245.1. Lineage (NCBI taxonomy): Bacteria > Pseudomonadati > Pseudomonadota > Gammaproteobacteria > Oceanospirillales > Halomonadaceae > Halomonas > Halomonas sp. DP1Y21-3. The sequence goes on from NZ_JAHVJM010000004.1 coordinate 563,290, forward strand.
CTTGAAGGTGGTGGTCACCGACACCGAGTCGAACACCGCGTCCACGGCGACGCCAGCCAGGGCCGCACGCTCATGCAGCGGGATGCCCAGCTTCTCGTAGGTTTCGAGCAGCTTGGGGTCCACCTCGTCGAGGCTCTGGGGCTTGTCTTCCTCACGCTTGGGCGCGCTGAAATACGAGATCGCCTGATAGTCGATGGGCGGATAGTCCAGATGGGCCCAGGACGGCGCGGTCATCTTCAGCCACTGACGGTAGGCGTCCAGGCGCCAATCGAGCATCCACTGCGGCTCACCCTTCTTCTTGGAGATGAAGGCGATGGTGTCTTCATCCAGCCCCGGCGGGATCGTGTCGCTCTCGATGTCGGTCACGAATCCTTCTTTATATTCGCGACGGACGAGCTGTTCCATTTCCTGACTTGCCATGATGTGTCCCCTCCCGGACGGTTCGGTCGGCGGGCGTTACCCGCCCAGGGTAATGAAGTCGATGTCGATGAGGCGCTGGTCAGGCTTCCGCCGCCAGGCTGATGCTCTGGATCGGCAGGCGAATCGGCAGCTTCAGCGGCGCACTGTCGGCCAGGTGCGCCAGGGTGATGCTGTCGAGCAGTTCGCGGATCGCCAGCGACACTCGCTGCCAGTTGTCGGCCACCCCGCAGGTGGAGGCCAGGTCGCATTCGCCATCGGCGTGGCTGCATTCGGTCACCGCCACCGGCCCTTCGATGGCCGCGATGATGTCGCTGGCGGTGATCTCCGAGGCAGGACGCGCCAGGTAGTAGCCACCCTGGGCGCCGCGCCGGGACACCAGCAGTCCCGCGCGCACCAGCATCTTCAGCGTCTTGCTCACCGTGGGGTGAGGCAACTGCACCGCTTCGGCGAGCTCTCCGGCGGCGTGCGGCTGCTGGGGGTGACGTGCGATCTGTGCCATCACCACCGCCGCATAGTCCGTCAACCGGGAAAGCTTCAGCATGCCCATCTCCTCGGGGAGTTCCCCTCGTCGGTGCAGGGCTCAGCCCCTGCTTCGATTGGGGACCATTTTAGTCCTGTATAACCTCCATGTGAAGAGCGGCACACATCTATCACGTCGATAGCCCTCACGTTCTCGGCACGATCGCCGCCGATAGACACAATAAAACCAATCATTCTCATTTACTTTAACTATGCGTCCGGGTTGACAGCCTCACCCCCAAGCATCAGATCCATCAATTCCCGTCATTGCAGATCGTCATTCATGATCAAACCAAATAGATACTTCATTCTGCTAAGCTTGTGCCGTATCAACGGCCAGTGAACGCAACGCCTCGCCTCTTGTCAGGCCGAGCCGATGGCGTGTGTCCTGGCCCAGGGTCGTTCACAGGCCCGACTCACCCCGCCGCGAGGCCTCGACAGGAGCTATTGCCTTGGAACTGATTCAGTACGCCCTGGACAACGCCGACCTGCTGTTGTCCCGGACCCTCGAGCACATCTCGCTGGTGGGCGTTGCCGTCGGCATCGCCACCCTCACCGGGGTGCCCATCGGCATCGCCATCACCCGCAACGAGCGCGTCGCCCAGGCGGTGCTCTACGCCGCGTCGATCATCGTCACCGTGCCCTCCATCGCGCTGTTCGGGATCATGATTCCGGTGCTGTCGCTGATCGGTCAGGGCATCGGCTACCTGCCGGCGGTGATCGCGGTGCTGCTGTACTCCCAATTACCGATCATTCGTAACACCTACACCGCCATCAACAACGTCGACCCGGCCCTGCGCGAGGCTGCCCGTGGCATCGGCATGAGCCACCGGCAACGCCTGCGGATGGTCGAGATCCCGCTGGCGGTGCCGGTGATCATGGCCGGGGTGCGCACCGCCGTGGTGCTCAATATCGGCGTCATGGCGATCGCCGCCTATATCGGCGCTGGCGGTCTCGGCACCTTTATCAGCCGTGGTATCTCCCAGTCCGACCCGCGCCAGCTGATCGTCGGCGCGGTGGCGGTCAGCCTGCTGGCGATCATCGTCGACTACGGCCTGCTGGCGGTGCAGAAGCGCTTCACGCCCAAGGGCATGGAAGGCGCCGCCAACGCCGCCTGATCATTTGTGTTCCGGCAACGTCGCGGAAATGCCGCTGCGGCGGCTGGCGTCCTGTACGCCACACCGCCCGAGCGCAGCCGGAACGTCGATACGACAACAGGTGAGCCGCCGCCTCGACAGCGGCACCGTCGACGCCCATCGACGACCCGGAGCTCGCCGACGCCGACTTGCATACAAGGATTTGCTCATGATTCGTCTGGAAAACCTGACCAAGGTCTTCGATACGCCCAAGGGCGCGGTCGTCGCCGCCGACCACATCAACATGGAGGTCCCCAGCGGCGAGATCTGCATCCTGCTCGGCCCCTCCGGCTGCGGCAAGACCACCACCCTCAAGATGATCAACCGGATCGTGAAGCCCTCCTCCGGCAAGGTGTTCATCAATGGCGATGACACCACCGGCATGGACACCCAGGACCTGCGCCGCAACATCGGCTACGTCATCCAGCAGATCGGCCTGTTCCCCAACATGACCATCGAGGAGAACATCGCGGTGGTGCCCAAGCTGCTGGGCTGGGACAAGGCGCGCTACAAGGAGCGTGCCCGCGAGCTGATGCGCATGATCGCGCTGGAACCCGACGCCTTTCTCAAGCGCTATCCGTCCGAGCTGTCCGGTGGTCAACAGCAGCGTATCGGTGTGGCCCGGGCACTGGCCGCCGATCCCCCCGTGATGCTGATGGACGAGCCCTTCGGCGCCATCGACCCGATCAACCGGGCGGTGATCCAGGATGAATTCCTGAAGATGCAGCAGGACCTGAAGAAGACCATCATGTTCGTCAGCCACGATATCGACGAGGCGATCAAGATGGGGGATCGGGTCGCGGTCTTCCGTGAGGGCAAGCTGGTGCAGTATTCGTCCCCCGACGACCTGCTGGCGGCGCCGAAGAATGCCTTCGTCGAGTCCTTCCTGGGCGAGGACCGCGCGCTCAAGCGGCTGAATCTGGTCAAGGTCGCCGAAGTGGTCAGCGATGAGATCGGTACCGTCAAGCCGGAGGACACCCTGACCACGGCGCTCGCACGCATCGACGACTTCGGCTACCAGAATTCGATCCTGATGATCAACGACAAGCGCCAGCCGGTGGGCCTGATCAGCCGCTCCCTGGCCCGCACCACCAAGGGCTACTGCCGCGACCACTTCCAGAACGTGCCGGCCACGGTGAGTCTCGACGACGACCTGCGCAAGGTGGCCTCGCTGATGTTCGCCCAGGACATCACCTGGCTGCCCTGCGTCGACGAGGAGGGCCGCGTCTGCGGGCAGATCACCCAACGCGCCATGACCCACCACCTGGGCGCCCGCTTCCGTACCAAGCAGCGCGAGACGTCCGCCGTGGCCGCCGAGCCCAAGGAGTGAGCCGATGCTGATTCGAAGCCTGAAAAGCGCCGGACTCGTCCTTGCCCTGATTGTCATCTTCCTGCTCGGGGTATGGGCCCAGGCCAGCGGCGCCATCGATGACTTCCTGTGGTACCTGCCCGACGTCCAGTATCTGGTGGTCCAGCACCTGTGGCTGACCTTGCTGTCGGGCAGCCTGGCGATCCTGGTCGCGATCCCGCTGGGGGTGTGGCTGTCGCGCCCGAGCATGGCCAAGGCCGCGGAATCGATGATGCAGGTGCTCAACGTCGGCACCACCATCCCCACCCTGGCGGTGCTGGCGCTGTCCATGAGCTTTCTCGGCATCGGTACCGTGCCGGCGGTGTTTGGCCTGTTCGTGGCCACCCTGCTGCCCATCGCGCGCAACACCTACGCCGGACTCAAGGGCGTCTCGCCGGCGCTCAAGGAGGCCGCTGCCGGGATTGGCATGTCACCGACCCAGCGCCTTTTCAAGGTGGAACTGCCCAATGCCCTTTACGTCATCTTTGCCGGTATCCGTACCGCCCTGACCATCAACGTCGGCACGGTGCCCCTGGCCTTTTTGATCGGCGCAGGCGGACTGGGTGAGCTGATCTTCACCGGCATCGATCTCTACGATCCGATCATGATGCTGTCCGGGGCCATCCCCACCGCCCTGCTGGCGATCCTGGTGGACGCCCTGGTGGCCGGCGTGGCCTTCATCGTGGTGCCGCGCGGCGTCAATCCGGCGCGGGCCTGAACACCTGGGCTTTCCAACAACGACACCCTGCAAGGAGATATTCGCATGAAGACCCTGATGACCACCCTGACCGGCCTGGCCCTGTTTACCGCTACGGCTACCGCCAGTGCCGACGAGATCGTGATCGGTGGCAAGAACTTCACCGAGCAGCAACTACTGGCCAGCATGACCACCCAGTATCTGGACGGGCTCGGCTACGACGTCGACACCCGCGCCGGCATGGGCTCGGCGGTGCTGCGCCAGGCTCAGGAAAACGGCCAGATCGACCTCTACTGGGAGTACACCGGCACCTCGCTGATCAACTACAACGACGTCACCGAATCGCTGTCCGCCGACGAGACCTACCAGCGCGTCAAGGAACTGGACGGCGAGAAGGGCCTGGTGTGGCTCGAGCCTTCCGCCGCCAACAACACCTACGCCCTGGCCATGCGCGCCGAAAGCGTGGAGGAAACGGGCATCAGTACGCTGTCCGACCTGGCGTCTGCGGTGAATGACGGTGAAGAGCTTGCCTTTGCCATGAACGCCGAGTTCTACGCCCGCGAAGACGGCTGGCGTCCGCTGCAGCGCGCCTACGACTTCCGCGTCGAGCGTGGCGCCGTCAAGCGCATGGACTCCGGCCTGGTCTATCAGGCGCTGCGCGACGGCCAGGTCGATATCGGCCTGGTGTTTGCCACCGACGGTCGTGTGCCGGCCTTCGACTTCCAGATCCTCGAAGACGACCAGGGCTTCTTCCCGGCCTACGCCCTGACCCCGGTGGTCCGCCAGGACACCCTGGACGCCAACCCGGAACTCGCAGAGCAGATGAACGCGCTGTCGGCGCTGCTCGATGACGACACCATGGCGAGCCTCAACGCCCGAGTGGACGTCGAGCGCGAGACCATCGAGGACGTCGCCGAGTCCTTCCTCGAGGACAACGACCTGCTGTGACCCTTCAAGGCCCCCGTTCGGGGGCCTTTTTCTTAGGCGCTGTCCGAAAAGTCGACGAGCGAAGGTTAGACAAGGCAAAAATCGGTGAGAAAGCGCAGTTTACGGGGTGTAAATGAGCATGTTGATCCGATTTTTAACGCCGTATTACCGAGCGCAGGCACTTTTCAGACAAGCCCTAGCTCGCCAGCGTGCGGCAACCGGGCACTCAACCAGCACAACCGGTCGCCCCACCTCCTCCCTTGCTGCTCCCCTGTTCGACAAAGGACCTCCCCATGAGCACTTCCCGGGACGTCATCCACTGGATCCTCACGTCTCCCCTCGACCGCCTCGATGACGCTCAGTGCCACCACGCCAAGCGCTGCCTGATCGACCTGATCGGCGTCGCCGCCGGCGCCACCGACACTGCCCTGGCCGAGCACGCACGGCGCTACGTCAGGGTGCAGCACGCGGGGGATCGCCCCTTGCTGTTCGCGTCATCAACGGCGTCCGCTACCGGCGTCGCCCTGCACGGCGCCTGGCTGATCGATGCACTCGACGCCCACGACGGCCAGGTGCTGACCAAGGGCCACGCCGGCGTCGCCATCCTGCCGGGACTGCTGGCGCTGCCCGAGATCGAGCAGGTCAGCGGCAGGGATTTTCTCGGCCTGCTGGCGATGGGCTACGAGATCGCCACCCGGGCCGGCATCGCGCTGCACGCCTCGAGCCCCGACTACCACACCTCAGGGGCCTGGAATGCCCTCGGCGTGGCAGCGGTGACCGCGCGCCTCAAGGGCCTCGCCCCGGCCCAGCTGGAACACGCCCTCGGCATCGCCGAATTCTATGGCCCGCGCAGCCAGATGATGCGCTGCATCGATCACCCCACCATGCTCAAGGATGGCTCCGGCTGGGGTGCCCAGGCCGGCGTCGCGGCCACGCTGCTGGCCGAGGACGGCTTCACCGGAGCCCCGGCGGTGACCCTGTGCGATGAGCAGCAATCCGCAGTTTGGGGCGATCTGGGACGGCGCGACTACCTGTCACAGCAGTACTTCAAGGCCTATCCGGTATGCCGCTGGGCCCAGCCGGCGGTGGAGGCGGTACTCGCCATACCCGCCGCCGAACGCCAGGTGGAGAACATCGAACGCATCGAGATCACCACCTTCCACGAAGCCAGGCGCCTGCACACCGTCGCCCCGACCACGACCGAACAGGCCCAGTACAGCCTGCCCTGGTCGGTCGCCTGCGCCCTCGATCGAGGCACCATCGACGTCGCCGCCATCAGCAGGGATCTCGGCGACGACGATCTCGTGGCGCTGTCACGGCGGGTGACGATCACCGAATGCGATGAATACAACGCACGCTTTCCGGCCGAGCGCTGGGCCAGCGCTACGCTGCACCTGCGCGATGGCCGCCGTATTCAAAGCCCTGCCATGGAAGCCCGCGGCAATCCTCACAATCCGCTGAGCGATGACGAGATCGCGGCCAAGTTTCAGGCCCTGGCAAGCCCGGTGCTGGGCGCACGCGCCAATGAGATCGAGGAGGTCGTCGGCACCCTGGAAACACGCCCCATCGGCGATCTGCTGAGGTTGCTGGGACAACCTTGAACGCGTGAGCCCAGGGCGTCGAACATGACGGGAGGTGGCTAGGGTGACAAAGGTGCCATGGGTGACAAAGGTGGCAAGGGTGACAAGCGCAGTGAAAGCGCCAAGGATAGGCAGATGAGACCGCTACCCGAGGATTCGCCATGCCTTTCGCCCCTTCCGACGTCATCTTGATCACCGGCGGCTCCCGCGGCATCGGCCGCGCCACCGCCCTGGCCTGCGCCCGTGCCGGTGCGCGAGTCGCCTTCAGCTACCGCAGCGATGACGCTGCCGCCCGGGACACCCTGGCAGCCTGTCAGGCGCTGACCGGCGAAGACGGCGCCATTGCCCTTCAGGCCGACGTGGTCGAGGAGGCCCAGGTGATGGCGCTGTTTGCCAGCACGCGACAACGTCTGGGCCCGATCACCGGGGTGGTCAACAACGCCGGTATCGTGGCGCCCTCCATGGCACTGGCGGATATGTCAGTGGAGCGCCTGCGTCAGGTGGTCGATACCAATGTGCTCGGCGCCCTGCTGGTCGCCCGGGAAGCCGCGCGCGCTCTGGTCGACCATGGCGCCCTGGTCAACGTCAGCTCCATGGCCTCTCGCCTGGGCTCACCCAACGAGTACGTCGACTACGCCGCCAGCAAGGGCGCACTGGATACCCTGACCATCGGCTTGAGCAAGGAACTGGGCCCCCGTGGCATTCGCGTCAATGCCGTACGTCCAGGGCTGATCGAGACCGATATCCATGCCCGGGCGGGTCGACCGGAGCGGCTGGCTGAACTCGGGCCGGGCTGTCCGCTGGGGCGTGCCGGTCGCCCGGAAGAGGTCGCCGAGGCCATCGTCTGGCTGCTGTCCGACGCGGCCTCCTATGTCACGGGGTCCTTTATCGACCCCGCCGGAGGTCGTTAGGGCTTGTCTGAAAAGTGCCTGCGCTCGGTAATACGGCGTTAAAAATCGGATCAAAATGCTCATTTACACCCCGTAAGCTGCGCTTTCTCACCGATTTTTGCCTTGTCTAACCTTCGCTCGTCGACTTTTCGGACAGCGCCTAGGGCTCGTCTGACAAGCGCCTGGTTTCGTCGGCGCTTGACCCAGGTCGCCTCGCCGTCTGTCTTTTTGACGTATAGAAGATGTTGCTGTCAGGCATTTTTTCGGCCCCGGGCGGTCCGGGGCCTCAAACGGAGCCCCTTCTATGGACACTCGCTTCTATCTCCTTATCGCCGCGGTCCTCGTCGGGCTTGCCGTCATCCACTGGATTGGCTTTCGCCTGCTCAAGCGCAAGCTGCAGCCGCCCCAGGAAAGCGGTACCCCCCGCGACGCAACGCCCGGGCGCAGCAGAGACAACAGCGACAGCAGTGAGGAACGTTGATCCGCCGGGCAAATTGCGGCACCTTGTGGCGCCCTGCCCCCACCCTCAGGAATTCCAGCAATGCAGCATCAGGCCAAGCAGCATCAGGACCAGCTACAGGTCGCCTGCGCCCAGATCAACGCGCGCCTTGGTGACGTCGAGGCCAATCTCGCCCATCACCTCGACGTGATTCATGACGCCCGCCGTCGTGGCGTGGAATTGCTGGTCTTTCCCGAGCTCTCATTGACCGGTTATGGCCTGGGCCCGCGGGTGCTGGAGGTGGCCATGCCATCGGAAGACCCGCGGCTGGTCCAGCTGGCCAAGGCGGCCGCCGGCATGCAGGTCATCGTCGGCTTCGTCGAGGAAGCGAGCCCCGGCGAGATCTACAACGCCCTGGCGATCCTCCAGGACGGTCGCATCGCGGCGGTGCATCGCAAGCTCAACCTGCCCACCTACGGCGGACTCGAGGAAGGCAAGTGGTTCAGCCATGGCGCCAGGCTGACCGAGGTGGCGGTGCGCCCCGGCTGGAGCACCACCTCGATGATCTGCGCCGACCTGTGGAATCCGGCGCTGGTGCATGCCGCCCTGCTGGCACGGCCGACGGTACTGTGTGCACCGATCAATTCGGCCTCCGGCATCGTCTCCGAGGACTTTTCCAACGAGGAAAACTGGGCACTCAACGTGCGCTTCTACGCCATGACCTATGGCACGCCGGTGTTGATGGCCAACCGCTATGGACCCGAAGGCGACAGCCATTTCTGGGGCGGATCGCGCATCCTCGGGCCACGCGGCGAGAGCCTGGCCGAGGCCGAAGATCGCGAGACCCTGATCTGCGCCGAACTGTCGCGTACCGCCATCGCCAGGGCACGCTTCGAACTGCCGACCCTGCGTGACGCCGACAGCCCCCTGATTCGCGAACTGATGAGCGGCTATCGCTGATACAGCGCTGGTTCGCATAGCGCTTTCGACACCGGTATCGACAGCGCTTTCGACAACGGTATCGAGACGCCCGGCGCCGAGAATTCTCAAGGTGAAAATGCTAGGATAACGCTTCCATCTTGCAGACAATTTTCGGCGCCACCTATGACAACATCGTCTCGATCCTGCGGCCTTTCCTCTCCTTCTTGCCTGCTCGTCATGGGCGTGTCCGGTTCGGGAAAATCGTATATCGGCAAACTGCTGGCCGAACGAACCGGCGCGTTGTTTATCGACGGTGATGACCATCACAGCCCCGAAAACATCGCCAAGATGTCCCGCGGAGAACCGCTCACCGACGAGGATCGGCAGGGCTGGCTTGCCACCCTGGCAGGGCTCTACCGGGAGCATCAGCAGCAGGGACAATCGCTTGTCATCGGCTGCTCGGCGCTCAAGCGCCAGTACCGTAACCTGCTGCGTGAAGGAGCACCCGCGCTTGAGATTCTTTATCTGCATGGCAGCTACGAGGTCCTGCTGGAGCGGCTGAACAGCCGTGGACAGCACTTCTTCGCCGGCGAGCATATGCTCAAGAGTCAGCTCGCCACCCTGGAAATGCCAGGTGATGACGAGGCCATCCGTTGCGATATCCAGATGACCCCCGATGCCATCATCGATAACTTCCTGGCACAGCTGGCGAGCCGTCGATAGTCCTGAATGCCAGCGCTGAACGACCTGTCGCAGTGAGACCCGACCTCGGAGTCGCCCTTTCCTGACAGGCTGCTGTCAGCTTTTTTATCGGTGATAGCGCGAAGGCAAAGTTTCTCGCCCACGCAGCAGTAATGAAGTCCGTAGAATTGTCACCAAGTCGTCATGTTGCAACTCTGGTCGACCACCAGCACCGACGGCGAACAGCGTTAACCGCATCCCGGCAAATCGCGGCAACAACCGGCCGTCGACAACGGAACGTCGACATCAGCGCGTCGCTGGTCAGTACGTAACTCGTCAGCACGTTATCGGACGGCACGTTACTGATGAGTCAGTACAGTTGGCCAGCGCGTCGATATCAGCAGACAGGAGGCTCCCATGACAGATCCAATGGTAGGCAAGACGTTTGAATTCAACTGTGACGGCACCACCTGGGGCGTCGTCTTCGAGAATGCCACCCGCATGCGCCATCGCCTGGGCGGCAATTCACCGTCCCAGAAAGCTCAGGACATCAGCTCCGCCTACCTGGCGACCCCGGTCGATGAGCACCGGATCTTCGTCTACGGACTCGAGGAGCAACAGCTGGCGCTGCGCTACGTGCTGGATTTCAACGACATGACCTTTGTCGGTCATGGTGCCTTTGACGGTCTGTCCTCCACCGCCAGTGGCGAGTTCCGCCCGTCCTGAATCCTGGCGGCCGCGCCTTGATATGGCCACGCCGTACCTGGTAATCGCCTGGTTCTTGGTACCTGAAACCTGGCACCTGGCACCTGGCACCTGGCACCTGGCACCTGGCACCTGGCACCTGAAAGCAGTCTAGATAGGCATCAAGCACCAGCGGACATCAAGGACCGTCCCGAAACTGCATCGGTCACCGGTCCTTGATGCCTGTGATGGCCCATTTGGGCCACCTCCCAGGCTTCGGCCTCGCCTCCCCACCGCTGGCGTGCAGATATCATCGCTGATGACATGACGCCGATGATCAAGACACTGGTGACTAGGCTTGGGTGACGAGGCCTGGGTAATTCAGCCCTGGTGACCTGGCCCAGTCAATCAGCCCGCGCGGTGGCGTTCAGCCAAGGCAACCAGCCCGGCCAGGGTGGCGTTGTCGCTGTCGACTTCCTCGACGCGAATGCCCTGGCGCTCCAGCGCCTGGCGGTAGAGCGGATTGAGACTGGACGAGCCGACCAGTACCACCGCGCCCTGGTGGTCCAGCAGATGCTCGCGCTGGGCCAGCACCTCGGCACCGATCAGCACCCCGGACAGAAAACTGCCCACCTGGTGGGCGCCAAGTCCTGCGTACAGGTGGCGGCTTCGGCCTTCGAACAGGGCGTGCATCAAGCCCGCCGGATGGTCCGCCGCCGCCAGCCCCTGGGCAAAGCCATCGGCGTCGTGGGCGTCGCTGCCCCTGGCCGGCTCTCCCGGCAGGGTATGAAACCGCACCGCATGATAGAGCTCGCCGGTCATCACCGTGGAGAAGTCGATCAGCCGCTCTCCTTCCAGACGGGCCCACTTGCTGTGGGTGCCCGGCAGACAGCAGACCCCGGCGGACAAGCCCAGCAGCGCCAGTGCACCGAAGGCCTGGATCTCCTCGCCGCGCATCACGTCGACGTGATCCTCGCGCACCACCTTGAGGCCAGGCACGATCCAGGCGTTGTCCAGCCCCGGCGCCGCTACGACATTGTCGGCCAGGTCGGTGGCCGAACGCGGCACCTCGAGCTGCGGTGCTTCGCTCCAGCCCCGCGCCGAGCCGACCATGCCCGACAGGTAGACCGGCACTTCACCGCCCTTTCGCCAGGCCCCGACCTGGGCCTCGCAGTAATGCGGGAATTCGTCCGTGCTCAACGACTTGAGCCCGGCATCCGAGCGCACGCTATCGAGACACTCGCCGCTGTCGCGGTCCACCAGAAAGGCCCGAAAGTTGCTGGTTCCCCAGTCAATGGCGATCAGCCGCCGGCTCATGCGCCACCCCCTTGCTGGCCTGCCTGGTCAGCCGCCAGACGCTGCCATTCGGCCACCAGCTCGCGTGCGATCTCCCCCACCTCGACGGCGCTGCGTCCGGGCTTGTAGAGGTTGCTGCCGAAACCGAAGCCGGCGATGCCGACGGCATGCCACTCGGCCATGTTGGAGCGATTGATACCGCCCACCGCCAGCACCGGCAGGCCCTTGGGCAGGATCGCACTGATGTCCTTGAAGTAGCCGGTACCCAGGCGTGCCGCCGGGAACAGCTTGAGTGCCGTCGCCCCTGCCCGCGCCGCGGCCAAGGCTTCGGTCGGGGTCATGCAGCCGATCATCGGCGCAAGCCCACGCTCGGCGCCCAGCGCCACCAGCTCGGCCTCCGTGTTGGGGGTGATCATCAACGGCGCCCCGAGCTCGGCAAGCCGAGCGGTATCGTCTTCGTCGAGCACCGTGCCGGCACCGATCAAGACGTCGTCGGGACAACAGGCCACGGCGCGCTCGATGCTGACCCAGGGCTCAGGCGAGTTGAGCGGAATCTCGATCAGCCGGAAACCGGCCTCGACCAGGGCGTGACAGACCGGCTCGATCTCGTCCGGCGTGATACCACGCAGGATCGCCACCAGCGGCGTCTCGGCCATGGCAGCGTCCAGCACGCGACGTTGAGCGTCGTTCATCGCAAAGTCCTCGAAGTCGAAAAGAAGGAAAACTCAGCCCCATGATAAAGCGAAGGGCGGCTGTTGCCGCCCTTCGCCGTCAGGGTTCAGACCTAGTTGACTAGCCACATGGCCATCTCGGGCCACACCAGAAGCGCCGCGAGTACGCATAGCTGCAGGGCGATAAAGGGCAGCACCGAGACGAAGATGTCCTTGAGGCTGATCTCCGGTGGCGCCACGCCCTTCAGGTAGAAGGCCGCGGGACCGAACGG